>NZ_JAMXMX010000006.1 GCF_024055725.1 Actinoallomurus spadix | reverse complement strand
ATCGCCGCGGCCCTCATCTGCTACCGCCGACTCACCAAATGAGACGACGTCTAAGGCGGCGGCGCGAGCCGGCGCCGATGAGCTGGTGGGCGAGCTGGTGGTCGCGGCCCAGATGGGTCTGGGCACGCGGCAGTTGCCGGGCGCGCTGCGGGCGCTGTGCCATCGCTTCCCGCAGCTGGAGGTCACCGTCTTCGAGGAGCCGAACCGCGCCGAGCTGGAGCGGCTGGCGCGCCGGGGCGTACTGGACCTCGCCCTGGTGGCCGGGCCCTGCGGGGAAGAGCTGTACGAAGCCCACCGCCTCGGCGAGGAGGAGTTCGTCGTGGTGCTGGGTCCGGGGCACCCGCAGCTCGCCGCCGACCGGGTCGACCTGCGCGAGCTGGAGCGGGACCCCTGGGTGAGGTTCGACCACGACAGCGCGCTCGACATCGTGCTGCGGGACGTGCTGGAGGACAACGGACTGGCCCCGACCACGGTGGCCCGGGTGTCCCAGACGGCGACGGCCGTGAACTGGGCCGCCCACGGGCTGGGGGCCACGCTCGTCCCGTTCTCCGCGGTGCCCGACGGGCACTGCCACCTCACGCGCCCGGTGTTCCCGGTGGTGTCCCAGCCCGTCGTCGCCGCGGTCCGGCCCGGCACGGGCCCGGCGGAGACGGCCCTGCTCGACCTCCTGCGGCAGGAGAGCTGGTGCCCGCCCGCTTCCTCCACCGGTGTCCCGACGGCCGGGAAGGGCCATGGAGAACGAGTCCCGCAGGAGGCCGCGGCGTAGGCCGGTGACCACCCCGAGGGCGGCGACAGTGCCGTCCTCGGGGCTCGGTCGCGTGTCAGCGACGGGCTTCGATCTTCATGTCGCCCCTGGTCACATTGCGAATGTGGGCGCTGGCGAGCAGGTCGTGCGGAGCGCCGAGCTCGATCGCACTAGCCTCGTCGAGGCGGGCCAGCTGGGAGTCGGTGAGGTCGACCTCGAGGGCGCCCAGATTGTCCTCCAGCTGCGCGGGAGTGCGTGCGCCGATGATCGGTGCCGTCACGCCGGGCTTTCGCAGGACCCAGGCCAGCCCGACCTGGGCGGGGGTACGGCCCGTCTCCGCGGCGACGTCCTTCACGACATCGGCGATGGCGAGCGTGCGTTCCGTGACCATGCCCAGGGCGTGGTTGAGGTCCTTGCGGTTACTCTCGTCGGACGCGCCGTTCGCCCCGGCCAGGTCGTCGCGGGTGTACTTGCCGGTGAGCACCCCGCCGGCCAGCGGCGAATACGGGATCACGCCCAGTCCCATCTCGCGCGCCATGGGGATCAGGTCACGCTCCCCGGCCCGGTTGATCAGGTTGTACTCGATCTGCAGCGCGACCAGCGGTGCCCAGCCGCGCAGGTCGGCGATCGCCTGCATGCGCGACACCTGCCAGGCCGGGGCGTTGGAGATCGCCACGTACAGGACCTTGCCCTGCCGGACCAGGTCGTCCAGACCGCGCAGCACCTCCTCGACCGGCGTCGTGAAGTCCCACACGTGCAGGTAGAGCAGATCGAGGTAGTCCGTGTTCAGCCGTCGCAGACTGCCCTCCACCGACGCGAACAGGTTCTTACGGTGACCTCCCCCGGAATTCGGATCGCCAGGCCGGCGCAGCGTCGAGTATTTCGTCGCCAGCACCAGGCTCTCGCGGTTGTCACGGGTGAATTCGCCCAGCAGGCGCTCGGAACTGCCATTGGTGTAGGTGTCGGCGGTGTCGATGAAATTCCCGCCGCGCTCGAGGTAGAGGTCGAACAACTTGCGCGCCTCGTCCTGCTCGGCGCCCCAGCCCCATTCGGTGCCGAAGGTCGCCGTGCCCAGTGCCAGCGGCGAGACCCGCAGCCCCGAGCGGCCCAGCAACCGGTAGGTGTCGAGGGTGAGCGACATCCCGTCCTCCTGTGCTTGTGAACCGTTGTCGAAACAAGCCGACGGTGCATTCAGCGCGAATTTCCCAAGTAATCGCGGCGGGCACCTCGTCGAGCCGATTTCACGGTACGGCCGGAAAACGACAGGAAGCAAAGACGAAAAGTCAGCAGGGTCCATAGGAGATTCCTATGGACGCTCGCTTCCCTCCGCGTGTGACCGGCCGGCCGCAGGGGTCAGCGACTGCCGGATGCGAGCCGGGCGAGCGCGGCGGCGCTGGGGCTGCCGGGTTCCGCCGTGTACATCACCAGCTGCAGATCGGTGCCGGGCACGAGCAGGGTCTGGCAGTCCACCTCGAGCTCTCCCAGCTCGGGATGCCGCAGGATCTTGCGGAGCACCGGTACGGGTTGGACGTCGTGGTCGCGCCAGCCGGCGGCGAACGCCGGGCTGTGCGCGGCGAACTCGTTCACCAGCTCGCCGAGGACGCGGTCGGCCGGGTGGCGGATGCCGGCCGTGCGCAGGTGCGAGGCCATCTGCCGGGCGAACGCGCCTTCCGCGTCCGCCGGCGCCGAGCAGACGGTGTCTCCCAGCCGGATGGAAACCCGCACGGTGTTGCGCTCGTCCTCGGGCAGCAGCCCGAAGTCAGTGATCAACGCGGCCGACGCGTCGTTCCAGGCCACGATGTTCTGCCGCTCGTCGACCAGGTACGCGGGGATCGGCCCGAGCCGGTCCAGCAGCCGCAGGGCGTCCGCAGGCACCTTCCCCCGGGCGGTGTCGGTATCGGTGTCGGGCGGAAGATATCCGGCCAGCCGTGCCATGTGCTCGCGTTCGGGAGCGGTGAGCTGCAGCGCGCCCCCCAGCGCCGCCAGCACCTCCGGGGACGGACGCGGCGCTCGGGCCTGCTCTAGCCGCTCGTAGTAACTCACCGACACGTGGGCCAGCGCGGCCACTTCCTCACGGCGCAGCCCAGGGGTGCGCCGTGCACGCTGCCCCGGCGGGTGGACCGCCGCGGCCGGCACCCGGTCGGGCGAAAGCGCCTCTCGCCGGCGGCGCAGGAAGTCGGCGAGGCCGGTCTTGCTCATTTTTTCCACGATCTCACCAGACAACCACCTTAGCCACGTACTGGTGGTCCGGGACTCAGCCGTCCGTTCCCCCGCACGTCGACCGGCGGTCAGTCTCAGCTGGTCATACCCCCGTGCAGAAATCGGAGGCCGCCGTGCCGGCTACCATCGAAGACACCTTCCGCTTGATGTGGGACCTGTTGCTGAGCAAGGACATGGACGCCGTGGCCGACCTGTTCGCGGAAGACGGCGTCGCCGAGTTCCCCTTCGCCGTCGACGTCTCACAGCGACAGCGCGTCGGGCGGGAGGCGATCCGCGACTATCTCGCCGCCTTCCCGGAGCAGGTGGACATGCATGAGGTCACCGCTCTCACCGTGCACCACACCGAGCAGCCGGAGACCATCGTCGCGGAGCTCACCGTGAACGGGCGCACCGTCAGCACCGGTGAGCCGTACCAGGTCGGCTACATCGTGGTGTGCACCGCCCGAGACGGTTCGATCACCCGCTACCGGGACTACTGGAGCCCGCTGGCCACCGCGGCCGCGGCCGGGAGCCTGCCGGAGCTGCTCGACTCCCTGCGGACGGAGGCCACCCGATGACCGGCGTACTCGTGACCGGCGGCACAGGCAAGACCGGCAGCGCGCTGGTGCGGCTCCTGCGCGACCAGGGCGTGCCGGTCCGCGTGGCGAGCCGTACGCCCGCCGCCGGAGACCCGGACGCGGTCAGGTTCGACTGGAGCGACCCCACCACCCATCAGGCCGCCCTGCGCGGGACCGACCGGGTCTTCATCGTGCCTCCGGTGAACAGCGTCGAGCAGCTGCCACTGGTCAGGCCGTTCCTGGCCGAGGCGCGACGTCTCGGCATCCGCCGTGTCGTACTCCTCGGCTCCGCCATCCCGCTGCCCGGAACCCCCGAAATGGCCGCGCACGTACGGGACGAACCCGGGGGAATCGTGCTGCGCGCGTCCGGGTTCATGCAGAACTTCCTGCCCCCGCACCCGACGGGCGAGCGGATCCGACGACATGGCGAGATCCGCACCTCCACCGGTACCAGCCGAATCGGCTGGATCGACGCACGCGACATCGCGGCCGCCGCCTCGGCCCTGCTCGCCGACCCGGACGCCGAGCCCGGCCACCGGTCCGACTACCTGCTCACCGGCCCGAAGGCGTTCGGCTACCAGGAAGCGGCGGAGATCATCACCGCGCATGCTCGAAAGCCGGTCCACGTGGCGCAGATCACCACCGGCGAACTGGCGGCCGAGTACCGCGCGGCAGGCATGCCCGCCGAGTTCGCCGCGGCCCTCGCCGCCGTGGAGGTGGGCATCGAGGCCGGCGAGCAGGACCAGGTCAGCACCGCGGTACTCGACCTGACCGGCCGTCCGCCCCGTACTTTCACCGAGTTCGTCACGGAACACGCAGCGAAGTGGGCCGACGGCGGGCACTCGTGAGCTGAGCACGGCCGCGCAGGACGGTTCAGGTCAAAGCTTCCTTGCGATCACACAAGGGGGCTTTGGCCTGGACCGCCCCGCCCGGAGCGTCGGCGCTCCGGGACGTACCGGGTGTAACGTGATGTAATCATGGCTGGTCCGAGGGCCCGCTGCCCAGCGGGCAACCTGCCGGCGGAGGTCGAAGAGCTGATCGGGCGTCGGCACGAGGCGGCCGACGTCAAGCGGCTCCTCTCGTCGACCCGCATAGTGACGCTGACCGGCGTCGGCGGGGTCGGCAAGACCCGACTGGCCCTCCGGGTGGCCGCGGAGGTGACCCGGGCATTCCCCGACGGAGTCTGGCTCGTCGAGTTGGCGGAACTCACCTATCCCGAGGCGCTACCGGAGACGGTGGGCGCCGCGCTGGGCATGCGCGACCGCTCCACCGCGCCGACGGTGGCCAGGCTGATCGACTACCTGAAACACCGGCGGCTGCTCCTGGTCCTCGACAATTGCGAGCACCTCGCGGATGCCTGCGCGATCCTGGTGAGCAAGCTGTTGAAGGCCGCTCCCGGCGTGCGGGTTCTGGCGACGAGCCGGGAGCTGCTGAAAATCGCCGGCGAGCACGTGTTCGAGGTGCCCCCGCTGTCCGTACCGGCGGAAGACGTGCCCCTGGAACCAGGTGATCTGCTGCGCTATGAGGCGATCCGCCTGTTCGCCGCCCGGGCGGCCTCCGTCGTTCCGGATTTCGAGATCACGGCCGCGAACGGCCGGACGGTGGCCCAGATCTGCCGGCTTCTGGACGGGATCCCGCTGGCCATCGAGCTGGCGGGGATCCTGCGGCGATCGATGTCGCTGGATCAGATCGTCGCACGACTGGGCGACCGCTTCCGCCTGCTCACCGGGGGGAGCCGCACCGCACTACCCCGCCAGAGGACGCTGCGGGCACTGATCGACTGGAGTTATGACCTCTGCTCGCCGGCCGAGCGTACGCTGTGGCAACGGCTGTCGGTGTTCACCGGCGGGTTCGATCTGGCCGCGGCGGAACGGGTCGCGTCCGGCGGGGGAATCGCCATCGAAGAGGTCGCGGCGCTGATCACGGGTCTGGTGGACAAGTCCATCGTCAGCCGAGAGAAGAACGGCAAGCGTTACTGGCTGCTGGAGATCGTGCGCCAGTACGGATGGGACCGTCTGACGTCATCCCCGGAGGGACCGCTCCCCGTCCGGATCCGCCACCGGGACCATTACCGGAGATTGGCCACCGAATCGGAAAAGGACTTCTTCAGCCCCCGCCAGATGGAGTGGGGGGCCCGGCTGTCGGCCGAGCACGCCAACCTACGGTCCGCACTGGACTTCTGCCTGAGCGAGCCCGGACATGCGGACGCCGGGCTGGAGATCGCCGCCTCCCTCTGGCATTACTGGGTCTTCGTCTCCGGCAGGGTCGGTGAGGGCCGTCGATGGCTCGAACGCGCACTCACCCTGGAACGGCGACCCGGGCCCTCGCGGAACAAGGGGCTGTGCGTCTGCGGCTGGCTCGCACTGCTACAAGGTGACGCCGCGGACGGCCTGGCCATGCTCGAGGAATGCCGTGGCATGGCGGAGCGGATCGGCGACGAGGGCGCCCTCACGCAGGTCGCCCAGCTCTTCGCCCTGGCCGAGATGCTCCAGAGCGAGCCCGACCCGGCCCGGGCCGTGTCGCTGTTCGAGCAGGTCCTGACCCGGCACCGCGCCAGGAATGACCTCAACGGCATGTGGGTCACCCTCTATCAGATGACCATCATCGAAACTCTCCGCGATCCCGACCACGCGGGGGACCTGGGCGAGCAGGGCCTGGCTCTGTGCGACCGCTATGAAGCACTCTGGTCGAAGTCCCTTCTGCTGTGGGCCACCGCGTTCACCTGGTGGCGGCGTGGCTGCCACCACCGGACCATCACGCTCCTGCGGGAGGCCTTGCGCATCAAACGGCTCTCCTACGATCCCTGGGGCAGCACGTACTGCCTGGCGACAATGGCCTGGCTCGCCGAGGCGCGCGGCGAGCACCCGCGCGCCGCCCGGTTGTTCGGTGCCGTCCACGCGCTGGATCAACTGATGGGCGCGTCACCGACTCATCTCAGTTGGCTCGCCGGGTTCCACGAGTGCTCGGAGACGCGGACGCGCCAGGCGATGGATTCCAAGGCGTTCGCGGCGGCCTTCGAGCGCGGCGCGGGCATGTCCCTGAGCGAGGCGATCGCGTTCGCGCTGGAGGAGAAGACGGCCGCTGTCCCGGCGAAACCGTCACAACCGGCGCGCGGGGATCTCCCTGTGCTCACTCCACGGGAACGAGAGGTCGCGGAACTGGTCGCACAAGGGCTGAGCAACAAGGACATCGCCGCCAAGCTCGTGATCGCCCAGCGGACGGCCGAAGGCCACGTCGAACGCATCCTCACCAAGCTCGGATTCACCTCGCGAGCGCAGATCGCGGCCGTGGTGACAGCGGCGCGTGACGCGCCGGGGCCGGACGACGGGATCATGTCGGGGCACCCCGTTGATCAGCCGTGACGTTGTGCGCGAGGACCGGCTCGCTCTGTCGCTCCCAGGATCACGTCGGCTTTCCACGGTCATGCCGCGGGTAGCTCGAACCAGACCACCTTGCCGGTCGTCGCGCGAGCGCACCCCCAGCGACTGGACAGTGACTCCACCAGGTTCAGTCCGCGCCCTCTCTCGTCCTCGTCGTTGACCGGGCGCATGCTCGGATACCCCGGGCCGGCGTCCGCGACCTCGAATCGCAGTACGTCGCCGAGGAATCGGATGACCAACTGAATCGGGCCGGCGCCATGCTGCAGAGCGTTGGTGACCAGTTCGCTGATGAGCAGTCTGGCCGTCTCACAGTGCTCGGCGAACCCCCAACCGGCCAGTTGATCGGCGGTCAGCCGACGGGCGCGTGCCACCGAGGGCGGCGACGGAGGAAGCGACCAGGAGACTCGCCGGAGGGCGATGGGCTCGATGATCGGATTCGTCCCGCCCGCTCCCGGGCACTGCGGTTCGCCGGACCGATACGCCCGCCGACGGACAAGCCTGCCGGGGTTGCGGAAGATCACCACACTGCTGCGGAGCCGTCTCGATTCCTTGCTCTGTGTCCAGAACGTTGGCGGGCGGACAGCCGTGCGCTCGTATTGACGCATGATTCTCCTGGCTCATTACCGAGCGTTGGATGGGGTTGCTCTCGGCATCTGCCAGCCTGTCGCTGAGCGGTACCTGTTCACACGGGGGGAAGCACCTATGTGGGTACCCGGTCCGCACAGCATGCCCAGACGGGTTCGAAGCCATGGCGGACAGGGCGCCTACGTCGCCGCCGCACTGCCCGCAATGGCGCCCGCGACATCATCGCCGGCATCCCGCACTGAAGCGGACACTGGATCCACGACCATGGGCTGATCCGACGGCCGGCAACGCCCGAACGCCTTCGCCGAGCAAGAAGACGCAGCCGTTGAGTGGCGGCCGAGTCGGAGGGGATGCGCCGCTATCGTGAGCACCGATCACGATCTACAGCCACGACACCCCCCACTGGGCTGTCTGAGAGCCTACGCAAGGCCGGTTTCACCCGCAGCTGGGAGCGCGCCGTACTGGTCGCCCCCACCGGACCTGAAAAACGGGCAACCTCGAACGAGTTGCGCGTCCTGAGCAGCGGAGATCTACTACCGACGATGGCAGATCGCCGAACCCCAGCCTGGTCCTGGTAGTGATGGCCGCCCATCCACAGCCGGGTGACGATCTCGTCCCATGGCGAGTTCGCGTCGGGCACTCCACGATCCTTGGTCCGCACGGCGTCGCTCATAGCCGTTTCGCCCGGCCATGGCTGAAGCCGGGAAAGATCAGACGATCACGGTGCCACCGTACATCGGAGTAGCGGTTCTAAGTCAGTCCCCGCCGATCCTCCGCTGTTCCTCGAACGCGACGTACGGCCGAGACCGATCTGCTCGGCGATCCAGCCTGCAGTATCCACACTGTCACCGGCGGCCGTCGCGTTGGTGTCCTTCCGATCTGGAACGGGCTCCCACGTCGGTGCGGCTTGACCGCGTTCGTACCAGTGGCACCATTCGCCCGGCCGCTCGTGACCCTCATCGTTGCCGTCGGCATCGCCAGACAGAAAGGGCATATGCGGCGAGCGCTGGTCTACTGCGGCGGCGAGGTTGCCACTGCGGTGGCAAGGTGGCCACTGCGACGGCGAAGCTGCACGAGACGTGCTGATGGTGACCGGAAGCGACGTGACAGGCGGGACGGACGCTCTCAACAGCGCAATCGAACGCGTTCGGGAACGCGCATAGAAACGTCTGCTGCTAACACGAGACTTGCTCACCCGTCGCGACGGTTCATGGCATCTGCTCAACACACCCACAACCGATCGTGGTTAGCGCAAAGGCCCCTCGCGTGAACGCGAGGGGCCTTTGACGTCTGCATTCGGGCGAGTGAGCAGGCGTGTCGCGAACGTCGGCGGACCTGAGCGTACGTCAACGACTATTGATTGATCTCGGCCACGAGTGTCACCAATTCTAGGACCACCCGCGTCTGGCATAGGCCGGCGGCGTACTCATTCCCTTCCAAATGACGGCGGAGCCTGCAGCACCGCTGCTCATTGCACGCGCCCCTTGTGGGTCTTCGTGGCTTTGCCGGACGGGGTCGTGCAGGGGGCGTCACCGGTCGCGCCGCAGCGCGGGCACGCGGTGGCCGACTCCGTGGCCGGCTCCGTGGCCGGCTCCGTGGCCGGCTCCGTGGCCGCTTCCGTGGCCGGCTCCGTCGCCGACTCCGTGACCGGTTCCGCGGCCGACTCCGTAGCCGACTCGGTGACCGGTTCCGCGGCCGACTCCGTGGCCGGTTCCGCGGCCGACTCCGTAGCCGACTCGGTGACCGGTTCCGCGGCCGACTCCGTGCCCGACTCCGTAGCGGACTCCGTGACCGGTTCCGTGGCCGCTTCCGTGGCCGACTCCGTGGCCGGTTCCGTAGCCGACTCCGTGTCCGTCTCCGTCGCCGACTCCGTGACCGACTCCGTGACCGGTTCCGCGGCCGCCTCAATGACCGGCTCCGCGGCCGGTTCCGTGGTCGGGGCGGGGTCGGCCGCTCCGCCTGCCGGGTAGTCGGTCGAGCGAGGGTCGCGTCCCTTTTTCTCTTGGATGTACGCCTTGACGCGGTCGATGATCTTCACGGTCGGGGGGCTCCTTAGCGTCGGGTACCGGGCCGCGCGGCAGGCTGGACGCAATCTCTCGGATCGCGTCGGTGCGTTCGGCGTCGACCTGGCCGCACTCCTCGAAGGTCATCAGATCGTAGGGCAGGCCGCAGCCGTACTCACCCATGAGGACCTGTCACAGACTTCCGCCGGCCTGTTGCGGGATGACTGAACCGTCCAGCTCGGTCCACGGCGGTCCAGGGTCGAGCTGGCGAACCAGTTGGCAAAGCCTCCTTGCAAGAGCACGGCTCACATGGTTCTGGTTCATCACCCAATGAGGTCGCCGAGTATCAGTAGAGATCGTCGCGTCGGCACCAAGGCTCAGATCCGCTGTTTCGTCGGAGTTGATCGAGGGGACGACGCCAGTGGATCATGCGACAGAATCCCAGGCCCAGCGGGCCCTCGCACTTGTTTATACGGCGAATTCGACCGTGACATGAGGCGTGATCGTCGGGTTGGAAGTTGAAGAGAGCCTGCGGGTACGCGCGAGCGTGCCCGCAGGCCGCGCAAGGGATGTCGCCCTCCACACCTGCCCTCCCGGACCTCTCCCCGGATGTTCGGTGACGCCTGTAGTGCGTCTACACCAGATGTCGCTCGTGCAGGTGCGACGGCACCAGGTCAGGACGGTGTCGCCGGACGATGCCCGCCGTCGCGGTGAAGGGCCAGAGTCGATGGCTGGAGAGCCCGGCGACAGGTCGGGCCGTGAGGCGAGGGCAACACGTTGGACAACACCCGGGCGGCCGACGCGGTTCGGCTGACAGACGTCCGCAAGGTCTATGGCCGGCGCGAGAACCAGGTGGTGGCGCTCGATGGCGTCACGACGCGGTTCGGGCGAGGGACCTTCACCGCGATCATGGGGCCGTCCGGCTCCGGCAAGAGCACGTTGCTGCAGTGCGCGGCCGGGCTCGATCAGCCGACGTCGGGATCTGTTCATCTGGAGGATCGCGAGATCAGTGAGATGAGCGAGACCGAGTTGACCGAGCTACGGCGTGACCGGATCGGCTTCGTGTTCCAGGCGTTCAATCTTCTGCCTGTGCTGACGGTGCGCCAGAACGTCACGTTGCCGCTGCGGCTCGCGGGGGTGAAGCCGGACCGGCGCAAGGTCGCCACGGTGCTGGACCGGGTCGGACTGGGGCAGCGGCACCATCACCGTCCGGCCGAGCTCTCCGGCGGACAGCAGCAACGCGTTGCGATCGCGCGGGCGTTGATCAGCGATCCCGCCGTCATCTTCGCCGACGAGCCCACCGGAGCGCTCGACACGAGGACCGCACGAGACGTGCTCGCGCTGTTGCAGGACTCGGTGCGCTCATCCGGACAGACGATCGTGATGGTGACGCACGACCCGGTCGCGGCCTCGTACGCCGATCGCGTCCTGTTCCTCGCCGACGGCCGCCTGGCCGGCGAGCTCCACGCACCGACCGCCGAGTCGGTCGCCGAGCGGATGACCCATCTGGGTGCCTTCGTGAACGACCTCTCCGCGCCGGGGAAGGGGCGGATCTGATGCTGCGGCTCGCCCTGCGCACACTCTGGTTCCGTGCGAGTCTGTTCGTCGCATCGCTGCTGGTGATGCTCTTCGCGGCTGCCATCATGATGGCCTGCGGAGGCCTCATCGAGACCGGGATCCGCACCGCCGTCCCACCACGGCAACTCGCGTCCGCGGACATCGTCGTCGCCGGTGATCAGGAGTACCACGACTCGGGCGGCGACCCCGACGAACCACCGATCCTGCCCGAGCGCGTACGCATCGACGCCGGACTGGAGCGGACGATCGCCGGGCTCGACGGCGTCCGCACGACGGAAAGCTACGTCTTCGAGGGCGAAGCCCCGCCCGGCACGGTCGACGCGATCGGGGTCGAGGCGAAGCCGGGCCGGGACGTGGCGCAGCTGCGGAAGCGGATCGACGCCGTTGTGGGCGACCGGACGATCACGCTCGTCGGCGACGAGCGTGGACGAGCCGAACTGCGCGATGCCCAGGCGAGCGGTGTCACTGTGATGGCGCTCGCCGGAGTCTTCACCGCGTTCACGCTTCTCGTGTCGATCTTCGGCGTGGCCTCTATGCTCGGCCTCTCGATCGCGCAGCGCCGGCGAGACATGGCGCTCCTGCGAGCCGTCGGCGCGACGCCGCGCCAGGTGCGCCGCCTGATCTTCCGCGAGACGCTGATGCTGTCCGTGGTCGCCACGGCCGTCGCGTACGTCCCGGGTCACCTGCTGGGCCGGTTCCTCTTCGACCAGTTGGCCGACTGGGGGATCGCCGCCCACGGCATCGCGTTCCATCAGGGGTGGATTCCGACCGTGGCAGCGACGGCGGTCGCGATCGTGGCCGCGCTGGCCGGTGCGCTGCTCGCCGGTAGACGGGCGGCGCGGATCAAGCCGACGCAGGCCCTGGCCGAGGTCGGCGTCGAGGGCCGGTACGCGGGCGTTGGACGGATGATCCTGGGATTGGTGCTCCTGGCTGGTGCCTTCGCGCTCACGATTGTGACGATCGTCGTGATGAGTGGCCCCCTGGCGCCGGCGACAGGCGCACCGGCCGTGATCCTCCTGGGTCTCGGGTTCGCGCTTCTGGCGCCCGGGCTGACGAGGATCACCACGTTCGTCCTCCAGTGGCCCGTCCATGCGCTCGGCGGCGTGACCGGGCAGCTCGCCATCCTCAACGCGCGGGGTCGCAGCAGCCGGATGGCGGCGGTGATGGCGCCGGTCATCTTGCTGATCACGGTGTCGGTCGGGATGTTGTATCTCCAGACGACGAACGACAAGGCCGACCGGCGGGCATTCGCCGACAACCTCGTCGCGGATGCCGTCCTGACCATCCCCGGCGGCGTCGATCCCGATCTCGTCCATCGGATCAACGCCCTGCCGGGCGTCGCCGGCGCCTCGGAGTATGTGAACAGCCTCGGGTTCATCGAGAAGCCGAAGGACCATTCGCCGATGAACGAGGGCTGGACCCTCCAGGGCGTCACGGCCGAAGGAGCAGGCGCGACCACGCCGGTGAAGATCACCGAGGGTGCCTTCGCCGCCCTGCGCGGCGACACGATCGCGCTCGAGAGAGCCCATGCCCACCAGCTGGGTGTAGGCGTCGGTGACCCGGTCACGCTACGTATGGGGGACAACACGGCACTCGACGTACGGGTGGCCGCCCTGTTCTCCGCCCCGGACGGCTACGACACGCTCCTCCTGCCGGCCGACACCCTGGCCGCCCACACCACGGAGGGAGTCGCGACGCGCATCCTGGTGAAGGCGAACAACGACACCTCGACCACGCAGCTGGTCGAGCGGCTGGACGGCGCCGCGGTAGCGGCAGGCGCGACGGTGGGGGGTCGCGACGTCCTGCTCAAGGAGTACGACGATGAGAAGCGCACCGCCAACTTCGCGATTTACATCATGGTGTTGGTGATCGCCGGGTATGCGGCCATCACCGTGACCAGCACCATGGCCTCGAGTGTGACCGCACGACGGCGTGAGTTCGGCCTGCAACGACTGGCCGGTTCGACCCGTACCCAGGTCATGCGGATGGTCGGGTTGGAGGGCATGCTCGTGGCGCTCAGCGGTGTGGTCATCGGCTCCGCGGCGGCAGCCGTGATCTTGGTGCCGGTCAGCCTCAAACGCCTCGGCTCGGTGGTGCCTGCGGGCGGGCCGTGGATCTTCCTCGCGCTGGCGATCTTCACGCTGCTGCTGACCCTCAGCGCTGTTCTGCTCCCCGCTTGGCGCGCGACGCACAGGCGTCCCGCTGAGGCCGCGCTGGCGGTCGAGTGACCGTGGACACGACCCGTTAGCAGAAAGACCCCCCGCAAGATTACGAGGGGTCCTTGACCTGTGCGCAGCCGGAGGGATTCGAACCCCCAACCTTCTGATCCGTAGGCACCCAAACGATCGGCGAGCGTCACTCCGGCTGTCCGAACTCGTACGGCTGCGGCCGAGATCGTTCGTGCCGGTGGCTCCCGCCGTGGCTCCCAGGAACCAGCGCTGGCGACGCGGCTACTGCTGATGCTCGCCTCGCTCCGAGGACTGTTCTAGTTGCAACTCTCGCTTACGCTGTTCATCCTTCAGGGCCTCTACGTTCTCCGCGAAGCGTCGCAACACGTCCTCTTCGCCTTCACCCGAGTAGTCATCAATTCGCAGCTCAGCACCCCGATAATGCTTTTCTATTGCATCTGCAGTTTGCTGCTGGTTGAATCCGCGCTCCCGAAACTTGAAATAACCAACCAATGCTGCAGATATACTAACCAACGCACTAACGCCCGCCGCAGCCCATCGGAAATATGACTGATTGCTGGCACTTCCAGTCGAAGCACTCGTAAGACTTGTCGCGGCGACGGAGCCTACAATTATCACCCATTGAAGTATGTTGCTGTATCGGCGGTTGCGTCGGGCGAGCCTGCGGTATCGCTCGACGTCATCGAGGGCGGACAACCTGTAGATACGCAAAGCAGAGACCGGATCGGCCTCCTCTTCGGCGGCCAAGTGCAGTCTTTTGGTTTGCAGCACCAATAGGTCGTACTGCGTTGACGCTATGGTCGGACGTACTTTGAATATCTGCCAGCCCGCGCCCGCAGTTGAGATCAACGAAGCAGCAAGGCCGAGGATTGTGAAGGGGCCACGATAATGAGTCCACACCCCCACCAACATCGCCCAGCCCAGAAAGCCGACCACGATGAGGCTCGCAATAAGCCACAGCACACGAAGGCGTTGAGTAGTCCTGAGACCTCGAAGCGCCGTCTGTGTCTGATCCACCTCGCGATCGTTTTCGCGCTTCCGCACCTCAAGGTCTTCATCTTCGCGATCTTCGTACACAAGCCCCTCACGGACTAGCTCTGGCTGCGCTACGGAGGGGAATCTAGATGAGACAGATCGCACAGTCTGTGCATTGGCTACTTGTGGCCACTCAGCGAGTCAAGCCGATGCGCTGCGAACGGCTAAGGCACCTTGGTTACCTTGGCGTACGGTGCTCTGCCACGGATCCAGTGCGCCCGCCTGGTCATCCCGTTCGCCTTCGTCCCAGCCTCCGGGGAGCGGGCCAGGCCCAGGGGCGCAAGGTGGAGCGCCCCACTGGACCTACGACCTTGCACCCCTGGGCTTGGTCTGCTCGGCTTGCCTGGGACGAAGGCGGGCGGGATGACCAGGCTTCCACCTCAACCACCCACCCAGCTCAGGCCCGGCAGCGCGGCCATCCCGGGGCCTGAGGCCCCCGCCGGAGGCCGAATCATTGAGCGTGAGCGAGTCGAGGATGGGACACGGTGATGGGCGTCGACGTGGTGCTGATGAAGGTGAGCCGCGCCAGCAGCAGCCTTCGCCGGCGGAAGGCCGCGCCTACCGGAGTTGCGCTCACCGATTCGAGTGATGTCCTGGTCCGGTTCATCGAGCGGGTCCGGGGGCAAGGCGCCGACGCTGGAGCGCATCGACCCCTACGGCGATCTGACCCTGACCCCGGTCGAGATGCCGTAGCTTCTTGAGGAACTGGCTCCGGCTTCGTGAACGTCGAGTCCAGCAGATGGCCGAAAAGATATCGTCGCGTATCTCACGATAACGGACATCGGCAAGATTTCGCGCTTCGAAAGATGGTTAATCGAGTGCAAGCACCACAAAACCGGCGTGCCCCCTATCAAGCTGGGAAGCCTTCTGAACCAGGCACAGGCCGAGCGCCCCGATATCGCCCTATTCATGGTAAGCGGGTTTCTTTCGGACACTTCGAAAGACCACTTCCGAACCTACGTTCAACAGAACCGCCCACCATTCAGGATCAAGTGGTGGGAAAGACCTGACCTCGAACGCCTCTTCCACCGACGTCAGATAGTTTACGATGCGGAAAACGTTAAAAAATCCGCAGATTCGCTCGCACAAATCTTCACAGCCCCCGGAGAACTCAACGTAGCAGGGCGCGTCGCCTTCACTCCTGAAGGCAAAAAGTATTCAAGGAACTGATCGCCACGCTCGGAAATCTCAACGATTCACAGCTGTCCGCCCTTGGAGACACCCTGCGACGCGCATATATCGCTGCCGAATCGCCAGCCATCAACGCGCACGGGGAGTATGAGGTCTCGGCCTGTGAGTTTGCTGCGCGCCAATTCGAGCCAGATTCAGTCCCCTACAAGCATGCACCGATAACGCTCCAGGCCATATTGGCGAGAGCCAGAGAACTCGAAAAAATGGAGCGATTCTGAGAGCGCGCCGAACATACTCCCGTCATCGGACGGCTGACACACCCGCCTTACCTGCACCTACGCACCCCTGACCGTCCGGCACAACAAAGCGACTCCCGCCAAGGCACTGCCGCCGGCCCGGCTGCACGATCTCCGGCACATCCACGCGACGATGATCCTGCTCGCCGGAATACCCGTCCACGTGGTCGCCGCTCGCCTCGGTCATGCCGACCCCTCCATACTCCGGGTCTACGCGCACGTGATCAACGAACAGCGCGTGGAGGCGGCGGACATCTTCGCCCGGCAAATCACCGCCGCGTAGGACGGTCACTGCCGATCATCTGCGGAAAGGCCCTTGCTTCACCAAGGAGCCTTTCCCCCTTTCAGAACCCGACATCATTCCGTCTTGCCGCATCAACCACGCCATGTAGCAGCACACCTTGTCACCAAGTTATCCGGACCCAGAACCCGGATACAGTCAGGGATAAGGTCCCGATGAAGTTGCGCCGCACGCCGGAAGTCGCCAGCAAATTGATGGGCATGGGCAAGATTGTGTCGGGCAGTGATCGTTCTAGGATCGTCAGTACCTATCGTTTCTTTCCAACCGGATATTACTTGCTCAAGCATAGCGATCGACTGACGAAAATCACCCGCGTCTCGATATGCCCTCGAAAGGGAGTCCTTGGATGCAATTGTATTAGGATGATTTTTCCCTCTTATCCGATTACTGTCGGCAATGGTTCGCTCAAACAGCCTAATCGCTCGCTCCGGATCGCCCGCTTCTAGACACGCTCCCGCGAGATTGTTCCGTGCGCGCAACGTTTCCAGACTTTCATCGCCGAAAATTTTTTCTGAATCAGCGAAAATCTGCTCGAGTATTGCGACCGCACGATCTGGGTCGCCCGCCCCTTGATAGGCACCCGCGAGATTGCTCCGCACAGCCATGGTGTGCGAATGCCCCGAACCCAAGACTCTCTCATGGTCCGCAACTGCCTGCTCGAATAGGGGAACCGCCCGAGCAAAATTGTCCGCAGCCCGATAGGCATTTGCGAGGTTGTTCCGAGAGGAGAGCGTGTGCGGATGATCGGAACCCAAGACCCGCTCGCGGTCGGTAAGGGTCTGCTTGAGAAGTCGGACAGCTCGTACCAGGTCACCCGCCTCTTGGTAGGCGCTGCCGAGATTGTTTTGAGTTGTCATGGTGTCGATGTGATCGACACCCAGAATTCGCTTTCGATCAGCAAGGATTCGTTCAAGCAGGGGGATTGCTTTTTCGAGGTCGCCGACATCACTATACGCCACTGCGAGGTTGTGCTGCGGCGTAAATATCTCTGGATCATCATCCTCCCGGAGGCGCTTATCGGCCGCGATGGCGCGTTCAAAGAACCCGATAGCATTATCCGAACGCCCTTGACTGCCTAGAAAGAGGCCAGCTTGATTTAGCAGGTGGCTAGTCTCCGTGCTATCAGTATCGGGAGACGCGTGGGCGAGCAAAGCGTTGATATGGGGAAGCAGCGATCGCCAAGCTGGCCACTTAGCAGGGTCTTGATAGTCATCAGGCAAGGCAGCGACCAACAGGGCGGTGGCTAGGTCGCGAGCGTTATTGATGTCGTCCGCCTGCCGATAAGGGTCTGACGGGTCGGGAGTACGGGCGACGGCTTGGACCAATCGGTGTATTGAGATCCTCTCACCGTCGAGTGCAATCATGTTGTAAGCGGCTAGTGCGCCGAGTGCACGCTGGGTCTGCGGAGGCTCGAAAATGCCATTTAGTAGGCTACGGGGGATAGCCTCTGGTCCATACCATGCAAAAGTTTGAAGTATCGCACCAGCCAACGGAAGGTCGGTCAACTCGTTCAAGGTCAATCGCCAAATCCGCGCGATAGTTCGCTTAGCGTCCGAACCGCGTGCGGCCTCGTCATACATGGCCGCCGGATATTGGGCCAACAGATCCAGGTAGGCGCAGGGAGAAATCTGGCTCTGGTGTAGGTAGGCGGCGGCCTGTTCAACGGCCAGCGGGAGAAACCCCAACTCTCTAACCAATGCTGTGGCACCGTCCAGGTCCGCATCGGACTGACCCTGGGCGGTAATAAGGGTTAGCAGGTCGACAGCTTGGGTTTCAGTCAGTACGTCCAGCCGCAAGACACGAGCGCCATAACGGTGCCAGCCTTCCGCTAGTCGGCTGGTCACTACGATCCGACCCGTCAACGTCTGGTTCAGCAGCGGTTCAACATCGGCAGGGTCGGTGACGTTGTCCAGCACCACCAGCCACCCTTCGTGAGCGGCCAGCCACCTCGTTGCGCGCTGAGCCAACATCTCTAGCGGCAACCCCACTGCCAACTCAGACTGCAGTCCGACCGCGAGACTAGCTAGGCCAGCCTGCACGGATTGAGCGGTGTCAGCGGTGATCCACCAGACCGGGTTCAGTCGGCCAGCCTCTGTGGCGGCGTAGCGGGCGGCGAGAGTGGACTTGCCGACTCCGCCAAGCCCATGAACCGCGGCTACTACCACTCCACCAGTGGTCGTCAACGACGCGTCTAGGTCGGCGAGTTCGTCTTCGCGACCGACGAACGTGTGGGAATGCCCTGGCACGTTGGCCAAGCCAGGTGGAGCCGCCACCTGATCGACAGGTCGCAATGCCTGCTCGGGCAGGTTGACTTGGGTGATGATCTGGTCGCCCAACGACTGGTAGACGCGTCCATATTCGGATGCCGCCCCCTCCATGCGCACATGGGCATGCCCGTCATCCGCATTCGCGGGCGGAGGGCTCGTCATGAGCTGATGTTCTGGTCGCCGCCGGCCTGGTAGACGCTGCCGTGCCCAGATGCCTCGGCCCGCATCTGAATGTTGGTTGCGCCATCGCCGGTAGAGGAGATCCCGCTGTTACCGCCATCGACACTGATCGACTGCTGCCCTGACGGCGTAACCTGCGCCGACGCAGGTCCGCTGATATCGCTGCGTCTTCCTGACAGCAGGCCGTACAGCGAGACCCCGAATGCCGCCAGCGCAACGAATACGCCGATCACACTGGCCCACTTGTCAGCCTTGTCTAGGCCCACTGTTCCCAAGTAGACGGCCAGACCCACGAGCGCCAGTACTCCGACGACGCTCCCCGCCCACACCCGTACACGCCCCGTCATACAGCCATTTTCAGCCATCCGATCCGCGCCTGCATCAACATCGGAAGGATCAGACTCGCTGGGGCGCCGTCGTGACGGGATAGTCGCACGCTCGTGTCTCTTTCGATCACCGCATCTGGCACAGACGGGTGATCAACGAGCGACTCGCGGGACGGTCGGCGTGTGCACCATACGAGCCGAGGTGCGTAGTAGGACGGTCTGTGTTAGCAAACCTCTTAGCAAGGAGGCCTGTTCCATGATCGGAACAGGCCTCTCCTGGGCGCAGCCGGAGGGATTCGAACCCCCAACCTTCTGATCCGTAGTCAGATGCTCTATCCGTTGAGCTACGGCTGCTGGCGTGGACGAGTGTAGCGGCACTCCGGGTGGACGCGCGAATCGGATACCGGCGCGGCCCGCCGGCGACGCCCTTGACGCTCGTACGGGACGCGCACGGGGCCGGGCCGCGGTGCACTGGTGGACGGCACCGTGCAGGACACGCTCCCGGTGCCGGGCGTCCAGGGGTGATGATCCGGCGCGGGATTGCGGCCGCTGTTCTCCGAGGAAGATCCGCGTTCGTGCACGCCGGAGGACACATCGAGGTCACGGCTTTTGCGGTAATTAGGGCGATCTTGTGACCTATCCTTGACACTGGTGTAAACAGAGAGCCGCGCCGTCCGATACCTGGAGTACGTGCATGGCAAGGTGGTCCGCGTTCGCCCCCACCGCCGACAGGCGCCTGGTGAAGGCGCTGCACGATGGGGACGAAGAGGCCCTGGCGACGCTCTATGACGTTTACGCCGAGCGGCTCTACGACTACTGTGCGGCGCTCCTCGGTGATCTCAAGGCCGCCGAGGACGTCGTGCACGACACCCTGATCGACGCGTCGCGCCGCGCCCCGCGGTTGCGGGAGCGCGAGCGGCTCCGTGCCTGGCTGTACGCGGCGGCCCGGCGGCGTTGCCTGCTCCGTAAGCGGCCGGCCGCGATGGCGGACGATGAGGCGTTCGCCCGGCTGGACTTCTTCGACCGGGAGGTCCTCTTCCTCGTTCACCGGCACGATCTGACCGGTGAGGACCTGGCCGCCGCGCTCGGGGTCACGACGTTGCGGGCCCAGCGGCGTCTGCACCGTGCCACGCAGCAGTCGCCCGACGGTGAGAAGGTCGTCGCGGCCGTCGCGGTTCCCGAACCGCCCGCGGCGCTCCGGCACCGCGTGCTGCATGCCGGGACCGATCCGGAGCTCGCCGGGTACCGTACGGAGATCGCCGCGCGCGGTGGCGCGCTGACGGCCGACGGGATGCCCCGGCAGCCGGACGCGCCGTCCCGGCTGGCGCGGCGCTGGGCGTTCGCCAGCGGGGGGTCGGTGGCGGCGCTGGCGACCGCCGTCGCCGTGATGATGTTCATCGGCCCGGACGTGGCCGTACCGGACCTGCAGTGGCCGGGTGGCGGCAAGCCGCGGCCGACGACGCCGTCCGCCCGGACGACGCCGCCCTCCGGTGATCCGGTCGTGACCCGGCCGCCGGCCGCGCCGCGCTCTCAGGGGCAGGCGGCCCCTGAGACCGGGCCGCAGCTCATCCCGTCGCCCACGCCGAGCAGGTCGCACCGGCCGCCGAAGTCGTCGCCGAAACCGCCGGGCAGGCTCGTGGTGTCGCCCGTCTCGGTTCACATCCAGGGCAGGAGCACGATCGGCGAGATCGGCCTCACCGCCAAGGCCGGCGGGGTTCGGTGGAGCGCGTCCAACTCCGACCCGAACATCGTCCTGTCCAATGTGAGCGGTTCGATCGGCGCCGGTGAGCACGCCACGATCCAGGTCATCGTGAAGCGGCAGACCATCACGCTGCCCGGTCAGACCGTGGTGACGGTGACCGACGGCGGGGGCCATTCCACCGCGGTCACCGTCGCCTGGGATCTCTCGGTCTTCTGAGTCACGGGATGCCGTACCGCGGTGGTCAGCCCCGGCCGCCGGGCAGGGCGACGAGGTTCGCGCCACCGGGCTCGCCGAGCGCTCGCAGCACCGGCTGGACGATGTCCTCCTCGAGCGCGCGCCGCTGGACGACCTGCTCCTCGGCCGCGCGCCGCTGGACGAAACCGTGGTAGAGCACGCCCTTGGCGTTCACCCGTACCGCCTGGAAGTCGCGCGGGTCGAGGGAGCAGAAGCCGGTCCGGACGACGTCCTGGAACAGCGTCTGGGAGACGATCAGCGCGACGTCCCGGTGCTGCTGGTCGGCGAGCAGCCGGCGCAGCGGCTTGGCGTTGAGCAGCCGGCTGACGACGATGGGGGCGTCGCCGGCCGGGCCGAACGGACCCGGCGTGAGGGTGCCGTGGTGCAGCGCGACGCGCAGGCGCAGGCGCCTGCCGCCGCTCCGCTCCGCGTTGAACTCGCCGAGGATGGTCTCGAGCCGGCGGGTGAAGTCGCCGACGACGAGGGAGACGTCGACGTCTTCGGGGAGCACGGCGAGCTCCCCGTCGCCGCTGGGCTGTTCGTACCAGAGGCTGCGGTCGAGCCCGACGTCCTGCGCGGCCAGGCTGAGGATGGTGCGTAGATCGGTCTGCGCGCGCAGCTGGCCACGTGCGTCGCGCGCGCTATATTTCTCTACGTCCACCGCCAGGACAAGGCGGTAGGTAAGGCGAACGTCAGTGTGAACGTCCGTGAGCGGCATGGACACCTCCAAAGCAAACTGGGCTATGCGCCCCCATTCGCTCCACTTCGGGAGAGAGTGTGCCTCTGGGAGGATGACCGGCGCCCCTCTTTTTCCGTACCTTCCTCACGTCCTTCCGGTGACCGGCGAAGCCAGCAGCCCTTAGACGCGAGAACGGCACCCAGAGTTCCTTAAGGTAAGCCGAAGGTTACCCAGGAGATAGGCGATCTGTCGGATCACTACGGCTGACGGACGTGGAGTGCCAGGTCAGCGGGTCGTAACCGGCAGCGGGAAGGGAGCGTCGGCCTCGACGGGGAAGGCAGGCGGCAGGCGGTTCGGCGAAGGGCGTTACGCATAAGTCCAGTTTTTGCGGCTTTTAGGGTAATTGCCCGCGACCTTACCGCTTGACGGCCACACCCACGACGCCGGCGAACTTTTCGCCCGCCGCCTCATCACGCTCCGGGCGCCATTCCGTCGGCCCGACCAATCCGGGATCGAGCAGTTCGAACCCGTCGAAGAACCGGAGGATCGCGTCCCGGCCGCGCGCGCCGAGCCGCGCGTTGGCGCCCTCGTACACGCGTTCCGCCCTGGCCATCTTCTCCGGATGCGGGTCGGACGACAGGTGGGACAGAACGAGGTGGCTCCCCGGCGCGACCGCGTCGCGGTACCGCGCGACGACCGCCCACGGGTCGTCCTCGTCCGGCACGAAGTGCAGCACGGAGACCAGCAGGACGGCGACCGGCCGGTCCAGGTCGATGACGGCCCGGACGTCCGGGTGGCCGAGGATCTCCTCCACCCGGCGAAGGTCCTCCTGGACGAAGCGCGTACGGCCCTCCCGCGACAGGAGCGCCTCGCCGTGCAGCCGTACGACCGGGTCGTTGTCGACGTAGACGACGCTCGCCTCCGGGGCGGCGGTGAGCGTCACCTCGTGGACGTTCTCCCGGGTCGGCAGCCCCGACCCCAGATCCAGGAACTGCCGGACCCCCGCGTCGAGGGCCGTCCGCACCGCCCGGCCGAGGAACGAGCGGTTCAGCCGCACTCCGCGCAGGACCCGGCCCTCGGAGATCCGGACGACCTCCTCGGCCGCGGCCCGGTCGGCGGCGAAGTTGTCCTTGCCGCCGAGCCAGTAGTCGTACATGCGTGCGACGTTCGGCACCGAGACGTCGATCCCCGGCGGCGGCCTCTCGGTCATGGCCGGAGTCTAACGAAGATGATCTTGATTCGGCCGGTCCTCCGGTCCGGCGGCGATCCATTCGACTACTTCAAGTGACATTAGGGTAACTAGCTGTCGTGACCGACATAACGGAGGAGGAGCGCCGCGACGGCCGGCTCCTGGTCATCGGCGGCGCGGAGAACCGCACCTGCGGTACGGGGCCGCTGAAGGAGTTCGTCTCCCTCGCCGGGGCGGATCAATCCCGCATCGTGGTCGTGACCACGGCGACCGAGAAGCCCGAACAGGTGGCCGCCGAGTACGCCCAGGTGTTCCACCGGCTCGGCGTCACCTCCGTCACCGAACTCCGGCTCCCGCACCGCGCCGTGGCCGACAGCACGGACTCGCTCGACGTGCTCCGCAAGGCCACCGGCGTCTTGTTCAGCGGCGGCGACCAGTCCCGCATCCGCAGCCTCGTCGGCTCGAAGGCCAACGCCCTGCTGCGGCAGCGGCTCAACGGCGACGGGCTCGTCATCGCCGGGACCAGCGCGGGCGCCACCGCGATGGGCCGCTGGATGATCCTCGGCGGTGACGGTCACGAGGTCGCCGCCTCCACGGTACGGATCGGACCCGGGCTCGGGCTCCTCGACGACGTGCTCATCGACATGCACTTCGCCGAACGAGGCCGGCTGCCCCGTCTCCTCAGCGGCATCGCGCTCGACACCCTGCGGCTCGGCGTCGGCATCGACGAGGACACCGCGATCGTGGTCCGCGAGGGCCGCTTCGAGGTGATCGGCAGCGGGGTCGTGACCATCGTGGACGCCGACCAGGCGACCGTCGGCTACGCCGAGTGCGACGACGATCCGATGGCGCTCTTCGACGTCCGTCTCCATCTCCTTCCGGCCGGCTGCTGGTTCGACATGGAACAGCGCAAACCGTGGTTCGGCCCCGTACCCGCAGCAGAGGAGTGACCATGCACCTCGAGCATCTGCGCCGGCTGAACGGTCCCAACGTCTACATCGCGCGGCCGGTGGTGATCGCCCGCCTCGATTTAGGAGAACTGACCGGCCGGGAGACCACGGACTTCCCCGGGTTCGCCGACCGGCTCGTGTCCGCGCTGCCCGGCCTGGCCGAGCACCACTGCTCCGCGGGCCGGCCCGGCGGGCTGCTCGCCGCGATGGCCCGTGGAACGTACTTCGGGCACGTCACCGAGCACGTGACGCTCGAACTGTCCGCGATGATCGGCCGGGACGTCTGCTTCGGCCGTACGGTCTACGCCGGCACGCCGGGACACTACGACCTCATCCTCGAACGCCCGGTGGACGAGCCCGCGGAGACGCCGCTCGTCGGTGACCTCCTCGCGCTCGCCATCCGTACGGTGACGGGCCTGCTGACCGACGGGGAGGTCGCGTTCGGTGCCGAGCTCGCCGCTCTCGCCGCGACGCACGAGCGGACGAGCCTCGGCGTCAGCACCGCCGCTCTCGCCGCCGCGGCCCGGCGGCGCGGCATCCCCGTACGCCGGGTCGACGACCTGAACCTGCTGCAGCTCGGGTACGGACGGCACCGGCGCACGGTCTGGGCGGCCATGACCGACCGGACCTCGGCGATCGGCGTCGAGGCCGCGGGCGACAAGATGCTCACCAAACGGCTCCTGGAGGGCGCCGGGCTGCCGGTCCCGGAGGGCGTCGTCGTCACGACCGCCGAGGAGGCGGTCGCCGCGTTCGAGGAGATCGGCGCGCCCGTCGTGGTCAAGCCGCTCGCCGGCCACCAGGGGGAGAACGTCTGGATCGAGCTCACCGACCCCGCCGAGGTCGCCGCGGCGTTCCGCGCCGCGTCCGCCGAGGGAGGCGAGGCGCTCGTCGAGGCGTACGTCCCCGGCCGTGACCACCGCGTGCTCGTCGTCGGCGACCGCGTCGTGGCCGCCGCCGAGCTCAGCCCCGCGCGGGTGACCGGGGACGGCAGGTCGACCATCGCCGACCTGGTCGCCGCCGCGAACACCGACCCGGCGCGCGGCGACGGCCACGACCGGCCGCTCACCCGCCTGACGCTCGGCGACACCGAACGGGCGCACCTCGCGCGGCAGGGCCTCGCCCCGGACTCCGTGCCGAACCCCGGCCAGGTCGTGACGCTGCGCCGCAACGCCAACCTGTCGACCGGCGGGACCAGCAAGGACGTCACCGACCGCGTCCACCCCGACGTCGTACGGCTCTGCCGCCGCGTCGCGTCCACCGTCGGCCTCGACATCTGCGGCATCGACCTGCGCCTGCCCGACATCGCCGCTCCGCTGGCCGCCGACGCCGGCGCCACCGGCGTCATCGAGGTGAACGCCTCACCCGGGCTGCGCATGCACCTCGCGCCGTACGAGGGACGGCCCCGCGACGTCGCCGCCGAGATCATCGACCGGCTGTACCCGCCCGGCACGTCCGGGCGCGTGCCGATCGTGGCCGTCACCGGCACCAACGGCAAGACCACGACGGTACGGATGATCGCGCACCTGCTCGCCCAGGACGGCCGGCGCGTCGGCATGACCACCACCGACGGCGTGTACGTCGGCGGTGAGCTCGTCTACCGCGCGGACGCCTCGGGCCCGCTGTCCGCGGCCATGGTCCTCGCCGACCGCACCGTGGACGCGGCCGTGCTGGAGACCGCGCGCGGCGGCATCGTACGGCGCGGGCTCGGGTACGACCGGGCCGACGTGGCCGTCCTGACCAACATCACCGACGACCACCTCGGCGTCGACGACATCGACACCGTCGACGACCTCGTCGAGATCAAGGCGCTCGTCGCCGAGGAGATCCGCCGGGGCGGCCATCTCGTGCTGAACGCCGACGATCCGCGGACCGCCGCGCTCGCCGACCGCCCGCGCGTACGGGACCGCGACCCCGTCGTCCGCTACTTCGCCCTGGCCGCGGACGCCCCGCCCGTCGAACGGCACCTGCGGGCGGGCGGGATCGCGTACTTCGTCGAGGACGGCGCGCTGACCGAGGCGCACGGGGACGCCCGGTCGCCGATCCTCCCGGCCGCGGACGTCGCCGGATCGTTCGGCGGACTCGCCCGGCACGTCATCGGCAACGCGCTCGCGGCCGCCGCGGCGGCCCGCGCCCTCGGCATGCCCGCCGACCTGGTCGCGCGGGGACTGCGGACCTTCGACCCGTACGACCTGAACCCGGGACGCGGCTGCACGTTCCGGCTCGAGGACCGCCCGATCGTCGTCGACTACGCCCACAACCCGGCGGCCGTCGCCGCCGTCGGAGAGCTCACGCGGCGGGTGTGGCGGCGGGACGGCGTCGCCGCCGTCACCCTGCCCGGCGACCGCTGTGACGAGCTGGTGATCGACACCGCCCGCGCGGTCGCCCGGTCCTTCGGCCGCGTCGTGGTGTACGAGGACGAGGACCTGCGGGGCAGACGGCCCGGCGAGATGGCCGGGCTGATCACGCGCGGGCTCGTCGACGCCCGCCCCGGCGTCCACGTCCACCCGGCCGGTGACCTGAAGGACGCGGTCGGCATCGCGCTCGGCGTGTCCGCGCCAGGCGAGCCGATCCTGCTGCTGTACGAGAAGCTGCAGCCGGTCATGGACCTGCTCGACGCGCTCGGCGCGATCTCGCCACCGGACGCCCCGTGACCGGTGGACCGTGACGGGGCGCCGTGACGAGGGGCCGGTCCGGGATGCCGTCGCAGAGCCTTCAAAGCCACGCCCGTTCACTGGCGATCCGGATAGCGTCGATCCGGTTGCGGGCGGCGGTCCGTGTGATCACGCTCGACAGGTGGTTGCGCACGGTTTTGACGGACAGCGAGAGCCGGGCGGCGATCTCCGCGGTCGTCGCCCCGTTCGCCGCGATGCGGAGGACCTCGACCTCGCGTGGCGTCAGCGGGTTCTCCTCGACGGCGCGGGCGGTGCCGGCGAGCTCCGGGTCGATCATCCGGCGGCCCGCCGCGACCTGCCGGACCACGCGCATCAGGACGTCGGCCGGCGCCTGCCTGCTGAGCAGCCCGAGCGGATCGACGGCCAGCGCCCGGCGGACGCCCAGGGGATCGCCGCGGTCGGCCAGCATCACCACGGAGCACTCTGCGGTCAACTCGCGCAGGTGTGCCACGCCCGTCGACCCGGCCGGGCCGGGCAGGTCGACGTCGATGACCGCGACGGCGGGGCTCAGCGCCGCCACCGCCGGCCCGAGGGCCTCCCCGTCGGACAGGTCGGCGACCACGTTGATGTCGGGCTCCCGGTCGAGGCAGGCGGACAGCCCTAACCGGAGCAGGTGGACGTGCTCGGCCACCAGCGTACGGATCACCGCGTGACGTGCGTCGTCCCGCGACGGTCCCCAGCGCCTGAGGCCGGGCCGGCGCTCCGACCAATGATCGTTCTTATTCATGTATCGCCCCTGTCGACAGCCGTAACGCACTTTGCCCGGTACATCGCAAATAAACCTTGCAGAAGAGTGCGAGTCGGGAGTCGGCGGCCAAGCCGTCGCTACCCGCCCGAATCGGAACAGGTAGCGATCGGCCTGGTGCGAACGGTCACCCGGTCACGGGTGCGGAGTCTACAAGTGCGACCGGCA
This sequence comes from Actinoallomurus spadix, assembly GCF_024055725.1. Lineage (GTDB taxonomy): Bacteria > Actinomycetota > Actinomycetes > Streptosporangiales > Streptosporangiaceae > Actinoallomurus > Actinoallomurus spadix. The sequence goes on along the minus strand of NZ_JAMXMX010000006.1, from coordinate 337,555 downwards.
AGGTCCCGGGCGAACCGGAATGACCGGATGCGGACGATCCGCCGGACGGCACTGAAAGTCCACCGGGCGGCGCCGAGGACCCGCCGGGCGATCCCGGAGAACCACCGGACGACCCCGGAGAAGCACCGGGCGACACCGGCGATTCGCTGGGGGCGGGTGAGACGGCCACGGGCGGCGCCGGAACGGACGTCGGGCCGTCCGCGGTGTCCGGCCGACGGCGCGGTACGGACACCGGTACGGACACCGGGCCGTTCCAGGTCGCGGGCCGGGCCGGCACGGAGACCGACCCGGCGACCCGCCGCCGGGGACGGCCCGCGAGGGTCCTGACCCAGCGAGGCCACGCCCGGTACGCGGGCGCTCCGGGCCGTACGGCACCGGCGAAGGCCCGGCGCCGCCAGCCGGTCAGGGCACCGCGCTGGATGACCGTCCCGGTGTGCGGCGCGTGGACGAACCGGCCGCGTCCGACGTAGATGCCGACGTGGCTCGCGCCCGAGAAGAAGACCAGGTCGCCGGGGCGCAGGCTCCTCATCGGGACCTTGCGCCTGATCATGTGGTACTGGATGTCCGCGCGGTGCGGCAGGCTGACTCCGCCCCTCCGCCAGGCCGCCATCGCCAGGCCCGAGCAGTCGTACGACCGCGGCCCGGCCCCGCCGAACCGGTACGGCTTGCCCATCTGCCGGTAGGCGAATCGAACGGCCCGGCGGGCCGCGGCCCGCTGGGCGGTGGTCCTGGCCAGGTAACGCTCATAGGCGTGCAGGATCCGGAACTGCCGCTGAGTCGGCCCGGAGACCGCGGTGACGGCGTGTCCGCGCTCCGCCCGGGCGGCCGCGCCGGCGGGCGTCCACAAGGCCAGGAGCACGCTGGCGCCGATCACCGGGTATCGCAGTAAAGCGGGGCGCGCCCCGCCGATGCGCGCTTTACCGGTCCGAACGCGGTCGTGGTGTATCGACTTCATCCACCATCCTCCAAATGGCGAGTGAGTCTTTTCAGCGCAGCATCTACCCGGAAAGGAGGGCCACGTACCATTACCCTTTTCGCCGCAATCCCCGCTATCCGGATTACGGCATGGACTTCGTCGGCGACAAGTCAGCGCCGGCTTGGAATAGGCCAGGCACCGGTAAACGAAAAGCCGCCTCCCCCTGCCTGACAGGGGAAGGCGGTCTCTCTGGCCAGAAAAGAGAACCGCCCGGCCGGAGAACCGGCCGGACGGAATGGACTTTCCGGGGTCAGGAATTGCCGCCCCGGGCGAAGGAGGCGTTCCCGTCGCAGGCCGCGGCCGCCAGGCCCCGGATGGCGCCTGCGTTGCCGCAGATCGTGATGGGCGCCGTGAGCGGGGCGCTGACCCGGTCGTTGCTGAGCAGGTGGGTCGCCGAGGAGCCGGTGTTCGGCGCCGCGGCCTGGCCGCAGGCCGCCGGGCAGGCCGGCGCCGCGACGGGCGCTCCGACCGGCGCGCCGCACGCCTGGGCGCAGGCCGGCGCCTCGTGCGTGACGGGCTTCGCCGGCGCCTGGGCCGCGGGAGCGCAGGCCGCCGGGCAGGCCGGAGCGGCGGGCTTGGCCGGCTCGGCCGTCACCTTGGTGGACGACGAGCAGGTGGCGGGGCAGGCGGCGGTCGCCTGCGATGGCATGTTGCCGCTGCTGATGGTCGAGTGACCGTGGCAGGCCGCCGTGCCCAGGCCCTTGTCGGAGATCGCGTTACCGCAGATCAGGATCGGGACGGTGACGGGCGCGCTGACCTTGTCATCGCGGCCGATCGAGGTCGCCTCGATGCTGTGGCTGCGGTGGCTGATGTAGCTGAGGCGCTGGGTGGCGCCCGTGGCCGCGGTCGAGCGCGGGCTCAGCGCGTTGAGCGCGTTGCCGTTCGCCGCGTTCACGGTGGCGCCCCTCAGCAGGTTGTTGGCGGTGATCGGGGCCATCACGGGGGCGGTCACGGGGGCGGTCGCGTCCGCCAGGACGCCGCCGAGGAGGCTGCGCTCGCCGCTCGTGGTGTTGTTGTCGGCGTTGGCGATGCCGCCGCCGGCCGCCGCGAACGCGGCTCCGACGAGGAGGGCGCGGGCGGCGCGAACAGTCCATTTACGCATTGGTCCCCCAAGGGTGTCTGTTTTGCAGTGATGATGCGGGTGGTTTTCCGTCGCGGCGGGATCGCACGATCACGTTGGATCGGAATGTTGACGAGATACGGTCATTGTGTCCGCGAAGGCGGGAACCTGGATGCTGGAGCGGTGATTCGGACGCGGGGCGTGAAATACCATCCACGCGTACGGGTCGTACCGCTTCACGCACTCTCCAGGTGGCCGGTGATCTCGAGAAGTTCGAAGGTTCTTGCTGACCGGTGGAAAGGCTAACACCGCCTTTCCGGCCCACCGGGTGACGCCGATGCCATAGGTAAAGCCGGGCCCAGCCAGGCCGCCCCGTTTCCCACGGCAGGACTCGGGAGAGCCCACGCGGGAACCGGGGAGGTAAATGCCGGGCAATCGAGTGCGCGACTTTCGCTCGCCGATCCTTGACGTCGCCATTACCCGGTTTCCGGCATCACCCGATCCGGCGCGACGTCAGCGCCGGTGGTCGCGGGATAAATCGGATGACACGTCGAAATCCAGTCCCTATGCTGCGCGAGTGCGCGACCTGACCCGCCTGCCAAAAGCTCACCTGCACGTCCACCTCGAGAGCACCATTCGCTGGGCGACGCTCCAGGAGATCGGCACCGCGAACGGCGTCCCGGTGCCGGCACCGCCCGCCGACGGACCGGTCGTCTTCGACGGCTTCGGCCGGTTCGCCGAACTCGGCACACTCGTCCGCGACTGCCTGCGCCGGCCGGAGGACTTCCGGCGCATCGCCCTGGAGTTCTGCGCGGACGAGGCCGCACAGGGCACGCGGTACGCCGAGGTCACCTTCACCGCGGCCGCGCACGGCGAGCGTCTGGGCCGTCCGGAGATGCCGCTCGAAGCGGTGCTCGATGGGCTCGCCGAGGGGCAGGCCGCGTACGGCATCGAGTGCCGGGTCCTGCTGGACCACTCGCGGCGGCGTTCGGTGGACCGCGCCCGGCGCACGGTGGAGCTGGCCGCCCGGTACGCGGACCGCGGTGTCGTCGGTGTCGGCCTCGCCGGGGACGAGGCCCACCCGCTGGCCCCGTTCGCCGAGGTCATCGCGTCGGCGCGGGACGCCGGCCTCCACCTCGTCCACCACGCGGGGGAGACCTGCGGGCCGGAGAGCATCCGTGAGGCGATCACCGTCGGCCACGCCGAGCGGCTGGGCCACGGGATCCGCGTCCTCGACGACGCCGACCTGGTCGCGGAGGTACGGGACCGGGGCCTGCCCCTGGAGGTGTGCCCCTCGTCGAACGTCGCGCTCGGCCTCGCGCCGTCCTTCGCCGCGCACCCGCTGCCCCGGCTCCGCGACGCCGGCCTCACCGTGACGGTGAACACCGACATCCCGGTCATCGTCGGCACCACCACGACCGAGGAGTACGCCCGGATCCGCTCCGCCTTCGGATACGACGACGCCGTGCTGGCCGACCTGGCGCGGGCGGGGGTCGAAGCGTCCTTCGCCCCGGAACCGGCCAAGGCCCGGCTGCGCCGGGAGATCGACGCGTGGCTCGCCACGCCCGCCCCCTGAGCAGCGCACTTTCGGGAGATCACCGGTACGACACGACGCCCCTGGCCGCCGGCCCCCGGCCGTCCTCATTAGGGTCGGAGGCATGTCCGATATGGCGTATCGCCCGCTGGGCGACTCCGGTCTCGTCGTCTCCGTCGTCGGCCTCGGGTGCAACAACCTGGGCCGCGCCAAAACCCGTACGGAGACGCTCGAAGGCACCAGAAAGGTCGTCGACGCCGCGCTCGACGCCGGCATCACCCTGTTCGACGTGGCGGACATCTACGGCGCCGAACCGGGCCTGTCCGAGGATCTGCTCGGGCAGGCCCTCGCCGGCCGCCGCGACGACATCGTGCTCGCCACGAAGTTCGGCATGGACATGCGCGGCGCCAACGGCCCCGACTTCGGCGCGCGCGGGTCCCGGCGCTACATCCGCCGGGCCGTCGAGGCGTCGCTCCGCCGGCTGCGCACCGACCACATCGACCTCTACCAGTACCACGCCCCCGACGGCGTGACCCCGATCGAGGAGACCCTCACCGCGCTCGACGAACTGGTACGCGAGGGCAAGATCCGCTACATCGGCTCCTCGAACTTCGCCGGGTGGCAGGTCGTCGAGGCCGACTACGTCGCCCGCGCCTCGGGCGGCGCCCGCTTCGTCAGCGCGCAGAACCACTACAACCTGCTCCACCGTGACCCCGAGGCCGAGCTGATCCCCGCCTGCCAGGCGTACGGCGTCGGCATGCTTCCGTACTTCCCGCTGGAGTCCGGGCTGCTGACCGGCAAGTACCGGCGGGACGAGGAGCCGCCGGCCGGAACGCGCATCGGCGACAGCCGGCGCGCCATGCACGCCGACGCGGACTGGGACAGGATCGAGGCGATCCGCGGGTTCGCCGAGCAGCGTGGCGTGTCGATGCTGCACGTGGCCATCGGCGGGCTCGCCGCCCAGCCCACCGTCGCCTCCGTCATCGCCGGCGCGACCTCTCCGGAGCAGATCCGCACGAACGTCGAGGCCGGGCAGTGGACGCCGGGCGACGACGACCTGCGGGTACTCGCCGAGATCACCGGCTGAGACCACGGGCGGCGGTGGCGTGACGCCACGGCCGCCGCCGCCCGGTGGACTCGATCAGCTGTCCGCCATTTCGGCGGGGTCGACCGGAATCGTCGGGCTCTGCCCGAGGGCCCGTTGCTTCGCGCCGACGGACGAGACCGACGCGAGCTCGCTGTTGAAGTTCGCCAGGTAGGCGCGATAGACGGCCGAACTCGTGATCTTCAGGTCCGACTCGTCATTGTGATAGAGCGCGTTGGCGGTGTAGTTCGCCGAGCCGGTGAACACGATCTTTCGTCCGCTCACCCCGTTGTATCTGCCGTCGATCAGCAGATACTTGTTATGCGTGTAGTGCTCGGCATACCCGTTCCCGTTCCTGCCCTGCGTCGAGTCTCGTACATCGACCTTCGACTTCGCCAGCGTCGACCGAACGCTCGACGAGACCGCGCTCTTGGTGTAGAGCACCGTCACCCTGCATCCCCTGGACGCCATGGCGGCGACCTGCTTGGCGAGCGACAGCCGGTTGTCGGTCCACTCGAACATCGCGATACGGACCTGAGTGGGATACGTCTTCGAACAGGTGACGAGCTTCAACGAGCTCAGGATCGTGTCGCTGCCACCCTTGGCCTTGGGCCAGTAGTACGCCTTCGGGTTCGACCCGTACGTCCAGTAGTAATTTGCCTTGTGCGCGCCTGTCGCGCCCTTCGACATGTCGGTGAAGTATTTGACGTAGGCGTTGTAGAGGCCCGTGTTGCCGACCACCGTGTAGCTGTTGTTCCAGGCGACCTCCGCCTGGGTGTCGGTGGGGTTGGCGCTGGAGACGGTCACGGTGCGCCTGCCGCCGCCGGAGAAGAGATAGTACTTCGCGTGGAGCCACGCCACCGGGTCGCCGCCGGAATAGTAATGACTCATGCATCCGCCGTAGCACAGCGCCGCATAGCTGCTCGCGCTCTTGGAGCTGACCTTGCTACCGAGTGCGGCCACCAGACCTTTCCAGATGGCATTCTTGGCGTGCTGGTCCATGAGGACCTTCACGTACACTCCGCGCTTATGCGCGGCGATGAGCCTGTCGGCGAAATCCTTGAGATTGATGCTGTAGACCGCGACCCGGATGACCGAGCCCCGGGGAGCGGTATCGATGTTGTGCTCGATCTGCCGGACGATCGCGTACTGCCGGGCAGATGAGCCCTCAGGGTCGTTGAAGACCGGCCCGGCCTGCGGGCTGAACGCCGCACTCGCCGTACCGACACCGACGGACCCGACCCCCACGCCGGCCAACCCGACGGCGGCCATTCTCGCCACCATGCGCCGCAAAGTGAAATACCGCACGCGCTCCCCGTTCCCCGGAAAATCCCAAAGGGACTTTATACGCGAGTACGGGACAAGGGAAGCTCTGTAGCCTATACCGGTCAAACACCCCAGGAGGGCGAGCGAGTCCGCCGGCGGGCCCCCGCGTCCTGGTCACCGGTCCGACTCACCGAACGCCTTACGGCCGTCTTTCGGTGAGTCGATGCCGCCGACGAAGCCGAGAAGGGCCTTCGCCACCTCCTCGGGGGCCTCCATCGCGGCGTAATGGCCGACACCGTCGAGTTGGACGGCGCTGATTCCCGTCGACACGACTCGGGACATGGTGTCGGCCGTGAAGGAGCCACCACCGGCACCGATCGCGAGCACGGGCACGTTCAGGCCGGGCGATTCGGCGAGACTCCGGATCTCGGGACCTTCCCGCAGCATCGACCGGTAGAGGCCGATCGCGCCACGCCAGCCGCCGGAACGCGCGTAGGTGCGGGCGAACTCGTCGATGTCCGCATCGCTGATCGCTCCCGGGGTGGCGGTCATGGCGGGGAAGGCGTATCCCCCGAGGAACTCGCGTTCGCGGCCGGTCAGGAGCATCTCGGGAATGCCGGGCGCGGTGAGTGCCCCGATGTGCCAGGCGCCGCCGTGGGTGACGTCGGCCAGCGTCTCGAGACCGAACCCGGCCAGGCCCATCTCGATGGCGGTGAGACTGAGGACGTCCTCGGGGTGCCCGGTGGCCAGCCGGAAGACCGTCGCCCCGCTGATGTCCTGCCCCGTGAGATGGACCGGGCCGATACCGAGGTGGGTGATCAGGTGGTGCAGGTCCTCGGCCGACGTCCTGCTGTCGAAGTCGCTCGGCGCGACGTCCGAGTCGCCGAAGCCGCGCAGATCCACGGCGAAGACCCGGTGACTCGCGGCGAGCAGAGGGATGAGCCTGCGGAAGGTGTGCCACGTCTCGGGGAACCCATGGACCAGCAGGATCGCGGATCCGGTGGTTCCCGCGGTGACATAGTGCAGGGTCGTTCCGTTGACGTGGGCACGGTGGTGGGTGACCTGGGGCAGAGGGCGACTCGCCGGCGCGGTGGTCATGGGCTCTCTCCTTCTGGATTCGACAGTCTGACTGTCGAAATATAGACAGCCATTCTGTCTTTGTCCAGGAGTTGCCGTACTCTTGCCCCATGTCTCGCTCCGGTGCCGATCTCGCGCTCCTGCTGCTCGGCGGCTTCCGCGCGCTCGTGGACTCCGCGATCACCGAACTGGCCGAGCGCGGCCACCCTGACGTGCGCCCCGTCCACGACTTCGCCCTGCGGGCCATCGCCGCGGGCGCCGACAGCGCCTCGGAGCTGGGCCGTCGCCTGTCGATCACCAAGCAGTCGGCGGCGAAGACCATCCAGGTGTTGCAGGAGCGCGGATACGTGACCCGCCGGCCGGATCCACACGATGCCCGCCGCAAGCGGCTCCAGGTCACCCCGCTCGGTTTCGAGGTGTTGCGCGAGGGCGAGGCGATCTTCGACGAGCTACGCGAACAGTGGGCGAAGCAGATCGGCACGGCCGAACTCGAAAGCATCGAGAAACACCTCACGGCGCTGGTCGGCGCGCAGCCCGTGCGCTTCGACACGCCCGGCTGGATCGCTCAGGACGCCGGCGGCCCGGGCTGAGTCACCCCAGCCGACCCTGGGCGACGGCGGCCGGCAGGAGACCGACGAGGACACCGGCGCCCGGATGGGCGCTGCCCTGTGGGGCGAGGAGTAGCAACGGCGACTGGGGCCGCAGGAGCCCCAGGAACGATCAAGGGCCTTCCCCGTCGTCGACTGGGGAAGGCCCTGATCACTGGGCGGAGGCTCGGGGATTTGAACCCCGGATGGACGGTAAGCCCAAACCGCATTAGCAGTGCGGCGCCATAGACCGGACTAGGCGAAGCCTCCTCGGTGGCCACCAGGCCGCACACAGCGTACCGGGCATCGGCCCCTACCGGCAAAGCGTCAGGCCCAGTCGCCCGAATCGACCCGGTAGGTGGTCCGCCCGGCGGCCCATGCCGAGGGTTCCCGCCGCCCCGGCAACGCGGATCCTCGGCATTGACCGCACCCGACGGCGCTCAGGCCGGCACCTCGGCCGTCGTGGCCGCCTCGCCGCCGATGTGACCACCTCGCCGTCGTCGTGACCACTACGCCGCCGCAATGGACTGAGGGTTACTTGGTTTCGACGACCTCGAGGGCGCCTTCGGCGTAGAGCCGGCGGAGGGTGCGCTTGGAGAACTTGCCCACCGAGGTCTTGGGGACGGCGGCGATGAAGGACCAGCGCTCTGGGACCTGCCATCTCGGCACGCGGTCGGCGAGGTAGGCCCGCAGGTCGGCGGCGGAGGTGGTGGCTCCCTCGCGGAGGACGACGGAGGCGAGCGGGCGTTCCTGCCACTTGGGGTCCGGGACGCCGATCACGGCGGCCTCGACGACGTCCGGGTGGCCCATCAGGAGGTTCTCCAGCTCCACCGACGAGATCCACTCTCCGCCGGACTTGATGACGTCCTTGGCGCGGTCGGTGAGGACGAGGTAGCCGTCGGGGGAGACGGTGCCGACGTCGCCCGTACGGAGCCAGCCGTCGTGGAACTTCGAGGGGTCCTCGTCCCGGTAGTAGGAGCCGGTGATCCAGGCGCCGCGGATCTCTATCTCGCCGACGGAGGCGCCGTCGGCGGGCAGGACCGTGTCGCCGTCGCCGACGACGCGGACCTCCAGGCCGCTGACGATCCGGCCCTGGGTCACGCGGTACCGCCAGGGGTCGGGGCAGGCGGGCGGCGGGTGGGCGACCGAGGCGAGGGGGGAGGTCTCGGTCATCCCCCAGGCCTGCACGATCCGGACGCCGAGGTCGTCGAACGCGCGGAAGAGGGACTCGGGGACGGCCGAGCCGCCGCAGGGCACGAGGCGCAGGGAGCTCAGGTCGGATTCGTTCTCCTGGGCGTACCGGAGGACCTCGTTCCAGATGGTGGGGACCGCGCCGGAGATGGTGGGGCGTTCGTCCTCGATGATGCGGACGAGGTGCTCGGCCTGCAGGAACCGGTCGGGCATGAGCAGCGACGCGCCGGCCATGAGGGCGGCGTACGGGAGGCCCCAGGCGTTCGCGTGGAACATCGGCACGACGGGCAGGACGCGGTCCGCGGCGCGCAGCCCGAAACCGTTGCCGGTGCAGGCGGCCATCGAATGGAGGTACGCCGTGCGGTGGGAGTAGACGACGCCTTTGGGGTTACCGGTGGTGCCGCTGGTGTAGCACATGGCCGCGGCCTGGCGTTCGTCGAGCTCGGGCCAGTCGAACGTGTCGGGTTCGGCGGCGAGGAGGGCCTCGTAGGAGTGCAGTTCCTTGCCGGCGGGTTCCAGGGGGGTCAGGTCGGCCTCTCCGGTGACGAGCACGTGCCGGACCGTCTTCATCCGGGGCAGGATGGTGGCGAGGAGGGGGACGAGGGTGTCGTCGACGATGACGACGTCGTCCTCGGCGTGGTCGGCGATGTAGACGAGCTGGTCGGCGGCGAGCCGGATGTTGAGCGTGTGCAGGACCGCGCCCATCGACGGGACGGCGAGGTACGCCTCGAGGTGCTCGGTGTTGTTCCACTGGAAGGTCGCGACGCGCTGGTCGGCGTCGACGCCGAGGCGGCGGAGGGCGTTCGCGAGCCGGGCGGCGCGGCGGCCGAGTTCGGCGTACGACGTGCGCCGCATCCCGTCGCCGGTGAAGGTCGCGACCTCGGCCTCGCCGCAGATCCGGGTGCCGTATCGCATGATCGCGGTGATGGTCAGCGGATGGTCCTGCATCGTGCTCCACACGGCGGCCTCCACGCTTGAGGGTGTGACCGGATTGTGGTCCTTCACTCGGCGGTCAGTCCAGGGTGGCGAGCTCCTCCTCGGCGTCCTCGCGGAGTTTGGCCATGGCGCGGGAGACGGTGCTCTTGACCGTGCCCACGCTGACGCCGAGGGCTTGGGCGATCTCCGCCTCGGTGAGATCGTCGAAGTAGCGCAGTTCGACGTACGCGCGCTGGCGGGCGGGCAGGCGGCCCAGGAGGCGGTCGAGGGCGTCGCGCAGTTCGCTGCGGCCGGTGTGGTCGGCGACGGGCGTGTCGGGCATCTCGTCGGTCGGGTACTCATCCAGCCGACGCCGCCGCCACCAGGAGATGTTGATGTTCACCATCGCGCGGCGGACGTAGCCGTCGAGGGCGGAGCGGTCCTTGATCCGGTCCCAGGCGAGGTAGGTCCTGGCGAGGGCGGCCTGCAGGAGGTCCTCGGCCTCCGTACGGTCGGCGGTGAGGAGGAGGGCGGCGCGCAGGAGCGTGGGACGCCGTGCCGCGACGAAGTCACGGAACTCATCGTGCGACGCAGTTCCCACGGGACCGTCCGGCATGCTGGGGAGTTCGTTCTGACGATGCCGACGATCGCACGGAGACCGTAATTACGGATCAACTCCCTGCTCATGTTTCGGCCAACGCACTACGCAGCAATCATGAAAAATTGTCACGTATACCTCTCAGCATCTTTGGCCGATTTGGACAAAGGAGTCGACAGAAGGAACGCACGGGGTAAGGCTTGACGTGCGACTTCCCGTCGCACCGGCCATGAGCACTGTCATCGATGTTCGGAGCTTCCCCCATGCTGCCTTCCCGCGATTTAATGCACCGCCGACGCAGGCTCCGGGCGGTGGTGTCGGGCGACCCGCCGCGTTATCCGGAAGAAGAAGACCTTTGGCCGCGGCGCGCGCTGGAAGGGGTGATCGTCGATGCCAGCCCGCACGTTCTCACGCTCGCCCTGGCGGACGGCTCCGAAGTGCGGCTGCCCATGTCGGCGACCGTCTCCATCTGGTACGACGGCCGCGCCGAGCTCGCGGCGCTGCGTCCCGGACGGCACGCGGTCGTACGCCCGGCCGCGTCCGGCGGGCTGGCCGCGGAGCAGATCTGGGTCGACATCGCACGGGTCACCGGCGTGATCACCAAGCGCACCGGTGACGTGTTCGAGGTCGACGCCGGGCCGCATCGCGGACGGCTCACCGTGACCGTGCCCGCCCAGGCGATGCGCCGGGTGCAGGTGCGTCACCCGCGGCTCGAGCCGGGTTCGCTGCTGGACGTCATCGGCGTCCGGCGGGGGCACGAGATCCTCGGGCTGCGGCCCGCGCACACGTCGCCCCAGCCGGCGCCGCACGCGATCGAGCCCGCTTCGCGCCGGGAGGCCGAATCCGTGCGGATCCTGCGCGGCACGGCCACCTGGTTCGACCACCCCGACGGCGTGCGCGGCGCGGCGTACCCCGCCCTGGACCCGTACGGTGACGGCGGCGGCTGCGGCACCGGCCCGGTGACCCGGCTGCCGTACCTCTCCCTGGGCAGCGAGGTGCGGGTCCGCAACGAGTGCACCGGCCAGGAGGCGCCCGTGCCCGTCATCGAGTGCGGCTGTCTCGCGGCGCGCTTCTGTGACCGCTGTGTCCGGTGCGGGACGTCCCCACGCGGACGGGTGGTCGAGCTGTCGAGGAGCGCCTTCGTCGATCTGGGCGGCGACCTGGACGCCGGATGCTTCAACGTCACGGTACGAGTGGACCGCCCATGACCGAGCGAAGCGAGGGAATCGATCAGTACCGCACCCTGGTCATGAGGCCGACGAAGGAGGCTCCCATGACCGAGCGAAGCGAGGGAATCGATCAGTACGGCACCTTGGTCATGAGGCCGACGAAGGAGGCTTCATGACCGAGCTGTTCCGCGAGGTACAGATCCCGTTCCTGGCCGCCGTGCTCCTCGCCGCGGCGGCCGGCAAGGCGCTCCCCCGCGGCCGTGCGCAGGTCCCCGCCCGGTACCGTGACGGGGCCGTCACCCTGGCCCTCGCGGCCGGCGAGGCGCTGCTCGGCGTCCTGCTGCTGACGACCTCGATGTTCGCGGTACGGCTGGCGAGCGTGGTGTTCTTCGCGACCGCCACGTCCGTCGTCGCCGACCTCGTGCACAGCGGCTCCGGGCAGGCGTGCGGCTGTTTCGGCCGGTTCAGCGCGGGGCCCGCCCGCCGGCTGGGGGTCGTACGGGCCGGGGTGCTGACCGGGGCGGCGATCCTGGCGGCCGGGGTGCACGAGACCGGCGCGCAGATCCTCGCCTCGGCGGACGGCCGGTCCGCGGCGCTGCTGGCCGCGGACTGCCTGGCGTTCCTGGCGCTCTCCCCCGAGGTGGCGGCCGCGGTCGAACGCCGGCTGCATCCGGTCCCGTGCGAGCTGCGCGACGTTCCCCTCGACGCGACGTACGCCGCGCTGCGGCCGAGCGCCGCGTGGCGCGAGCACGCCGCGTCCCTCACCTCGGCCGAGCCCACCGACGTGTGGCGGGAGCTCTGCCACCGCTATCTCGTCTACCCCGGGGAGGTCGACGGCCGGCCGGTCGAGGTCGTGTTCGCCGTCCCGGTCGACGGGGGACCGGCGGCCGTACGCGCCGGCGTGGCGTGGAGCTCGGGATGGGAGCACCAGGACGACGACTCCGGACCGCAGCGTGTGCACAGTCCCGTCTGTGGACGCCGGCGCACGCGCGGCCCCGCCGAGACGTCCCCGCCCAGGCGGCCCCGCCGAGACCGCTCTGCCGAGACGCCCCACCCAGGCGGTGCCACCGGAACGTCCCGCGTTGGCGGCCTCGCCGGGAGGCGCTGACGGCGCGCCGACACAGGCGCGCCGGGCGCTGAGACGCGCGTGTCAGGCACTGCCAGCGGAGCGTCAGCGTCCGGTGCGCGCCGGGCGCGACAGTCGGATCGGCGCGGGGGGTACCGCGCCGATCCGAGTCTCAGGGAGTCCTCTCATGCGGAACACACCCGTCCTCATCTCCGGTGCCGGCATCGCGGGTCTGGCGCAGGCGTACTGGCTGGACCGGTACGGCTTCGACGTGACGGTCGTGGAGCGGGCCGCGGAGCCCCGGCCCGGCGGTCAGGCGATCGACGTACGCGGCACGGCGCTGGACGTCGCCGAGCGGATGGGCATCGTGGCGGACCTCCGCCGGCTCAAGACGGATATGCGCGGCTCGTCGTTGGTCGACGGCACCGGCAAGGAGCTGTACTCCAGCACCGAGCGGACGCTCACCGGGGGCGTCCTCGACGGTCCCGACGTCGAGCTCATGCGCGACGACCTGGTCGTTCTGCTGCGGGAGGCCGTGGGGGACCGGGTGGAGTACCTATTCAACGACTCGATCGCCGCGATCGCCCAGGACGAGGAGGGCGCGCACGTCACGTTCGAGAGCGGCGCCGCGCGGTCGTACGACCTGGTCGTGGGCGCCGACGGGCTGCACTCGAACGTCCGCAGGCTGGTCTTCGGCCCCGAGACGGACTTCATCCGCCACCTCGGGATGTACATCGGGGTCTACACCGCGCCGAACTTCCTCGGGCTCGACCGCTGGCAGACCTTCTGCATGGAGGACGGCGTCGGCGGCGGGGTGATGAGCGCCCGCGGCAACGCCGAGGTGCGGGTGTACGTCGGCTTCGCGTCCGAGGAGCCGCTGGACTACGACTACCAGGACATCGAGGCGCAGAAGCGGCTCCTGGCCGACAATGTCGGCGACGTGTGGATCTTCCCGACCGCGCTGAAGTACGTGTGGGACGCGCCGGACTTCTACTTCGACGCCATGGTCCAGATCCACATGGGCCGCTGGTCGCGCGGCCGGGTCGTGCTGCTGGGCGACGCCGGCTACTGCGGGTCGCCGATGTCGGGGCAGGGGACGAGCATGGCCCTCGTCGGCGCGTACGTCCTGGCGGGGGAGCTGGCGGCGGCCGGCGGCGACCACGAGGCCGGGTTCGCGGCGTACGAGGCGGAACTGCGGGACTTCGTCGCCCAGAACCAGGCGCTCGCGCTGGTCGACGACCGAGACCGTCTGGAGACGGCCGGCGACGCGGACGACGCCATCGCGCGCCTCACGGAGGTGGCCCGCTCGCTGACGCTGAAGGACTACGCGCCGGCCGGGGACCCGGCGAACGTCCGGCGGTAACTCGTGGGCGGGACGCCGACGACGCGGGCGAAGTGGCGGCGGAGCATGGTGGCGGTGCCGAACCCGGTGCGGGCCGCCACCTGCTCGACCGCCAGGTCGGTGGTCTCCAGCAGCCGCTGCGCCTCGGCGACGCGCTGCCGGATCAGCCAGTGCGCGGGCGTGGTGCCGGCCGGCTGCGTGAAGTGCCGGGCGAACGTCCGCGGCGCCGTACCGGACCGTCTCGCGAGGTCCGCCACCTGCACCACGGCCGGTTCGCGCGGGTCCTGCGCACCGCCGACCTCCTCGGCGTCTCTGCCGACGTATAGCGGACTCTTCGCTCTCGGCTAGAGAACGCTAGAAAGAGCTCGAGCCGACTCTCGATCGTTCTCTAGGGCTCTCTAACGATGCGGCTAGACAGGCGTAGATTCCGCTCGACGCTCGATCGGACCGTCTACGCCTCTCTAGTGCGTGCGCAAGAGACCGGTATACGACGTCAGACCGGCTGGGACCTGAGGAAATGCCCGAAGTGCGGCACCGTGAAGGCGACCAGACCGCGCTCCGCGCTGTAGATCAGCCCCTTCTTGATCAGGCCGTCGCGGGCCGGCGAGAGGCTCGACGGCTTGCGCCCCAGCTCCTCGGCGACGGTGGAGGTCGGCACCGGGTCGTCGCCCAGCGACGCCATGGCCCGCATGTAGTCCCGCTCGGCCGGGGTCGCCCGTTCGTACCGGCTGCCGAAGAAACCGACCGCCAGCTCCCCCTCCGCCTCCGGGGCCGCGACCTTGATGTCGTCCGCGCTGATCGGGGTCTCGGGCGCGATGTCCCAGGCGACCTTGCCGTACGCCTGGACGAAGTAGGGATAGCCGTCGGCCGCCTGGTAGAGCGCGTCGAGGGCGTCCGGGGTGAAGGTCACGCCCTCCCGCTCGGCCGGGGCCAGCAACGCCAGATCGGCGGCGGACCGGTCGAGCCGGTCGATGCGGGCGTACCGGAAGAGACGCTCGGAGTAGGACTTGCTGGCCGACAGCACCGCGGGCAGGTGCGGCAGCCCCGCCCCGACCACGATCAGCGGACCGCCGCTCTGGGACAGCTCGTGGCAGGCCGCGCACAGCGCCGACACGTCATCGGCCGGAATGTCCTGCATCTCGTCGACGAACAGCGCGATGCCCACCCCGAGGTCGGTGGCGACCGACGCCGCGTCCACGAACAGCTCGGTCAGGTCGATCTCCAGGTCGCCGGAGTCGGCCCGGCCCCGCGCGGCGGGCACGTCGATGCCGGGATTCCACCGGCGCGGCACGGCCTTGCCCTTGACCGGCTCGGTCTCGGCCTGCGCGAACGCCTTCAGCACCCCGAGGAACCCCTCGATGCGGTCGGGCGCGCGGTGCCGGGGCGCCAGCTCCCGTACGGCCATGTGCAGGGCGGAGGCCACGGGGCGGCGGATCGACTGATCGGGGCGCGCCTCGATCTTGCCCGTCCCCCACAGCCGCTGAATCGCCATCGACCGGAACGTGTTGAGCAGCACGGTCTTGCCCACGCCGCGCAGGCCGGTCAGGATCATGCTGCGCTCGGGGCGGCCGTGCGCGACACGTTCGAGGACGACCTCGAACTGTCGCAGCTCGCGGTCGCGGCCGGTGAGCTCTGGGGGCCGCTGCCCCGCGCCGGGGGCGTACGGATTGCGCACGGGGTCCACGCTCTCGGACTCTATGAGCCGATATAGCTGCGGCCGTAGATTTCCGTAGAAAGTGCTACGGCGTGTCGCGCGGCGGCGCGGCCGGCACCGCGTCGCCACCGGAGCGGTGAGGATCGCCACCGGCCCCGCCTCCTCAAGACGTGCGCATCCAGAATGTCGAACCTGTGTTCGAAGTCCTGCCACGGTAGCGCACCCGAGCGGGCCCGTCAGCGGAACGCCCGCTAGACGTCGAACAAAGTATCGATCATGCCGTCGAGCGCGTCGGCCATCGCCGCCCGCCGATCCGGCGCCACCGCGACGACCAGACCCGCCTGCCACAACGCGCCGAACAGCAGGTGAGCGAGAGCGACGAGTCGCTGGCCGGGGTGCCGGGTGGCAGCGAGCCAAGGCAGCGGCGGCCGAGCCGGGACCTTGCCGTCAATCTGAGCTCCTTGCCACCGTTGTTGCGGCCCGGATAGGGCAAAAGGTACAGCGTGCGGTCCGCTATGACGGCGTAGTGGCCACATCGGCGGCGAGGTGGTCAGAGCGACGGCAAGGCGCTGGCCGGGGCACCGGGGGCGGATCGCGAATGGCGTGGGGTCAGGCGTCGGCCGGCCTCGCCTATCCCGTTCGGTCGCGCGCCTATCTCGTTCGACGCGTTCGCACTCTGGGACGGATTCCGGTCCGCGGTGGTCGAGGACTCGGCCATGAGGCGGTCGACCTTCTCGCTGAGCGCCCGGATCTCGTTCATCAGTTCGGTGTGCTGTTCCAGTTCCAGTTCCTGATCCTCTTCCCAGCGCGAGGAGTCGACCTCGCTCTGCATCGAGGACACGATCACACCGATGAGCGAGTTGAGGATGAAGAACGCCGTGACCACGATGAACGTGACGAAGAAGATCCAGGCCAGTGGTTCCCTCGCCATGACGTCCCCGGCGACGCTCGGCCAGTTCTCGACCGTGAGCACCGTGAACATCGTGAACAGCGACCGTCCCAGGTTGCCGAAATGCTGCGGGGCCACCTCGTGGAAGAGTCGCTCGCCGATGACGGCCGCGACCTAGAGGGACGGCAGCAGGAGAACCAGGATCGCAGCCAGGCCCGGGATCGCGGCTCAGCTCCGGGGCAGGGGTTCGTCTGCGGCGCTGCGGTGAGGGACCCGCTCGGCGGGGACGGTGCCCATCCGGCCGGCCTGGAAGTCCTCGAACGCCTCGATGATCTCCTGGCGGGTGTTCATCACGAACGGGCCGTACCGCGCGATCGGCTCGCGGATCGGCAGGCCGCCCAGGACGAGGATCTCCCAGCCGTTCCGGCCGGCGAGGGGCTGCGAGCCGGCCGCGGTGACGGTCAGCGCGTCGCCCGCGCCGAAGACCGCGAGCTGTCCCTCGTCCACCGGCCGCCCGTCCGGCCCCGCCTGGCCACGGCCCGACAGGGCGTACACGAGGGCGTTGAAGTCACGCGGCCACGGCAGGGTGAGCCGTGCGCCGGGCGCGACCGTCGCGTGCAGGTAGGTGATCGGTGTGTACGTGATGCCGGGTCCTCGGTGCCCGGCCAGTTCGCCCGCGATGACGCGGACGACGGACGAGCCGTCGTCGCTCGACAGCAGGGCCACGTCACGGGACTCGATGTCCTGGTACCGCGGCGGCACTCGTTTCTGGGCGCGCGGCAGGTTCACCCACAGCTGCACGCCGTGGAAGAGGCCGCCCTTGGCGACGAGTTCGGGCGTGGGCTGTTCGATGTGCTGCAGCCCGCTTCCGGCGGTCATCCATTGGGTCGCGCCGTCGGTGATCAGGCCGCCGCCTCCGGTGGTGTCCCGGTGCTGGAAGGCGCCGTCGATGACGTAGGTCACGGTCTCGAAGCCGCGGTGCGGATGCCAGGGCGTGCCCTTCGCCTCGCCCGGGGCGTACTCCACCGCGCCCATGTGGTCGAGCAGGAGGAAGGGGTCGGCCAGTGACAGGTCCATGCCGGGGAACGGCCGGCGGACCTGGAAGCCCTCCCCCTCCAGGTGCTTGGAGGCGGTGACGACCTTGGCCACCGGCCGCCAGGCGGTGTCCTGTTGGGGCAGGCGGGGCAGTCGGGTCAAGGTCAACGGGTCTGCGGTCACGGCGGGCATCGGAACCTCCTCGGTCGGTACGACCCCTGCAACGTGATTGAAGTTTCAACTATTCCGTCGAGCCTTCACGCCGATACGCCGCGGGAGCAGATCGTCACCCTAGCCGAAACTTGTTGAAAATTCAATCAACCTGTACAATCGAAACATGAGCGAACCGCGCTGGCTCGATGCGGCCCAACAGCGTGACTGGCGCGCCTACATCGAGGGCAGCGTCCGGCTGGCCGATCTCCTCGACCGGGACCTCAAGGCCAAGCACGGCCTGACCACCGCCGAGTACGAGATCCTCGTACGGCTGTCCGAGGCCCCCGAGCGGCGGCTGCGCATGGCCGAGCTGGCGGAGTACGCGAGCCAGTCACGGAGCCGTCTCTCCCACACGGTGGCCCGCCTGGAGTGCAAGGGTCTCGTCTCGCGCGGCACCTGCGGCGACGACAAGCGCGGCGTCAACGCCGAGCTCACCGAGAAGGGTTTCGCCTTCCTGGAGCAGGCCGCGCGCGATCACGTCGCCACCGTACGGGAGTACTTCATCGATGTCATCGACCCCGATGACCTGAAGGCGGTCGGCCGGGCGTTCAGCGCCGTGGCCGAGCAGGTCGCCAAGGCGCGCTGAGCTCAGGAGTTCAGCCCGGTGCAGAAGCCGAGCGAGAACAGCGTCATGAAGGTCCAGCCGCACATCAGCCCGACGCCGTACAGCCGGGTGAAGCCGGTCATCTTCCAGGCCAGGAAGCCGCCGAGCCCGAACGCCAGCAGGAGCAGCGCCAGCGCCTGGGCCAGCAGGCTGAAGTCCTTGCCGCCGGAGAGGTTCATCTCCAGGGCGGAGTACATCATGATCGAGTCGACGAGGATGAAGGTGCCGAGCCCGCTGCCGACGGCGGTGATCTCGCGCATGCCGAGGGGCGGTCGCCGTTTCCCGTCCGTCTCCGTCATGATCGGCCCTCGCGGATCGACTGCCCCGGCCGTAGCCGAAGACTAGTTCGCCCGCTGATTCCGGACGAAGCATCGGCGACCGCATGTAATGCTTCCGTTATGGAACGCCTGACCCTGGCCGCCGTCCTGGGTGGCGCGGCGCTGGCACTTTCGGCCTGTGGCGGAGGATCGCCGGACACGACGGCCCGTCCGCCGGCGGCGACGTCGCCGGTCGCCACTCCAGGCTCGGCCACCCCGACCTCCTCGCCGTCCCCAACGGCTTCGGCGAGACCGCAGGCCTTCACCGCAAAGATTTCCAAGATTCCGTCGCGCGCGACGGTCAAGTACTCCTGGCACGCCGGCTGCCCGGTCGGTCTCGACGGCCTCCGGCTGATCCGGATGACGTACTGGGGCATGGACCACAAGCCGCACCAGGGCGAGATGGTGGTCAACGCCCACGTGGCGTCGAAGATCGTGAGCGTCTTCCACAAGCTGTACGACCAGCGCTATCCGATCCGGCGCATGGAACTCGTCGACAAGTACAAGGGCAGCGACTTCGAGTCGATCGAGGCCGACAACACCTCGGCCTTCAACTGCCGGAACGCCACGGGCTCCAGCAACTGGTCCCAGCACGCGTACGGGCTCGCCGTCGACCTCAACACGTGCGAGAACCCCTACGTGCATTCCAACGGTCACATCGAGCATCCGCGCTGCGTGAAGTACGGCAACCGCAAGCGCAAGGACCCCGGCGTGATCCACGCGGGGGACAAGGTGGTCCGGGCCTTCCGCTCGATCGGCTGGGGGTGGGGCGGCACGTGGGGTGGCCCCTGGGACTTCCAGCACTTCTCCGAGAGCGGCCACTGACCGGTCGCGGTGGCGGGCCGCCGTCAGATGACGAGGAGCGCGATCACCACGATCACGACCAGCAGGCCGATCGCACCACCGATGATCAGCCCGGTGTTCTTCGGGCCGGACGGCGCGGCGTCTCCCCGGTTGGCGAACGCCCGGAACTGCTGGGTGCTGCCCGCGGGATCCTGTTCGTTTTTCGGCATGCACGTGAAGATAGTGGAGATACACCAAGGTCACCGATCTTTCGCCACATCCGGTGAGACCGCGCGTGACCAGGGAGGTCCGGTGGCCGGTGACCACTCTTCCCAAGCCCGAGAACGTCACATAACGTGACACGCATGGGCGGACCGGAAGTGCGTGCTGAAACATCGCACGGTGTGGCGTACGACGCTCCCTCCGGCGCCCTCCTCCTCCGGCTGCTGGACGAGCTCGGGCCGGGCAACCAGTACCTCATCGTCGACCGGCTCGACGCACCCGACGCCGGCCACTTCATGCAGGTGTACCGGGAGGTCGACGGGACGTTCGCCGTGGAGTACCGCGAGGGCGCGGCGGACCGGCACTTCGAGGCCGTCACCGCCGACCTGTGGCAGGTCCACGAGGCCCTCGCCGCCTGGGCGGCCGGCGCTCCGGGATGGCGGGACGCGTTCGACTGGCGGCCCTGGCCCTCCGGCGGGTGACCGGGAAACCGTTCGCGTCCGGCGCGCCCACCCGCCTACCGTTCGACCATGGCGCTGCTCCTCTCCGTCAACATCGGACGCCCCCGGCCGAACCCCTGGAAGACCACCGGGATCACCGGCATCGACAAACGCCCCGTCGACGGGCCGGTCGCCGTCACCGCCCCCGGGCCGAAGGGCACGGGCGCCGTCGGCCTCGCCGGTGACCGCGTGTACGACGTCCGGAACCACGGCGGCACCGACCAGGCGGTGTACGCCTACGCGCGCGAGGACCTGGACCGCTGGGCGGCCGAGCTCGGCCGCGCGCTCCCGGACGGCGTCTTCGGCGAGAACCTCACCACGTCCGGCCTCGACGTGAACGGCGCGCTCATCGGCGACCGCTGGCGCGTCGGCGAGCGGGTCGTGCTGGAGGTCTCCTGCCCGCGCATCCCCTGCGGCACCTTCCAGGGCTGGATGGAGGAGCAGGGCTGGATCAAGCGGTTCACCCGCGCCGCCCTCCCCGGCGCTTACCTCCGGGTGATCGAATCCGGCGAGATCCGGGCCGGTGACCCGATCACCGTCGAGGACCGGCCGGAGCACGACGTCACGGTCGCGCTGGCCTTCCGCGCCCTGACCGCCGAGCCCGACCTGCTTCCCCGGCTGTCGGTCGCCGGGGCCCTTCCACAGGAGGACCTGCGGCGGGTGCGCCGGCGCACCGCCTGACGCTCCGTACGCCGCCCGACGCGGTCCCGTGTGCGCCGGGCGTCCGGCGCACACGGCCGTGCCCGGCCCGCTAAGGTGTTCACCATCTGGAGGGTTCGCATAGTGGACTAGTGCAGGCGCCTTGAAAGCGCCCAGGGCTGGGGACAGTCCTCGTGGGTTCGAATCCCACACCCTCCGCCGACCGAAGAGGCCGCCGCCCGTGCCGGGCGGCGGCCTCTTCCCGTTCGCTCGACGGAGTCGGCGCGGACAGGCGGGTCAGGTGGGCCAGGCGAAGCCGTCGCCGACCGTCGCGGCCAGGACCAGGTAGGCGTCGCGCGTCGCGGGGGAGAGCTGCTCCAGCTCCACCTCCGCGCCCTCCTCCAGGTGCGGGTCGTACGGGATGCGGACGACGGCGCGGCAACGGCTCTCGAAGTGGGCCTGCAGCCGGTCGAGGTCGACCGTGCTCCGGCTGCGGGACCGCACCATCGACAGCACGACGACGCCGCCGCGGACCAGCTCGCCGTAGTGGTGGGCCTCCAGCCAGTCGAGCGTCGCCGAGGCCGACCGGGCGCCGTCCACGGACGGGGAGCTGACCAGCACGAGCTGGTTGGCGAGGCCGAGGACGCCCGCCATCGCCGAGTGCAGCAGGCCGGTGCCGCAGTCGGTCAGGCAGATCGAGTAGAAGTGCTCCAGGACGTGCGCGACCGTGCGGTAGTCCTGCTCGCTGAACGCCTCGGAAACCGCCGGGTCGCGGTCGGAGGCGAGCACCTCCAGCCGGGACGGGGACTGGGAGGTGTAGGCGCGCACGTCGGCGTACCGCTGGATCTGCTCGTGCTCGTTGAGCAGGTCTCGTACGGTCGTCGCGGTCTCCAGCCGCACCTTGTCCGACAGCGTGCCCCGGTCGGGGTTGGCGTCGACCGCGATCACCCGGTCGCCGCGCAGCGACGCGAGCGTGGCGCCGAGGCCGACCGTCGTCGTGGTCTTGCCGACGCCGCCCTTGAGGCTCATCACCGCGACCCGGTGGTGACCGCCGGCCACCGGCGTACGGGCGCGGGCGAGCAGCTCGCGGCGGCGCAGCTCGGCCGGGGACTCCCCCGGGTGGATCACTCCGCCGGACGCCTTGTAGAGCGCGCGGCGCCACCCGTTGGCGGGAGCCTGCCGGCGGCCGCGCAGCAGCGTGTCCGCGCTGAGGCTGTCGGAGGTCTGCCCGGGGCCCTGCTGCTGGGCGTACGTCTCCGGCAGCGGCTGGAACGGCGGGCCGTCCTCCGGCTGGGCGTACGACGGCGCCTCCTGCTGCGGGAACGGCGCGTCCTGCCGGCCGTACGGTGCGGCCTCTGGCCGGCCGCCGTACTGCGGCGCGGGGTAGGGCCGGCCCGGTTGCTCGGCGGGGCGGCCGGGGTACTGCTGGGCCGCGTAGTCGGGGGCTCCGGGGTACTGCGCGGAGTAGTCCGGCGCCGCCCCGGGATAGGGCGGGCCCTGCTCGGCCGCCGGGTAACCGGCGGGCGGCTGGGCGTACGGCGGGCCGAACGCCGGGGCGGAGTACTGCGGGTAGCCCGGGTAGCCGCCGTCGCCGTACACCTCGAAGCCGTCCGCCTGAGTCACCTCGAAGCCGTCCGCCTGGGTCACCTCGGCGACGGGGCGCTGCTCGACGAACTGCGTGCGCTCGGCGTCGTCGAGGGCCTGCTCCCGGTCGCCCGCCGGCTCGGCGGGCTGGGACGGCTGCTGCACGTCATACGGCGCGGAGCCGTCGTCCGGATCCGCGGGCCCGGCGTCGTACGGCTGGGCGGGCGCCTGCTCCGGCTGGTCCTCCTGCGGGTGCCGGCCGGAATCCCGCTGCTCGGCCGCCGCGTCCTCCTGGGCCTCCTGCGCGGCGGCGGGGAAGCCCTGCTGTTGTGGGAAGGGGAGGAAGCCGGGGCCGTACTCCTGGGACGGCGCGCCCGGGAACTGCGGGGGCACGCCGAACTCGGGCGGCGGCGGATATCCGGGCGTCCCGAAGGCGTACGGTGGCTGGCCCTCGCCGGCCGGTTGCCCCTCGCCGGGCTGTGCGGCGTCCGCCGGCGGCGCGGGGAACATCGGCGCAGGAGGGGTGTTCGTCCACGGATTGGGCGGTGCGGCCTCCTCCGCGGCCTGGTCCCGCGGCTCGGCGGACTCGCTGTTCATGGCATCAAGAGACGCGAGCTGCTCTTCAAGAGAACGGCCCGTTTTATCCTGATCGTTCTTGGCCACCAGGTCCCCCTCGCGGACGCGCAGTGGATGAATCAGCACGATATGTTCATCCGCAGCCTAAGCCACCACAGGCATTGACCAATACCGTGTCGCTTGAGCATCCCCGGCTACCGTGAAACCCATGCATGCCATCGTCATCGAAAAACCGGGCGATCCAGACGTATTGCACTGGGTGGAAGTGCCCGACCCCGTCATCGGCCATGACGAGGTGCTGCTCGACGTCGTTGCGGCAGGTGTCAACCGCGCCGATATCCTGCAACGACGTGGATTTTATCCACCTCCGGAAGGCGCTTCGGAGTACCCCGGCCTCGAAGTCGCCGGGCGCGTCGCCGCCGTCGGCGACGGCGTCACCGGGTGGAACGTCGGCGACGAGGCGTGCGCGCTCCTCAGCGGCGGCGGATACGCCACCCGCGTCGCCGTACCCGCCGGGCAGCTCCTGCCCGTCCCGCGCGGCCTTAGCCTGGTCGAGGCGGCCTCGCTGCCCGAGGCCGCCTGCACCGTCTGGTCCAACGTCTTCATGCTGGCCCGGCTGCGCGCGGGCGAGTCGCTGCTCGTGCACGGCGGCTCCAGCGGGATCGGGACGATGGCGATCCAGCTCGCCAAGGCGCGCGGGGCGCGCGTGCTGTGCACGGCCGGCACCGAGGAGAAACTGGAGCGCTGCCGGGAGCTCGGCGCCGACGTCGCGATCAACTACCGCACCGAGGACTTCGCCGAGGCGGCCCGGCCCGTCGACGTGATCCTCGACATCATCGGCGCGAAGTACCTCCCCCGCAACATCGACGCCCTCGGCACCGGCGGCCGGCTCGTCGTCATCGGGATGCAGGGCGGCGGGGTAGGCGAGCTCGATCTGGGCAGGCTGCTGACGAAACGGGCATCCGTCCACGCAACCTCCCTGCGCGCCCGGCCGTTGGACGAGAAGGCCGAGATCGTCGCGGCGGTCCGCGCGGACGTCTGGCCGTTGCTGGAGGCCGGGACCGTACGCCCGATCGTGCACCGTACCCTTCCCATGGCGGACGCCGCCGCGGCGCACCGTGTCATGGAGGAGAGCACGCACGTCGGCAAGATCGTTCTAACGGTGTGAGACTGGGAATCTATGAATAATCCACTGAACAGCGAAGACCCGCAGGTCGTCGTCGTCGGGCCCAACGGCATGCCCATCGTGGCCGCCGAGCCCAAGGGCGACGGCGAGTCGGAGGAACGACCGGTCACCGAGATGGTCGAACAGCCGGCCAAGGTCATGCGCATCGGCAGCATGATCCGTCAGCTCCTCGAGGAGGTGCGCGCCGCGCCGCTCGACGAGGCCAGCCGGGCACGCCTGGCCGAGATCCACCAGCGTTCGATCAAGGAGCTCGAGGACGGCCTGGCCCCCGAGCTGATCGAGGAGCTGGGACGCATCTCCCTGCCGTTCACCAACACCGGCGTCACCCCGAGCGAGGCCGAGCTCCGCGTCGCCCAGGCGCAGCTCGTCGGCTGGCTCGAAGGGCTGTTCCACGGCATACAGACCACGCTGTTCGCCCAGCAGATGGCGGCCCGCGCCCAGCTGGAGCAGATGCGGCGCGCCCTGCCCCCCGGCGTCATCCCCCAGCAGGACGACACGGGCCACGGCCGCTCGTCCGGCCCGTACCTCTAGAAAGAACGGCCAGGCGGCGCGGGAGGCCGGGTGACGCCGGCTCCCGCGCCGATCCCCGGCCCCCGGCCAGGCAGGGGCCGGTCAGCCGGGGAAGAGCTCCTCGATGGTGCGCGCGACGCCGTCCTCGTCATTGGCCGCCACCTTGCGGTGGACCGCGGCCAGCACCTCCGGATGCGCGTTCGCCACGGCGTACGAGCGACCCGCCCAGGTCAGCATCGGCAGGTCGTTCGGCATGTCGCCGAACGCCACGACCTCCGCGGCGTCGACACCGTGCCGCCCGCACAGCTCGGCGAGCGTGCTGGCCTTCGACACCCCCGGCGCGCTGATCTCGATCAGCCGGTGGCCGTTCGAGTGCGTGGGCAGCACGAGGTCGCCCAGGATCCGCCGCGCCTCGGCGAGCAGGGCGTCGGCCTCCAGCTCGGGGTGGCGGGCCAGCAGCTTGGCGGCCGGCCGGGACACCAGCTCCTCGATCGGCGTCGGCGTCCGGGGCGTCCGCGCGTCCCAGTAGGACAGCTCGAAGCCGTGCGCGTACGACATCCCGTCGTCGTACTCCGCCGCGAAACCCAGCCCCGGCAGCGCCTCACCGAGCACCGCGATCGCCGTGCGCAGCCGGTCGACGGGGATCAGATGCGTGTCCACGACCTGCTCGGTGTGCAGGTCGTAGGTGATCGCGCCGTTCGCGCAGATCGCCAGGCCCCGATGCGCGACCAAGTGGGCGACCGACCGCATCCAGCGCGGCGGGCGGCCCGTCACGAGCACGAGCATGGCCCCCGCCCGCTCGACGCGGGCGAAGGCCGCCACGGTGCGCTCGGACACCGTGTGGTCACTCCGGACGACGGTGCCGTCCAGGTCCGTGGCGACCACCCGCGGAGTCATCGCGCGACGGGCTCGAGCACCTCACGGCCGAGGTACTTGCGCAACGCCTCCGGAACCCGCACCGAGCCGTCGGCCTGCTGGTGGTTCTCCAGGATCGCGACGATCCACCGGGTCGTCGCGAGCGTGCCGTTCAGCGTCGCGACCGGGCGGGTCCGGCCCTCGTCGTCCCGGAAGCGCACCGACAGCCGGCGCGCCTGGAACTCGGTGCAGTTCGACGTCGAGGTCAGCTCGCGGTACCGGCTCTGGGTCGGCACCCACGCCTCGCAGTCGTACTTTCGGGCCGCGCTCGTCCCCAGGTCACCCGCCGCCACGTCGATCACGCGGTACGGCAGCTCGACCTTGGCGAGCATCTGCTTCTCCCAGTTCAGCAGGCGAAGGTGCTCCTCGTGCGCGTCCTCCGGATCGCAGTAGGAGAACATCTCCACCTTGTCGAACTGGTGCACCCGGATGATGCCGCGGGTGTCCTTGCCGTACGAGCCGGCCTCCCGCCGGAAGCAGGACGACCAGCCGACGTACCGCCGGGGCAGCGCGCCGATGATCTCGTCGCGGTGGTAGGCCGCGAGCGGCACCTCGGAGGTGCCCACGAGGTACAGGTCGTCCTCGGGCAGCCGGTAGACCTCCGAGGCGTGCGCGCCGAGGAACCCGGTGCCCTCCATCGACTCCGGCTTGACCAGCACCGGCGGGATCATGGGCGTGAACCCGGCCTCGATCGCCTGCTCCATCGCCAGGTTGAGCAGCGCCATCTGCAGCTGCGCGCCCACGCCGGTCAGGAAGAAGAACCGCGCGCCGGAGACCTTCGCGCCGCGCTCCATGTCGATCGCCCCGAGCCGCTCACCGAGCTCGAGGTGGTCCTTCGGCTCGAAGTCGAACGCGGGCGGCGTACCGACCTCCTCCAGGACGACGTAGTCCTCCTCACCGCCCTCGGGCGCGCCCTCCTCCACGAGGTTCGGCACGGTCAGCAGGAGGGCCTGCAGCTCCTGGTCGAGCCGCTGGGCCTCGGCGTCGGCCTCCTTCACCTGCTGGGCGAGCTCCTTGGCCCGGTCCAGCAGCTTCTGCCGCTCCTCGCCCTGTGCCTTCGACACCGACTTGCCGAAGCTCTTCTGCTCCGCCCGCAGCGACTCGAAGGTGCTCAGCGCGGAACGGCGCCGCTCGTCCAGACCGAGCAGCTCGTCGACGACGGCCTCGTCCTCGCCCCGGGCGCGCTGGCTCGCGCGCAGCCGGTCGGGATCGTTTCGAAGGGCTCGCAGGTCAATCACAGAGACGAGGCTACCGCCCGCCCCGCCCCGTGGCCGACCCGATAACCGATCACCCGGCTCGACGTCCCGGCCGCGATCGGCCGTGCGGGCCCCCGCTCGCGCAAGGACCGCCGTGACAGAGTCACGGACATGGACGATCTCTCTTTCGCGCTCTTCCTCGCCGACCGGGCGGACGCCGTCACGATGAGCCGGTTCCGGCGCGCCGACCTCGACGTGCGGACCAAGCCCGACCGGAGCGCGGTGACGGAGGCGGACCTCGCGACGGAACGCGAACTGCGGGCACTGATCGCCGAGCACCGGCCGGACGACGGCGTCCTCGGCGAGGAGTTCGACGAGACGCCCGGAGAGGGCCGCCGCTGGATCCTCGACCCCGTCGACCACACCGACAACTACACGCGGGGCATCGAGGTGTACGCGACGCTGATCGCGCTGGAGGAGCACGGGCGGATCACCGTCGGGGTCGTGTCGGCGCCCGCGATGGGCCGCCGCTGGTGGGCGGCGCGGGACCACGGCGCGTACACCAGCGGCCCGCCGTGGCCCGGCGCGCCGGACGCGGCGCGCGACGGCCGCCGGATCCGGGTGTCCGAGGTCGGCGACCTGGCGGACGTCCACCTCTCGTACGCGGCGCTGGACCACTTCGAACGCCGCGGCCTCGTTCCCGGCCTGCTCGGTCTGTCGCAGGCCGCGCGGTACGAGTTCGCCTCGGCCTGTTTCTGGGGGCAGATGCTGGTGGCGGAGGGCCGCTGCGACGTCAGCCTCAACCCGCGCGGCAAGATCTGGGACAACGCGCCGATCCAGGTGATCGTCGAGGAGGCCGGCGGCCGGTTCAGCGACCTGGCGGGCGAACCGCGCGTCGACCGGAACTGCGCCGTCGTCACGAACGGGCTCCTGCACGACGACGTGCTGGCCCGCCTGTCCGGCGCGGCCGGCGGAGCGGCCAGCAAGGCGGACCGCGAAACGGGCAGTGAAACGGCCGGGTTTCGACCCTGATGGAAAGCGTTGCCGCCGTGGTGCCCAGCGGCGAGGATCGACCGCGCGGCTCGCCGCACCGGCCGAGCGGCGCTTTCCCGCATTCCCCACCTGGCATGCCAGGGCACGAGCGACGGCACCTCCCTGCCGTTCGGCGGGAACGGCAGGGAGGTGCCGGTCGGCCGGATCGAGCGGCGGCGCGATCACCGGGGACGCCGCCGCTCGATCCGACAGGCTCACCCGACGATCGCCTAAGGACACCCGGTCCGGGATCTGGTACGCCGAGGCCCCGTTCGGGGACGACTCCCCTTACCTGTCGATCGCCGCGTCCGGCGACTACGTCCAGGTCAAGTAGGGCCCGTGGCGTCCGGTCACAGGTCGTGGCCGGAGCGGATGGCGTGCAGCCAGGCGGACGCCTCGGCGAAGTCGCTGTCGTGGGTGCCCCGGCGGATCTCGATGCGGCCCTGGTCGGCGCGCGGGTAGCTGCCGAGGAACCGAACGTCCGAGCAGATGCGGCGCAGGCCCATGAGCGCTTCGCCGACCCGCGCGTCCGCGACGTGACCCTCGCAGTCGATCCAGAAGCGGTACCGGCCGAAACCGTCCCCGGTCGGCCGGGACTGGATCAGGGTCAGGTTGACGCCGCGGACCGCGAACTCGGTGAGGAACTCCAGCAGCGCGCCCGGGTGGTCATCGGTGAGGTACGCCATCAGCGAGGTGCGGTCGAAGCCGACCGGCGCCGCGGGCGGGCCTGGCCGCCGGGCGAGGACGAACCGGGTCACCGCGCCCGGCCGGTCGGCGATGCTCTCCGCGGCGGGCACCAGGCCGTACCGCTCGCCGGCGATCGGCGCGGCGATCGCGGCGTCGAAGCCCGAGGTGGGGTCGGCGACCGCCATGGCGGCTCCGGCGGTGGACGTCCCGGTCGCGACGTGGGCGTGCGGGAGCGTACGGGCCAGCCAGCGCCGGCACTGCGCGTGCGCGTGCGGGTGGGTGCAGACGCTCTTGATGTCCTCCAGCGCGGTGCCCGGCCGTACGAGCAGCGCGAACTCCACCGGGAGGATCACCTCGCGGGTGATGAGCAGCACGTCGCCGTCGGCGAGCTCGTCCACGGTCGTGGGCACCGGGCCCTCGACGGAGTTCTCCAGGGGCACCATCGCGGCGTCCGCGTCGCCGCGGCGGACGGCGTCCAGGGCCATCGGCACGGTGGCGTACGGCTCGCGGACGCCCTGCCGCGCCTCGGGCAGGGTCAGGAGCGCGGCCTCGGTGAAGGTGCCCTCAGGGCCGAAGTACGCGAAGCGCTCGGGTCGGTCGGCCGGTGCCGCCGCGTTTCGCGGGCTGTCGTCGGTCACGGAGTCCCCTTATGCCGCTGCTGGACAGATCCGGCGTCAACCCAGGTTACGGGCGGTTTCGTACTATGACGGACCGGTCGCCCGTCACGTGGAGGGCGAGGGCCGCGCGTTCATGCCGATGTCGCGCCCGTCGTCGAGCCGGATCTGCGGCCCCTGACCGAGCCTGGCCGCCCGCACGACCTGGTCCTCTTCTGGAGACAGCAGCTGCAGGCTGCGGCCACTGTGCACGATCTTGGCATAGGTGCGGGTCTCGGTGCGCCCGTTGATCGAAGTGAGCACGACGCCGTCTCCGGCGGCGTTGAGGAGGGCCAGCGAGAAGGACAGGCCACCGGCGTCCTCCCGCAGCGCGTCATAGTGGACGATCGCGACATCGCGGATGGCGCGGCCGTCGGTGACGTCGGCGCTCGTCTCCAGCCGGCGGCGCACCATCTCGACGCACTCCTCGACGGCCTGCGCGGCGCGACGCCGGGCGGTCAGCCCGGCGTAGAGGCCGAGGAGCCCGATGCCGACGGCGGCCAGGGCGATCGTGACGAGGATCACGATCTGAGCGTACCCACCCGCGGCTCGTCACGCGACGCATCCACGCGATCACTTTCGGATTCCGGTTCTGGGATCGCTCCGCTCGGCCGCCGGCGGTGGAACACGAACAGGAGAGCGAGCGCCCCCAGCCCGTACGCGTCCTGGACGACGCGCCCGACCGGGCGCGGGCCGATGTGGTACGCGAGCAGGTCGATCCCCCACCACGGGATCGTGAGGACGTAGAACAACCACACCCCCACGGCGAAGGCGAAGGCCTTCCGGCGGCGGCCGGTCCCGGTCAGCGCGCCGAGGACGACGACCAGCCAGGCGAGGTGATGGATCCAGGACACCGGCGAGACCAGCACCTGCACGAGCCCGATGATCGCGATGGCGCCGATCTCATCGCCCGCGCGGGCGGTGCGCCGCGCGGCGCGGAAGCCGACCCAGGCGATCAGCGCCGCGCACGCGAGCCACAGGACGGCAGCGACGGAGTCCGGCAGGGCGGCCCGCAGCAGCATGCCCCGGATCGACTGGTTCGTCGTGGCGGTGTTGGACCCGAGCCGCTCGCTGTCGAACAGGGCGCCGAACCAGTAGTCGGCCGAGTCCGCCGGCAGGAGCAGGAACGTCCCGAGGGAGACGACCGCGGCACCGGCGATGGCGTTGACCGCCTCCCGGCGGCGGCCCATGACCAGGAAGTAGATGATGAAGACGCCCGGCACCAGCTTGATCGCCGTGGCCAGTCCGACGAGCAGGCCCCGTGGCCAGCGCGTCCGGGGCGCGGCGCAGTCCGCCACGCACATCGCCATGAGGAAGACGTCGACCTGCCCGAACCGGAACTGGTCCCGTAGCGGCATCGGGTACGCGCACACCGCGACGAGGATCCCGGTGAGGACGGGCGCCCACCCGGGGAACCTCTGGAGCAGGGGACGGAAGGCGTAGCGGACGGTCACCGTCAGCGCGAACAGGATGAGACCCGCCCACACCCACTGGGCGGCGGCCCACGGGAGGAGGGCGAGCGGGATCGCGAGCAGCACCGCGAAGGGCGGGTAGGTGAACGGCAGGAGCTGCGGCGGCTGGGTGAGGAAGTCATAGACCGGCGCGCCGCGCAGCACCGCCTGCCCGCCGGAGCGGTAGACGTCCAGGTCGACCATGCGCTGGTCGGCCGGGTTGGTCAGCCAGTGCAGCGCGAGCGGCCCCACCGCGGCGACGACGATCGCGAGCCCCGCGACGGCCATCGCGATCTCGCGTTTCGTCCTTCGCTCAGCCATGGGTCCCATCCTGGCTCACGTCGCCCACTGCTGGGGAGCCGTGCGCCGCCGCCCGACG
Organism: Actinoallomurus spadix; assembly: GCF_024055725.1. Classification (GTDB taxonomy): domain Bacteria; phylum Actinomycetota; class Actinomycetes; order Streptosporangiales; family Streptosporangiaceae; genus Actinoallomurus; species Actinoallomurus spadix. The sequence goes on along the minus strand of NZ_JAMXMX010000006.1, from coordinate 306,665 downwards.
GTGGAAGGCCCCCGCACGACGGCGGCAGGCCTCCGTGCGGCGGTGGAAGGCCTCCGCCGGGCCCGCCGGAACGGGAAGATCCGCAAAGCGGCGTACACCGGCGAGCACGGTGGGCACGGCACTAGCCTGGGGACGTCCCAAGATTCCGGAGGTGATCGTGGCACGGCCACGAAAGGCGGAACGTCACCATTTGGGCGCTGCGATCGCCATGGTGGTGCTGTTCACAGCCGCGTCGCTGGGTCTGCTGCCCGGCACCGCGACCGCCACGTCCACGCCGACGCCCACACCGACCACCTCGACCGGATCGGCGGCGTCCCCGCCCCCGGCGACCGCGGGCGCGCCCGCGAAGAGCCCGGGCCGGGTGCTCCTCATCGGCGTGCCCGGGCTGCGCTGGGGCGACATCCGCCGCACCGGCACCCCGAACCTGTGGAAACTGACGGGCCGGGCGGCCGTCGGCACGCTGTCGGTCAAGACGGTGAGCGGCCACGCCTGCCCGATCGACGGCTGGCTGACCCTGTCGGCCGGGCAGCGCTCCCAGCTGCGCCACGGCAGCTGCGGCCTGCCGCCCGCCCCGGCCGGCACGTCCGTCCCGGGCTTCGCCGGGATGCGCGAGGACAACGCGCGCAGCAAGTACGGTTCAAAGCCGGGCCTCCTGGGCGACGCGGTGCACGGCGCCGGAGCCTGCACCACGGCGATCGGTCCCGGCGCGGCCGTCGGCGCGGCGGACCGCGCCGGCCGCGTCGACGCGTACTTCCCCTCGGCCGACAAGACGCCCGCCGACGCGTGGGCGCGCTGCGCGCTCACGGTGGCCGACGTCGACGACGTCGTCCGCGCCTACGTCGACGCGGGCGTCGACGTGAACGGCCACCCGGTCCGGGTCACCCCGAAGGTCCGCGCCGCGGCGGCGTCGGCCGCCGACGCGCAGGTCGGCCGGATCCTGAAGGCGGCGCCCGCCGGGACGACCGTGCTGCTGGCCGGGCTGTCGGACAACGCCGGCACCGAGCGGCTGCACGTCGCGATGGCCGCCGGACCGGGCTACGGCCCGCGCTACCTGACGGCGAACTCCACGCGCACGGTCGGCCTCGTCACGCTGACCGACCTGACGTCGACGATCCTGCGCACGCTCGGCGTCGCGCAGCCGAAGGACGCGGTCGGCTCGCCGTGGCGCTCCGACGGCCGCAAGTCGGCGTCGGTGGCCCGCGTCGTGCGCGCGATGGCGGACCGGGACACGCACGCGCGGATCTACAGCCGCTTCGTCTTCCCCTTCTACATGGTGCTGATCGCGGCCCAGCTCGCCCTCTACGCCTTCGCGACGGTGGCGCTGCGCCGCAGGAACGACCGGCGGCTCGCGGCCACCAAGGTGCTCGCGCTGGCGGCCGGGGCACTGCCCGTGGCGTCGTTCCTGGCCAACGCCGTCCCGTGGTGGCGGAGCGGGCAGCCGGCCCTGACGCTGGCGCTGCTGATCCTGGCCGGCGTCGTCGTGGTCACGGCAGCCGCGCTGGCCGGCCCATGGCGCCGCTCGGTCACCGGGCCGGGTGTGGTGGTCGCCGGGGTGACCGCGCTGGTCCTCAGCCTGGACGTGATGACCGGGAACCACCTGCAGAACTGCAGCATGCTCGGGTACACGCCGGTCGTCGCCGGCCGGTTCTACGGCTTCGGCAACACGACCTACGCGCTGTGGGTCACCGGGCTGATCATCGCGGCGGGGGCACTGGCGGGCCTGGCCGCCGCGAGGTGGGGCGACCGGCGCCTGGTCCCGCTCGCCGTCGTCGTCGCCGCAGGAGTGGTCGCGCTCGTCATCGACGGCGGGCCGATGTGGGGGGCGGACTTCGGCGGCATCATCTCGGTGATCCCCGGGTTCACGGTCTTCGCGTTCATGCTCACCGGGCGCCGGGTCCGGCCCACGCGGGTCATCGCGGTCCTGGCGGCCGGGGCCGTGCTCGTGCTGGGAATCTCGTTCCTCGACTCGCTGCGGGCGAACCCGACCCACATCGGGGAGTTCTGGAACGAACTGACGAGCGGCGACGCGGGCAAGGTCGTCTTCCGCAAGTTCCTCGGCATGGTCGGCACGTTCGGCAACTGGAAGCTGTCGGTGATCATCGTGCTCGGCGTCGGCTTCCTGTTCTTCGCGCTGCTGCGGCCGCTGGCCTGGCGCGCCGCCGCGCTGCACCTGGCCTACGAGCGCGCCCCCGCGCTGCGGGCCACGCTCACCGCCGCCCTCGTCACGACGGTGGTCGGCATGCTCGTCAACGACTCCGGCGTGGCGATCCCCGCGATGGCGTTCACGGTCGCGGTTCCGCTGGCGCTCGCGGCGAGCGTACGGGCGCTGGAGCTCGCCGGGCGCGAAGCGCCACCACGACCAGAGCGATCAGAAGAGCCGTCAGCAAGCACGGGGTGACCCGCGAGCGCACGTCGGTGATCAGCCAGTCGAGGGAGCGCGGGAGCCCGGCGAGCCGCGGGTCGCGGGCGGGCAGGTAGGCCAGGGCCAGCAGGCTCGTACGGGCCAGGAGGAGCCCGTCGAGCCGCGACCACGGCACGAGCGCCAGCATCGCCCAGCCGAGGCCGTCGTACCAGGGCAGGGCGTACGGCGCGGCGAACAGCCAGGCGACCGCCGCGACCGCGGTGATCCGCAGCGCGTCCTCGCCGGCCGCGTCGGCGGCGACGCCGAGGTTCCGTAGCCGCGGCCGGGGCGCGGCGCGCAGCAGCAGGACGGCCAGGACGGCGGTCAGGGCGATGGCGGCGTTCTGGACGGCCGAGCGCGGCAGGGTCAGCAGCAGCCCGCCGTTCGTCCCGGCGAACAGGTGCCAGGGCGTGGCCAGCGCGACCGCCTTGGACGCGCGGTGGAGCTGGTCGAGCGAGTGCGGTCCCGCGATGACGTACGCCAGGCCGGTGACGGCGAGCGCCGCGCCGGGCAGCGCGACCAGCCGGGCGAGCGCGGCGCCCGCCGGCCGTGACACCCGGGCGAGGGCGACACCGGACGGGGCGGGCACCCGGGCCGCCGCCGCGCCGGTGCCCGCCCGTACGGCCGGTCGTACGGGGCCGGCGCCGGCGCGGGTCCGCCACCACTCGCGCAGCAGGACCCAGCCCGGTCCGGCACCGACGATCGCGACGTTGAGCTTCACGGCGGCACCGGCGCCGATGAGGATCCCGGCGGCGACGCAGCGGCCGAGCGTCCGGGTCTCCGGCCGGCGCGCCCACGGCGGATCGGGCACCGCGAACACCACCAGCCCGGCGACCGCGAACCCGAGCGCCAGGACGTCGTTGTGCGCCCCGGCGACCACGGCGTACAGGATCAGGGGATTGGCGGACCACAGCAGCGCCGCGCGCAGCCGTCGGTCCCGGTCGCCGCGGGCGGCGTGCGCCAGCACCAGGCCGACGGCCAGGAAGGCCATCACCCCGGTCACCGACATCACGAAGACGGTGAGCCGGACGGAGTCCTCGCCGATCAGCGAGGCGAGGCTCTGCTGCGCCGTCGCGATCGGGCCGTACAGGGTCGGGGCGTTCCGCCAGTCCTGGACGGCGCCGATGACCGGGTCGGCGGGCAGGTTGCGCGGCGCCGTGGCGTACGGGTCGTTGCCGGTGACCGCCATGCGGCCGTACGCCGCGTAGTTGAGGTGGTCCGCCGAGCCGATGGGCGGCATGAACATGAACGCGACGGCCGCGACGGCGCCCGCGACCAGCAGGATCCGCGGCCGGATCCACCAGCCGCGCCGGGACGCGTACAGGGCCAGGCCCAGGCCGAGCGCCGACAGCCCGATCCCGGCCGCGGTCAGCCCGAGGGCCAGGTGCGCCGAGGGGTGCGCGGTGAGGGAGTACGGCGGCTGCCCGGAGGAGCCGGACAGGGCGGGCTCCATGACCGACGGCCCGAGCAGTGCCACGGTCAGGAAGCAGGCCAGGCCCAGCGCGGCGGCGGACAGCCCCGCGAAGCCCAGTCGGTCAGCGCGGGTCACGACGCAGCCGGGCGAGTCGCCGGGCCACGGCGGGCTCCCGGGCGGCGAGCGCCCGCCCGACGTCCCGGAACTGCCGTGCGCGGTGCAGCTGCGCCCGCCAGTCGGTGCCGGTGGCGCGGTGCGTCAGGGGAACCTCCACCTCGGTCACCTTGAAGCCCTGGCGCAGGAGGTCGATGGTGAGGCCGGTCTCGACGCCGAAGCCGGACGCGAGCGGCAGGGCCGCCTCGAACGCCTGCCGGGTGAGGCAGCGCTGGCCGTTCAGCGGCTGGGTCGGTGTCCAGCCGGTGAGGCGCCGGATGCCGTCCCGGGACAGGCGGACGACGAAGCCGTGGCCGCCGAGCTTCACGCGCTCGCTGAACGCGGCGATGGTCATCGCGGCCGTGCCCGAGCGGACCGGCTCGATCAGCGGGCCCGCCTGGCGGGCGGTGTCGCCGAGGTCCGCGTCGAGGAACAGCAGGTGGCGGGGGACGTCGCCGTCCAGCAATCGGACGGCGGCGGCACCCGTCTCCATCGCGGCCGCCTTGCCGCGGTTGCGCGCGTGTCGTACGACCTTCGCGCCCGCGCCCTCGGCCAGCCGTCCCGTCGCGTCGGTGGACCCGTCGTCGACGACGACGACGAGGTCCACCCCCGACAGCGACGCCGCCGCCTCCACCGTCGCGGCGATCCGGTCCTGCTCATCCTTGGCCGCGATGATGACGGCCGTGTCCGCCTGCATGAAGGCGATGGTAGTGGCGGTCAGGTGCCTTCCAGGGCCGGTAGGGCATCGTGCACGGAGAACACCGTGTCGAGGCCCGTGACCTGAAGGATGCGGCGCACCGCTGGACGCGGTGCCGCCAACTCCAGTGTGCCGCCGTGTTCACGGAGTCGTTTCATGGCCGAGAGCAGGACGTTCATCCCGGTCGAGTCACAGAACTCGACCCCGCTCAGATCCACCACGACCCGGCCGGCTCCGTCGCGAACGAGCGAGGCCAGCTCGGCTTGCAATCTGGGTGCCGTATAGAGATCGACCTCGCCGTAGACGGATACGACGGCGTGACCCCCCTGAGATGCGGTCGAGACCTTTAGCTCCACGTGCCGCACACTAGCGCCCTCCGAGCGGGTGAACCAGAGCCGAACGGGATTAGGTCTCGCACATTACCGGGCTATGGCCTGTGCTTTGCCAAAGAGCCCATGACTTCTGCACCTTACGACGGAAATGTCCGTCAATTCTGGCCCCGGCGCGGCGACATGGAGATCTTCTCAAATATCGCCGCCGATGTCCGCGAATCCGTCCACCGGCGCGTCGCCATGCGAGAAGCTGGGATGGTGACACGACGCGCGACGCCAACCCGAATGTCCGGCGATTTCGGATACCGCCGTGTCCGCGAACGCCTGGAAACGATACGCACCAGATCCGAGAAATCCAGTTCGTGGCGGTCCATGACACAGTACGTCTCCCGGCTGGTCAACCGCGAGGGGTACGTGCCGGTGAAGGCCCGGCTCGCTCGTGAGGACATCGTCTTTCTCGCCTCCGCCCGCGACGACGTCATCGCCTTCTGCGAAATGACATTGCGGCTCATCGATCTGCACCAGCCGCGCGATGCCGGCGGAATCACCAGTGACATCGGAAATCCGATGTGCCGGTGCCGGGCATGCATGTGGCGGTGGCCGTGCCCCACCTTCCGCGCGATCCAGGACGCCGTCGAGCGAACACCGGGCACCTGACGTTCTGCGGCCCGCGCTTCGGCGGTCGCCGATTCACCGAACGCCATTGACGCGATAAGGCGGCGATGAATTCCGGCGCCTGCCGGGCCGCCGCACGCGCTCCCGTACGGCGTGCGCCCGGCCGGCCCCCGGGCCGGGCCCGCGCGCGCCCGGGCCGGGCCCGCGCCCGCACGCCCGTCGGCACGGACGAGCGAGGCTCCGCCGTCCGGCTTCGTCCCCACCGGCCGCTCCGGCCAGGAGACCCGCATGCGCCCGGCGGATTGGTTATCCACAGGGTGTGGGCTTCGCCGTCCACAGGATCCCTACGTTCCGGAAAGCCACGCCGACCAGGGCGGCGAAGGCCCTTACGCGCCAGCCGCGATACCGCACGCGAGCCTTTTCCACGCGTTGTCCACCGGTTGTCCACAGGTTCGCGGCCGCGGTGGAGAAGCACGAGAGCCCGGAGGCGAGGAGCGATCGGCGACCGAGATCCACCAGGTTTCGCCCGTGATCGCATCCCGACCGCGTACCCTCGCCCTCATGGGGCGGACCATTCTCAACATCATCGGAATCCTGCTGGCGATCTGGCTTCTCTTCACGGTGCTCGGAATGCTCGTCGCCGCGTTGAAGTTCCTGATCTGGCTCGGCGTTCTCGCGGTCGTCGGCGCCATCATCGTCACGGTCATCAGCAAAATGGCGAAGAGCTGACGACGGGCCTTGTGCGGCCGCCGCGCGTGCGCGGATGATTCCGGCATGGACCTGACGGGCATCCTGCGGAGCCGTGCGGCCGAGCGGCCGGACGCGACCGCCTTTCTCTACGAGGGCGACCGCGTCACGTACGCCGAGTTCGACCGCCGGGTGGACCAGGTCGCGGCGGCCCTGCGCGCCTCCGGAGTCCGGCCGGGCGACCGCGTCGCCGTGCTCGACAAGAACTCCCTGGCCCACGTCGAGCTGCTGTTCGGCGCGGCGCGGGCCGGTGCCGTGCAGGTCCCGATCAACTACCGGCTGGCCGCCGACGAGGTCGCCTACATCGTGGACAACGCGAAGGCACCCGTCCTCGTCGTGGGACAGGAGTTCGCGCCGCTGCTCGACGCGATCGCGGATCGCCTCGAGCACACCGGACACCTGGTCGTCGTCGGCGGCACCGGTCACCGCTACGCGGACTACGCGGCGTGGACCGACCGGGACGCCGAGCCCGCGGACGAGCCCGGTGAGGTGTTCGTCCAGCTGTACTCCTCGGGCACCACGGGCCGCCCGAAGGGGGTCATGCTGACCCACCAGAACTTCCTGACCGCACTGCGGATGAGCGAGGAGATCTGGGACCTCCGCCCGGACGACGTGGTGATGGCCGCGATGCCGCTGTACCACATCGCCGGGTGCATGCTCGCCCTCTCCGGGGTCTACGACGGCCTGCCCTGCGTGCTCGTCCGGGAGCCCGACCCGGTGGGCATCGCCCGGGGCATCGAGGCGCACCGGGTCACTCACCTCTTCCTCGTCCCGGTGATCCTGCTGTTCATGCAGCAGCTCCCGCAGGTGCGCGAGACGGACCTGTCCAGCCTCCGCCTGCTGATCTACGGGGCCTCGCCGATCAGCGAGGACGTGCTGCGCGGCATGATGCGGATGCTGCCCGGCTGCGGGTTCATGCAGGTGTACGGACTGACGGAGACGACAGGGGCGATCACGCGCCTGCCGCCGGCGGATCACGTTCCCGAGAGCGGCCGGCTGCGCAGCGCCGGCGTCGCCAATCCCGGCACCGAGCTCAAGATCGTCGATCCGGCGACCGGTGAACCGGTGCCCACGGGGCGGGTCGGCGAGATCGTCTGCCGGTCCGCGCAGAACATGGTGGGGTACTGGTCGCTCGACCAGGCCACCAGGGACGCCGTGCTCCCCGGCGGCTGGCTGCGCACCGGCGACGCCGGCTACCTCGACGAGGACGGGTACCTCTACATCCACGACCGCGTGAAGGACATGATCATCTCGGGTGGGGAGAACATCTACCCCGCCGAGGTGGAGAACACCCTGATGGGCCATCCGGCCGTGGTCGACTGCGCCGTCATCGGCGTGCCGGACGCCAAGTGGGGCGAGACGCCCAAGGCCATCGTGGTCCGCGACGGCGAGGTCACCGAGCGAGAGCTGATCGACTATTGCCGGGACCGGCTGGCCCACTTCAAGTGCCCGACCTCCGTCGAATGGACGGACGCCATCCCGCGCAACCCGACCGGCAAGGTACTCAAGCGCGACCTCCGCCGGCCGTACTGGGAGGACGAGAGCCGTTCCGTTCGTTGAGACAGGGCGGCGGCAGGGGGCGCGGGAAGACGAGGGGAACCACCGGGGCGGCCCGCCGCACCGGTCGACGCCGCAGGGCGCACCGATACGCCGATGCCAGGGGGAGATATGAACGCGTTCCCGCCAGGACCGCCACCGGGTCCGCACGACCCCCATTCGGGGCCGGCCGACTCCCCGTCCTGGTCGCCCGGACCGCCGCCGGGGCAGCCGGGCCCCGTGCCGGGCGCCCCGGGATCACCTCCGCCGCCCGGACCGCCGGGCCCGTACGCGGCACCGCCGCCGGGACCTCCCGGTGCCCCTCCGCCGATGCGGCCGACGCTTCCCCCCGACCAGATCCGCGCCCTCCTCAACAGCGCGGTGATGCGCCAGGCGTCCTTGGGCTGGCGCGTGCAGATGCAGTCCGACAACCAGGCGGTGATGACCAGCGGCGGCCAGGTCAATCACGTCCTGCACCTGCTCATCACGCTCCTGCTGTGCGGGCTGTGGCTGCCCGTCTGGGTGATCCTCGCCGTCACCGGCACCGAGAAACGCATCACGATCACGGTCGACCCGTACGGCACGCTGCTGTACAACGGCCGTCCGGTGGCCCCCGCACCGATGGGACCACCGATGCCCCTCCCGCCCGGGCCGCCGCTCCACAACCTCAACGACCAGGCCGTCGCCGCGGCGAACCAGCGGCGCAACCTGCGGCAGAAGGCGCGCGAACAGGCCGCGGCCGACATCGTGCTGGCCCGTGAGCTGCGGATCGGCCGCCCGGACCTGCCCCGCCACTACGACGACGGGGGGCTGATCGACGTCAACCACGTGCCCCCGCAGGCGCTGACCCTGTTCTCGGGCGTGACGCCGGAGCTCGCCGGGCACATCGCACGCGTCCGCGACCACGTCGGCGGCTTCTCGTCGGCGGAGGAGCTCGCGGCAACGGCCGACCTGCATCCCGACCTCCTGCCGGAGATCGCGGAGTACGCCATCTTCCTGCCCTGACCGGCCATGTGACCCAGGTCACGGGAACCGAGGGGGTCGGCCGGACAGTCCCCTGCCGTGGAGATCAGTTTGCGCGCCCGGGTACGGGGCGGTGACCCGGACGCGTTCCGGCAGCTGTTCTACGATCACGTCCGCTCCGTCTACAACCACGGCTTCCGCCTGACGGGGGACCGATCGACGGCGGAGGAGATCGTCTCCCTGACCTTCCTTGAGGCCTGGCGGTTGCGCGACCGGGTCGACGCCGAGGGTGAGGACTCGTCACTGCGCCCCTGGCTGCTCGGCATCGCCACCAACGTCGCACGGAACGTGCGCCGGGCCGCCCGCCGGCACGACGGCGCGGTGGCGCGTCTTCCCCGGCAGGAGGCGGTACCCGACTTCGCCGAGGAGGTCACGGGCCGCATCGACGACCGGGAGCGCAGCGGCTGCCCGCCGACCCGGCCGTGCTTAAGAAGTGGATCACCCGCCACAGCGATCTGATGAAGGCCGTCGGTGCCCCCCACGGCACCTCGTTGACGGTGGATCAGGTCATCAGCGGCGGGCTGACCGGCCTGCTCGCGATGACCCCGGCGCCGCCGGCGGTCCGAGCCGCGGCGTTCCGTGCGCTGGCCTCGCTCCCGGAGGTCCGGAATCTCGGTCGTGTCGACGGCGGTCAGGGCCTGCTGATCACCGACAACGGTGCCACGATCAAGCTCGTTCTCGATCCGGCCACCTCGCGCATCCGGAGCTCCACCTACACCGGCAAGGGAGAGAAGGTGACCGGCGGGGACACGGTCGACGCCGCCGAGTGGACCAACGTGGGGCCGCCCCGGTAGACGGTCCCGGTAGCGGCCGGGGGCCGAGGCGTGCGGGACCGGCGATTCCGCACGCCTCGGCCCCCGAATGAACCGTTGTTCCGTTGTGAGGTCTTTGGCTGGTTCGAGACGATCTGAAGAGGTCAGAGGCGAAATATCCGGGTTAAGCTCCACGTGTGACTCATGTGCATCGCGTCGACAGCGAGGTCGGTCGCCTCCGCACGGTCCTTCTCCACCGGCCGGGCCCCGAGCTCAAGCGACTCACGCCGCGTAACAACGATCAGCTTCTCTTCGACGGCATCCCCTGGGTCGGCCGTGCCCAGCAGGAGCACGACGCCTTCGCCCAGGCGCTGCGCGACCACGGGGTCGAGGTCCTCTACCTGACCGAGCTCCTCCAGGAGACCCTGGAATACCGGGACGCGCGCGCCGAGGCCATCGCCGACGTCCTGAGCGACCAGCGGCTCGGCGACCGGCTCCGCGCCATCCTGGAGAGTCACCTCGCCGACCTGACCACCGAGGACCTCACCCAGGTCCTCGTCGCCGGCCTCGCCCACGAGGAGCTGAAGACCGGCCGCGGCCTGGTCTACCGGCTGATGGACCGGCACGACTTCGTCATCGACCCGCTACCGAACCTCCTGTTCACCCGGGACTCCAGCGTGTGGGTCGGCAACCAGGTCGCCGTCACGAGCCTCGCCATGCGGGCGCGCCGCCGGGAGACCGCCCTCACCCGGGTGATCTACCGCCACCACCCGCGGTTCGAGGGCACGGAGCACCTGTACGACCCGGACCTGGAGCACATCGAGGGCGGCGACGTCCTCCTGCTGGCCCCCGGCGTGCTGGCCATCGGCACCGGCGAGCGTACGACCCCGGCGGGCGTGGAGCGGATCGCCCGCCGCGCGTTCGACGCGGGCCTGGCGCACACGGTCCTCGCGGTGCCGATCGCGCAGGAACGCGCCACCATGCATCTCGACACGATCTGCACGATGGTCGACGTCGACAAGGTCGTGATGTACCCGGCCGTCGCCTACTCCCTGGTCGCCTACACGGTGACGAAGGAGAACGGCGACCTGCGCGTCTCGCGGGCGCGGCCGTTCCTGGAGGCCGCCGCGGACGCGATGGGCATCGACCGGCTCCGTGTCATCGACACGGGCCTCGACCCGGTGACCGCCGAACGTGAGCAGTGGGACGACGGCAACAACACCCTGGCCATCGGCCCGCGCCTGGCGGTCGCGTACGAGCGCAACGTCGAGACCAACGCCCGCTTGGAGGCGGCCGGCATCGAGGTCATCCGGATTCAGGGCAGTGAGCTGGGCAGCGGCCGCGGCGGCCCCCGCTGCATGTCCTGCCCCATCCTCCGCGACCCGGTCCGATAAGACCGCCCGTAGAAGACCGACCGCGCGAAGATACTCCCGGCGCCTCTCCGGCGCCGGGAGTGAGCCCGTTCGGTGAATCAGAGGGAATGGTCGAAGGCGATGCGCATCGGCTCTATCAGGGAGATGGCCTGGCCGTTGCTCGACGGCTGCGTGGCGCGAATCCGGGCCCAGACGGTCGTCGTCTCGGATTCGTGAGAGACGCCCCATTTCTCCGACAACGCCTCGACGATGCTGAGGCCGCGGCCGCCGAGCGAGGAGAGGGCGGCGCGGGTGCGGCGTGGCTCGGTCATCGATCCGCCGTCGCTGACGGCCAGTTGGATGAGCTCGCCTTCGTAGGCCCAGGACACGCGGATGTCCCCGGACGGCAGAGGGCGTGCGTGCCGCAGCGCGTTGCTGATCAACTCGCTGATGATGACGGCCGCGTCATCCGCGACCTCCTCGTACACACCGGACGCGCAGAGTTCGGCGCACAGGCGCTTTCGTACGTCCGAGACGCTGGACGGCGCATGTGGCAGGAACACGACGCTCGACACCCTCACCTCCCCGGGCGGTTGGATCCCGGATACTCCCCGTAACATGGTCACCCCGGTAACGACCGAAATGCCCACTTAAAAAACGCGGAAACCGCGCCACAGGAATCTGTTACCAACACCACGTGTAACTGTGACCTCCAACACGCGGCGAAGGCGCAGCCCAGACTGGGCGGTATGCCCAAGTATGACCGGTTACGTTGTGTCAACGCAGTGGGGGAGGGTGAAGCGCATGCTGGTGCCCCGCAGACCGTCCGCGCGCGGATGCGCGGAGACCTCCCCCTGCTGAGCGCGGGCCAGCCGGCGCACGATGTACAGCCCCAGCCCGAGACCTCCGAACCGGCGGCGGTCCCCCGCCTCCCCCTGCACGAAGCGCTCGAACACCCGCTCCCGGTCGTTCGCCATGATCCCGATCCCGGCGTCCTCCACCGTCACCGTGATCACGCCGCCCTCGACGCCCGCGCGTACGGTGATGACACCACCGTCCGGGGAGTACTTCACGGCGTTCTCCAGGAGCTGCCCGACGATGATGTCCGTGGCCATCGGATCGCCGAGGGCCGCCGGCAGGTCCCCGGCGACGTCCAGCTCCACCATGTGACGCTCGGACACGCCCCGCAGGCCGTACGCCGCGCCGCGCAGCAGCCCCGCCAGGTCGAACGGCTCACTCGTGACGGTGAGACCGTTCGGGACCGCGCGGGAGTACAGCAGATTGTCGACCAGCCGGCCGAGGGCGTCGGCGCGGTCGGCGATCGTCGCGACCGCCCGCCGCCGGTCCGCCTCCTCCAGCTTCTCCCACCGGTCCACCAGCGTCTTGGCGAACCCGCGGACGACCGTGATCGGCGTCCGCAGCTCATGGCTGGTCATGGACAGGAAGAGGTCCTTCTCCGCCTCCAGCGACTTGGCCTCGGTGATGTCGCGAAAGTCCACGACCACCTCGTCGTGACCCTCGATCTCGGTGTGCAGGACACCCAGCCAGGTGCCCGACTCCAGCCGGATCGTCTGCTCGCCGTCCGGATCGGGCAGCGGGAACGGCAGCGGACGGCCGATGACGTCCTCCGGGGCCAGGCCCGTGATCCGCTCCGCCGCGAGGTTCCACCGCTTGACGACGCCGTCGCGGTCCAGCACCGCGATGCCGTCCGCGCTGGCCTCGATCACCGCGCGCTCGTGCCTGCGCTGCCGGACCGCCTCGTCGTAGTGCAGGGCGTTGCCGATCACCACCCCCGCGTGCCCGGCGAACAGCTCGAGCAGCTCCAGCTCGATGTGGCCCGCCCGCCGGCTCGAGAACAGCGCGTACAGCGCGCCGTACGGGCTGCCGTGGACGTTCGAGATGCCGACGGCGATCGTGTGCAACCCGTCCAGCTCGGACCAGATCAGGTCGCCGAGGCCCCGCGCCTCGGACGTCGCCAGCATCACCGTACGCCCGGCGCGCAGCAGCTCGCCGACGAGGCTGGAGCGCAGGTCGGCGGTCGAGTCGCGCAGGTTCCGCGGCAGCCCGGTCATGCTGACGAGCTTCAGCGTGTTGGTCTGGTGCTCGATGACGACGAAGCCGGCGGCGTCCGCGCCGGTCAGCTCGATGAGGCCCGACGTGACCCGGTCGAGGACCGACGACAGCGCCGGCTCGGTGTTGAGGTCGGCCACCACGTCGTTGAGCCGCCGGACGAGGCGGATGCGCTCGGCCGTCTGGTGCTGCACGGCCTCGTCCTCGCGCACCGGCCGGTACAGGCCCACCCAGCCGAGGAACCCGCCGTCCTCGCCGCGCATGGCGCTGACGACCGCCCGGATGTCGAGCAGCCGGCCGTCGCGATGCAGCCGCCGGGTGACGAACGAGATGTGGCCGCCCTCACGGACGCGTTCGAGGACGGCACGGTGCTCCGCCGTGTGCTCCTCGGGAATGGTTCGCAGCGGCCGGCCCAGCACGTCGTCCGCGGCCCAGCCGAACACCCGCTCGGCGGCGGGGTTCCACAGCCTGACGGTCAGGTCGGCGTCCACCGCGATCATCGCGTCGGCGGAAGAGGCCACCGCCGCGCGCATCATCGCATCCGAGGCGCCCACGCCGCCCATAGTGCCACTCAGACGGCGCACCTACGCGAAGGTCAGCACCAATCCGCACTTACGGCATCGTTTCTGGTTGGGGGCCGTGTGCACCCAGTCGTGCTCACATTGCGCCATGGTGATCGCCTCCCGCGCTCCGTACCTCCCATGATGACCGGCGTACGGCCGCCGCGCCGGACTATTCGGCAGTCTTGACGAACGAAGCCCGCGTTTCACCCGGCTCACCCCGCCCGCGTCGAGGCCGCCGGTCTCAGCCCCAGGTCAGGAACCGGTAGTGCAGCCCGGTCGACGACTCCTGCCACGCCCCGACGGAGTCCGGCGCACGCCCCACGTCAGGAGCGTACGTGTCCCCGTCGAAGCTCTCCCGGAGCTCGGTGACCACGATCCGGTCCGCGACGGGCAGCGCCGCCCGGTACACCGCCGCGCCGCCGATCACCCAGACGTCCCCGGACACCGCGGCGAGCGCCTGTGTCAGGTCGGGGAACGTGTCGGCGCCCTCCTGCGGCGTGCGGGACAGCACAAGGTTGCGCCGGCCCGGCAGCGGCCGGAACCGTGGCGGCAGCGACTCCCACGTACGGCGGCCCATGAGCACGGCCGCGCCCTCGGTCAGGGAGCGGAAGTGCCTCAGGTCCTCCGGCAGGTGCCACGGCAGCGTGCCCGCACGGCCGATGACGCCGTTCGCCGACTGCGCCCAGACCAGCCCGATCACACCGCCACCGGCGCCTTGATGCCGGGGTGCGGGTCGTAGCCGTCGAGCGTGATGTGCTCGTAGGTGTAGTCGAACAGGCTGTCCGCCGGCTTCAGGCTCAGCGCGGGGAACGGCCGCGCCTCCCGCGCCAGCTGCGTACGGACCTGATCCACGTGGTTGTCGTAGATGTGGCAGTCGCCGCCGGTCCAGACGAAGTCACCGACACCGAGACCCACCTGGTCGGCGATCATGTGCGTCAGCAGCGCGTAGCTCGCGATGTTGAACGGCACGCCGAGGAACAGGTCCGCGCTGCGCTGGTACAGCTGGCAGGACAGCCTGCCGTCGGCGACGTAGAACTGGAAGAACGCGTGGCACGGCGGCAGCGCCATCCGCGGGATGTCGGCGACGTTCCACGCGGACACGATGATCCGCCGCGAGTCGGGATTCTCGCGCAGCGTCCGCAGCACCTCGCTGATCTGGTCGACGTGCCCGCCGTCCGGGGTCGGCCACGACCGCCACTGCACGCCGTAGATCGGGCCCAGATCACCGTCCGGCCCCGCCCACTCGTCCCAGATCGTGACGCCGTTCTCCCGCAGCCAGGCGACGTTCGCGTCGCCGCGCAGGAACCACAGCAGCTCGTACGCGATCGAGCGGAAGTGGACCTTCTTCGTCGTGATCAGCGGGAAGCCGTCGGCCAGCCGGTAGCGCAACTGGTGACCGAAGATCGACCGCGTACCGGTGCCGGTGCGGTCCTCCTTACGGGCGCCCGTCTCGAGCACATGGCGGAGCAGGTCTTCGTACTGCGTGTCCGGCATGCCCTCGAGCCTAGACGAGCAGGCATCCCACGACTCCGCCTGACCCCCGGTCACCTGGCGGTGGTCCGGCGACCGGCTCGGTAGCGGCCCGGGGTCGTTCCGACGATGTCGGTGAACGCCGCGATGAAGCCGCTGGGGTTGGCCCATCCGCAGGCGTGGGCGGTCCGGGTGGTGTCGTGGCCGTCGGCGAGGAGCACGAGCGCGTGGTAGACGCGCAGCTGCGTGCGCCACTCATAGAAGGTCATGCCGAGCTCGGCGCGGAACAGCCGGCTGAGGGTGCGGGTGCTCGCCCCGATCGTCCTCCCGAGTTCGGCCAGCGAGGCGTTCTCCGCCGGTGTCTCCCGCAGGATCCGGGCGATGGCCCGCAGCCGGTCGTCCCGTGGCTCCGGCAGGTGCAGCGGCTGTTCGGGTGCCTCGCGGAGTTCGTCGACGAGAACCCGGAGGAGGCGAGAGCGCGCGGAACGGCTGTGGCGAGGCGCGGCATCGTCACTGTCACGGGGACCGGTCAGGGCGAGCAGGACCTCGCGAGCGAGGCCGGAGGCCAGGAACACGGCGGGGCGGTCCGGTACGAGCCGGGCGAGGGAGGGCGGGAGGAAGACGATCCGCATATCGGTGTCGCCGTGGGCGCGGTGGGAGTGCGTGAACCCGGCCGGAGTCCAGGCGACCCGGTCGGCCGGAACGATCGACGTGCCGCGCTCGGTGTGCACCGCCAGGACGCCACCTGCCGCGTACACCAGGTGTCCCCGCGCGTGCGACTGCACCGCGCTCGTCTCACCGGACGGCCAGAGGTGACGCCCGCCGGACGGCCAGATGGACGACGTCACACCGGCACTCGGGCGTGTTTGGCGGCGAACGGGCATCAGTTGGCACTCTACCGGTGGCCCGCCACACCGTGACCTGGCGACACTGGCTTCACGCGGAGTGGTCCCCGGTCGCGCGGAGCGCCCGGCCGGCCCCAGGTCATCGAGGCGGCGTCCCCGATCCGCGGCTTGAGAGAGGAGACACAGCGCATGGCGACGTTCGTGCTCGTGCCCGGCGGTTGGCACGGCTCCTGGTCGTTCGAGGCGGTGGTACCGCTGCTGGAGCGTGCCGGCCATGCCGTGCACGCCCTGACCCTGACCGGTCTGCGGCCGGACGACGACACCGCGACGATCGCGACCGCCAACCTCGACACGCACGCCGACGACGTGGTGCGGCTCCTCGACCGCGCCCACCTCACCGGCGCGACGCTCGTCGGCCACAGCTACGGCGGGATGGTGATCGCCGCCGCCGCCGACCGCGCGGGCGGCCGGGTCTCACGGCTGGTGCATCTCGACGCCTACGTGCCGCGCGACGGCGAGTCGTGCTGGTCGTCGACGACCGAGCGCTACCGTCAGATCTTCGCCGCCGGCGCCGCGAGCACCGGCTACGCCGTCCGGCCACCGGACGGCGGCGATCCCCGCCGCCGCCCCCATCCCCTCGCGTCGTTCCTGCAGACGATCCGGCTCACCGGCGCGCACGCCCAGGTCCCTCGCCGTGAGTTCGTCTACTGCTCGGGATGGGCGGACCGCACGCCGTTCGCCGAACTCCGCACCCGGCTCCAGGCCGATCCCGGGTGGCGGGTCCACGACCTCCCGACCGGCCACGACGCGATGCACGAGGCCCCGGAGGCGGTCACCGCCCTCCTGCTCGGCGGCGAATGATCGCGGTCAAGGTTTCGTGGCGCCGGGGCCGTGAGCGGTCACCTCACCGGGCGCTCGCCGGGTCGGGGTGGACGGTCGCCTGGCGGCGGTTCAGCGCGCCGATCAGCGCGGTCATGGCGGCGGCGACAGCGAAGGACAGGAGCGAGGCGCTCATCCAGTCCGCCGGGGTGAAGTGCAGCGTGCTCTGCGCGTGCGTCCACAGCCGGGACCACCAGCCGACCTGGCCCGGGTTGATGAGCTGGTACGCCGCGATGCCCGCCGCCCAGGCGACGATCATCCCCCAGCGGGCGGGGGCGCGGTCGGAGACGTCCCAGCCGCGCCGCCCCGTGAAGCAGAAGAAGTCCACGGCGAGCACGCCGAGCATGGGCACGAACACCGACCCGATCAGCGTCAGGAAGCCGGCGTAGTTGTCCATGTTCAGGACCAGGGCCAGCACGGTCGTCAGGATTCCCAGGACGACCGTGAGCAGGCGCCGGTCCGTGCGGGTCACGAGGTTCTGGATGGAGACCGCGGTCGAGTAGACGTTCGCGAACGACTGGTCGACCTCCCGCAGGACGAAGACCGCGAAGAACAGCGTGCCGAGCGCCACATGCTGGAACGGCCCGAACACCTTCGAGGAGTCGCCGGCGGCCAGCGCGAGCGCCAGCAGCCCGAGGACGTACGCGACGACCTGCGTCAGGCCGTACGCCACGCTCGCGGCGCCGAAAGCCGCCCGCTCCGAGCGGGAGTGCCGCGTGTAGTCGGCCGCCATCGGCACCCAGGAGATGGAGACGGCCAGCGCGGCGTCCGCGCCGATCCAGAAGTGGCTCCACGAGCCGTGGGTGAGGTCCGGCAGCGGCTGCCGGGCGAGCTGGACGTAGAAGTAGCCGAGGGCGAGGACGACCGCGACGGTGACGTAGCGGCGCAGCACCCGGACGGAACCGAGCGGCCAGAGCGTCAGCACGGTCGTGATCACACCCGCCGCGACCACGTACGCCCAGCGCGGGCCGCCACCGAAGAGTTCCTTCGCCGCGCCCGCGATCGTGACCAGCTCGAACGTCCCCCAGCCGACCATCTGCAGGATGTTCATCACGGTGGGGATGTACGACAGGCGCGTGCCGAACAGGCCGCGCAGCAGCATCATCGCCGGAACGCCGGCGCGGGTGCCGGGCACGGCGGCCAGCCCGAGCATGACGCCGCCGATCGCGGTGCCGACGACCATGGCGAGGATCCCGGCCACGATGGGCAGCCGGGGCGTGCCCTGGGCGTCCGGGGCGAGCACGGTGTACGCGCCCGAGAAGGCGAGGAGGCTCACGCCGAGGTTCGCCCAGAAGGCGCTCTGGTCCCAGAAGCTGAGGACCTTCGGTGCGGGCTGATCGAGGGTGTACGGGGCCTCGTTGGACGAACGCTCTTCGACGGCAGCGCTCAAGGCACACTCCCTACGCCGGCATTATCCGGTCAGGTTCGAGCGGTCGGCGGCACGTGCGAAGCCGCCCTCTCAGCCCGGTCGTCGTCCGAGCTCCCGCGGGTCTTAACTTTTCCGCCGTAAATGTACCTCGTCAGGCGACGTATGGCTCCCCGCCCGATTCGCTGACCATCGGACGGCCCGCCGCCTCCCAGGCGTGCATGCCGCCCTGGACGTTCGCGGTCTTCCAGCCGGCGTTGTTGAAAGCCGCGACCACCGACGCCGAGCGGGCCCCCGACCGGCAGATGACGAAGACGTCCTCTCCCGTGGGCACCTCGGACGCACGGGCGCCGAGCTGGCTCAGCGGGATGTGGACGGCCCGGGGGGCGTGGCCGGCCTGCCACTCGTCCAGTTCGCGCACGTCCAGCAGGAACGCGTCGTCCGGAACCTTGGCGACCTCCACGGCGGGAATCTGTTCCCTGAAAGAGTTCACCTGTCAAAGGAACCATGAGTCATCGCCCGGAGTCGAATCGTCATGAGGCAATCTTTCTCCAGACTGGGACCCACGGCCCTCGCCATCCCCGGCATCGTGGCCGCCCTCGCGCTGGGCGGTTGCAAGAACGGGGACGGATCCGCCACGGCCGCGCCGAGCAAGGGCTCCGAGACCCCGACCTCGTCGGCGGAGCCCGGCACGCCGGAGCCGACGGCCTCCCCGACGGCGCCCGCCCCGAGCGGGTCGGCGGCCGGGACCCGGCTGACCATCACCGTACGCGCGTCGCAGACGTCGGCGCCGAAGACCTGGACGCTCACCTGTGACCCGGTGGGCGGGACCCTGCCGAAGGCCGGCCAGGCGTGCGCGGTCCTGGCCGCGGCGGCCGCGAAGGGCGAGGACCCGTTCGCGCCGACGCCGAAGGATCAGATGTGCACGCAGATCTACGGCGGGCCGGAGACCGCCACGGTGACCGGCACGTGGAACGGCAAGCAGGTCGACGCGACCTTCAACCGGAAGAACGGCTGCGAGATCAAGCGGTGGGGCAACCTCGCCTCGCTGTTCGGGTCGCTGCCGCCCGTCCGCTGACCCACGCCCGCGCGTCGGTCCGCGCCCGTTCGCTGGCGCGCGCCCGCGCGCTGATGCGCGCCGGCACGCAGGTACGGCTCACTTGAGCAGGCGGGACATCCGGCGGTCCGCCAGCGGCTTGCCGCCGGTCTGGCACGTCGGGCAGTACTGCAGGGCGGAGTCGGCGAACGACACCTCTCTGATCGTGTCGCCGCAGACCGGGCACTTCTGCCCTGCCCGGCCGTGCACCCGCAGGCCCTCCTTCTTCTCGCCCTTGAGGTCCTTGGCCGCGACGCCCCGCGCGCGTTCGACGGCGTCGCCGAGGGTGCGGACGATCGCGTCGTACAGCGTGGCGACGTCCTCGTCGGTGAAGCTCGCGGCGAGCTTGAACGGCGACATCCGCGCCACGTGCAGCACCTCGTCGGAGTAGGCGTTGCCGATCCCGGCGATCACGCTCTGGTCGCGCAGCAGCCCCTTGATCTGGGTGCGCCGCCCGTCGAGGATGCCTTTCAGCGTGTCGGCGGTGAAGCCCTCGGCCAGCGGGTCCGGACCGAGCGACCGGACGCCCGGCACCTCCGCCACGTCGCGCACGACGTACACCGCGAGCCGCTTCTGGGTGCCCGCCTCGGTGAGGTCGAACCCGGAGCCGTCGTCGAGGTGGACGCGCATGGCCAGCGGGCCCTTGCCCGGCCGGGGCGGCGCGGGCGGCAGCGCGTCCTTCCACCGCAGCCAGCCGGCCCGGGACAGGTGGACGACGAGATGGATGCCGTCGACGTCGAGATCGAGGAACTTGCCGTGGCGGGCGACCCCCATGATCGTCAGACCGTTGAGCGCGGTGATCGGCGGGTCGTACGTCTTCAGCGACGAGATGGCCGTCACGTCGATCCGCGCGATCGCCCGCCCGACGGCGTGCTCGCGCAGGTAGGCGGCGAGGGACTCGACCTCGGGCAGCTCCGGCATGGTCCAAGGGTACGGCTCCGTCCACAGGCTGTGGATGAACCCGCCGATCGCCGCCCGGGGACCTTGGTCCCTTGGCCGGGCGCGCGGGGCGCGACCATCCTGGGAGGTGGGGAGCTGGATGTGACCACGACGGTCGCCCTGGGCGGCGACACCATGCTGGGACGCGGGGTCGCGGAGCGGATCGCGGCGTACGGTCCGTACGGGATGTTCGCCGACGAGATCCGGGACGTCTTCCGATCGGCCGATCTGTCCCTGGTCAACCTGGAGTGCTGCGTCTCCGACCGCGGCGAGCCGTGGGCGGCCCCCGGCAGGCCGTTCCACTTCCGCGCGCCGCCCGCGGCCGCGGACACCCTCGCCGACCTGGGGATCGACTGCGTCACGCTCGCCAACAACCACGCGCTCGACTACGGCCCCGAGGCGCTGGCGGACACGCTCGGTCACCTGGCGCGGGCCGGGATCCGGGTCGTCGGGGCGGGCCCCGACGTGCGCCGGGCGCGGGAACCGGCCCTGTTCGACACCGCGGGCGGGCCCGTGGCCGTCCTCGGGATCACCGACCATCCCGCCGACTTCGCCGCCGGGGAGGAACGGCCCGGGGTGGCGTACGCGAACCTGCGCCGCGAGATCCCCGCCTGGCTCACCGCCCGGATCAGCCACCTGTCCGCCGACGGCCTCCGCGTGCTCCTGCTGGCGCACTGGGGCCCCAACATGACCATCGAGCCCCCGCGCTACATCCAGGTCGCCGCCCGGGCGCTGGTCGACGCCGGGGCGACCCTGATCGCCGGGCACTCGGCGCACGTCTTCCACGGCATGTCCGGCCGGGTGCTGTACGACCTCGGCGATCTCGTCGACGACTACGCCGTGGATCCGGCCCTCCGCAACGATCTCGGCCTGGTCTTCCACGTCACTCTCACCGGATCGGCGATCAGCCGGCTGACGGCGTGCCCCCTCACGCTGGAGTACGCCCGTACGCGCCTGGCGACCGGCACCGACCACGCCTGGATCCGGGATCGGTTCATCAGCGCCTGCGCGGCGTTCGGGACGAAGGTCGTCGAAGAGGACGGCCGGCTCGCGGTGGCCTGTCCCGGGCCGCCGTGAGGTCCTTCACCAGGGACCCTGGCTTTGACGATGCCTCGACCATGACCCAAACTGGAGTTAGGGGCCACCGTAAAAAGCTGGGAGCGGCAACGGGCGGAGGGTGGCCATGTCCTTCACGGAAATCACCAAGGTCCTCAGCAAGCACAGCTGGTGGATGAACGGATCACTCGAGGAGACGCGGGAGACCCGGGAACCGGCCGTCGGTGATCTCCGTACGCTGACCGTGACGGCCGACGACGGAGTCCGGCTCCACGCCGAGATGCGCGAGGCCCCCGAGGCGAGCGCGACCGTCGTGTTCTGCCACGGATTCCTGCTGAACTCCACGTGCTGGCGCGCCGAGCGCGACGCGCTGGCCGGCCGGGTCCGCGTCGTCGCCTGGGACCTGCGCGGCCACGGCCGGTCCGGGTGGGGCTCTCCACCGAACGCCACGATCGACCAGCTCGGCCGCGACCTGTTCGCGGTACTGGCGGAGACCGCGCCGGAGGGACCCATCGTCCTGGTCGGCCACTCCATGGGCGGCATGGCGATCCTCGGGCTCGCCGACGCGCACCCGGAACTGTTCGGCGACCGGATCGTCGGCGTGCTGCTCGCCGCCACCTCCTCGGGCGACCTGTCCTCCGTCACCATCGGGCTCCCCGCGCACGCCGCGCGGGTCCTGCACCGCATGGTCCCCGTCACCCTGAGCACCCTCCGCCACCAGGCGAGACTGGTGGACGCGGCGCGCCGCCCACTCGGCGGGATGTCCTTCCTGCTCACCCGCTCGTACCTCTTCGGCGCCCACGTGTCGAAGGAGATCGCCGAGGTGACCACCCGGCTGATGGCGTCCGTGCCGATCGAAGTGATCGCGACCTTCTACACGGAGCTGATCGCGTACGACAAGCGGACGGTGCTGCCCGCCCTCGGCCGCATACCGGTGCTGGTCATGGTGGGCGACCGCGACGTCATCACGCCGATGCGCCACGCCGAGGCCCTCGCGGCGGAGATCCCCGGCGCCGACCTCGTCGTGATCCCCGGGGCGGGCCACCTGCTGCCCCTGGAGCGCACGGCCGAGGTCAGCCATCACCTGTGGACCCTGCTCCGGCGCACGACCGGCATCGAACCGGCGGCCGAGCCCGCCGTCATCGACGGCGAGGAGGTCGGCGAGCGGGCCCACCGTCCCCGCCGGCCGCACCTGGGCCTCATCCGGCGCCGGCGCCACGACGGCTGATCCTCGGGAAGCGAGATCGCCGGTCGCGCCAACAACGGGTGACACCCCCCACCCGAGAAGGCCGTATGACTGATAAGAGACGCCTGTGACGGGCGAAGTCCGCGCCGGGACCGACGCAGCGGTGATCGACGCGTCATTGCGTGATCCGGAACGCTTCGCCGAGCTGTACGACCGGCATCACGCGACGATCCACCGCTACATCGCGCGACGGCTCGGCCGCGACCAGGCGGACGACCTCATGGCCGAGACGTTCCTGATCGCCTTCGCGCAGCGGGAACGCTACGACCTGACGTGCGCCGGCGCCCGGCCGTGGCTCTACGGGATCGCCACCAACCTCATCGGGCAGCACCACCGCGCGGAGAACCGGTTCTGGCGGCTCATCGCCCGGACCGGCGCCGACCCGGCGGTGGAGTCCCCGAGCGAGCGCGTCGCCGAACGCGTCAGCGCGCAGGGCATGCGCCGGGAACTCGCCGCCGCGCTCGCCCGGCTGCCGCGCGGGCAGCGCGACGTGCTGCTGCTGACCGCCGCCGGCGGCCTGTCCGCCGACGAGATCGCCTCGGCCCTGGGCATCGCCAAGGGCACCGTCCACTCCCGGCTCAACCGGGCCCGCAGGAAGACCCGCGACGCCCTGGGCGGCATCGACCCCAGGGACGTCGGAGAAGGAGTCCACGCATGAACGAACTCGAGCGCATGTACGCCGAGGTGCCCCCGCCCGCCGAGAACGCCGTTCTGGAGGGGCGCCGCCGCCTCCTCGCCGCCGCGCACGGCACGTCTCCGGTGACGGCCCCCCGGCCCGCCCGGCGCCTCCTCGGGCTGCCGCGGATGGGCGTACGCCTGGCCGCCGTCGGCGCCCTCGCCGTCACGATCGCGGCCGGGGTGACGATCGCGCAGAACGTCGGCGGCACCGACAAGGAGGGCCGGCCGCGGCCCGTCCTCCCGGTGATCCCCGCCGGCCCGGTCGCCAACGCGGCGGATCTGCTGAACCGCGCCGCCACCGCCGCCGAGTCGCGGCCGTTCGCGCCCCGCCCGGACCAGTGGATCTACGTGGAGAGCCGCCAGCGCTTCCCGGCGATCGGGACCCACGTGACCACACCGAAGACGCGGCTGGTGAACTTCGTCGAGCGGACGTGGTGGCGCGCCGACGGCAAGCAGATCGCCAGGACGCAGCAGGGCGCCTACGGGGACGGGAAGCTGCGGATCGAGACCGGCAACCAGTTGTGGAAGCACAACTACCCGGCGCTCGCCGCGCTGCCCACCGACCCCACGGCCCTCGACGCCTGGGTCGCCTCCCACGTGTTCATCGGCGGTATGAGGCCGAAGAACGCGGAGGAACGCGCCGCCGCGCTGTACGACCAGTACAGCGCCGTCCTGCGCAACGGCGTGGCGCCGCCGAAGACCGAGGCGGCGGTCTACCGGGCGATCGCCCGGATCCCCGGTGTCACCCTGCGGAAGAACGTCGTCGACATGGCGGGACGCCCGGCCATCGCGGTGAGCCGGGTCACCGAGGGCTACCTGGCCAAGGAGATCCTGGTCGATCCGAAGACGTACGCCTACCTGGCCGAACGCGTGATCGTCGTGAAGGATCACACGTTGAACGCGCTGGACGGCCGGTCGGTCGACAAGAAGGGTGCCGTCCTGAACCTCGAGATGCACTCCATCCCCAAGGTCGTGGATCGGCCGGGCCAACGCCCCTGACCCGATCCGCCGGAGCGGCCAGGGTGCGCGCGCCGGGCGACCGTACCGGCTCCCGGGTGGGCGGGGTCCGAGCCCCGCCCACGCGTGGTGCCGTCGGACTACCCGCTGACGAGCTTGATCACGGCGGCGACGCCAACGCAGACGATCACCCCGCGCAGGATCATGGGCGGCAGCCGGCGCCCGACCCGGGCGCCGAGCAGGCCGCCGACCATGGAGCCCAGGGCCACCAGCAGCACGGCCCACCAGTCGACCTTCGCGACGCAGATGTACAGGACCGCCGCGGTGGCGTTGACCAGCATCGTCAGCAGGTTCTTGGCCGCGTTGACGCGCTGCAGGTCCTCGTCGAGGAAGATGCCGAGCAGGCCGACGAGGAGGACGCCCTGCGCCGCGCCGAAGTAGCCGCCGTAGACGCCGCCGGCGAACACGCCGAGCCAGAGCCACGGCCCGCCGTGGGCCCGCCGGGGCCGGGAGGCGAGCCGGCGGCTGATCATGGGCTGGGTCAGGACCAGAACGCAGGACAGGCCGATCAGCACGGCCACGACCACGGTGAAGGCCTGCTCGGGCAGGTTGAGCAGGAGCAGGCCGCCGACCAGCGCGCCCAGCACCGAGGCGGGGGCCAGCCGGGCGAGGCGGCCGCGCTGGCCCGCCAGCTCGGCCCGGTACCCGAGGACGCCGGTGACGCCGCCCGGCACCAGGCCGATGTTGTTGGAGACGTTGGCGGTGATCGGCGGCAGCCCCACGGCGAGCAGCGTCGGGAAGGTGATCAGGGAACCCGATCCGACGATCGCGTTGATGGCTCCGGCCGCGGTTCCCGCCGCGAGTACCGCCAGCGCCGCCCACGGCCGGGCGGACAGCCCGAAGACGGCGGCGCAACCCACGATCGAGACGGCGAGGACCAGGCCGATCAGGGCCCGGGGGGCGGGGGACCTCATGGTCGGCGACTCTATGCCAGGTCCCGGCGACCACGACAACCAGCGTCAAACAAGTCGCTAACGTGTCAAACTGGGTGTTAACCCCCTACCTGAATAGAGGCCGCTGACGAGCCGGACGGTCATCCGGCGCAGCCGCACCACGACGACCCGACGCAGGAGAGCCTCACCGCACGGGGGGGAGCACATGCTGGAAGTCATCGGGGCCGGCATGGGACGCACTGGCACCTACTCGCTCAAAGCAGCACTCGAACGCCTGGGGCACGGGCCCTGTCACCACATGTCCTCGCTCGGCGGGGACCTCCGCCGGATCCTCGGCTGGGAGGCGGCCGCCCGCGGTGAACCGGTGGCGTGGGAGGACCTCCTGGCGGGCTACCGCGCGACCGTCGACTGGCCCTCCTGCTTCTTCTGGCGGGAGCTCGCGGACGCCTACCGCCACGCCCCCGTCATCCTCACCGTGCGCGACCCCGCCCGCTGGTACGCCAGCGTGCGCGACACGATCTACCGTTCCAGCCACCGGCGGCCGGGATGGCACGGCCTCGCCATGTGGCTGGAGGACCGGGTCTGCGCCGGGCTCCGCGTCCGGCGCCGGATGTGCGAGCGGGTCATCTGGGAGGGCACCTTCGGCTCCCGGTTCGGCGACCCCGACTTCGCCATCCAGGTGTTCGAGTGGCACACCGCGCACGTCCAGGAGGTCATCCCCGACCACCGGCTCCTGGTGTACGACGTCGGCCAGGGCTGGGGGCCGCTCTGCGAGTTCCTCGGCGTGCCCCGGCCCGATGAGCCGTTCCCGCACCTGAACGACACGGCGGCGTTCCGCCGGATGGCGTCCCGGCGCCGCCGGCGCCTGCTCACGCTGCGCCCGCTGGGCTCCGACGAGAGGACGGCGGTCCGGTGACCGGCCGCCTCCGTCCCGCCCCGCCGCCGACGTCACGGACCGGGACGTACTACGCCCGCGGCTGGTGGCGCCGCGAGACGTTCGCCGACGACCTGCGGGCCGCGGCCACGGCCACGCCCGACCGTACGATCTTCGTCAACTGGCGCCGGGACCTGGGCCGCGAGGTCGTCGTCACCTGCGGCGGGCTGGCGGCGGCCGTGGACGGTCTGTCCGCCGGACTGCGCGGGCTCGGCCTGCGCCCCGGCGACGCCGTCGCCTACCAGCTCCCGAACTGGTGGGAGGCGGCGGCGCTCGCCCTCGCCTGCCTGGACGCGGGCCTGATCGCCGTACCGGTCATGGTGACGATGGGCGCCCGCGAGGTCGAGCGCATCCTGGCGGGAACCGAGGCCGCGGCGTGCGTGGTCGTCGACCGCTGGGAGGCCGCCCGCCCCGCCCGCCTGCTCGCCGGCCTCGGCACGCGCCTGCCGTGCCTCCGCCACCGCGTGGTGATCGGCGACGCGGCGGCGACCGGCGCGACCGCGTTCGCCGATCTCCTCGGAGCGTCCGGCCCCCGCTCACCCGCGCCCCGGGGACCGGACGAGGTGTCCCTGATCCTGTTCACCTCCGGGACGACGGGCGAGGTGAAGGGCGTCCTCCACACCCCCAACACGCAGTACGCCTCCACCCGGCCCCGGCACGCGGCCCTCCGCGACGTCCCGGACCCGCGCACGGCCACACCGGCCGACCTCACCCACTCGGTGGGGATGCGGACCAACGTCCTGACGCCCCTGGTCACCGGTTGCGGATCCGTGTTCGCCGACACCCGGGACCCGGACGTCTGGCTCGACCTCCTCGCCCGGCACCGGGTCACCCACTTCCTCGGCGCGCCCCACCTGCTGCGCGAACTCGTCGGCGCCCAGCGGCGCCGGCGTCGCCCCCTGCCCGCCCTCCGAGTGATCACCAGCACCGGGGCCCCGCTGCCCGCCTCCCTCGTCGCCCCGATCCGTACGTGGCTCTGCCCCGTCCTGGTGAACGGCTTCGGCATGACGGAGACGGGCGGTCTCACCGCGACAGCCGCCGACGACCCGCCCGGCGCGGCGGGCCACGGCATCGGCCGTCCCGTCCCCGGCTGTGAGGTCCGCCTGGTCGCCGAGCGGCCGCCGTCCCGGGATGGGGCGTACCGCCTTCACGTACGCGGCCCCTCGGTGTGCGCGGGCACCTTCCGGCTGCGCGACCGGCGGCCGGTGTGGGACCCGGCCGCCACGGACGGCTGGTACGACACCGGCGACCTGGTCGGCGATGACGGGCACGGCGGCCTGCGCTACCTCTCCCGCGTCGCCGACCGGGTCGGCAGCCCGCGCCCGATCCCGGTCCTGGAGGTCGAGGACGAACTGCTGCGCCACCCCGCCGTCGCCGACGTCGCCATCGTCGGCTGCCCGGACGACGACGGCGGCGAGACGGTCTGCGCCGTCGTGGTCCCCGCCGGCGCGGAACCGACCCTCACCGACCTGCGCCGGCACCTCCTCGCCACGGGCATGACCGAGTGGTACCTGCCCACCCGCCTGGAGTGCGTCGACACGCTGCCCCGCAACGGGCTCGGCAAGGTCCGCAAGACCGAACTCCGCGCCCGCCTCCGCCCGCCCGCGGGGACCGGGGACCGGCCGCGAGAACCTCAGGAGGCCCGGCCCGCGGAGGGCGGACCGGGGCGCTGAAGCGCGCCGACGCGCTTGCTGTTGCGGATGACGGGCGCGCTCTCCACCTGGCGGATCCCCGGGAGCCCGCCCACTCCGCGTTCGAGGAAGTCGTACAGGGACTCCACGTCGCGGCAGGCGGCGAAGACGAGCAGGTTGGTCGGGCCGGTGGTCGCGGCGGCGAAGGCGACCTCCGGAAGCGCGGCGATGGCCTCGGCCGCCCGGCGCATCCGGGCCGGGTCGACGGTCAGCCAGAGGATGGCGAGCGTCTCGAACCCCAGCAGCAGCGGATCGATGTCCACGTCGAAGAAGAGCGCGCCGCGTCGCCGTAGCCGCGCGAGCCGGCGCTTGGCGGTCATCTCCGACCAGCCGGTCACCTCGGCGAGCTCGAGGTACGTGGCGCGGCCGTCCCGGGCCAGCGCGGCCAGCATGGGTTCGTCGCCCTCCCGCAGGACGACCTGGTCCCGTACGTGGTGAGCCGGCTCGGGGGCGAGGGCGGCGACCTGCCCGGGGGTGAGCGAATCGGCTCTGCCGTGCCAGCCGGACGGGCCGCCGGCGAAGACGCGCAGCAGGCAGTGCGCCGTGACGCCGGTGACCCGCGGCGTCCTGGGCAGCTGCCCGAGCAGCAGGGCGTCGCGTTCGTGAGAACTGCGCGCCCGGGTCACGCAGACGATCTGCGTCCCGCCCGAGGTGAGGCAGACCCACGAGGTATCCCCCCGGCGGGCCAGCGCGTCGGCGACGGGCACCGCCGCGTCCGGGGTCACCTGGACCCGGACGAACCACTCCACCCAGCCCAGCCGCCCCGCGTCCGGCAGGCCGACCACCCGGAGCGATCCGCTGGAACGCAGTCTGCGGTAGCGCCGGGCGACCGTCTGATCGGACACGCCCAGCACCGACGCGATACGGCTGAACGGCGCTCGCCCGTCGATGTGCAGGGCGTGGACGATCGAACGGTCGATCTCGTCCAGAACCGGAGAACCCACCCGCGTCACGGTAACCGGCTACCCGAAGTGCCTGACGTACGGGAACGAGGGCCGGCCCGGTGAACCGGTGTGGACGAAACCCGCCCAGGCGCGCTGCATCTCCTCCCCCCAGGGGCCGCCCGGCGCTGCCGTACGGAAGGCCGAGGAAGGCCGTGACCGCGCCGCCGGTGGAGACACCGCGCAGCGCTCCGGCGGGCGCATCGACGAGGGTCATGCGTCAGCCCCCCTCCGGACCGCGCAGGCGCTCCCGCAGGAAGCCGAGGATCTCGCGGCGCGCGGGCCGGGCGTCCGGGATCAGGCCCGGCATGCTGAGGAAGCCGTGGACGGCCCTCGGGTAGCGGGTCGCGCGGGCGTCGGTGCCGTCCGCGCGGAGCCGTTCGGCGTAGCGGCGTCCGTGGTCGTCTCCGGGGTCCAGCGCACCGGTGACGACCAGCGTCGGTGGCAGCCCGGTGAGATCGTCGAACCGCACCGGGGACACGCTGCGCGGATCGAGCGTCGGCGGCACGCTCAGCCTGCGGGACATCCGCCACTCGGACACCGACAACCCGGGGTGGCCGGCGTTCGCGGTGACCGAGGGATAGTCCGCCATGTCCTCGGTCCAGTCCGTGCTCGGGTAGGCCAGCACCTGGGCGTGGAGCGGCGGGCCGTCCACGCGGGCCCGCAGCGCGACGAGCGCGGCGAGCGTGCCACCGGCGCTCTCGCCGAGGACGGCGACGGCCGCGGGGTCGATTCCCCAGCCGAAGGGGTCGTCGACGAGCCGGACGAGCGTGTCGTAGCCGTCGTCGACCGGCTCCGGCAGCGGGTGCTCCGGCGCGAGGCGGTACTCCACCGACACGACCACCGCCGGGCACCGGGCCGCGAGGTGGCTGTTGAGCCAGTCGTTCTGCGCGGCGGTGCCCACGATGAAGCCCCCGCCGTGGAACGAGAGGATCAGCGGCAACGGGCGACCGGCGTCCTTCGGACGGTGCACCCGCAGCGTCAGACGGCGGCCCGGCAGGTCGATCGTGTGCTCCTCGATCCGAGCGCCGCGGTCGGGCAGCCCGGTGATGATCCGCGCCTTGCGGGACGCGCGCAGGCGGTTGACCTTCCCGCGCAGCGCGATCACCTGGTCCGCGGTGAGCGTCTCCCAGTCCAGGGAGTCCCTGAGGATGAGTCGGGCGCGCAGCGGGGCCTTCCCGGAGGCCGCCATCACCACGCCTGCCGGAAGGCGAGAGCGGCGCCGCGTGCCTGCGCCGCGCCGACGAAGAACCCACCACCCGGCAGGTCCCGGGTGCCGAACCCGTTACCCTCCACCAGCGCGCGAGCCGCGCCGACGTCGGTGACCGCCACCGTCTGCCCCGCCATGTACGGCAGGGCCGGAACGTCCTCCCCGGGCAGTACCGCGCCGAGGTCGGAGGCCGCGACGATCTCCACCTGTCCCAGCGCGAGGCGCAGCACCCGGCGCGGCCCCTCGGTCACCGGCGTCACGTCCAGGATCCTTGCGTACCGGTCCGTGGCGGCGGCCACCTCGCCGTCATCGACCACCAGCAGGACACCGTCCAGGTGGGTGGCCCCGTTGGCATGGCGCAGGTACCGGCGCTGATGGATCAGCTCCGGCGTCAGATGGCGGGCGGCGTGGACCAGGCCCTCAGGGGTGAGCGCACGTTCCACGTGAACGGCCTCGAACCGGGCGGTCGCGGTGCCGTCCGAAGTGTCCACGTCGCGCTGGAGCGGCAGGACCCCCGACGAGGACAACCCGGCCCGGCGCAGCCGCTCCTCGGTGACCGCCGCGTCCGTACAACCGAACGAGTAACCGTGCAGACCCTCGTACTCGGCGATCAGGGAACGGATGTTCCAGGGGTCGACGCTCCCGTCCCCGAACAGTCCGAGCAGTTCCAGGTAGTTACCCCCGAAGAGCGCGCACCGGTTGCCGGCGCCCATGGGCCTGCGCTCGCCACCGGGACGATCGGAGCCCATGTGCATCGACAACGGGCTCAAGGTGAAACCCAGCGCTTCGTACACCGCGGCGGTGGCGTCCATGTCGGTGGTGTAGAGGACTGAGTGGTCGATCCGGTCGATGTCGGTCATGAGCCCAGCGTGTGACCGCCCCCTCCACCGCCCCAGCCGACGAGCCCGAAGTGATGGTTTCCGACACCCACCGGCCCCTCGGCGAGGGAAAGGCGTCCCCCGACCTCGAATCCACACCATGAAGGACGGAGGCGGAACGCTCGGCTCCCGCCCATGACTTCTGTCATAGGGAAAGCGTGATCGCCGGTACTAACGTCCCGAACCGGCGATCCTTAACGTTAAGGACATGACGAACACGAACCCGAACACCAAATTCCACGTCGCGATCCTGGGTGGCGTCGATTACAAGCCCGAACAGCAGACGCCCCAGCGCTTTGTCTCGGTCTCCCCGATCGGCGGCGCCAATGTCGACTTCAGCGGCATCGACCAGGACGTGACCGTGGTCAAGGTGTCACTCGTGGGCGGCGTGCGGCTCACGGTGCCGGCCGACGTCAACGTGGAGACCATCGGCTTCGGAGTGCCGGGCCTCCTCGGACGGCGCCGGTTCCGCGGAACCGGCGGCCCGGACGCGCCGACCGTACGCGTGCACCGCTACGGGATCTTCGGCGGCGTCAGGATCGTCCGCAACGGCTGAGCGGTCCGCGCGATACACCCCCATCAACGGGGTCTCGGTCAGCGTCACAGGAAGCCTACGATCGCGCGCATCGACCTCCTCCTGACTTCACGAATCGCGATAAGTAGCGCTGAAATACCGGCGCTGCGTCATGTGCACTCCAGAGGAAATCGACGGATCACCGCCGACGAGGCGCGCTATGGTCTTATCCGGCCACGTGGGAGGACAGATGGGCTATCCGGTCTCCTCCGGAGACATCCGGCTCTCCGTCTCCGCAGGTCCGGTCGGATCGCCTTGCTGACCACGCCTGCGATGCGCCGCCGAAAGTGGAGGTCCGCCCGAGCCGGGCTGCGCCGCCTCGCCGAGCGGACGAGGGCATGGCCGGCCGGTCGCCACGACGTTCTGCTGACCGCCGCCGTGGTGGCACTCTCCTTCATCCCCGGTGTCGCCGACAAGGGCACCGACCTGGCCTGGCCCACGTCCCAGCGCTCGTTCGGACCACTGGCCGCGCTGCTGGTGCTCGGGCACGGCCTGCCGCTCCTGATGCGGACCCGGGCGCCCACGCTGTGTCTGGCGATCGTATCCGCCGCGTTCTTCGCCTACCAGTGTCTCGGCTACCGGCCCACGGCGGCGACGATCGCGTTGTACATCGCGCTGTACAGCGTCGGCCTGTATCAGGTTCGGCGAAGGCAGCGCACAGTCGTGGCGTGGACGGCGGGGTACGCGGCGCTGCTCGGCGGCCTGACCGCCCTCGGAGCCCCAGAGTCGCCGACCGAGGGCGTCGAGTTCTTCGCCCTGCCGGCGGGATGCTGGCTGGTCGGCACTCTGGCGCGCACCCGGCTGCGCGAGCAGGAGCGGCGGCAGCGCGAGAGCATGGAAGCGGCCCGGCGTGAGGAGCGCGAGCACATCGCCCGGGAGCTGCACGATGTGGTGACGCATCATGTGACGGCGATCGTGATGCAGGCGGACGCCGCGCTCTACGTGCCGCCTGACAACCGCGCGGAGATCGAAGAAGGGCTCACGGCGATCGGCGGGACCGGGCGCCGCGCGCTGGGAGACCTGCGCGCGATGCTGGGCGTGCTCAGTCCCCGTCATGACGCCGAGCCGGCCCCGCGCGCTCCGGCGGCCGGGCTGTTCACCGATCTGGTGGCCCAGACCAGGCTTGCCGGGCAACCGGTCGAACTCGTCCAGGACGGTCCGGAGCGCATGATGGACGACATGGTGGCGTTGGCGGCGTACCGGGTGGTGCAGGAGGCGCTGACCAACGCGCTCAAACACGCGCCGGGAAGGAAGACGGTGGTGCACTTGACCTGGTCCGTTGCGGGGCGGTTGACGGTCGACGTGACGACGGACGGTCCGGGCGGAGCGCCCGCTCGCGGACCGGCCGGACCCCCGCCGGCCGCCGTGCCGTCGGGCCGGGGGCTGGCCGGGCTGCGCAGACGCGTGCTCCTCGCCGGCGGCGAGTTGACCACGCGGCAGGAGGACGGCGGAGGGTTCGTCCTGCATGCGTGCTTTCCGACCGAGGCGGACGCCTCATGAGCGCGAAGCCGCGTACCCGGGTGCTGGTGTGCGACGACCAGGCGCTCATCCGCGCCGGTTACATCACCATCCTGTCCTCGCAGCCGGACTTCGAGATCGTCGGTACGGCCGAGGACGGCCGTGAGGCGGTGCGGCTGGCCGAGCGGCTCACCCCCGACATCGTCATCATGGACATCCGGATGCCGCTGCTCGACGGCATCGAGGCGACCCGGCGGATCGCCGGCCCGCAGTCCGCCGGGCGGGTCAAGGTGCTGGTCGTCACGACGTTCAACCTGGACGAGTACGTCTTCCAGGCACTGCGCGCGGGAGCCAGCGGGTTCCTGCTCAAGGACACTCCGGCGGGGGAGATGCTCGCCGGGATCCGCACCATCGCCGCCGGGAACGCCCTGCTGGCGCCCGAGGTCACCCGCCGGCTGATCGGCCGCTTCGGCGAGCGCATCCGCGACGACGACGAGGCGGACAGGCGTGTGAGGGAGGCCCTCGCCGACCTGACCGAACGCGAAGTCGAGGTGTTGAAGCTGATGGCCACCGGGCAGTCGAACGCCGAGATCGCGAAGTCGCTCTTTCTGAGCAGAGAGACGGTCAAGACCTACGTGTCGCGCATCTTCGCCAAGCTCGACCTTCGGGATCGAGTCCACGCCGTGGTGTTCGCGCACCAGATCGGGCTCGCCACGCAGGACGGCTGAATTAGCCGACGCCCGCGCCGGCTGTCCATCCCCCACGCGAGCCACGAGCGGCCCACTGCGAGGCGATGTGTACGCCCATGCCGTTTTCCTACCTTCTTGCTCATCGGCCTGGCAGCCGCCACCGGCCGCAGGATGAGGAGGATTCGCCATGGCAGGGAAGAGCACTGGATTCGTCTCCCGCCGTCTCCGGGGAACGGCGACGGCGCTGGCGCTCGGCGCCGGCGTCATCGCGATGTCCGGCGCGGCGTCGGCGTCAGCGGCGGCGGCGGAGCGGCCGGGCGTCGCGGGGCACTCGCAACAGTTGGTCGCCGCCGCAAGCAGGGCCACGGCGGCCGGCGTCCCGGGCGTCATCGTCCGGGTGGACGATGGACACGGCCCGGAGGTGAACATCGTCCGGCAGGCCTCGTGGAGCATCCCTGATCACGCGCTGACCGCGAACGACGAGTTCAGGATGGGCTCGAACACCAAGACGATGACCGCGACGCTGGTTCTGCAACTCGTCGCCGACCACCGCCTCGCGCTGGACGACCCCATCGAGAAGCGGCTTCCCGGAGCCGTTCCGAACGGCCGGAACATCACCGTACGAATGCTGCTGAACCACACCAGTGGACTGGCCGACTACGCGTACGACCCCGAGGCGCTGATGCTGATGACCGGCCGGCAGACGGAGCCGCCCACGGCCGAGCAGCTGCTCGCCATGGGCACGAGCCTGCCGGTGAAGTTCCCGCCCGGTCAGGGCTGGTCCTACAGCAACACCAACTATGACGCGCTCGGCCTGCTGTTGGAGAAGATCACCGGACAGAGTGTGGCGGACCTGATCCAGCACCGTATCGCCGGGCCGCTGGGGCTTCGGCACACCTACCTGGCCACCGGCGCCCCGGACCCCGCCGACCGCCGGTTCGCCCACGGGTACGAGCCCGACGCGGCGCACCTCGCGCCGATCCTGCCGCCCGGCACACCCGCGGGTTTCGGTTTCGTCGGACCGGCCCGCGGCGAGCGGGTCGACGTCACCGGGATCGACCAGTCGTGGGTCGGGGCGGCCGGTTCCATCGTCTCCACCACGAGTGACTGGGCCCGATTCGACAAGGCCCTGCTGTCCGGCCGGCTCTTTCCCAAGCCGCTGCTCGCCCAAATGCGGGTCACCACCCAGGAGGACGAGGCGAACGGGCTGAACCGCCTCTACGGGCTGGGGCTTGAGGAGGTCCACACCCCGTGCGGGACGGTGTGGGGGCACGACGGCGCGCTTCCCGGATACCGCAGCGACAACTACACCGACGAGTTGGGCCGACGTACCGTCTCGGTGCTGGCCACAACCCACTTCGGCCTCAAAACCGACGCCGCGGCCGGCACGGCCGAGGACGACCTGGTCACCGCGGCCATCTGCACGATGTTCGGCAAGCCGGTCCCCGCCTCCAGCTGATCTCCATCACGGTGTAGTTCCCCTCCGCTGCCCTCGGTATGGAATCCCCCGGGTCCATACCGAGGGCAACGGAACGTTCTGGGGACCGCCTTCCACCTCACTCGCGCACCGGCGGGCCGGACGCGCCGGTTCTTCTGCCGATCCGTGCTCTGAACGGCTCGCCGCCGCTCACCGGCGCAGGGCGCGAAGACGTCACCCCGGAGACTGAACGTTCTATCGATTACACTCCCCACAATGGCTCGAGGTCAGGTCTCCGAAGCGCGCTCGCGGCTACTCGAAACCGCCACCCGGCTCTTCTACACCGAGGGAATCCACTCCGTCGGGATCGATCGGATCGTCGCGGAGGCGAAGGTGACCCGCGCGACGCTGTACCGGCACTTCCCCGGCAAGGAAGACCTCGTCATCGCGTACCTCCAAGCGGTCCACCGGCTCGACCGCGAGCAGGTCGGCAAGGTCCTCGACAGCGGCCGTCCGGCCGCCGACATCCTGCGGGCCATCGCAGAGTCGATCGCCGACGGCATCCGGTCGGCCGGCTTCCGCGGCTGCGCCTTCCTCAACGCCGTCGCCGAGTATCCGGATCCCGATCACCCCGTCCACAAGGCCGTCCTCGCTCACCGCGCGTGGTTCCTGCGCACCATCACCGACCTGCTCGCGCACGTCGGGGATACGCCACCCGAGCTCGCGGGCCGCCACTTCGTCATGCTGCGAGACGGCGCGATGGCCGAGGGCTGCCTCTCCGATCCCGCGGAGGTCTGCGAGACGTTCCTCCGGGGCGTCGACGGGATCCTGCAACACCGCTCCACGTCCGGATCCGGGACGAAGACCGCCTGAGCACCAAGCCGGCGATGTCAGCGCTTATCCGCGGCACGCCCGAGGCGCAGCGCCGAGACGAGGAAGAAGACGCCACCCAGCACCGCGTAGCCGGCGATGCCGCCCGGCGACGGGTCCTCCGCGGAGGCCGACGTGATGAACGAGGCGCCGGCGAGTACGGAGATGCCCCCGCTGAGGATCATCGGCCACTGGCCGCCCATCGAGCGGCGCGCAACACCCACGACCAGCTGCACGAGCCCGGAGACGATCGCCCAGACGCCCCACACGCGTAGGACGGCCGGCACACCGGACGCGCAGGCGACGGCCACGCCGATCGCGGCGAGCACGCTGATCGCGATGTTCACGTACAGTCCGCGCGCCGGCCCGGCGGCGCGAGCCGAACGAGCGTCCACGACCGCCGCGGCGGCGTCGAACAGGGGATACAGAACGAGCAGGGCGACGCCGACCGGACCGAGGTCCGACTTGGTGGCGAACAGCAGAAGCGCCCAGACGACGGCGAACCCGGATCGGACAAAGTACAACCGGCGCAGAGCCGGCGCGATCCCGCGGACGGTGGATGAGGCAACGGTGGCCACGATGATCCTCTCGATGGAAACGGACTACGCGGGTCAGCGGCGCCGCTGACGGCTCCCCCGATCGAGGACGCGAACCACACGAGACCGAACGTTCTACCTCCCCCGACCATGACACGGCGCCACCCACCCGTCAAGACCGAACGTTCTACTCATCTCTTGGTACCGCCAGGAGCAGCTCTGAACACCGCCCCCTGAAATCAGCGGCGTCGGCGGCCCGAACGGCAGGCACCCCACCGACGCGCCCCACCGGGCGACTTCAAGGCCGCTCCGTGCCGCCATCGCGAACGAAGCAATGACCGAATCACAAGGCTCAGCCCGTCAACCCAGAGCTCAATGTGACCGACCTCGCACCCCAACCACCAAGGGGGGCAAGGGGCGAAGCCCCAAAAAACCTCAGCCCGCGCGGAGCCCGCACCAGCAAACGAACCTGAGCCCCAGGGGGGGCAAGGGGCGAAGCCCCAAAAATCCCAGCCCGCGCGGAGCCCGCACCAGCAAACGAACCTGAGCCCCAAGGGGGCGTGGGGGGCGAAGCCCCCCACCTCGGGGGGCCCGGGGGGTCGTCCCCCCGAAAAAACGACGAGGGGTCGACTGGGAGGAAGCAAAGCTTCCGACCAGCCGACCCCAACACCGAGTGGGCGAGGAGGGATTTGAACCCTCACGTCCTTTCGGACACACGGACCTGAACCGTGCGCGTCTGCCGTTCCGCCACCCGCCCCGGGCGCGTCCCAAAGATTAGCACCATTCCAGCGGTGGTCCGAATCGGTTGCTCGGGGCGAACCTACTCACAGATACGATCGTCTAGCAGTGGAGAGGGGAGGTGCACGTGGGTGTCCTACAGCGCTTCGAGCGTCGGCTCGAGGGCATGGTCGAGGGTGCCTTCGCTCGGGCTTTCAAGTCGGAGCTTCAACCCGTCGAGGTGGCCAGCGCCATCCAGCGCGAGATGGACGAGCGCGCCGCGATCGTGGCGCAGGGTCGCACGCTGGTGCCGAACGACTTCGTGGTCGAGATCTCACATCCGGACGGTGAGCGGCTGGAGGTCTACGCCGACAGTCTGAGCCAGGAGCTGGCGAATCTCGCCCGTGAGCACGCGAAGGAGCAGGGTTACTCCTTCGTGGGGCCGGTGCGGGTGCGGTTCGAGAACGCCGATGACCTGCGTACCGGGATGTTCCGGATCCGGTCCGGTGTCATCCGCGGCTCGACGGTCGAGGGTGGCGAGATCCGTCAGCCGATGAGTGACATGCCGGCTCCGCCGCGTGGGTTCGCGGGTGGCCGGCCGCGGCTGCTGGTGAGCACGGAGGGTCAGCCGAGTCACACGTACGATCTGACCACTCCGGTGACGTTGCTCGGCCGGGGCACCGATTGTGATCTTCGGCTTGTCGATCCGGGCGTTTCCCGGCACCATGCCGAGATCAGAGTCGAGGGCCCGGAGGTGGTTGCGGTTGATCTAGGGTCGACAAACGGCACTTTCGTGAACGGCCAGCCGATCCGCCGCGTGACGCTGCACGATGGCGCGCGGGTGACGCTCGGCCGGACAACCCTGGTGTTCCGCCGCGATAGGGAGTAGTTCCGACTCCGATGAACCAAATCACCCTGACGCTCATGAAGGTGGCGTTCCTAGCCGTACTCTGGCTGTTCGTCATCGCGGCCGCGGGCGTCATCCGTGCCGATCTGTGGGGTTCGAAGGCCGCCGCGAAGGCCCAGCGGCCTCGGCAGGCCGCCCAGCCCGCCCGGCCGCCCCGGCAGGCCGCGGCGCCGCGCGTCAGGCGTACCGAGCCGACCAAGCTCGTCATCACCGAAGGTGCCCGGGCCGGTACGACGATGGACCTGGTCGGTACGGAGATAACGATGGGTCGGTCGAATGATGTCACCCTGCCTCTCGGAGACGACTACTCTTCGGGACGGCATGCCCGGCTCTTCTCGCAGAACGGTCAGTGGTTCGTGGAGGATCTCGGTTCGACGAACGGCACCTATCTCGGGCGTGCCAAGGTGAGCAGGCCGGAACCAGTCCCCGTCGGCGTACCGATCCGTATCGGGAAGACCGCCATAGAGCTGCGCAAATGACCATCGGAATTCACTTCGCCGCCCGGTCGGACGTCGGCATGCTGCGCGAGGGCAACGAGGACTCGGCGTACGCGGGCTCCCGGCTGCTCGCGGTCGCCGACGGCATGGGCGGCCACGTCGGCGGTGAGATCGCCAGTGCCGCCGCGATCGAGACCCTGAAGCCACTGGACCGGGACTTCCCGGCGCACGAGCTGGTCGGTGCGCTGGAGCAGGCGGTTCACCGGGCCAACGAGACCTTGCACAGTATCGTGGAGGGTGACCCTTCGCTGCAGGGCATGGGCTGCACGCTCACCGCGATGCTGTGGAACGGGCCGCAGGTCGCCCTCGTCCACATCGGCGACTCCCGCGCGTATCTCCTGCGGAACGGCGAGCTGTTCCAGATCACTCATGATCACACATTGGTGCAGTCGCTCGTCGACGAGGGCCGGATCACCCTGGACGAGGCCGCGTCACACCCGCAGCGTTCCCTGTTGCTGCGGGCGCTTGACGGCCGGGGCGAGGTCGATCCGGACATCGCGCTGCGCGAGGCGCAGCTGGGCGATCGTTACCTGCTGTGCTCGGACGGGCTGAGCACGGTGGTGAGCGCGGAGACCATCCACCACGCGCTGAGCACGGCGGCGGAGCCGGACCAGGCCGTACGCCAGCTCATCGATCTGGCCAATCGCGGTGGCGGTCCGGACAACATCACCTGTGTGGTGGCCGATGTGGTCGAGCTGGAGCAGCTGCACGGCCCGCCGTCGGCTCCGATCACCGCGGGCGCGGCGCACAACGCGAGCCTGGGTCGCGGTGAGGCGGACATGCCGCCGGGGGCGATGGCCGCGGAGACGCCGGCGCAGCGGGCCGCGGCGCTACGGGAGCAGCAGCATCCCGCGCCGGTGACCGTGGCGGACATTCCCGCGGTCGGGCGGCAGCCCGCCGAGGAGACGCTGCCGCAGGAGGCGCTGCCGCAGGAGGCGGTGGGGCGGCGGCGGCGCCGCTGGCCGTGGCTGGTGGCGGCGGCCGGTGCGGTCGTCGTGCTGGCGGCCGGCGGGGGGTACGTCGCGTACAACACGATTCAGGGGCAGTACTACGTCGCGGCGGACGGCGGTCAGGTCGTCATCTACCAGGGGATGAACCAGGACCTCCTGGGAATCAAGCTGTACCACCTGAAGGAGCGTCCCAGCCCGGCGCTGAAGGTCGCCGACCTGGCGCCCTCGGCGCGGGACTCGGTGAACCACACGATCGACGGCCTGGGCAGCCTGAGCAAGGCCCGTACCACCGTCCACACCCTGCGCGGGCAGGTCTGCCGCGTCGTCGTCGCCGACAACTCCGAGGGCGTCGTGACGATCTGGAAGGGCAAGGGCCAGAAGAGCTCGCTGGGCTGTGACGAGACGGTCGTCGAGAAGCCGAGTCCGCCGGTGCAGGCGAGCTCGCTGCCCAAGGCGACCAAGGACACCGTGCACAAGGGCATCATCGTGGCGGACGTCACGCAGGCCCGCGCCAAGGTGCAGGAGCTCCGCGACGCGGCCGACACGTGCAGAAGGAAGCCGGGCAAGTCCGGCTGTCCCCCCGTAAAGGCGAACACCACTCACCCATGACTTCCGTAGCCGCCGAATCCGAGGTTCAGATCGCGACCCGCCCGCGGCGGAGCGCCCAGCTCGGCATGTTGGTCTTCGCACTGGTGATCACCGTCGCGAGCTTCGCGCAGGTCGGCCTGGCGCGTGACGGTGGCCTGCCGGCCGGCATGTACGGATACGGCATCGGCCTCGGGATCCTCGCGGCCGGCGCCTACTTCGTCGTCGCCCGGTTCGCGCCGTACGCCGATCCGCTCCTGCTCCCGCTGGCCGTCTTCCTCAACGGCCTCGGCCTGGCGATGATCTACCGTCTGGACCTGAGCACGAGCGCCGACTGGAAGAAGGCCCTCCAAGAGGGCAAGAAGCTGTCCTACATCGGGCCGTCGACGACCGGGCAGCTCACCTGGACGGCGCTGGCGATGATCTTCTTCGCCGTCACGCTGCTCGTGCTGAAGGACATCAAGGTCCTCCAGCGGTACATGTACACGATCGGCGCGGTCGGGTTGTTCTTCCTCGCCCTCCCGGGCTTTCTGCCCTCGTCGATCAGTGGCGCGCTGGGTGCGAAGATCTGGATTCGGATCGGCGGGTTCTCGATCCAGCCCAGTGAGTTCTCCAAGCTCGCGCTGGTGGCCTTCTTCGCCGGGTACCTGGTGAACAAGCGCCAGAGCCTGTCGATCGTCGGTAAGAAGATCGGCCCGGCGAACCTCCCGCGCGCGCGTGACCTCGGGCCGATCCTGGTCATCTTCGTGATCTGTCTCGGCGTCCTGGCGCTGGAGAACGACTTCGGTACGGCCATCCTGTTCTTCGGCCTGTTCGTCAGCATGCTGTACGTCGCGACCGAGCGCTTCATGTGGGTGCTGATCGGCGTTCTGCTGCTGGCCTGCGCCTGCCTGATCGCCCCTGAGATCCCGCACGTCGCGCAGCGGATCGACACCTGGCTGGATCCGCAGGCGTACTTCGACGGCGGGTGCCGGATCGGCGGCAAGATCGTCAACCAGACGCACGCCGACGTCTGCGCCAGCAAGGGCGGCGTGTACCTCGCCGACAGCAGCCAGCTGATGTTCGGCCTGTTCTCGATGGGCCAGGGCGGTGTGCTCGGCACGGGCCTCGGCCAGGGCGAGCCGTGGCGCACTCCGCTGTCCTACAGCGACTTCATCTTCACCTCGTTCGGCGAGGAGCTGGGGCTGACCGGCGCGATGGTCATCCTCATCGTGTACGCGCTGATCGTGCAGCGGGGCATGAAGGCCGCGCTGGCCACGAAGGACAACTTCGCCAAGCTGTTCGCCGGCGGCGTGTCGTTCGTCTTCGCGCTGCAGGTCTTCGTCATCGTCGGCGGTGTGACGCGGCTCATCCCGCTGACCGGTCTGACCACGCCGTTCCTCGCCCAGGGCGGATCGTCGCTGCTCGCCAACTGGATTCTGATCGCCATTCTGATCCGCATCAGTGACACCGCGCGGCGGCCCGCGCCGCAGCCGATTCAGGACGAGGGGATGACCCAGGTGGTGAGGACGCAGTGAACAAGCCGCTCCGCAAGGTCGCGGTGGCCGGCATGGTCCTGCTGGTCGTCCTGCTCATCAACGTGAACTACATCCAGGGCTCCCAGGCGGACAAGCTGCGGACCGACCCGCTGAACAGCCGGCAGTTCGCGCAGCAGTGGGAGCACAACCGCGGCCCGATCATGGCCGGGAAGGTGACGCTGGCCTACTCCGAGAAGATCGGCGGCAAGGACGGCAAGGAGTACCAGCGGCACTACAACCAGGGCACGATGTACTCCCCGATCACCGGGTACGTCAGCGTGTTCAGCCGTACGGGCCTCGAAGCGGCGCAGAACGGCCTGCTGGACGGCACGGACAAGCGGCTGGCCCTGCACAACTGGTTCGACGTGCTGGTCGGCAAGAAGGCCGCCGGCGCCACCGTGCAGACGACGATCGACCCGGACGCCCAGGAGGCGGCCTACAGCGGCGTCAAGAACAAGACGATGCGGCGCGGCGGCGCGGTCGCCATCGACGTGAAGACGGGCGCGATCCTGGCGATGGCCTCCTTCCCGTCGTACGACACGAACAACGTCGCGGTGCACGACGGAACGAAGGCGAACAAGGTCTTCGAGTCGCTGACCAAGGAGAAGCCGACCCCGCTGCTGAACTACGCGATGCGGGAGACGTTCGCGCCGGGCTCCTCCTTTAAGATCATTGACTCGGCGGCGGCGATCGAGAGTGGGCAGTACACCAAGGACTCCCCGGCCGACGCGAACCGCCTGCTGCTTCCCGAGTCGGGCCAGGAGCTGCACAACTCCGACGGCGACGAGGCAAAGTGCAACGGCTCCCCGCCTCTGATCAACTCGTTCGCGGCGTCGTGCAACTCGACGTTCGGCCGTCTCGCGGGCATGCTGGGGCAGTCGAAGCTGGCGGAGATGGCGGCCAAGTTCGGCTTCAACAAGCCGACCGAGGTCGAGAACGGCATGTCCAGCGCCACGAGCGTCTACCCGACCAAGCGGCTCGGCGGCGACGCCCTGGCCCGTAGCGGCATCGGCCAGGAGGTCGTGACCGCGTCGCCGCTGCAGATGGCGATGGTCGCGCAGGCGGTCGCCAACGACGGCAAGCTGATGAAGCC
Organism: Actinoallomurus spadix; assembly: GCF_024055725.1. Lineage (GTDB taxonomy): Bacteria > Actinomycetota > Actinomycetes > Streptosporangiales > Streptosporangiaceae > Actinoallomurus > Actinoallomurus spadix. Next base: position 264,061 of record NZ_JAMXMX010000006.1, on the reverse strand, counting down.
GTACCTCGTCAAGCGGGTCGTCGCGCAGGACCAGTCCGAGCTGGTGACGGCCGACCCGAAGCAGCTCGGGCAGCCGATCAGCGCCGACACGGCGCGCCAGATTCAGGAGATGATGGGCGCGGTCGTCGATCACGGGACGGCGTCGAGGTACCTCGCGGGGCGCGACATCGCCGGCAAGACCGGCACCGCCGAGACCGGAGTCAACGGCATCAACGAGGACTGGTTCGTCGGCTTCGCCCCGAGGAACAACCCGAAGGTCGCCTTCGCCGTCGTCACCGAGGGCCCGCGGGGGTCGAGCGGTGCGGAGTACTCCGCGCCGATCGCCCTGCGCATCGTCCAGGCGGTGCACTGACCATGACCACACCAGACGTCCTGAACAACCGGTACGTGCTCGACGAACGTCTTGCCATCGGTGGGATGGGCGAGGTCTGGAAGGCCACCGACCGGCTCCTGGGCCGTCCGGTGGCGGTCAAGCTGCTCAAACAGCAGTACCTCGACGACGAGACGTTCCGGGGTCGCTTCCGCGCCGAGGCGCGGTTCGCCGCGGCCCTGCAGCACAGCGGTATCGCCCAGGTCTTCGACTACGGCGAGCAGGACGACCTCGCCTACCTCGTCATGGAGCTGGTGGCGGGCGAGACGCTGTCGCAGATCCTCGCCCGGGACGGGCGGCTGTCGGCCGACGCGACGCTCGACCTCGTCGGCCAGGCCGCGCGGGCGCTGCACGTCGCCCACTCGGCGGGCATCATCCACCGCGACATCAAGCCCGGCAACCTGATGGTGACCGGGGACGGCACCGTCAAGATCACCGATTTCGGCATCGCGCGCAGCGGTGACAGTTCCATGACCCAGACCGGGATGGTCATGGGCACCGCGCAGTACGTCTCGCCGGAGCAGGCGACCGGCAAGAAGGTCACCCCCGCCGCGGACCTGTACTCCCTGGGCGTCGTCGCGTACGAATGCCTGACCGGCGGGCCGCCGTTCGTCGCCGACACCCCGGTCGCGCTGGCCCTCAAGCACGTACGGGAGGAGCCGCCGCCGCTGCCGTCGTCGGTGTCCCCGGCCGTCCGCGGACTCGTCTCCGCCATGCTGGCCAAGCACCCCGACGACCGTCCGCGGTCGGCGGCGGAGATCGCCGAGGGCGCGTACGCCATCCGTCACTCGCTGGGCGTCGGCGACGACCCCGCCGCCGAGGAGACCGCCCTCGCGTACGGATGGGCGGTCGAGGCCCCGCTCACCGGGGATCACCTGCCGGGTTCCGCCGCCGAGGGGAGCGGCGCGACCGTCGGTTTCGCCGAGGCCGGCACCGCGCTCGGCGCCGCCGCGGCCGGCGGCGTCTTCGCGGCCGAGGCACCGGGCTGGCCCGAGACGGAGCTGTCGCCGAGGGCCGCCGCACGGCGGCGGCGGCAGCGCGTCAGCCGGTACATCTTCGCGGGCGCCGCGCTCGTCATCGTCCTCGGCGCTGGCGTGTTCACCGTCACAGCGCTGTGGAAAGGGCCTGACCACACTAAGCTCGTGGACGGCAAGCGGGTCCAGCCCGTCGGCGGCACCGCACCGACGAAGCACACCAGGCGGCCCCGTCTTGGCGAGCCGAGCAATCGGCCCGTACCCTCGGGTTCGACCGTCGAACGGACGAGTACCAGCCCGACGCCGAGTTCGGTGCCGAGCTCGACGCCAGTGACGAAACCGACCAAGACGAGGAGTACCCCGAAAACGACGCCTACCACACCGGCGGTGGACTCACCGCCGAACTCTCCGGATCCGTCGCCGCCTGAGAGCCCGCCTTCAGGCGAGTAGGTTCGGAGAGCACGGTGTAGACGACGAGGGAAAGTGCGAGACATGACTCAGCCTCGGCTACTCGGTGGTCGCTATGAGCTCGATGGTGTCATCGGGCGTGGTGGCATGGCCGAGGTCTACCGAGCCAGGGATCTCAGACTCGATCGAGTAGTCGCGATCAAGACGCTACGGGCCGACCTCGCCCGGGATCCGACATTTCAGGCACGGTTCCGCCGGGAGGCGCAGTCCGCCGCCTCGCTGAACCACCCGTCGGTCATCGCGGTGTACGACACCGGCGAGGACCTTCTCGACGGCAACCCGATCCCCTTCATCGTCATGGAGTACGTCGAGGGACGCACGCTCCGCGACGTGCTGCGGGACGAGCAGAAGCTGCCGCCCGAGCGGGCGATGGAGATGACCGACGGGATCCTCCGCGCGCTCGACTACAGCCATCGCGGCGGGATCGTGCACCGGGACATCAAGCCGGCCAACGTGATGCTGACCTCCGCCGGCGAGGTCAAGGTCATGGACTTCGGCATCGCCCGCGCGCTCGCCGACTCCGCCGCCACGATGACCGCGACCGCGCAGGTCATCGGCACCGCGCAGTACCTCTCGCCGGAGCAGGCGCGCGGCGAGCGCGTCGACGCCCGCAGCGACCTGTACTCCACCGGTTGCGTGCTGTTCGAGCTGCTCACCGGCCGCCCGCCGTTCCAGGGCGACTCGCCGGTGGCCATCGCCTACCAGCACGTGCGGGAGGAGCCGCCGGCGCCGTCGCAGATCGATCCGTCGATCCCGCGCTGGGCCGACGCCATCGTCCTCAAGGCGCTGACGAAGGACCCCAACTACCGCTACCAGAGCGCGGCGGAGATGCGGGGCGACATCCAGCGCGCGCTGCAGGGCATGCCGGTGGCCGCGCCGACCATGGCGATGAACGCCGGCACCCAGGTCCTGCAGGGCGGGCCGCCGACCCAGGCGGCCCCGCCCGCGACGATGGGCTACGACCTGCCGCCGGTGCAGTACGCCGAGGCGGAGGAGCCGGAGGGCCGCGGCAGGAAGATCGCGCTGGGTGTGGTCGTGGCACTGCTCGCCGTGGGCGCGGTGACCGCGCTGTTCTTCATGTTCAAGGGCAGTGGGGGCGCGAAGGACAGCACCACCGTCGCGATCCCGACCGGTATCGTCGGCAACGACCAGGACGCTGCCAAACAGCAGCTGACGGATCTCGGCTTCACGAAGATCACGACGAAGAAGAGGTCGAGCGACAGCGTCGACAGCGGCAAGGTCATCAGCGTCAGCCCGAACGAGAACACCAAGATCGACAAGGCGCAGGTGGCCACGACCGCGGTCACCCTCGTCGTCTCGACCGGCAAGCAGAAGGTCGCGGTGCCCAAGGTCCGCGGGCTGAGCGAGGACTCCGCCAAGAACGCGATCGAGAACGCCGGCCTCAAGGTCGGCAGCACGGACAAGCAGAACAGCTCGTCGGTGCCCAAGGGTTACGTGATCAGCTCCGACCCGGACTCCGGCTCGAAGGTCGCCAAGGACTCCGAGGTCAACCTGACCATCTCCGAGGGCCCGGGCAAGACGACCGTGCCCTCCGAGGTCGGCAAGCAGGTTCTCGACGCAAAGGCCGACCTGCGCAACAACGGCTTCGCGGTCCGGGTGACCTACGTCGAGCCGCAGAACGGTGAGGCGCCGGGCACCGTCGTCCAGCAGAATCCCAATGAGGGCGAAACGGCCAACCGCGGCAGCACCGTGACCCTGATGGTCGCCAAGGAGCAGCAGCCGCCGGACCAGCCGACCGGCGACCCGACCGATGGCCCCTCGCAGCCTGGCAAGGTGACCTGGCCTCCGCCCGGCGGCTTCTGACGGCATCCGACCGCGGCCTCCTCGCCCCTCCCGGGCGGGGAGGCCGCGTCGTCGTTCGAGCGCCTCGCACGCGGGCTTTCGCGCCGGGACCGGGTGCGGACATGAGTGAGGGCTTCCGCCGCTCGGGGGCAACGGCGGAAGCCCTCACTCGTTGATCCGTCTTCACCCCCTAGAGCGTTACACGGTCGGGGGAGAATCTTTTTACCGATGTTTTGTACCGGGGGCCGGGGGTGCCGTAGCCGACGTGCCGCCGTCGTCCACCGTCCCGTGATCGAACTGGATCTGGGGTTCGAACCAGGGGAACACGACGTACCAGAGCAGGACGCCGATCACGAGCAGGCCCACGAGGGCGGTGTAGACGCGCGTCACCGTGTCGCCGGGCAGCTGCCGCCACAGCCAGGAGTACATCAGGAGGACGCTCCGTTCACCCGGGGGATCGAGCCGACCATCCGCCCGAACACGATGAGCCGCTCGGCGGCGGAGTACTTGGGGTGGCAGGTGGTGAGCGTGATCAGCCGGTCGGTCGGGTCCTTGGTCGGGTGTTCCGGCACCGGGGCGACGACGCCGACGTCACCGGGGGACACGACCTTCTTGCCGGTGACCTTGTAGGTGTACTGCCGGGATCGGGTGTCGATGAGGATCTTGTCGCCGGTGTGCAGCTCGTCGAGGCGGTTGAAGGGCGCCTGGTACGTCGTCCGGTGCCCGGAGACGACGAAGTTGCCGATCTCGCCCGGCATCGCGGTGCCGGGGTAGTGTCCGGGCCCCTTGCGCAGGTCCGCGACGGACACACCCTCGATGATCACGTAGTGGAACCGCTTGCCCAGCCGGGGGATCCGGATCAGCGCGAGGCCGTGGCCGAGCCGGACGCGCTCGGCCGTCACGGCGCCCGGCGCCTTGCGGGGAGGCGGTGCGGCCCAGTCGTGGGTGAGCTCGCCGCCGAGCCTGCGCTGCTCGGCCTGGGTGTACGCGCCGGTGCCCCACAGTTCGTACGCGACGAACAGCAGCAGGACGGCCCCGGCGGTGATGCACAACTCGCCGAGGCTACGAATGAGGGTTCGCACCGTCGGGCTCCAGCGCGGTGGCGTACTTGGGCTGTGCGTTGCCCGCGTAGGCGGGCAGTGTCGTCTTCTTGAGCGTTCTCACGGTGTACCCGAGTCCGTATTCGGCGACGTACTGCCGGTAGACCTGTATGGCCGGCGAGGCGTCCAGCGCCGCTCGCAGCCGGCCCGGGTCCCCGGTCGCGGTGATCCGGAACGGCGGCGAGTAGACGACGCCCTGGAGGATGAGCGTATTGCCGACGCAACGTACGGCGCTGGTGGAGATCAAGCGTTGGTCCATGATTTGCACGCCCGTTGCACCGCCGGTCCACAGCGCGTTGACGACGGCCTGGACGTCCTGCTGGTGAACGACGAGGTCGTCGGGGCCGGGGTCGCCGGCGATCCGCTGCCCGGTGGGCGCGTCGTCGAGGGTGACGCGCAGCCCGTGTCCGGTGACCGGGGCGAGCCCCGCTCGGGCCGCGAGGCGGTCGGCGGTCTCCTGAGCGGCCTTGACCCGGGCGTCGCGCCGCGCCGCCGCCCGTACGAGACCTTCGATCTGCCGCCGGAGGTGGCGGTAGCGCGTCTGCGAGCCCTGGTACTGCCGCTGTTCCTGGGCGATGAGCTCGGTGACCTTCGTACGGCCGCCGCCGCGCAGGTCCGTTCCGTGCGCAGTGCTCGCGCTGGCCGCGAACAGGGTGCCCGCGAAGATCGTCAGGGCCGGGATGGCGTATCGCCACGGCCGGGCGGCGCCGCTCAGCCCGCCGTTGCCGGTTTTTGCCCGCATCGCGACACCCCACCGCCCCCAATAAGGTCGTACGCTGCTCACCAGCGACTACGCTAACTGACAAATTGACCCATGCGCGGACCCGGCGTGCGGCCGCGTTCCGCCCGAGGAGAGACCCCGTGCCCAAGTCGAAGGTACGCAAGAAGGCCGTCTACACTCCGCCGCAGCGCTCGCAGAAGGTCTCGGTCAGCCCCAGGTGGCTGGTGCCGACGATGGTGGGTTGCTGGCTGCTCGGCCTGGCCTGGATCGCCGTCTACTACATCACGGCGAGCGTCGGCGCGTCGGTGCCGCTGATCACCTCGCTGAGCAACTGGAACCTGCTCATCGGGTTCGGCGTGATCGTGATCGGCGTGGTGCTGTCGACGCGCTGGCGTTGACTTCCCCACACGGTTGTCCACAGCCTGTGGATCGCACTGGGGGTTATCCACAGGGATCGTCCCCAGCCTTCTCTCGTGCCGTGCGGCGCGGGCGGAGCGTCCATGTCCGCCCGCGCGTGACCGGCTGAGCCGGTCGTACGGCCGCGGAACCGCCGAGCGGTTGCCGCGCCCGCACGAGCGGCGCGAGCACGCCGCCATGAAACGCCGCCATGAAACGCCGGCGCGGTCGCCACGCGGCGCGAACGACGAGCGCGGGCGTCAGGACGCGAGCGCCGTGGCCACGGCGGTGAGGACGACGAGCAGACCGGCGACGACCGCCGACGCGGCGACCTGGACGGCCTTCTGCCGCCGGCGCGGGGCGTACGCGAACGCGACCGCGAGCACCGCACCGGTGACCAGCCCGCCCACATGCCCTTCCCAGGAGATCCCGGAGAAGGTGAACGTGAACACCAGGTTGATCACGATGAGGAAGACGATGCCGCGCGTGTCGACGCCGAGCCGGCGGCCGACGACGAAGAACGCCGCGAACAGCCCGAAGATGGCGCCGGAGGCGCCCACGGCGGGCTGCAGCGGGGCCACCAGGTAGAGCAGGACGTTCCCGCCGATCGCCGACAGGACGTACAGCACCGTGAACCGCGCGCGGCCCAGCACGTGCTCCAGCTGCGGGCCGAGCACCCACAGCGCCCACATGTTGAACAGGATGTGGGTGATGCCGAGCCCGCCCTGGTCCATCGGCACGTGCAGGAACGCCCCGGTGATCAGGCGGTACCACTCGCCGTCGGCGACGCCGATCCCGGGGAGCCGGCCGCGCGCGGGCATGCCGCCCAGCATCTCGAACCGGCCGACGAACGTCGGCGAGACCAGCTCCGCCAGGTAGGCGAGGACGTTCAGACTGATGAGCGTCAGCGTGACCGCCGGGCGGTTCCGCACCCGGCCGCCCAGCACCGTGCGCGGCTCACGCACCGTGCTGTTGCCGTCGCGGACGCACTCGGGGCACTGGTGCCCGACCGCGGCCACGCGCATGCAGTCCGGGCAGATCGGCCGGTCGCACCGCGTGCACCGGACGTAGGTCTCCCGGCCCGGATGCCGGTAGCACATGGGTACCTCGGGAGCCGGGGCCTGCGCCGGATCGGTGCTCATCGTCGCCTTCTCGTCTGTGGCCGGTTATCCGTCTAACGACGCTCGATGGTCACCGATTCCACGACGATGTCCTTGACCGGGCGGTCGTTCCGGCCGGTCTCCGTCTTGGCGATCGCGTCGACGACCTCGCTGCCCTGCACGACCTCACCGAAGATCGTGTGGCGGCCGTTGAGGTGCGGCGTGGGGACGACCGTCACGAAGAACTGCGAGCCGTTCGTGCCGGGTCCGGCGTTGGCCATCGCCAGGAGGTACGGCCGGTCGAACCGCAGGTCACGGTCGATCTCGTCCTCGAACTCGTAGCCCGGGCCGCCGAAGCCCTGGCCGAGGGGGTCGCCGCCCTGGATCATGAAGCCGTCGATGACCCGGTGGAAGATCGTGCCGTTGTAGAGCGGAGTCGTCGACCGCTGACCGGTCGCGGGGTGCGTCCACTCGATCGTCCCCTCGGCGAGACCGACGAAGTTCTCGACCGTCTTGGGTGCCTTGTCGGGGAACAGGCGGATGACGATGGGCCCCAGGGTGGTGTTCAGGGTCGCGATGAGTTCTCCGGCCATGAAGACCGCCTCCTCGTTTCGGAGTATGCCCTCGGCGGGCGTGTTCGGATACGTCTGAGGTGACCAACGCTACTGGCCTCGGCGGGTTCCCCGAACGACCCGCCGCACCGGCGCCGACGGCCGGACGGTGTTCTCGGGCGGGGCCGAACAGCGCCCTGACAACGGGCGAACGGCGCTCTCACCGGTCCGGTGATTGACATCGCCTACCGGGGGAAGAGGTTGGTCGAGACCGCACATAACGGAGGGGTATGGATGTCCCTACGATCGATGAGCAGTAAAAAGCCGCAGGTCAAGCTCAGCGGCTCACAGCTGACCCGGGCGCAGAAGCGCGCGATGCGCAGCGCGCGGCAGCTGCGCCTCTCCGAGCTGAGCCGGGCGCAGAAGCGCGCCATGATGTCGGCCCAGCGCACCGCCCAGCGAACCGCGCAGGGCGCGCAGAGCGCGGCGACGACCGCGCAGACCGCCGCCCAGCGGACCGCGGAGAAGCTCGGTCCCACGGCGGGTCAGGCCCGCGACGTGGCCTCCACGGGCGTGTACAACGCCCGGGTCTGGGGCGCGCCGCGGCTGGACCGCGCCGGCGCGTACATCGAGAAGGAGCTCGCCCCCCGGGTCGGCGCGATGATGCGCCGGACGGCCAAGCGGCTGGAGCCGCCGCAGCCTAAGCGCCGCCGTGGCATGGCCACCACGCTGCTCCTGGCCGGTGGGGCGCTCGGTGCCGCCGGAGCGATCGCGACCCGCCACAACGTCGCGCGCAGGCAGGCCGAGGAGTCGGCGTCCGCGCCGTCCGAGCGCCTCTCCTCGGTGTCGGACAGCGAGAGCGGCAGCAGCGGCAGCGACCGTGCTCGTACGTCCTGACGGCGTTCGATTCGGCGGTGAGCCCCGCGTGATGGCCGGGCCCACCGCCGTTCTGCTCCCGTTCCCGGGGCGGCGGCGTTCCGTGCGGTACGGCCAGGACTTTTCTCCTGAACGGGTGCGCGCTTTCTGACCGAATGCGGTACGGCCTGACGGTCACGGGATGCCATATCAGGGGATCAAACGGACATCACATGCCGTACCGTTTCCGGCATGTCGCTTAGGTCGTCGATCGGTTCCGCGACCCGCAGAGTGGTGGCGGTGGCTCTCCACCGGGGCTGGGAGTGGATCCGCCGGCATGGCGAGATAACACCGAGCACCCCCGCCGGGCGGCGATTCGGTCACCTGGGAAAAGGCGTCTGCATCGGCTTCCCCACCGGTGCGATCTTCGGCGAACCCTGGATCCATATCGGCGACGACACGCTCGTCGGAGTGCACGTCACGATCTCGGCCGGCTTCGGCCCCGGCCTGGACCTGGGCCCGGACCCCGTCGTGAAGATCGGTAAAGCCTGTTCGATCGGCCGGGGCAGTCACATCGTCGGCCACCAGTCGATCGAGATCGGCGACGACGTCTTCACCGGCCCGTACGTCTACATCACCGACCAGAACCACGGCTACGCCGACCCGGACGTCCCCGTCGGCCGGCAGTGGCCGGTCAACGACTCGGTCGTCATCGGCGACGGCTGCTGGCTCGGCGCCGGCGCCATCATCCTGCCCGGCACCCGCCTGGGGCGGAACGTCGTCGTCGCCGGCGGCGCCGTGGTGCGCGGGGAGTTCCCCGACCACAGCGTCATCGCCGGGGTGCCCGCCAAGGTGGTACGCCGCTACGACCCGGAGACCGGCTGGCGCCCGCCGTTCCCGGAGACGCCGCTGGACGAGGCCACGCTCGCGGCGCTGGCCGACCTGCCGCCGATCCCGGGCCCGGGAGAACTGGCGAGCTGACCGTTACGCGCCGGTGTACGGCGGAGCGACGCCCCAGCCCCAGTGCGGCACGGCGCGAGTAGGCGCGAGAGCCCGGTCTCACAGCCGTACGGGCCGGTGGTGCGCCGAGCGTCACCTCATGGTTACCGCCCGCGGCGCCGGTCGTAATGCGCGGATCCGACGCTGGCCTCCTTCCGACTTCCGACGGACGAGCCAGGAAGGCAGCGCGATGAGCACCACGGAGCAGAGCATCTACGACAGGATCGGCGGCGAGGAGGCGCTCGTCGCCGTGGTCGACGACTTCTACGTACGGGTGCTGGCGGATCCGAAGCTGGAGAGCTTCTTCGCCGGCGTCTCCATGCCCCGGCTCAAGGGCCGTCAGGTGGAGTTCTTCGGCGCGGCACTGGGCGGGCCGCAGGTCTACTCGGACGCGCCCATGCGGGCGGTCCACCAGGGGCGCGGCATCGAGCAGGAGCACTTCGACCTGGTCGCCGGGCACCTGACGGACGCGCTCACCGCCGCGGGCGTCCCGGCCGAGCTGGTCGGCCAGATCATCGGCGTCGTCGCCACCCTCGCCCCGGACATCGTCTCCGCCAAGGTCGCGAGCTGAGTCCCCACCCCCTGGCGACCCGGTGTGTTAGTGATATTGGGTGATCACGGCACACCTGCCCATCCTGTTCGGGGTCGGCGTCCTCGCCGGGGTGGTCAGCACCGTGGTGAGCCTCGCGTCGGTCGTGTCGTATCCCGCGCTGCTGGCACTGGGGCTGCCCGCCCTCAGCGCGAACGTGACCAACACGGTCGCCCTGGTGTTCACGGCGGTGGGCGCGGCGGCGGGTTCGCAGCGGGAGCTCACCGGCCAGCGTTCCCGCGTCCTGCGGCTGGGCCTGCTGACGGCGCTCGGCGGCGCCACCGGCGCGGTGCTCCTCCTGGTGACGCCGTCGCGGGCGTTCGAGCTGATCGCGCCGTGGCTGATCGCGGGGGCGTCCCTGATCCTGCTGCTGCAGCCGAAGGCGAAGCGGCTCGCGGAACGCTCCACGGGGGAGCGCAGCCGGCCGCTCCGCCTGGCGCTGTTCACGGTCGCGGTGTACACCGGGTACTTCGGCGCCGCCGGCGGCATCCTCACGCTGGCCGTGCTCGCCGCGATGATCGACCTGCCCCTGGTCCGGGTCAACGCGGTGAAGAACGTCATCGCCGGCCTGGCCAACGGCGTCGCCGCCCTCGGGTTCGCGCTCTTCGGCCCCGTACGGTGGGACGCCGTCGTTCCGCTGGCGGCGGGCTTCCTGGTGGGCGGCTGGATCGGTCCCGCGCTCGTACGCCGCCTCCCCGGTGAGGCACTGCGCGTCATCGTCGCGGTCTGCGGCGTGGCCGTCGCGGTGAAACTCGGCATCGACAGTTACGGCTGAGACCCGGCCGAGGATCGCGCATTCCAGCCCGAACCGCGACGACCTTGATAGGGCATATTTCCCTGCATTTTAGGTAGGTATGGGATGATTGACTCACCGCTGGACGCCTGACCAGGGAGGATGGATGACCCTTCCGGACTTTCTGCTGATCGGTGCTCCGAAGGCCGGCACGACGGCCCTGCACGCCGCGCTGGCGCGCCACCCCGACCTGTTCCTGTCCCCCGTCAAGGAGCCGAAGTTCTTCCTCACCGACGGACCACCGCCCACCCGCGGTGGCCCCGGTGACGCGCAGACCTACCGGGAGCACGTCTGGCGCCGAACGGACTACGAGGCGCTGTTCGCCGCCGCCCCGGAGGGCACGCTGCGCGGCGAGAGCACGCCGTTCTACCTCCACGACCGGGACGCGCAGCTCCGCATCCGCACCCTCATCCCCGACGTGAAGATGGTCGCCGTCCTCCGGGACCCCGTCGAACGGGCCCACTCCAACTGGACGCACCTGTGGTCGGCGGGCCTCGAACCGATCGGGAACGTCGTCGACGCGTGCGCCGCCGAACCCGAACGGATCGCGGCGGGCTGGGCGGCGTTCTGGCGGTACGTCGACCTCGGGCGCTACGGCGAGCAGCTCCAGCACCTGTACAAGCTGTTCCCGCGCGACCAGGTGCTGGTCGTGAGGTACCGGCGGATCCACGAGGAGCCCGCCGCCACCCTCGACCGGATCTGCGCGTTCCTCGGCGTGCGCACCGGCCTGATCGGATCGATCCCCCGCGAGAACGTCACCAATCACGTGGCCGACTCCCCGGTCACCCGCGCGTTGCAGCAACTGCTGCGTACCGGCGCCCGGATCGGCCAGGACCTGCCCCTGCCCGTACGCCGCCTGGCCCGCGGCCCGCTCCTGGCGGCACTGCACCGCGAACGCCGCCCCCGGCAGCCCCTGACCTGGGACGACCGGCAGCAGCTGATCCCCCACTTCGCCGACGACATCCGGCTGCTCGAGGAGGTGACGGGCGAGGACTACGGCGACTGGCTCAAGCCGCGATGAGCTCGGTGCGCAGTTCGTGGGCGCCGTCCGCGCGCGTCGCCTCGTAGTAGAGCCGCCATTCCCCGTGACCGAGGGGAAGCGCCGTCACATAGCGCAGGCCGCCACCGGCGTACGGCGAGACGGCGGCCGGGCCGGTGCCCTGCTGCTCGAACATGCCGAACCCGTCACCGACCGCGATACCGGTGCGCTCCTCGTAGTTCTCCGTGGCACTGGCCCGGCCGTCATAGCAGGCCACGGTCCTGCCGCCCGCCGTCACCACGGACGAGATCCGTACGCCGCGCGCGTCCCACCGGCCGGGACGCCCCGTCAGGACCGTGCCGTGCCAGGTCCAGTCCAGGCCGTCGGCGCTCGTCGCGTAGTCGGTCACCATCCGGTCGGCCTCGTCCGGGTCGGCGAGCGGATGACAGGACGCCCACAGGTGCCACTTGTCGCCCTGCAGGAGGATCACCGGGTCCTTCACCCCGATGGCGTCACTGCCGGGCAGCACCACCTCGGCCGTCGACGGGTCGAACGAGCGGGGGTCGGCCGCCTCGATCACCTCGACGCGCCAGTGCTTCGTCCCCGGCGTCGCGCAGCTGAGGTACAACCGCCAGGAGCCCTCGGGAGTGACGACCAGCGCGGGCCGCTCGAGCGACTCCGCCGACAACCGATCGCTCTCGATCACGGCCAGCGTCTCCGGCCGCTCACCGCCGACCGCGCGGGCGACCACGACGGCGTAGCCCCGGCCCTCCCCGACAGGACGGCGCAGGCGGTACGCCAGATAGATCTCGCCGTCCACGACACAGGCGCTCGGCGCGCCCGCCCAGTGGCCGGGAGTGTCCCCGGGCGGCGGAACGACGACACGGGACCGCTCGTACGACGGCAGGGGAAACGCCATGGACTCCTCCTCAGGGCCGCACCGGCCACGAGATACCAGAGTATCCGAGTAGGGAAACCCGACTGATTCAGCGACTCCCCGGACGACCCACGGGGGTGCCGGGCGAGTCGAGATAGACGTACTGACGGTCGGCGGTGACGGCGAGCCCGAAACGGCCGGTCTCCGGACGCCCGGCCTCCTCCCACCAACGATAGGCGGCCTCGATCTCGGTCCACAGCGCACGCGGACCGTGTTGACGCACCCGATGCGAGACCGCCCCGTCGATGACGTCGACGCGCGCCCAGGACGCACCGGAGAACGCCCAGAAGGTGAAGTCGTCGCCGCCGTCACCGGCATCCTCGAACCTCGTCACCACGTCGGGCACCCGCACGCCCACCGCGAACCTCGCGTCGTAGTCGTCGAAGGCCACCGCGTCCGGGTGGAGGGTCGTGGTCGACTCCGCCACGCCCGCCAGGTGCGCCGGCACGGCCGGACGTGGCACACGCTGCGCGCGCACCCACATGAACGCGATCGTGTTGTCGAGGAACGGGCCGTACGCCGCGCCGCGATCGTCGACCGTCAGACGGACGAGCGCGCCGTTGTCATAGGCAGTGCCCCACGGCGAGAGGATCAGCCCGCCCGGCCGGGTCTGCGTCACCCACGGGTACGGGACGACCCGTACCGACGCGGTCGCGATGACCCGGTCGTACGGCGCGCCCGGCGGGTACCCGCCCGCGCCGTCTCCGGTGACCACCAGAGGCGACACCCCGGCCCCGGCCAGGGCCGTACGAGCCCGCTCGGCGAGAACGCCGTCGACCTCGACGGTCGTGACGTTCCCTTCGCCGACCGCGTGGGTGAGGAGTGCCGCGTTCCAGCCGGTACCGGTGCCGATCTCCAGCACGCGCATACCGCGCTCCACTTCGAGGTCGCCGAGCATCCTGGCCACGATGGACGGTTTGGAGATCGAGCTGGTGACCCGCGAGCCCGTTCCGGTGTCCGGCGTCGCCCCGTCATCGACCTGCGTGACGATCGCCTCGTCGGCGTACACGGCTGACAGCCAGGCGGCAGGATTTTCATCCCGTCGGCGCGGTGTCAACGTGCCCCCGCCGGCGTCCTCCCAGATGACACGGGGTACGAACAGGTGCCGGGGAGCGGCCAGGAAGGGCGCGCGCCACTCTTGAGGCAGCGCACCGGCGGCCGCCAGTTCGTCGACGAGCCGCCGGTTCAGCGCTTCAGCGTCGGTCATTTACCGCTGTCTTCGCCCTTGCCGTCCTTGGCAGGGTCCACGAACGTGCCCTGCTTGCCCTTGTCCTTGTGGCCGTCCCGCTCATCGCCGCCCGTACCGTGCCTGCCCATATGTTCTCTCCTTCGCTGTTGAGATTCCTGGTCGCCAGGGCCGCCGGACGCGCCTCCCTCGTGACGCGTCCGGCGGCCCGTCGGCCCCGGCAGTGGACGGTGTCCGTACCTGCCGGGACGTCTGGGTGGAGCCGCCGGGGAGCACGTACCGATGCGTCGCGCCCGACCCGGCGACCGGGGCCGTACGGCTTCGGGGGGCGGCGCCGCACGGGGGTCGGGATGGGCGTGCGAGGACGGTCGCTCACGCCGGCACCGCGAGTTCGGCCGCACGGCACCGGTACACCAGCCGCCGCGGGTCCGGGTCGAACAGGATCGGATCCGCGGTGTCGAACTTCGCGATGGCCATGTACTCGCGTCGATACCAGCACCACATCACTAACCAGAGCGAGCACAGCCCCTGCAGCTCGGCGAGCTGCCGCGCGCTGGGATCGGCCCGGCAGACCGGGATGTCGGTGACCGTGTCGTCGCCCCTCGTACGGCACGGGCTGCGCCGAGCGAACAGCCAGGCGAGTAGGCGGATCATTGCAGTTCCCGGATCGATTCGAGCTCGCCGGGTGTGAGAGTCACACCTGATCCGGCGACGATGACGTGAACCGTCTTTCCGTGTCGCGTGTAGGTGGCCCACCGGGCGACGGCAAGATCGTCGACGATCGCCAGGCCGCGACCATGTTCGGCGAGCAGGCCACCCGTATCGCCTGCGGGCATGGGCTGCGGGTCGGGGTCGCTCACGGCCAGATGTACGTACCGGTGGTCGGCGGTCATCTCGACGCCGATCGGCCACAGGTCCTCGGTGAGGGTCAGCTTTCGCGCGGCGTGCCGCAGGGCGTTGGTGACGAGCTCCACGGCGATCAGCTCGATCTCGTCGACGGCGTACGGAAGACCGGTGACCGCGGCGCCGGCGAAGGCCCGGAGGCGGTGAATGACCCCGGGCCGGTCGCGCAGCGCGAGGAACGATCGACGAGGGGGCACGGACGGCGTGCGTACGGCCGCCCTCATTCTGTCCACCAGCGGGGTGGGATCTGTATGCGCATCCGACGCCTTCCAGAGTTCGCGTTTCCGGGCAGCGCCAGGGGGATTCCGGACGCACCGTCAACGATGCATCACGGTAAGTAACGTCGAGAGAGTCAATGCGCACGAGTTGTGCGCATGTGAACCCTTGACGAAGCGTCAGGTCAAGCTCATGCGGTCCTGAAGCAGCCGGAGAGGCTCAGGGAGCTTTCGATGATGATCAATCAGCCGGATGACCGACTCCCGCGCCATCGGGTGGTATCGCGTCATCTGGGGGGCGATCGATTCCGCTCTGAGCAGTCGACGCAGCGCCTGATCCCACTGACCGGTCGACACGAGGGCACGGCCCACGTCGATCTCGTGGTGGGCCCGGCGTTCCGCCGACACGGAAGTCGGCAGTGACAAACGGGAATCTCGCCTGATCGCCTCGTCGAAGTCGGTGAGCTCCACTGCGACGGCCACCCCGTGAATGGCGACGTTCAGCAGATGGAACTGCAGGCCGTAGAAGTCTGGTGCTCGTTCGGGCAACTGCCGGGCGGCCTCGCTTGCGAGCCCGTAATGCTCCCAGGCGTCGCCGGCCCTCCCGGCGCGAGCGGACAGGATCGCCGCACGCAACTGCAGCGCTCCGAAGACGGCTCGAGACTCGGAACTGTCCAGGTCCATCCCAGTACCGGCACGCTCAACGAGCTTCATCCCAGCGTCCCAGGCGCCGATCGTCATCAGAAGCAGCGCTCGAGAGAGCTGAGCAAGCCTCGGCAGGTTGGGGTCCTCCGATCGAGCCGCCGCAGCGGCCGCGCGCTCGATACCGAAGTTGGCGAGGTCGTTGTAGCCCAGGCGGCGCGCGAGTGAGACAGCCACCGCCTGCGCGTTGTTGAGCAGTGTCCAAGCCCGTGGATCACCGGAATCGTTGACGTGGAAGGACAACTCGGTGATCAGAGCCGAAATGCGATCACCGACCTGCGAATGCTGTGCGTCCTGCGCCAGTCGACGGACACGCGAGACCTCGGCGGCGAGTTCCCCGAGTGACCGCGGGGGTACGTCGAGTTCCAGAGGGACATCGACGCAGGCCAGGGCCCGGCGCATCTCGTCGATGGATTCGTGGATGCGATCGGCGCGCCCGATCTCGTTCCCGTACGGCTGCCCATAAATCTCCGAAGGGTCGACGTGCAGGGCGGACGCGACGGCGGCAACGAGCGAAGGGGTTGCCGGTTTACGTCCGGTCTCGACCTGTTGGATGAGGCTGCGGCTCACGAAGGCGCGCGTGGCGAGGCCCTGCTGGGTCAGGCCACGGGCGCGCCGCTTCCGAGCGATTCGCGCCCCTATTCCTTCGTCGGCAGCGCGGCTCAGGTTAACGTCAGGCACAGGCTGCGCACCTCCTGAATCTTCGACACGTTCAGGCTACGGCGAAGAGGCCCGCTTTTCGTAGATACGACTGATGAACTGTTGGCGGCGAACGGCCCGAAACCGCGACTTACACCGAAATGATCGGCGGCTTCTATCCGAATCGACGTGGGGCTGCGCGGGATATTGCGCGGCGGCTAGTTGATCAGCGTCTTCACAGCAGAGATTGACGTCGGTGTTGACGAACAGAAGGCGTACACAGGACGAATCGGGGTCCGCTGCGACGGCAAAGTGGCCGGGGCGGCGGCGAGGTGGCGGGTCCGCCGCCCGAGCGCGTACCGGATGCTCGGTGGCCGCGTCTGCGGAAGGGGCTGAACCCCCGACAGGCCGGCACCCCGGGTGGGCCTTCTCCGAGCATCCGGTACGGCGGCCGCAGGACCGCCCGCGCCGGCCCCGTACATTTCACCAGGTCGCTGCGCGCGCGATCATCGCACGCGCGTCGGCTGCGGCGGCGCGGCCGTCGGCATGTCGCTCAGGAGGTGAGGTCGGCCAGGTCGTCCTCGGTGAGGTGGACGCCGGCGGCGGCGATGTTGTCCTCCAGGTGGTTCAGCGAGCCCGTCCCCGGGATGGCGAGCATGACGGGGGAGGACGCCAGCAGCCAGGCCAGGGCGACCTGCTCGGGTGTGGCGTCGTGGCGCGCCCCGACCTTCGCCAGGCGGTCCTTGTCGAGCGGCCGGTCCCCGCCGCCGAGCGGGAAGAACGGCACGAACGCGATGCCGAGCTCCGTGCACTGGGCGAGCAGCCCGGAGTCGTCGCCGTACTGCACGTGGAAGTGGTTCTGCACCGCGGCGACCGGGGCGATCGCGCGGGCCTCGGCGAGCTGGGCCGCGTCGACGTTGCTGACGCCGAGGTGACGGATGAGTCCCTCCTCGCGCAGCCCCGCCAGCACCGCGAACCGCTCGGCGATCGACTGACCGCCGGGCCCGCCCCTGCCGCCGACCCGCAGGTAGACCAGGTCGAGACGGTCGACGCCGAGACGGCGCAGGTCCTCCTCGACCAGGCCACGCAGTTGGTCGGGCGTCGCCTCCCCGCTCGGGTAACCGTCCGGGCCCCGCAGCGGCCCGACCTTCGTGGCGATCACCAGGTCGGAGGCGTACGGGGACAGCGCCTCGCGGATCAGTTCGTGGGCGTGGACGTCGTCGCGCCCGTAGAAGCCGGCCGTGTCGATGTGATTCACGCCGAGTTCCACGGCGCGGCGCAGCACCGCGATGCCGTTCTCCGGGGTGCGGGTCGGCCCGTCGAAGGTGCCCACGGGGAGTCGCATCGCGCCGAAGCCGAGGCGGTTGACGCGCAGGTCGCCACCGAGGAGGAAGTCGCCGCCGTCGGCGGCCGTCACGTTCGTCGTCATGCCTTCGACTCTGGCCCGACGCCGCCGGACGGGCGAGCGGGTGGCAGCAAGCTGCCAGTTGCCGCGGCGTCGGCGGCTGGTCAGACTGGATGGCGTGAGCGGCAATCAGCAGGTCATCACCATTCACGGTGAGCAGGAGCTCGTCGCGCGCGCCGGGCACCTGTTCGAAGGAGCGAGGTCGGAGTTCGTCTGCGCGGCCACGGACCTGAAGACCTGGTCGCGTCCGACGACGCGGGCGTCCATGGCCGGCCGGGTCCACCGAGCCGACGGCCTGGTGATCCGTAAGCTCTACACCCCTGTCGCGCTGGCGGATGAGGAGCAGCGGAGCCACCTGCTCGAGCGCGTGTCGGTGGGCGCCCGGATCCGGATCTGCCGCACCGGGTTGCTGCAACACGAGACGATCATCATCGATCGGCGCGTCATGATCCTCGCGGGGGCCGAGGTCGCGGGCGACCGCGAGTTCACCGTCACCACGTCACCGACTTTGATCAGTGGGGTGTACGCACTGTTCGAGGCCACGTGGGAGGCCGCCACGGACCTGACCGCGTACCTCCGCAGCGACCCGCCGCAGGTCGACGCGGAGGGCCGGCGAGTCCTGCGGGCGCTCGGCGAGGGGCTCACCGACGAGGCCGCCGCCCGGCGGCTGGGCCTTTCGCTGCGGACCTACCGGCGGCGGGTGGCCGAGCTGATGCGGCTGCTGGATTCGGATTCGCGATTCCAGGCCGGCGTGCACGCCGGGGAGTTCGGGCTGATCTCCTGATCCGACGCGTCGCCCGCCGGGTCAGCGGTGCACACGCTTGCACTTCTCGGGCGATCTGCGAAGCCCGGGCGGGCAGTCGCTCGAAGGCGCGGCCGGGCCGGTACCCGGGGACGTCGAGCCGGTTCCGGGCGAGGTGGACCCGCTTCCGGGCGAGGTCGGAGTGCTCAACCGGCCGCCGTTCGAGGGACCGCCGCTTCGCGTCGGCACACTCCGCAGGGCCGGGGACGGCGTCTGCTCGCGCAGCGCGGACCTGGCCCTCGGTGTTCCACGTGACGTGGATGACGTGGGCGTGGGGCCGCCGGCCGCCTCGTCCTTACCAGGCGAAGAGACGATCATGCCAAGCGCGATCACCGTGGCCCCGACGGCAAGGATTCCACCGACCAACAGGGCCTGCCGGCCTTGTAGGCGGTGTCCCCACCGTAGCCACCCGGCGGCGATGGCGGCTATGCCCGATTTGTCACGATGTCGACCACTCACACGAGCAGGGTAGCGATCTCTCGATTCGGTGGAGACAACCCTTCGTCGGCGACCACTCCGGCTCTTGCTCTTCCGGAACGGCGGCGAATCGCCGCTGAACGTGTCTCCGCACCCGGGATCGGCGCCGACCGTATCGGTCAGGCGGGCGCGAGGCCGTCCAGGGTGCGGCCGACCAGCGCGCTGATCTGCTCCGCGACGCCCGGCGCCGCCGCGATGGTGGCGGCCGAGTCGGCCGTGTGCTCGCCGCCGTCCTGGTCCAGGACCACGGCGCCGGCCTCGCGGGCGATGGCGACCCCGGCCGCGGTGTCCCACGGCTTGTTGGACATGGCCAGGCTGATGTCGAGTCTGCCTTCGGCGACCCAGGCCAGGTCGATGGCCGAGGAGCCCAGCATCCGTACCCGCTGCACCTCGGCGGCCAGCGCGGCGGTCAGCGCCAGGCGCAGGCGGTTCTTCTCCGCCGCGTCCGTCCCGACGGCGTAGTCGCCGACGGCAACGATCGCGTCCCGCAGCCGGCCGGTCGAGCTGGCCGTGATGCGCCGCTCGCCGAGATGGGCGCCGCCGTGTTCGACGGCCGAGTAGCGGGCGTCGAGGAAGGGCAGGTCGATCACTCCGAGGACCGCGCGGCCCCGGCGCAGCAGGCCGAGGGAGACGCCGCACAGCGGGAGCCCGTGCACGAAGTTGGCCGTGCCGTCGATCGGGTCGAGCGCCCACAGCAGTTCACCGCCGGCGTCGCCGGTCACGCCCTCCTCTTCGCCGAGGATCGGCACGCCGGGCGTACGGTCGCGCAGGTGTGCCCGTACGGCGCGTTCGACGGCGTAGTCGAGGTCGGTGGCCATGTCCCGGTCGCCCTTGGCGGTGAGCAGGCCGGGTGCCCGGGAGCGGATCAGGTCGGTGGCTGTGGTGACGGCGTCCAGAGCGACGGGGAGCAGTGCTCCGACGGACGTCGTCATACCGGGCGGCTCCGTTCCGACAATTCGCGGTAGATCTGCTCAAAAGTGTTATACAGCCCCGTCCCGGTCGGGTCACGGCGGAGCAGGAAGGTCGGCGAGTCCACGCCGCGCGCCTGGGGCAGGTACGGCTGCATGACGCAGGTCGCACCGTCGATCAGCACGATGCCGAACCGGATCGTCTCGTCGTACACCGCGAGCGACAACCGGTCCCGTACCTCGGCGGGCAGCCGGTCGCGGACGCGGGACAGCACCTCGATGTTGAGCTTCGTCAGCGTCGAGAGGAAGTGGTCGGTGTAGCCCTCCTCCCGTTCGCGTGCCCTGATGGCCTCGCCGTCCGGGTCGAGGAACAGGCACTCGAGCCGGGCACCGCTCTGCACGAGCCGCCGCAGCCGCTGGTCCGGGTACTGCTGGCAGAGGAGGTTCAGGGAGAGCCCGGCCGCCCTGATCTCCTGCGCGTCGTCGAACATCGCCTGCGGCGGCATGGCGCAGGTGAACTCCGCCCGGGTCGTGAAGACCGCGGCGACATCGGACAGGGGCGGATCCGGCGTGACCGGTGCGTCGAGCGGTGCCACGTGGGCGGGTGCGGGCTCACCCCGCATCGGCGGGGACGCCGGACCGCCCGGCGGACGCGTCGGGTCGGCGAGCAGGAGGCCGTCCGGGCACGGTGCGAACAACTGGTCGACCGTCCACCCGGGGAACATCCTCTGCAGGACGCGGCAGTGGTCGGTGTGCGGCAGGCGTTTGAGCCCACCGGAGATCCAGCGGTGCAGTTGGGCACGGCTCGGAGCGGTGCCGACGAGTTCGCGATCGACTTTCTTCGCCGCGTTCTCATAAGCGGCGCGAAACATGCCATATCGCGCTAATTGCCGCTGCTGGACAAGAACATTGAGCAGGATCGGTCGTTGCACCATGATTCCGCCCCTTCACCTGTGTCAGTGCAGGTACAGGCTAGCCAGCATTTATGCGCACGACGAGACGAATTCGCGACAGAGGCAAGACATTGGTGCTGAAAAAGCGCCTTCGATGACATCGAGACGAAACAGCGAGACGAGGGATGCTATCGCCGAGGGTGAGGGACCTGTTCCCCGGGGGCGTTGGAGGGTAGCGGCGGTGAGCGCCGATCACAGTGAGAAAATGCGGCTTCTGGTGGCGTTGTGCCGGGAACTGGCCAGACTCGGGCTGCCGTCGGTGATGAGCGACGCACGGCCGGCCCTGTCCGTCGGCGGCGGCCCGGCCGATCCCAAAGTGTGGATCTCCGTGAGTCCCTGCGGCGAATTCTACGAATGGTGCCCGGGATCCGGAGATCGCGTTCCGGCGACCAGCCCCGAATACGCCGCCGCGCGCATCGCGGGACGCCTTCGCGCGCGAACCGGTTGAATGCCCGCGAGGCTCAGGCGAGATCATTTTCGTCCAAGGCGGCGGGCCGGCCGTGCGGGCATCGTCGGAGGATGACGAAGAACGCGTTGCCCCGCGTACGACCCCAGCCGCTCCTCTCGGTGGCGGACGTCGAGCGGGCGAGCCGCTGGTACCAGCGGATTCTCGACGCCACCAGCGGCCACGGCGGACCGGAGTACGAGCAGCTGCTGGTCGATGACGTGATGATCCTGCAACTGCACCGGCTCGAGGTCGGACACCACCACGGGGCCCTGGCCGACCCGGCGTGCCCGCTCGGCAACGGCGTCGCGCTCTGGTTCGAGACGCCGGCCTTCGACGCCGTCGTCGAGCGCGTCCGGCGGGCGAACGCCCATGTCGTCACGGACGTGCACGTCAACCCGAACGCCGGGCATCGGGAGATCTGGCTCCGCGATCCCGACGGCTACCTCGTCGTCGTCGCGGAGCCCTGATGATCCGGCCGTCTCGGTCCCGTACGCCCGCATTCGGCGGGGTCCGCTCAGCCGTCGGTCACGACCGTGACCGGCCGGTCTAGGGTCGTCTATCGTGATCGAATCCTCCCTGGACGCCACCCGGACGGCGTACGACGCCATCGCCGTCCTGTACGCCGACCTGTTCCGCAACGCCCTCGACGAGGCCCCGCTGGACCGCGCGATCATCGGTGCCTTCGCCGATCTCGTACGGCCCGGCGGTGGGCAGGTCGCGGACCTCGGGTGCGGCCCCGGCCCGAACACCGCCTACCTCAACTCCCTCGGCGTCCCCGCCTTCGGGATCGACCTCTCGCCGACGATGATCGAGCTGGCGCGCAAGGAGTTCCCGGACCTGCGGTTCGAGGAGGGCTCGATGACCGCCCTGGACCTGGCCGACGGCGCGGTGGGCGGGGTGCTCGCGTGGTACTCGATCATCCACCTGCCGCCGGAGGAGCTGCCCGCGGTGTTCGCGGAGTTCGGCCGGGTGCTCGCCCCGGGCGGCCACCTCCTGCTCGGTTTCTTCACGACCGACGACGAAGCGCCGCACCCAACCGAGCCCTTCGACCACAAGGTGACCACGGCCTACCGGCTGTCCATCGACCACGTCGCGGACCTCGCGCGCGGGGCCGGCCTGGTCGAGGTGGCCCGGATGCGCCGCGAGCCGGGCGAGAACGAGCGCTTCCTGCACGGCCGCCTCCTCGTCCGCAGGCCCGCGGAGTGAGGTGACTCCTCAGCAGGCGGGCGGCCGGGTGACCGGGCGCCTGCCGAGGAGGTCCCGCGCCCGGGCCCTGGAGAGGTTGAACCGGGTCCAGGAGTCCCCGTCGTCGAGCGACTCCGCGAGATGGTGCAGGACGCAGGAGCGCTGCGGCTCGGGGAGACGGTCGAGGGCGGGGACCGCGTCGGCGGACAGGCCCGCCAGGTAGGCCAGGTCGGCGCTGCCGGTGTGCCGGAAGCGAGCGACGTCGTGGGCGGCGATGAACCCGTCTGGGTTGAACAGGCCCAGAGCCAGCAGGCCGACGGCGCCGCTCGCGGCCACCGCGCGGGGCAGCCAGGCCGCCCGGAGGCGGATGCCGGCGATCGCGACCAGCAGGACGACCAGTCCCAGCCACAGTTCGAAGGCGTGCACCCACAGCCGCAGCCGCGTCCAGCCGTACGCCTCCTCGTAGAGGAAGAGGCGGCGCAGCGCGACGGCCACGACCACGAGTGTCAGGGCACAGAGCAGGCCGAGGAGCGTACGGACGGTGGCCCGGTCCGCCCGGCTCCTCACCGGCGCGTACCGGACCGCGACGGCCACGACGAGGAGGACCAGGCCGGTCACGACCAGCAGTTGCCAGAAGCCCCGTCGCGCGTACTCGGCGTAGGTCAGTCCCGTCGACCGCAGCAGCCGGTCCCGGTCGCCGGCCAGCAGGACGTCGGCCTGGACCGCGACGAAGCCGAGGAACAGCAGGTCGAGGGCGACGATGGGGATGGCCCACGGCGTACGGCCGACGTCGGAGGGGGCCGGAGGCCGGCGGAACCGCGGCGGGGCCATGGCCAGGAACGCTCCGGTCAGCACCGCGACGATGCTCCCGCCGAAGACGAAGATCCTCGTGACGAGCGACCACGCCCCGACGTGGGGGAACAGCCCGGTGACGGCGCGGCCGAAGGCGGCGTCCGCCGTGGCGAACAGCGCGCCGAAGACCAGGAGGAGCGCGCCGGCGAGCACCAGGGAGCCGACCACCGGCCCGGTCGGCCGACGCCCGGAACGGACGAGCGTGCTCACCCCGCGGCCCGCCCACGGCACCGCGCGCGGGACGGCCGGGATGAACGCGAGTCCCCCGCCGGCCAGGTCGATCCACGTACGGCCCCCGGTCAGGGCGTACGACCCGAGCGGCACGGCGAGGGCGATCGCCCAGGGCGACGATCCAGCCGGCGTCGACGAGCACGGGCAGTGCCGACAGCGCCAGCGCCAGGGCCGCGAACGCCATCGACGTACGGTTCCGGCGGGCGACCGGGAACAGGGCCGCGATCGCGGCGGCCGCGACGACCGGCACGTTCACCCCCGGGCGCCCCGGGAGCAGCGCGGCGGTGAGCACGCCCGTCGCCACGGCGCGGACCGGCAACCCGTACGACATCGGCCTCGCCGGCTCGGGCCACTCGGCGATCACCAGCGGATCCCTGCGCGGGAGACCGGCCGGGCCGCGCGGAATCGTCGCGGACGTGGCCGGTATTCCCACCGTCGGCGGTGCCGTACCGGGACCGGGAGACGGGTCCGGCCGGGAATGCGGCGGAGGCAGGGTCATGACGATCCTTCGGGAGGCTGGGGAAGCAGGACGCGGATGAGGCAGCCACCGGGAGAGTCGGCGACGGCGATCTCACCGCCGTGCAGGTCGACCACCCAGCGGGCGATGGCGAGCCCGAGACCCGTCCCCCCGCCGGAGGTCCCGGCCGGCGAGGCGGAGCTGCGGATGAAGCGTTCGAAGACCTGCGCGCGCTCGGCGACCGGGATGCCCGGCCCCTCGTCCCGTACCTCCAGGCAGAAGGTCTGGGCGCGCGTCGTCGCGGTGATCGTCACGGCGCCGCCGGGCGGGCTGTGCCGGGCCGCGTTGTCGAGCAGGTTGGCGACGACCTGATGCAGCCGGTCGCGGTCGGCGCGGACGACCAGTCCCGGTTCGGTCCGCACCGTGAACACCGGGCCCGGGTGGCCGACGCGGGCCTCGGTGACGGCGCTCTCCAGGAAGGGACCGATCTCGAAGTCCAGCAGGTCCAGGGAGACCGCACCCGCCTCGACCCGCGACAGGTCGAGCAGCTGGGTGACCAGACGGCCCAGGCGTTCGGTCTGGGCGAGGGCGCCTTCGAGCACCTCCGGCTCGGCCGGGGTGACGCCGTCGGCGACGTTCTCGAGGATCGCCTGCAACGCGGCGATGGGCGTGCGCAACTCGTGCGACACGTTGGCGACGAACTCGCGGCGCTGACGTTCGACCTCGGCCAGGTCGTCCGCCATCCGGTTGAAGGCCCTGCCCAGGTCGCCGACCTCGTCGCGGGACGTCACCCGGACCCGGCGGCGGTAGTCACCGCGCGCCATCGCCCGCGCGACGGCCGTCATCTCGCGCAGCGGCGCCGTCATGCCGTGCGCCAGGATCTGCGTCATCACCACCGAGATCACCAGCGCGGCCGGCAGGGTGATCCGGCCGCGGAAGCCCAGGCCGTACCCCCAGACCATCAGCAGCCCGCCGGCGCAGGCGTTGCAGACGGCCAGCACCCCGAGCTTGATCTTGATCGACCGCATCGGGTCGAGGGGGCGCGGCAAGGCCGTCCACAGCCTGTGCATGACGCTCACGACCCGGCCTCCAGCGCGTAACCCACGCTGTGGACGGTCCTGATCAGGTTCGCGCCGAGCTTGCGGCGCAGCGCCTTGATGTGGCTGTCCACCACCCGGGTACCCGCACCATCCGCCCAGTCCCACACCTCCTCCAGCAACACCGCCCTGGTCAGCACGGCCCCCGGCGTACGGGCGAGACAGTCGAGCAGGTCGTACTCGGTGGGAGTCAGGTGCACGAGCGCCCCGTCGACGGCGACCCTGCGGGCCGCACGGTCGATCTCCAGCGGGCCGAGCCGCAGCACGTCACGGGCCGGGACGGCCGCCAGCGCCGCCGCGTGCTCGACCCGGCGCAGCAGGGCACGGACGCGTGCGGTCAGCTCCCGCATGCTGAACGGCTTGGTCAGGTAGTCGTCGGCCCCCACCGCCAGCCCGACGATCAGGTCGGTCTCGTCGTCGCGTGCCGTCAGCATCAGTACGGGCACCGGTCGTTCCGCCTGGATACGCCGGCAGACCTCCAGCCCGTCGAAACCGGGCAGCATCAGGTCGAGCACGACCAAGTCAGGCCGGTACTCCCCGAAGGCGGCCACGGCGGCGGGCCCATCGGCGACCGTCCGCACCTCGAAGCCCTCGGCCGCCAGCCGGTCGGCGACCGCCTGCGCGATGATGGGCTCATCCTCCACGACCAGGATCCGTTGCATGGCGGCGAGCCTAGGATCCGCGTGCGGAGATCCCCCGGACGATCTGTGTGGAATTCGTGAAGATCCGGCGCGGGAACGGTCCCGCCGGTGACCGGGCCGCTACGCCGCCCGATGCCCGTACGCGGCGGCGAGCGGCGCCAGGTCGGGCGTTCCATAGCGCTCGCGCAGCTCCTCGAACCGCGCGACCTTGTCCTCCCCGAACCGGCGCAGCCGGGCGGCGTAGGAGGCGGCGGAGAGGAAGGCCGGCGGGTCGCTCTTGGTGTGGAACTTGTCGGCGTACATGACCAGCTCCTCCTCCCGCGACTCCGCCACATAGTCGGCGACCGGCAGGGGGAGTTCCTGCCTCCGCACGTCGTCGCGGGTGATCCCCACCCCGGTGTGGCAGGAGCAGAAGCGGCGGAGGACGGCGGACAGCCCTTCGTCCCTCAGCAGTTCGTGGCCGAGTATCCCGTGCCGGATGTAGCCCGCCTCGTCCATCCGTCCCGTGTCGTCGTACAGGCGGTAGACGCCGATGTCGTGCAGCAGGGCACCGGCGCGGACGAGGTCCGCGTCGACACCCGGGGCACCGCCGGACAGGAGCTGCTCGGCGATCCCGCAGACGATCTCACAGTGCGTGTACACGAGCTCGAATGCCGCCTCCGTCGGCGCGTGCCGCTCATGCAACGCACGGATCTCTTCGTCGGTGGGGACGATCACGCCGAGAGTCTAACGACGCGCGTCTCCACCTGACAGTGGCCCCGTCCGCGCAGGTCAGCGCCTTCCCTGGAGCAGGCGGGAGGGCCGGAGGTGAACGTGGTGCCACCCCGAATCGGATGACCGCGCTACTGCTCTCGGATGCCTCCGCGCACGACGCTGGTGCCGTGCCCGACAAGCCGGGCACGGAAGGAGATCCACCCCCATGGCCACCAGCGCGACGCCCGCCGACCACCGGCTGACCGGAACCCCCTGGGCCGTCCGGATCGGCCGGGGCGAGGCGGGCCGGGCCGCGCTGGAGGTGTACGACGCGGAGACGCTCGTCGACGTCGTCGTCGAGACGCCGGTGGCGCCGGAGACCCTGCGGGGCGCCCGGCGCGGCGTCTCCGCCGGCCGCCCGTGCGCCATCGCCTGGGGCCGGCTCCCGGCCGGAACGGACCTTCCCGAGGTGCTGTTCGCGGGCTGGACGCGCCGGTGCCCGGCCGACGTGTTCCTCGTCGGCGGATTCTGCTGGCTGGCCGTCGCGCACGGCCGGTTCACGACCGTCCGCGTCACCCATCGCGGGACCCCGTGCGGGCGCCTCCGCATCCGGGACGGCCACCGGCCCTGACCACCCGCCATGACCACCGGCCCTGACCACCCGCCCGCCGGTCCCGCGCGCCCGGCGGTCCCGGCTCCCCCTCCAGATCCGGCCCTCGCGGCCGGGCCCCCACCACGACATGGACAGGCATCCACCAGTGAACACCTCCCTCACCCGGCCCGGCGGCGGCCACCACGTCACGATCGTGTCGGCCAGCGTCGGCGCGGGCCACGACGGCGCGGCCGACGAACTGGCCCGGCGGCTCCGCGACGCCGGGTTCTCCGTCGACCGCCATGACTTCCTGGACCTGCTGCCCGCCTCGCTCGGACGGCTGCTGCGGCAGGCGTACGCGATGCAGCTGCGGGCCGCGCCGGAGAGCTGGGAACACCTGTTCACCGCACTGGACCGGCGGCGGAACCTCGCGGCGGCCGTGCGGGGCCTGAGCGGGCTCGCCGCGCGACGCATCGCCCGCACGGCCGCACCGGAATCCGCGGCCGTCATCTCGACCTACCCCCTCGCGAGCCAGGCACTGGGCCGGTTGCGGCGGCGCGGCGCGCTGCGAGCACCGGTCGTCACGTACCTCACCGACCTGTCCGTGCATCCGCTCTGGGTCGCGGACGGGGTCGACCTGCACCTCGCGCTGCACCCGGAGACGGCGGCGGAGGCCCACCGGCTCGGCGCCGCCGACGTACGGGTGTGCGCACCGGCCGTACGGCCCGGGTTCCGGCCGCCGTCCTCGGTCCTCGAACGGCGGATGGCGCGGCTGCGCCTCGGCCTGCCCGACGACGAGCGGCTGGCCCTGATCACCGCGGGGTCCTGGGGCAGCGGCGACGTCGCGGCGACCGTGCGCGACGTCGCCGCGACCGGGCTGGTGACCCCCGTCGTGGTGTGCGGGCACAACACGGCGCTGCGCGAGCGGCTCACCCGTACCGGCATGGGCATCACCCTCGGCTGGGTCGAGGACATGCCCGCGTTGATGCGCGCCTGCGACGTCGTCGTGCAGAACGCGGGCGGCCTCAGCTCCCTCGAGGCGCTGGCGTCCGGCCTGCCCATGCTCAGCTACCGCTGCCTCCCCGGCCACGGCAGGGCGAACGCCGCCGTCCTGGAGAAGGCCGGCTGGGCACCGTGGGCCCGCCACGTGGACCGGCTCCCGGAGGCGCTGTTCGCGGCGCTGACCACCCCCCTCACCGCAGGTCCTCCACACGCCGCGGATCCGGTGGCGATCGTCGCCGCCCTCGCGACCGAGCGGGACACGGCGGGCGCGCCCGAGCTGGCCGTGGTGGCAGAGGGCGCCCGATGAACGCCGCGCGCCTCCGCCCCGTCCGGCGGGGCTCGCGGGCGGCCGTCGCCGCGGCGGGTCTCCTGGCCGCCGCGCACGCGGCCCCGGCGATCACGTCGATCGGCCCGCTGCGCCGCCGTTCGTTCCCGGCCCTGGCCGGTGTCGGAGACCCCGGCCATGTGGCGCTCACGTTCGACGACGGACCGGATCCGCGCTCGACCCCGGCGTTCCTCGCCGCGCTGCGGGAGTACGAGGTGACGGCGACGTTCTTCCTTCTCGGCCGGATGCTGACCGAGGCACCGAACGTGGGGAGGGAGCTGGCCGACGCCGGGCACGAGATCGCGGTGCACGGCTGGGCGCATCGTTGCATGCTGCTGCGCGGCCCCGCCGCCGCGTACGACGACCTGGCGCGGGCGGTGGAGACGATCGTCGCCGTCACGGGGACGGTGCCGCGCTGGTACCGGCCGCCGTACGGGGTGCTGAGCGCGCCGGCGCTGCGGGCGGCGCGCCGGCTCGGCCTCACGCCGGTGCTGTGGACGAACTGGGGCCGCGACTGGACGCGCGCGGCCACCCCCGCGTCCGTCCTCGCGACCGTGACCCGTGATCTCGACGGGGGAGCGACCGTGCTCCTCCACGACTCCGACTGC
This sequence comes from Actinoallomurus spadix, assembly GCF_024055725.1. GTDB lineage: Bacteria > Actinomycetota > Actinomycetes > Streptosporangiales > Streptosporangiaceae > Actinoallomurus > Actinoallomurus spadix. The sequence goes on along the minus strand of NZ_JAMXMX010000006.1, from coordinate 235,105 downwards.
ACGTCGGCACCGGAGTCGTGGCGGAACACGCTCGGCGCGCTGCCTCCGCTCCTGGATGAGGTGCGGGACCGTGGCCTGGCGGTGGGCCCGCTACGCGATCACGGCCTCCCGATGAGCGCCGCCACGGCGTGAGCGGTGCCGTCGTGGGCGGCCAGCAGAGCGGCGACCGGGCCGTGCCCGGCCCCGCCGGGAGCCGGGCGCCATCCGGCGTCGTACCCGAGCAGCCCGGCCACGGCGTCGCACACCGCCGGGTGCGCGGCCACGAGGTCCGCCGCCGCACCGGCCGACGCCGGAACCGGAGCCGGTACCGACGCGGCCGGCCGCCGCGCGGACCACGGCGGGACCCAGGCGTCGACGGCGGGCAGGGAGGCGGGGAACATCCGGCCCGCCTCCCGCACGAGGACCGGCACCAGCTCGGCCGCCTCGTCCCGCAACGTGGTGATCAGCTTGGGCAGCCAGGGGAGCAGGACGGGATCGGGCAACCGGGCGAACGCCTTCGACATCACCTCGACGACGACGGGGGCCAGCGACGGGACCGGCTCGAGTGCCTGCACGAAACCGCTGAGGTACAGCGGGATCGACGGGACGACGAGCGGGTTGGCCAGCAGCTCGTCGTACCGCGCGCGTAGCTCGGCCACCGGCAGCAGCCCGAGCTGTGACCGGGCCGCCCACAGCAGCGCGATCCTGGCGGGTGCCTCCGGGTGCGACTGGCGTACGGCGAGTTCGAGCTGGGAGTGGTCGCAGCCCAGCGACAGCGCGAGGCTCTCCATGCTGAACAGGAAGCCCAGCATGGCCGCGACCTGCCGGACGCCGGTGTCCTCGTCCAGGAACGCGGTCGGCAGCAGCGTGCAGTAGTGCGCGTACCCGGCGGTGACGAAGCGTTCGCACCACTTCGGCAGGGTGGCCTGGGTGGTGCGGTAGTACGCGAGCAGCCGGCGGATCCGGCGCAGCACGTCGGGCGCGTCGTCCACGGTGCGCTCGGCCGCGAGGAGTTCGACGGCGCGGTTCCCGAGGTCGTCGGCGATCCGGCCGCCGCCGAGATAGAGGATGGCGTCCTCCACGGCCGTCAGCGCCACCGCGGCGGTCGCCTTCGGGTCCGCCACCGTACGGCGCAGTCGCCGCTCCAGCACCTGCTCGATCGTGACGCCCTCGTACCCGAGCTCGACGATCGACCGCTGGTGACGGCCGAGGTCCAGGTCCCAGCTCTCCTGGATGGGGCGTTCACCGAGCCGCCGGGAGCCCATGATGGGGCGTACGGCGTTGTCCGGCAGCAGGCGGCGCAGCACCCACAACAGGTCGGAGCAGGGCCGCAGCTCCGGGCTCGCGTCCAGGTCGAGCAGGGCGCGCTGGATCGTGCGCTTGGTGAGGTCGAGCCCCAGCGGCTCCAGCCGGTCGAGGACGTCACGGGCCAGCGGCGGGAGCGAGTCGTAGCCGACCTGACCGACGCGGTCGCCGCCGAGCAGGATCTCGCAGAGCCGGCGCACGTCCCGGCGGCCCGGCACGGTGTCCTTCTCGATGCAGGTGACCGCCGCGTCCTGGAAGTCGTACGGCGTGGGGCGGCCCCGGCCGCGCAGCCCCGCGAGCAGGACCGACGTCTCGTACACGGCGATGGCGTCGGCCGTGCTCGCGAGGTACCCGTTGCGCCGGGCCAGCCGGACGATGTCGACGCACCAGCCGAGCAGTTCGTCCTCGTCCAGGCCGTTCGGGGCGGGCGGCCGGGACAGGAACCCGGACAGCCGGTCCGCGACCGGCCCGCCCGGCTCGGGCGCCCGCCGGGTCCGTACGGTCTTCGGCTTCTCCCCCTTCTGGCCTTTCAGCCGGTACGGCGTGACGCCGCCGCCCTTCACCGCCTTCGCCCAGGTGGCCGCGGCGATCGACACGGACCCGGGCGCCAGGCCGAACTGCGCCTCGATGGCGGAGTGGCTGGAGGGGATCAGGCCGTACTGCCAGCGGGTCGCCGTACGCGGGGTGATCTCGTACGGCGTGTCGGCGCGCAGGCCGAACTGCTCGACGCGGCTGGCCGCGTGGAACGCGCCGCAGACGTACAGGCACCGCGCCGGGTCGGCGCCGGAGGCGGCGAGGTGCTCGCGCATGCGGGTCCACATGTAACGCTCGCGGTCCTCGTCCCGGTCGTGCCGGGCGTCCCGCTCCGGGCGCAGCCGCCGGAACAGACTGCCGATCATCACCATGACCTGGCGGTAGGTGTCGTAGTCGGCGCCGGTGAGGGGCTGCTCGACGTACTGGTCCCACCACTCGGACCAGTGCCGGACCTTCCCGTGGTGCAGCAGGTGCGCCTCGAGCTCGGCGAACCGGGGCCGCAGGTCGCCGATCTCGATGCCGACCGCGTCCCCGTGCAGGGCCGCGTCCTCGCCGCCGGTCTCCGACTCGACACCGTCCTCCGGCTCACCGCCACCGGCCGCGGGCTCGCCGCCGTCGGCCGGGGAATCGTCGCGGGGCTGCCATTGGAAGACGTGGTCCGTCGAGCGGTCGACGAGGACGAGCTCGACGCCGGGCGTGTCGAGGGCGTACGCGATGGCCTGGTACTCCGCCGACGCCTCGGTGACGGGCGCGACCACGCTGAGCGGCGACCACTCCGCCGGGAAGCCGTCCAGCTCGGTGGCGAACGCCTGCAACGCGACCGGCAGCCGGCAGTTGCGCAGCTCGTCGAGCAGCGGCCGCAGGTCCTCGCAGAGTTCAAGGTAGATGACGGCGGGCCGCTTCTCGCGCAGCCGCCGCGCCATGGCCAGCGCCGACGCGGGCGAGTGATGGCAGACCGGGAAGATCTCCAGCTCCTCTCGCAGCGCCCGGTCGACGTCCTCGACCAGGCCGGCCAGGATGCCGGGCACCGGATCCGCGCCACCGGTGCCCTCCCCGGCGAACGCCGCAGCCGCGTCCAGCAGCTGCGAGCGCAGCGCCCCGAACGGCCCCGGCAGCGTGTCCTCGATCTCGGTCATGAGAGGGTGCCCAGCGCCTGGCGGCCGCCCTCCAGGAACGCCTGCCACGGCGCGCCGTCGTCCTCCCTGCTGCGCGGCTCGATCACGCCGTGCCAGAACTTGTTGAGGATCGCCAGGTCCTCCGGACTGCGGCGGGCGAGCGAGCCCACCAGCGAACCGGCGAGCGTCTCCGCCCGGAGCGTACGGTCGCCGAAGAACTGGCTGTGCAGGATGGCGTCCTCCAGCACGCCGATCTGCTCCGCCGTGGACAGCGCCGACTCCAGCTTCTCGTCGTCGCTGGTGGCCGAGGCCGCGGCCGCGCGCAGGTCGGCGAAGCTCTGCAGCAGGATGTCCAGCAGCGTGGGCGGCACCTCCAGTTCGATCCGGTGCCGGCGCATCAGCTCCGCCGTGCGGAAGCGTACGATCTCCGCCTCGCTGCGCTTGTTCGTCACCACCGGGATGCGGACGAAGTTGAACCGCCGCTTGAGAGCGGACGACAGGTCGTTGACGCCCCGGTCGCGGCTGTTGGCGGTGGCGATGATCGAGAAGCCGGGCTTGGCGAAGACGATGTTGTCGTCGTCGAGCTCGGGGATGGAGACGTACTTCTCCGACAGGATCGAGATCAGGGCGTCCTGCACGTCGCTGGTCGACCGGGTCAGCTCCTCGAACCGCCCGATCATCCCCTGCTCCATCGCCGTCATGATCGGCGAGGGGATCATCGACTCACGGGACTGCCCCTTGGCGATCACCATCGAGACGTTCCAGGAGTACTTGATGTGGTCCTCGGTGGTGCCCGCCGTCCCCTGCACGACCAGCGTCGAGTTACGGCAGATCGCCGCGGACAGCAGCTCGGCGAGCCAGCTCTTGCCGGTGCCGGGATCGCCGATCAGCAGCAGGCCGCGGTCGGAGGCGAGCGTCACGATGCTCCGCTCGACGAAGCTCCGGTCACCGAACCACTTCTGCGGGATCTCCCGGTCCAGCCCGTCGGCCCGCTCCGAACCCAGGATGAACAGCCGGACCATCCGCGGGCTGAGCCGCCAGGAGAACGGCTTGGGCCCGTCGTCGATCGACTCCAGCCAGTCCAGCTCCTCGGCGTACTTGACCTCGGCCGGGGCGCGCAGCATCTCGTCGGTCATCGTTGTCTCCTTAGTCCAGGAAGTTCTTCAGCTCGAAGACGAGCTTGCGGATGTGGCCTGAGATCACGGGCGTGCCGAGATCCTTGAAGCGCTGGCGGAACCAGGGGTTCACGCTCTGGGTGCCGGAGCTGTTCACCGAGCCGACCGGGATGAACTTCACCCCCGACCGGTGCACGGCCTGAATGCCGTCGAACAACGGCTGTGACCGGTCGAACTCGTAGAAGTCGGAGATCCACACCATCACCGTGTTGCGGGGATCGGTGATCTTCGGGCGGGCCATCGCCATCGCGACCGGCCCGTCGTTGCCGCCACCGAGCTGCGTCCGCAGCAGCGTTTCGAACGGGTCGTGCACCCAGGGCGTCAGGTCCAGCGCCCGCGTGTCGTACGCGATGAGGTGGACGTCGACCTTCGGCAGGCCCGCGAAGATCGACGCGAGGATCGTGCAGTTCACCATCGAGTCGACCATCGACCCGGACTGGTCGACCACCACGATCAGGCGCGCCGGCGTCGTCCGCTTGGCGGTCTGCCGGTAGAACAGCCGGTCGACGTACAGCCGTTCTTCCTCCGGGTCCCAGTTGGTGAGGTTCTTCCAGATCGTCCGGTCGAGGTCGAGGTTGCGGAACACGCGCTTCGGCGGCACCGACCGGTCGATCGTCCCGGCGCTGGTCTGCTGGACCTGGGTACGCAGCACCTGGGCGACCTCGTCGACGAAACGGCGGATCAGCGCCTTGGCGTTCGCCAGCGCGACGCCCGACAGGTTCGCCTTGTCGCGCAGGAGCTGCTCGATCAGCGACATGCTCGGCGTGAGCTGCCGCGCGAGCGCCGGATCGGCCAGCACCTCACGCAGCCGCATTCGGCTCACGAGGTCGCCTTCGAGCCGCGACAGCACCCCGGCCAGCTCGCACGCGCCCTCCTCGCCGAGCGCCTTCTTCAGCCACCCGGCGTCCCGCTGCCAGTCGGCGAGCCGTGTCGCGGTCACGCTGCCGGACCCGGTCGACAGCACGTTGAGCAGCAGCTTCGAGACGAGCGCGGCGCGGCGTACCCGCTGGTCGTCGTCGCCGGGGGCGAGCAACCCGTCGAGCTCCGCCCGCAGATCGGGGAAGCGCTGGACGAGGTTGTCCACCGACACCGACGGATCGAGCAGCGCGGGCGGCAGCCCGAGGTCCTCGACGATCGCCACGCTCGCCGACTCGAGGGCCGGCTGCTCGTCGTGGTCGAACATCCGCGCCAGCAGCCGCCAGTAGAGCACCTGCCGCCGGTTCTCCTCCGCCGTGGGATCGCTCATCGCCGCAACAGCCTTCCCGCGCGCTCGCGGAGTACGGCCACGGCGTCACCGGCCTTGGCCTCCGCCTTGGCGACCTTGGGGTCCGTCGGGCCGAGCGCCCAGTCCCCGCCGTGCGCCTCCACGGTCTTGCGCTTGACGGTCGCCTGGACGGCGAGCGGCTGCAGCGTCCACCGGCCGGCCTCCCACCGCACCAGTCCCACGCAGGTCGACGACGCCGCCACCAACTCCGGCGTCAGCGGCCCGCAGCCGGGCAGCCGCTCCAGGTCGACCGCGAGAGTGTGCCCGTCGAGGGTCAGGGCGTCGCCGTCGATCGTGTACCCCTCCACCAGGACGGGTTCGGCGATGCGCACGGGATGGCGCTCCAGGGGAGGGACCGCCGGGGCGAGCGCGTCGGAGAGCCGGAGCCGGGCCGTCGCGAACGGGTCCGCCGGCTCCCCCGGGGTCGCCCGGTCGTCCTGCCAGATCAGGTCGCCGCCCGCCGTGACCGGCACTTCCGCCAGGTCCACGCTCCGGTGCTCGGCCAGCGCCTTGAGCAGCACCGGATGCCCGTCCAGCAGCCGCCACACCGCCGGCCCGACGATCGTGTCGACCTTCGCCGCCGCCACGCTCGCCCGTACGAGACGGGTGGGCGAGCCGTCGGTGGGTTCGAGCACTCCGTGCACCTGGATCTGCACCGCCGTACCGTGCTCGTGGACGTCCACGCCGAGGGGGAGCAGCCGTCCGGACACGGCACCGGCGGGCCGTGTCCCGCTCGTCCCCGGCTGGAGGAGCAGCAGCGCCCGCGCCCACAGGTCGGCCCAGCGCCGGGCGGGCACCCGGTCCATCGTCGCCACCGGGCACGAGGCCCGCAGCTCCGCGGCCAGCCCGTCGAGCAGCACCGCGGGCCCCCGCAGGGCCGGCTCGTCCAGCAGCGCCGAGACGGCCTGGTCGGCGGCGGAGACGAGGTCGTGGTCGACGCCCCGCCACCCGGTGATGGCCAGCTCCTGCAACCAGGACCGGCCCGCGCCGAGCGGTCCTTCGACCGGCGGGGACGCCGGCGGCTCCTCCCACGTGTCCCTCGCCCGGCCGAGCGCCGCGTCGAATCGTGCGAGCCGCGCGTCGTGCACCGCGCCGAGCAGTGTCGTACGGGCGCCGGCGAGCGCCGCCAGCTCCTGCTCCCCGATCGAGCCCGCCGTGATCTTTTCCACCGCCTCGCCGACTGCGGGGCCGAGCGGCGTGTCGCGCAGCGCCCCCGCCAGGGCCGCGAGCCGTCCCGCCTGCTCCTCGTCCAGCCTGGCCAGGCCGTGCACCAGAGCGTCGTCGAACCCGTCGACCAGGTCGAGGGCCTCCGCCACGCCCGGCACCTCGCCGTCGAGCAGCGCCGCGAGCTGCACTCCGAGCATCAGCGCACCGCCCTCGTGGCCGGGAACCACTGCAACTCGGCGATCGGCTCCGTCGTGTCCGGAAGCTCCAGATAGGCCAGGTGACGGAGGAACCGGCTGAAGACCCCGGCCGCCGGCGCGCGCTCCGGCGCACCGTCCAGGCGGCTGAGCAGGTCCTCGCCCTCACCGACGTCCACCCGCAGGTAGCGGGCGACGCGGTCCAGGCCGTACTGCAGCACCGCCTCGGTGACGAGCGCCTGCAGATGCTTGCACGGAGCCCCGCTCAGCCCGCCGCAGGGCCGGTTGTTGTTCGTCCCGCAGCTGTACGTGTGGGTGCCCGCGGCGATGGAGGAGACATAGACCCGGGCGATGTCCGACCCGCTGGACACCACGCCCTGCAGCCGCCCCTCCGCGAGCTCCACGAAGGGGACCTTCGCGAGTTTCCGCGGCCGGAGCGGCGGGACCACCCGCACCACGCTCCGCCGCTCCCAGTCCGTCATCACCGGCGCCCTTCGCCCCGCGCCCGGCATGGCCGGTCGGCGACCGGCGACCCGTCCCAACACGGGCTCGATGAGTCCACGGACCGTCCCGTACGCGCGCCTTCGCGCCCACCGGCGACAGGGATCGACATGGGGAAGCCTCTCTTCTCGGGGAACCCGCGAGAGAGCATGACCGACCCCGCCGACATTTCCCGGCACCCCCGCGCCCGAGCGCCGGAAGTGGCTCATCTGTCGCCACGACCGCGCGCGCACGCCCGGGAACCTTGATGTTCGTGTCGGCTACGGAAGCCCGGGGTGGTGATGGTCGAGACAGTGCGTGCCCGTGGCTACGACGACGTCCGCCAGGTGGGGCACTACTTCCGCCAAGGCGTTCTGGTGGCGATGGACCTGACGGAGGTGGCGGAGGACGAGGCGAGACAGCTCGTCGACTTCGCGGCCGGCCTCATCTGCGCACGAGGCGGCGACATGGAACGCCTCAGCCCGAGGATCTTCCTGCTGGTCCCCGCCGGACCGACCAGGCCGGACGCCACCGTACGCCGACCGGAGAAGACGGCCGCGGAACCCGCCGGATCGTCGTGACATCACCGAGGACACCGACGGATTCCGTGGAACACACGGTCATCAATGACGGAGTCCCATCGAGCGCCTCCCGCCGTACTGCGCTGGACGGCGGGGAGCATGACGGGGTGCGTTCAGGACGAGGGCGTGGCGGTCGGGCTCGGCGGTGCGGTGAGGGGCGGGTGGCCGTAGGTGTCGTGGAACTGCGCACAACTCCACGAGCCCTTGACCTGGAGGAGCGTGCCGTCGCCCTTGAGGTTCGGCCCGCTGCGGGCCTTGATCGCTCCGTCGATGGTGCCGGAGTGATCAGGATTGATCGTGACCGTACCACTCGACCCGGTGCTCCCGAAGGCTCCGCCCCAGTGCAGCTTGCTGGAGGCGGGGCCGTCGACGGAGACGTTCTCCTTGGCGACCTCAAAGTTACCGCCCTGGAGCTCGGTGTCGTTGATGAGCACGCCGAACGTCCCCTCCTGCCCCTTGATGGTGATGGGGAAGGAGACGTTGTAGACCCACTTGTTGTTCAGGTCGTTCCAGTCCCACGTGCACTTGGGAGCGTTGTTGTAGCGGGTGACGTGGTCGTTCACCGTTCCGGCGAGCGTGAGATCCAGGCGGTCGCTCGATGGCGCGGGCGCCGCGGCCTTGGAGGTCTGCGGTGCGGACTGCGGTTTCTTGTCGTCGCCCTTGTCGGAGTTGCAGGCCGACAGTGCCAGGCCGGCACTCAGGACGACGACGATTCCCATGGCACGGCGCGCTGAAATAGAATTCATGAACAGTGGCGTCCTTTTCCCCTTGGCGATACCGAACCGAAGCACGGGCCACCGACGCTTCGGTGTACGAACACGCAGGCGGGAGTGGACCCCCTGTGCGGTTCTTCCGCCCGACAACCGAAACAAGGCCCCCGCGATCCGGCGGACCGCCTCCTCCCCTGAGGCGGGACAACGGCCTGTGCAGGCCAGAGCGTAAGCTGGCGAGATTCCCCACGCAAGACCCGTTATGTCGACGTTACGGGGCATTTCAGCGCCATTGCAGGGCTCAATTGTCAGGGGCCTGTTCCAGAAGGAGCCGACGAAGCCGCGTGGCGGAAGTCGGCACCTTTACCTCCGCCGAATGACCGCGGATGGCCAGGGACGGCCGGCGGAAGGACTCCTGGCGCCGACCCTCCTGGGATCATTGACAGGCAAGCATCGGCTTGCATAACGTTCTCCGCGTGGGAGACGTCTTCAAGGCTTTGGCCGACCCCACGCGGCGCATCATCCTCGACGAGCTGACCGATCGGAACGGCCAGACGCTCTTCGAGATCTGTTCCCGCCTGACGACCAAGCATCATCTCGGCTCTTCGCGGCAGGCGATCTCGCAGCACCTCGACGTTCTCGAGGCCGCCGGCCTGGTCGAGACCAGGCGCGAGGGCCGGTACAAGTTCCACTACATCAACACCGCCCCGCTCGAACCGATCATCGAACGGTGGCTCAGGAACCCCGAGAAAGACGCCGAGTGACCCTGACGGCCACACCGCTACCGACGACGGGAAGGGCACCGACATGAGGATCAACCTGGCGAGCGTGCTCGTCGACGACCAGGAAAAGGCGCTGCGCTTCTACACCGAAGTGCTGGGCTTCGTGAAGAAGAACGACATCCCGTTGGGCGAGCATCGTTGGCTCACCGTGGTATCCCCCCAAGACCCTGACGGCACCGAGCTCGTCCTCGAACCCGACGGCCACCCGGCGGCGAAGCCCTTCAAGGAGGCGCTGGTCGCCGACGGCATCCCGTACACCTCATTCGCCGTCGACGACGTCGGGGCCGAGTACGAGCGGCTGCGTGGCCTCGGCGTGCGCTTCACCCAGGAGCCCGTCGACATGGGCCCGGTGACCACGGCCGTACTCGACGACACCTGCGGCAACCTCCTCCAGATCGCCCACCAGGCCGACGCACGACGCTGACCGCAAGATCGGGTGCCTTGGACGCTCGGATCAAGGCCACCCGGCAGGGCGGCGATGCCGCGCCCGGCACCAGGGCCTCGGCGGTCTAATGGCCCGCTAATGGCACGAACGCCCCCGTCCCTTGATCGGGACGGGGGCGTTTTGGCTGGTGGAGCCACGGGGATTCGAACCCCGGACTTCCTGCTTGCAAAGCAGGCGCTCTGCCAACTGAGCTATGGCCCCTGGAGATCGCCCTACAGCCTACCGGGGGACGGGGGTCGTCCGCTCATCATGGTGCCACTTGATCGGCATGCGGCGTGGCGGCCGGCCGTCCGGCGTCCGCGATGAGCGAGGGGAGTTCGGTGACGCTGCTGAGGATGTGGGTGGCGCCGGCGGCCTCCAGGCGGGTGCGGTCGTGGGCGCCGGTAAGGGTGCCCGCGACGATGGAGGCGCCCGAGCGGCGGCCACTGCGCATGTCGCTCTCGGTGTCGCCGCACACGGCGATGTGGCGGACGTCGTCGACCTGTACGTGGAGCCCCGCCGTGAGGATCATGTCGGGGTACGGGCGGCCGCGACCGCCCGCGTCGGCGGGGCACAGGAGCAGGTCGGCGCGTTTCCACCAGCCGAGGGTGTCGATGATGTGCCCGAGGGTCCGGCTGCTGAAGCCGGTCATCAGGCAGATGCGGACGCCCGCGGCGGCGAGGGCGTCGATCGCGGCCTCGGCTCCGGGGATCGGGGAGAGGCCGACACGGTCGATGATGGAGTCGTACGCCTGCTCGAACGCATGGTTGGCGGCCTGGGCTCGGTCCTCGTCGGCGAAGACGTCGCGGAAGATGTCGAGTTTGGACCGGCCTCGGCCGGCGTGCACCCGGGCCATGGCCCGGCGGTAGGTATCGGTGCCGGAGACGATGCCCTGGGTGACCAGGGCCTCGGTGAAGGCGCGCTCGCCTATCCCGTCGTCTGCGACGGTCGTACCGGCGAGGTCGAGACAGGCGAGCGTGATCCGAGCCTCGTCGTCCACGCCCACCCCCCGTCTGCCCTCGCCGGCACGGTCAAAGCATCTCTCAGCTGTCGGACGACGTCGCCTCGGTCCACAGGTCCAGCTCGGCCCGGTCCTGCTGAAGCCGGCGCCAAACCGCGAAACCACCGAGGGCGACCAGCGCGAGAACGATGAGCTTCTTCACGATGGGAACCCCTTCAAACCTCGACTAGCACTGCGTTACCGCAGCCTAGCAAGCACCCAGGTACACCCGTGCCGCTTCCCCCTGCGGGTCGCGGATCATCTGGATTCCGTGGTTCTTCAGCGTCGAGGCGGTCATTCACCTCAGGATCGCCATATACCCGGTGAACGCGGTCCGGCGGGTTCGACGTGGGCCGGGTATCCCGGCCGGCGCGGGCCCTCGTACGGGTGTGGGGGGCCGTACCGGACGATCCGGTGGACATCATGTGGACACCGAGTACCGGGACGGCGTCGCGGTGGAGGCCGGCGCCTGGCGGCATGACGCGCCGTGCCGGTCCCGGCGGGCCCGTCGCGGTCTCGTGTTCGGATCGGGTGGGGGTCCGCGCTGACGTGCGCATTCAGCGGCGACCGTACGGCCCCGGCCTGGTTTCGCGCACGGTCTCCGGCTCGGCGACGACCGGATCGGCCTCCTGCCCGCCGAGGTCCTCCACTTCCTGTGGATAACCGGCCGGCTCCGGCGCTTCGCGACGCGACATGGCCCAGCGCCGCGCATCCATTTATCCACATCCCCTGTGGACAAGTCTCGGTCGGCACCGAAACCCGATCACGTCATGCGGGTCCGCGCTGGGAAGTCGACGCGGTGACAAAGGCCGCAAACATTCGTAAGCAGGTCGTGTTACCACTTCCCTGACATAACGCCATGTTCGGTTCACTCTGTGATCGCTCCGCTGTGGCTCGGGGGCGCGACTCTCGCGCATGGGAAGCCCCCCGAGAGGAGATTGCCCGTGAGACGCGCGATCGCCGTCACCGCCCTCCTGCCCGCCCTCCCCCTCCTCACCGTCGTTCTCGCGACCCCCGCCTCCGCCGCCCCACCGCCGCCGCCGAGCACGGCGACGGCCAAGAAGGAACTGGCCCGGCTGAAGGTACGCCGCGAGGGCACCCTCTCCGGCTACAGCCGCGCGAAGTTCCCGCAGTGGATCGACCAGGGCCACGGCTGCAACACCCGCGAGGTCGTGCTGAAGCGCGATGGCGCGAAGGTCCGCGTCGGCTCCGACTGCTACCCGACCAAAGGCCGCTGGTACAGCCCGTACGACGGGAAGTACCTAACGAACCCCCACAAGGTCGACATCGAGCACCTCGTGGCGCTGGCGGAGGCCTGGCGTTCCGGCGCCCGGTCCTGGAGCACCGCCAAGCGCCGCGCGTTCGCGAACGACCTGAAGCATCCGGAGCTGTGGACCGCCGACGATCCGGTCAATCAGCAGAAGGGCGGCAAGGACCCCGCGCGCTGGCTGCCGCCCCGTCACGCGTTCCGCTGCACCTACATTCGCGCCTACGTCAGGGTCAAGTACGTCTGGGGCCTGTCCGTGGACTCCGCCGAGAAGAAGGCGATCGCCGCAGTGCTCAGGAAGTGCTGACCCTCCCCGCCTGAGGACGTCACGGCACCAGGACGACCTTCCCGACGGTGGCGCGTGTCTCCAACGCGGCATGCGCCGCCGCCGCGTCCTTCAGCGCGAAGGTCTGCACGGCCGGTACCAGGCGGCCCGCCGCTGCCTCGGCGAGCGCCCTCTCCTGGAGGCCGCGCAGACCGCCCGGGCGGCGAAGGATCCCCGGCCCGAGGGCGACGGAGGCCGACAGGCTGCGCCCGAGGAGATCCGCCGCCGTGAACTGGACCGGTTCCCCGCCGGACCAGCCGAAGACGACCAGCCGGCCTCCGGGGGCGAGCAGTTCGAAGGCGGATCGCCCGGCCTGGCCGCCGACCCCGTCCAGCGCGAGGGTGACCCCCCGGCCGCCCAGCGCGTCCCGTACCCGGTCGGTCCAGTCGGCTGCGGTGTAGTCGACCGCGATCTCGGCCCCGGCCTGGCGTACGCGTGCGGCCTTGGCTGCGCCGCCGGCGAGCCCGACGACCGTGGCGCCGAGGTTCCGGGCCGCCTGGACGAGCAGCGTGCCGATCCCGCCCGCGGCCGCGGTCACGAGCACCACGTCACCGGCCGTCGGCTGCGCGACGTCGAGGATGCCCATGGTCATGCGGCCGGTTCCGACCATCGCCACGGCGGCGTCGTAGCCCAGGTCATCGGGGAGCGCGTGCAGGTCCGTCACGTGGGCGACGGCGCGTTCGGCGTAGCCGCCACTGGCCATGCCGAGATGTACCACCACCCGCTTGCCCAGCCACGACTCCTCGACTCCGTCCCCGAGCTCGTCGACCACCCCGGCCACCTCGCGACCCGGCGTCATCGGCAGCTCCGGGGGCGGGAACGGCCCCTCGTACGCGCCCCTGCGCAACATCGTGTCGACCAGGTGAACCCCGCACGCCCGTACGGCGATGCCCACCTGTCCCGCGCCGGGTCGCGGATCCGGCACCTCCTCATGCCGCAGGGTCTCCGGTGGACCGAACTCGTACTGCCGGATGGCGTGCACGGTGCCTCCTCGCTCGCTCGTGTACGGTGCCCCACCCTGCAACCTCAAGCTTGCTTCAGGTCAACTCGCCGGCCGCGTGGGAGACTGGCGGCATGGCCGACGGACACGAGCACGACCCGGCATGCGACATCGCGCACGGCAGGTCGCCCGGCGACGTGGGTGACCGCACGCTCATCGCCGTGTTCGACTCTCCGGTGGCCGGCTTCCTCCTGCGGTTCGGCGCGGAGGTCGGGTACCGCTGTCTGCTGCTGGAGCCGGATCCCGAGCGCGCGGCGACCGTGTCCCACGGCTCCGCCCCGGTGCTGACCGTCCCGCCGTCCGATCTGGACGGTACGGCGGACGTCGTCGTCACCGACCACCACCGCTCCGACCTCGGCGTCGTGCTGCGCGACCTGCTGACGCGGCCCGTCCGGTGGATCGGCGTACTGGGCAACCCACGCCATCCGGCCCCGCATGTACGGCTCCTGACGGAGCTGGGGGTGCCGCCCGAGGAGATCGCCCGGGTGCATCGGCCGATCGGCCTGAACATCGGCTCGCGTACACCGGCGGAGATCGCCATCGCGACACTGGCCGGGCTCATCGCCGACCGCAACGGACGGCCCGGCGGCTTCTCCTTCTGAGGCAGGATCGTACGGACGGTGTTCACGCGCCGAGTTCACCTATCCACAATTCGTGAAGAATGAACCTCTCGTCACGTGGGCCGTCATCGTGGATGTTTAACCGCTTTCCTATCGGTGATGAAGAAGTCGCCATCCCCGGAAGGAGAAGAAAATGGGTATCTTGCTCGCGGTCCTCATCCTCGCGCTTATCCTCGGCGGCGCCGGCTTCGCCGTACACGTTCTCTGGTGGATCGCGCTCGCCGTCCTGGTCCTGTGGCTCCTGGGCTTCGTGTTCCGTGGCTCGGCGACCGCCGGCGGCCCGCGTCGTCGCTGGTACCGATGGTGACCGTAACACCGAACCCGTGATCTTCGGCGACCGCCTCTCCCGTACGAGAGGCGGTCGCCGAAGCGTGGTCCGCATTTAGGTTCATCCCGCGTTTCACGCGCATCGCCTTACCGAGTTCTTGGTACGGCGGTGAACAACGTGAAAGAAAATGAAGACGTTACTCGAACGTGGTTCCCAGGCCGCTGCAGAAGCCCCCTATTCGTCTTCCGGCACGGGCGCCGAGAGACGTACCAACTCTTCATCGGTGAGCCGCAGCGATCCGGCGGCGACATTCTCGATGAGATGATCCGGGTCGCCGGTCCCTGGAATCACCAGCACGTGCGGCCCCTGATGCAACGCCCAGGCCAGTCGGACCTGAGCGGCCGTCGCGCCGTGAGCGCGTGCGACGGCACGGACCCGCACGTCGTCCTCGGCCGCAGCGGCATCGACCTCACGCCCCTCACCGGCGATGCTGAAGAACGGCACGAACGCCACTCCCTGCTCCCCGCAGACGCGCAAGAGAGCGTGAGCCTCGGCCGGTGCGCCGATCCCGTACGCGTTCTGCACGCAGACGACGGGCGCGATGGACCGGGCTTCGGCGAGGTGTCCGGCGGTGGCGTTGGAGATCCCCAGATGCCGGATGAGGCCGGCGTCCCGGAGGCCGGCCAGCACCTCGAAGTGCTCGCCGACCGAGTCGACCCGCCGCCGCGGGAGACGCAGGTTCACCAGGTCGAGATGGTCACGGCCGAGCTGCCGCAGATTCTCCTCGACCTGACCGCGCAACTGCGCCGGGGTGGCCCACCACCACTCGCCGGAGGAGTCCCGGCCCGGCCAGACCTTGGTGGCGATGATCAGATCGTCCGGGTACGGGCGGAGCGCCGTGTTGATCAGCTCGTTCGCCGACCGCAGCGACGAGAAGTAGAACGCGGCCGTGTCGATGTGATTCACCCCCAGCTCGACGGCGCGCCGCAGCACCCGGATCGCACGTCCACGGTCGCTCGGCCCGCCGAGGCCGAACGCCGCGTCGCCCGTGAGGCGCATCGCGCCGAGCCCGATGCGGTTGACCGTCAGATCACCGAGCCGCCACGTACCCGCGGCCGCCGCGTCACCGACGCGGGAGATCGGCGCATCCTCTCCGGCACGGCACACGAGATCCAAAGGAACCTCCTGATGATGTGGTGAGGCCGTGCCACCGAGTCACCGATCAACGCACGGCCGAGCGAACGATCTGAGCCCGGGCACGGTGGCCGCAGGCATGAAAAAAGCCTTCCCGGCCGAAGAATCAACGGCCAGAAAGGCTGAGTGCTCACCAAGAACCTATCAGGACCACCCCATGGACGGCGACGAGTTCGATGAACCCTACGCAGGTGCCCGACGGACTCGGTAATCCCAGCGCCGCAGAACGCGGACCACCGTCTCCGCGCCACTGGGATTGGCGCTGTGCACGTAGATGATGCCGATGTCGAAGGGCCGACCGTCGAAGGCCGCCTCCTCGAGCACGGCCACGACCGGCATGATGCTGTCATCACCGCCCAGGTCATGATCGAGCCAGAGTTCGTCGATGCGATGGTCACGATGCTCCTCGAGGAGCCGGACACCCTCACGGCTGGTACGGGCGAGCCGCGTGGTCCTCGGTAGCTCGCGCAGGTCGTCCACACCCAGAATGATCGGCGTACGTGCGTCCGAGCCCTCGTCCATCCGGCCATCGTCGCAGCACGGCCCCGCGCGTGCTCCGGCACGACGGGGGAGGACCGTGCCTCACCGATGGATGGCCCGAGTCCTTGCCGTCAGCATCGCCGCACAGAAGGGACAGATGAGACAGGCACCGGTCTACCGCGGCGACAAGGTGGCCACTACGACGGCGAAGCAGCCGTACGGAAGCGCAGACACATCAGAACCCACGAGAGGCCCCGGCGGCGTCTGCAGGCTGCTCCAGTGCCAGCGATACGACATCCGCGTGATGATGGAGATGACGCGTGGCATCGGCCCTCCCGGTGACCTAAGCGATGACACGGCGGAAGTTTTCCACAGGCCTGGGGAAGCCTCTGCCCGGCGCGGCCAGGAGAGCCGCATCTCCGTCCCAGACACCGATCTTTGCCGTCGGCATCGCCGGACATAAGGGACAGATACGACGAGCGCTGGTCTACCGCGGCGGTAGCCCGGAGGGAATGTTGCAATGACGTTCTGTTCTGGCCGCCTGAACGTTCTCAATGGGCACTCGTACATCTCACCTGGCGCGAGGAGACAAGCCCTTCATGGCCTACTTGCGAACTCTTCACGACTTGGGCTGAGACCGCGATCGCCGTCTCGGACGAGTATCACTAGCTTCCAGGCCGCCAACTGAGGCCCGCTCCGATGGGCACGCAACGGACACGCCCTGGCGGCGCTCGCCACAGCACCGCCCGCCGGGTCATCCCCTCTGCCGTCATCCCACCCCGCAGGGAAGCGGCCCAGGCGGGATAAAGGGCGCCCCACCGGACGAACGACCTTCACCCCCTTGAGTCCTGATCTGTTCGGCTTGCCTGCTTCCCCTCAACCGGATCCTTGCCGTCGTCATCGCCAGACAGAAGGGGCAGATGCCATGAGCGCTGGTCTACTGCGGCGGCAAGGTGAGCCTCCGGCCGACGTGGGCCGTCCGCGCGGGTCCACGTTCATCCGGCGGTGTCTGCCCCTGTTGCTGTCACCGTTGCTGTCAGCTCGGGTTCTTCATCAGCGATCGTTGATCACCCCGCGGAAGGACTGTTCTGCGCCTCCGGGTTCCACGCCTGACGTGCGACGCGCAGGAAGTTGCCGCCGAGGATGCCGGTGATCGCCTCGTCGGGATAGCCACGGTCGGCAAGGACGGCCGCAAGCGGGGACAGGGTCTCGGGCTCGACGAAACGAATCGGCCCCCAGCGCGTGTAGCTCTCGGGAAACAGCTCCGCGTTCTCGGTGAGCTCGCGATTGAAATCGTCGATGTCGAAGGGGTAGTCAGTGCCGATGCCGACGTGGTCCGGTCCAACGAGTTCGATCGCGTATTCCAAGTGGCGGAGCAGCGCATCGAGGCTGATGTCGTTGGGACCGAGGAAGACTCCCACACCGGAGATGCCGATCACCCCGCCGGTCGCGGCGCAAGCTCTGGCCTGTTCGTCGGTGATGTTTCGCTCGTGTTCCCACACCGACCGCATGCACGTGTGGCTGTAGATGACCGGCCCGGTGGAAACCTCGCACAGCTCAAGCCCGGTGCGGATGCTGGAGTGCGAGCCGTCGGCGACTATCCCCACCCGGTTCATCTCTCGCACCATCGCGCGTCCGTAGGCGGTCAGGCCCTCGTCCTCTGCGTCCATGCATCCTGATCCGGCCGCGTTGCGGTAGTTGTAGGTGGGGACCAGCGTCCGCACGCCCAACCGGTGATAGCGCTCGACCATGTCGAGTCGGCCGTCAAGTGGGTTAGCGTCCTCCAGGTCGAATGCGACGGCAAGCCGGCCGGTTGCCTGTGCCGTGACCACATCCGCCGCCGATCCGGCGAGCAGGAAACGCTGGTCCGTGGCGAGTTGCCGCCGGAACGATTCGAGGATCCTCAGCGTCGAGTCGGCGTCGTTCGGTGCGTAGCCGACGTTGACGGAGACAAAGCTCCCTCCGATCTCCTGGAATCGCAAAAGGTGGCCGACGTCGGCGTCGGGCCTTAACGGGAGGCAGCAGTGCTGGTCCCACAGCAGCGGCTGTAGGTCATCCAACGTCTCACCTATCGCATTGGTCACCCGGGCCATACTGCCTTACCCCCGGCGGGGCCTGGTCTGCTTGGCTTGTCCTGGGGCGTCGGCGGAGGGGATGACCCGGCTTCCACCCCAACCACGGACCACCGTGCCCGCGTGCGGGCCAGCTCCATCCCCGAGCCTGAGCGCCCCCGTCGGAGGCATGATCTACCAAAGCCGTGATGTGGTGAGCGGGGCGGCCTGCCAATCGCTGAAGGCGACTTGAAGGGCGAACGGAGTGAAGTTGGCCGACGGCCCTGCGCCCGTCCCGCGAAAGGGGTCCGGGCCTGGTGAGGCTGGAAGAGTCCGCGGTTGGGTCTTCGTCAGGCTGGCCGCCCGATCGGCACGGCCGGAGGGACCGGCGCCCACGCCGCGCGCCCGTAAGGCGTGCCGGAGCGGGCGGTCTGCGGCGGCGCTTGCATCGCCGCCTTGATCCAATACAGCGGAATTCGACGAAGAACGGGGCTCGCGCCGCGTCAGAATGCGGGAGTGATGGGCTCGCCGTGTTCGAGGTAGCCGCCGGGGATGTCGCGGTAGTCCTTGTAGGAGGGCACGACCATGAGGACGCGGTCCTGCTCGTCGTAGAACAGGACTCCGGCGGCGACGCGGGGGCGGGCGAAGCTGTCTGGTGAGTCAGTGGGCACGGGACCGACTCTAGGATTTCGGCCAGCGCTCGGGGCACGCGCGCACCCGTGAGGCTAGAGATCTACTTCCAACGGGGACAACGCTGGTCACCGCAAGAGCCTGTGGAGAGTCGTCCGAAGGAAGCGGCCCGGAAACCCCAGCCCAAGGGGGGCGTGGGGGGCGGAGCCCCGCACATCGGGGGGCTCGGGGGGTCGTCCCCCCGGAAAACACAGTGCGGGCCATCGGGGAAGGCGCTTCAGCGCCGACCGCGATGGCCCGCCTCGCGTGGGCCTAGGTGGACTTGAACCACCGGCCTCATCCTTATCAGGGAAGTCAAGTGAATCCCCCAGCCTGGACATATAGCCATATGACCAGGTAAAAGCCTCGGAATTGCACGGGATCACACGGCCTGACACGGCCTCAGGAGCAAGATCATCCCACGGATTTCCCACAGCGCCCGGCCCCCTGACCGGCCCGCAGCGGAGATCCACAGCCCGTGAAAGAAGACGGCCCCGGACGCGGCGATGCAGACGCCGGCCGAGGCCTTGACCGGACACTGGAGGTCCGACCCATGCAGAATCCTACGAGCATGACGCCGCCCGCGGGCGGCAACCCCGAGCGCCCGGCCTGGGCGGAGCGGACGCTGTCCGCTCTCCGTGACGCCACGCTCTATGGGTACGGCGACGGCCGGCTCACCGATACCGAGCAGACGCTGATCCGAGCCGTGATGTACCGGCTCAGTCACCGGATCGGCGAGCGCAACGAAGAGCTGTCCACCGACCTGCACACTCTCGGCACGGGCATAATCCGGCTTGCCGCCGAGGAGATCGCTGCCGAGGAGACGCTGACCGCCGCGCGGGAGGTGACCCCGTGAGCACGTCGCAGCTCATCCACCAGGCCGGGGCGCACCCCCGGTACGCCCTCGCCGCCGCGGCCGTCGCTCTGGTCCTGGTCCTGGCCGTCGTCCGGAAGCTGACGCGCGGTCGGCGGGCCGAAGACGTCCTCACGGTCATCGCGGCCGTCATCGCGACCACGGTGGCCGGTACGGGCATGTGGCGGTTCTTCTCCGTCACGCTGCACTTCTCCGGGCTGCTGCGGGCCCTGCTGTTCGCGTTCATCGAGGTCTCGGTGTTCACGTCCGCGCTGCGGGCCCGCCGGAACGTCGCGGAGTCGGCGACGCACACGGCCGGGGTCGACGGGGCGGCCGTGTGGGCGCTCACCGGCCTGTCGGCGGTGCTGTCCGCGCTCGACGCTCGATCGTTCGCTGAGGTGCTGTTCCGCCTCGTCGCGCCGCTCGTCGCGGCGTGGCTGTGGGAGCGCAGCATGGCCGTGGAGCGGCGGCGGATCACCGGCCGGTCGATCCACTGGCGGGTCACGCCCGAGCGGCTGTTCGTCTGGCTCGGCCTGGCGGAGCCGGCCGACCGTACCGCGGCCGACGTCGACGTGCACCGGCGTCTGCATCGTGTCGCGCGCGCGGCGAAGCGGCTGCGGGTCCTGCGGGCGCGCGGCGAGCGGGCGTGGCGCATCGGCTGGGCGGAGCGTCGTCTGGACCGCGTGATGGCGGCCGCGGTGGAGTACGCCGGGCTGGCGTCGGATCCGGACCGGCAGGAGGAGCTGGTGGATCAGCTCGGCGTGCTGTACCACGCGGCGGCGCTCGCCGACCTGTCACCGGCCGCGCCGTGGGCCGTCCCGGCCGCGCCGGCGTCCTCGCCGCTGTACCGGGTGCCGCCGAGCCACCCGGCGCTCGGCTGGCCCCTGGACGATGACCTGCTCCCCGGAACCCCCGAGTCCCTCGTCCGCTGGCTCGACGAGGACGGCCGTGTACCTGACGACGAGGTACGCGTACCTGAGGCCGACGAGTGCCAGGTACGCGCCGCGGGTGTCTTCGCCGAGGAGGTCCTCGCCGGGAGGGTGCCGAGCATTCGCGCGATCAAGAAGCAGCTGCGGATCGGCACGGACCGGGCGAGGGAGGTACAGGCGTACCTCGCCGATCTCGCCGAGCGGGGCGTACCTGCCGGGGTCGCCGGCCGGTAGACCGGCGTCCGCGAGTAGCCCCCAGGCCGCACGGTCTGGGGGCTACTTCTTCTTCCGGCGTTCGTCCTTGGCCAGGTGCTCCTCAAGCGCCTCGTTGACGACGTCGGAGGCCGTCTTGTTCTCCCGTCTGGCCTTGTCCTTGACGGCCTGCCATCGGCCGTCCGGGATGCGCACCGAGCGCACCGGTTTCTCCACCATGAACCCTCCTACACGCTTCTGTAATACGAATCATGGCATCTAGCTCGACCTTTGATCTTGCGAACCGATCATGAGGCGGAGTATCGTAATACGAAATCCAGGATTTACCTGGACATAAAGCAGCCCCGGACGCGGTGACGCAACCACCGGCCGGGGCCTGATCGGACAGTGGAGGTCCGACTGTGGATAAGCCTACGGGCGAAGCCCCCGACTCCACCCAGAGTCCCAACTACCAGGCCGGATACCCCGCCGGCCGCCGCGACGGAGGCACGCCGGACTGGCGAGACGCCCTCGCCGCCGTGCGCGAGGCGCTGGACATCCCCTACCCGCGCACGGCGGGCGATGAGGAGGTGTACCGGGAGATCCTCGACCGGCGGGTCATGCAGGCCCTGGTGATGCTGCGGGGCGTCCTGGACCGCGACGACGCGAACGTCGCCTGGCACGTCGAGTACCTGCGCGGCAAGCTCGCCGAGATGCCCGCCGAGGGCTACGGGAGGTACGGCGCGTGAACGCGATCGACCGCACGCAGGTGGAGAAGTGCGCCCGCCTCGGCAGGAGGCTGAGCGCCCGCTATGACGACTACCGGCGGGACGCCCTGACCCACCTTGGCGAGGACGGGCCGGAGGCTCAGGAGACGGCGCACATCGCGGCCGCGCTGTTCAGCCTCCGTGACTCCGACGTGGAGCAGTACCGGAAGGTCATGGCCGAGGTGTTCGACGACGAGCAGGCCGCACGGCTGATCGACGAGGAGGCGGGAGCGTGAGCGCCACCAGGCGACCGTACTGGCTGCCCGGGAACTGCCCGCCCTGGTGCCTCCTCGTGACCGAGCACCGCGACGACGATCACCCGGAGGACCGCAGCCACGCCGGGCGGGACGCGTCCGTCACGCTGACGGCCGCCGACCCGCTCGACCTCGACGGCGAGCCGGAGGAGATGCGGCTGTACCTCCTCCAGCACTACCGGGAGTGTGAGCCGCGCATCTGGCTGGGCCGTAACGACACCGACCGGGGCGGCCACCTGACGCTCGACGAGGCGGAGGCGCTGGCGGCGGAGTTGCGGCGGCTGGTGAAGGTTGGACGCGGTGAGGACGCCGGGGAGTGAAGACCGCTGACCAGCTCGCGGTCGCCCGTCTCCAGCGGCAGTTGAAGGCGCAGGAGACGATTGCTGAGACGCTGATGGCCGCGTGGTTGGACCTGGACGAGGTGAGGCGTCAGTACGCATTGCTGAGCGCCCGCCAGGACCGCGAGGAGATGCCGGAGCGGCACCTGCGCCTGGTCCGCAGCGAGTAAGCCGCACAACGGAGATGCCCCGCGCGATGCTTCGTGCGGGGCATCGTCATGATGCGTTAGTCGACGTGAGGAGCGTTCGCGGTCAGCCCGTGCTCGATGCGTCGGCGCAACGCTGGGTGGATCTCGTACCCGGCGAGGTCGGCCGGGTCGACCCACCGGACGTCCGATGCCTCATCCGTCGTGGTGACCTCGCCGCCGACCGGCCGGGCACGTAGGCAGATGTTCACCGGCTGCCGGACCTCGGTGACCTTATCGCCCTTGCGGTACTCAATGACGTGATCCGGGGTGGTGAACACACCGACCAGGCCGGTGACCTCGATCTCGACGCCGGTCTCTTCCCGGCATTCACGGGCCCCGCACTGCGTGATTGTCTCGCCCTTCTTCAGGCCGCCTGTGGGAATCGTCCACAGCCCGTTGTCGGTGCGGCGGAGCAGCAGCACTCGGCCCTCCTCGTCGCGCACCAGGACGCTCGCAGACGGCTTACGGCTCGTGGGCTCAGGGGCGTCCGGGTCCTGCCAGTGGTCGACCCTCTGTGTTCGGCTCATACTTGCGACTCCCCGTCGAGCGGCCGGGCCGAAGCCCACACCCGTTCGAAGCTCTCCAGATAGGTGTTGAAGTAGGCGCCGTCCACTCGGCGGACATGCATCACGGGCGTGTAGGCGGCGAGGATTCCGTACACGTGGGTGTTGACGAGCATCTCGTCGTCGAAGCGGTAGATGCTGTTGTACAGCGGGGTGTCGTGGAGCCGGATCTCAGCGAGGCCGGCGAGCGGCCGGTAGTAGGCGAGCACCGCGGCGACGCGGCCGGCGACTCCTCCGCCGATCTCCTTCTCCGTGTCCCGGTAGGCCAGTTGCCGCCCGTCCGGGTCGCCGATCAGCAACCGCACCCGTGCACCGGCCTCCGCCCGGGCCCGGAGCGTCGGGATCCAGTCGGGGTGTTCCTCGGTCAGGAAGAGACCGGCGAACGCGAGGTAGTCGATGTTCCGTTCCGCCTGCCGTAGAAGCTCGGTCCACAGGTGTCGGGGGACGTCGCTCCGGCGTGGCCACGTCGCTACCAGTTCGGCGCCAGCGAGCGATGCGCGGTCGACGGACTGCGGCCAGAGGTAGGACTCGTCCTCCTGCAGGATCGCCGCGACGCGGTAGCGGGTGCGCGGGTAGGGGACGACGTCACCGCGGATCCAGCGTTCGACGCTCTTCTCGCTGACCTCCGCCGAGGCGGCGAGAGAGGCGATGTCGAAGCCGGCGCGCAGCATCCCTCGGCGCAATCGCTCATTCGTCATGTCCGACAGCGTGCCATCTGTAGACATCTCGCGGCATGCACTTGGGAGCCAGATGTCGGTAGATGTCTTGTCGTGTCATCGCCCTGCCTGATGAGCTGAGGCGATGCTGGTGCCGCGATTGCAGGTGACTCCGAGTGAATCGGCGGACACGTCATGGATCGACAGCAGGCCAGCACCGACACGACACCCGCTCCCGACCAGGTCAAGGCGTTAACGCTGCAGCTCGCCCCGCTTCTCGTCCGCGCAGGATTCAACGTCGCGGTCAACTCGGACGGCGTCGTCGAGGTCCGCAACCCCAGCGACAGGCGGATGCGACAGCCGATCGTCCTCCGTGAGCACCAGGGCGCCCTGTGGTGGCACTGGGTCTGGTCCGGTGCGGCCCGCCACGATCCCCCCGAGTACGAGCCGATGGTCGATGCGGAGGACGTCGACGAGGCGGCCCGCCGCATCACCAACGTCCTCCGCGTGACCGAAGCAGCCGGGGCCGAGCAGTGATCCGGCGAGTCCTCGCAGCGCTCGCCTGGCTGCTCCGCCGGCCCGCGCCGCGGTGGCCCGCAGTCGACGACACGGCAGCCGACATTCCGGCCTGCCCCGGCGATCCGAGCCCCGCTCAGCTCGCCGAGCTCCAGGGCCTGTGCCTGCAGTGGCTGGTGATGTGGTGCTGGTATCGGCGCGAGTACATGGCCATCGCCCGGTTCGATACCGCCACGCCGATCCTGTTCGACGCGAACCCGCAGCGGCTGGTGTTCGCCTGCCGCGAGGTGGAGCTGGCGGTGGCAGCGTGAGCTACGACCAGGAGCTGCGGGAGTTCCGGGAGGCCATCGACGGGTGGGTCCCGGTTGGGCGCATGTCGCGCGATCAGGAGCTGGCCGAGCTCGAGCGGCTGGCCCGCCGGCACCCGGCCGAGGCGAAGTCGATGCTCGAGGAGCAGGCCCGTCTGGACGGGTCGACGTAGACGTGGGCGCGCGGTGCGGAGATGGAATCTCGCCCCAGCTCGCAGCCGCCGCGCGTCCGCCAGATCCCCGTGCGGCTGGCCGGCCCCGTGTCGGCCGCACGGGCCACGGGCCGCCCCGGGGCCGAGCGCCGAGGCTTGCAGGCCTCCAGCAGCTCCCCCGGGTGGCCCCCTGGAGACGTCCCGGTCGGGTTCGGGCCGGGACAACGCCGCCGGGCGGGGCGGGGAATCCCGCCCGGCGACCCAACGAGAGAAAGGCGGCCTTAGCGGTTTCACGTCAGTCGCAGCATCAACCCGAAGGAGAGTCGTGACGATCACGGCGGAACACCCTCTGCATCAGCCCCAGACCGACCCGAAGGACCCGCGCGAACTCGTCTCGCCCGAGGTCTTCGAGAAGGTCACCACGCACATCGCCAAGAAGATGGAGGTGACGCAGGTCTACGCCGAGCGCATGTTCGGTCAGGCTCTCGTCTTCCTCAAGGCGTACGCCGACACCCGCAAGGCCAAGTCCGAGGCCATGATGCTGCCGGACGGCGCGGGCTACCGCGTCGTCCCGGACGTCACGGTCGACCCCGCGTGGCACGCCTTCATCGAGCACACCGAGGACTACGTGCCGTTCTGCCGGGAGATCGCGGGCGAGTACATCCACCACCGGCCGGTCCTGACCGCCGAGATGCGGTCCGGCCACGCGCTGGAGCACACTCTCCCGGCGCTGTACGCCACGGGCTACCGTGTGGACCCGGAGTTCTGGTCCACCGCGACGAGCTGCTGCCCGCCGTGCTGCGCGCCGCCCATCCTGCCGCCGCTCTCCTAGCTTAGGAGTCCCATGCGCATCGCCTGGACCGAGCTGCCTGGACGTCTTCAGGCGGCCATCAAGGACCGCACCGGTCTGATCCACGACATCCAACCGGCCACGCGAGGAAATCACGCGCACATCGCGTCCACGCTGCACACGGCGCACGGGCGCGTGTTCGTTAAGGCCGCGCGGAAAACGTCGCCGGACACGGACGGTGCCGAGGTCCGGGCGCTGCGCTGGGAAGCGGCGGTCAACCCGTATGTCGGCGAGTTCGCCCCCCGGCTTCTGTGGCGTGCGGAGGCTGGAGGGTGGCTCGCCCTCGGATTTGAGCATGTGGACGGCCGCCATGCCGATTACTCGCCAGGTTCACCAGACCTGTCTGCGCTCGCCAAGACGATTCGGTCGCTTCAGCGGACGCCTTGCCCTCCCATAGTGAAGAGCCGTGTAGAGCGCCGCTGGCAGTCGACCGGCGTCGATGTGACCTCGACGGCAGGCGACACGCTACTTCACACAGACGTGAATCCGGACAATCTTCTTCTTGCGCCAGATGGCCGCGTCCATCTTGTGGACTGGGCTTTCGTTGCGCGCGGCGCAGCGTGGGTTGAGGTCGGTCTCGTCATCCCCTGGCTACTCAAAGCCGGGCACAGTCCGGCCGACGCGGCGGCGTGGATCGACCAGTTTCCGTCCTGGAGCCGTGCTGACGCGGCCGGGATCGATGCCTTCTCCGAGGCTCTTGCCCGACGCTGGCGCGATCAGTGCGAGCGCGATAGCACGGAGTGGGTGCTGGAGCATGCAGTGGTCACGCGGCAGTGGGCACAATACCGGCAGATGACCGGCGTTAGTTGACATCCGGGCATGACGAAAGCCCCCGGTCCCTCCGAAGAGGAACCGGGGGCCGTCGTGCTGGACGGTGCGAGCCGCCTACATCTGGCCCGGCTGCGGCCAGTGCTCTCCCGGCGTCGCGGTGGCCCGCAGCGTGAGCGGCCGACCGCCCTTGTCTCGCGGCCGGGCCAGCGGCGTCACGACGGTCCGGGCCCACAGCGCATACACCGCGGCGATCGCCGCCACGAGCTCGTCGGGCTCGAACACGCCGGTGTGCGCGATGACCGCGCGGTAGAGCATCGACGCGGCGACGTACACAGCGGCGGCGGCCGAGCCGACCGCGGCCGGCTGGACCTTGAGCCATCTGGGCATGGTCAGATTCCTCTCCGGCGCGTGCGCGCCAGCTGGTGCCGCTTCGCGGCGATGTAGCCGCGGTTCGCGGCCTTGCCGAACACCTGCTCCTCCGAGCCGTCGGGCAGGCGCCGCACGTAGTAGCCGCCCGGCGCGAGCTCGAAGGGCTGCAGCGGCCCCGCCTCCGTGCACCAGCGGGTCCGGGTCGAGCCGTCCCCGTTCGTTCCGCCGTACCAGGCGGGAAGCACGAAGTCGGACACGAGCACGCCGTCGATGGAGTAGCTGTCGCCCTCCACCGGGTCCGCGGCCTCATACGCCACGGCGAACCCGCGGCCGGTGTCGCGCCACTGGTCGACGTCTGGGTCGCAGAACGTCTCGACGATCTCGTGACTGCCGGTCGTGGACACCGCCACGCCGTACTGCAGGCACGGCCGGGCGAAGATCCGGCCGTACACCCGCCCGTCGGCGGTCTCGGCGTGGTAGCCGAGCGCGCCGGCCTGGTCGGCGTCGTCCAGGACGACGAGCACCCACGCGCCGCGTGGGGCGTGGGAGGTCCTCGACAGGAACTGCACTCGGACCGGCGTCTTGCCATACGCCGGCGCGACGTGCTCGCGGATCTGCTTCGCGCACGCCGTCGTCCACGCGCGCACGTCCGCGTCCGTGACGAGCGTGGATTCGTTGACGACGTAGATGCCGCTCTTAGGCCTTAGCACTCGCAGGAACCTGCAGCTCACTTACGCTCCCAGACCTGCAGGTGCACCTCGCCGCCGGTCACCGTCGGCTTCACCTCCGCCGCGCCGAAGTGCGTGACCTCCACGCGGAGCTTCTGCCCGTCGCCGACGTAGCCGGTCAGCGGCACCCGCACGTACGTCTTCCCGGCGCTGCCGAGGAACTCGGTGATGTTCTGCCCGCGGCTCTCGATCGCGTTCGTCTTGGCGTTGACGTACAGCGGCCGGGCCTGCCCCGGCGTGCCCTCCGGCAAGCCCTCGATGACGAGGGTGACGTCGCCGGTGTAGTCGGCCGGGCCGGTCGCGATGCTCGGGTAGTCCCCGTCGCCGTGGTGGTGCTCGGCGCCGCCGGAGCCGTTGTGGTCGAAGTAGATGGTCTGCCACTCGTTCGCGTCGATCGTCTCGCGGCGGGACTTGTCGGTCTTGTAGACGCTGACGTAGGTCGGCACGTCGTCCTCCTGGGGGGTGCTGTCGTAGGCGGGGCGGCCGTAGCCGGAGATGTAGGTCGCGTCCCTGTGGACGCGCTCGAACTGGTCGTCGTGGTTACCCTCGAGCACATAGAACGTGCCGTCGCCGAGCACGCGCTCGCACAGGCCGACGTGGTCGCATTCCGTCGTGCCCTTGCGGCCTGACCAGTTGTAGAAGACGACGTCGCCGGGCTGCATCCCGCTCGTGCCGGTGTGGAACCGCCCCTGGGAGCGGAACCACTGGGCGTGCGCGGGCACGTAGGCGAACCGGCCGCCGACCGCGTCGAGGTTGTCGGAGTGGTTGGCCTCATACGTGATGCTCATGTCGCACCACGCCGCGTCGAGGCCGTACTCATCGGTGACCGGTGGGGCGTGGTTGGAGCCCATCGGGTGTTCCCGTACGCCGAGCAGGCCACGGCCGACCCGGATCATGCCGGTTGCGGTGCCCACCGTCAGCCCTCCCGCTCGTCGTCGAGGGGGAATAGGTCCGGGTCCTGGGAGACGGACCCGATACCGGGCAGCACGGGCGGCTGCTGGGCAGGCGCGTCGTTACGGCGCGCGTCGATCTCCTCTTCCGACCACTGCGGGTCGTCATCAGGGGTGGTCACTTCGATCCTCCGATCGTGATTCCGACGCTCGGCAGCACGCCGAGCGGAAGCCGCACCGTCGCCGACAGCCCGCCCCT
The DNA here is from genome assembly GCF_024055725.1 of Actinoallomurus spadix. Taxonomy (GTDB): domain Bacteria; phylum Actinomycetota; class Actinomycetes; order Streptosporangiales; family Streptosporangiaceae; genus Actinoallomurus; species Actinoallomurus spadix. The sequence goes on along the minus strand of NZ_JAMXMX010000006.1, from coordinate 206,938 downwards.
AGGCGGCTGCTGCGCGGGCGGGTTGGTCGATGGTCCGGGCGCCGGCCGCGGGACGCTGCTCGAGGGGCTGGACCTGTCGCCGCTGCGGCGCTCGCCGACGGCCGCCGTGCGGTGCCCGGTGCTCGCCACCGGCCGCCCCGCGGGTGCGGCCTCGACCACCTCCCGGGCCCGGGCAGTCCGCGACGGCCGCGAGGACGGCGCAGGGGCCTTCTCGACCGGCGTCGACGTCACCGTGACCGTTGGGGCTGGGGGAGGCTGCGCGATCTCGCCGCCGTACCCGCCGTGATGGATGCCGGTCAACGCCAAGGTGCCCAGGGACGCGCCGATGACCAGCGCGGCCGGGATGGTGAACGCTGCTCCGCCTCGTAGGGCCTCATTCCTGGTCAACGGCCGCCGCCTTTCGTGATCAGCCAGGTGATGATCGAGCTCGCGGCGACGCCGACGAGCGTTCCCGCGATGCCGAGCAGGAGGTTGCGGCGGCTGGCCTTGTCCTGCTCCAGGCGCAGCACCCGATCCGTGAGGCCGCCGAGCATCGTGAGCACGAGCTCCTTGGTGATGTAGTCCCGGCGGAACTCCCGCAGTTCGACGTCGTGCCGGTCGACCAGGCGGCCCAGTTCGGACGGGGACCGTTCATCGCCCATCAGACCCCCATCTCTTCAGGTCAAGAAGGCTTCTGGTGCGTGTGTTCGGCCGGCAGGCGGGATGAGGGGAAGCGCGCTGACGTGCTGGGAAGGAGCGGGGCGTTGCGCCCCTCAGCACTTGTTGTAGGTGCGGGGGGTGGTCGGGAACACGGACCCACCGTTGACGTAGAGGTTCTGGCCGGATGCGCCGATGTCGGTGCTGGTGGCGGTCCAGCCGCCGAGCACGGTGTTGGCCATCAGCGTCGTCGAGTTGCGGATCTCGATGCCGCTGGTCGTGGTGCCGGTGCCCTTGACCACCTTGTTGCCGATGACGCTGGCGTTCGAGGCGTTGTTCCAGATGCCCATGCCGCAGGCACCGCCGGTCACGCCGTTGATGTTGTTGCCGGTTACGGTCGGCGCGGTGGAGTTGATGTGCAGCCCGGCGTCGCCACTGGCCTGGATGGTGTTGCCGGTGAACGTACAGAAGCCGCTGTTGGTGTTCGCGCCGTCGTAGACCTGGATGCCCATGCCGGTGACGCTGGAGATCTTGTTGCCGGTGTAGGTGCCCTGCGACGAGCCGACCACGTGGATACCGCGCGTCGCCGTTCCCGTGCCGTCCTTGACGGTGTTGTCCGAGCAGACGACGTCGCCGACGTTCGTGAACCGGATCGCGCCTTGGGGGTTGGCGACCGTCTTGAGGATGTTGCCCTTGACGGTCACCTCGCGGACCGGCACCGGCGAGGCCGTGTCCGTTCCCTCGAAGCGGACGGCGTAGTCCAGGACCGCAGCGCCGGCGTTCTGCACGCCCAAGCCTCGGCAGATGTTCTTGGAGAAGACGAAGCCCTCATGGCCGACGGTCGCGGCGACCGGCGTGGTCGGCACGTCCGCCATGAACGCGCCGTTGCAGTTGACGAACTCGTTCTCGGCGACGATGGCGTCCCACCAGTTGTAGGCGCGGACGGCGTAGTCATTGCACCCGATCGCGTAGTTGTCGACCACCCGGATCCTGGTGTGGAAGACGTTGTCGCTGTAGGAGTGCGAGCCGGTGAGCCGGCCGAACGACCCGAGCGACCCGTAGCTGCGGGCCGTGCACCCGGTGACGAGGATGTTGTCGCACGGGGTCTTGTCGTAGGCGCCGGCCCCGATGCCCGGGAGCGCCGAGGAGTCGATCGCGAGGTCGAGCTGGACGGCTTCGGAGATCGTGCGCCCGCTCGCGACCGGGTTGAACCCCTCGAAGATGCAGTCGCGCACGGTCCCGTCGCGGCTCGAGTTCAGCTCGACGCCGTGCCAGTCCCTCACGTTCCGCACGGTCACGCCTTCGATGCGGACGTCCTTCGCGTGGGCGACGATGATCGCCGTCACCGACCCGGTCAGCACGTCACCGGCAGCGTCGACGACCCCGCCGGTGATCCGGATCCCGCCGCGGCCGCCGTACAGGGTCGGCGAGTACGAGGCGTTGAAGTTCTTCAGGATGTACTGCATCGACGACGACCCGCGCTTGATCGTCGCGCCCTTGCTCAGGTCGAGGTGGATGCTCGACTTGATCTCCAGTTCGCTGTTCACCAGGTACGTGCCGGGCGGGAACACGAGCCGGGCCCCCGGCGTGTTCACGGCGATCGCATCGAGCGCGGCCTGGATCGCCGGGGCGTCGTCGGTGGTTCCGTTGCCGGCCGCCCCGTAGTCGGCGACGTTCACCTGCGCGGACGTCGCGGCGGCGAGTGGCAGCTGAGCCGGGTCGACCTTCCCGGTGTCGTCGAGCGTGGCGATCCCTGACGGCTGACCTCGGCTGGCCTCGATGGCCGACAGGCGGGAGTCGATGCCGGACGGGCCGTTCACCGTTGACTCCAGGGCGCTCACACGCTGGTCGGTGTCGTCCGGCTCGAGGTGGACGCGTTCGACGCCGGGGATGACGCCGGTGTCCGAGCCGATCGCCCAGATGTCGGGCCGGTCCTCGGTGTCGCGGAACGACGGGGCGTATCCCCATGCGTCGCAGATCAGCACGGCGCCGGGAATCGGTGCCCCATCGAGGGTCTCGATGCCGCTGGTGATCTGCGTGCCGCCGGTCTGCGCGTCCCAGAGGGTGACGTGCGCGGCGGGGATCGGGCCACCAGCGGTGTTCTCGGCGCGGAATCCGCGGTTGTAAATCCGCATGCGAGGATGCCCCTCCTTGGGGTGTGGGTGATCTGCGTGCGTCGTCAGGACTGGACGCCGTACGCGCCCATGGGCCAGCAGCCGCAGAATCCGCTGCCGCTGGTGCGGCGCAGGTCGACCGTGACCTGCTGCCAGGTCAGGTGATTACCCGGGACGGTGAGGTAGAGGTCCTGGATCTCGTTGTCGCCGCTGCTGACGGGCTTGGTCGCCGAGACGCCATTGCAGGTCACCTGAACGTCGCCGCTGGTCCCTGGGTCCGACCATGTCCAGACGACGACGTGGAGGCGCGGGTGCTGTTTCCACCATGCTCCGCGCCACTGGGTGATGTAGGCCGTCCCGGTCACGTCGACCGATGGCCACTTGCTGCGGTCGCCCGGCGCCCAGTTCGGCGCACCGATGTACGGCGTCGCGAGGCCTTGGCCGCTCACGACGTCGTCGGAGACGACCGCGTTGGTGGCCTTGTCGTACAGGCCCCAGAACCCGCCCGAGTCGTCGCCCTGTCCGGACCAGGTCGAGAACACGAACTCCCCGGACGGCCGGTGCATGGACATGCCGCGGACCTCGCCGGCGTCGTCGTCACCGAGGTACCCGGCGCGGAGGAGATGCGCCCCGCCGGAGCCGTCCTGGATCAGGAACTTGCCGTGCGAGACGGAGGTGTGCCCGGCGCGCGGGCTCGTCTCCAGCTTCTGCAGCCGGCGCTCGATCTCGGCCTTCCACCTCTGCTCGTGCCGTTCGTCTCGGCGCGTGTTCTGCCTGGTCATGACGTCCCCCGCGGATCCTCGATCGTCAACGTCGTGCGCTCTTTCGGCGCGGGCTGGATCTTCATGCCGACGACCCGCACCCACTTCTCCACCGGGGCCGCGGACGAGCCGCGCCAGCGCGCCTCATCACAGATCCGAATCCGCACGTAGTCGCCGGGCGCCACGGCCGGATACCCGATGAGGTCCAGGCTCCACAGCTGCACGTCACCGCTGACGCGCGACAGCTCGGCGGCGGCGTGCCCGGCCGCGATCACGGGGCTCGTGTCGTCCTTGTAGCTGGCCGTCGTTTCGAGGAGCGGATAGCCGGCCGCGAGCTCCGCAGCGTTGTACGCCTCTCCCCAGATGGCGGCTTCTTCCTCGCCCGCGCCGATCGATGCGACGTAGTTCGCGGACGATTCGCCGTCGTCGTCGACCTGGTAGTCGGCGATGGTGCCGGGGTACTCGAGGGTGAGGCTGTCGGCATCCGGGCCCCGGCCGACGTGCGGGTAGCCCAGGACGAGACGGCGCCGCAGCTGGTTGTCGGAGTCGATGAAGGTGTCGATGCGCCATTCGAACCCCGCGGTGTCGGCGAGGTCGTCGAGGAGCGGCCCGTAGTACTCCATTGAGTAGCCGTGGTATGCAGTCGCCTGGTCCTGCACGTCGCGGCGGTCGATGAGCACGCCGGACAGGACCGTCGGGTCCATCTCGATCGCCAGGTCGCCGACGGGCAAGCCCTGGTAGGTGGCGGCCTGGGCATCGGCGAGAAGGGCCCGGAAGACGTCGAACGCGTCGGCCTGGACGAACTCGAGCGTCTTGCGGGACCCATAGCCGTCCGTCGGGCGGAAAATCCGATGCTTGTCGAGGACCGAACGGATCTCGCTGCACGACAGCGTCATCTTCTTCTCTGACGCCTTGTAGCTGGGGCGATTCCAGACGACGTACTCGCCGACCACGACATCGTCACGCAGGACCACGAGCGAGGTCCGGCGCTGCACCGCCCGGCCCCACGGGTCCAGGGACTGCACGCCGGGATCGCCGGTCTGCAGACTGGCCGTCAGGGTGCCGGCCTCCGTCAGCGAGCGGTCGAAGGGCTCGACCGTGAACGGCATGTGCTCGGCGATCTGCCTGCGCGTGAGCAGGTCGTACAGCGCGTACCGCCACTGGCCCGGTCGGGAGACCGGGACCGGCTGCAGCAGCTCGGCGGCGAGCAGGGGCCCGGTCATGCGATCGGCTCGACGATCAGCGTGCCCTCGCCCACCCGCGTGTTCGCGTCAACACCGCCCGACGCGCTGATGAAGTAGATCGGGGTGAGCGTCACGCTGGCACCCGGCGTCAGCCCGGACACCCGCACGCGCTTGCTGGCGTACGTGCGGGAGCCGTTGCGGGCGGAGACGCCCCGCGGGTCGGTGAGGCTGCTGGCCGTCCCGCTGGCGATGCCCCCGCCCGTACCGCGCCAGGAGCACCAGGCCGTCGCGAAGGTCGTGCCGTCGTGGCCCTGCACATTCGCGCTGAGCGTGACGTAGACCTGTCCGGACGGCGGCACGGTGAACGTCAGCGGCGCCCACTTCCCCGAGGGGAAGTCGGCCCAGCTGTTGATGGTGCTGAAGTCGGTGTTGACCATGAGGGCCGTCTGCGCAACCTCGACGGGGCGAGGCACGACGAGCGCCGACGGCGCGACGACGGCGACGTCCTGGGCGCGCACGAAGCCGTTCGTCTCCGCGTTGGCCTGGACGAAGACGTTCGCCAGCCGCAGCGTGAACGCGGTCGGCTGGTCCGCCGCCGGCAGGGTCGGCGGTGTCGGGCTCGCCGCCGGGGTCCCGGTGATGATCCGGAACCGGTACAGCGCGGTCCCGGCGACGCCGGTGTCGACGACTTCGGCGATCACCGAGTCGTAGCGGCCCTGCGTTGCGGAACTCGCGGCGATGTCCAGGTCGGTCTGCGTCGCCAGCTGCACCGGGTAGTAGCCGTTCTGGCCGTCGGAAACCATGCACAGCCCGGCCGGGACCCGGACCTTCATCGCCGGTGTCGGCAGCGCCTGGGCGTTCAGGCCGCGGACGATCCCGGCGGTGGGCAGGATCGCGCCGAGGACCTCGGCGCGCATCTGCGCGCCGTTGACGGCGATGCCGTCCATCCACGCTGGTGGGTTGGCCGCTACGACGTTGGCCATCGGTACCTCAATCCCATGCGGAGTTGAACTGGACGGTGGCGGACGCGACGACGACGTCAGTGGCGGTGCCGGTGAGCTGCAGTCGGTTGTCGCCGGGGACGATCACGAACCGCTCGGTGACGCTGCTGCCCGGACTCGGTGAGCGCGGCGCGGTGCCGTTCAGCAGCGCGACGCCGGCGTGGCAGTCGACGAGCAGGTAGTCCGTCGCGCCGAGGAGCACGTCGTAGGCGAGGAACGCGCCGGTCGTGGTGTTGGTGATCTGCAGGTCCTGGCCGGGCCCGGCGATGCGGATCAGCGGCTGCGTCTCGTAGATCCCGCTGTTGGTGACCACCACCGTGTCAGACCCGCCGGTACGCGCCGGAAGCGTGACCGGCGCCGTCCACGGCGGTGCAAGCCCGGCCGCGGGCTGCGCGATGCTCAGCGTCACCGAGGTCGCATCGACCGCGTACTTCCGCGGGTCCGGCGCGAGCAGCGACACGTCGAACTCGGCGGTGCGGTCGGTGACCTTGCCGACCATCGGCCGACCGGAGCGGCGCGCCATCACGTACTTCGGTGTCGCCTCATCGAACCGGACCGTCACGAGCCGCCGCGGCGGGACCGCCTGAACGAGCCGGTACATCGCGGCCTCGAGCGTGACTGCGTCCGGCGCGACGATTAGGCCCTTGACCTGGACCGTGCGGCCGCCGTAGTAGTTCGGGGCGTCAAACATGCCGTCCGCGCCCGTCCGGGTCTCGGCGTTCTCCTCCAGGTCGGCCGCGTCCCAACCGGTCAGATCGGTCATCCGCCACTGGACGTAGGCGTCGTCGACCTGGCCGAGCGGGATGACGACGCCGGAGCCGGCCGAGTCGTCGATGGCGCCGGTCAGGCCGCCGAAGTCCGTGCCCGGCAGGTAGCCGGTCGTGCCGCCGGTGATCGGCGGCTCGACAGCGGGGATGCTCACCCGGTCACCCCCTCAACTGCCAGGCGGCCTCGCGGGCCGCTTCGCGGGCGAGCTGCTGGGCGTTCATCTCCTGCGTGGCGAACGTCTGGTGGATGGTCGCGCCCGCCCGCGCGCCGTCGCCGCCGCGCACCGGGATGGACGAGGCGACAGGGACCCGGACCGCTCCGGCGTTGATGGCATCGAGCAGGGGCCGGTACGCCGCCGTCTGCTTGGCGTTGACGACGTACTCCCCGGCCGTGCCCCACATCGGGACACGGTCGATCCCGGCCGGCCCGACGATCGGGCCGCCCTTCGCGTAGCCGTGCGCGTGCATGTCCGCCAGCAGGGCCTTGCCGCTCGCGGTCTTGCCGAGGTCACCGGCGATCAGCTTCACCGCGGCCGCGAGCGACGCCGGATCCAGCCCGGTGGCGTTCAGCAGCGCCGTCCAGGTGGAGATGCCGCCCTTGGTGTTCTTGATCGCCGACCGGACGCTGAGGATGTCGTTCAGGTGCGAGAGGGTGTCCTGCTGCTGCTGGGCCTGCCCAACCTGCTTCTGCAGGCCGGACAGCTTGGAGTTCGACAGCTTCACCGCGGACGCGGCGATCTTCTGCGCCTCGGGGCCGCCCATCGCCAGCAGCTGCTGGGCGAGCTGCCCGAACCCGCGGTCGGCCAGCGTCTGCAGGTTCCTCAGGAACGCGGCGTTGTCCCGGATGCTCATCCCGAGCGCCGCGCCGAGCTGCTGCGCCGGCGTCATCTTCGCGTAGTTGTAGCGGGCCTCGACGTCCTTCAGCTTCTTCGTCGCGTCGGCCAGGTCCTCGCGCTCCTTGCGGACGCGCCGCTCGGCGGCCGCGACGGCGCGCGGGTCATGCCGCTTGCGGGCCCGGGCGAGGGCGTCCTCGGCGTTGCGCAGCTGGTCGACCTGCGTGCGGCGGTCCTTGATCGCCTTGTTGACGTCGGACTTCGTCGCGGGCTTCACGACGTCCTGCCACTGCTGCAGGATGCCGCCCAGGTCCAGCGGGTTCGACGAGGCGGCCACGCCGGCCGCCGTCGCGGTGGCCGGCGGAGCGGCGGAGGAGGCCGGGGCCGATGCGACGAACGTCGCCGTCGACGGGCCGGGCGCCAACCCGCTGTTTATCGCCTCCAGCAGGGGCAGGAACCGCGCCGTCTGTGCGGCGTTCACGACGAACTCGCCGTTGCTCAGCATCGCCGGGATGCTGTCGCTCGTGGCCGTGCCCGGCCCGGACACCGACCCGCCGGTCGGGAACCGCTGGACCGGGCCGCCGGTGGCGTACCCGAGCGCCTCGGGGCCGACGTAGCCGCCTTCGGCACTGAACAGCTTCTTGATCACGCCGAACGTGGCGTTGAAGGTCTGGCTCGCCCAGCGCCGCCCCAGCGACATCACCGCGTTGAACGCCGACGTGACCGCATTCTTCGCGGTCAAGAGCGCACGGTAGTTCCCCCGGGCGAAGGTGCGGCAGGCGCCGGTCGCCGCGCTGACGGCCCCCGATACCGCGCTCTTGGCGGTCAAGACCGCGCGGTAGTTGTTGCGCGCGAACGACTTCAGCACGCCGCCGACCTTCCGGGCGACGCCGGTGGCCTTGTCCAGCGCGTGCAGCACGAACTTCAGGTTGCTGTACTTCTCCGTCTTCATCGCCTCGTCGGAGATGCCCTGGAGCTCACTCTTCGCCTTGGTCGCCCCGGCCACCGAGACCTTCGTGCCCTTCTTCGGTGGCACCAGGCCGAGGGCCTTGACGAAGCCGTCGACGAGGGATCGGGCCTGCTTGTTCGCCCCGGCCGACTTGTAGAGGTCTTCGATGTACGGCCGCAGCTTCTTGCGGACCTTCTCGATGTTCGCGCCGGAGGACAGCAGGTCGTTGGCGTAGGCCTTCAGCGATGTGACCTGGTCGCCGAGCGCGCCCTTGGCGTCGCGGGCGGCCTGGTTGTGGTTGTCCAGCGCGCCGTGGGACTTCTTCAGCGCCTTCTCCAGGGCGTTGAAGCCGTCGCGGAGTTTCGCGGTGTCCTCGAACACGGCCAGCTGCGGGTCCAGCAGCTTCTGGAACCGTTCGGTCAGTGCGCTGACCTTGGCGTCTGCGCCCGTTGTCCGGTCCTCGAGGACCTGCATGTCCTTGGCCAGGGCGGAGGTTCCGCCTCTGGCCTCGGATGCCGCCTGCCCTGCGGTGCGGACGTTGCCGGCGAAGTCGGTGGCCTCGTCGCCGCCGGAGCCGAAGGCCTTCGCGATGTCGTGGAAGCCGCCGATCAGCATGCCGAGGGGCCCGAAGACGAACATGTTCGCGATCTTGAAGATGGTGTTGAAGACGTCGGCGAAGCGGATCATGAATCCGATCGCGGCGCCGGCGTAGCGCACCAGGTCGGAGAAGAACACGACGAACTTGGTCAGCGCGCCGGGGTTGGCCGCGACCCCGTTCATGATCGACTCGACGCCTGCGCTGATGTTGTGCAGGATCGTGCCCATCTCGGGGCCGAGATCGTCCAGGGTCTGCGAGAAAGCGCGGCCGATACTGCTGATCGCGGGGTCGAGTTCCTGCAGCCCAACGGCGAGTTTGGCGGCGAAATCGTCGATGGAGGGCGCCATATCGCTGAACGCGCCTTCCAGCGCGGGCGACAAGCCATCGAAGGCCGTCTCGGCGTCCTTCGCCATGTGCAGCAGCACGTCGTGGAAGGGCGCCGAGATGTGCTGGAACTGCCGGTTGATGTAGTTCGCGGTGTCGCCGAAGGCGTTTCGGACGTCGGCGTTCCCGGCCTGGGCCTTGATGGCGATCAGCGACAGCGCGCCGCCCAGCCCGAGCGCCATGGCGCCGCCGGCCGCGGTCGCCAGCGTCGGCAGCAGCTGGATCGCCACGGCCAGCGGCCCGAGGACTGCTGGCCCGGACTTTCCGAGGACGCTGATGTTCTTGGTGAAGTCGTCGACGGCTGAGGTCGCCTTGGTGGTGACCTGCTCGATCTCGCGGAACGCCGTGCCGCCGATCTTCTCGACGTCGCCGAAGGTGCCGCGCAGGGACTGGATCACCGCGTTGTGTTCCTTGACGGCGCCGGCGGCCTTCAGTGACGCGAGCCGCTGAGCCGCCGACGCCAGCACCGCATCCCGGGCGAGCTGCCGTTCCTGCTCCGCCTGCTCCTGGGCGGCCCTGTGGGCCTCTCGGTGCGCCCGCGCGATCCGTTCGGCGGCCTCCCGCCCGGCCAGCTGAGCCTCCGCCGCCCTGATCTCCGCCTGCTCGAGCGCCTTCGCCGCGCGAGCAGCTGCCGCCGCGGCGGCGGCCTCGCTGATCAGCCCGCGCTCATACGCCTTCGCGGCAGCCTCCGCGCGCTTCTGCGCACGCTCGGCACGGTCGGACGCCGCCTCCACCTGCGAGCCCATCTTCCGGGCCTGAAGCGCGGCTTTCTCCTCCTCGGTGCCGAGCTTGCGCACCGCCTCGGCCGCCCGGCTGGAAGCCCTCTCCTGTGCGGCCTGCTGGCGCTCCAGCCGCTCCAGCTCCCGGTCGAACGTGCGGGCCTTGGCCGTCGCGTCCCCGAACGCCCGGTCGAGGCCGCGCGGGTCACCGTCGATACCGATCGTGAGGTCACGGCGATTCGCCATGTTGCGTGTCCTCCTCTCGGATCAAGGTGACGAACATGCCGCGGACCCGCTGCTCTTCAGGCACGGCGGCCATGCGGGCTTCGACTTCCTGGCAGCCGCGGCAGACCCTCACCACGGGGTGGTAGGCGGCGCGGTCGCCGCCCTGAGCCGGGTCCCACTCCTCAGGGCGGGTGCCACACTGCGAACACGTCTGGCGAGCCCGTAGATGCGACCAGATCGCTTTGTCGCGGTCCTCCTGGTCCCAGCGCAGGAACTCGCTGTGGGGGATCTTGTAGTCGCGGCAGACCTCCAGCTCGAGTTCGAGCTGCGGGTCTGCCTTCAGTCGTTTGGGACTGTCCCTGAGGGCCAGCGGGCGTTGACCGTCAGCGCCGCCATCAGCAGGGCCGTACGCTCACCCTGGGACAGGCTCCGGTCGACCAGTTCGGCCCACTCCTCGGCCGTCGGGTCGTCCTCGCCGGACTGCACGCAGGCCAGGAACACCGCGCGGGGGAAGGTGTCGGAGTTCCACGCCTCCTCCTCGCCCTCGCGAGCCGGATGTTCGGCGATGAGCGCCTCGAACTCCGTCGGCGGCATTGCCACCAGCGTCACCGGCTCGTAGCAGGCTTCGACGGCCTCCCGGGCTGCCGCCAGGCGCTCCTCCGCGTCGGCGACCGCCTGCTCGGCGCTGTCGTCCTTCCGGAACTTCGCCACCTCGAGGGCGTCCTTGGCGGCCTCCAGCTCGGCCTTCGCCTCGGTGTCGTCGGCGACCGCGAGCTGGTAGACGGCCGTGGGGCGTTTGCGGGCCAGCAGCCGCTCGCGCCGGCCCGCCTTCTTCGTGTTGCTCACGCCGGGATCACCACGTCTTCGGCCGGCTCGGACGTGATCGCGAAGTTGATCGTGATGTCCGCGGCGGCGTTGTCCGGCAGCGACTTGGGCGTCGAGCTGACCGTGACCGGGAAGACGTCGCACAGCTGGCCGGGGACGTCACCGCCCCACATGATGATCACGAAGCCGGTTGTGTCGCGCGGCAGCAGCTCCCGGATGTCGTGGGTCGTCTTGTCCTGGTAGCACTGAAAGGACGAGTCCGCTGCCTCGATCGCGCCGGGCGTCTTGCTGGTGAACGGCGAACCGTAGTCCGGGGCGTCGAGGAGGTTCGACGTGGTGTTGAACCCGTTGACCTGCGAGATTTCGCCGGTCAGGTCGGTACCGGCGTTGATCTCGCTGCGGGTCGGGCTGTTCTTGTTCGCCAGGGTCGCGCAGAACACGATCCGGCTGCGCCTCTTGGCGAAGAACCGGTCGGTGCGCGTGATCGGGGTAGCCGCCATCACTCACTCTCCTCGTTGGAACGCCGACGCGACCGGCCGCTCGGCTTGTCTTCCTTCTTCCGTGGGCCGTCGTCCGGATCCGGTTCGGCCTGGTCCTGGTCGGCTCGCGCCTCGTCGGCCGAAACCCAGCCCGCAGCGCGCCAGTGCGGCACCGCCGACGCCGGGACATCCGCCTCGCCCGCCTCCGGGTGCACGATCTTCACCGTGTTCATCAGCGGATCACCGCCACGGTCACCGCGGTCACCGCGTCGTAGGTGAGCGACGCCAGGCCCGTCGACGGGTCCCTGTATCGATCCGTGACCGGCACGCACACCGTCGCGCCGGCCGCGACCGTCACCGCGCGGTCCGCGATGGCCAGATCACCGTCGACCGTGCCGGGCGTGGCCAGGGTGACCGTGTGCGAGGACGCGTCCCCGTTCTTGACGAGCAGCTTCACGTCGCTGCCGGTCGCGCAGTGGTCGCCGCCGCCGGCGGCCGCCGTGAAGGTGATCGCCGTGCCTGGCTGGGCGATCACCTGGGTTGGGATGTTTGCCATGCTGTCCTCTCTCACAAGCCGTGCCGTGCGGCGATGTCCATGACGGCGTCACCGAGCGCGTCGCGGACCTGGTCGGCGGTCGCCTCGACGGCGCGGTAGAAGAACGGGCGGGCCTGATGCGGGTACCAGTGCTCGCGGTCGCCCCACAGCGGCGCGCGAAAGGTGCCCTGGTTGCCGTCGTTCTCATACGGGCGCGCGTGCGGGGCTCTGCCGGCGTTGACGCGGAACCGCACGCCGATGGTCGTGTTCGCGGCGCGCATCGTGATGGCGCCGGGGATCCGCGTCGACCAGGAGGCGTTCGACTTCATCCGCGCCAGGGTCGGCTGAGCGGCCTGCTTGACCACCGGGCGGAGTTCTTTCCGGATCGCCGGGGGCACCTGGCCCAGGTCGCGGATCAGCGCCTGCAGCTGGCTCCGATCGACTGCCATGCGGTCACCCCGGTCCTTCGATCGTGACGAGCAGGCGCAGCGTCGCGCCGATGTGGTCGACGCCGGCTGCCTCGAACTGGCCGCCGTAGTTGGCCATGGAGACGATGCGGGCCCGCACGTTGCCGTCTTCGAGGCCGAGCTCGGGGAACCGGTCGATAGCCTCGCGGATGCTGTTCGGGCCGGCCGAGGAGATGAACTCGTCGAGCTGGTCCTGGCCGAGCCCGGTGTCGCCGCGGGAGACCAGGACGTGCAGGTCGAACGTCCACTCGTCATCGGGTGTCGCGTTCGTCTGCGGGAAGTTCGCGCCGGTCGGCATGACGATGTAGCACGGCAGGTTCACCGTGTCCGGGACCGTGTCGTAGCCCGTCAGCGCTGGGATCGCCGTGTCGAGCGTGGCCTTGATGCCGTCCCGCAGCTCACCGAGCGTCGGCGTGCTCACGCGATCACCGGCTTCCGCAGCGGGCGCAGCAGCTCGAGCACGTCGGGATCGAACCGGCTCAGTCGGACGACACCGAAGTCACCGAACCCGGCCACGCCGAACGGGGCGTCCTTGCGGCGGAACAGCGACACGGACTTGATCAGCGACGCCTCGCCGACCTGGTCGGGGATCTGCGACCAGCCCCACCGCGCGGTGGCGCGCACCAGCGGCCGGGAGGAGACCGGGAAGCCCGGCCCGGTGTCGACGACAATGGTCCACCAGGCGTAGGCACCGCCGTCCGCGTCGGCGTTCAGCGGCTCCAGGTGGTAGTCCGCCGCATCGAGCGCGACCCAGTCGCCCGCGCCGCCCCGGTCGACCTCGACGAGCACGCCGTCCTTCGTCGCGATGTCGTCGACGTCGAGGCGGTCGGAGCAGTCCGCGGAGTACAACCGCGTCACCGGGGCCGGGTCCTGCCAGAACCGCCGCCCACAGTGCCGCTCGACCGCCCTCGAGGTCGCCGAGATCGCCCGCTCGATCAGCGCCTCGTCGAGCTTGTCGCCGGTGTCCCCGAGCTGGGAACGCACGTCGACGACCGAGCAGTAGCCGTTGACGACGGTCATGGCGTCAGGACTTCTTCGTCCGGGTCGTCGGCTTCGGCGCGGTGGCCTTCTCCGGCTCGTCGGCGTCCTCGATCGCCTCGGCCATGCCGGAGTTCAGCACCGAGACGGCCTCGTCCTCGGGCAGGTCGATCTCCTCGCCGGGCGCCGGCCAGTCCTGGCCGTCGCGGGTGCCGGAAATCTGGTGACGCATCTTCACGCGCACGGTTCCGTCTCCTTTCGTGACGAAGCCGGGGGCAGGCTGCCCGCCCCCGGCCGTGGTGAGTGTCATCAGGACGCAGCGCCGGTGAAGTACTTGATCGCGCCGGTGGTGTCGACGAGGTCGCCGTCGCCGCGCAGGATCGCCCGGTAGGTGACCACGTCGGAGTCGAAGGCGAAGTCGTCGGACCGCTCGAAGCGGAGCGTCTCGACCTGGCGGACGAAGTACTGGCTGAAGTCGCCGAACAGGACCGACTTGGCCGACGTGGCGACCGCAGGCACGTTCGGGTCGGTGTGCAGCGGCTTACCGAGGATCGTGTCGGGTGCGCCGGCCAGCAGACCGGGCTGCCAGATATACACGCCGTTGGAGTCCTTCAGCTTCCGGATCGACGCGACGGTGGCGTCCCGCATGAGCCACCCGCACGAGGCGCTGTTCCGGTACGGGGCGATCACCGAGTAGAACAGGTCGATCAGGTCGTCGGCGGACGGGGCGCCACCGACACCGGTCGCGCCGGTCTTCCCGGAGGTCGCCGCGGTGAGCACGCCGTTCGGCTGGCTCGTTCCGGTGCCGGTGACCAGGTGCGCGCCGAACCCGTTGCCGAGCGCCCGGCCGGCCTGCCGTGACAGGTAGCCCTCCAGGTCCACGGCGGTGTCGTTGATCAGCTCGTGGCTGATCTTCATGAGGAACCCGTACTTGTACGAGTTCAGGGTGACCTGCCCGAACGTCGGCTCGTTCTGCGACAGCGTCCCGGCCTCCGCTACGATCGACGCGCTCGAAGAGTGCGCCGTGGTCTTCGGGATCTGCAGATCCTCACCGCCCGCCGTGGTGAGCACGGTCGGGCCGGCCATCAGCACACCCGACACCTCGATCATGTGCTCGATCAGCCGGTTGTAGAAGCTGGTCGGGACGGTCTCGATGCCGTGCGTCGAGGTCTTCTGCATGGTGGCCCGGTAGTCGACCGGCCCGTCCGGGCGCACGTCGAAGGCGCGCTTGCCGGTCTCGCCCTTCAGCCACGCGCGCAGCTCGGCGCCGCGCTCCTTGCCGCGCTCCTCACCGGCCGGGCCGGTCGGCGCGGTACGGATCAGTTCGGCGAAGGCCGCCTCGGCCTCCTTGGCCTTGCGCTGCGCCTCGACCATCGTGGTGATGCGCTCGTCGAGGCTGTTGATGTCCTCGTTCGCGCGCAGGTACGCGGCGTCTTCCTCGGCCGTCAGGTCGCGGCCCTCCGCGGCGGCCCGGTCGAGGATCTCCTTGGCGCCCTCCCAGGCGCGCATCCGCTTCTCGTGCAGCTGCTGGATGAAGGTGGACATGGTGCCCCTACTCCGTTCGATCGGTGGTGGACGGTGCGGAGTGGGTGGCGCCCTGCTCCAGCGGTGAACGGCGCTTTTCCATGAGGGCGGCGTGCCGCTGCCGCAGCGCCAGGACCGGGTGGGTGGCGCCCTGCCCGGTTCCGGCGGATGTCTTGTCGTCGGCGGATTCGCTGCGCTTGGCGTCGCCGAGGTCGACCACGACCGGCGGCGGGCCGGACAGGAACTTGCGCAGCTCGCCCTCGCGTGCGGCCCGCTCGACCTCGGCCGGGTCGGCGTCCAGGCGCACGGCCAGGGACCGCAGGCCCGTCGTGGTGTCGGGGTAGGCCGGGGAATTCACCGGCGCAACGTCGACGAGCTGGCCCGACAGCAGCGTGCGCATCGGGAAGCCCTGCTCGGTCAATCCCCAGTCCTCCTCGAACGCGCGGAACGCGAACGAGGACTGCCGCACGTCGCCGCGGGCGATGAGCTCGAGCACATCGGCGCGGTGCGAGGGCGGGTCGACGGTGTAGTCCAGGCCGGTGCCGTCGACCTGCAGGCGCAGGGTGTCGCCGGCCGTGGTGCCCAGCAGCATGTTGTCGTCGTGGTTGTAGCGGGCCATGACGTCGGGGAAGCCGTCGGCCGCGGACTTGTTGAAGAACGCCGGGTCGATCCGCTCGACGAACCCGCCGAGGTTCTGGGACAGCTTGTTGAACTTGGCCGCGTAGCCGCCGATGCTGCGCTGGCCATCGCCGCGCACCTCGACCAGGCCGCGCGTGTAGCGGCGCTCGGTGTCGTTCACTGCGTGCCTCCTGCGGGCGGAACCCTCGCGGGCTGGGTCGGGAGAATCGGCGCGTACTTGGTCCCCTCGCCGTTCGGCAGCGGCGGCAGGTCTTCCTCGGCGCGGACCTCGTCCTTGGACTTCCACCCGTCGGTCAGCGCCAGGTGGTGCGCCTCGTAGCGGGTCTTGGTGTCGGCGCGCAGCACCGCATCGGCGTTGAACCGCACGTACTGCGGGCGCGGCAGCAGCCGGGACACCGCGGTCTCGATCTTCGTCAGGTACGACCGGAGCGCGTAGGTGACCAGCATGATCTTCTGCTGCTCGACGTTGGCGTAGGTCATCGACGAGCCGGTCTCACCGCCGATCAGCTCCGGCGGGATCCCGTAGATGTTCGCGATGTCGGTCTTCGTCGCCCGGATCGTCGCGAGGAACTGTGACTCCTCGGCCGGCACGCTGATCGGCTTGTACGTCACGCCGAGGCCGAGCGCGACCGGCTCGCGGCCCTTCGCGGCGTTCTTGAACCGGTCCTTGATGACCTTCGCCTGGTCCTGGGTGACCTCTTCGGTGGTCTCCAGCACGGCCGCCGGCGTGGACCCGTTGACGAACCAATCCCGGCCGAACCGCTGGGCGTACAGGCCGATCTCGACGGCGTTCTTATAGGCCGCGATCGGTGACAGGCCCTTCACCTTCCCCGGCAGCGTGAAGCCCGGGATGTGGACGAACGCCGCGGACTCCAGCAGCCGGCCACGCCAGTACCAGCGCGGCGCATACGCGGTGTCGTCCTGCTCGATGCTTACCTCGTCCGGGTGCAGCCATTCGATCCGCGACGGCGTACCAGACCGGTCGGTGCTCGTGACGAGGCCGTAGGCGTTGCCGCGCAGCGCCAGCGACGTCACCGCGCGGTGCACCCAGTCGAAGGTCGTTCCGAACGCCGTCGGGTCGGCGATGAGCGCCGGGTCGGTGATCCGCGTGCGGGTGTCGCCGGCGCGCCGGTAGGTCTCCAGCGGCAGCGACGCGACGCTGTCGGCGATCAGCCGCGTTGCGGCGTAGACCGGCACCAGCGACAGCGCCACGTTCATCGAGTCGCCGCGCAGGTGCTCGGCGTCCGCGCCGGACCCCCACACGTCTTGCCACGCGATCGTGCGCCGCTCGGTACGGCGCCCGAACGGCCACCACCTCATGGGATCTCCTTCACCAGATGTTCGCGGCCACGTCGCGCGGCCGGTTCAGATGTGCGTGCGTCGCCAGGCCCCACGCGGCGTTCGTGACGGCCACCAGCGGCGAGATGTCGACCGACAGACCCCGGCGGTTCCACGCCCACCCGTCCCCGAGCGGACGCTGCGCCGCCCCCGACAGCGCGGCATTCAGCGGCGCCTGGTCGCGGTGCCGCAGCTCGCCGGAGTCCATGACGGCGTCGTAGAACGCGCCGCACGCCTGGATCGCATCGCGGGCCGTCGGCTTGATCACCTCGATGCCCGCGGCCTCCAACGGGGCGATCAGCGACCCGGCCGGGCCCGCGCCGTCCACGACGATCGCGCACGGCCGCCACCGGTCCCGCATCTCCTTGACCCGCTCGACCACCCAGCCGCCGCCGCGCTTGTGCTCGGCGACCTCCACATGCAGCAGGCCGTCCGCGCGGCGACCGGCGACCCCGATCGCGGTGTAGGACCGGTCCGGGGTCATGTCGACGGCGAACGCCAACGGCGCGGACGGCTGGGAGTCCGGGTCGACCAGCGCCATCCACGGGTCCCGGCCGATGACCTGCCACTCATCCGGCGCGTCGTCAGGCCACTGATTCAGGTACGCCCGGCGGAACTCCGCCAGCGGCAGCCGGTCGAACTCCGCCCGGATCGCCGCCTCGTTGATCGTGTGCCCGAGCGCCGGCATGCAGCTCCGCCACGTCGCCGGATCCGCCGGGTCGGCATCGGCCGGCGCCGACCACTCGAAGTAGGCGACCGACTCGGTGAGGCCGAGCTCGGCGCGAACCCGGCCGGTGTCGACCTTCTGCCGCAGGTACGCGGACCGCTTCGTGCCCGCCGTCGACGGCACCCACAGCTGCGGCTGCGGCCGGGTGATCATCGTCGGCGACAGGCCCTGCTCGAGCCGGGCGTCTTCGTGCGCGAACGCCTCGTCGAGCACCGCGAGGTCAAGCGTGGCGCCGTGGCCGGCCTTCTCCGTCGAGGACGTGATGCCGTGCATGCTGCCGTTCGACCACTTGATGGCTTCGTTGCCGTTGGTCTTGCGGACCTGGTACATCGTCCGCAGCGGCGAGGCGTCCAGGACGGCCAGGTGGTCGTCCTCCCACTTCTTCCGCGCGTCGTTGCGGGTCTGCGCGGTGTAAACGATCTTCTGCCGCTGCCCGAACCCCAGCGCACGGTGCACCATCACGCCGAGGATCAGCGACGTCTTCCCCGACTGCCGGGGGACGGTCAAGTCGACCTCGCGGTAGGCCAACAGGCCGGTGTCCGGGTCGACCTCAAGAGCGACGTCGACGACGTGCTGCTGCCACGGCATGAGCGGCATCCCAAGCAGCCGGGCGACCTCGGCGACCTTCGGGCCCAGCGTCGGCCGGTCAAGACGTCGCGGCGTCCCGTACCGCGGCGGACACGACAGGGGCGGAGAGCTGGGCGAGGAGTTCGGCAGCAGCGTCGCTGACATCGGCGGCCTCCGTCATCGCTCGAAGGGTCTCTCGAAGCTCCCGGGCAATCGCCGACGCCGCCATGCCCTTCGCTCCGGCGTCCATCCGCTGCGCCAGCGCGAACGCCAGCTCGGCCAGCGGGCGCTGAATGCCCTCGAGCTCGCCGAGGGCGACCACGGCCGCGCGGGTCGTGGCCTCCAGCGGTCCGCGCTCGTCCTCATCGGCCATGACACCCTCCGAAAAATGACTCTGCGTACACGATCAAGGAAGCCGCCGACCACGCCCCTGACCTGCGCGTTTGTTAGGCCGGGGAGAAAAAAAGGGAGCCGCTGGAGCGGGGTGGTCCACCCCCTCGATCAAAAACGCGCTGACCTGCGGAAACGCCGTGATGGCCGCTGGAGTGCCGAATCGCCCCTCAGCTGGGCATCACTGATAGTCACCATCGCCGGGAGGTGTTCAGCGGTGGCGGCATCGTCGTTCGGTTGCCCTTCACCTGGTTGCAGCAGCGGCCGCACACCGGGCAGCGGCTGCGTGAGCCATGCGCGGGTCGCAGCAGCGTCGGGTCGCACGGGTCGAGGCCGAGGGCCTTGATGACGGTGAGGGGCGGGTCGTGATCGACGTCGCCTGCTCCCTCGTGCCCGCACAGCACGCACACCGTGGACGCGGCGAGGACCTGGGCGCGGGCTCTGCGCCATGGCCGGCCGGTGCGTCCGTCGCTCGCCATGGCCACCTCCTGCCACGTCGGCAACCGTGGCACCAGCGTGCACGTCCCACTGTGGTTCCGATCCCAACGACGGAGGACCACCACATGATCAAGGTCATCGCTGCCGGTGCACTGCTCACGCTCACGGCCGGGTGCGCCGGGCTCGGGGCGGAGGCGGCGCCGGCCTCGACGCCGAAGCCGGCGCCGAAGACGACGGTGAGCCAGGCCGTGCAGGTGGACGCGAGCGCGCGGGCGGCGTGCGCGCAGCTGGCGAAGGCCCGGGCGCTGCGCGTGAAGGGCAAGCATGAGAAGGCGGCCGGCGGGTACGGAGCATCGGCGTCGACGATGAAGGCGACGGCCGCGGAGTTGAAGGCGCAGGACCTGGCGCTGAAGTCGAAGGTTCCGGCGGTGCGGCAGATCTCGATGGGCGACAGCACCGTGTCGAAGCTGCGGGCGTGGTGCCGGGCGAATCACCTGAAGGCGTGAGCGGGCATACGTCTCTCAGGTGCGGATCTTCATTTCACCACGCGTGACCAGCGCTGATCAAGCTGGACGGTCAGGGCCGCCATTCTTCGCGGTACTGCGGATGGTTGGCGTAGGGCAGGGCAAGGAGCTCGAGCAGCCCGTCGGCGTTGTACGGGTTGCGGTTCCACTCGCCTTCGATCGCCTCGTCGGCGCCCTTGATCTCGGGGTACAGCTGGTCGAGTAGTCGCCGTTTGGCCTGGACCTCGCGGACGATGCGGGCCGGGTCGTGGCGGGC
The DNA here is from genome assembly GCF_024055725.1 of Actinoallomurus spadix. Classification (GTDB taxonomy): domain Bacteria; phylum Actinomycetota; class Actinomycetes; order Streptosporangiales; family Streptosporangiaceae; genus Actinoallomurus; species Actinoallomurus spadix. Next base: position 187,080 of record NZ_JAMXMX010000006.1, on the reverse strand, counting down.
GATGTGCTCGGCTGCCTCGGCGCTGTGCGCGTTGATGTCTTCCTTCGTGCCGAGGACCCAGCCCTCACCGAGCGGGCCGCTACCCGCCGACCAGTGCGCCGGCGGGAGGTTGATGCTGCCGACCGGAACGGCCAGCGCCGTCTGCTCGTCTTCGGTCAGCCGGGCACGCAGGAACTCCACCAGGTCGGTCATGCGCTCATCCTCTCTCGTTCGGCTGTACGGCGGGCTTCGATGATCCGCTCGACGTCCTCGACGGCGTACAGCGTGCGGCCGTGGGCGTCGCGGCCGCGGCGCGGCAGCCGGTCGGGGTGGCGGTGCGCGAGGATCCGCACGGCGTTCGGCGTAATGCCGAGCATGAGGGCCGCGGCCTCGGTGTCGATGGTCGTCATGCGCTGATCCGGGCGAGGCGGCGCCGCTGTTCGGCGACGAGCCGGCCGAGGAACGGATACTCAGACGGGCCCCACTCGCCGTCGCAGTCGGGGCTGGGGCAGTAGAGGCCGCCACCGTGCTGCCACCGGATCGCCTCCCGGTCGCCGTTGGCCGTCTCGTCGAAGCGGCCCTCGTCGCCGCGCTGGCGGAGCTGGACGAGCGGGTCGTCGTGAAGCGGGCAGTGCACCGCGCCGCTTGCGCCCTGGACCGGCAGCGGCGGGCGCGACAGGCCGAGCGCGGCCCGGATGGTGCGGTGCCAGCGGAAGACAGTCCCGGCGAGGCGGCGGGCTTCGCCGTTCAGGCCACGGCCGACGAGCCGCCGGTACAGGACGCCGAGGGAGTCGACGAGGTCGGGGATGGGCCTGTTCGCGGCGGACTCGCCGAGGAGCGCGCGGGCGCGGTGGACGGCGAGCCACGCCTCATCGTGGAGCGTCCGCACGGCCGACATGACGTCGAGGTTGACCGGCAAGGTGTGAACGTTCGTGGAGGTGGCGACGCGTTCGCCTTCGCTGAGCCCGGCATCGCGCTCGAGCGCGCCGGCCAGCCGCGGCCACAGGGTGAGGATCTCGGCGATGGCGTCGTCGAGCTGGTCGCCGAGCTCGTGCAGGTCCTTGGTCACGGTTCCCCCCGCTGCTGGTCGCCGGGGTACCCGGATCGTGGGTACCCCGGCGGTGGGTCATCGGTCGGTCGGTGCGGCCGGGCCGCGGCGGGCCTTGCGCAGCGCCTCGGCCTCGGTCAGGTCGGTGTGGAACAGGTCGGTGGCGGCGGTGCCGCCGGTGGGGTTGCCGTCGGTGTCGTAGGTCTTGACGTCGTGGAGCTGGTCGCCGGCCAGCTTCCGCATGCCGATGGACATGTGGTCGCTGATGTTGTCGATGAACTCCCGGCCCCAGGGGCTGACGCTCAGGAGCGCCGGGAGGCGGCCTTGGGCGATGAGCCAGTCCCCGTAGCTACTCCATCGCCGTCCGGTGGCGTCCGGCTTGGCCTCGGGGTCGTCGGCGATGAAGTCGAATCCGAGGTTGACGAGGTCGCGCAGGCAGTCGTAGCCGAGCCGGCCGTCACCGCGCTCTTCGTCTTCCCGGCGCTGGTCTTCGATGGCCCACAGGTGTTGCTGGCGGGCCCACGCGCAGGCCTTCCACGGCGGCATGCCGAGCTGCTCGGCGACCTCGGACAGCAGCAGGTACAGCTCGCCGTCGTCGGCCGCGCCGGCGAAGTACGCGGGCGCCTCGCCGAACCCGGCCAGGTCGACGGCGACGCCGTAGACGGGCAAGATCGGCGTGGTCTCGCTGAACTTCCACAGGTTGTGGACAGCGCGAGCGGTCTGCTCGTCGGGCCCGTCGTTGAGCAGGTGGTCGGCGTTCCGCTCGACGATGGTCCGGGCGAAGTTCTCGAACGCGGTCGTGGTGGTCATGAGATCCTTCCGACGTGGCCGGGCCCGGTTGCAGCGGGCCCGGCCGTCTCGTTGTGGCTCATCGGGCTTCGGCGGCGGCCCGCCGGCGGCGCGCCCTGCGCCGGTCGCGCTGGTTGATGATCAGGTCAGCGATCAGGCGGAAGAAGATCGCGGCCTGCCAGCCGACGAGCGCCCACGCGACGTCGCCGGGCGTCATGGCGTCTCCCGGCGGCGCTCGGCCTGGGCGCGGAGCTCGGCGCGGCGGTTGAAGCCGGACACGATGATCGCCGTCACGATGACGGCGACGATGCCGACGATCACGGCGAGGTTGATGATGGTCGGGCCGGTCACGCTGACCCCCGGATGGCGTTCGGGAACTGGATCTTGATGGCGCCGTGCTCGGCGAGGAGCTGGGCGGCGCGCAGGGCGTGCGAGGGGCAGAGCTGGACGGCGTTCGGGTCGTCGTCGGCGACGGGGTTCTCACACCGGTTGCCGCTGCTCTTGAGGTAGCGGCACCGGGCCTGTCGCTCCGGCGCGATGGTGGACATGAGCGGTCTCTCCTTCGGTTAGTCGACGGCGCGCAGGTGGCGGCCGTCTGTGGGGGTGGTCGGCCAGTGCCCGACGGCCATATCGCCGGTCCGGGCGTAGTGGCCCTGGAATGCGACCGAGACCAGGCCTGTCGGGCCGGACCGGTTCTTGTCGACGATCAGGTCGAGCTCGCCGCTGCGCGGGCTCTCCTTGTCGTGGGCGTCCTCGCGGTGCAGCAGGATGACGATGTCGGCGTCCTGCTCCACGGCGCCGGAGTCGCGCAGGTCGGCCATGGTCGGGCGTTTGTCGTTCCGCTTCAGCGACTCGCGGTTGAGCTGGTGCAGCGCGACGATCGCGACGCCGAACTCCATCGCCATCAGCTTCAGGCCGCGGGACAGCTCGGCGACCGCGCGCTCCCGGCTCTCGGCCTTCGGCGCCTGCATGAGCCCGAGGTAGTCGATGATCACGAGCTTCGCCGGGGCGGTGCGGGCCATGCCGCGCAGCCGGGCGCGCACCCGGGCGAGTGTGACGCGCGGGTCGTCGTCGACGATGAGCGGAGCGGCCTGCACGCGGTCCTGGACGCGGGCGATGCGCTCCCAGTCCGAGGGCTTGAGGTTCTCCTCGCGGAGCCGGGCCAGTTCGACGGTCGCCTCGGCGGCCATGAGCCGGTCGGCGACCTCGGCCGCGGTCATCTCCAGGGAGTGCAGCAGCGTCGGCATGCCATTCCGCACGGCCGCGGAGCGGGCGATGTCCAGGCCGGTGACGGACTTGCCGATGCCGGGCCGCGCGCCGATGACAACGAGCTGACCGGGCCGCAGGCCGGCGAGGAGGCGGTGCATGTCGGCCCACGGGAGCGGAATGGCGTCGACGGTGGGCTGGCCGGTCTCCAGATCCTCCAGACGGCGGAGCACGACCTCGCCGATCGTGGGCGGCTGCTCGCCGGTCACCTTCGCGGTGGCCTGGTCGATCGCGGATCGGATGACGTCGACGTGCCGATCGGGATCGAAGCCGGGTTCGCTCGCGAGGCGCTGCGCGTTCGCGAGCGCCTCCAGGACGCGCCGCCGGAACGCGTCGTCGGCGACGATGCGCGCGTCGTACTTCACGCTGCTGCTGTAGCGCTGGGTGAGCTGCAGCAGCGTGGCGCCGCCTCCGATGGTGCCTGCGACACCGCGGGTCGTCAGGTGATCGAGGACGCTGACCGGGCTCACCGGGTCGCCGGCCTCGACGAGCGCGGTGATCGTCTCGGCGATCGTCTGATGGTGCGGGCGCCAGAAGTCGCCCGGCGCCAGCATGTCGACCGCTGCCTCAGCGGCGGCCCGACTCTGGATCGCGGCGCCGAGCACGGCCTGCTCGGCGGCGATCACGGCATCGGCCGGGGCGAGGCCGGGCAGGCTCTCGTAGTCCTGATCAGCGGTCACTGGGCGGCCCTCCGGCGGTCCGGGCCGTCGAGGACGACGGCGGTCATGCCGTCGGCGAGGCGGGAGGCTGCCCGCGGGCCGACGAGGCCACCGATCTGCTGAACGTTCGTGGTCAGGATGCTCGGGCGGCGGTGGCTCCAGCGTTCATCGACCAGGCCGCCGAGGTGGCTTCCCGTCCAGTCGGTGACCGGGGCCGAGCCGAGGTCGTCGATCACCAGGAGGTCGACGCGGGCGAGCCGGTCGAGTTCCTCATCGTCGACTGGTGGGGCGATCAGCCGGGACAGCCGGTAACCGGTGACGAGCGACCAGACGCCACGCCAGCCGTTGTGCACGAGCGTCTCGATCGACTTCCACGCGGTCCAGGACTTACCGACGCCGGTGGGGCCGCCGAGCAGCAGTGTCCGGGCGCGCCCGACGATGAACGCCTCCAGCCACTCGTGGACGCGGGGATCGAGCCGTCCTTTGTCGGCGAACGCGGCGGGCCGCGTGTCGTAGAAGAGCTTCAGCCGCCGCTCGCGGTCCTCAGCGAGCCACTGCTGATAGATCTCGGACGACGGTTCGCCCTGTTCGGAGAGGGTCAAAGATCGAATCCTTTCGACCAGTCGATCGTGTTGACGTCAGCGTGGGGGCCGTGGCCGGGCACGCCGTCGGTGCCGGTCGAGGCCAGGCCGGGCTCCGAGGTCGGGTCGTCGAGCCAGCACTCGGCGTTCAGCCAGGTCGCCGGGTGCTTGCCGTAGCCGCGCCGGACTCGGGGGTCGTCGCGGTAGAGGCGCGCGGCGGCGATGAGCGTGCGGGGGTCGGCCTTCTGTACGGCCTTGTTGAACGCCCGGACGGCGGCGCCGCGCGCCTTGTGCACGGGGTACGCCTCGTACCACTCGGCGAAGCGGGGGTGTTCGTCGTCGGCCTTGGGTTTGCGGCCGCTTCCCCCCACACCCCCCTGGTGTTTGTTGTTGTCTTTCGTCTTCTCCGTAGGAGAAGACGTCCTCTCGCAATCTGACCAGTAGGCAATTTGACCGGTAGGCCGTTCTCCCTGGTCAGACGGCCCGGTCATATCGCCTAGTAGGCAATCTGCCTGCTGGTCAATCTGACTAGTAGGCAGATTGACCGGTAGTTCCGCTGGGCACAGTTTGTACAGGTCAGACGTCCGATGCCCGTTCTCGTCGTAGCGTGGCGTCCGCGTGATGAACCGGCCAGTCTGCAACCGCTTCAGCGCGCGGCCGACCGACGAGAGGCTCTGCTCGGTCTCCTCGGCGAGGAACGCTTGACCGACGTAGCAGGTCCAGTCCTTATCGACTTCGCGCGCCAGGACGATGAGCGTGAGCTTCGCTGCCGCGTCGCCGACCTTCTGGGCGTGCGCCCACTCCACGGCGGCGGGATTCAGCAGACCCCGACGCGTCACGTTTCAGCTCCCCGGCCGAGAGGCGATGAGCCGGTCCAGACAGGCGTTCAGGTCGCGGCGCAGAGCTTCCACGTGCGCCCGGACCTCGGCGTCGATATCGCCGCTGCCGCGCTCGTGGACACGGGCACGGACGATCTCGGCGACGGCAGAGACGTGCGCGGTCGCGGCCGACAGCGCCACCCCCCGGTGAAGGGCGGCCTGGTCGGCGAGGCGCCCGATGGCGGCTTCCCAGATGTCGGCCTTCATGCCGCCCCCGTCCGCTTCCGGGGCGGCCGGCGGGCGCGCAGCTGTGTCGGGCTGACATGCGGAGCTACTGCCTGCGGCGGCACCGTGGTGCGGCGTCGTGGCCCTGCCGTAGACGTCGCGTCTTCGGGGCGGCGCTCGAACATCTGGACGATCTCGGCGATGTGCTCGTCGGTGAAGCCGTACCGGCCACCGATGAGCGTGTGCGGGATCTCCCGGCGGCGGGCCATCTCCTTCAGCCAGCTGGCCGTCGTGTTGAGCATCTCGGCAGTCTCATCTGGCGGGTGCACGCGTCGCAGCGAGTTGACGGTTCGCTCTGTCATGTCAGTCCGCCGCGTACAGAGCAGTGGCCGGGACCTTGAGCGCTTCGGCGAAGCGGTCGATGACCTCGACCGGCAAGGTGTAGCGCTCCCCCCGCTCGAGGCGGGAGACGGTCGTGTGGTCGACGCCGGCCAGTCCCGCGAGTCGGGCTTGGGTGAGGCGTTCGCGAGCGCGGAGCGCTTGGAGCGCATGGGGGTTGATCTTTCTGCGCTGACGGGTGGGGGTAGTCATCTGACCTCCTGAGGTCCCCGGTTCCGGCGGGACCCAACCCCTCGATCTTGACAGTCGCAGACCGCAAGCACAAACCCGAACAACGTTTCGAACCTTGTGACCTGAGTCACATTACTTGCCATATCCGTTAACTCGAAGCGCTTGCACGGGGTCGAACTGTCAAGTAACGTCAGGCTGCAACACGAGGTAACCCAAGGTCAGACGCCTAGGGGCCCGCTACGGTGTTGCCGGATTGGGCACCGATGAGGGGATCTGACGTGGAGAAAGTCGCAATCGGCGCAGCAGTCGAGGCACGGTACAAGCAGCTGGGGTTGACGCAAGACACCCTTGCTTTCCTGGCCGGGGTGTCGAACTCAACCATCAGGAACGTGCTCCACAGCCGCGTTAACGTGGCCCGCACCTGGCCCCGCGTGGAACGCGCTCTCGGGTGGGTGCATGGCAGCCTCTCCGCCCTCCGAGATGGCGATGCCCCGGAGGAGGTGCTGCCGCTCGAGGCGCTGAAGAGCCTGCAATCCGCGATCTTGCGTAAGGCGGCTGCAGCCGACGATGACGAAGCCATGGACATCGCCGCCGGCCTCTACGAGGAGCTGGTGAACGCCCTGCAGCGTTTCTCGACTGGCAATGGCAGCGGATACGAGGTGCGCGAACTAATCGATGACGCGTGGGATGCCCTGAATGAGTACCTATCTCCAGCGGAAGCCGAGCCGCTCCTAGATGGTTTTCGTGACTTCGCCTGGCGTGGACCCTCTGTGAACATACGAGCGTCACTGCAATCTGCCGCTTCGGCAAAAGGCTCGCTACATCGTTCTACATCCGTGGACCTATCAGGACCGGCTATGCAGGAAGCCGACATCCTCGAAAGTCCACATGCTCGGGTCTCTCAGGTAGCTTTCACCGCACCTAGCCCGGCCGCATCCCGGGCCGACAACGATGAACTCGTGGCGGAGATCGGTGACGGAGAGGTCAGCCTATGGCGGATCGGCGGCGGGGTGAAACTAGGGCTGGCCAAGCTGAACATGGGCATCCCTGTCAGCTCCGAAGCGCTTCGGCTCCTGACCAAGGATGATCTGTGGGTCATCGCCAATGCCATAGAGGCGCAGGTCACCGTTCTAGCGAGAAGTCTCACTGCAGCTCACAGTAATGCGGAGGCGTTGCAGTCTCCTACGCAAGGAACTCTCTTCTCCGAAGAGCAGATCCAAGAGTTGAAAGACGAACTCAACCATGCTTGGGAGCGGCAATTGCTCCTCGTCCATCAACTCCACGACCAAGGTGCCGACATCTCAAAGATTGCCAGCCTCATTGGCATGGGAGAGAGAGACGTCTGGGAAATGCTGAAGATGCTCCCCGTAACATCTTCCCGCCGGTCCGATGAAGACGAATCAGATTCAGACCAGGGGGATTAACCGATGGGCTACGCCGAGAAGCGCGGCAGCGGCGCGAACACCTACTACCTCGCCCGGTTCAGCGACGGCGGCGGGAAGTGGCCGACGCTCAAGGACGACCAGGGCCGGGCGGTCCGGTTCAAGCGGAAGCGCGAGGCGGAGAAGGCCGCCGGCGACGAAGAGGCGAAGGTCCGCGGCGGGCGGTACCACGACCCGGCGCGCGGCCGGCTCACGTTCGGCGCCTGGGTGGGTTACTGGCACGCCGCGCAGGACCTGGCGCCGACCACGATGCAGAACGTCCAGCGGCGCATCGAAACCCACCTGCTGCCCGCGTTCGGCGAGTCGGCGCTCGCCGACATCCTCCCCAGCGACGTCGACGCCTGGGAACGGGAAGAACGCGAGGCCGGCTACAAGGAGTCCAGCATCAGGACCTGGCGCACGCTCCTGCACACGATCATGGCGGACGCCGCCGACGGCCACCAGGTCGACCGGATCCTCGGCACGGCCAACCGGCAGGGCCTCATCGAGTACAACCCCGTCACCCAGCGCCGCGGCCGCGGCCGCCGGGCCGGCCGGTCCGCGCACCGCACGGCGGAGAAGGTCATCACGAACCCGCTCGGTGCCCTCCTCCTGGCCGAGCGGGCCGCGATCCTGTCGGGCCGCGACGACGAGTTCGTGATGGTGACGACGAAGTACTACACCGGGCTGCGGTGGGCGGAGCTCACCGGCCTGCAGACCCAGTACTTCCGGCTGTCGACGATCCGCGTGGAGTCCGAGCTCGTCGAGCTGGACAACGGCACGTTCGTCGCCTGCCCGCCCAAGGACGACTCCTACCGGGACGTGGACCTGCCGCGGTTCCTATCGGACCTGATCTCGGCGCACCTCACGCGGACGGCGCCGACCAAGTGCGCGTGCCACGGCAGCGCCTACGTCTTCCGGGGCCGCGGCCGGGAGCGCAGCGCGGTGAAGATCGGTGCCGTCGCCGAGCGGGCGGGCGTGTCGGTCGGCACGGTGTCGAACGTGCTGAACCGCCCTGAGCGGGTCGCTGACGCGACGCGGGCGCGCGTCGAGGAGGCAATCGCGGCGCTCGGCTTCGCGGGCCGCAGCGCGCCGACGGCGGCGCCTGCGCTGCACTGGCGCCGGTCCGGGTTCGAGACGTGGATCTTCCGGCCGGCGGCGGACGGGTGGTTCCCGAAGCGCTCGGCCGGGGCGGCGCGGCCGGTGCCGCTGAAGGCCGAGCCGTGGCCGGGCGTTCCGGTGCGTGGCCGGGCGGCGCAGGAGCGCGCGGAGATGTCCTGGACGCCGATCGCGCGGGGCCTGACGCCGCATGGGCTGCGGCACAGCCACAAGTCGCTGATGGTGCAGCTGCGGACGCCGGAGGTGCTGTCCCACGAGCGGCTGGGGCACATCCTGGGCGGGATCGGGGGCGTCTACTCGCACGTGACGCCGGAGATGAGGGAGGAGTTGCGTGATGCCCTGACGCAGCAGTGGGAGGCGGCGCTCGACGCTCGCCTCGAGCTGTCCCCGCACTCGCCGGTGGCGGTCCTGGAGGAGATCCTGCAGGCCCGCCGGCGGCACAAAAAAGTGGGACGACCCGAAGATCGTCCCACAGAATTCCCACAGGAGGGGGTTGTCCTCCTCCGCTCCAGGCCCCGGAAGGGGGCCTGACCTGGGTGGGCCTAGGTGGACTTGAACCACCGGCCTCATCCTTATCAGGGATGCGCTCTAACCGACTGAGCTATAGGCCCGTGCAGCCACCCCCGCGTCGAAGGATTCGGGGCGACGTCGAGAAACATACCCGATCGTCGGCCCCAACAGGAAATCGAATCCCGTCCTCCGGGTGCGGGAGGCCGCGGTCTTACTGGTCGGCCTCCTTCAGCGTGACCTCCACGCCGCCCACGAGGTCGGCGGCCATGTTGTAGATGACCGACCAGACGGTGGCGAGGGCGGTGATGAGGAGGACGTTGAGGGTGCCGATCAGCGCGGTGTAGCCGAGGATGCGGGCGGCGGAGAACCAGCTGGCGGGGTTCAGGCCGCCGCTGGTCTTGCCCTGCAGGTCCTTGATCGTGTTGGTGAGGGCGTCGAAGACGCCGAGCGCCGACAGGATCACGTAGAGCACGGTGACCGCGACGAAGAGGACGAGGAAGCACACCAGCGACATGATGAAGCTGAACTTCATCACCGACCACGGCTCGAACCGGGCGACCTGGAGGTGGGCCTTGCGGGGTGCCTTGCGGCCGGCGGCCTTCGAGGAGGACTTGCCGGGCGGGGTGGAGTCCGCGGGGCGCGGGGCGGGCTCGAGGGCGGTGGACGTGCCGGATCCGTAGGAGGAGGATCCGGTGCTCCCGATCGGGGAACCGGTGGAGCCGGTGGAGCCGAAGCCTGGACTGGTCTTTGGAATGTCCATGGACGTCGTCCTACCCGAGGCGGTGCCGGGCTCTCTCGTCGTCGACGTTTCCGTGGCGGATCCCTCGTCCAGGGAGCTCTTGGACCCCCGGGAGACGAGCCGGTCCTTGCTGCCGGCGGCGTCCCCGGTGGGGTCCGGTTTCTTGGCCGGCAGTTTGAGGTCCTGGACGGTGTCCTCGCTGCCGTCCTTCTTGGTCGCCAGGTCGATGACGGTTTCCTCCGCCCGATCCGGCTCCGCCGCGTTGGCCTTGTCGTCGGTCTTCTTCACCGTCACCTCGTCGGTCGGCGGCTTGTTCGCGGCGCTGGTCCTCTTGCCAGCGCCGCCCTTGCCGCCCTTTCCGGTGGTACGCCCGGAGTCCCCGTCGGCGCCCTTTCCGGCGTTGGCCGTCATATAACCTCCCCGGGGAGGCGACGCACGTCATGACGCGCCACGAGGCGTCTCACGCGTCGCTCCCCTCCCCGGACTCTGTGTCCGGCTCAGCGTCGGTGTCCTCAATGGACTCAACGTTCCTCGCGATGGCGACCACACTGTCCCCATCGGCGAGATTCATTAGGCGTACCCCCATCGTGGAGCGGCCAGACTGCTTGATCTCGGCCGCTCGCGTACGGATTACGCCACCGCTGGCAGTGATGGCGTACACCTCATCTTCGGGCCTGACCATGAGGGCACCGACCAGCCTGCCGCGATTCTCCACGATCTTAGCGGTGAGTACGCCCTTTCCCCCACGACCGTGAATCGGGTATTGGTCGGCGGGGGTGCGCTTGGCGTAGCCGCCTTCGGTCGCGACCAGCACGTCTTCGCCTTCGCGGACGACGTGCATGTCGAGGACTTCCTGGCCGGTGTCGAACCGCATGCCGATGACGCCGGCGGTGGCGCGGCCCATGGGGCGCAGGACGTCGTCGCGGGCGGGGAAGCGGATGGCCTGGGCGCCGCTGCTGACCATGACCAGGTCGTCCTCGGGGGAGACCAGGCGGGCGGCGATGACCTCGTCGCCCTCCTCGAGGTTGACGGCGATGAGGCCGGCGGAGCGGGGGGAGTCGTACGCCGACAGGGCGGTCTTCTTGACGCGGCCCTGCTTGGTGGCGAGGACGAGGTACGGAGCGACGTCGTAGTCGCGCAGGTCGAGGACCTCGGCGATGCGCTCGTCGGGCTGGAAGGCGAGCAGGTTGGCGACGTGCTGGCCGCGGCCGTCCCGGCCGGCCTCGGGCAGTTCGTACGCCTTGGCGCGGTAGACGCGGCCCTTGTTGGTGAAGAACAGGATCCAGTGGTGGGTCGTCGTCACGAAGAAGTGGTCGACGATGTCGTCCTGCTTGAGCTGCGCGCCGCGTACGCCCTTGCCGCCGCGCTTCTGGGCGCGGTAGAGGTCGGTCTTGGTGCGCTTGGCGTAGCCGCCGCGGGTGATGGTGACGACGATGTCATCTTCGGCGATGAGGTCTTCCATCGACACGTCGCCCTCGAAGGGGATGATCTGCGTACGGCGCTCGTCGCCGAACTTGTCGACGATGGCCTGCAGCTCGTCGCGGACGATCTCGCGCTGCCGGTCGGGCGAGGCGAGGATGTCGTTGTAGTCGGCGATCTCCGCCATGAGCTTGTCGTACTCATCGGTGATCTGCTGGCGCTCCAGGGCGGCCAGCTTGCGCAGCTGCATGTCGAGGATGGCCTGCGCCTGGATCTCGTCGATCTCCAGGAGCTGCATCAGGCCGTTCTGCGCCTCGGCCGCGGACGGGGAGCGCCGGATCAGCGCGATGACCTCTTCGATGCGGTCGAGGGCCTTGAGGAGGCCGCGCAGGATGTGGGCGCGTTCCTCGGCCTTGCGCAGCAGGAAGCGGGTGCGGCGGACGACGACGTCGATCTGGTGGTCGACCCAGTAGCGGACGAACTGGTCGAGGCGGAGCGTGCGGGGCACGCCGTCGACCAGGGCGAGCATGTTCGCGCCGAACGTCTCCTGCAGCTGCGTGTGCTTGTACAGGTTGTTGAGGACGACCTTGGCGACCGCGTCGCGCTTGAGGACGATGACGAGCCGCTGGCCGGTGCGGCCGGAGGTCTCGTCCCGCACGTCGGCGACGCCGCTGATCTTGCCTTCCTTGACCTGCTCGGCGATCTTCAGCGCGAGGTTGTCCGGGTTGACCTGGTACGGCAGCTCGGTGACGACGAGGCACGTACGGCCCTGGATCTCCTCGACCTCGACGACCGCACGCATCGTGATCAGGCCGCGGCCCGTACGGTAGGCGTCCTCGATGCCGCGGCGGCCGACGATGAGGCCGTGGGTGGGGAAGTCCGGGCCCTTGATCCGCTCGATCAGCGCGTCGAGGAGGGCGTCGTCGGTCGCGTCGAAGTTGTCGAGGTACCACTCGACACCGGCCGCGACCTCGCGCAGGTTGTGCGGCGGGATGTTGGTCGCCATGCCGACCGCGATGCCGGCCGAGCCGTTGACCAGCAGGTTGGGGAACCGGCTGGGCAGGACGTCGGGCTCCTGGGAGCGCCCGTCGTAGTTCGGCGAGAAGTCGACGGTCTCCTTCTCGATGTCCCGCAGCATCTCCATGGCCAGCGGCGCCATCCGGCACTCGGTGTACCGCATGGCCGCGGCCGGGTCGTTGCCGGGCGAGCCGAAGTTGCCGTTGCCGTCGACGAGGGGGTAGCGCATCGCCCACGGCTGCGCGAGGCGTACGACGGTGTCGTAGATCGAGCTGTCGCCGTGGGGGTGGTAGTTACCCATGACGTCGCCGACGACGCGGGCGCACTTGAAGTAGCCGCGGTCGGGCCGGTACCCGCCGTCGTACATCGCGTACAGCACGCGCCGGTGCACGGGCTTGAGGCCGTCGCGCACCTCGGGCAGCGCCCGCGAGACGATGACCGACATCGCGTAGTCGAGATAGCTGCGCTGCATCTCGACCTGGATGTCGACCGGTTCGATCCGGTCGGCCGGGCCTTCCGGCGGCAAGGTAACGTCCGTCACCTGAGAACCTCTTCCGCTGTTGAGTCAGTGGCCGGGCGGCACCGGGGATCGGCCCGGCGCCGGGGCGCCGGTCAGATGTCGAGGAAGCGCACGTCCTTGGCGTTGCGCTGGATGAACGAGCGCCGCGCCTCGACGTCCTCGCCCATGAGAACCGTGAACAGCTCGTCGGCCTGGGCGGCGTCGTCGAGCGTGACCTGGAGCAGGACGCGGTTGGCCGGGTCCATGGTGGTGTCCCACAGCTCGCTGGCGTTCATCTCGCCGAGGCCCTTGAAGCGCTGCACGCCGTCGCGCGGGCGGGGGTCCCGCTTGCCGGCGGCGATGCCCGCCTCGATGACCGCGTCACGCTCGCGGTCGGAGTAGGCGTAGTCGGAGTCGTTGCCGCGCGCGTCCCACTTGATCTTGTAGAGGGGCGGCTGGGCGAGGTAGACGTGGCCGGCCTCGACCAGCGGCTTCATGAAGCGGAACAGCAGGGTCAGCAGCAGCGTGCGGATGTGCTGGCCGTCGACGTCGGCGTCGGCCATCAGGATGATCTTGTGATACCGCAGCTTCTCGATGTCGAACTCGTCGTGGATGCCGGTGCCCAGGGCGGTGATCATCGCCTGGACCTCGTTGTTCTTCAGGACCCGGTCGATGCGGGCCTTCTCCACGTTGAGGATCTTGCCGCGGATCGGGAGGATCGCCTGGTGCATGGCGTCGCGGCCGCCCTTGGCCGAGCCGCCCGCCGAGTCGCCCTCCACGACGTAGATCTCGCACTTGGCCGGGTCGGTCGACTGGCAGTCCGACAGCTTGCCGGGCAGGGAGGTCGACTCCAGCAGGCTCTTGCGGCGCGTCAGGTCACGCGCCTGCCGGGCCGCGATCCGGGCGCGGGCCGCCTGCGTGGCCTTGTTGATGACCTCCTTGGCCTCGCCGGGGTTGCGGTCCAGCCAGTCGCGCAGGTTCTCGTACATCGCGCGCTGGACGAACGACCGCGCCTCGGTGTTGCCGAGCTTGGTCTTGGTCTGGCCCTCGAACTGCGGGTCGGCCAGCTTGATCGAGATGATCGCGGTGAGGCCCTCGCGGACGTCCTCACCGGCGAGGTTGTCGTCCTTGCCCTCGCGCAGGAGCTTCTGCTCGCGCGCGTACTTGTTGACGACGGTCGTCAGCGCGGCGCGGAAGCCCTCCTCGTGCGTGCCGCCCTCCGCCGTGTTGATCGTGTTGGCGAAGGTGTGCACGGACTCGGAGTAGGACCCGCTCCACTGCATCGCGACCTCGACCGACATGCCGTCGGTCTCCTCGTTGAACGCGATGACCGACTGGTGGACGGTCTCCTTCTTCGCGTTGAGGTAGCGGACGAAGTCCTCGATGCCGCCTTCGTAGTGGTACGTGACCACGCGCGGCTCGCCGTTGATGTGCTCCGGCCGCTCGTCGCGCAGGGTGATGGACAGGCCCCGGTTGAGGAACGCCATCTCCTGCATGCGCCGGCTGAGCGTCTCGAAGTTCCACTCGAGCGTCTCGAAGATCGACCCGTCCGGCCAGAAGGTGATCGTCGTGCCGGTCGCGTCGGTCGGCTCGCCCTGCTGCAGCGGGCCCTCGGGGCCGCGCCAGGTGTAGGACTGCCGCCACACGTGGCCGTCGGTGCACACCTCGGCCTCCAGCCGGGTGGACAGGGCGTTCACCACGGCCGAGCCGACACCGTGCAGACCACCGGAGACGGCGTACGACTTGCTGTCGAACTTGCCGCCCGCGTGCAACGTGGTGAGGACCAGCTCGATGGCCGGTCGCTTCTCCACCGGGTGCTCGCCGACGGGGATGCCGCGGCCGTTGTCCTTGACGCGGACACCGCCGTCGGGCATCAGCGTCACGTCGATCGTGTCGGCGTAGCCGGCCAACGCCTCGTCCACGGAGTTGTCCACGATCTCGTACACGAGATGGTGGAGACCGCGCTCTCCGGTGGAACCGATGTACATGCCCGGGCGCTTGCGAACCGCCTCGAGGCCTTCTAGGACAGTGATCGAGCTAGCGTCGTACGCCAAGTGGAGATCCTCCTGCCGGAGGACACGCGCCGCGCAGCTCCCCGTATACACAAGCAGGGCGCCCGATCCACGGGCGGCCCGCAACGGCGATCGTGTCCTGTATCCGGCCTCCATTCTATCCGCCCGGGACCTGTTCTTGGGCCATGTAGCGCGTTCTCAGCGCGCACAAGCGACGAACAGAGCCGCCCGGGGGTCCCCCTACGGGTCCTGGGGGGTCAGGAGGCCTACAGACGACGAAATCGAATCGACCCCCGATTCCGCAAGCCCGCTTTCACACCTGTGGACATTCACTAGGTACGGCGGCGGCCGCCGGTCACCCGCAGCCGGCCGGTGCCGCGCGGCCCCGAGGACGGGCCGATGACCTTCACCCGCTGCACGGTGCCGTGCCCGAGCTCTTCGTTCAGCCGCTTCACCAGCGGGCCGGACAGCAGGCGCAGCTGCGCGGCCCAGGCGTTCGAGTCCGCGGCCACGACCAGGATGCCGTCCTCGAACGTCTGCGGCTCGGTGTGCTCGGCCAGCTCCGGCCCCACGATCTGCGGCCAGCGCCCGAACACGCCGCCGACCGCGACGCGCTCCTGCCAGCCGCGGGCGGCGAGGAGCTCGCGGATCGCCGGGCCGAACGCCGTCGGGTCGCCGCCGCGCCGCGAGTCGCCGCCTCCGCGCGGGGACCGCTTCTTACGGGTCCTGCCGGGCTGGGCGCCGCGGGCCTTCGCGTCGGCCTTCGCCTGCGCGAGGGCCTCCCGCGCCAGCTCGATCCCCGACTTCGGCTTTTCCACAGGCTGTGGATCCCGCTGGTCATCGGACACGGGTGACCTCCCCGGACGCGACCTCGTACGTCGCGCCGCTCAGCTGTTCGGGTACGTCCTCGGGCACCGCCGCGGTGATCAGCACCTGCTCGGCCGGTGCCACGAGCTCGGCGAGGCGGTTGCGGCGCCCGGTGTCGAGCTCGGCGAACACGTCGTCCAGGATCAGCACCGGGTCGTCGCCGTCCGCGCGCAGCAGCTCGTACGACGCCAGGCGCAGCGCGAGCGCGAACGACCAGGACTCACCGTGGCTGGCGTAACCGCGCGCCGGCAGGTCCCCGAGCTTCAGCAACAGCTCGTCGCGGTGCGGCCCGACGAGGCTCACGCCCCGCTCGAGCTCGTTCTTGCGCGCCTCGGCCATGCCCGCCAACAGGGCCTCGGCCAGCTGTGCACGGTCTGTGGACAACTCGGGGAGGGAAACGGACGCGCGGTACTCCAGGTCGGCCGCGCGGCCGGGGGCGAGCGCGGCGTACGCCTTGGCCACCAGCGGGCCGAGCGCGGCGACCAGCTCCAGCCGGGCGCCGAGGAGCTCCGCGCCCGTACGGGCCAGGTGGGTGTCCCACACGTCGAGGGTGCTCAGCACCTCCGGGCCGGGCGCCCGCCGGTGCTGGGCGGCGGATTTCAACAGGGCGTTGCGCTGCTTGAGGACACGGTCGTAGTCCGAGCGCACCCCCGCGAACCGCGGCGCGCGTACGGTCAGCAGCTCGTCGAGGAACCGCCGGCGCTCCCCGGGGTCGCCCTTGACCAGAACCAGGTCCTCCGGCGCGAACAGCACGGTCCGCAGCATCCCCAGCACCTCGCGCGGGCGCGGCACGGGCGACCGGTTCAGCCGGGCGCGGTTGGCGCGGCCCGGGTTGATCTCCAGCTCGATCAGCGCCTTGCGCTCGTCCCGGACGACCCCGGCTCGTACGATCGCCCGCGGCGCGCCGTGCCTGACCAGCGGCGCGTCGGTGGACACCCGATGGCTGCCGTGCAGCGCGACGTACCCGACGGCCTCGACGAGGTTCGTCTTGCCCTGGCCGTTCGGGCCGAGGAAGGCGCTGATCCCCGGGTCGAGGGCGATCTCCGCGGACTCGTACGACCGGAAGTCCTGCAGCGCGAGATGGGCGACGTACACCCAGACGAGGGTAGGCCCTGTGGACGCCTGCCCGCTGCCCGGCCGCACACCGGCCCCCCCGGGCACGGGTGCGGGTGCGGCCGTAGACGCCGCGGTCGTCCCGCGGCGGGGGGCTCCGGCGCTACCAGGGACCCGGCTCGGTCGTCCCCAGAACGGCCGGGATTTTCCACAGCCCTGTGGATGACCGAGTCCGGGGACGCCCGGCCCCGGACCGCGCCGGGACGCGGATCCGGGCCGGCGCCGGTGCCCGGGTCCGCAGGGGTTCGGAGCCGTGGCGGGCAGGACTGCGGCGGGTCAGGACTGCGGCGGGGTGACGTCCGCGCCGGGGGAGTCGGCGCCCTTGAGCGTCTCCACCGCGTGGCCGCCGAACTGGTTGCGCAGGGCGGCGATCATCTTCATCGCCGGCGAGTCGTCCTGCCGCGAGGCGAACCGCGCGAACAGCGATGCCGTGATGACCGGCAGCGGCACCGCGAGGTCCACGGCCGCCTGCACGGTCCACCGGCCCTCGCCGGAGTCCTGTGCATAACCCTTCAGCTGGGCCAGCTCCGGGTCCTCCTTCAGCGCCCGGTCGGCCAGGTCGAGCAGCCAGGACCGGATGACCGTGCCCTCACGCCAGCTGCGGAAGGTCTCCGGGACGTTGTTGACGACGCCGCTGGCCTCGAGCAGCTCCCAGCCCTCCGCGAAGGCCTGCATCATGCCGTACTCGATGCCGTTGTGGACCATCTTGGCGAAGTGCCCGGCCCCGACCGCGCCGGCGTGCACGAAGCCGTACTCGCCCTCCGGCTTGAGCGCCTCGAAGATCGGCATGAGCTGCTTGACGTGCTCGTCGCCGCCGCCGACCATCAGCGCGTAGCCGTTCTGCAGGCCCCAGACGCCGCCGCTGACGCCGGCGTCGACGAACCCGATGCCGCGCTCGGCCAGCAGCTCGGCGTGCTTCTGGTCGTCCTGGTAGTGCGAGTTGCCGCCGTCGACGACGACGTCACCCGCGTCGAGGAGCTCCCCCAGCCGGTCGATCGTCTCCCGGGTCGGGTCGCCGGCGGGCACCATGACCCATACCGCGCGGGGCGCGTTCAGCCGCTGGACCAGCTCCTCCAGGGAGCCGACATCGCTGACCGCCGGGTCACGGTCATATCCGACGACCGTGTGCCCGGCCTGCTTGATCCGCTTGGCCATGTTGCCGCCCATGCGGCCGAGCCCGATCATCCCGAGTTCCATGAACATCTCCTCAGATGGCGCTCTGTGTCCGTCTGAGCCTAGTTACCCCGCGAATTCAGCTTGACAGCCGGATGGGCATGATCAGGTACCGGTAGTCCGGGTCGCCCTCGTCGGCGGGCTTTCCGGTGATGACCGCGGGCTTCGTCGAGGTCGTCATGGCGAGCCGGGCGACGTCCGACCCGATCGCGCTGAGCCCGTCGAGCAGGAAGTTCGGGTTGAACGCGATGTCGATGTCCTGGCCGTCCAGTGACGCGCCGAGAACTTCCACAGCCTGTGCGTCGTCGCCGCTGCCCGCCTCCAGGACGACCTCGTCCTGCCGGAACGACAGGCGGACCGGGGTGTTCTTCTCCGCGACCAGGCCCACGCGCTTCACGGCCTCGGCGAACGGCCCCGTCTGGATCTCCGCCACGGCCGAGGTCTCCTTCGGCCACAGCGACTGGTACTTCACGAACTCCGCGTCCAGCAGGCGGGTCGTCGTACGGCGGCCGCCGCCCTCGAAGCCGATCATGCCCTCGCCGGTGCCACCGGTCGCCAGGGCGATCGAGACCTCCGCGCCCGAGGTGAGGGACTTGGCGGTGTCGGAGAGCGTCTTGGCGGGCACGAGAGCGACCGCGGAGATGTCGGGCCGCTCCGGCTTCCAGCGGAGCGTACGGACCGCGAGACGGTAGCGGTCGGTGGAGGCCAGCGTGACGGTCTCGCCCTCGATCTCCACCCGCACACCGGTGAGCATCGGGAGGGTGTCGTCGCGGCCCGCGGCGATCGCGACCTGGGAGACCGCGGCGGCGAACGCGTCGCTGCCGATGGTGCCCGCGGCCGGCGGCATGTCCGGGAGGCTCGGGTAGTCCTCCACAGGCATGGTGAGGAGTGTGAACTTCGCCGACCCGCACTTCAGCGTGACCTTGGCGCCGTCGGTGGTGATCTCGACGGGGGCGGCGGGCAGGCTGCGGCAGATCTCGGCGAGCAGCCGGCCCGACACCAGCGCGGTGCCCGGCTCGTCGGCGTCGATGTCCATCGTCATCTGGGCCGAGACCTCGTAGTCGAACGAGGACAGTTTCAGTTGGTCGCCGGCCTCGATGAGCATCCCGGCCAGGACCGGCACGGGCGGCCGGACCGGCAACGAGCGCGCGGTCCAGGCAACGGCGTCGGCGAGAACGTCTCTCTCGATGCGGAACTTCACTTTGGACCGTCTCCTGAGGTTTTGATCACCTTGTGTGGTGGAACTGAAGAAACCGTACGGGGCGGGCCGGTGGGCCCGCATGCCCCTCTACGTTTTGACTTTCTTTCTTTGTAGATACAAGGAGAGTCATCGTCATAGGGGCCGTGGATACTGTGGAGAAGCCTAGTATCCGCAGGTCAGGCGGCGTTTCCGTATCCACCGGGGGTGTGCATCACCCCTGTGGATCCAGTGGACGGCTGGGGATGACGAGAATCCATCCCCACCTCGTCCACCGGTCGTCCCCACGTCATCCACCGTTTCTCCCCTCTGTTCCACAGGGTTGTCCACCGAGATCCATCCACAGGTTTATCCCCACCCTGTGTAATCCACGATCTCGGGATAACCGCTGTGCATCGTCTGTGGACGTC
Organism: Actinoallomurus spadix; assembly: GCF_024055725.1. GTDB lineage: Bacteria > Actinomycetota > Actinomycetes > Streptosporangiales > Streptosporangiaceae > Actinoallomurus > Actinoallomurus spadix. Next base: position 167,648 of record NZ_JAMXMX010000006.1, on the reverse strand, counting down.
TGTGGACGGCTGGGGACAACCCGGCCGGAGAGCCGTGGATCCCCGGGACATATCCCCCAACTGCCCATGGATCGCTGGGGACAACTCACGCACCGCCGTTGCGCGCCTGCTGCTTGATGCGGTTCGTCAGCTCGGTGACCTGGTTGTAGATCGGCCGCTTCTCCGCCATCAGCTTGCGGATCTTCTTCTCCGCGTGCATGACCGTCGTGTGGTCGCGGCCACCGAACTGCTGCCCGATCTTCGGCAGCGACAGGTCCGTCAGCTCCCGGCACAGGTACATCGCGATCTGCCGGGCCGTCACCAGCACCCGCGAGCGCGACGGCCCGCACAGCTGCTCCATGTCGATCCCGAAGTACGTCGCCGTCTGCGCCATGATCGTCGCCGCGGTGATCTCCGGGCCGCTGTCGTTGGGGATGAGATCCTTCAACACGATCTCGGCGAGCTGCAGGTCCACCGACTGGCGGTTCAGGCTGGCGAACGCCGTCACGCGGATCAGCGCACCCTCCAGCTCCCGGATGTTCGTGGAGATCTTCGAGGCGATGTACTCCAGCACCTCCGGCGGCGCGACCAGGCCCTCCTGCACCGCCTTCTTGCGCAGGATCGCGATCCGCGTCTCCAGCTCGGGCGGCTGGACGTCGGTGATCAGACCCCACTCGAACCTGTTGCGCAGCCGGTCCTCCAGCGTCACCAGCTGCTTCGGCGCGCGGTCGCTGGAGATCACGATCTGCTTGTTCGCGTTGTGGAGGGTGTTGAAGGTGTGGAAGAACTCCTCCTGCGTCTGCTCCTTGTTCTCCAGGAACTGGATGTCATCGACGAGGAGGATGTCGACGTCCCGGTAGCGGCGGCGGAAGTTGTCCGCCTTGCCGTCCCGGATCGCGTTGATGAAGTCGTTGGTGAACTCCTCCGAGCTGACGTACCGCACCCGGGCCCCGTTGAACAGGCTCTGGGCGTAGTGGCCGATCGCGTGCAGCATGTGGGTCTTGCCCAGGCCGGAGTCGCCGTAGATGAACAGCGGGTTGTACGCCTTGGCCGGCGCCTCCGCGACCGCCACCGCCGCCGCGTGCGCGAACCGGTTGGACGAGCCGATCACGAACGTGTCGAAGGTGTACTTCGGGTTCAGCCGCGCCGGCTCGCTCGTCTTCTCCGCCGGGTCCGACGAGGGCCGGGACTGCCACCCGCCGCCGGGCACCGCCCCGGGCGTCGGCACGAAGGGATCGCGCCGGCCGCCCGGGACGTTCGGCATGCCCTGCTGGTCGGGCCGGCGCTGCGGGTCCTGTGGATACGAGCCGCCCGGCCCGCCCTGCCCTCCGGGGCCTCCGTGGCCGCCCGGAATCCCGGGCCCTCCGTGGCCGCCTGATACTCCGGGGCCTCCGGGGCCGGCCGGCGGGCCGTACTGGTCGCGGTAGGCGTCGCCGCGGTACGGGCCGCCGCCGTACTGCTGATCCGCGCGGTACCGGTCGGAGCCGTACCGCTCGCCGCCGTACTGGTCACCGCCGCCGTACGGGCCGGCTCCCCGCTCCGCGTAGCCGCCGGCACCCGGCCCGGCACCGCCCGGGTCGCCGTATCCGCCGGTGTTCGGGCCGGCGGGGGCCTGCCCGTCACCGTACGAGGCGGCGTCGGTGTAGGAGGCGGGGGCGGAGTCGCCGTACGAGGTGGCGCCGGGGTCGCCGTACGAGGCGGGGCCCGGTTCACCGTAGGGCCCGGGGTCGCCGGCCGGTCCGCGCTGCGGCCCTGTGGAGAACCGCGGGCCCTCGAGGCGGTAGCCGCCGGGACCGTGGGCCGGCTGCTCGTGATCGGTCTCCGGCTCGGCGGGGACCTGGCGCTCGGCGGACGGCGCCGGGTCCGGCTGCACCGTGACCACCACGCGGATGTCCCGGCCGAGCTGCGCCGACAGCACCTCCGTGATGAACGGATGCAGGCGGTTCTCCAGGACCTCCTTGGCGAACTCGTTCGGCGTCGCGAGCAGCGCCGTGTCCTCCACCAGGGCCAGCGGCCGGGTCATGGAGAGCCAGGCGCGATGCTGTGGGGGCAGATCGGTGGGCAGGGCCTCCAGGGCTCTCGTCCACACGAGCGCAAGATCCAGCCCGTCCATATCCTGGTTCCCTCCCTCGAAGCGGCCGGCGCCCGGCAGTGGGCGTTGTCCTCCCGCGAAGCGTCAGACGAACACTCTCTCACGCGTCATCCACAGGGTTGTCCACAACTTGTGCACAAGCCCCGGCGTTATTGGGGATATGTGTGTTCGGTTTGACCGGAGGGCGGCGCAGACCGTAACGTACGACGGTCGAGTCGCATCGACGGCGGTGCTGCGCGCCCGCAGGTCGCCGATTCCCCTCACCGGGGTCACGGCGCCCGATGCGACATGTGCACGTTGACCGCAGCACCCCACTGGAGTCTCGAGTGAGCAAGCGTACGTACCAGCCGAACAACCGCCGCCGGCACAAGAAGCACGGCTTCCGGCTTCGTATGCGCACCCGCGCGGGGCGGGCGATCCTGTCGTCGCGCCGCCGCAAGGGCCGCGCCAGCGTCGCGGTCTGAGCAGCGGCGGCTGTGCTGCCGTCCGGACACCGGATGCGGCGGCGAGAAGAGTTCACCTCGGCCGTTCGGCGCGGCGATCGTGCCGGACGGCCTAATCTCGTTCTTCACCTGCAGTTCCGGGATGACGTCGACGAACCCGCCCGGGTCGGCTTCACCGTCGGCCGCCAGGTCGGTGCCGCCGTCGTACGGAACAAGGTCCGTCGCAGGCTCCGGCATATCGCGCGAGAACACCTGCATCGCCTCGCACCGGGTAGCCTGCTTGTCGTGCGGGCCAACGCCAAGGCGGCGACCGCACGCCACGAGGAACTCGCCGCGGATCTCGACGCGGCACTCGACCGGCTCCTGCGGCGACAGGTCAAGAGGCGGACATGACGGACAAGCCGACGCTCGCGGCCCGGGCCCTGATGGTGCCCATCGTCTTCTATCGTCGGTTCATCAGTCCGCTCCTCGGCCCGGTCTGCCGCTACCAGCCGACCTGCAGCGCCTATGCCCTGGAGGCGCTTCGCACCCACGGCGCCCTCCGCGGTGGCTGGCTCGCGGTGCGTCGCATCGCCCGCTGCCACCCCTTCCACGCCGGCGGATACGACCCCGTCCCGCCGCAGAAGGACCGAGCACCACAAGACCTCACGCCGCGTCAGAGCGGCACTGTTTCGGAGAGCACATAGGAGCCAGCCGGTGAGTCTCAGCTTCCTCGATCCGCTGTTCAAGGCCGTCGCGTGGGTGATCGTACAGATCCACGCCGGCCTGAGCCTGATCTTCCCGGCGGACAGCGGATGGGCGTGGGGCCTGTCGATCTTCCTGCTGACCGTCCTCATGCGGGTCATCATCTTCCCGCTGTTCGTGAAGCAGATCCACGCGTCCCGCAAGATGCAGGACCTGCAGCCGCAGGTGCAGGCGCTGCGCAAGAAGTACAAGAAGGACAAGCAGCGCCTCAACCAGGAGATGATGAAGCTCTACCAGGAGGCGGGCGCCAACCCGCTGTCCGGGTGCCTTCCGCTGCTGGTGCAGTTCCCCATTTTCATCTCGCTGTACAACGTGCTGCGCGCCATCTCCACGGCGAAGCCGGGCGAGTCCAAGTACGGCATCTCGGCCAAGCTGATCTACAGCGCTCAGCACGCCCACATCTTCGGCGCGCACATCCCCTCGACGTTCAAGGACGCCTTCTCCGACGGGCACGTCGGCGCGATGATCGTCACCGGTCTCGCCGTCGTGATCAGCTCCACGACGACGTTCTTCACGATGAAGTCGAGCGTCGGCCGGTCGATGCAGAGCATGACGGCCGACAACCCGATGATGCAGTCGCAGAAGTACCTCGTGTACCTCTCGCCGCTGTTCGGCCTCTTCGGCCTCACGCTGCCGCTGGGCGTGCTGATCTACTGGGTCACCACCAACTCCTGGACCCTGGCCCAGTCCCACTACGTCTACAAGAAGTACCCGATGCCGAAGCCCGGCGAAGAGGGCAACGGCGCCGCCGCCACCGCCAAGCCGGGAGCCAAGCCGGCCGCCGGCGCCAAGGCCGGCGCGGCGAAGGCCGGTACGAAGACCACCCGCACCGCGGTGCGGAACGGTGCCGCGAAGCCCGCGACGGGCAGCGCCCTCGTGGGTAAGGCGAAGAAGAAGGAGCCCGAGGCGGAAGCGCCGGTGGACGAGGTGGACGACGACACGCCGAAGGCCGTACGGCACCAGCCGACACGCCAGTCGCGGAGCAAGAGGAAGCGATAGCGTGACTTCTCAGTCCAGCCGCAGCACGCAAGAGGAGCCCGGAGTGAGCCAAGCCGAAGCCGAGACCGCGGAGACCGCGGAGGCCGTGAAGGTCGACATCAAGGCGCTCGAGCAGGAAGGCGAGATCGCGGCGGACTACATCGAGGGCCTGCTGGACATCGCCGACCTCGACGGCGACATCGACATGGACGTCGAAGGCGAGCGGGCGCTGGTGTCCGTCGTCGGCGCCACGCTGGACGAGCTCGTCGGCCGTAAGGGCGAGGTGCTGGAGGCCCTCCAGGAGCTGACCCGTCTCGCGGTGCACCGCCAGACCGGGGAGCGCAGCCGGCTCATGCTCGACGTCGGCGGCTTCCGGGAGCGCCGTCGGTCGGAGCTGTCCAAGCTCGGCACCGAGGTCGGGGAAGAGGTCAAGCGCACCGGCGAGCCGAAGGCCCTGTCGCCGATGACGCCGTTCGAGCGCAAGGTCGTCCACGACGCGATCGCCGCCATGGGGCTGCGCAGCGAGTCGGAGGGCGAGGAGCCCAACCGGTACGTCGTCGTCTACGCCGAGTAGCCGACCGGCCGCGCCCATCAGCATCAGCTAGAAGGCCCCGCCACTCACGATGGAGTGGCGGGGCCTTCGTCTGTTCTGACTGGTGTGGCCGGTCAGCCCACGGCGGGTCGTGTCGGCTTATTCCGGCTCGTACCTCGTAACGTCGCGGCGGCTCCCCGAAATGGGGCGGGGGCGGACCGGCGACTCCGCGCGGTTGGCAGGCTCCTGGACGATGACCGTGGGGCTCTCCTCCCGGGTGACGTACAGCGGATCGTCCTCGACGATCTGCGCCACCTGCCGGCGGCGGCGCGGGCGCGTGTAGGCGAACGTGATGGCCAGCCACGCGGCGCCGACGAACATCAGGATCCATCCGATCATCTGGATGTCGATCCCGCTGACGTGGAAATTGAAGGCGAAGGCGAGGATCGCTCCGATCGCGATGAACGCCAGGCCCGTTCCGATGCCCATCTGAGACGGCTCCTTCCGGGGATGGATCGGCCAGCGGGAGACGTACCCGGTCCACGCGAGATATGCACAGGGCCGTGTTTTCCTTGCGGGGCGGGAGAGCCGATGGAGGAAGGACCGGCCCCTCCGACGACGACCAGGCGATGGGTGACGGCCCCTCTGGCGCGTCAATGCCGTCCGCGCCGCCACGGAACCGTCGCCGATGCCCGGACCGGCCGGCGGGATTCTTGCCGGCACTTCGGGAGTCGCCGTCACGGCTGCACCGATCCCGCCATTTCCTCTTGTTTCACGCGTCAGTGCACACGGCACCCACGGATCCTGTCCTCCTCCGCCACCGGCCCATGGCCTCCGGGCACCTCCCGGGCGACGGCCATCGCGGTGGACGGGCCGGGTCGCGCGGGTCGGCGTTCCCGCGAGGCCATGCGATGTGGAAGCATTCCAAAACTGTGGGGACCCATACGACGTTTCTGAGCCGCTGAGCCATGCCACTACTTCCTGCGCCGTCGATCGCCCGCGAGATCTTCGCCGACGCGCTGCCTTCCGCCGAGAGATACGCCGAGTTCCTCGCCGGTCCCGGAGTCGAACGCGGACTCATCGGCCCGCGTGAGGTCGATCGCCTGTGGGAGCGGCACCTGCTCAACTGCGCCGTGATGGCGGAGGTGATCCCGGCCGATGCGACCGTCATCGACATCGGCTCGGGCGCCGGGTTGCCCGGACTCGTGCTCGCCATCGCGCGCCCGGATCTGTCGGTGACACTCCTCGAGCCGCTCCTCCGCCGGACCGTGTTCCTGCAGGAATGCGTCGACCTCCTCGGGCTGTCGAACGTGGAGGTCCGCCGGGCGCGGGCAGAGGAGGTCGCCGGCGAGTTCGCCGCCGACGTCGTCACGGCGCGGGCGGTCGCGCCGCTGGAGCGGCTGGCGGGCTGGGCGCTCCCCCTGCTGCGGCCGGGCGGTGAGCTCCTGGCGCTGAAGGGCGAGCGCGCGGCGGCCGAACTCGAACAGGCGAGCGCGATCCTGAGTGAATTCGGCGTTCGCGACACGGAAGTCCTTCAGGTGGGTCACGGTAAAGTCGAGCCCCCGGCGACGGTCGTCCGTGTCGTCGCCGGCAAGGCTCCGCGACCTTCGGGGAGACGGACGAGTTCTCGTCGCGGCGGGCGCCGGCGCGGCGAACGGAAGAGGTGACGAGCCTTGACGACAGCAGAGGGCTTGGGCTGGCCGGACCGTACGGGAGCGTCCGCACGGCAGTCCTCCGGACTCGGCTGGCCGGGTGCGTCGGCGGCCGCACCTCCATCCGCGGCGGTGGCGGCGGACACCAGGCAGTCGACTATTCCTCCTGTGACGACCACTCCCGCGGCGGTGTCTCCTGAGCCGAAGACGTCCACAGAGCCGGAGTCTCCAGTAGCGGCGGCGTCTCCGGCGGTGGCAGAGTCTCCGGCCGTGGTGGAGAGGGCGCCGGTCGCTGAGTCTTCGGGTGGTCCTGCCTCACTTCCGGAGGGGGCCACCACCGCTGAGCCGGAAGAGCCGGTCGTCGTGGCCGCCGCCGCGGAGAGCTCGCCCGCTGTTGATCCTGTCAATGAGACGTCGCAACGTGTCCCGGTCCATGGGGAGTCGAAGTTGGTAAGTGAGGCACTCAAGTCGGCCGATGTTTCACGTGAAACAGCGCAACCGATGGTGCGGGCGACGGCGGCCGCGTTCAAGGCGGTCGCGAAGCGGGATGAGAAAGAGTGGCCGAGGCCGCCCAAGTGCCGCATCATCACGATCGCCAACCAGAAGGGCGGCGTCGGTAAGACGACCAGCACGGTGAACCTGGCGGCCGCTCTGGCGATGCACGGTTCACGGGTTCTCGTGATCGACCTCGACCCTCAGGGGAACGCGTCGACCGCCTTGGGCGTCGAGCACCATGCCGACATCCCATCCGTGTACCACGTCATCCTTGAGGGCGGCCCGTTCGAGGACATCGTCGTCCCGGCCGAAGGGCTGTCGAACCTCTACTGCGCGCCGGCCACGCTGCACCTGGCGGGTGCGGAGGTCGACCTCGTTCCGATGGTGGCGCGAGAGTCCCGCCTCCGCCGGGCGCTGGAGGCGTACGACACCGGCAAGTTCGACTACGTGCTGATCGACTGCCCGCCGTCGTTGGGATTGCTCACCGTCAACGCCCTGACGGGAGCCGAAGAGCTGCTCATCCCCATCCAGACGGAGTACTACGCCCTGGAGGGGCTCACGCAGCTCCTGCACACGGTCGACCTCGTCCGGCAGCACCTGAACCCGAACCTCGCCGTGTCGACGATCCTCCTGACCATGTACGACGCGCGGACCCGCCTGGCCGCGCAGGTGGCCGACGAGGTGCGGAGCCACTTCGGCGACCTGGTGCTCAGCACGGTCATCCCGCGGAGCGTCCGGGTCTCCGAAGCGCCGAGCTACGGTGAGTCGGTCCTGACGTACGACCCGAGTTCCAGCGGTGCGCTGGCCTACACGGAGGCAGCCCGTGAGATGGCCTACCGGGGTGCGGAGACCGGCGCATGACGAGCAGCAGGGCACCGAGGCGCGTCAGTGCCTCGGCCGCGACGGATGACGCTTCACAGGGACGCAGCGCTAGGGAAGGTATGAAGTGAGCCAGCCACGCCGAGGTCTGGGTAAGGGCCTGGGCTCGTTGATCCCGACGGCACCCGCGCAGCCGGCGTCACCGCCGACCGGAGTCGCCGACTCAGGCCCGCTCGACGGAACGCCCCAGCCACAACCGGTGGCGGGCGCGCACTTCGCCGAGCTGCCGATCGAGGAGATCACCCCGAACCCCCGGCAGCCGCGGAGCACCTTCGACGAGGTCGCGCTGGAGGAGCTCGCCGCCTCGATCAAAATCGTCGGCCTCCTCCAGCCGGTCGTCGTCCGCGAGCTCGGCCCGAATCGCTACGAGCTCATCATGGGTGAGCGGCGGTTGCGCGCGTCCAAGCTGGCGGAGCTGGAGAAGATCCCGGCGATCGTCCGGGATACCGGTGACGACGACATGCTCCGTGACGCCCTCATGGAGAACCTCCACCGGCAGCAGCTCAACGCGCTGGAGGAGGCCGCCGCGTACCGGCAGCTGCTCGACGACTTCGGTGCGACGCACGAAGAGTTGGCCGCCCGGATCGGGCGTTCCCGGCCGCACATCACCAACACTCTGCGGCTGCTGAATCTGCCGCCCGTCGTCCAGCGGCGCGTCGCCGCCGGAGTTCTCAGCGCCGGGCATGCTCGGGCGCTCCTCGGCCTGGAGAGTGCCGAGCAGCAGGAGTACCTCGCGAAGCGGATCGTCGAGGAGGGCCTTTCGGTCCGGGCCGTCGAAGAGCTGATCACCCTGGGCGAGGGTGGCGAGACGAAGCAGGCGGCTCGACGGAAGGCGCCGAACCGACCCGATAATCCCCGCATCCGAGAGCTCGCCTCCGAGCTCTCGGAGCTCTACGAGACGAAGGTGCGCGTCGACCTCGGCCAGCGCAAGGGCAAGATCGTGGTCGAGTTCGCCACCCTCGAGGACCTCGAACGGATCGTCGACGCGATGACGCCGGACAGCCGTCCACGCGCCTAGCGCCCCTCGGGCGGATGGTTTCACGTGAAACACCGCCGGCCACCCGCTCGGGGAGAGGTCGATCGAACCAAAGCTCTAAGCTCCCGCTGAGCGGGAATAGGTCTCGGGGAATGAAAGCGCTCCGCCCAAGAAGGGGGCCTGGCCGGTGTCGCGTCGTTTGGTGAACATCACGCTCGACAATCTTGATGATCTGCCGTCACGGTGTCGCAGTTGCGTGTTCTGGGAGCTCGATCCGGTGAGTAAACAGCGGGCCGAGGACTGCGGGAACACGGAGCTGGAGAAGGAGGCGTGGATCTCCGCCACGCTTCTCGAGTGGGGAAGCTGCGGCAAGATCGTCTACGTCGATGGCGTTCCTGCGGGCTACGTCCTGTTCGCGCCGCCGCTGTACGTTCCGCGCTCCGTCGCCTTCCCGACGAGCCCCGCCAGCGCCGACGCCGCTCTCCTCATGACCGCCCACATCCTGCCGGAGTTCCAAGGCGGCGGGCTCGGGCGGATGCTCGTCCAGGGGGTCGCCAAGGATCTGACCCGACGGGGCATCCGGGCGATCGAGGCGTTCGGTGACCTCAAGTGGGAGAAGCCCGGCTGCGTCCTGCCGGCCGAGTACATGCTGGCGGTCGGTTTCAAGACCGTACGGCCGCATCACCGATACCCGCGCCTGCGCCTCGAGCTCAAGTCCGCCATTTCGTGGCGCGAGGACGTCGAGGTCGCTCTGGAACGGCTCCTCGGCTCCATGTCCCCGGAAGGTGCCCTCCGCCCCGTCTGAGGGCGCCTCACGCCCGCCACCGGTCAGCTCCGTCAGCCGGGCCACGCACGCGCCAGAACCGCAGCGGCGACGAGGGCGCGGGACGCTGCCGGCATGGCTGATCGATCCTCTCGGACCAGGAGGCCGCAGCGGAGCGCCGAGGGGTTCGGTGGTCGACACAACCGAAACCCTCGGCGCGTCATTGCCGGCGGCGTTGGCCACGGGCCTTCGATGCCGCCGCGCGCCCAGTTCGATCGGCGCTGTCGCAAGGTCACCGGATGTTCGGTCGGGGGAGAGTGTGGCGTACCGCGCATGCGAGTTCGCTGCGGCCCCGCGTTCGTGCCTCAGCCTCCGATCAGGGTGCGTTCGAGGAGGGGAAGCAGGCGATCCCAGTGGCGTTGCAACCCGGAAGGGTTGAAGGCGTCGGTATCGGACATGGTGAAGCCGTGAACGGTGCCGGGGTAGATCTCGGAGGTGTAGTCGACGCCCGCGGCATCCAGGGCCTGGTTGAGCTCGCCGAGGGCCTCAGGGGTGATGTCGGTTTCGGCGTGGCCGAAGTGGATCTGAGCGGTGAGCGTGGAGAGACCGTCGGGTCCGACGGCCCCCACGGGACCGTGGAATCCCGCGACCGCGGCCACCTCGCCGGGATGGGCTGCGGCCGTGCGCACCGCCAGGAGGGCGCCTATGCAGTAACCGGTCACCGCGACCGGCCCGGCGCTGACCTCGGGCTGGGTGGTGAGGAATCCGAGGTAGGCGTCGGCGTCGCTCAGGACGCGTTCGGTGGTGTGCGCCTCGATCAAGGGCATCACTTGGGCGAGGACCACGGGCCGGGCCTCTTCTCCGATGTACTCGGGAAGCTCGACCACCGGTGCCGGGCCCTCGCGGTAGAAGAAGTTGGGGACGAGCACGTAGTACCCGTGCCCGGCCAGTTCGCGGGCCATCTCCCGCAGTACGGGCCGGATGCCGAAGCCGTCCGCGTACATCAGCACCCCTGGGTGCGGGCCGCCACCGTCGGGGAGAGCGGCGAAGGCGTCGGCCTGGCCGTCGGTGGTGGGGATCTGCAGAGTCTTGATGGGCATGACTTCTCCTGTCGTGGTTGATGTGTCGAGCGTGTGATCAACACGACGGAGGCGGAGCCCGTGCGGCAGCGCAAGTTCCTCGATTGAATGGCGGGCGCGCACCGGCCCGTACGGCGCTCAGGAGGGCACCGGGTCACCAATCCGTGTGTGGCGCAATGCCGTCCCGGTGATCATCGCCGGACAGCGTAGCCCACCGGATAGAGCGGCGCACCCCGGCGTGGTCTCTCTGGACCTGGCCACGCTTGACGAGCTCGGTCGTCAGGGCTGGGAGCGCTTCCGGTGTACAGACGGGTGCGGAGACCTCGGCTGGACGGTAGGTGGCGCGCCCCAGCCATGGCTCCACGCCGATGAGGTACGTGACGAGGACCGCGACCACGATCCAGCCGGCGACGGTGATCTGGCGCTGGGCCGACTGGCGAGGGCACGGAAGGTCATGGCGCAAGGCGACACACCGCGCATTTCCGGATCACCCCTGCTTTCGACTGCTCTGAGGGACGATCGAAGGGGGCCTCGAGCGCCCGAGGAGCCTTCTGGGGTCTGAGAGGGCCATGGGGCGCCCAGACCCCCGGATTGAGCCCATCACACTAGGGCGGCGACGTTCGCCCGCCAGCGGGGCTGTGGCGAGTTTTCGCAGGCCAGGGGCATGAAATGGCGGTGGCCCCCTGTGAGAACACGGGGCCACCGCCGACCGGGCCGCAGGAGGCCGGTAGATCTGATGAGATCAGGCGCCGAGGAGCGGCACGGAGGAGGAGAACTGCTGCGGGGTCAGCTCCGCGAGCCCCTCCTCTTGCAGCCAGTGCTCCGCGTCGAGCGCCGCCGCGGCGCCGGTGCCGGCCGCGGTGATCGCTTGGCGGTAGCGGTGGTCGACGACGTCCCCGGCGCCGAAGACGCCAGGGATGTTGGTGTGGGTCGTCGGCGCCGCGACGCGGAGGTACCCCTCCTCGTCCAGTTCCAGCTGGTCGGCGAACAGCTCGGTGCGCGGCTCGTGGCCGATCGCGATGAACAGGCCCGACAGCTCGAGGGTGCTCTCCTCACCCGTCGTCACGTCGCGCAGCCGGACGCCGGTCAGCTTCTCCTCGCCGAGAATGTCGGCGACCTCGCTGTTCCACGCGAACTTGATCTTCTCGTTGGCGAACGCGCGGTCCTGCATGATCCGGCTGGCGCGGAGCGTGTCGCGCCGGTGGATGATGGTGACCGAGCGGGCGAACCGGGTCAGGAAGATCGCCTCTTCCATGGCGGAGTCGCCGCCGCCGACGACCGCGATGTCCTTGTCGCGGAAGAAGAAGCCGTCACAGGTGGCGCACCAGGAGACGCCGCGGCCGGAGAGCTGCTTCTCCTTCGGCAGCCCGAGTTCGCGGTACTTCGAGCCGGTGGCGATCACCACCGCCTTGGCGTGGTAGACGTCGTCGCCGACCTTGACGACCTTCGGCGAGGCGTTCAGGTCGACCTCGGTGACGTCGTCGGCGACCAGTTCGGCGCCGAAGCGTTCGGCCTGCTTGCGCAGGTTGTCCATGAGGTCGGGACCGATGATGCCGTCGGGGAAGCCCGGGAAGTTCTCCACGTCGGTGGTGTTCATCAGAGCGCCACCGGCGGTCACGGAGCCTTCGAAGACCAGCGGCTTCAGGTCTCCCCGGGCCGCGTAGATCGCTGCGGAGTATCCCGCCGGCCCCGAACCGATGATGATCACGTTCCGGACGTCGCTCACCACAGTGCCTCTCTCTGATCGCGTCCGCGGAACCGTGCCCCGGCCGGGGTGGCCCGGTCGGCTCCGCTCGCAGTGCCCTAAACCGATCCTAGGGCGCGGGCATTCCCGGTCGCGCACGCACGCGGCATCGCGGCGGGACAGGCCGTCCGGGACGGCGGTGCGGCGGGACCGATCGTCGTACGGCCGTACCGCCTTGGGCAGGCGGCACGGCCGTACGACGCCGGGCGATCAGCGGGTGATCTGCCGGTGGGCGATCAGGTCCGGGTCATCGGCGGAGCACTTCGCTCCGACGATCCAGACGTCGGCGTGCCCGGTGTCGGCACCCGGCAGTGCGATCACCGTCGCCGGACGGCCGTCGTAGGTGGCCGAGTCGACGAGCAGTGGCGCCTTGCCGCCGCTCACCCGGCCGACACAGTCCGCCAGCGATCCGGGTGCCACCGCGTTCAGGGCGCGGTTGGCGGCGGTCGACGTGGACAGTGCCGAGGTGACCTGCGACTCCAGGTCCGCCGAGGTGTAGCGCGTCCCGCTCCGTACGGCGGTGAACGGAACGGAGCGTTCCGGCCGTGGCTGCGCCCGGGTGCCTCCCGCCCGCGGGCGGGAGGGATCCTCCACTGGTCGCTGGGAGACCGTCGCGCTGTTGGAATCGCCGTTCTCCAGGACGGTGCGGGCGATGACGCCCCCGCCGCCGACGACCACCACCGCGGCCGCCGCCGCGGCGAGGACTTGAAACCGGCGGGCGTGCCGGTGCATCGGCACGTGGGACGCCGCTTCGGCCGCGATCACCGCGTCGAGTCGCTCGACGAGGTGAGCGGGCATCGGCGGAGTGGGTGCCTCCGCGAGCACGCGGGACACCTCCGCGACCTCTGTGGCCCGATCACGACATTGGGCGCACTCGGTCAGGTGTTGTTCTGCGGATGTGGCCGTGGCTTCGTCGAGAATCCCCTCGGCGAGGTCGGCCAGCGCATCGTAGTCAAGGTGTGCGGCAGTCACGCGGATGTGCCACCTCCTTCCTCCGCAGATTCGACGCCCGAGCCGCGTCCCTGGTTCCTCAGGTGCCCGAGAAGCGGTGCGAGGCGGGCCCGGCCGCGTGCGCACCGGCTCTTGATGGTGCCCGGCGGGACCTCCAGGACCCTGGCGGCCTCGTCGACGGCGTACCCCATCATGTCGACCAGGACGAGCGCCGCCCGCTGTTCGAAGGGTATGCGCTGCAGCGCCTCGCTCACGTCGAGGGACAGTTCGTGTGCGGAGGTGGGATCAGGGTTCTTCGGCGCGACGGAGTCGAGTGTGGCGTCATCGCCCATCGGCACGACGGGCCGGATGGTGCGTCGCCGGATCCGGTCGAGGCAGGCGTTGACGACGATCCGGTGCAGCCAGGTGGTGACGGCGGCGTCGCCGCGGAACCGGCCGGCCGCGCGGTACGCGGACAGGAAGGCGTCCTGGAGGGCGTCGGCGGCCTCCTCATGGTCGCCGAGCGTGCGGAGCGCCACCGCCCACATGCGGTCGCGGTGCCGCTGTACGAGCTCGGAGAACGCGTACGGATCGCCATTCGCGTGCCGTGACAGCAGCTCTTTGTCCGGGACGGTCTCGACTGATTGTCCCCCGCGCATGACCGCCATTTTCGTCAGCCCGCTCCGTAACCGGCGACCCCGCCGATGATGTATCGCCTTCGTCCAGCGTGTCCCCCCGAGTCCCCCTTCCGGTGCTGCCACCGTGGCCGGCGCACAGGTGTTCTCCCGGTGCGGGGGGCCTCGACACGTTCACGATGGTAGCCGTCTCGGTACCGTCGCGTCCCCTCTGAGGGAATCATCCCCGTCCGCTCCATTCGGCGGTGCTTTCACCGGGGATATGCGGTGACGGTCACGTCCTTCCGGAAGCGCGCTCGGCACCGAGCCGGACCAGCCTGATCAGGCCGTTCCATACACGGTGACGTCTTTCACCTTGACCTGGAAAACGCCGATGGATGGCAGCTTGCTGAACCAAAGGGTGACGTATTGGCCCTTGACATGCTTCCCCGTCAAGTCGAAGTTGCCGACCGCGTCACCGGTGTCCTGAGTCTGGGACGCGGAGGACTTCCGGGAGTCTCCGACCCGGAGCTCGACCCGGCCGGGCGTCCCGTCCGGCATGCTCACGGCGACTTTGTCGACGGTCACGGTCCTGCCCATGTCGAGGACGAGGCCGATGCCCTTGCGCTGCCCGCCGAAGTCGGCGCCGTAGTAGTGCTGGGTCGTCCAGTAGCTCGACTTGCTGGAGTCGGTGGCCTTGTCGAGATCTCTCGGCGCGGTCGTGTCCACGTGCGGCGGGTCATTGTCCAAGAGGACACGGTCCACCTTGAGCTCGCCGACCTTGGGCGTCGGAGACGCGGCGGCGCTGGACTGCGTCCCGCCCTTGGCGTTCTTGTTGTCGTCGTCGCCGCCCATCTGGGACACGGCCCAGCCGCCCACGGCGACCACGACGAGCACGACGACGACCACGACGGCCAGGAGGGCCTTGTTGGAGGACCCCTGGCCGCCTCCGCCGCGTGAGCCGCCCGAGGAGCGCATCTCCGCTCTGGAGTGCTGCGGCGGCTGGGGCGGCTGCGGAGGGCGCATCCGGGCGCTGTCGGGCACCGTCTGCACGGGAGGGATCGGCTGGGACGCCGCGGGGGACATCTTCGCCGTGCCGTCCGGGTTGCTGTCGGGCCGCGGCATGACCGCCGGGGGCGTCGAGCCGACGAGGGGCACGAAGGGCAGTGGCGACCGGGGGACCTTGGCGAGGGCGTCGGCGAAGGCTCCGGGGGAGTCGAACCGCTCGGGGGCGCCCCGGACGGCGAGGCCCAGCGCCCGGCCGGTGATCGCGTCGAGGTTATGCGGGATGCCCGCGCGGACCTGGCTCGGCAGGAGCGGCAGCCCGTCGGCCCCGCTCGGCGCGGGCGGCAGGACGGTGCCCTCTCCCCCCGGCCAGTGGCCGGTGAGCGCGGCGTACAGCATGGCGCCGAGGCCCTGGACGTCGTCCAGCGCGGGAGTGTCGGACTCCGCCCCGGACAGGACGGCCTCGACTCCCAGGCCGGTGATCTTCACCGTGCCGCCGCTGGTCCAGACGAGGTTGTGCGGGGTGAGGCAGAGGTGGGCGAGGCCGGCGGCGTGCGCGGAGGTCAGCGCCTCGGCGGCCTCGAGCAGGAACGCGGCGGCCCGGTCGGCCTCCATGGGGCCCTGGGCGAGGAGGTCCTCGAGGGTCTCACCGGTGACCCACTCGCTGACGACGTACGCGCGCTCGCCGCTGTCGTCGGCGTCGAAGACCTGGGTGAGCCGCGGGTCGGTGAGGCGGCTCGCGGCGCGGGCCGCGGTCACGACGTCGTTCACCCGGGGGAAACCCGGGGCGAAGGTGAGCACCGCCACCGAGCGGGCGAGGATCTCGTCCGTCGCCTTCCAGAATGTGGAGCCGCCCGCTTCGCTGACGCGGTCGTCCAAGCGGTATCGACCGGCCAGGCGGGTTCCAGGTTCGATGACGGACGTGCTCAACGCGGCGTCCGGCGTAGGTGGTCGCATCCCATCATCAGTGCCGTGGCTCCCTTACGCCTTCGACCCTCCCTCGTTCCCTTATGGACGGAGGAAGACTTCATCACAATCCCGCCCGATCGTAGGACGCTCGAGGAGCGTCGCTGGATTACTACCCGGCGCGAGTCGCGCTCTCCCACCTTACGGGCAGTGCCTCCTAACTCGCCCCACGACCGGGCAATCTGGCCATCACGGTTCGCTGCAGCGATTGCAACTCCGGAATGCGCAGAAGGCGCGCGACCAGGAAGTACAGCACCATGGCCCCGCCACCGCCGACCACCAGAACGCCCAGCGACGAGATGAGGTGGTAGTAGAACAGCTTGTAACCGAGCAGATGAACGGCGAGCGCGAACCCCAGCGCCGGAACCGTCGCGACCGCGATCTTCACGTGCGACGTGACGATGTGCCGGGCGCCGAGTCCGTTCAGCCGGCGGCGCAAGATGAGGGCGGCGACGACACAGCCGAACGTCCAGGACACGCCCAGGGCGATCGAGATGCCCTCCACGATCTGGTCCGTGGGCAGCGTCTTGTAGCCGATCACCCCGAGCGTGATGCTGATCGCGACGTTGAAGACGGCCATGAACGCCGGCGTACGGGTGTCGGCGAGCGCGTAGAAGACCCGCAGCAGCAGCTGGTAGATCGCGAAGGGCACCAGCGCGAACGTGAACGCCTGCAGCACGTTCGCGATCATCAGCGCGTCGGAGACCTTCGTGTGGCCGTGCGCGAAGAACACCGTGGTCATCTCCGGCGCCAGCGCGAACAGCAGCGCGGCGGCCGGCACGATGACCACCGAGGACAGGTTCAGCGCCGACGACATGTCCTCCCGGACCAGGTCGAAGCGCCGCTCGGAGGCATGCCGGCTCATCTGCGGCAGCAGCGCCGTGACCACCGAGACGCCGACGATCGCGTACGGGAGCTGGAACAGCAGGTACGCGTTGCTCCACGGCGTGAGCCCGACGCCGTACGAGATGCCCTCGCGGGCGCCCTTGTCACCGGCGCCGTTGGCGATGTTGGTGTTGACGACGAAGCCGATCTGCTGGATCGCGACGTACAGCAGCGTCCACAGTGCCATGCCGCCGACCGGTGCCAGCTCCTCGCGGCGGAAGTCGAACCGCGGGCGGTACCGGAAGCCGACCTTGCGGAGGGACGGCCACATGGCGATCGTCTGGATCACGATGCCGAGAGTGGTGCCGCCCGCCAGGAGCACGATCTCGGTGTGGCTGATGTTCCCCGGGCCGACGTCCTGGCCGGCCACGAAGAGGAACGCGATGCCGACGACGATCACGACGATGTTGTTGAGCACCGGCGTCCACATGGGCGCGGCGAAGCTGCCGCGGGCGTTCAGCGACGCGCCGGCCAGCGCCCCGACGCCGTAGAAGAAGATCTGCGGCAGGAAGAACAGCGCGAAGATGACCGCCAGGTCGTGCTTCTGCTTGTCGTACGAGCCGGCGTACAGGTCGACGAGGAGCGGCGCGCACACCATCGCGATCGCCGTCAGCGCCAGGAGCGCGCCGAGGACGAGCGTCAGCAGGCGCGCTTCGTACTCCTCACCGTACTTGCGGTCCTTCTCCAGGGCGCGCACCAGCATCGGGACGTGCACGGCGGTGAGCACGCCGCCGAGGAGCAGGTCGTAGATGACGTTGGGGAAGGTGTTCGCCGTGTTGTAGACGTCACCGAGCGCGAGGGTGCCCAGCGCCATGACGAGCACGGCCGTGCGGACGAAGCCGGTGAGGCGGGACGCGATCGTGCCCAGGGCCATGACGGCGCTGGACTTGAGCAGTCCGCTGACGCCGCCGCGGCGGCCGGGCTCCTCGGCGGGCTCCTCGGGGGAGATCGCCGGGAGATCGACCCGGGTCACCGCGGCCTCGGGGCCTGGTTGTGCCTCAGTCACCGGTCGTGCCCTCCGCTTCGTCGCCTCGGCGCCGTATCACGCGATATCCGACGCCGACGAAGAGTACGGCAAGTGAGATGCCCGTGATGAGCAGCGCGGTTCGCCCGTACGCGGTCGCGCGGACCTGGAGCACCCTGGTCGTCGTGAACGGCTGGTCGTCCGGGCCGAGCAACTGGAGGTAGACCTGAGCGGGGCCGTTGGCCGCCGCCTTCATGTAGAGGTTGACCGTCTCCTTGTGGCCGGCCTCGAGGGTGATCTCGCTCTGCTTCGACCCGGGGCCCTCGACATGGAGCCGGGTGTCGTTCTGTGAGACGGCGCGCAGCCTGATCTTCACGGTGCCCTGCTCGAGCTCGTTGGAGACCGTGATCGGCACCTGCCCGGACTTGCCCGCCAGGTCGAAGTGGTCGTTGAGCACCTTGATCTTGTTCTGGGCGGTGCTGAGCCGGCTCTCCATCGTCTGCCGCAGCCTCAGGCCCGTCCGGGTCTGGTCGCCCCAGGCCGACGACTCGAGCCGCAGGGCGCCGAGGGTGAACCCGCTCGCCGGTGGCTGGAAGATCATGTCGAACCGCCAGGCCTCCCGCCTGAGGTCGTGCACCGGCTTCAGGTAGCGCTTCGACAGGCCGGTCTGGCCCTTCTGCGGCAGGAAGGTGCGCGGCTCCGGCTTCTGCTTGAGGGCGGTGCGGAGCTGGACGGGGCGCATCCAGGGCGCGTGCTGGGTGAGCTGGAGCAGGTCCTTGGCGAAGGTCGCGCCCGGGCTCCAGCGGCGCGGCGGCACGACGACCACGGTGCGCGGGTTGTACGGCTGCTCGTTGGTGATCATGGCGGTCTCGGCGAGGAACCGCTGCTCGGCGAGCGCGACTCCGCCCGGCTCGTCGGTCTCCGCGGCGAGGACCTTGTTGATCGTGTCGTCGTACGCGACGAGCTTGACGTTCTTGCCGTCGATCCGCTTCTGCGCGACGGGGTCGGGGGTGTGGTTCTGGGCCTGCAGGTTCGGCAGGACGGTGCTGTTCAGCAGGATGGTGCCGGCCCCCGCCTTGACGAGGTCGGTCAGGGTCCGCTGGTCGACGGGGCCCTCCGGCGGCACCGCCACCGAGGTGTTTTGCAGCGGCAGGTTGGCCCGGCCGAGGGCGGACCCCACGGCGGTCACGGCGGTCTTGAGGTCCTGGCCCATGCCGGCGCGCGACAGGGCGACGACGTCCGGGTCGGCGTACGGCGTGGCGATGGCGGTCTTGCCGGCGAGGGCGGTTCGCAGGGACGCGAGCCATGTCTCCGCGGGGGCGCTCTTCGGCTTGCGGGCGTCCTTGACGGTGTAGCCGTCCTTGCCGGCCATCTGCGCGGCGTCGTCAGCCAGCGCGGGGTCGACGAGCCAGCTGACCCACTTGTACCGATTGGCCGCCGCGACGAGGTCGTTCAACCGGCCTCCGGCGGCCAGCGCGCGTTCCAGGCGGTCGTCCGTGAACGTCGAGTCGTCGGCGCGGTGCGGCTGGTCGACCACGGGCCAGACCCACGAGACACGGGTCTTCTGGGCCGAGGTGGTCCGCGGGAAGTAGGTGATGAACGTGCGCTGCCGGGTGACGACCTGGTTGACGGAGTTCAGCACCTCGACGGCGAGCGGGTAGACGCCGAACCCGGGCAGGCGCATCCGGCTGACGGGCACCTTGAGGGACCACGGCTGCTTGCCGCCCGGTTGTGCGGCCGCCGGCACCGACTGTACGGCGCCGGCGGTGTACGGGTCGGGGCCCTTCCCGTCGGCGTACAACTGGAGCGCGCCGCGGCTCAGCTCGGGCTGCGCGGAGTAGACGAGGCGCACGGTGAGCCGCTGGTAGGCGTTGTCGGACTGGTTCTGCACCTGCCCCCAGAGTTTCAGGGTCTGGGAGGACTGCCGCAGGTAGCTCGGGGTGATCCCGTCGATGACGAGGTTGACCGGCGACTTGGTCGCGGGCTGTCTCTCGCGGGACGCCCGTTCGGAGGTCGCGGCGCGGGTGGTGTGCGCGGCGTGGGTGCCAGGGTGGGGCGGGGGGCTCGCGGCGAACGCCGGGCCTCCGGTGAGCGCCAGCGGGACGACGAGGGCGAGCAGCCGCTTCATACGGTGCCCGCGAGCAGCTCGGGCACCTTGACGACGAGGGCTCGTTCGTCGGCGTAGGCGAGACGGTCGGTGACCTCGTCGAGCGGGACCCAGGCGACCTCGGCGACCTCCGCGTCACCGTCCGAGAGGGTCCCTCCGACGGCGATCAGCAGATGATGGTGCACGGTCTTGTGCACCCGTCTCCGGTGGGCGGAGAACCAGTAGTCCACGCTGCCGAGTGGGGCGAGGATCCGGCCTCGGATGCCGGTCTCCTCCTCGACCTCGCGCACGGCCGCCTCCTCGATCGTCTCGTCGGCCTCGAGATGCCCTTTCGGCAGCGACCACAGAAGCCTGCCGTCTCGGTCGTACCTGGCGATCAACGCGGCTCGCGGGGTGCCCGCCGTGTCGACGACCAGTCCGCCCGCCGACGTCTCCTCGCGGTGACGGCCCGAGGGGCCGGCGGTCCGACGAGTTGGTCTGCGCGGGCGGGACACGGCCGCAATCGTAGTAGCCGTAGGTGCGTCCTCGGTCAATGATCGGTGGGACGCGGGGCGTCGTTCGCGCCCGTGCAGGGGATCGGTGTGGGTTTCGCCTCGCAGAGCGCGACCAGGTCGACGGTGTGAATCCCGAGGGCGGTCCACGGCTCTCCCGTGGTGGTGTAGACGACCTCGTCGGTGTACGTCGTCCGCTGGTCCACCAGCATGGTGACCTCGGAGGGCAGCAGGAGGGGCGCCACCAGGTCCGCCGCGTAGTCGGTGACCGCGTTCACCAGATCGACCGGTGCCGGGCGGATCTCCGGAACGCCGACGACGTCGGCGACGACGGACGGCGCGGGCCGGCTCCCCGCGGGAACGATCACCGCGATGAGGGGATGGTGCTCGGTGTAGAGCCGGCCGGGCTCGTACGGGAGGTAGATCCGCGTGCACAGGCAGCGGGAGGAGGGGAGGCCGAGCACCTCTGGGAGATCGTCCGCGCAGCTGATGTGTCTCGGCAGGCGTACGATCTCGTGTGCCGTCTGGCGCTCCAGCAGGAGCCGATGGATGGAGAGTGCGTCCTTCATCGTGGTCCCCGTGCCCGTTCAGGTGGTTTACCCCGATTCAGGGGTCTTAGCGGATCACCCGAGGGGTGATTCGCGTTTTGCCCGGCACCTGCGAGGACTTAGGCTCGATTGCCGTGCCGAACGACCATGACGTGACCTCCGACCAGCACGTGGCAGTCAGCGAGCTGCTGCGGCGTGTGACGCCCCTCGCCGACGAGCTCGGCCGGCGCTTCGCGGACGCGGGCCACCAGCTCGCGCTCGTCGGCGGCCCCGTACGCGACGCCCTGCTCGGGCGCCCGGTCAACGACCTCGATTTCGCCACGGACGCCCATCCCGACCGGGTCCTGCGGATCGTCGAGCGCTGGGCGGACGCCGTCTGGACGATCGGCATCGAGTACGGCACGATCGGGCTCCGCAAGGGCGACCTCCAGCTCGAGATCACCACCTACCGCAGCGAGTCCTACGACCCCGGCTCCCGCAAGCCGGAGGTGACGTACGGCACCTCCCTGGAAGGCGACCTCGCCCGCCGCGACTTCGCGGTGAACGCCATGGCGGCCCGCCTGCCCGGACACGAGTTCGTGGACCTCTTCGGCGGCCTGCGCGACCTGAAGCAGAAGATCATCCGGACGCCCGGGCGCCCCGAGGACTCCTTCGACGACGACCCGCTCCGGATGATGCGCGCCGCCCGGTTCGCCGCCCAGCTGGGCTTCACCGTCGCCCCCGAGACAGTCGCCGCGATGAAGGCGATGGCCGACCGCATCGACATCGTCTCGGCCGAGCGCGTCCGCGACGAGCTGTCCAAGCTGATCCTCGGCGCGCACCCGCGCGCCGGCCTCACCCTGCTGGTCGACACCGGGCTGGCCGAGCGGGTGCTGCCCGAGCTTCCCAAGCTCCGGCTGGAGATCGACGAGCACCACCGGCACAAGGACGTCTACGACCACACCCTGATCGTGCTCGAACAGGCCATCGCCCAGGAGGAGGACGGCCCGGACCTCGTGCTGCGGCTGGCCGCACTGCTGCATGACATCGGCAAGCCGAAGACACGCTCCTTCGTCGACGGCGGCCGCGTGACCTTCCACCACCACGAGGTCGTGGGCGCGGCGATGGCCAAGAGCCGCCTCACCGCGCTGCGCTACCCCAAGGACGTCGTCGCCGACGTCTCCCGCCTCGTCGAGCTGCACCTGCGCTTCCACGGGTACGGAACGGGCGAGTGGACCGACTCGGCGGTGCGCCGCTACGTCCGCGACGCCGGGCACCTGCTGCCGCGGCTGCACAAGCTCACCCGCGCCGACTGCACGACCCGCAACCGGCGCAAGGCCACCGCGCTGGCCCGCACCTACGACCGGCTCGAAGAGCGGATCGCCCGGTTGCAGCAGGAGGAGGAGCTCGCGAAGATCCGTCCCGAGCTGGACGGCAACGAGATCCAGCAGATCCTCGGCATCGGGCCGGGCCCGGCCGTCGGCAAGGCGTACAAGTTCCTGCTCGATGTGCGGCTCGACCGCGGCCCGATCGGCAAGGAGGCCGCCGCCGAGGCCCTCCGCGAGTGGGCCCGCGAACAGGGCTGACGAGCGGAGCGGAGATCCCCGCCCCGGGCCGTCGTCGTTCCCCGCCCGGGGCCGTCGCCGAGATCGGCGCCTGAGACCGTCACGGCTGCCATCATGGGGTCGCATGGGCCCTGAGGAACTCCTCGCGTACGACCGGGAGCACATCTGGCACCCGTACGCCCCGATGCCGGCGACCACGCCGGTGCATCCGGTCGTCGCCGCCGAGGGAGTCCGGCTGACCCTCGCCGACGGCCGCGAGCTGATCGACGGAATGTCGTCGTGGTGGGCGGCGATCCACGGGTACGCCCACCCCGTCCTCGACGCGGCCATCACCCGGCAGCTCGGCGCGATGGCCCACGTGATGTTCGGCGGCCTCACCCACCCGCCGGCCGTACGCCTCGCGGAGCTCCTGGTCGACTGCACGCCGGACCCGCTCACGAAGGTGTTCTTCGCCGACTCGGGGTCGGTGTCCGTCGAGGTCGCGATCAAGATGGCGCTGCAGTACCAGCGGTCGCGGGGGCGTACGGACAAGACCCGGCTGTGCACCGTGCGCGGCGGGTACCACGGTGACACGTTCGGCGCGATGGCCGTCTGCGACCCGGTCGGCGGCATGCACCACCTGTTCACGGACCTGCTGCCCGCCCATGTCTTCGCGCCCATGCCCCCGGCGACGTACGAGCCCGCGTACGCCGCGGAGCTGGAGAGCCTCGTCGCCGCCCACGCCCACGAACTGGCCGCCATCATCGTCGAACCCGTCGTCCAGGGCGCGGGCGGCATGCGCTTCCACGACCCGGCGTACGTCCGCCTGCTGCGCGAACTCGCGGACCGGCACGACGTCCTGCTGATCCTCGACGAGATCGCCACCGGGTTCGGCCGCACCGGCACGCTGTTCGCGTGCGAGCGGGCCGGGATCAGCCCGGACATCATGTGCGTCGGCAAGGCGCTCACCGGCGGCTACCTCACGATGGCCGCGACGC
Source organism: Actinoallomurus spadix (assembly GCF_024055725.1). Taxonomy (GTDB): domain Bacteria; phylum Actinomycetota; class Actinomycetes; order Streptosporangiales; family Streptosporangiaceae; genus Actinoallomurus; species Actinoallomurus spadix. Next base: position 144,261 of record NZ_JAMXMX010000006.1, on the reverse strand, counting down.
TGTGCACCGACCGGGTCGCCCGCGGCATCGGCGACGGCGAGGCCGGCGTGCTGATGCACGGCCCGACGTACATGGCCAACCCGCTCGCCTGCGCGGTCGCCACCGCGTCCATCGGGCTGCTGCGGGAGCGCGACTGGCGGGCCGAGGTCGCCGGGATCGAGAAGCTCCTCACGGCCGGTCTGGAGCCCGCCCGTGGCATGGCCGGCGTGTCCGACGTCCGGGTGCTCGGCGCGATCGGCGTGATCGAGCTGACCGACCCCGTCGACGTCGGCACCGTGCAGGACGCCGTCATGGCCGAGGGGGTGTGGCTCCGGCCGTTCCGCAACCTGATCTACACGATGCCGCCGTACGTCTGCGCGCCCGACGACGTCGACCGGATCACGCGGGCGATGCTCGCCGGGGCACGCGCGGCGGCGCGCTGATCATCGACGGCGCGGGAAGGGCCGGTCCGCCGGCATAGCCGTGAGCATCCGGACGCGTCTCAGGGGCTGACGCACTTCGGAGGTGGACATGGTCGCCGTGACCGCCGCAGCCCCGACCGGGCCGCGACCCGACCCAGCAGGACCCGACCCGGCAGGACCCGACCGGCCGGACGTTCCGGAGGCCGGCCGCCCCGGATTCCTCCGTGGCCTCCTCGACCTGATCACGCTGCTCCTCGCGCCCGAGCCGGACCTGCACGCCGGCGACGACGGGCACGCCCTCGACGAGGAGGGCGAGCCGGACGCCCTCTGAGCCCCCAGCTTCCGGCACCGATTTCGCCTGGCGCGGCATAGCCACCGCGCCCCGGAGGCGTCTAACGAGATCGACGCACTTCGGAGGTGACGATGGATGCCGCGGCGGAGCGACATTTTCACGAGTTCGTGGTAGCGCGATCACCGGCGCTGATGCGTCTCGCCTACCTGCTCACCGGCGGTGACCAGCAGACGGCCGAGGACCTGCTCCAGGTCGCGCTCGTGAAGACGGCGGCCCGCTGGCGCACGATCGAGGACCCCGACGCCTACGTGCGGCGCGTGATGTACCACCAGCAGGTCAGCTGGTGGCGGCTCCGGTGGCCGCGCCGGGAGACGCAGGTGGCGACCCTCCCGGAGACGGCGCGGGACGACGACACCGCCGTCGTCGACCTGAGGATCACCGTACGGCGGGCGATGGCGCGGCTCACCGCCCGGCAGCGCGCGGTCCTCATCCTCCGCTATTTCGAGGACCTGTCCGAGTCCGAGGTGGCCCGGATCCTCGACTGCAGCGTCGGCACCGTACGCAGCACGACGCACCGGTCCCTGGCCCGCCTACGCCGGCTCGCCCCCGAGCTGGCCACGCTGGAAACCCTGACGGAGGTCCACCAGTGAAGCTCGAGACGCTGCTACGGCGATCACTGACGGAATGGTCGGCGGAGGCCACGGTGCCGGCCGGGCTGGCCGAGCGTGCGCTGCGCCGCCGCGTCCGGCGGCGCGTCCGTACGGTCGCGCTGGCGACCGGCGGGGCGGCACTGGCCGCGGCGGTGGCGGTGACGGCGGGCCTAGAACGGAAACCGGCGTCGCCGCCGGCGCCACGACCGGCGACCCGGCCGACTCCGGCGGACACCAGCCTGCACGCCGACCCGGCGCACTCTCCGCCCGTACGGCTCGTCGCCGCCGGCCGGATCGCGATGTCGGCCTACTACGTGACGCACCGGGCGAAGAACGGCGTGACGGCCTCGTCGCAGCGCACCTGGTACGTGTACGACCCGGCGGTCGGCCGCTACCGGGAGACGCCCTGGGCGTATCTGACCGTCGCACCCGGCCTGCGGCAGGCGGCCGTGCTCGAAGGCCCGTTGCCGGTCGCGCGGGTCGGCCTGCTGGACACGCGCACGCGGAAGGTGACCCGGTGGATCCCGCTCGATCACCGGGCCGGCGGTCTGTCCTGGTCCGCGGACGGGCGGCGGCTCCTCGTGACGGCGTACGCCCAGAACCCGGACCTGGCCAACGGGCCGAGATCCAGCACACGGACCGGCTTCTCCGTGGTCGACGCGAAGACCGGCCGTCCGGGCCCCTTCCGTGCCCTCCCCCCGGTTACGAACAATCCCAACACCAGGCAGGATCTCGGATGGAGCCGGACGGGCACGCTGATCTGGTCACCGACCGGCACGGTACCCAACAGGATCTTCTACGACCTGCAGGGGAGGCCGCAGGCGGCACCGCCCCACGAGGCGGAGGGCGACCAGGAGGCCGGGTTGTCGCCGAACGGCCGGTACGTCGCCAACCGCAACCCCGGTTCCGGCCCCGGGCCCCTGACCGCCGTCAAGGACGTCACGACCGGGCGTACGGCCGGCCTCCAGCCCGTCGAGCAGCTGCGCGCGTGGGCCGACGACGGCCATCTGATCGCGCTGGCCTGCGAGCCGAAGGCATGCATGGGCAAGGGTGAGTTCCACAACCGGCTGGTCCTGGTGAGCGTCAACGGCAGGAAGATCACGCCGCTCACCGGCTATCAGCATTCGGACCGGTCCGGCGCCTGGGTCCCGGTCTTCACGCCCCGCTGACCGCAGCCCAGACTGCGGGACGCACGTTGGTCCCTGGCGGGTGCTGCCGGTAGAGCGCGGTATCCGCCAGGGATCAAGCTCTCGGCCGCACGCCGTCGGCTGTGGTGACGCTCGAAGGAGTACCCGCCGCCAGGCGGTAGCACAGGGCCGACAGGGCGTAGCCGACGCCGATGAGGGCGAGGACGCCGTAGGACTTGCCGTCGGCGGGGAGGAGGGCGGCGGCGACGGCGAAACCGGCCACGTACATCCCGTTGAAGAGCATGTCGTAGACGGCGAAGATCCTGCCGCGGAAGGCGTCGGCCACGGTCGTCTGGACGATCGTGTCCACGCAGAGCTTCACGCCCTGCGCCACCAGGCCGAGCACGAAGGCGCCGAGGACGAACGGCACCGGCGAGAACGGCGCGGCGAGTATCACCTCGGCCACGGCGGCGAACGCCAGCTGGATCGCGATCCACACCTCCTTGCGGATCCGCTCGGTGACGAGCGGGGTGGTCACGGCCGCCAGGAAGTAGCCGATCCCGGACACGACGAGGACGACCGCGAACCCGCCGAGACCGGCCTCCGCGCTGCTCGCGAAGTAGTTGCGGAAGAGCAGCACCGTCATGATCGTGGTGATGCCGTACAGGAAGCGGTGGGCGCCGATCGCGCCGAGCGCCGCGGCGGCCGGCCGCCGGTCCCGTACGTGCCGGACGCCCTCGATCAGGCCGTGCAGCACCTGCCCGAGCGCCTCGCGGGTGCCGGCCCGCACCTCGCTCTGGTCGGGTCCGAGCCGGTCGCGGCCCAGCCGCGTGGCGACGAGCGCGGTGACGGCGTAGAGGACCGCGGAGGCGGACAGGACGGCGGCGGTGCCGGAGTGGCCGGCGCCGAACAGCACGCGCAGGACGTACCCCACGCCGGCGCCGGCGAAGGTCATCATCGTCCCGGAGGTGACCGACACGGCGTTGGCGGTGATGAGCTCCTCGGCTCCGACCACGCGCGGCAGAGCCGCCGACAGCGCGGACAGGAAGAACCGGTTCACCGCGAACACGACGAGCGCGGCGAGGAAGAACGGGACGCCGTCGTCGCCGCGCGTCAGCAGCAGCGCGGTCACGGCGACGGCCACGGCCCGGATCAGCGGGGCGTGGACGAGGATCTGCCGGCGCCGCCAGCGGTCGATGAAGACGCCGGCGAACGGGCCGAGCACGGAGTACGGCAGGAGCAGCACGGCGGCCGTGACGGCGGCCTCCGTCGCGGTGGCCTGCTGCTCGGGGGAGAACAGGACGTACCCCGCGAGGCCCACCTGGAAGACGCCGTCGGACAGGGCCGAGACGACCCGCGTGGCGAACAGGCGGCGGAAGTCCTGACCCCGGATGACCAGGCGCAGGTCGGCGGCGTAGGACACCGCCCAAGCGTAGAACAGCGGAACGGCCGGTCGTCCCCGGGGGGACGACCGGCCGTTCGGACCGCCGGAGCTCCGTCAGTCGACCCGGACACGCGGGTCGAGGAAGGAGTAGCCGATGTCGACGATCAGGTTCGCGACGACCACGAACAGCGCCGTCAGCAGCGTGACGCCCAGGATGACCGGGGTGTCGCCCTTGACGATCGAGTTGTAGACGAGCTGGCCGATGCCCTGCAGACCGAACACCTTCTCGGTGACGATCGTGGACCCGATCAGCGCGCCGATGTCCACGCCGAACTGGGTGACGATCGGCGTGAGCGCCGCCCGCAGGCCGTGGCGGTAGATGACGCGCCGTTCGGACAGGCCCTTGGCCCGGGCCGTACGGATGTAGTCCTCACCGAGGACGTCCATCATCGAGCCGCGGGTGAGCCGCGTGTAGGTGGCCACGATGAGGAACGCCAGCGCGAGCCACGGCAGGATCATCCGCTGCAGGAATAGCGTCGGGTCCTCGAACGGCGAGACGTACTGCCCCGTCTGGAACCAGGTGATGCCGATCTCGTGGATGAACAGGAACGGCAGGAGCAGCGCCATCAGGAACGGCGGGATCGACAGGCCCAGCAGGACGAACCCGGTCGAGGTGCGGTCCAGCAGGCTGCGGGCCTTGGTGGCGCTGAGCACGCCGGTGGTGATGCCGCCGACGAACCACAGGACCGCCGCGCCCAGGACCAGCCAGAGGGTGGCCGGGAGCCGGTCCGCGATGATCGAGGAGACCTTCGCCTGGGTGACGTAGGAGTAGCCGAGGTCACCGGTGAAGGTGTCCTTGAGGAAGCTCCAGTACTGGACGAGGAACGGCCGGTCCAGGCCGAGGTTGTGCCGGATCAGGGCGACCGTCGCGGCGGACGCCCGCGGCCCCGCGATCATCTTCTCGACCGGGGTCGGGGAGATGTGCAGCAGGCAGAAGACGGTCGTCGTCACCAGCCACAGGACGAGGATCCCGAAGAGCAGCCGCCGGATGATGAATCGAAACATCGTCAGGTCCTACTTTCGGGTGATGAGTCGCTCGCTGCGCGGGTCGAACGCGTCGCGGATGCCGTCGCCGAGCAGGTTGAACGCCAGGGTGGTCAGGAGCAGCAGGCCGCCGGGCACGAACAGGAGCCACAGTGAGCTCCGGTAGTCGGCGTCGTTGAGCATGCTCCCCCAGCTGGGCATCGGCGGCTGGATGCCGACCCCGAGGAAGGACAGCGTCGCCTCGAACACGATGGAGGTCGGGACGAGCAGCGAGGAGAGCACCGTGACCGGCGCGACGAGGTTCGGCAGGATGTCGACGAACATGATCCGCATCCGGCCGGCGCCCAGGGACCGGGCCGCCTCGATGAACTCCTTCTCCTTCAGCGAGATGACCTGGCCGCGGACGATGCGGGCCATCGCGGCGAACGAGAAGATCGCGATCACGGTGATGGTCAGCAGCAGGCTGAGCCAGGTGGAGTGCGGGCGGAACGTCGTGGCGATGACGATCGCGACCAGCAGGTACGGGAAGGACAGCACGACGTCCATGAACCGCGCCAGGATGGCGTCCACGGCCCCGCCGATGTAGCCGGCGAGGACGCCGATCACCACGCCGATGAGGGTGGCGAGGACGGTCGCCGCGATCCCGACGAACAGCGAGATCCGCGCGCCGTACGCCGCCCGGACGAGCACGTCGCGGCCCAGCGGGTCGGCGCCGAGCCAGAACTGCTTGCTCGGGCCCTTCGGCAGGCCCCAGGAGTCGCGGGCGATGTCGGGGTACTGCGCGCCGTACGGGTGGCCCGTCCACGAGGCGAGCAGCGGCGCGCCGATCGCGAACAGGATGATCAGGACCAGCACGACGATGGACGCGACCGCCATCTTGTCGTGCATCAGCCGCGACATGGCGAGCCGGAACGGGCTCCGCCCCTGGATCTTCCGGCCGCTCGGTTCGGCGTCGGCCGGAACGGCGTCGGCGGCGAGCTCCGTGAGACTCATTCGGACACCCCCAGAGTGGGCTCGGTGGACTCCTGGGCGATGCCGGCCCGCGCCTGGGTGAGATGCTCACCGAGCTGTACGGGGAAGTGGCACGCGGTCAGATGGTCGGGCAGGTCGCCCTCACGCGGAACCAGGGGCGGCTCCTCGGTGGAGCAGATCGCCTGCGCCTTCGGGCAGCGGGGGTGGAACCGGCACGCGGGCGGGGGGTTGATCGGCGACGGGACGTCACCGGTCAGGATGATCCGCTCGCGCTTCTCCGCCTCGTCCGGGTCGGCGACGGAGGCCGCCGACAGCAGGGCGTTGGTGTACGGGTGGCGGGGCTTGGCGTACAGCTCCTCGGCCTCGGCGTTCTCGGTCACCTTGCCGAGGTACATGACCGCGACCCGGTCGGAGACGTACTCCACCACCGACAGGTCGTGCGCGATGAAGATGTAGGTGAGGCCGAGCTCGTCCTGCAGGTCCTTCAGGAGGTTGATCACCTGGGCCTGGATCGACACGTCCAGCGCGGAGACCGGCTCGTCGCAGACGATCAGCTTCGGCTTGAGCGCGAGGGCACGTGCGACGCCGATGCGCTGCCGCTGACCGCCGGAGAACTCCGCCGGGAACCGGTTGTAGTGCTCGGGGTTGAGGCCCACGAGCTCCATGAGCTCCTGGACGCGCCGCTTGCGCTCGGCGCCGTCCGCGATGCCGTGGATGTCGAAGGGGTCACCGATGATCGACCCGACGCGGCGGCGCGGGTTCAGCGAGCCGTACGGGTCCTGGAAGATCATCTGCACTTCGCGCCGGAACGCCTTGTCCGGCGTGGGGCCGACCTCCTTGCCCTCGAAGAGGATGCGCCCCTTCGTCAGCGGGTGCAGGCCGGTGATGCAGCGGGCCAGCGTCGACTTGCCGCAGCCGCTCTCCCCGACGATGCCGAGGGTCTCGCCGCGGCGTACCTCCAGGTCGACGCCGTCGACCGCGTGGACCCGCGCGACCTCGTGCTTGAAGATGATCCCCTGCTTGATGGGGAAGTGCTTGTAGGCACCTTCGACCTTGACCAGCACGTCCTCACTCATGCGCCCACCTCCGTACGGCCCTCTGCCACGGCACTCTCGCGCAGCTGCTCGGCCTCGGGACCGAGACCGAGCGCGTCCTTCGGCAGCCAGCAGGCGGACCCGTGGCCCGCGGCCACCTCCCGCAACGGTGGCTCGTCGACCCGGCACGTGTCCATGACGTACGGGCAACGAGGATGGAACGAGCATCCCGAAGGCGGGCTGATGAGGCTCGGCGGCTGCCCGGGGATGGGGATCAGCCGGCCGCCGCGGCCGCCGGCGCCGCTCGGGATCGAGCGGAGCAGACCGGCGCTGTACGGGTGGTGGGACCGGTAGTACAGCGACCGCCGGTCGGTCTGCTCGACCGGTTTGCCGGCGTACATCACGAGGACGTCGTCGGCGAGGTCGGCGATGACCCCGAGGTCGTGCGTGATCATGATGAGAGCGGTGTCGAACTCGCGCTGCAGGCGCAGCATGAGGTCCAGGATCTGGGCCTGCACGGTGGCGTCGAGCGCGGTGGTCGGCTCGTCGGCGATGATGAGCTTCGGGTTCAGCGCGAGCGCCATGGCGATCATCGCGCGCTGGCGCATGCCGCCGGAGAACTGGTGGGGGTAGTCGTCCACGCGGCGGTCCGGCTGCGGGATGCCGACCATGCCGAGCAGCTCGACGGCGCGCTTGCGGGCGTCGGCCTTGGAGACGTTCGGCTCGTGCGCGCGGATCATCTCGACGATCTGCCAGCCCACCTTGTACAGCGGGTGCAGGCTGGACAGCGGGTCCTGGAAGATCATGGAGATCTGCGGGCCGCGGATCCGGCGAAGCTGGTCGGGGGTCATCGAGAGCAGGTCCTGGCCTTCGAAGAGGGCCTGGCCGCTGACCTTCGCACCCGGCGTGAGGCCCATGAGGGTCTGGGTGCTGACGCTCTTGCCGGAACCGGATTCGCCGACGATGCCGAGCGTCTTGCCGCGGTCGATGCTGAAGGTCATTCCGCGAACCGCTTGTACGACGCCGTCCGAGGTGTTGAAGGAGACCTTTAGGTCTGTGACCTCGAGAAGGCTCATGTCCTCCCCTTCGAGAACTGAGTTAGGGGTTACGCGCCAGGGCGAGTTCCATCGAAGATTACCCAGGGTGAGTGTGTGATAGGGACATCGTCCCGGCACGATGACGGCCGGGCACGCCTCGTGCGGGGCGCACCCGGCCGTCTCATTGGGGTTCGAGCTACTTCTGGCGGTTCTGGTTACTTCTTGGCCAGCCAGACCAGGCTGTAGTCGTAGGTCTGGAAGGCGGGCAGGAACAGCGTGTCGCGGACCCGCGCCGACTGGTAGGTCGAGAACTTCTGCGTGATCAGCGGAACGATGGCGGCATCGTCCATGACCAGCTTGTTGACCTGCGCCCACGCCGTCTGGGCCTCGGCCTGGGTCTGCGCCTGGTTCGCCTGGTCGATCAGCTTGTTGACCTGGTCGTTGTTGTAACCGCCGTAGTCCGGGGAGTTCGGGCCGTACATGCGGCCGTCGAACAGCGGCTGCAGGCCGGAACGGCCGTTGTTGCCGTACCAGTCCGGGCCCCAGCCCGGAGCGGCGATGTCCCACTTACCGGCCTTGGCGTCCGCCGGCGTGACCAGCGTGGTGCCGTAGAAGTTGCCGTTGGTGTCCGGCGACATCTGGACGGTGATGCCGCACGCCTGCAGGTTCGCCTGGATCGACTGCGCGTTGCGCGGGTGGTTGCTGTTGGTCCGGTACGGGAACTTCAGCGTGAGGCCGTTCGGGTATCCGGCGGCCGAGAGCATCTGCTTGCACTTGGCCGGGTCGCCCGAGTCGTTGTTGGTCGGGTACGGGTTGTAGTTGGCGTCGTAGCCGACGTTGCCCGGGGCGACCGCGGAACGGACCGGCTGGGCCACGTTGACGCCGCCGTAGTTCTTGGCGATCGCGACCTTGTCGATCGCGTACTCGATGGCCTGCCGCACGGCCTTCTTGCCCAGCGCGCCCTTGTTGTTGGGGCTCAGGGTGTTAAAGACGATGTACGGGTTGACGCCCGGGTTGTCCTGCAGGCGGAACCGCTTGTCCTTGGCCTGCGCGAGGCGCGGGATCGCGGAGGTCGGCACCGGCTGGTCCCACGCGAGGTCCGCCGTGCCCTGCTCGAGCTGCTGCTCGACCTGGTCGGGGGAGTCCTGGCCGAGGTCGATCTCGATCCGGTCGACGTACGCCTTGCGGAGCTTGTCCGAGGCGGCGTCCCAGTTCGGGTTGCGCTCCAGGACGAACTTCTTGTCGCTGTACGACGTCATCTGGTACGGACCGTCGGAGACCGTGTGCTGACGGAACTCCGGGCTGTCAGGGATGTAGTTGTCGTACTCCTTCGGCGCGGCCGAGGCGAAGGACATCCCGATGATGTTCAGGAAGTCACCGGCCGGCTGCTTCAGCTTGACGACCAGGGTCTTGTCGTCCTTGGCCGTGTAGCCGGAGACGTCGTGGCCCTCCTGGTAGTCACCCATCGCCTTGGCGGACTTGGCGTCGACCTTGCCGTAGCCCTTGCAGAAGTCGTCCATGCCCTCGATGAGGTCCGTGTAGTACGGCGCGCCGGCGGGGCTCGCCGGGTTGCACGTCCGCTTCAGCCCACGCACGAAGTCGGCGGCCGTGACCGGGCGGGCCGGGTTCGTGTTCCACTTCAGACCGTCACGCAGCTTGATCGTGTAGGTCTTGCCATCCGCGCTGATGCCGCCGTTCTCCTTGGTCGGGAGCTCCGCGGCCGCGTCCGGGTAGTTCGGGATGGTCTCGTTGAAGTTGTTCGAGGCCTTGTTCGTGAAGAGCGTGAGCGCCCAGTTCCGGGAGAAGCCCTGGTTGACCGTGCTGTAGGCGCTCGCAGGGTCGATGTGGTCCGGCACCGACGAACCCGCGATCTTCAGGGTCCCGCCTTTTTGGGGCGTTCCCTCATCGGAGCCGCCGTTCGAACCTCCGCCGCCGCAGGCGGCGAGGGCGACGGCGAGCGTGCCGATGGCGGCCGCTGCCTTCAACCCCGTCTTCTCGACTGACATGAACGCCCTCCATCCGGCCCTAGGGCCGTGTTGCGCTAGTTGTGATGCGTTTGTTCGCAGGCGTGCCGGGTTCTCGACACGTCCCCGTGGGAGAACACCTTTGGGTCCAGGTCGCTGTCCAGCTCAGATCGGTAAAGATTCGGACGAGTTACTTAACTGTGCAGTAGGTGAGACAACCTCGTGATGAGACCCTCACTAGGTGTGATACGGGCATCGCGGCACGTATCGCATTGACCGCCAGTCGGCGTCACCTTCCCGCCTCGATGATCTCTTCCTCTTCTTCGCCAGGAGCGCCCGAACCGGCCCTGGGCGGGGGCCGTCGTCCGCCTGCGGCCCAGCCTCGCACCGGGGACTCCCCGCGGCACACCACCGAGCCGACGTAACAGTATGTGCTTACCGTAACCACGACGAAATCCGGGGTCCGGTCCTGAGCAGGCCAAAAGGCGAGGGGCCCGCGCGCCGTAGGCGCACGGACCCCTCACCTGGAGTGAATCGTTCAGCGCTGGATCAGCGCTCGGCTCAGCGCTCGGCTCAGCGCTCGGCTCAGCGCTCCTGCTCCATGGTCGCGTGAGTCTCCTCACTCGCTTCGCGGGCGGCTCGTACCTCACCGCCCACTCCGCTCGCTCGTCGACTAGCGCTCCACCTCACCGCGGATGAAGGACTCCACGGCCTCGCGGGCCTGGTCGTCGCTGTACTGCACCGGCGGGGACTTCATGAAGTAGGAGCTCGCCGACAGGATCGGGCCGCCGATGCCGCGGTCCTTGGCGATCTTCGCGGCGCGGACCGCGTCGATGATGACGCCGGCGGAGTTCGGGGAGTCCCAGACCTCGAGCTTGTACTCCAGGTTCAGCGGGGTGTCACCGAAGGAACGGCCCTCCAGGCGGACGTAGGCCCACTTGCGGTCGTCGAGCCACGGCACGTGGTCGGACGGGCCGATGTGCACGTCGGCCTTGGCCATCTCGTGCGGGATCTGCGAGGTGACCGACTGCGTCTTGGAGATCTTCTTCGACTGGAGGCGCTTGCGCTCCAGCATGTTCATGAAGTCCATGTTGCCGCCGAAGTTGAGCTGGTACGTGCGCAGCAGCTCGACCCCGCGGTCCTCGAACAGCTTGGCCATCACGCGGTGGGTGATGGTGGCGCCGACCTGGGACTTGATGTCGTCACCGACGATCGGGACACCGGCGTCGGTGAACTTCTGCGCCCACTCCGGGTCGCTGGCGATGAAGACCGGCAGCGCGTTCACGAAGGCCACACCGGCGTCGATGGCGCACTGGGCGTAGAAGCGGTCCGCTTCTTCCGAGCCCACCGGCAGGTAGGAGACGAGAACGTCGGCCTGAGTGTCCTTGAGCACCTGGACCACGTCGACCGGCTGGTCGTCCGACTCCTCGATGATCTCGCGGTAGTACTCGCCGAGACCGTCGAAGGTGTGGCCGCGCTGCACGGTGACGCCGGACGGCGGCACGTCGCAGATCTTGATGGTGTTGTTCTCACTGGCGACGATCGCCTCGGACAGGTCGCGGCCGACCTTCTTGGCGTCGACGTCGAAGGCGGCGACGAACTCAAGGTCACCGACGTGGTAGTCGCCGAACTGAACGTGCATCAGACCAGGGACACGAGTCTCAGGCGAGGCGTCCTTGTAGTACTCGACTCCCTGGACGAGCGAGCTCGCGCAGTTGCCGACTCCGACGATGGCCACGCGCACTGAACCCATCCGGATGCTCCTTTGCTCTCTGGTGCGGGGGACGCCTTGCGCCCTCAGCCGTTCTTCTCATCTGCTTGTTGTGCGCGTTCGCGGCCGATGAGCTCGTTGAGCCACCGGACCTCGCGCTCGACCGACTCCAACCCGTGCTGCTGGAGTTCGAGCGTGTAGTTGTCGACACGCTCGCGCGTGCGGGCCAGGGCGGCGCGCACGCTCTCCAGCCGCTCCTCGAGCCGGCTGCGCCGGCCTTCGAGGATCCGCAGCCGTACGTCGGCTCGGGTCTGGGCGAAGAAGGCGAAATGCACTCCGAACCCCTCGTCCTCCCAGGACGCGGGACCGGCTTCGGAGAGGAGCTCCTGGAGGCGCTCCTTCCCGTCGGCCGTGAGCTTGTAGACGATTTTCGAGCGCCGGGTGCCCGCCGGGCGTGCCGGGACGGGCTCCTGGTCGTCCTCCGCGATCAGCCCCTGCTCGAGCAGGTCCTTCAGGCAGGGGTAGAGCGATCCGTAGGAGAACGCGCGGAACATGCCGAGCAGGGTGTTCAGCCGCTTGCGCAGCTCGTACCCGTGCATGGGGGCCTCGTGGAGCAGCCCGAGCACGGCGAGCTCCAGCACGCCGGCCTTGCTTCTCATGGCCCCCTCCTCTCGACCGCTCGACTCGATGTATCGCTCGAATGTATCGACTCGATACATCAGGAAGATACGGTCCCCCTCCCCTCATGGCAAGCCGGGGTGTGAACGGACCGTGAAATGACGGCCGTGTTCAGGAAGGGCGCACGGAGGGTGCCTGGAATGTCACGAATTGGGGATTGCGGGTCGTCGTAGTCTGCAGACATGTGGTCCCAGCGACTGGTCGTCGACTACGGGCTCGCCCGGCGGGCCACGCTGGCCGAGCTGTCATCCGGCGGCCTGACCGTCGCGGACGCCTGCGACGCGCACCCCTACCTCCTGCGAGCCGCGAAGTATCATGGCGAACCCACCGATCGACCCTGCCCCGTATGCCGGAAGGAACGGCTCACGCATGTCACGTACGTGTACGGCGACGAACTGGGCCGGTACGCCGGACGGGTCAAGGCGACGGAGGAGCTCCAGGAGATGGCCCGGGAATTCGGTGAATTCCGGGTCTATGTGGTTGAAGTGTGTCAAGGTTGTTCCTGGAACTACTTGACGCAGTCCTACGTCCTTGGCTATGGAGAAACAACTCCTGACCAGGGCCGTAGCGTCCGAGAGTAGCCGCGCGAAGGCACGGTGTCCCCGGCAGGCGGTCCCCGCTCACTTGCCTACACAGTACTGTCGGACGGATTGAAAAGCCGTACCCGAGTGAACGAGGTCGCGTGAGTTACAGCAGCGATTACGGGCCAGAGTACGGTCGATCGGGGTCTGCCGGACCTGCCCCGACCCGGCCGCAGCCGCAGGTCGACGGGTCTCACCTCCCTGCGCTCCCCAGCCGGCCCCACCCTGGTGGCCCCGGCGGCCCCGGTCGTCCGGGCGGCCCCGGAGGCCCCGGCGGTTCCGGAGGCTCAGGTGGCGGCGGCGGCCCGGGTCGCCGGCGCCCCGGCGACGGCGACGGCACGCGGCGCGGCTCCGGCAAGAAGAAGGCGAAGCGCGCGGGCTGGCGCCGCCTCCTGTCGTGGAAGCTGTGGCTCGCCGTCTTCGGGATCGGCACGCTCGCGAGCATCTGCGGGGTCGGCGTCGCCTACGCGATGGTGAAGGTGCCCGCGGCGCCCAACGCGGACGTCATGAAGCAGGGCACCACCGTCTACTACCGCGACGGCAGCCGGATGGTGCAGATCGGCAGCTCCCGGGTCATCAAGCCGCTCAACGAGATCAGCCCGAACATGCAGTGGGCCGCGATCGCGATCGAAGACCACAACTTCTACAACGAGGCGGCGATCTCGCCGAAGTCGATCGGGCGCGCGGTCTACAACAACCTCACGGGCGGCAGCACCGAGGGTGGCTCGACGATCACCCAGCAGTACGTCAAGAACGCCTACCTGACCCAGCAGCGGACGTTCAGCCGTAAGTTCAAAGAGATCTTCATCGCGATCAAGGTCGGCCAGCAGGAGGACAAGAAGACCATCCTGCAGCACTACCTCAACACGATCTACTTCGGCTACGGCGCGAACGGCGTCGAGGCCGCCGCGCAGACGTACTTCGGTCCGAAGGTGCACGCCGGCAACCTCACCGTCCCGCAGGCGGCGGTGCTCGCGGCCAACATCAAGCAGCCGCAGTACTACGACCCGCGGAGCACGGGCCAGCGGCACGTCGACGCGGTGAACCGCTACAACCTCGTCCTCGACCAGATGCGCAAGATGGGCAAGCTGTCCGAGGCGGACTACGCCAGGTTCAAGGACCACCCGCCCAAGACGATGAAGCAGAAGGACAGCGAGCTGTACCGCGGGCAGCAGGGCTACATGATCCAGCGGGTCAAGAACGCCCTGCACGGCATGGGTTTCAAAGACGAGGACATCGACAACGGTGGTCTGCAGGTCTACACGACCTGGGACAAGAACCTCCTGCAGCAGGCGAAGGAGACGGTCGAGGCCGACCTGCGCGCCCATCGCATGCCGAAGGACACCAACGTCGGCCTGGTCACCATCAACCCGCTCAACGGGGAGATCCTCGCCGCCTACGGCGGTCGTGACTACCTGAAGCGCGCGGTGGACGACGTCTTCTACTCCACGGCGCAGGTGGGATCGTCGATCAAGCCGTTCGTCCTCGCCGCCGCCGAGAAAGAGGGCATCGGGCTGAAGAGCACGATGGACGCGACGGCTCCGGCCTACATCAACACGGACGGCGACCGGGTGTCCCCGAGCGATCCGAGCGGCCACAAGTTCACCAATGACGAGGGCAACCCCCGCCAGCCCGTCGTCAACATGGTCACCAGCCTCGCGCAGTCGTACAACACAATCTTCGTGCCGCTGGGCTACAAGGCCGGGACCTCCAACGTGGTGAAGCTCGAGAAGGACGCCGGTCTTCCGGAGGAGGCCCTCAAGCGCGGTAACCCCGGTGAGGGTGGTTTCTTCCTGGGCCAGTCGGACATGCGCCCGCTCGACCTGATCACCGGATACGCCACGATCGCCAACGACGGGGAGTACGTCACCCCGCACAGCATCCGGAAGGTCATCGACAAGGACCACAAGGTGCACGAGCCCAAGAGCGTCACCGCCCGGCATGCCTTCAACGCGCAGATCGCGCATGACGTGCAGTACGCCATGCAGCAGGTCGTCCGGAGCGGTACCGCGCGGCGAGCCCAACTGGGGAACCACGAGGTGGCGGGCAAGACCGGAACGACCAGTGAGAACAAGGCCGTCTGGTTCTCCGGTTTCACGCCCAAGGTCACCGGTGCCAAGGACCTGCAGTACGTCACGACGGTCGGCATCTGGCGGTTCCACGCGGCGAAGAAACACCAGAAGGCGGAGTACCTGCCGCTGCAGAACATCGGTGACTACACCCACATCAACGGTGGTGACCTGCCCGCGCAGATGTGGCACGACTACATGACCAAGGCGCTGGAGGGCAAGACGACCGAGCAGTTCCCGCCGCCCGCGTACTACGCCCCGCCCAAGGCGTTCGCGACGCCGAGCTCGACGCCCACGACGTCGTCGCCGACGCCGACGCCGCCGTGTCAGGAGGGCCAGATTCCGGCGCGTGACCACTGCAAGGCGCCCAAGACGCCAAACCCGGGCCACAGCGGAATCTGCGACCGGAGGCCGGATCTCCCGCAGTGCCAGAACAACGGGTCGCACAGCCCGGACCCGACCCACACCTGCAGGGCGCCGTGGGACGTGAACTGCACGCCTTCCTCGACGGGGCCGGCCAAGCCGCCCGGCAACGGGAACGGCGGCGCGGGCACGAACGCACAGGATCAGGCCGCACGGCCGCTGAAGGAATAGCCTGCTGGCATGCCGGAGTCACAGTTGGTCGATGGGGCCGGGGGAGCGGCGAACTCCCCCGGCCCCGCCGGTGTCCGTACGGGCCTCCGGCAGGTGCTGCCGATGCTCGTGTCCACGACCGCGGTCGTCTCGGTCCTGGGCTACCTGGAGAAGGTCCCGTGCAAGCGGGCGGGCTTCGACTTCATCCCGACGGTGCGCAACGCCTGCTACACCGACATCTACCCGCTGTACTTCGGCCGGGGCCTGGCCGACGGCAAGGTCCCGTACCTCGACAAGATCCCCGAGCCGGTGGAGTACCCGGTGCTCACCGGCGGCCTCATGCAGGTCGCCGCGACGGCGGCGCGCTGGTTCGGCGGTGACGACGCCGTCTCGCGCGGCATGTGGTTCTTCAACCTGACCGCGGTGGTCCTCGTACTGTGCGCGGCGGTCACCGTGCTGGCGACGGCGCTGGTCGCCGGCGGGCAGAACCGCCGGGTCGGGCTGATGGTCGCCGCGTCGCCCGCGCTGCTCCTCACCGCGTACATCAACTGGGACCTGCTCGCCGTGGCCCTGGCCGCGCTGGCGCTCGCCGCCTGGGCGCGCCGCCGCCCCGGCGTCGCGGGCGTCCTGCTCGGCCTCGCCGTCGCGGCGAAGTTCTATCCCCTCGTCCTCCTCGGGCCGCTGTTCCTGCTGTGCCTGCGCGCGGGCCGGTGGCGGGAGTTCGGCCGGCTGCTGGCCGGCACCGTCGTCGCCTGGCTCGTCGTCAACCTGCCGATCATGGCGGTGGCCTGGGACAGCTGGAGCCGGTTCTACACGTTCAACCAGGAGCGCCCCGTCGACTGGGGCTCGATCTTCTTCCTGGCCGAGCGCAAGGGCCTGTCGTCCGTCGACAAGGTGCCGACCCTGAACCTCATGGGCGAGGCCGGATTCGTGATCCTCGCCCTGGGCATCGCGCTGCTCGTGCTGCTGGCCCCGCGCCGGCCGCGGCTGCCCCAGGTGATGTTCCTGACGCTCGCGGCCTTCCTGCTGACCAACAAGGTCTGGTCGCCGCAGTACGTCCTGTGGCTGCTGCCGCTGGCGGCGCTGGCCCGGCCCAAGCTCCCCGCCTTCCTGCTGTGGCAGGCCGGAGAGATCGTCTACTTCTTCGGCATCTGGTGGTACCTCATGGCCGGGGCCAAGCAGAATCCCGGCGTGGGCCTGTCGGCCACCCTGTCCGCGGTCTTCGCGGGGCACGCCCCCGCCGCCGGCATCGACGACGGCGTGTACTTCATCGCCCTGCTGGCCCGCTTCCTGACGGTGCTGCTGCTGGCCGTCCTCATCGTGGTCGACATCCTGGTGCCCCGCCTCGACACCGTACGGGCCGGCGGCGCCGACGATCCGGCCGGTGGGGTCCTCGACGACGCCGAGGACCGCTTCGTCCTGCTGCGCCGCCGCGCGCCGCGGCCCGCCTGAGCCCATGGCCGCGGAGGACCGCTCGGACGGCGTCGGCGCGGAGCGGCTCCGCCCCGGCGACCGGCTCGCGCTGCGCGCCTGGTTCGGCACCCGGGCGGCGGTGGTGGGGATCTCGCTCCTCGCCTCGGCGCTGTGGTCCCACGGTGACCTGCACGACTCCTTCCTCGGCCGGTGGACCCAGTGGGACGTCGACCACTTCGTGGAGATCGCCCGCTACGGCTACGGGGGAGACCCCGCGCATCCGCCGGACCCGGGGCTGCCCGCGTTCTTCCCCGGACTGCCCCTCGCGCTCCGGATCCTCCATCCGCTGATCCCGAACTGGCAGTTGTCGGCGCTGCTGGTCAGCCTCGTGGCCGGCGCGGGGGCGGTGGTCGCGCTGGCCCGGCTCGCCGAGCACCCCGCGGAGGGAGGCACGGCGCCCGGCGCGCACGCCGCCCGCCCGGGGCTCGGCGCGCACGGCAGCGCCGGCTCGGCAGGACCGCGCGCGGTGTTCGCACTGCTCCTCAGCCCGTACGCCGTGTTCCTGTTCGCCGGCTACTCCGAGACCCTGTTCCTGGCGTTCGCGCTGCCCGCCTGGCTGCTGGCCCGGCAGCGACGGTGGCCGGCCGCCGTCCTGTGCGCCGCGGGCGCGTCCTGCGTACGGGTCACCGGTCTGTTCCTGGCCGCCGCGCTGATCGTCGAGTTCCTGACGGCGGACCGGCGATGGCGGTCGGCGCCGTGGCTGGCCGTGCCGTTCCTCCCCGTGCTGGGCTACACCGTGTACCAGTGGCGGCGCACCGGCGACTGGTCCGCGTGGCAGCACGCGCAGGAGGCGGGCTGGGGCCGCTCGATGGTGTGGCCGTGGACGTCCTTCCAGACGACGTGGCACGCGGCCTTCGGCTCGCACGACCAGTTCACGACGGCCTTCCGCGTCGAGCTGATCGCGGCGGCCGTGGGCGTCGCGCTGACCGTCTGGCTGCTGTGGCGGCGGCAGTGGGCGGAGACCGTGTACGTCGGGCTGCCGCTGATCTCGCTGCTGACCTCGGCGTACTACCTGTCGATCGGCCGGGCGACGCTGCTGTGGTGGCCGTTGTGGCTGGCGATCGGCCGGAGCCGGCGGCCCGCGTACCTCTTCTTGATCGCCCTCTTCGTGCCGCTGATGACGGCCGAGGTGGTGACGTACAACTCCGGAGGATGGGCCGGCTGACCCGAACGGGTGTAGGCGGGATCCTCGACGGTAGGAAGCGAGCGACGGACCGCCCGACGCGCGAACGAGGGTGACGAATGATCGCGGAGATTCTGACCGGACACCGGCCACCGGGCGTGTACACCTGGCCCGTCGGGCGGAAGGAGGCCGTCCGTGGCGCCGCCGAGGCCGAGCGCCGCGGTCGCCGCGTCTTCTGGATCGACGTCCAAGACGTGCGCGACAAGCGGGCGCTGCTCGCGCGCTGCGCCGACGAGTTCGTCCTGCCGTCGTACTTCGGGCACAACTGGGACGCGCTCCAGGACGCCCTCCGTGACCTGTCCTGGGTTCCGGCGAACTGCGGCTACCTGGTGTTGTACGACCACTGGCGGGAACTGGCCGACGCCGATCCGGCGGTCCACCGGACGCTGCTGGACGTCTTCACCGCGGCCGTCGAGCACTGGCGGGACACCACGACGCCGCTGTCCGTCCTCATCCTCGTGACGGAGGAGGATCGGGAGCACGGACCCGTGGGGCTCCCGGACGCCCTCCCGGACGAGTGAGCCGCGTCCCGTTTTCCACAGGCTGTGGACGGCCGGGGGGGTCAACCCGCCGGAAACCAGGGCCCACCCCGGCGTGAGTTCCCCACAGCCTGTGGATAACTCGGGGGTTCAGAGGTGCTCGCGGAGCCAGGCGATGTCGGCGGCCTGACCATCACCGGGCGTCTCCACGATCACCGGGGCGCCGGCCGCGCGGACGACCGCCAGGATCAGCTCCGGATCGATACGGCCGTCCCCGAGGTTGGCGTGCCGGTCGGCGCCGGAGCCGAACGCGTCGCGGCTGTCGTTGCAGTGCACCAGGTCGATCCGGCCGGTGATGGCCTTGATCCGCTCGACCACGTCGACGAGGTCCTCGCCCGCCGCGTGCGCGTGACAGGTGTCCAGGCAGAACCCCACGTCGAAGCCGTCGAGGGCCTCCCACAGCCGGGCGATCCGGTCCAGCCTGCGGGCCATGGCGTTGTCGCCGCCCGCGGTGTTCTCGATGAGGACGGGGACGGGGTGGTCCTCCATGCGCTCGAACACCTTGCGCCAGTTGTCGAAGCCCGTCTGCGGATCGTCGTTCTTCAGCACGTGCCCGCCGTGCACGATCAGACCCTTGGCCCCGATCTTCGCGGCGCCCTCGAGCTGCTGGGTGAGGATCTTGCGGCTCGGGATGCGGATGCGGTTGTTGGACGTCGCGACGTTCACGATGTACGGCGCGTGGATGTACACGTCGACGTCGGAGTCGCGGATCGCCTCGTGGTCCTCGGGCAGCACGGGCGCCTTCCAGCCCTGCGGGTCGCCGAGGAAGAACTGGACCGCCTCGGCCTTCTTCGCCGCCGCGGCGGCGAGCGGGTCCGTGCGGTCGACGTGAGCTCCGATTCGCAGCATGCGACGAGCCTACGCGCGCGGTCGGACGGCCCTGGACCGTTCGGACGACCCTAGACCGTGAAGCCGCCGTGCGACAGTCCCAGGCCGAGCCCGACGAAGGCCATGCCGATGCCCAGGATGTTCAGCCAGCGCTCGGCGGTGGTCGCGGAGACCAACTGGGAGTACAGGCCGAAGAGGAACGTCGCGATGCCCAGGATCGCGGCGATGAGGTGCGTCGCGTGGATGGTCCCGAGGATGAAGGTCGCGAGGCCGGCGGCCACGGTGACGAGGGCGAGGGAGTTCTCCAGGGGATGCGTCTGCCGTGCCCTGAGGCGGCGTGGGATGGCGAGCGGTGACATGACGATCGGTCACCTCCTCCGAGGGACGGTTCTCTCTCCGAGTGTTCCCCGCCGCGGTGCTGGTCAAAGGCGTCGCCGGGGTGTCCGGGGTGACGAGCGTTCTGTCGGTCCCAGGCGGTAGTGTCGAACGTGGTTTCGAACGGAGGACGCCATGACGATGATCACTCGTGACCTGGCCGGCATCGACGACGCCGAGTTGATCGAGGAGTTGTCCATGCTGACGACCCAGACGGCCCGCATGCGGTCGCGGATGGCCGACATCATGTCCGAGCTCGACCGCCGCCGGGGCCGCTGAAGTCCCGCTTCCGGCCGATTGAGCTGCCGGTTGTTGATAGCCTTTGTCGGTCCCGCGCATCCGAGGCGCGGGGCGACGCAAGAGCCCTCCTGTCACGGAGAGACCGTGACCGCACCAGTCCAAAGGAGGTTGGGACCAGCATGCGTCGTTACGAAGTCATGGTCATCCTCGACCCGAACACCGAGGAGCGCACGGTCCAGCCGTCGCTCGACCAGTTCCTCACCGTGGTGAAGGACGGCGGTGGCAGCGTGGAGAAGGTCGACGTCTGGGGCCGCCGGCGCCTGTCGTACGACATCGCCAAGAAGTCCGAAGGCATCTACGCGATCATCGACCTGACGGCAGAGCCCGCCACGGTCAAAGAGCTCGACCGGCAGCTGAACCTGCAGGAGTCCGTCCTGCGCACCAAGGTCATGCGCCCCGAGGCCCACTGACCGTTCCCCGGTCAGCCCCACGACACGTACCGATCTGTAACCGGAGAGCCGCATGGCAGCAGGCGACACCCAGATCACGATCGTCGGCAACCTGGTCGCCGACCCCGAACTGCGCTTCACCCCGAACGGGCAGCCGGTCGCGACCTTCCGCGTGGCCTCCACCCCTCGCTTCCGGGACCAGCAGTCCGGTGAGTGGAAGGACGGCGAGAGCCTCTTTCTCACCTGCAACGTCTGGCGGCAGGCGGCCGAGAACGTCGCCGAGAGCCTCCAGCGCGGCATGCGGGTCATCGTCCAGGGCCGCCTGAAGCAGCGGTCGTACGAGACCCGCGAGGGTGAGAAGCGCACCGTCTTCGAGCTCGAGGCCGACGAGGTCGGCCCGTCGCTGCGGAACGCCACCGCCAAGGTGAACAAGTCCCAGCGCTCGGGCGGCGGAGGCGGCTTCGGCGGCGGTGGAGGCGGCGGCTTCGGCGGCGGCGGTGGCCAGGGCGGCTACGGCGGCGGCCAGGGCGGCAACTTCGGTGGCGGTCAGGGCGGATCGGGCGGCGGCGGCTTCGGCGGAGGCGGCAACGCGCCGGCCGACGACCCCTGGGCGACCGGGGGCGGCGGCTTCTCCGACGACCCGCCGTTCTAGGCCCGTACGGGCATCACTGATCATCCGACCGACCATTCCCGCGTGAGCGGGGCTCTCTTCTAAGGAGCACCACGATGGCGAAACCGGCACCTCGCAAGCCGAAGAAGAAGGTTTGCCTGTTCTGCCAGGAGAAGCTCTCCTACGTCGACTACAAGGACACGGCGCTGCTGCGCAAGTTCATCTCCGACCGCGGCAAGATTCGCGCGCGCCGGGTGACGGGTAACTGCACCCAGCACCAGCGTGACGTCGCCACCGCGATCAAGAACGCCCGCGAGATGGCGCTGCTGCCGTACACCAGCACGGCTCGCTGAGAAAGGAGTCACTCTTCATGAAGCTCATCCTGACTCAGCAGGTCGCCGGTCTCGGCGCCCCGGGCGAGGTCGTCGAGGTCAAGGACGGCTACGGCCGCAACTACCTGATCCCGCGCGGCTTCGCGATCCAGTGGACGCGCGGCGCGGAGAAGCAGATCGACTCGATCCGCAAGGCCCGCGCGGCCCGCGAGATCGCCAGCGTCGAGCAGGCCGAGGCGATCAGCAAGGACCTGCAGAAGCTCAAGGTCCGGCTGCGGACGCGCGCCGGTGACAGCGGCCGGCTGTTCGGTGCGGTCACCCCGGCCGACATCGCCGGCGCCGTGAAGGCGTCCGGCGGTCCGGAGCTCGACAAGCGCCGCATTGAGGTGAAGAACCCGATCAAGACGGTCGGTTCTCACGAGGTCGCGGTCCGCCTCCACCCCGAGGTGAGCGCCAAGATCTCGCTCGAGGTCCTCGCCGGCTGACCCGAGTTCAGCGCACGTGAGAGGCCGGGCCCCCGCGGGGCCCGGCCTTTTCGCGTTCCCGGGCGCGGGCGCGGGAACCTGGCATTTTCGCGTTCCCGGGCGAGCTACGTGAAACGCCCGATCCGGCCTCCTCGCTTTCCGCGTCGCGATCACTACGCTAAGCGATCAGTCGTCCACGGGGGGTGGCCGCGATCGTGCGTGAGGGGACGCTGCGCCGGGATGTGCTGCGGGGGATGCTGGGCGTCGTGGCCGCCGATGTCATGATGGCCGGCGGAATGATGTGGGCGAACGCCGACGCGATGCCGAGGATCTACACGCGCCGGGAATGGGGCGCGGTGCCGTCGAGACGGCCACCGCGGGTGCTCGACCGTCCACCGGACCACATCATCGTGCACCACACCGCCACACCCAACGTGTCCGACCTGTCCCGCCGGCACGCGTTCTCGCTGTCGCGGGCGATCCAGCGCGACCACATGAGGAACCAGGGCTGGGATGACATCGGGGAACAGTTGACGATCAGTCGTGGTGGCCATGTCATGGAGGGCCGGGCGGGCTCCCTGCCGGCGATCCGGCAGGGCCGGCTCGTCGTCGGCGCCCAGTCGCTGCGCCACAACGACCACACGATCGGCATCGAGAACGAGGGCACGTACCTCGAGGATGACGTGCCCGGCAGGTTGTGGGACTCCCTGGTCGACGTCTGCGCGTGGCTGTGCGCGGCCTACCGGCTCGACCCGGCCGTGGCGATCGTCGGTCACCGCGACTACAACGACACCGACTGTCCGGGTGACGTGCTCTACCGGCGGCTGCCGCGCCTGCGGACGGAGGTGGAACGGGTTCTGGAGGACGCGCACCACGGCGGTCCGCCTCCCGGGCGTGACCCGCACCCGCCTCCCGGGGGAGGCCCGCACCTGCCTCCCGGGCTCGACGATGACCCGCCGTCCGACGAGCGCCGCCGCCTCACGTCGCACCGCCACCGCCGGCTGCGTGGCCATGGGAGGTGACCGGGCCGCCAGGTCTTCGTGTGGTGGGCGCCGCGGTGGCGGCGTCCACCACACGGACGTCGTCTAGGACTCCAGAGTGGAATAGCAGGCGCGACGGCGGGCGAGCTCGGGGTCGATGCCCTCGACGAGGGCCCAGATGCCGGCCACTCGCTCCGCCCACGCGTCCGGCGGAAGGCCGCCGAGGCCCTCGGCCGCCAGGTCGTCGATCGCTCGGGTGAGGCGCGCCAGGCGCTCCCCTTGTGTAGAACACATGTTCGAAGTCTAGCGCCCTCGACCGACAGGGGAACGGATTTCCGCCGCATCGATTACTCGCGGTGTCCTGATCACTCGCGCGGTGCTCCGAACCACCGGGCACAAGCCTCCCGCAGGCCACCGACATCCTCACCGGCCCAGGCCACGTACCCGTCGGGCCGTACGAGCATCGCGGCGGCCGGAGCGTCGTCCGACCGCGCCCTCACGACCTCGATGCGGTCGGCCCACGGCCGCACCGCGTCCCGTACGCCGGTGTGGTCATCGAGGTCGAGCAGCAACGGGCGGCCACTCGGCGACAGCGCCGCCACGCTCGTCGCCGTGCCGTGGACCGTCAGGGGCAGGTCCGGGCAGTAGCGTCCGGCGAGGCGGTGTTCGACGTCCACCTCGTACCGGAGGTCGCGGTCGCTCATCAGGTCGGTGAGCAGGCGATTCGCCTCGTCTGTCTCGGCGAGGGCGGCGAAGACGTCGCGCAGCGCGTCGACCCGCGGCCCCGGTGCCATCAGCGCCACCTGGGCGCGCGTGGTGTGCAGGACGCGCGCCGCGGCCGGGTGGCGTTCGGTCAGGTAGGTGTCGAGGAGCCCGTCCGGAGCCCATCCGGCGACCTCGGCGGCGAGCTTCCAGCCGAGGTTGACGGCGTCGCCGAGGCCGAGGGCGAGCCCCTGTCCGCCGAACGGCGGGTGCACATGGGCGGCGTCGCCGGCCAGCAGGACCCGCCCGATGCGGTAGGTATCGGCCTGTCGCGTGTTGTCGGTGAACCTCGTGGCGGTGTGGACGGTGGTGATCGTGACCTCGGTGCCGGACTGCCGTCGCACGGATGCCTGCAGCTCCTCCCGGCTGACCGGCGCGGACCGGTCGACGGGGGGTCCGTCGAACTCGACGGTCAGCACCCGCTCCCGCAGGGGACCGCGAGCCATCATCCCGTGCGCCGTCCGGTGCCAGCCGAACGGGAAGAAGTCGGGGTCGTCGAACTCGGCGAGAGCCTGATAGCCGGTGGTCACCCCGTCGAGACCGGGGAAGGCGATTCCGGTCATCTTTCGGATGGCGCTGCGGCCTCCGTCGCAGCCGACGAGCCAGCCGGCGCGAAGCTCGTACGGGCCTTCGGGCCCCTCGACGGTGAGCACGACGCCGTGGTCGTCCTGGTCGAGGCGGGTGAGGGCGTGGCCGCGCCGTACGACGGCGCCCACCTCGGTGGCGTGCTTCTCCAGAGCGCTCTCGAGCACCTGCTGCGGTACGAGAAGCGGCGCGCCGCCCGAGCGCGCGCCCCCTGAGTGCGCGCCGCCGCGCAGAATCCACAGCCCGGCGAAGTGCCCCACGACAGGCGCCTTGCTCCTGGCGGCCCCTGGGACGCTCCCGTCGCCGACCGGTCTGGGGCGCATCAGACCGGCGTCGGGCAGGTCGCCCAGCAGGTCGACGACGTTCCTGCGGGCGAGGATGTCGGCTCCTCGCCCGGTGACACCGCCCGCCTTGATGGTCTGGTCGATCTCGGTCCGTCGTTCCAGGACGACGGTCCGGACCCCGTGGAGCCGGAGCTCACAGGCGAGGAACAGGCCCACCGGCCCGCCTCCGACGATCGCCACGTCGTACGACATCGGTCTCTCCTTAACGTCGTTAAGTACTTAACGGTGTTAAGCATGACCTTAACGCTGTTAAGTTGTCAACAGGGAAGGAGGTCCCGATGGCGCTCGAACGCGAGACCGTGCTCCGTACGGCCCTGCGCCTGCTCGACGAGGTCGGACTCGACGGCCTGTCGCTGCGGCGGCTGGCCAAGGAGCTCGGCGTCCAGGCACCCGCGCTGTACTGGCATTTCACGAACAAGCAGGACCTGCTGGATCACCTGGCCGTCTTCGCCAGAGAAGAAGCCGGCGTGAGCCTCGAGGGCACGCCCAAGACCGGCCAGGCATGGGACGAGTGGCTCGCCGAGGGGATGCGGACGCTCCGCCGTGGGATGCTCAAGCACCGCGACGGCGCACGGCTCGCCGCGGGCAACCGGCCGGTGCGTGAGGCCTGGCCGGACATCGAACGCACGCTGAGCATGCTGGTGGAGGCCGGATTCGCGCCTGCCGACGCCGTACGGGCGGTTCTCGTCCTCGGGCACTACGTGAGCGGCTTCGTGCTCGACGAGCAGCGTGTCTCCGAACGCGAGGACGACCCGCTGCTCACGTTCGACCCGGCGGACTTCCCCATCCTCGCCGCCGGCGGAGCCGCCGTACTGGATCAGGACGCCCTGTTCGAGTACGGCCTGCAGCGGATGCTGGACGGCATGCGCGCCCACCTGGCCGTGACGAAGGCCGACCCGGACCGCGCGGACTAGATGTACTGACCACGGACGTTGGTAACGCGACACGGCTGGATGGGCTTGAATCAGGGAGGACCTCCTGGCGAGGTGTGCGTCACCACAACGTGCACATCTCGTCCCCGAAGTCCTCGTGTCCCACGCTAATGCGGCTGTGCCTTCCGGCTTGACGGCTTTTTAGCTAACCGTTATCTATTATCCGGTGGTGGCGATCGCGATCGAAGGACTCACCAAGCGGTACCGCGACCGGCGTGTCGTCGACGGACTGGGATTCACCGTCGAGGAGGGCTCACTGGTCGGCTTCCTGGGACCGAACGGAGCAGGCAAGACGACCACTCTCCGGATGCTGCTCGGCCTGGTCAGGCCGACGTCCGGCCAGGCGCTGGTGTACGGCCGCCCGTATCGTGACCTGCCCGACCCGGCGCGCGTGATCGGCGCGGTGATCGAGACGATGACCGCCCACCCCCGCCGCACCGCGCGCCGTCACCTGCGGATGCTGGGCCTGCGCATCGGCGTCGGACCCCGCCGGGTCGACACGGTCCTCGAGCTCGTCGGCCTCACCGGCGCCGCCGACCGGCGCGCCGGAGGCTTCTCTCTCGGCATGCGGCAGCGGCTCGCGCTCGCCGGGGCGCTGCTCGGTGATCCGGGAGTGCTCGTGCTGGACGAGCCGGCCAACGGGCTCGATCCGGAGGGCATCCACTGGCTGCGCGGGTTCCTGCGGGCACAGGCCGCGGAGGGACGTACGGTGCTGGTGTCCAGCCACCAGTTGGCGGAGGTGGAGCACACCGTCGACCAGGTGGTCATCGTCGCCCGGGGGCGCCTGGTCGCCGCCGGTTCGCTCGATGCGTTGCGGGCGCGGGCGTCCGGGCGGCTCCACGTACGCTCGCCGCAGGCCGAACGGCTCGCCGGCCTGATGACCGCGGCCGGAGCGACCGTGCGGATGACCGGGCACGACCGCCTGGAAGGACCGCTGGGGTGGTCGGAGTACGTCGGCCTGCTGTCCGCCGAGCACCGGATCCCGCTGTTCGAGCTACGTGAGGACGCCCCGGGCCTGGAGGAGGTCTTCTTCCGGCTCACCGGCGCGGGCGGCCTCGGGGAGGCACCGTGATCCGGATGATGCGGGCCGAGCTGTACTCCCTGCGGACGACGCCCGGCCCCTGGCTGACACTGCTCGCGGTCGGTCTCGCCCAGTTCTTTGCCCTGCTCGTCATCGGCATGCAGGGTGATCCCGCAGCGGCCTGGGCCGGTCTCGGCCCGTCCGCCGGAGAGCTGACCGGCTATCCGATGCTGCTGCTGGGCGTGATGGCGGCCACCCACGAGCACCGGTTCCGGACGATCGTCCCGGTTGTCTTGACGACGCCTGGACGGTTCCGGGTCCTGACGGCCAAGGCGGCGTCCCTGGCGATGGTGGCCGCGCTCGCCGCAGCCGTGTCGCAGACGTTCTGGCTGGGCACCGCGGTGGCGCGGCACGGCGGACCGGCCATGCGCACCGGGCACCTCGCCGACCTCGCCCGGTTGTACGCGTTCACGATCGGAGGAGTGGTGCTCCTGGGGCTGTTCGGGGTCGCGCTCGGCGCCATCGTGCGCAACGCCGCGACGGCGTTCGTCATCCTGCCGGTCGGTGCCCTCGTCGAGGCGATGGTCCCGCTGACGCGGTACCACGGCCCGTTCACCAGCGGGCTCGCGGCCTTCGGCCCGAATGGCGGACCAGGGACGCCGTTCCTGACCGGCTGGACGGTGGTCGCCCTCGCGTTCGCCGCCATCGCCGTACGGTGGGACATCACGGACTGATCCGGAGGGACGGCGTTCCTCCAGCCTCAGCCGCGCACGGCGCCGGCCACCGACCAGGCGTCCGTACGGGCGCGCAGGCCGAGCGTGACCAGCCGCGCGGCCATCCAGACGCCCATTGCCAGCCACAGCGACACCAGGCCGCCGCCCAGCGCGTACGCGAGCCACGCCACCGGCAGGAACGCCGCCGTCTGGATCACGCCCGCCACCGCGAGGTACGTCATGTCGCCGGCGCCGATCAGCACTCCGTCGAGGACGAAGACCACCCCCGCGATCGGCTGCAGCAACGCGACGACCACCAGGGCGCCGAGGAGCTGGGACCGCACGTCGGCGTCGGCGGTGAACGCGTCCGGCAGCCAGGGCCGTACGGCGAGCAGCACCAGCGCGAACACCACCCCGCACGCGACGCCCCACTCGACCATCCGGCGGGTCGCGGCGCGGGCGGCGGCGACGTCGCCTGCGCCGAGCTGGCGGCCGGTGATGGCCTGGCCGGCGATCGCGATGGCGTCGAGGGCGAACGCCGTGAGCGTCCAGACGTTCGCCGCGATCTGGTGCGCGGCGATCTGCGCGTCCCCGAGGCGGGCGGCGACCATCGTCGCGACGACCAGGACGACGCGCAGTCCGAGCGTACGGATCAGCAGGCCGACGCCGGCCGTCGCCGACGCCCGCAGGCCGCCCAGGTCCGGGCGCAGCGGCGCGCCGTACCTCCGGGCACCGCGCAGGACCATCACCACGTACGCGGCGGCCCCGCCGGTCTGCGCGAGGACGGTGCCCCACGCCGACCCCGCGATGCCGAACCCGAGCGCCAGCACGAACAGCGCGTTCAACCCGGCGTTCACGGCGAACATCCCCACCGAAACGATCAGCGGCGTCCGCGTGTCCTGCATCCCGCGTAGCACCCCGGTGCCCGCGAGCACGATCAGCATGCCGGGGACGCCGAGGAGGCTGACGTGCACGTACGTCTCCGCCTGCGGCGCGACGACCGCCGATGCGCCGAACGCGCGCACGACCACGGGGACGAGCGGCCGCCCGGCGACGATCAGCGCGACGCCGATGAGGGCGGCGAGCCAGATGCCGTCGACGCCCTGGCGTACGGCCGCGCGGTGGTTGCCGGCGCCGACCTGGCGGGAGACGGAGGCGGTCGTTCCGTAGGCGAGGAAGACGCACAGGTTGACCAGCGTGCCGAGGATCTGCCCGGCGACTCCCAGCGCCCCGAGCGAGACGGTGCCGAGGTGGCCGACGATCGCCGAGTCGGTGAGGAGGAACAGCGGCTCGGCGACGAGTGCGCCGAACGCGGGGACCGCCAGGCGGAGGATCTCCCGGTCGTGGGGGTGCCGGAATGTCATGATGTGCCACTGTAACCGGCAAATGTGAGTTGACGCTTACGTGATTCTGTGGGCGACCCTGTGGATGACCGTCGTCCGAACTTTCTCCCGCCCACAGGCGGTGGATGGAATATCCGCAGGTCAACGCGGTTATTCGCGGCCACGATCCGAGTATCCACAGGTTGTCCACAGGCGATGTGCACAGCTGGATCGGCGTGTATGCACAGGTGGTCCACAACGCCTTCCACAGATCGTTTTGCCTTCCTCCCGGACCGGACGCAGACTGTCAGACCCATGGGATAGACGTGGGAGGCGTGAGCGTTTGAGGCGGTTGGAGGTGCCGGAATGAGCGTCACCGAGATGCCGTCACACGAGCGGGAGTTCGAGCGGACCCCGCCGCACGACCTCGCGGCCGAGCAGT
Source organism: Actinoallomurus spadix (assembly GCF_024055725.1). Taxonomy (GTDB): domain Bacteria; phylum Actinomycetota; class Actinomycetes; order Streptosporangiales; family Streptosporangiaceae; genus Actinoallomurus; species Actinoallomurus spadix. The sequence continues at coordinate 115,150 of NZ_JAMXMX010000006.1, read as the reverse complement.
GCGTTCTGGGCAGCATGCTGCTGTCCCAGACCGCCATCGCCGAGGTCATCGAGATGGTCCAGAGCCGCGATTTCTACCGTCCGGCGCACCAGACCGTCTTCGACCGGATCCTCGACCTGTACGGCCGGGGCGACCCGGTCGACGCCATCACCGTCAAGGACGAGCTGCTCAAGCGCGGCGAGCTCAGCCGCATCGGCGACGCGCCGTACCTGCACACCCTGGTCGCCTCGGTGCCCACGGCCGCCAACGCCGGCTACTACGCGAAGATCGTCCAGGAGAAGGCCGTCCTGCGGCGGCTGGTCGAGGTCGGCACCCGCATCGCTCAGCTCGGCTACAGCACCGACGGCGCCGACGCCGACGCCCTCCTCGACCGGGCGCAGGCCGAGGTCTACGCCATCGCCGACAAGCGCTCCGGCGAGGACTACGCGCCGCTCAGCGACATCATGCCCGGCGCCCTGGACGAGATCGAGGCGATCGGCAGCCGCGGCGGCCAGATGGTCGGCGTCCCCACCGGCTTCACCGACCTGGACGCCCTCACCAACGGCCTCCATTCCGGACAAATGATTATTGTCGCCGCAAGGCCGGCAATTGGAAAAAGCACCCTCGCACTAGATTTCGCGCGGGCGGCGGCGATCAAGCATCAGCTGGCGACCGTCGTCTTCTCGCTGGAGATGGGGCGCAACGAGATCACGATGCGTCTGCTGTCGGCCGAGGCGCGGGTCGCGCTGCACGCCATGCGGTCCGGCACGATGAACGACGAGGACTGGACGCGGCTGGCCCGGCGGATGAGCGAGGTGGCCGAGGCGCCGCTGTTCATCGACGACTCGCCGAACATGTCGATGATGGAGATCCGCGCCAAGTGCCGGCGGCTCAAGCAGCAGCACGACCTCCGCCTCGTCATCATCGACTACCTGCAGCTCATGCAGTCCGGTAAGCGGGTGGAGAGCCGCCAGGTCGAGGTCTCGGAGTTCTCCCGGTCGCTCAAGCTCCTCGCGAAGGAGCTGGAGGTTCCGGTCATCGCGCTCTCCCAGCTCAACCGTGGCCCGGAACAGCGAACGGACAAGAAGCCCATGGTGTCCGATCTGCGCGAAAGCGGGTCGATCGAGCAGGACGCGGACATGGTCATCCTGCTGCACCGCGAGGACGCCTACGAGAAGGAGTCCCCGCGGGCGGGCGAGGCCGACCTGATCGTGGCCAAGCACCGTAACGGCCCCACCGCCACCGTGACGGTCGCCTTCCAGGGCCACTACAGCCGCTTCGTCGACATGGCCCACTGATCCCGGGCCCGGCTCTTCGTCGACCGAATGGAGCGTGAAGGCGAAGCGGCGGCGGGATCCGGCCGGGACTCGTCACCGGCGGCATCGGACGCAGCGCTCGCCGCTGCTCGATCGGCCCAGCATGGCCCGCCCGTTCCGGACCCCGCAACGTACCTTCCGGGGGGAAGCGTTGAGGGCCGCCGGACCGGTCGGTCCGACGGCCCTGTTCGGCCGGTTCACGGTCAGGCCTTGTTGAAGGTGTTCCTGGCCCAGAGGTAGGAGACGGCGGCGATGCCGGCGCACCAGGCGGTGGCGATGGCGGCGTTGTGGCCGATCGGGGTGCCGAGGAGGAGGCCGCGGACGGTCTCCATGATCGGGGTGAAGGGCTGGTACTCGGCGAACCAGCGGATGGCGGTGGGCATGGAGTCGGTGGGGACGAATCCGCTGCCGAGGAAGGGCAGCACGACCAGGGGCATCGGTGCGTTGCTGGCGGCCTCGGGGCTCGAGGACTTCAGGCCGAGGGCGACCGCGAGCCAGGTGATGGCCACGACGAACAGGGTGAGCATGCCGATGGCGGCCAGCCATTCGACGAAGGTCGCGTTCGGGCGGAAGCCGATCGCCAGGGCGATGCCGACGAGGACGGCCATGCCGAGAAGCTGCTGGATGACGCTGCCGACGACGTGCCCGGTGAGGACGGACGCCCGGGAGATCCGCATCGTGCGGAAGCGGGCGATGATGCCCTCGGTCATGTCGGTGGCGACCATGACGGCGGTTCCCGTCGCGGCGGTGGCGGCGGCCATGAGCAGGATGCCGGGGACGACGTAGTTGACGTAGACGTGGCGGCCGCCGCCGAGGCCGTTGCCGAGGGTGCCGCCGAAGACGTAGACGAACAGGAGCAGCAGGATCACGGGCGTGATGATCAGCTGCACGGTCATGGACGGGTAGCGGATCAGGCGCTTGAGCTGGCGCCGGACCATGGTGGAGGAGTCACGTGCGGCGAGGGTGAGGGCGCTCATCGGATGGTCTCCTTCTGCTGGCCGGTGAGGGTGAGGAAGACGTCGTCGAGGTCGGGGGTGTGCACCCTCATCTCCGCGACGTCGATCGCGTGCTCGTCCAGGAGGGCGAGCAGTTCGCGGATGGCGCGGACGCTGCCGTCACTCGGCACCTGCAGGGTGAGCGCCTCGGGGTCGGCGACTCCGGCCTCGACGAGGCGATCGGCCGACTCGAGCAGGTGTGTGTCGGTGAAGGTGAGCTCGATGTGGCCGCCGGGGATGAGCCGCTTGAGCTCGTCGGCGGTGCCCTCGGCGATCAGCCGGCCGTGGTCGAGCAGGGCGATCCGGTCGGCGAGCTCGTCGGCCTCCTCCAGGTATTGGGTGGTGAGGAAGATGGTGACGCCGTCGGCGACGAGGTCGCGGACGATGCCCCACATGGAGCGGCGGCTGCGCGGGTCGAGGCCGGTGGTGGGCTCGTCCAGGAAGATCAGGCGAGGGTCGCCGACCAGGGTCATCGCCAGGTCGAGCCGGCGCTGCATGCCGCCGGAGTACGTGCTCGCGGGCCTGCCGGCCGCGTCGACCAGGTCGAACCGTTCGAGCAGCTCCTTGGCCTTCCGCCTGCCCTCGCTCTTCGGCAGGTGTTTCAGGTCGGCCATGAGCAGGAGGTTCTCCTCGCCGGTCAGCAGCTTGTCGACGGCCGAGTACTGCCCGGTCACCCCGATCGCGCCGCGTACGTCGTCGGGCTGGCGGTGCAGGTCGTATCCCGCGACCCGCACCTGGCCGTCGTCGGCGCGGAGCAGCGTGGACAGGATCTGGACGGTGGTGGTCTTGCCGGCGCCGTTCGGGCCGAGCAGGGAGAAGATCGTTCCTTCGGGGACGGCCAGGTCGATGCCGTCCAGGACGACCTTGTCGCCGTCCTTGTGGCGGTAGGACTTGCGCAGCCCGTTCGCCTCGATGGCCAGATTCGTCATGGTGCTGCTCCTCAGAAGGCCGGGGGTCAGAGGCTGCGGGCGGTGATGTCGCCGTTGGAGGTGGTCGCTCGGATGTCGAGTTCGGTGCTGCCGTCGTTCTTCAGGGCGTTGGTGATGCGGCCGTGGGCGGTGCCGGCGTCCAGGGCGGCCGAGACGCCGGCGGCGGCGCCGACGGTGATGTCGCCGGACTGGGTGGTCAGTACGACCGTGCCGCGTACCGCCTCGGCGATCCGGATGTCGCCCCGCGCGGTGGTGATCCGGGCGGGGCCGCCCAGCCGGCCGACCTCGACGTCGCCGTCGGTCGCGGTGAGGCGGAGACCGGCGGTCTCGTCGAGCTTGATCTGGCGGTAGGCGCCTTCGAAGGCGACGTCGCCGAGGCGGCCGACGGCCCGGAACTCGGCGGCGGCGGTCTCGCCCTCGACACGGGAGCCGGCGGGCAGCTTGACGGTCACCTCGATGGACCCGGAGGAGCCGAGGATCTGGTTCTTCGCCGAGGCCTCGATCCGCAGAACTCCGTCGGTGTACTCGACGGTGGTCTGCTCGGCCGCCTTCACGTCACGGCTCTTGGCGGGGTCGGCGGGCAGGACCTCGACGGTGGTGTCGGCCCGGTCGGCGGCGATGAGCTGGACGCGCCCGGCGGGGATGTTCAGGACGGCGGTGATCGGGGCGGGGGTGTCGAACGTGTGCATCGTCTTCTCCTGCGACTCGTTGTTTCGAACAACGCAAACGCTACGTTGCTTTCCAGATCTACACAACAAGATCTTTGCCCCACTGAGAGAGAAAAGCAGGTCAGAGTGCATTAATCATTGCAACGGTCTCCCGATCAACGCAACGAAAAGACGTAGTTGCGTTGCAACAGAATGAGAGTGAACGCTATGGCTGAGGGCGTCGGGGACCGCCCGGGACGGCCGCCATCACGTCCTCCTGCGGGCGAGACGCCACGTGGAGCTGCTCGCCGGCGCGAAGGCCGCGCCGGCCGTCCACCCCCGGCGAAGCGGCCTGGTGTCTAGCCCGGCGAGGGAACGGACCGGCGGGTCCCCGTCCGGCGACGAAGGCGGCAGCCGAGGAATCCCGGCGCCGGGGGCCGGTACGGTGTGGACGCCGGACAGGGTCGTTACGCCGGTGAAGAGATCCGATCGTGCACGTCTAGGGATGATCGCGGGATGTCGACGGAGCAGACGCCAGAGCCCGGCCTGCGCGCGGACGAGGCGGTCCGGTCCATGCTGTTGCTGATGCCGCGGCTGGCCGCCCGGCTCAAGCGGACGCCGATCCCCGACCGGCTCCGCTCCTTCACCCTGGCGCCCAGGCACCTGTCGCTGCTGTCGTACCTGCTGTTCGACGGGCCCATGGCGGTCGGCGAGCTGGCCTCCCGGCTGCAGGTCGCCCCGACCACCGTCAGCCTGATGGTCAGCGACCTGACCCGTCAGGGCGTCCTGGTACGGCGGTCGGATCCGAAGGACGCCCGGCGGACGATCGTCGACCTCACCGAGGACCCGGAGACCCGTTCGGCGATCGAGAGCTGGCTCGCGAACGGGGCGAAGGCCTGGCGCGCCGCGTTCGAACCGCTCTCCCCGGAGGAGCGCGCGATGTTCGTCCGGACCATCGAGACGTACGAGCGCCTGGCCGGCGCCGCGGACTGAGCCGGGCTTGACCTTCGAGCCGCTCCAAGGCCCACAGACGGTCGGTCGGTCGGGCGATCACCGCCCTGGCCTGACGGGGCCGCCGGTCGCAGGTCCCTCACCTCCCGCGACCGGCGCCCCCGCGTCCCGAGCCGCAGCGGCCGGGACGTATGTGATCCGTCCGGTGGACGCCCGAGCGCCGAGGACGGCCGCCCGTTGCGCCTCGCTGATCCGCTGCAGGAGCCGGTACGCCGATGGGTCGTCGATGACCAGGCTCTCCGCGGTCACGGCCGAGAAAGCGGTGAACGCCCGGCGCCAGGCCGACCAGATGACGACCCATCCCGGGCATCTCCGCTCCAGGTCGACGGCGATCTGAGAGGCGTCGGCCTCCTGGCGGACGGGAGGTTCGCGCCGCGGTCGGCGCCGGCCCGTCATGGCCGTGTCCTCAGAACCCGCCGGATGACCGCGATCGCCCCGGAGACGTCCGTCGCGCGCCCGATCCGGCCGCCCCAGGACCAGTAGAGCCACCAGTCGCCGGGACTCGACTCCTTGCAACTGATCTCTTCCGAGAGTTGATGGACGTCCGGATTGATCAGGACGAGAACCGGTGGATGCGAACGGGAGGTTTGGACGACGCGCCCGGTCAATCCGTTCTCTTCCGCGCTTTTACGGATATCCTGCAGTAACCGAATCATCGTCCCGGCCGGCGTTTCGCTCCCCATAGGTCTTCTCCGCGATCCCTGGAACTCCGCCGCCGCAGCGGCCTTCCGATTCCCAGGGTCGATCACTGCGCGTGACGTATGAACTGCATTCACGGGACGGAAAGGACGTTCACCGGATACGCTGCAGACATGTCCCAGCCGTCCCACATGTCATAGGTGACGCTCATGCCGAATGAGGCGCTTCGGCGAGCCATGTCCGAGGCAAAGATGACAGAGTCGGACCTGGCCGCAATATGCCGAGTGGACGTGAAGACGGTGAATCGGTGGGTATGTGAGGAGGGCCGCACCCCCCACCCCCGTCATCGCTGGGCCGCCTGCGATGCCCTGGGAGTTGATGAGTCCATGATCTGGCCGGATGCCATCCGAAACGCAGTGAAGACCGGACCGGACCGAGAGATCGTCAGCGTGTACCCTTTCCGATCGGGGTGCCCGAAATCCGTATGGCGGAATCTGATCACTAACGCCATCGGCGAGTTGACCTTCGCCGGCTACACCAACTACTTCCTCTGGCTGGAGCATCCGGGCCTGCGAAACGTCCTGCGTCGGAAGGCCGAACGAGGGTGCTCCGTCCGGTTTTTGCTCGGGGATCCGGACAGTGAGGTGACCCGGCGCCGCGAAGAGGCCGAGGCCGTTCCATTGACGGTCGGCACGCGCATCAGGGTCACGCTTGACGAACTGACCGAGCTGTCCGAAATCCCCGGTATTGAGGCGCGTTTCAGCGATGAGCACATCGCCATGAGCGTCTTCGTCTTCGATGAGGAGATGCTCGTCACTCCGCACCTGGCGTGGCTCGTCGGTCACGACTCACCGATGCTGCATATTCGGCGTTGCCAGGACGACGGGCTGTACGACCGCTTTTCCTATCATGTCGCGGAGCTCTGGAAGTCCGGACGTCCCGTCTCACATGACGCCTTGCCCGCCGAAGGCGGGTGAGGCGTCAGCGGCGGCGGGTGGTGGTCGGCGACGCGAGCCGACGGCCGGCCGTTCGTGCGGTTGACGTTGACGTTACGTCAACTCCTATGGTCGGAGCCGTGGCCGGAACGCCCGGCCGCATCGGTGGATGGGACGGATCATGACGTGGTCGATCGCCCAGGTGGCCCGCATGTCGGGGGTCACCTCGCGGACGCTCCGCCACTACGACGAGATCGGCCTGCTTCCTCCGGCGTACGTCGGGGGCAACGGCTACCGCTACTACGAGCAGGAGCAGTTGCTGCGGCTCCAGCAGATCCTCGTGCTGCGGGAGCTGGGGGTCGGGCTGGCCGAGATCGCCGAGGCGATCGACTCGGAGCCGAGCACGGTCGCGGCACTGCGCCGTCACCACGCCCGGCTGCTGGCCGAGCGTGAGCGGCTCGGCGTGCTCGCCGACACCGTGGCCCGCACCATCGCCGAACTCGAAGGAGGAGGTGACGAGGTGGCACCGAAGATCAACCGGCCGGAGAACCTCTTCGCGGGGTTCGACTCCTCGCAGTACGACGAGGAGGCCCGCGAGCGGTGGCCGGAGCAGTACGCGCAGAGCCGGCAGGTCGTCGCGGAGACCACGCCGGAGCAGATGGAGACCTGGCAGCGGGACGCGACCGCGCACATGATCCGGATGGCCGAGCTGAAGGTCGCCGGCGCGGCGCCCGACGACCCGGCCGTCCTGGACGAGGTGGAGTGGAACTACCGCTCCGTGAGCCGGTTCTGGCAGCCGGACGCGTGCGCGTACACCAAGCTCGGGGAGATGTACGTCGACGACCCGAGGTTCCGCGAGAACTACGAGAAGATCACCGAGGGTCTGGCCGAGTTCCAGCGTGACGCGATGGCCGCGTACGCCCGTGCCCGGCTGAGCTGACGGCCGGCACGTCCGGTCGCCCGGAGGAGCTGCAGATCCTCCGGGACGGCTCGTCGGGTCGTAGGCGCGCCGCCTCCGGAAGCCCGGCTCCCGTCAGTGGGTGATCGGGCGGCGGCTCCGGGACCGCTTCAGTTCGAAGAAGCCGTCGGTGCCCGCCACCAGGAGCACGCCGTCCCACAGCCGCCCGGCGGCCTCGCCGCGCGGGATGGGGCTGACGACCGGCCCGAAGAAGGCGATCCGCTCGCCGTCCGGCCCGGGCACGTGGATCGCCGGCGTGCCGAGGTCCTCCCCGACCGGGTCCAGTCCCGCGTGCTGGCTCGCGCGCAGGGCCTCGTCGTAGTCGGTCACGTCGGCCGCGTCGGCGAGCTCCGCGGGCAGGCCCACCTCGGCGAGCGCGTCGAGGTACAGCGGGCGCCCGATGGCCGCCCTGTCATGGTGGATCCGGGTGCCGAGCGCCGTGTACAGGTCGCGCAGCACCTCGTCGCCGTACTTCTGCCGGGCCGCGATCGCCACGCGCACCGGGCCCCACGTGTCCCGCAGCCACTCCACGTACCACTCCTCAAGGCCCTCGCGGCCGTCGTTGAGCATCGCCAGGCTCATGACGTGGAAGCGCACGCGGACGTCGCGCACCTTCTCGACTTCGAGCAGCCACCGGGAGGCGATCCACGCCCACGGGCATTTGGGGTCGAACCACATCTCAGCTTCGATCACGCCGCCAGCGTAGGGAGCGCAATGGCGGCCCGTAAGGACCAATCCGGCGCGAATCGATCGGGCCAATCGGGGAGTCGAAAGGGGAAAGACGCTGGGCCTGTGGCCGGTCGGCTCCCTAGGATTGGTCGCGATGGACAACGATGAGCCGAAGCGGCCCGATGTCACGGTCATCGAGGTGCCGCAGTGGCAGGGATCGTCCTCGCCGGCGGCACACCGGCTCCGCGCCGGAGCCCGCCTCCTGGCCGGCCTGCTGCCCACCGCCGACCGCAGGACCGTCGACGTCGCGGACGAGGCGGGCGCGGCGGCACTCGCCGGCAACGCGCGGCGGATCCGCGCCGTCCTGGAACGTGCCGACGGCCGGTTCACCGTCACCCTCGGCGGCGACTGCGGTGTCGAGCTCGAGCCGATCGCCGCGGCGGCACGCCGGTACGGCGACCGGCTCACCGTCGTCTGGTTCGACGCGCACGGCGACCTGAACACCCCCGCCTCCTCGCCCTCCGGCGCCTTCCACGGCATGGTGCTGCGTACTCTGCTGGGCGACGGACCGGTCGGGCTCGTGCCCGACCGCCCGCTGAAGCCGAGCCAGGTGGTGCTCGCCGGCGTCCGGGATCTCGACCCCGCCGAACACGACTACGCGGCCGCCGCCGGCATCCCCACCGCCGGCGACCCGGACGCGCTCGTCGAGGCGGTCGGCGACGCGTCGGCGGTGTACGTGCACATCGATCTCGACGTCCTCGACCCGTCGGTCTTCCGTTCCGTCGGCCTGCCCACCCCCGGGGGCCTGACCCCCGACCGGCTGCTCGCGATGGTGACCGCCCTCGCCCGGCGGTTCGAGGTCGCCGGTCTCGGCATCACCGAGTACGAGCCCGCACGGCCGGAGGATCAGGACCTCCTCGCCGGCCTGGTCCGCCCGATCGTGGACGTCTGCCGCTCCTCCGTCGCCGGCCTGGTCGAGCCCCGGGCCCGCGCCGCCTGGCCCGCCGAGGTCACCGAGGAGCGCGGGGGCTGGCTGCTCCGGCACACCGCGGGCGTACGGCGGCGCCGCTCGAACTCGGCGGTGCCGCCGCCGGCCGGGGCCGAGAAGGCCGTCCGCGAGGTCGAGCACTTCTACCGGGAACGTTCCCGGCCGGTCATCGTGCAGATCCCCGACGGTGTCGACGACGGGTTCGACCGCCTCGACGCGCTGCTGGACCGCCGGGGGTACCGGCTGGACGCGCCGACGGCCGTGCTCACGGCGTTCACCGAGGACGTGGTGGCCGCGACCGAGGACGCCGCGGCCCCGGTCGAGGTCGCCGCGACTCCCGAGACCTGGCTGCCGGTCTTCGGCGAGCTCAGCCCCTCCGCCGACGCCGAGGCGGTCGGCTCCCAGGTGATCTCCCGGATCGCCGCCCCGGCCGGGTTCGCCACCACGACCCGGGACGGCGGCCCCGCCGGCCTGGGACTCTTCGTCGCCGACACCGGCTGGGCCGGCGTCTTCTGCATGGCCGTCCGGCCGGAACACCGGCGTCAGGGCCTCGCCGCCGCCGTCCTCGGCGCCGGCGCCCGCTGGGCCGCCCGCCAGGGCGCGCACCGGATGTACCTTCAGGTCGAGACGGACAACGACGCGGCCTGGCGGCTGTACGCGAAGACCGGCTTCACCCGGTCGTACGCCTACCACTACCGCATCGCGCCCTGACCGATCAGCGGCCCGCGCGGTCGGGAGAGCCGTCCGCCACCCAGCGGTAGACCGCCGCGACGCCGTCCGCGACCGTGGTGCGGGGGGTCCATCCCAGGTCACGCGCGGCGCCGTCGTTCGCCAGCGCGCTGCGCTGCAGCTCGCCGGGGCGGGCCGGGGCGAACTCCGGGTCCAGCGTCCGGCCCGAGGCGCGGCCCAGCAGGTCGAGCAGCTCGCGCACGCTCGTCTCGTGGCCCGTCCCGATGTTCCACACGCCCGGCCGGTCGGCGCGCGCGGCGGCGACGAACGCCTCGGCGACGTCACCGACGTACACGTAGTCGCGGGTCTGATGGCCGTCGCCGAAGACCGTCGGCCGCTCTCCCCGGAACGCGTGCCCGCAGAAGATGCCGACCACCCCCGCCTCACCCGCCGGGTCCTGGCGGGGGCCGTACACGTTGGCGAGCCGCAGGGCCGCGTGCCGGGTGCCGTACAGCCGGTTGTACAGGCCGAGGTACTGCTCGGCGCAGTACTTCGCGGTGCCGTACGGCGCCTGCGGCCCCGGCAGGACGTCTTCGGGCGTCGGCACCGGCGCGTCCACGCCATAGATCGCGCCGCCGGTGCTGGCGAACAGCACGCGGGCGCCGGCCGCCCGGGCGGCCTCCAGCACGTTGACGGTGCCGACGACGTTGACGGCGGCGTCCTCGGCGGGGGACTCCACCGAGACCCGTACGTCGATCTGCGCGGCGAGATGGCAGATCAGCGCGGGCCGTACCTGCTCGACGACCGCGTTCAGCGCCGCGACGTCCGTGATGCTCGCCTTGTGGACGACGACCGAGGGGTCGAGGCGCTCCGGCCGGCCCCGGGACAGGTCGTCGAGGACGGCGACCTCGTCACCGTTGCCGAGGAAGGCGTCCGTCAGGTGCGAGCCGATGAAGCCGGCGCCGCCGGTCACGAGGATGCGCATGCTCGGCAAGCGTAGTGCCGATGTCACGCCGTCCTCGCCCGGCGGCGCTGAGGGCCTGTCTCATCGGGCACCGGTCAGGCTCCGGCGGGAACCTTGTCCAGGAAGCCGTGGACGTTCCGGATGCGGCCGTCCTCGGCGAGCACCATCACGTCGAAGCCGACGACGATCGCCTCGCCGCCCTCCGGGCCGAGCTCCCAGGTGAAGCGCGCCAGGTCGTGGTGGGCGTCGACCGCCGAGCCGAGCCGGAAGACGAAGTCGGGGAACTGCGCCTGCACCGCCCCGATGACCGCGTCGATGCCGTCGTGCCCCGCGACGTCCGCCAGCGGGTCGACGTAGGTGCCGTCCGCCGTCCAGAGGGCCTCGACCGCGGCGCGGCGGGCAGCGGGGTCCTTCTCGTTCCAGGTGTCGATGTAGCGGCCGGCCAGCTCGTTGACGTCGCTCATGGTGTTCCTCCTGTAAGAGACCCGGCCGGAGGTCCGGCGCGGTGATCCGATGCCCTCACGATGCCGGTGTTCCAGCGGAAGATCGATTACGTGGGACGTAACGGCCCTGCCCCGGGTGCGGTGCCGTCCGGGCGCGTCGCCCGGCGTCGAATCCGCGCGTCCCGGGTATATCGAGACTCCCTCGCCCGACGCGGCCGTCCCGCGCGGGAGGCCGTGGCCTGAGCCCAGGAAGGGATCCGGGATGAGGAGATTCGCGGACCGCCATGTGGGCGCGGTCGGGCTCGGCTGCCGGGGGATGAGCCGGGCGGATCCCGGCTCCTCGCGGGACGATCGCCGGCCGGTCGCGCTGATCAGGGAGGCCGTGGACCTGGGCGTGACGTTCCTGGACACCGGTGACGTCGACGGCGCCGGGCACGATGAGACGCTCGTCGGCCGGGCCGTGCGCGGGATCCGGGATCTCGTCGTCGTGGGCACGGGAGTGGGGCGCGTCGTTGATCCGGAGACGGGGCGGACTCGCGGCGACGGCAGGCCCGAACACGTGCGCGCGGCCGTGGTGGCGAGCCTGCGCCGCCTGGAGACCGAGGTCATCGACCTGTGCTATCTGGAGGGCGCCGACCCGGAGGTGCCGGCGGCCGAGACGTGGGGCGCCCTGGCCGACCTGGTCGCCGAGGGCAGGCTCCGGCACCTCGGCCTGTCGGAGGTGACCGTCGCGCAGGCCGAGGAGGCGCACCGCGTCCACCCCGTGGCGGCGATCCGGTCGGAGCTGTCCCTGTGGAACCGCGACGCGCTCGACGGGGACGGGAACGTCGTCGGCTGGTGCGCCGCGAACGGCGCGGCGTTCGTGTCGTACGCCCCGCTCGGCCGGGGGACCCCGCGCGCCGGCGACGCCGTACGGAGGGTCGCCGAGCGGCACGCCGTCACGCCGGCGCAGGTCGCGATCGCCTGGACGCTCGCCCAGGGCGGCCACGTCATCCCCGTTCCGGGCACCACGCGGCAGTGTCACCTGTATGAGAACACCCGGGCGGCCGGCGTGGACCTCACCGAGGAGGACCTGGCCGAGCTCGACGCCGTGCCGCCACCGGCCCAGGACTCGGCCGGGCGCGTCACAGGTCCATGACGGCGAGGACGAAGCGGACGTCCTCCTGACTCTCATTGGCGTACGAGTGCGGCCGGTCGCCGTGGAAGACGGCCGCGTCGCCCGCCCCGATCTCCGTACGGCCGGCGCCGACGGTCAGGGAGAGCCGCCCGGACTCCACCGTGACGATCTCGCGGGTGCCCGGGGTGTGCGCCTCGCTGTCGCGGCACTCGCCCGGGCGCAGCACCCAGCGCCAGAGCTCGACCGAGGGGCGCGGGTCGCTCCCGCCGAGCAGCGTGCCGGTGCCGCCGGACGGCCCGTGCCACAGGACGACGTGACGGGCCGCGGGGAAGAACTGGATCGGTGGCTCCTCCTCGACCTGGACGAGCCGGGTGAGGGGGACTCCGAGCGCCTCGGACACGCGGATGAGCGTGCCGAGGTTGGGGTTGCCGCGGGCCTGTTCCAGGGCGACGAGGACGCCCTTGCTCACCCCGGCCCGCGCGGCGAGCTGGTCGAGGCTCCAGCCGTGGGCCGCGCGCAGGGAGCGTACGGTGCGGGCGACCGCGTCGCCGACCTTGTCCGTCACGCAGGACACCCTAAGGGGTCATTTCATTGCACCGCTCGGTATGCTCTAACGACCGAAGCCGAGAGGGAGTTGTCCGATGCTCGACCAGATCGCCATCGATGAGGCGGTTCAGGCCCTGCGTCCCGATTTCGCGGTCCTGCTGATGACCGCGGAGGGGCTCGCGAACGGGCCCTCGGACGGCCGTACCGGTGACGTCACGCCGTCCGAGGGCGTGGACGGCGGCCACGTGGAGGCGTGGCGCGAGGCGTACCGCGGCTTCGGCGTCAACCCCAAGCGGGCCCGGCCGTCGGTGGACGCGCTGCTCCGCCGGGGCGACCTCCCGGAGATCAACCGGGTCGTCGACGCCTACAACATGGTCAGCGTCCGGTTCGAGCTGCCCATCGGCGGCGAGGACCTCGACGCGTACGACGGGCCCGCCCGTCTCGTCCGCGCCGCCGGGGACGAGCCCTTCGACACGGTGAAGAACGGCGAGGCCGTCGTCGAGCACCCCGAGCCCGGCGAGGTCGTCTGGCGCGACGACACCGGAGTGACCTGCCGCCGCTGGAACTGGCGCCAGTGCACCCGCACGCGCATCACCGAGCAGACGAGAAACGCCCTGTTCATCCTGGAGCGGCTGGAGCCGTACCCGCTCGACCGGCTGCGCGCCGCGGGCGAGGCGCTGGCCGGCATGCTCGCCGAGATCTCCCCCGACGTCGTCATCCGTACGCGCCTGCTCGAACCGTGACGATCCTCCTGGCCCTCGCCTCCGCGATCGCGTTCGGCGCCGGTGACTTCTGCGGAGGCGCGGCGACACGGCGTTCCGACGACCTGAGGGTCCTGCTGGTCAGCCTCCCCGCCGGGCTCTGCGTGCTGCTGCCCGTGGCCGTCTTCACCGGGCACTGGCACGCCGCGCAGCTCGCCTGGGGAGCGATCGCCGGCGTCGCCGGCGGCGGCGGCCTGCTGGTCTTCTACCGGGCGCTGGCCATGGGACCGATGAGCGTCGTCGCGCCGGTGTCCGGGCTGATGGCCGCCGTCGTGCCCGCGGCCGTCGGCATCGCCCACGGTGACCGGATCGGCCTCACGACGGTCGCCGGGATCGTCCTGTGCCTCATCGCCATCTGCTTCGTCAGCATCGAGCGCGGGTCCGGGCCGGTGCGGCTTTCCGGCGGGCCGGTCCTCGCCGCCCTCGCCGGGACGTCCTTCGGTCTCTTCTTCGTGATCCTCAAGCTGGGCGACGACGGCACCCTGTGGCCGCTGGCCGCCTCCAAGGTGTCGGGGTTCGCGGTCGTGGTCGTCGTCGCCGTGGCGAGACGCCGCGGCCCCCTCGCGCTGGTGCGGGACCGCGCGACGCTCGGCATCGCGCTGCTGGCCGGCAGCCTCGACATGCTCGGCAACACGCTGTACGTCCTCGCCGCCCGCCTCGGCGTGCTCAGCGTCGCGGGCGTCCTCAGTTCGCTCTACCCGGCCAGCACCGTGCTGCTCGCCCGTCTCGTGTACGGGGAGCGGCTGCGGCCGGTGCAGCGCGTCGGTCTCCTCATCGCGGTCGTCGGCGTCGGCCTCGTCACGACCGGCTGAGCAGCGCGCAGGGTCAGCGGCTGCCGAGGTTGGCGACGATGCTGGAGTGCTGCGGGCTGGAACGCAGCCCGGCGGACTCCAGCGCCTTGCGGTAGGAGTCCATCATCGCCTCGGTGTCGCCGGCGGCGCCGAACAGGTCGCCGAGCTCCCGCCACACCCGCGCCGTGGCGCGTGAGGGGGGAAGCACGCCGAGCTGGTCTCCGGTGGCGCGCAGCGCGGTCAGCGCCTCCTCGCGCTCACCGGTGGCCACGAGTGCCTGGGCGAGCATGAGCCGGGCCCGGATGGTGGTCACCGAACCACCGGGGTGGGAGCTCAGCTCGGTCAGGACCCGCTGGGCGATCGTGACCGCGGCGCCCGGCTCGCCGAGCACCATCTTGGACCGTGCCGTCTCGATCAGGCACTCGGCCGCGTCGACGCCGCTCAGCGACTCCTCGGCCGCACGCAGCAGCTCCAGCGCCTTGGTGGCGGACTCCGCCGAGGCGTCGCCGGGCAGGAGGCTGCGCGCCGACGCCACCCGGAGCCGGGCCTGCGCCCTGGCCAGGGTCTCGCCCGCGTGCAGCGCGAGCGCCTGCTCGGCTAGGTAGAGGGCCTCACCGCCCGCGCCCTCGTCCAGCGCCCGCTGGCTGGCCTTCCGGTACGCGGTGATCATCGCGGCGGAGGTGGACTCGGACGCGGCGAGGAGCCGCTCGGCGAGCGTCCGCGCCTGCGCGGTGTCGCCGCGGTCGAGGTAGGTGGCGATGAGCGTGCGCCCGACCTCGGCCGCCTCCTCCCCGCCGAGCAACCCCAGCTGCGCGAGGCGCTCCAGCGCGGACTCGCCGAGCGCGATCGTACGGCCGAGGTCACCGGCGGCGCGGTAGCAGCGGGCGAGCACGACGATCACCGGGAGCCAGCCCGCACGGCCGCGGTCGCGCGAGGCCTCCTCGCGCAGCTCCTCCAGCGCCTTGATCGCGTCCTCCCCGTCGCCCCGGGCCTCCAGCGCGCGTGCCTGTCCCCAGCGGGCACGCTTGGCCAGGTCGGGGTCGTTGTCGATGGCGGAAAGGATGTCCGTGAACAACCGGAGGGCCTGGTCGGCGTCGCCGGCCAGCAGGGCGAGCTCCGCATGGCGGACGCGCACCTGCAGATGGAGGCGCTCCTCCGGCTCGATGCCCTCGGACAGGTACTCGGGTAGGCAGCCCAGTCGGCTAGCGAGCAGCCGGACCACCGCGGGCGTCGGGGTGCGCTTCCCCGACTCGATCAATGAGATGTAACTGTCGGACAGCTCAGTCCCGGCAAGCTGCGCCTGAGACAGATGTTTACTCAGGCGTAGGTTACGGACTCGCTCACCGACGCTTCCTTGACCGGGCATCTCGACTCACTTACCGAAGGGCTTCACCCGAAACGGGTTACGTCTTGTTCGTAGGGTGCACTACCTCACACATGGAGAGTAACCCAAACAACAAGGACAACATGGATAAGTTTTGGTCAAGACGTGGGTCGAATCAGTCGTCAGCGTCGTCCTTGCTCGGAAAGATCATGCTGCAGACCTCGAGGTAGAGCTGTTCGGGGTACGGAAGGAAGCTGACGACGCGGAACGCCTGGTCCTGCCCCGCGGACTCCAGGACGAACTCCCCGTAGCCGAGCATCCGCCCGGTGATGGACCGCTGGAAGCTCATGTCCGTGACCTTGGACAGCGGCATCATCGCCACCTTGCGGGTCAGCAGGCCCGTGGTCAGGAGCATGCGCTGGTTCGTGATGACGAAGTAGTCGACGGACCACTCGGCGACCTTCCAGACGAACCAGGCGAGCAGCACAAGCCACGCCCACCAGATCCAGCTGACGATCGCCCCGCCCTGCTTGGCCAGCAGGTTGCTGAGCACTCCGGCGATGATCAGGCCGCCGAGCACGAAACCGATCGGGGTCATCAGCACCGCGGGATGGCGCCGAACGGTGATCACCTGGTGCTCGTGCGGCAGCAGGTATCGGTGGATGGAGGCCGGCGCCGAATCGCCGGGCGTCACCAGCCTCATAGCACGGTCACGAATTGAGCCGCCGAAACGCGCGCCGGAGTGGGGCCACCGCCGGCGCCCCGGGTGTCGTGCGTCGCGTCACGGGACTTCGGCGAGGCGAAGCCCGTCAAGGCCCCGCCCGTCCGAGTGAGGTACTTCTTCAAGGAAACCCCGCCTCCCGAAGGCCGACCCACTGACCCATTAAATTTGTACACCACGCAGCGATGCAGTAGCAAAGAGCCGCTGTCAGACGACGCCGTACAGACGGTCCCCCGCGTCCCCGAGCCCCGGCACGATGAAGCCGCTCTCGTTCAGGTGGGAGTCGATCGCGGCGGTGACGACCCGGACCGGAACCGGACAGTCCGCGAGCTCCTCCTCCACACGGGAGATGCCCTCCGGGGCCGCCAGCAGGCAGATGGCGGTGACGTCGTCGGCGCCCCGGTCCATCAGGAGCCGGATCGCCGCGGCCAGCGTGCCGCCCGTCGCCAGCATCGGGTCCAGGACGTAGCACTGCCGGCCCGACAGGTCGTCCGGCAGCCGCGTGGCGTACGTCGTCGCCTGAAGCGTGCCCTCGTTCCGCACCATGCCGAGGAACCCGACCTCGGCGGTCGGCAGCAGCCGCGTCATCCCGTCCAGCATCCCGAGACCGGCGCGCAGGATCGGCACGACCAGAGGCTGCGGCCGCGTCAGCCGTACGCCCTCGGCCTGGGCCACCGGTGTGGCGACCGTCACAGGGGCGACCCGGACGTCACGGGTCGCCTCGTACGCCAGCAGGGCGACCAGCTCGTCGGCGAGCCGGCGGAAGGTGGGGGAATCGGTGGTCGCGTCGCGGAGCGTGGTGAGCTTGTGCGCGACGAGGGGGTGGTCGACGACGAGGGTCTTCATGTCCGAAAAGGTATCTGAATGGATGTCTGAGCATGGGGAACGTACCCGGCCATGAGCGATGGGACGAACCCCGACGACCACATGAGCCCCGAGGAGGTCCGTGACCGACTGCGACGCAGGGCCGTCTTCCTCCGGGAGCTGGCCGAGGCGAGAGAGCTCCGCAAGCGCGTGACCCCACGCCGATCGCGTCACGAACGCGTCCGTGAGGCGGTCCGCATGCGCACCTTCCGAGCCAACTGACCGGACCCGGGTTTTCCCGTGCCGCGAAACTTGACCCCCGGCATCTGCCAAGATGCCCGAGCAGGACGCGCGCGCGGGTGGGGTGGAGATGACTGAACTGGACACGGCGGACTTCGCTGTCGTGGTCTATCGCGAAGACGACGCGTGGGAGGTGGAGCAGCTTCCCATCGCACTGACGGAAGACCTCGAGGGGCTGATCCACGCTCTCCGGCAACAACCGAGCCTGGGCGGCGCCATCGGGCTCGTCGCGGTCGGCGACGACTTCTTCGTGGCGCTCCGGGTGCTCGGCGAGGAGGTCATCGTCTTCCTCTCCGACGTCACCGCGTCCGTGGACTGGGTGCTGGCCCGGCAGATCGTCGAGTACCTCGAGCTCGACATCCCCGACGACGAGGAACTCGACCAGGTGCTCCCGGCGGGCGACATGTCGATCTTCGCGGACCTCGGCCTGGACGAGATGGAGCTCGGCGCCCTCTCCGGAGACCTCGACCTCTATCCGGACGAGATGCTGGCGAGCATCGCCAAACGACTCGGCTTCGCCATCGCCTTCGAGCGCGCGATCGAGTAACGCCCGGTTTCGGGAGAGAATGGAACAGTGCCGTACTACTGCGGGGTGTTCGCACGCAGCGACGCCGGATGGATCGGGACCGAGCCGGACCTCACCGAGGTCACCGGCCTTGACGACATCGCCGACATCATGCGGGAGGCCGCCGTCGAGACGGCGGGCGACACCGTCGTCCTCCTCGTCGAGCAGGAGGACGAATGGTTCGCCGTGGTCCGCCTGGACGACGGCGAGGACCCCCGTGTCTTCCTCTCCGACGGCAGGGCGCCCCAGAGCAGCGAGCTGGCCGAGATGCTCAGCGAGCAGCTCGACGCCCCCGCCGAGACGTCGGACGAGAACCCCATCGGCGACCCGGAGCTCCTCGCCGGCCTCGGGACCACCCCGGAGGCCCTGACCGCACTCGGCGAACGCACCCTCCCCGGCGATGCGCTGTCCGTCATCGCCGAGGGCGCCGGGTTCGCCGAGGAGTACGACCGGCTCCGATAGCCCCGGCCGTGACGGACGCCCCAGGCCCCACGACGGACGAGGCCATGCGGCTCGCGCTGCGCGAGGCGCGGCGGGCCGCCGCCGACGTGCCCGTCGGCGCGATCATCCTCGCGCCCGACGGTCAGATCATCGGCTCCGGCCACAACGAGCGCGAGCGTACGGGCGACCCGACCGCGCACGCGGAGATCATCGCCATCCGCCAGGCCGCCGCGCGCCGGGGCGAGTGGCGCCTGTCCGGCTGCACCCTCGTCGTCACGCTCGAGCCCTGCACCATGTGCGCCGGAGCCGCCGTCCTCGCCCGGCTCGACCGGATCGTCTTCGGCGCCCACGACCCCAAGGCCGGCGCCGTCGGCTCCCTGTGGGACGTCGTACGCGACCGGAGACTCAACCACCGCCCCGAGGTGATCTCCGGCGTCCTCGCCGACGAGTGCGCCGCACCGCTCACCGAGTTCTTCACCGCCCGACGTGACCGAGGACCGTCCGAGTTCCGGTAGGCTGCCCTCTTGGTGGAGTCGCCTAGTGGCCGAGGGCGCACGCCTCGAAAGCGTGTGATGGGGCAACTCATCCGTGGGTTCAAATCCCACCTCCACCGCCATGTTCGGTGGCCCCCCTTCGGGGGCCACCTTCCCGTTTTCTGGCTTTCTTTCGGGGGGACGACCCCCCGGGCCCCCCGGTGCGCGGCTTCGCCGCGCCTCGTGACGCGATCGTGATCACGGATCCTGAAACCGGCGTGGTCCCTCTGGGAATCTCATTGCGGGATATCCCAACGGTTCAGGGGGGATCGTGCGCCTCATCCGGTTTTGGCTTGCGGCGTTCGTGGCGGTGGCCGTCGTGCTGTGTGGTGGCTGTAAGGGCGATCGGTCCGGGCATCGGTCTGAGGGGCGTCCGTCGGCTGTCCGCAGCACGCCCGTGGCGAGTCCGTCGGTGCGGCCGAAGAGTTTCACCGGGGTGATGGTGCGGGCGGAGGGTACGCGGGTGACGTACCGGCCGGCGAAGGTGAAGCATGTCGTCGACGAGTACAGCGAGTTCATCAGGGTCGCGGTCACCGGTCCGCAGGCGACCCTGGAGCTGAGCCCCGACGCCCGGATCCTGCTGCGGGTGCCGCTGGCCGGGGACGATCCGGCGGCCAAGTCGGTGACCCCGGCGACCTTCGCGGCGGCCCTGGCGCGGAACCGGGACCAGCTTCCGCGGATCGGCTTCACCGTGCGGGTCGGCGCGGACGGCCGGATCACCTATCTCGAGCAGATCTATCAGCCGTAGAGCCGTCCGGCGGCGCGTACGTGAGCGGTGCCTTCCTCTGCTGTACCTACTAGTATGTATGTTATGGACACCAGGGAGCGGCTGATCGAGAGCACGCGTGAGCTGCTGTGGGAGCGGGGGTACGTGGGGACGAGCCCACGGGCGATCCAGCAGCGGGCCGGGGTCGGCCAGGGCAGCATGTACCACCACTTCACCGGAAAGCCGGACCTGGCGCTGGCGGCTCTTCGCCGCAGCGCCGAGGACATGCGGGCCAAGGCGGAGGGCGAGCTGTCCGGGCCGGGCACCGCGTACGAGCGCATCGAGGCTTACCTGCTGCGCGAGCGCGCGGTCCTGCGCGGGTGCCCGGTCGGGCGGCTGACCCAGGATCCGGACGTCATCGCCGACGATGTGCTCCGGCAGCCGCTGGAGGAGACCTTCGACTGGCTGCGGCAGCGGCTGTCCCGGGTCCTCGCGGAGGGGCGGGAGCGCGGCGAGCTGGCGGCCGAGCTCGATCCCGTGGCCACGGCGGCGACGATCGTCGCCACGCTGCAGGGCGGCTACGTGCTCGCCCGGGCAGCCGCGTCCGCCGAACCGTTCGAGCATGCCATCAGGGGTGTGCTGGGCCTGCTCGCGACCGCTGTGAAGGGACGGCGCGGATGACCGAGGGGGCAGGGAGGTTCGCGCGGACCGTCCTCGGGGACGTGCCGGCGGACGAGCTCGGGATCGTGGACGCGCACGACCACCTGTTCTTCCGGAGCCGGCAGTTGCCCGGGCACGAGCTCGATGACGCCGACGCGGCGGTGTCGGAGCTGCGGGGGTTCCGCGCGCTCGGCGGTCGTACGGTCGCGCAGTGGACGCCGTACGGGCTGGGGCGGCGCGCGGAGGCGCTGGCCGCGGTGGCGAAGGCGGGCGACGTCCACGTGATCGCCGCGACGGGCATGCACCAGGCGGCGCACTACGAGCCCGGGGTCGTCGAGAACGTGTACGGGCGGCTGGACGAGCTCTTCGTCGAGGAGCTGACCGTGGGCATGGACGGCGGCACGCTGCCCCGCGCCGGCATGATCAAGGTGGCGGGCGGCTTCCACGGGCTGGACGACCACGCCCGTACGGTGATGGCCGCGGCGGCGCGGGCGCACCACGCGACCGGCGCCCCCATCGGCGTGCACCACGAGCTCGGCACGGCCTCGCTGGACGTGCTCGACCTGCTGTGCGGCCGGCACGGCGTGCCGCCGGAGCGCGTCATCCTCGGTCACCTGAACCGGTTCCCGGACCCGAGCGTGCACGCGGAGGCGGGCCGGGCGGGCGCGTTCCTGGCGTTCGACGGGCCGTCCCGGGCCAACCACGCGACCGACTGGCGGCTGTTCGACCTGCTCGCGGCGCTGGTCGAGGCGGGCCACGCCGACCGGCTGCTGCTGGGGGGTGACACGACCACCGCCGCCGCGCGGGCGTCGACCGGTGGCGGGCCCGGCATCCCGTACCTCCTGCGGGTGATGCGGCCGAGGATCGTACGGGACCTGGGCGAGGCCGTCGCGGAGCAGATCTTCGTCGCGAACCCGGCACGGGCGTTCGCCGTCGACTGGCGCGGCGGCGACCGGCCACGTGCTGCCGGGCCGGGAGCGGCCGGGTAAAGGAAACTTGGTGTTCCGCCCGCCCGTAGCGGGATCTATCGCGTCGCCGCGGACGTCATGCTTACTGACCGGAGTCGTCAGGCCTGGCGAGGTGGCGGCGGGTAGGGAGTGTCGTGTTCGGTCCGCAGGGCTTAGTGACCTTCACCGTGCTCATGCTCGGCTTCATGGGCGCGCTGTACTGGCTGGTCAAGACCCGGATGCTCGCGGTGCGGATGGTCGCCGGGGTGGTCGCGTTCGCCCCGGCCATGCTGTTCGGTGTGGCCCTGGTGAACCGGTTCTACGGCTACTACCAGAGCTGGGGCGACGCGTGGCGGGACCTGACGAACCAGGCCCCGGCGAGCGTGGCGCGGGTGCCCGACCTCGGTGACCGCCTCGACCAGGTGCTCGGCGAGGCGGTCAAGAAGCGGCAGGCGCGCAAGAACGGCTTCGCCATGGAGACCGTGCTGAACGGCGCGAAGAGCCACATCGTCCGCCAGGGCATCATCTACCTGCCGCCGCAGTACTTCCAGCCGCAGTACGCCGCGCAGCGGTTCCCGGTGATCGAGCTGATCCACGGTGCCCCGGGGAACCCGGGTGACTACGAGGGCCGGTTGAAGATCTCCGGCATGTTCCGCAGGCTGATGTCCGCAGGGAAGGCCAGGCCGGCGGTGCTGGTCATCCCCGACGTCGGCGGCGGGCGGGACCGGGCCACCCAGTGCCTGGACACGGTCCACGGCGAGCAGGACGAGACGTACACCGCGTTCGACGTGCCCGACCTCGTCGCCGCCCGGCTGCGCGTGCGACCGCCCGGTCCCGCCTGGGCGATCGCCGGGTTCTCCGAGGGCGGGTACTGCGCGGCGAACCTGGGGATACGCCATCCCGACCGGTACGGGATCGCGGCGTCGCTGAGCGGCTTCTACGAGCCGGTCAAGCGGAACCGGCTGCCGCAGCCGGTCGATCCGTTCGGTGGCGACAAGACGCTGCATGACGCGAGCTCTCCGCTGAAGGTGCTGGCCAAGCCCGGGTACACCGGCCGGCTGCCGCACTTCTGGGTGATGACCGGCAGCGGCGTCCAGGTCGACCTGGTGCAGGCACAGGCGTTCGTCGACCTGGTCCGGCGGTACCAGCCGGACGTCCCGTTCATGATCGTGAAGGGTGGTCAGCACAACTACGGCGCCTGGCGGGAGGCGTTCCCGAAGCTGTTCACGTGGGCGACGCCGAGGCTGTGGAGCGCGGCGCAGTGCACGCGGTCCGCCGGTAGTACGGCGTGTTAGCGGGAGCCGTTCTCGTCCAGGTCGAGGACGCGGGCGTGGAGGACGAGGCGCTGGTGCAGGGCGGCCCGCAGCGCGCGGTGCAGGCCGTCCTCGAGGTAGAGCTGGCCGCGCCACTGGACGACGTGGGGGAACAGGTCGCCGTAGAAGGTGGAGTCCTCCGCCAGCAGGGAGTTCAGGTCCAGTCCGGCCTTGGTGGTGATCAGCTGGTCGAGGCGGACCTGGCGTGGCGGGACGCTCGCCCAGTCCCGGGAGCTCAGCCGATGCTCCGGGTAAGGGCGCCCCTCGCCTACCGCCTTGAAGATCACCCCATGCAGTTTAATGCCGCGCCGGCCGGCCTCGCCTCGTTTGTGCGGCGAGGCCGGGGAGCCGTGCCGTACGCCCGTCGCGGGACCCGCCCGGCACGGCGCCGTGGGCGCCGTGCCGGAGACGGATCTCACACCGGGGAGGGCCTCGCCGCCCGAGGACGATCTCAGCGGCGCCGGCCGCGCCAGGACCGGCCGCGGGCCCGCCAGTCGTACCCGGCGCCGAATCCGGCGAAGTGCAGCGCGAGGAGCAGCAGTCCGATCGTGTCCAGCGTGGGGTAGTTGAAGAAGTCCGAGCCGGCGTTGATCCAGTCGGTGAGGAGCGCGACCGCGAAGCAGATCGCCGCGATGATGGCCAGCATGAGTGCCTCCTGAGGTTGATCCGCGTCCCCCCGAGACGCTGAAGGGATCTCCAGGAGGGCGAAGGTCAAACCTCGGAATCGGCGGGTCGGTGGACGCGCTGACGCGTGGTGCGGCAGCCACGGGTATTTTTTGAAGAATCCCCAGCCCAGACCCCCTATGCGAGGTTTCGTGCCCTCCCGCCCCTCTCCGACTACCAAGGCGTCCCCCGCCCGCCCGGCACCGGAAGCCGGACCGCCGGGCTGGCTGGTGCTCCTGCTCGCGGTGTCCTGCGGGCTGACCGTCGCGAACCTCTACTACGCCCAGCCCCTCCTGGCCGAGCTCACCCGCACGTTCCACGTCGGCGGCGTCGCCGCCGGCGCGCTGATCACCGTGACCCAGCTCGGGTACGCGGCCGGCATGCTGTTCCTCGTCCCGCTCGGTGACCGCGTCGAGAACCGGCGGCTCGTCGCGACCCTCCTCGGGATCACCTGCGCGGCCCTGCTCGTCGCCGCGACCGCCCCGGTGTTCCCCGTCCTCCTCGTCGCCTCGCTCGTCAGCGGGGCGACCTCGGTCGTCGTCCAGATCCTCGTGCCGTTCGCCGCCGACCTCGCGCCGGACGCCACGCGCGGGCGCATCGTGGGCCGGGTGGTGAGCGGTCTCCTCACCGGCATCCTGCTGTCCCGCGCGCTGAGCAGCCTGCTGGCCGACCTCGCGGGCTGGCGCGTCATCTACTTCACGTCCGCCGTTCTCATGGCCGTGCTGGGGCTCGTCCTCCGTACGACCCTGCCGCCGCATCCCCCGAAGACGGGACTGTCGTACGGCCGGCTGCTGCGCACCACCGTCGGGCTGGCGCGCGTTCACCCGGCGCTGCGGCGGCGGGCGCTGTACCAGGCGGCGATGTTCGGCGCGTTCAGCGCTTTCTGGACGACGATCGCCTTCGTCCTCACCGGCCCGCCGTTCCACTACTCCCAGCTCGGCGTCGGGCTGTTCGCCCTGGTCGGCGCGGGGGGCGCGCTGATCGCCCCCTGGGCGGGCCGCTGGGCCGACCGTGGGCTGACCCGCCCGATGACGGCCGTCGGCCTGGCCGGCGCGGCCCTGTCCTTCGGCGTCGCGGCGCTCGGCCGGCACAACGTGATCCTGCTCGGCGTCGCCGCGGTCCTCATCGACATGGCCGTGCAGACGACGCTGGTCCTCGGCCAGCACACGATCTACGCACTCGACGCCACCGCCCGCGCCCGGCTGAACAGCGCGTACATCGCGACGTTCTTCGTGGGCGGGGCGCTGGGGTCGCAGCTCGGCTCGGTCGCCTACCACGACTGGGGCTGGGGCGCGCTGACCGCCTTCGGCGCGGCCCTTCCCGTCCTGGCGCTCCTCGGCTGGTGCACCGAACGCCGCGCCTAGCCCGTACGGCGCGGTCGTCGGGAGCGCGGTCGTCGTGGAGGAGCGGTGACGCGGCCGGCGGCCGTCGCCGTCAGCCGTGGCCGATGATCACCTTGCCGAACCCGCCACCCGCCTCGCAGTAGGCGAGGGCCTCCGGGACCTGGTCGAACGGGAAGACCCGGTCGATGACCGGGCGCAGCCGATGCGCCGCGACCGCGCGGTTCAGCTCGAGGAAGTGCGCCCGGCTGCCCGTGGCGACCGGGCGCAGCACCGCGCCCGCCGTGAACAGCGTCCCCGGGTCGACGGGCCTGGCCCCCGCGGCGCCGGACAGCCGGTAGCCGACGAAGGCGACCTCGCCGCGGACCGCGACCGACTTCAGCGACTGCTCCAGCGGGCCCGCCGGGTCGACGACGCGATCGGCCCCCCGGCCGCCGGTCAGGCTGCGTACCTCCTCCGACCACGCGGGATTCCGCCGGTAGTCGATCACCTCGTCGGCCCCGAGCGCCCGCAGCCGCTCGGCCTTGGCGGCACTCGACGTGGTAACGATCACCCGCGCCCCGGCGAGTTTCGCGAACTGCAGGACGAACAGCGACACCCCTCCCGACCCCAGCGTGAGCACCGTATCGCCGGGCAGGGGGACGCCTCCCGTCGTCAGGGCGTTCCACGCGGTCACGGCCGCCAGCGGCAGGGCCGCGGCCTCCTCGTACGACAGGTGTTCCGCAACGGGCACCAGGGCGTCCTCGCCCAGCACCGTGTACTCGGTCAGCATGCCGTCGATCGTGGTGCCGAGCTGCGCGGCGTCCTCGCGCCGGAACGGCCCGTCGAGCCAGCGCGGGAAGACGGTCGCCGCCACCCGGTCGCCCGGCGCGACCCGTACGACGTCCTCTCCGACGGCCACGACCTCGCCGGCCCCCTCGCAGCCGGGCACCACACCCGGCCGGATCGGCAGCGGGTAGTCGCCGGCCAGCACCATCAGGTCGCGGTAACCGAGCGCGCTCGCCCGCAGCCTGACCAGCACCTGGCCCCGCCCGGGTTCGGGTCGCGCGTGGTCCCGGACGGTCAGCCCGGCGATGCCCCGGCCCGGTGTGTCGAGGTGATAGCTCTTCATCGAACGCCTCTCAGAGTCTCCTGCCGCGCGGTGGCACGGCGGCGCGGTGTGCGCCCACGCCGGGTGATCCTGCGAGGCGGCCACGACGCCCGGCAATTCCCCCGGAGGAATCGCCGGGCGTACGGAGCGCCGGTACAACTGGCGTGTGACCATGACGACCGAGCGGCCGAGCGTCGGTACGGAGCTGCGGCGCTGGAGACGCCTCCGCCGGCTCAGCCAGCTCGAACTCGCCCTCCTGGCGGAGACGACCCAGCGGCACCTGAGCTTCATCGAGAGCGGCCGGTCACAGCCGGGACGCGGGATCCTCATCCGGCTGGCCGAGTCGCTCCGCCTCTCGCTGCGCGAGCGCAACGCCCTGCTCGCGGCCGCCGGTTACGCGCCGGTGTTCAGCGAGTCCGGCCTCGACGAGGCGGCGCTGCGCCCGGTCCGTACGGCGCTGGAGCAGATCCTCCACGGCCACCTGCCGTACCCGGCGCTCGTCATCGCGCCGTACGGTCGGGTGGTCGCGGCCAACGACGCCGTCGAGGTGTTCCTGGAGGGCGCCGCGCCCGAGCTGCTCACGCCGCCGGTCAACATGATCCGGCTCATGCTCCACCCGGACGGGATGGCCCCCCGGGTGCGCAACCTCCCCGAGTGGGGACGGCACGTCACCGAGAACCTCCGCGCCCTGGCCCACCGCAGCCCGGACTCGCGTCTCGACGCGTTCGTCGACGAACTGACCGGATACCTGCCGGACACGCCGGTCGGCGCGGACCACCTCGGCTTCGCCGTGCCGATGCGCCTGGCGTCGGCGGACGGCGAACTCCGCCTGATCACCACGCTGACGTCGTTCGCCACCGCCACGGACGTCACGCTCGCCGAACTCCGCCTGGAGGCGTTCCTGCCCGCGGACCAGGCCACCGCCGACCTCCTCCGCCGCCGCGCCGAGCGCCGCGCGGCGACCCGCGGCTGAGCATCTACCATTCCGGCGTGCGCACTCTCGTCCTGTGGGACGTCGATCACACGCTGGTCCGCATCCGGGGGCTGAGCGCGGAGATCTACGCGGCGGTGTTCCGGCAGGTCACCGGCCGTGCCCTGGAATACCTCGCCGACATGGCGGGCAGGACCGACCGTGCGATCATCACCGAGACGCTGCGCCTGCACCGGATCGCCCCGACCGAGAGCCTCCTGACCGCCTTCGGCGACGCGCTCACGGCCGCCTTCGCCGACCGCGAGGACGAGATCGGCCGCCGGGGAAAACCTCTGTCGGGCGCCCGCGAGGCGCTGTCCGCGCTCGCGGCCCGTCCGGAGGTCGTCCAGTCCGTGCTGACGGGCAACCTGGAGCCGATCGCCCGCGGCAAGCTGGCCGCCTTCGGCCTGCACACGTTCGTGGACTTCGAGGTCGGGGCGTTCGGCTTCGACGACCTGCGACGGCCCCCGATGGTCGGGCTCGCCCGCGAACGCGCGACCGGCAAGTACGGAGATCCGTTCGACCCCGCGCACACGGTCGTCGTCGGCGACACGCCGCACGACGTGCTGGCCGGTCACCAGGGCGGCGCCCGGGTCGTCGCCGTGGCGACCGGCGCGAGCGACGAGGCCGCCCTCAGAGACGCCGGAGCCGAACTGGTCCTCGCCGACCTGTCCGACACCGAGGCCGTCGTCAGGTCGGTGCTGGGCGTGAGCGCCCCCTGACTCCCCGGTCGCGCAGCACCGCCGGTCACCGGCATCGTCCGGAGGTCAGCGCACCTGGAGGACGGTCTTGCCGCGCATTCCGGTGGCCTTGATACCGCCGGTGAGGGCGAGCGGTGCCTCCTCCAGGGGGGAGCCTCGCGCCGATGACGGGCCGGATGGTGCCCGCGGTGACGAGTGCCGTGAGCTCGGCGAGCCGCTCGGGCTTGCGATCGAGCCGGTAGTCGGCGGCACGGATGCGCTCGTCGGCGAGGAGTCTCTCCTCCAGGCCGGAGCCGATCGACAGCAGTGCCCCGCCGTCCCGTACGGCACCGGCCACGCTGCTCGTGAGGGAGCGGTCGCCGACGGCGTCGAGGATCGCGTCGACGCCCTCCGGCGCGAGCCTCCGCAGCGCCTCGTCGAGGGGCTCCGCACCGCGTACGACGATCTCCGTGGCGCCCAGCCTCCGTACCTCCTCCGCGAGCCGGGCGGACGCCGTGGCGATGACGCGGATTCCGCGGGCGGCGGCGGCCTGGATCGTGAAGGTGCCGACGCCTCCCGTCGCGCCGAGGACGACCAGGGTGCCGCCCTCGGGCACTCCCATGACGTCGATCGCACCGAGCGCGGTCATACCGGCGGTCGGCAGCGCGCCGTCCATGCCGAGTGTCAGCGGGAACCGGTACCCCCCGAGCGCCGCCAGCGCCCCGGAGGCGATGGCCAGGTCCAGGGGGTTGATCGACGCCGCCTCGATCGCGACCCGCACCTCGCCGCCGCCGGGCTCGGGGACGGGCACCTCCCTGAGGGCCGGCGTCTCTCCGAAATGCGCGATCCCGATCGCTCGCATGCTTTTCTCCGTTCCGCGGTTGGCCTGCCGTCGCATCAGCCTGGGGGAGCGGCGAGGGCCCGGGAAGGACCGATCCGGCACCGACCATGAACGAAAAGGCATCGATCACGATGCCGATCGGGCAATAGTGTGAGAGGCATGCCGGCGGAGTCCCGGGCCCTGCGGTACTTCGTCGCGGTCGCGGAGGAACGCAACTTCACGCGCGCCGCGGCACGGCTCGGCATCGCCGGGCCCGCGCTGTCACGGGCGATCCGCAACCTCGAGGCAGAGCTCGGCGTGCGACTGTTCGAGCGCTCCACGCGCGTGGTCGAGCTGACCGAGCCCGGCGCCGTACTGCTGACTCACGCGCGGCCCGCCCTGGAGGCCCTCGACGCGGCGGTCCGCCGTGCCGTACGGGCGTCGGCGCCGCATCAAAGCGTGCTGCTCGCCGTCAAGGCGGACGCCGACGGCGGCCTGCTGGAGGACATCCTCGCCGCGGCGGTCGCCGAGCCCGGCGCCGGGCCCGTCGCCGTACGGCTGTGCGGGTGGCGGGAGCACCCGCACCTGTTGCGGACGGGTGAGGCCGATCGGTCGCCGCGCGCTATCCCCGGCGCGCCGTGGCGTACGTCCCCGTCGAGGACTGTCCGCCCGCCGCACTGGTGATCGCCTGGCCGGAGCGGTCCCGCAGCCGTGCTGGTGCGCGCGGCGGTGGCCGTCGCCGCGTCGCGGGGGATGGGCGCGGCCGTCGAGGGCGCGGGGTGAGCGCGGTACGCCGGTGGTTCAGGGCGACGGGTCCGCCGGCCGGGTCAGTCCGTACCGGACCAGCTGGGTAC
The DNA here is from genome assembly GCF_024055725.1 of Actinoallomurus spadix. Classification (GTDB taxonomy): domain Bacteria; phylum Actinomycetota; class Actinomycetes; order Streptosporangiales; family Streptosporangiaceae; genus Actinoallomurus; species Actinoallomurus spadix. The sequence goes on along the minus strand of NZ_JAMXMX010000006.1, from coordinate 86,062 downwards.
GGGAGGCGATCCCGAGCTTGGTGAAGACCTTGTGCAGGTGGTAGTCGATGGTCCGGGGGCTGAGGAACAACTGGTCCGCGATCTCGGGGTTGGTCAGGCCCTGCGTGGCCAGGGTGGCGATCTGCAGTTCCTGAGGGGTCAGCCGGTCGATGGCCCCCGGGGCGGTGCGGGCCGCGGTCTCCCCGGTGGCGCGGAGCTCCGCGGCGGCGCGTTCGGCGAGGGGCCGTGCGCCGATGCCGGTGAGCAGTTCGTGCGCGGCCCGCAGATGCGGCCGTGCCTCCCGGCGGCGGCGTCGGCGGCGCAGCCACTCCCCGTACAGCAGTTCGGAGCGGGCACGTTCCCACGGTGACAGGGCGGCGGCGAGCCTGACGGCGTTCTCGTAGTGCTCCTGCGCCGACCGTTCGTCGAGCAGGGCCTGACAGCGGGCGAGGAGCGCCCGCCGCGCGTCGGTGGGCGCCGCGGCGACCCAGGCGGCGAAGGTCCGGGTCAGGCGCTCGGCCTCGTCGCGGCGGCCGGAGCGGATCGTGGCCTCGATCGCGTCGGGCATGGCGGCGAATCCGACGACGGGGTTGAAACCGGGGTTCCCGACCGCCGTCACGGGCAGGAGCCGTTCGGCGGCCTCCGCCGGCCGCCCGGCGCCGAGTTCCGCGCAGCCGACGGCCCACCGGGCGAGCGCGGCGTGATAGGCGGACCCGTTGCGCTGGGCCAGCACGAGCACCTCGTCGGCATGCGCGCGGGCCTCGTCGTACCGGCCGCGCACCGCCTCGACCATCGCCAGGTGATCGAGGTGCGTCGCCCTGCCCTGGCCGAGTTCCGCCGCCAGCCGTTCGCCCTCCTCGGCGGCGGCGTAGGCCAGGTCGTAGCCGCCGGCACCGATGAGGTCGGCGGACTGCTGGGCCAGGGCGATCGGCAGGAGGCTGATCAGACCCTGACGGCGTGCCAGCCGGACGGCTCGTTCGGCGTGGGCCAGGCCGGCTCCCATCCCGTGGGCGATGGACTCCGCGCGGGCGGCCCAGACGAGCGCCCGGGGGTCGTCCGCGCGCCCGGCCTGCTCGGCGGCGGCGCCGAGCAGGTCCTGTGCCTGCTCGTACGCTCCCGCGAGCAGCTTCGCGTGCCCCCGTACCAGGAAGGCGATCAAGCGGTCGCGGTCGGTACGTGGCGTGATCGCGGCGGCGTGCTCGGCCAGCACGCCGAGTCGGCCGGCGTCGCCCAGGAAGAACGCCGAACCCGCGGCCTCGATCAGCGTCTCCAGCGCGCCGGACGGGTCCCTGCTCGCCTGCGCCGCCTCCAGCAGCTGGTCACAGGCGTTGCGGAGATGGCCCGCGCGGGCCTCGATGATGCCGCCGAGGCGGAGCAGCCGCGCGGACGGCTCGCCGTCGGCGTTCGCGAGCGCGCGGGAGGCCACCGCCCGGGCGCGGTCGGCCCGGCCGGCCGCCCACAGGGCCTCGGCCGCGGCGGCCAGGCGGAGGGTCCGGCGGCCCTCGCCGGTGCTCAGCTCGGCCGCCCGCAGCAGTGCCGCGGCCGCCGGCGCGTGGGCCGCCCGGCGCGTGGCGCGGTGGGCCGACTCCTCCAGGGCCGCGGCGATCTGCTCGTCGTTCTCCACGGCCGCCAGCGCCTGGTGCCAGACGCGGCGGTCGGTGTTCTCCTCGCCGCGCAGGACCCGCGCGAGCGCGGCGTGGGCGCCCCGGCGCCGGCTGAGGGTCGCGCCGTCGTAGATGGCGGCGCGCACCAGGGGGTGGCGGAAGGTGATGCGGCCGCCCCGAGTGTGGATCAGGGCGGCGTGCTCGGCCGCGTCGAGGGCGTCGTCGGGCAGGTTCAGCACGGCCGCGGCCCGCAGCACCACCGCCGCGTCACCGGTGTTGTCCGCGGCGGCCAGGACCAGGGCGGTCCGGGTGGCCTCGGGCAGCCGCCCGATGCGCTCGTGGAACATGCGCCGGATCCGCGGCGTCAGCGGAATCGTCTCCGGCAGCGGTTCGTCGCCGCGCAGTTGCGCCTCGGACAGGCTGCCGGGAATCTCGATGAGGGCCAGGGGATTGCCGTGCGCCTCGGCCAGGAGCCGTGCCCGGACCGCCGGCGCCACGTCCTTGCCGGTGACCGTGAGCAGGGCGGCGGCGTCGGGTTCGGGCAGGCCCTCGACGAGGATCTCCTCCAGACCCGGCGTGGTGAAGTCGCCCGGCTCGCCGTCGCGGACGGCGATCAGCACGGCCACCGGTTCCGCCCGGAACCGGCGGGCGGCGAACAGCACGGCATCGCTCGACGGGCGGTCCAGCCACTGCGCGTCGTCGACGAGGATCAGCAGCGGCCGCCGCTCGGCGGCCGAGGCCAGCAGCATCATCAGCTGCGCGGCGACGCGGAACCGGTCGGACACCGCCTCACCGGTCGCCCCGGACAGCCCGATCGCCGCGGCCAGCGTGCCGGAACGCTCCGGAGGCATCGCGAGCAGCGTGTCGGTGAGGGGGCTGACGAGACCGTACAGGCCGGCGAAGGCCAGCGCGGACTCGTGCTCGAATCCGGTCGTCCGGAGCACCAGCGCCCCCGGTGCCCGGGCCGCGGCGTACTCCAGCAGCGCCGTCTTCCCGATGCCGGGCTGCCCCCGCAGGACGAGGGCGCCGCCCTCGCCCTCAGCCGTACGGGCCAACAGGCCGTCGATCTGCGCGCGCTCCCGCTCTCGGCCGACGAGGGCAGGGGGCATGGGGGGTCGTGGCATCGCGCGATCAGGATATCCGCGCTGGTCCCGGGGGTCGTCCATCGTGCCCGGGCGGTACGGGCACCCCACTGGTGACCGGACTGGTGACGTCGCAGATGTCCTGGTGGGCGCCTCGGACGGAGCATGGACGACGTCGGGCCGAACGGCCCGCTCTCTACTGTGAGGAGCAGGACATGACCGGACAGACGTGGCTGATCACCGGTGTGAGTAGTGGCTTCGGCCGCCGCATGACCGAGCGGCTGCTCGCGGACGGCGCCCGGGTCGCGGGCACGGTCCGCGACCCGGACTCGGTGGCCGACCTGAGGTCCGCCTACGGCGACCGGCTGTGGCTCGCCGAGCTGGACGTCACCGACCTCCCCAGGGTCCGCCGGGTCGTCGACCGAGCGTTCGAGGAGCTGGGCAGGATCGACGTCGTGGTGAACAACGCCGGGTACGGCCTGTTCGGCGCGGCGGAGGAACTCACCGACGAGCAGGTACGGCACCAGATCGACACGAACCTGACCGGCTCGATCCAGGTGGCCCGGGCGGCGCTGCCGCACCTGCGGGAACAGGGCGGCGGCCGCATCATCCAGATCTCGACGTACGGCGGCCAGGCCACGCACCCGGGAGCCACCCTGTACCACGCGAGCAAGTGGGGCATCGAGGGCTTCATGGAGTCGCTGGCCAAGGAGGTCGCGACCTTCGGCGTCGAGGTGACGATCGTCGAGCCCGGCGGCGCCCGCACCGGCTTCCGCTCCGGCGGCGCCCGCCTGGCCGAGCCCCTGGCGGCCTACGACGGGACCCCCGCTGCCATGGTCCGCGGCATCAGGACTGCCCCGCCGTCCGCCGGCGACCCCGCGAAGATGGCCGCCGCGATCATCGCGAGCGCCGGGCGGACCCCCGCGCCGCGGCGCCTGGTGCTCGGCAGTGACGCCTACCGGTTCATGCACGACGCCCTGACCGAGCGGCTGGCCGAACTGGAGGCGCAGAAGGAGAGCGCCGCCACGACCGGCGGTTGCACAGCGGCCTGGACCAGGAGTGATCGGGGATAGCCGACCCGCCGGGGATCAGCCGACAGCTCCTGGTGATGGTCGGTGATGGCGCGCGACATCTGACCCACGTGCTCGGCGCCCACATCGTCGCGTCGGCCCGGGTGGGACTCAGTCGCCTTCGACGGGGATGACGTACAGCAGCTCGTACCGATCGGCGGGCACGACGATGTTCGCTGTCTCCACCGGCCGCTCATCGGTCCAGTACGTTCGCTGAATCACCATCACGATGGTGCCCGCGCTCACGTTCATGGCGGCCGACTCGTTCTGCGTGACGGGGCGGGCCGTCACCACCTCGGTCGCCGTCACAATGCGCTGCCCGATCGCCGACATCCGGTCCCGAACGCCCCGGCCGGCGTACGGGCCGCGTTCGGGCAGCATCACCGGTGTGCCGCGCGTCAGCTCCAACGGCTCGTAGGACGTGCTCATCATGACCGGTTCGCCATCGGAGGTGAACACGTAGTCGGTGCGCATCACCGGTGCGTCGGCTGCGATGCGGAGCCGCTCGGCGATGGTCGGCGGGGCGGTCGTGGTCTTGGATTCGCAGGTCCAGTCGGCTTCGTGGCCTTGGGCCTGGATGTCGGCGCGGAAGGGTGAGCCTTCGCGCTGTTCGCGGTACCAGGAGCGAGTAAGCCGGCGGAGCTGTGGACGCTGCCGGACGGTGGGCCGGGCGCCGGTGCGGGTCTCGATGAGTCCTTCGGCCATGAGGACGTCGATCGCTCGGCGTACGACGTTCTCGCTGACATGAAACTGTTCGGCGAGTTGGGCACGTGAGGGAAGCCGTGATCCGGCGACCAGTTCACCGTCGATGATCTGGCGGCGCAAATCGTCCGCAACCCGCAGGTAGAGCAGGTTTTCAGCCGGCACTCCGGTGGCCCCCTCGAAAGTCATCTTTCGATCAAGGCCCATCGTAGGCGAGCCCTTGACATCCTGGAATCCAGCTATGAACCTGGGTTCCAGGTTGGTGACGGAGGGTGAGTCGGGGTGCGCCATGAGTGAGTGGGTGATGGAGGTCGCAGGTTCACCGTCTGTGGTGCCCGGCGTCCGGCACTGGGTGCGTAAGGTCCTCGGCGATCTCTCGGGGGACATCTGCGACCGAATGGAGATCATCGCCAGCGAGTACGCGACGAACTGCGTACGCCATTCGACGGCGGCCGAGGGTGGCAACATCCATCTGCGACTGACCGCCGAAGGGGAGCGGATCCGCCTAGAAGTCCGAGATGAGGGCCCTCGACGGGAGGCTCCAGACCTCTGGGCGGCGGATGAAGCCGCCGACTTCGGTCGCGGCCTGCACATCGTGGCCCAACTCGCCGACGACATGGGCGACGAGGCGTCCAGCGAAGGCCGCTTGGCCTGGGCAGAGGTGAAGGCGTGGCCAACCGAGAGCCGAAGTACTCCGGGATGCATGAGTCCGTCCGCGCTCCCTTGGGTGATGCTCGAGCGCGCCGGCGAGGCCGTACATATCCGAGCGGCGTCGGACGTCACTCTGGCAACGGTCCATCAAGAACAGAATTAAGAGGCGTGAGAATCGGTGCATTCCTTGCAGGATTCGTCAGGCTATTCCGACCCGCACCGGCCCGTGCTTTGGTCGTCGGAGGAACGGCCACCAACCTCCCTGTGGCCCGCTGTGACCCAAGTCCTGCTCAACTTGGCGAGCTGCAGGGTCTGTGCCGTCAGTGGTTAGTGATGTGGTGCTGGTACCGGCGTGAGTACATGGCCATCGCCCGTTTCGACACTCGCGACCCGATCCTGTTCGCCGTGACTCCGCAGCAGTTGGTGTACGCCTGTCGCGCAGCCGAACTGGCGGTGGTGTGAGCTCCTACCTCACATGGTGGGGGCATTCCTCGTCCTGGCCACCGGGAGCATGGCGCTGAATGAGACGGGAACTGAGATGAACGGCGGGTGCAAGGCCGGTCTCTCCACTGTCGGAAGGGAGATACGGCAAGCATGCCGCTGGTTCAGCCGCTGGCTGTGGGAGGTCGCCGTTAGGATTCGGGGCGACCAGACAGGGCGGCGGACGGAAACCATGGCATGCGCTACAACAACGAAGCTGAGATCATGCAGGCGCTTGAGATCGAGTCCTGGAGGAACCTCTCCAAAGACAAGATGATCAGGTTCGCGGCCATGATGCCTGACATGGACACTGAGGTGGCTCTAAAGATCGTTGAGCAGTTCCCCACATTCAAGGAGTTCGCTCGCGACACTGTGGACGCGATGGAGAGAGCCCATGAGTCCACGCTTTCGGCCAACAAGCAAAGCCAGGAGTATGTCCATCAGGCTCTTCAGGAGATCAGGGCGATCCTCAAGGGCGAACTCGACAAAGACGATCTAACTTGGGAACAGCGGAAGTTCATCATCGAGCGCATCCAGGAAACTGGGAGGATGGATTTTCAGAAGGACAGCGAGAACAAGAAGTTCTTGGATGCCGTGTTCAACAAAGCGCTAATCGGTGCTGGTGTCGCGATTGCGCTAGGCGTGGCTTTCGTTGGCGGAAGGCTGGTGGCTGAAAGCAAGGACGGCTCCGAAGATTCCCAAGACCATTAGCTGATGGGCGACGGGCGCCGGCCAGGTTGGTGCGGGGCGGAGACATAGAGCGCGGCCGGGAGCCGTGCCGTGCCGGCGGCCGTCGTCCACATACGGAGCCCGCGCATCGCTGAAGATGGCCTTCGAGCGCATGCACGAAGAGAGACCCTCGCGCACGGCATACCCCCGCGTCCGTTGGCCGTCAGACACGCTGGTGGTCAGGTTGTGCGCTGTCCCGGTGCGCTGACGATCGCGGCGGCGGTGCGAATCGTGAGGTCCTGCAAGACGCCCTTCTTGATGTACCCGGCATCCAGGTTGAGGCTATCGCCAGCCCCTCGGAAGGCGTGGCGTCTGATCGAGATTGCTCTTCCCCCCAGGTAGGCGTAGGACTTCGGGTCGAGCATTGGAGCGGCCGTGCGTGGTGTTCGGCCTCGCGGCTGACCGCGGCCGGTTGGTAGCCGTCGACGACATCTTCTCGCCCAGCCTCTCGGAGTACGGGATGTCCGTGCTGCGATAGACCGGCGAGCGCTGGACCGCCGACGCGGTACCAGCCACGGGCACCGCGTCGCTCTTTAGGGCGGCAGCCATCCCCAGTGGCGGGACCTGGGCCACCGGCGCCGTCGGTGACTCCTAGACCATGCGCCCACTCATCGCTCGCCGAGACTGACAAACGGTGACCGAGGGCGAGGAAGACAAGCGAACTGAGGCGGGCGAATTGGTGCCCCGCTCACGCCCTGCGCCAGGCGCTGAGTAGTTGCTCAGGTCCATAGGCAGCCTGGAGGCCAGAACAGTCGACCCCGTTACGGGAGACCGCCACCAACGCCGCATGGTGAGTCTCCTGCTGGCGATGGTATCGACGTAGATACAATCGCTAGCGATACTATCTCAACGTGATTTCAGGGTGACGCTCTGACACCACGGATCGGGAGAAGCTGAGCCGCCTCGATGCGTGCCGGCGCTGGCTGTACGGAGCCAGCCCAGTCCTGCCGTTTCGCGGCATCGTCGAGTGAGTGGGTACCGCGTCTGGCGCCCAACTAAGACTAGGAAGCGCGTCGGGCCGGTACCCGTGGGGCACCGGCCCGACGTCTTGCCTGGTCAAGCTGGCGGAGGATGCGAGATTCGAACTCGCGAGGGGTTGCCCCCAACACGCTTTCCAAGCGTGCGCCCTAGGCCACTAGGCGAATCCTCCGCCGCAGAGCCTACCGGTTCTTCGGCAGTGCGCGAACCTCGATGACCGCTTCGAGCGGGATCGGGCCGTAGACGTGGGGAAAGACGTCGTCGCCGACGGGCTCGTGGCGGACGTCCAGGCCCGCCGGGTCGATCACGAGGAGGACGAGGTCGTCGAGGTCGGCGTAGAAGGCGCGCCGGACCTTGCGGACCTGCTCGTCGTCGCGGGAGGCGTGGATGAAGCCTTCCTCGGCCAGCGTACGGCCGCGGGTCGACACGTCGTACGGGCGGCCGGCGTCCCGTGCGGCCTCCCAGTCGGCCCGTTCGGCGATGTGGAAGATGGGTGCGGGCGTGTCCTCGGAATCGCTCGACATGAAGCCGAGCGTACGGGCCGAACCCGTGCGCCGGATGCCATAGACTCGGAGCAGACCCCTCGCACGGCGTCCATCCTGTGAACCTCCCCAGGGCCGGAAGGCAGCAAGGATAAGCAGGCTCTGACGGGTGTGCGGGGGGTCCTCTGCTTTTCGACGAGGACGGACCCCCATGAGTCTGGCTCTGTACCGCAAGTACCGGCCAGCGACGTTCGCCGAGCTCAAGGGGCAGGAGCACGTCGCCGAGCCGCTGCAGCAGGCGTTGCGCAACGGGCGCATCCACCACGCGTACCTCTTCAGCGGGCCGCGGGGCTGTGGCAAGACGTCGAGCGCGCGCATCCTCGCCCGCTCGCTGAACTGCGAGAAGGGCCCGACTCCCGAGCCGTGCGGCGAGTGTGAGTCCTGTGCGGCGCTGGGACCGTCCGGAGCCGGCCACATCGACGTGATCGAGATCGACGCCGCGTCGCACGGTGGTGTGGACGACGCCCGTGACCTGCGGGAGCGCGCGTTCTTCGCGCCCGTGGCGGCGCGCTACAAGATCTACATCATCGACGAGGCGCACATGGTGACCCGTGAGGGGTTCAACGCGCTGCTGAAGCTCGTCGAGGAGCCGCCTCCGCACCTGAAGTTCATCTTCGCGACGACCGAGCCCGAGAAGGTGATCGGGACGATCCGGTCGCGTACGCATCACTACCCGTTCCGGCTGATCCCGCCGGGCACCCTCCGCGAGCTGCTCGAGGACATCCTTCAGAAGGAGGGCGTGCCGTACGAGCCGGCCGCGATTCCGCTGGTCGTTCGGGCCGGTGCCGGGTCCGCGCGTGACTCCGAGTCGATCCTGGACCAGTTGCTGGCGGGCGCGGGCGAGGAGGGCATCACGTACGCCCGCGCGGTGTCCCTGCTGGGCTACACCGACTCGTCGCTGCTCGACCAGGTCGTCGACGCGGTGGCGTCCCGGGACGGGGCGGCGGTGTTCGCGGCGATCGACCGGGTGATGGAGGGCGGGCAGGACCCGCGGCGGTTCGCCGCCGACCTGCTGGAGCGCTTCCGTGATCTCGTCATCCTGTCGAACGTCCCCGACTCCGGTGCGACGGGCCTGCTGAACGTGCCGCCGGACGAGCTCGAGCGGATGCAGGCGCAGGCGTCCCGGCTCGGCCCGGCGGAGCTGACGCGCGCCGCCGACCTGCTGCACACCGGCCTTACGGAGATGCGCGGGGCGACGTCGCCGCGGCTGCTGCTCGAGCTGATCGGTGCCCGGATCCTGCTGCCGGCGGCGTACGAGGACGAAGCCTCGCTGCTGACCCGCCTGGAGCGGCTGGAGCGCCGCGTCGCCCTCGGCGGTGGCCAGGCGGCGGCCCCGGCTCCGGCCGTCTCGGCGCCGCCGCCCTCCGTCGCCCAGCACGCGCAGCCGGCCGCGCCGCACAGTCCTGCGCCGCGGGCGGAGGTTCCGGAGCCCGCCCGGCCGCAGCCGCCGGCCCCGTCCGCCGCCCAGGCGCCGTCCGCCCCTCAGGCGAGGGCCGCGCAGCGGGAGGAGCCGTCCGGCGGCGCTCCCGGTGGGGACTGGCCCGTACCGGCGCGTACGTCCGGGGCGGCTCCGGCCCCGGGCCGGGCGTCCGCCGCCGACTGGCCGACGCCGTCCACCGCGCAGTCGTCCGGCTCCTCCGTGCCGTCGTCCTCCTCCGTACCGTCGTCCGGCCCTACGCCGTCTCCCGCCGTGTCGGCGGGCGGGGGGTCCGGGGCGGGTGCGCCGGCCGGTGGGGTGGACGTGGGCGCGATCCGGCGGATGTGGGTGGACATCCTGGAGGCGGTCAAGCAGCGGAGCAAGGTCGCGTGGATCCTCATGGAGGGCGTGGAGGTCGCGTCGCTCGAAGGCCAGGTGCTCACGCTCGCGTTCGCCAACGACGGTAAGCGGCGGGGGTTCACGACCGGGGGCAAGGACGCCGTCCTGCGGGACGCGCTGAAGGAGGTCCTCGGCGTCGACTGGCGCATCGACGCGGTCCTCGCCGGGGGGTCGGGTCAGGCCGCGCGGTCCGCGTCGCCGCCCCCGGACCCGGGCGGCTGGGGTGCTCCGGCGGCTCCGGCCCGCGAGCCTCGTACGACGCCGTCGCCGCAGTCGGCACCGGTCCCCGCGCCGCCGCCGAGCCCGGTTCCGCCGCCGCCCGAGCCCGTGGACGAGGCGGACGAGGTCGATCCGGAAGGGGACGCGGACGCGGGGAGCGAGGCCGCGCTGACCGGGATGGCCCTGATCGAGCAGGTTCTGGGCGGAAAGGTGATCCAGGAGTTCGACAACACCTGACGTCCCGGCGAAAAGCTCGGTAACGGCAGGGTCATCCCGCCGGAAACAGGGCATACTCCTGCGCCGATCGGCGGCGTCACCGAGTGCTCCGTACGCGGCTCGCCGCCCGGTCAGGGGTGTTATGGGACGGCGGTACCGGTTGCCCGGAGCCGCATACCGGATCGGGGACGAACCCCGTAGTCTCGTCTCAACGGACGATCGAATAAGGAGAGCACCGTGGAACCCGGTGGCCAGCCGAATATCCAGCAGATGCTGCAGCAGGCGCAGCGCATGCAGGAACAGTTCATCAGCCTGCAGCGCGAACTCGCCGAGACGGAGATCCAGGGGACCGCCGGCGGCGGATTGGTCACCGCGACCCTCAACGGACAGAACGAGGTCGTCAAGATCGTCATCGATCCGGCCGCCATCGACCCGGGAGACCCGGCGGAGACCGCGGAGACCCTCGCGGACCTGGTCGTCGCGGCGATCAACAACGCGTCGCAAGAGGCCCAGAACCTCGCGCAGCAGAAGATGGGACCATTGGCCGAGGGGCTGGGCGGCGGCCTGGGCCTGCCCGGTATGTGACCTGAGGCGGCGGATCCACCCCACGATCGTGGACCCGCCCTGTGCCGTCGTGCGGGCGCGCTTCGATCGGGAGGTCTCGGAGTGCGCCTGGGACGTCACTCCTGGCGGCCTGTGCCGCGTCGAGGAGCGTCCACCCGCTGTGAGCGGCCTCCACGAGAACGTCCAGTCATGATGGCGCTCCCGGTGCCGGTGAGCGCGTCGACGAGGAGAAGGGAGGGGCCGTGTACGAAGGGGTTGTCCAGAACCTCATCGACGAGCTGGGCAGGCTGCCCGGCGTCGGGCCGAAGAGCGCACAGCGGATCGCCTTCCACCTGCTCGCCGCGGATCCCGCCGACGTCACGCGGTTGACCGAGGCGCTGCGGGAGGTCAAGGACAAGGTCCGCTTCTGCAGCGTCTGCGGGAACGTCGCCGAGGCCGAGCAGTGCCGGATCTGCCGCGACGCCCGCCGCGACACCCACGTGATCTGCGTGGTCGAGGAGCCGAAGGACGTCGTCGCGATCGAGAAGACGCGGGAATTCCGCGGGCGCTACCACGTGCTCGGCGGAGCGATCAGCCCCATCGAGGGTGTCGGCCCGGACGACCTGCGTATCCGGGAGCTCATGCAGCGCCTCGCCGACGGTGAGGTGACCGAGCTGATCCTGGCGACCGACCCGAACCTGGAGGGCGAGGCGACCGCCACCTATCTCGCCCGGCTTGTGAAACCGATGGGTCTCACCGTCACCCGGTTGGCCAGCGGGCTGCCGGTGGGAGGCGACCTGGAATACGCCGACGAGGTCACGCTCGGTCGCGCGTTCGAAGGACGGAGACTGCTCGATGTCTGAGAACAGCATCGCTGAGAACAGCAATTCTGAACACAGCTGGCTGACGCTCGCCGACCGTGTGGCGAAGCACGCCCACAACTACCTGACCGGCCTGAACGCCGTGGCGACGGGTGAGGCCGGTGGGCACACGGTGCCGCTGTTGCTGCTCGAGGTGTCGCAGATCGCGGTGGCCGGGGCCCAGCTCGGTGCCAGCACCGACGTGATCCTGCCGGACAACTGGGAGCCGGACGTCGGGGAGGACCCGGATCTGGACATGATCCGGCAGGGGCTGGCCGAGCGACTGACCGCCGTTGACGAGTACGCCGAGGTCTTCGACCCGTACAAGGACGCCGAGCCCACCGTTTACCGCCTGTCGGACGACCTGGTGGACGTGGCGAGCGACCTGGTGCACGGGCTTCGTCACTACGACGCGGACCGTAAGCTCGAGGCGCTGTGGTGGTGGCAGTACAGCTACTTCAACCACTGGGGCAACCATGCCGGGGCGGCGCTGCGCGCGCTGTACGCCGTCTCGGCGAGCGCCCGGCTGGACGTCATGGAGGAGCCCGTCGAGCCCGTCGCGGGCTGAGCCCCGGGTCCGGCGGCCGGCCGCCGGGGCTCCATGGTGAGCCTCCCGGGGCCGGCGGCCGGTCGTCGGGTCGCCGGCTCTCGTGAAGGGTCTTCCGGGGCGGTTTCGCGCCGGAGGCGAGGGGCGGGCCGTCCAGGTCCGTCCCGGATCTCGCGGCGACGGGGGCGTTCCGCGCAAGGTTTCCCGGGCGTTACACGACTTTCCGGAAATCTCGCATAGCGGGACAATTCTCTCGGAGTATCGCGTTGACCTCGGTAGACTCGGCGTTCGACTGCCTGATCCCGATCCGAGGAGTGCACACGCGTGGCCCTAGTCGTGCAGAAGTACGGTGGCTCCTCCGTCGCCGACGCTGAGAGCATCAAGCGCGTCGCCCAGCGCATCGTCTCCACCAAGCAGGAGGGACACCACGTCGTCGTGGTGGTGTCCGCCATGGGCGACACGACGGACGAGCTCGTCGATCTCGCCAACCAGGTCAGCCCCCTTCCGCCCGCGCGTGAGCTCGACATGCTGCTCACCTCCGGCGAGCGGATCTCCATGGCGCTGCTCGCCATGGCCATCGCCAACCTCGGACACGAGGCGCGGTCCTTCACCGGCTCCCAGGCCGGGGTGATCACGGACGGCACGCACGGCAAGGCGCGCATCATCGACGTGACGCCCAGCCGTCTCCGCGACGCGATCGACGAGGGCTCGATCGCGATCGTCGCCGGCTTCCAGGGCGTCTCCCAGGATTCCAAGGACATCACGACGCTCGGCCGGGGCGGGTCCGACACGACGGCGGTGGCGCTGGCCGCCGCCCTCGACGCGGACGTCTGCGAGATCTACACGGACGTCGACGGGATCTTCACCGCCGACCCGCGGATCGTCCCGGCGGCGCGCCGCATCCCGGACATCTCCTACGAGGAGATGATGGAGATGGCGGCGTGCGGCGCGAAGATCCTGCACCTGCGCTGCGTGGAGTACGCCCGGCGGTACGGCATGCCGATCCACGTGCGGTCGTCGTTCAGCAACAAGACCGGCACCTGGGTCAAGACCAGCATCGAGGGAAACCAGATGGAACAAGCGATCATCTCCGGCGTCGCACACGACCGGAGCGAAGCCAAGATCACCGTGGTCGGGGTGCCCGACAAGGTCGGCGAGGCCGCGACGATCTTCTCGACGCTGGCCGACGCCGAGATCAACATCGACATGATCGTGCAGAACATCTCGGCCGCGGCGACGAACCGTACGGACATCTCCTTCACGCTGCCGCGCGCGGACGGCCAGGCCGCGATCAAGGCCCTCAACAAGATCAAGGACCAGATCGGGTTCGACTCGCTCCGCTACGACGACCAGATCGGCAAGGTCTCGCTGATCGGCGCGGGCATGCGCTCCCACCCGGGCGTCACCGCCAAGTTCTTCGGCTCGATCGCCGACGCGGGCGTCAACATTGAGATGATCTCCACCTCGGAGATCCGCATCTCGGTGGTCGTCGACCAGGACGACGTGGACGCCGCCGTCACCGCCGCCCACCGCGCGTTCGACCTGGACGCGGACCAGGTGGAGGCCGTCGTCTACGGAGGTACCGGCCGATGAGCCGCAAGCCCACCCTCGCCCTCGTCGGGGCCACCGGTGCCGTCGGCACCGTCATGCGGGAGATCGTGTCGTCCCGTGAGGACGTCTACGGCGAGATCCGCCTCGTCGCCTCCGCGCGGTCCGCCGGGAAGCGGCTGCCCGTACGCGGCGAGGAGCTCGTCGTGCAGGAGCTGACCGCCGAGGTGTTCGACGGCGTCGACATCGCCATGTTCGACGTGCCGGACGAGGTGTCGAAGGTCTGGGTGCCGATCGCGGCCGAGCGCGGCGCGATCGTCGTGGACAAGTCCGGCGCGTTCCGCATGGAGCCGGACGTCCCGCTCGTCGTCCCCGAGGTGAACCCCGAGGCCGTACGGAACCGGCCGCGGAACATCATCTCGACGCCGAACTGCACCACCCTGTCGATGATGGCCGCGATGGGCGCGCTGCACGCGGAGTACGGCCTGGACTCCCTCGTCGTCGCCTCGTACCAGGCGGTGTCCGGGGCGGGCGTGGCCGGTTCGGAGCGCCTGTACGCGGAGATCGAGGCGGTCGCCGGCGACCGTACGCTCGGCCAGACCGCGGGCGACGTGCGCAAGGCGATCCAGAACCGCCTCGGCGAGGCCGAGTCGCCGTTCCCGGCGCCGATGGCGCTCAACGTCGTGCCCTGGGCCGGGTCGCTCAAGGAGGGCGGCTGGGCGTCGGAGGAGCTCAAGCTCCGCAACGAGTCCCGCAAGATCCTGGGCATCCCCGACCTGAAGGTCTCCGCCACCTGCGTACGGGTGCCGGTGATCACGACGCACTCGCTGGCCGTGCACGCGACGTTCCAGCGGCCGGTCACGGTGGAGGGCGCGCGCTCGATCCTGGACGCCGCCCCGACCGTCGTCGTCATGGACGACCCGGCGAACGGCGTGTTCCCGACGCCCGCCGACGTGGTCGGCACGGACCCGACGTACGTCGGCCGGATCCGCCAGGCGATCGATTTCCCGAACACCCTCGACCTGTTCGTCTGCGGCGACAACCTGCGCAAGGGCGCCGCGCTGAACGCCGCGGAGATCGCCGAGCTGGTCGCCGCCGAGTTCTGATCGACCCGAGACGTCCCGGCGGTGCGGCGCACCGCCGGGACGCTCATGTTTCACGGGAAACCTAGTCGTCCGCGTCGTCGTCATCCATCCCGGGAACGCCCGGAACGCCGGGGGCGCCGCGGTCCGAGACGTCCGGCCCGGGCGCACCCGGCAGGCGGCCGGGTGCGTGGCCGGCTCCCGGCCTCTCCAGGTCCGTCCCGGGCCTGTCCTCGCCCCGTACGGGATCCCGGCCGGGTGACGGTCTGGTGTCCTTGCGGCCGGCCAGGGAGTCCGGTACGCCGCCGAACGTGATGTCCCAGTGCGACCGCTCACGGGCGAACGTCACCGGCCCCGGCGCCCGGTACTGCGCCGCACCGTCGCCCCGCGTGGGGAGGCGATCGAAGTGCTGCGGGATGTACCTGTCGAGGCACCGGTTGGGCAGCAGGTCGAGCTTGTAGCCCGCGCCGTGGCTGTAGCGTCCCGCCGCGTGTCCCGCCTCGGTGCCGCCGGAGACGGTCAGGTGGCAGTGGCTGGCCTCCTTCAGCGCCAGCAGCCCGGCGAACGTCGACGCCCGCAGCCCCTCGAACGAGGTGCAGCGCGAGTCACGCCGCCGGGAGCAGTGCCCGCTGGAGACCCAGCGGACTCCCACCGCCCGCAGCAGCGCCCCGGCCAGCCGCTGGTGCAGCAGGCCGGGTTCCGACGTCGGCGTGTGGGTGCGCGCCACGGCCGTACCGGTCATTAACGTGCAGAACCCCGCGGCGCAGCCGGCAATGACGGCGGTGCGTATCGACATGTAGCCCTCCCGTACTGTCGCATGCGCCAGTCGCAGCATTGATCGCGCCGGCCGCGACACTCCGGCAAGGGACGCGCCACTTGCCGGAATCCACACCCAGTTCTGGCCTGTGGATGACGGACCCGGATGGTCCTCGGAGGGTCGTACAGTGTCGCGTGTGGCCACTCCGACCAAGTCCGAGCAGACGAGAGATCTGATCGCGAAGACCGCTCTGCGGCTGTTCCGCGAGCGTGGCTACGAGGCGACGACGATGCGGGCGATCGCCGCCGAGGCCGGCGTGTCCGTCGGCAACGCCTACTACTACTTCTCCTCGAAGGAAGAGCTGATCCAGCTCTACTACGAGCACTCCCAGGACGACCATACCGAGGCGTGCCGGGCCGTGCTGGCGCGGGAGCGGGAGTTCCGCGCGCGGTTGCTCGGAGTGATGCGGGCCCGCATCGACACGCTCCAGCCGTACAAGGAGTTCGCGGGGAAGTTCTTCAAGTACGCGGCGGAGCCGACCAGCCCGCTCAGCCCGTTCAGCAAGGAGTCGGCGCCGATCCGCGAGGCCGCGGTCGCCGTCTACCGCGAGGTCGTGGACGGCTCCACGCTCAAGGCCGACGCGGAGATCCGCGCCGACCTGCCCGAGCTGCTGTGGCTCTACTCCATGGGCGTGATCCTGCACTGGGTGTACGACGGCTCGCCGGACGCGGCCAAGACCTACCGGCTGATCGAGCGCACGGTCCCGCTGATCGACCGCCTCGTCGGCCTCGCCCGGGTGCCCGGCATGCGGGGCGTCGTGCGGGACGCCCTGGCGACCTACCGCGACCTGCGGCGGTGACGTCGGCTGCCCATCGCGACCTGCGGCGGCGTGGGCGGCCGCCCACGCCACCGCCTCGCTCCGCGGCTCGGGGCCGGGTCGCGTGACGTGGGCCCGCAGGGTTCCCGGGCGGGCCCGGGGCTCAGGTCAGGTCGAGGTGCTTGCGGGCGAAGTCGATGGTCGCGGCGACCTGGCGGATGCGCTCCTCCACCACCAGGGAGCCGTGCCCGGCGTCGTACCGGTAGACCTCGTGCTCCTTGCCCAGCTCCCGGAGACGGGCCAGGTAGTTGTCGATCTGGCGGATCGGGCAGCGCGGGTCGTTCTCCCCGGCCATGACCAGCACCGGGGCGGTGACCCGGTCGACGTACGTGATCGGGGAGGACGCCTCGTACCGCTCGGGCACCTCGGCCGGTGAGCCGCCGAACAGCGACCGGTCGAACGCCTGCAGCGCCTCCATCTCGTCCTCGTACGCCGCGACGTAGTCGGCGACCGGGACGATGCCGATCGCGGCCGTCCAGTCGCCGGGCTGGACCCCGATGCCGAGCAGGGTGATGAACCCGCCCCACGAGCCGCCGGTGAGCACGAGCCTCGCCGGGTCGGCGAGACCGGAGGAGACCGCCCAGTCGCGGACGGCCTTGATGTCCTCCAGCTCGGTCAGCCCGGGGCGGCCCTCGATGGCGTCGCGCCAGGCGCTGCCGTAGCCGGTGGACCCGCGGTAGTTGACGCGGACGACGGCGAACCCGTGGTCCACCCACGCCGCGGCGTCCGGCGAGAACGAGTCGGCGTCGTAGGCGGTCGGTCCGCCGTGGACGTCGAAGACCGTCGGGTACGGGCCCGGCCCCTCCGGCTTGCAGATCAGGGCGTGGATGTCCCCGCCCGGGCCGGGCACCCAGGCGTCCTCGACCGGGACGGACCCGGGCGCGGGCGGGCCCGGCGGGGTCAGCACGACCTCGCCGCTCGTGGACCGGATCACCGGCGGCGACGCCGACGACGACCAGGAGAACTCGACGGTGCCGTCCGGGCGCGCGGTGGCGCCGCCGATCACGCCGCGCGGCGTGTCGATCCTGGTCAGCTCGCCGCTCGCCAGGTCGTACCGGTAGAGCTCGTCGCGAGCGTGGTGGGAGTGCGAGATCAGCAGCGCGGACCCGTCGGGGTACCAGTCCGCGCCGATCTCACCGGGCAGGTCCAGGGTGATCTCCTGGACACCGCCGCTCACCGGGTCCCACAGCAGCGGCTCGGGCTTGCCACGGCGCTCATGCTCGACGAGCAGCCGCTGGTCGCCGGGGACGGGCGAGAACGCCAGCCCGCCGAGCCCCTTGCCCGGGCCGTCCCACAGGTCGGCGACGGTCTCCCCGTCGGTCCGGACGATCCGCAGCGCCATGTGCCGGCTGTCGCCGTGCTCGCTGTGGTTGATCGCGATGAGCGACTCGTCCTTGGACAGGCCGACGGCGTACGCGTCCTCGGCGTGCGAGTACAGGACGTACGGGTCGGCCCCCGGGCGGGACACGTGGATGGTCGTGCCGCCGTCCGTGGACCGACCGACGACGGCGAGGCCGCTGGAGCCCACCGACAGCCCGGCGGGGTAGGACGGCTCCAGGCCGGGAACGGCGGGCTCGTCCGGCCCGCCGCCGAACGGCAGGCGCCGCCACACCCCGAACTCGTCGCCGTCGGTGTCGGAGAACCACCAGATCCACTCGCCGGTCGGATCGACGCCGCCCATCCAGGTGCCGTTCGGCCGGTCGGTGACCTGCCGGCGGTCGCCCGTCGTGCGGTCCCAGGCGTAGATCTCCCACGTGCCCGTGGCGTTCGAGCGGTACACCGAGCGGTGCGGCGCGTCGTGCGCCCAGCCGGGCAGGCTCACCCGAGCGGCCCGGAAGCGGGCCTTCCAGCGTTCGTCGTCACCCATGGGTCAAGTGTGTCAGTCCGTCTGCGGTCCCGGTCGTACGGACTGCAGGCGAAGCCGCGCGGCGGACTTGGTGCCGTACGCCCAGTCGAGCATCTTCGCGGCGTCCTTGAAGCGACGGTTCGGGTCGGTGGTCGTGCTGTTCAGGACGAGGCCGTAGATCGTACGGCCGCCGCGCTTGGCCGCGAACAGCAGGCAGTACCCGGCGCCGTCGGTGTGGCCGGTCTTGATGCCGATCGTGCCGCTGTAGGAGCCGAGGAGCAGGTTGGTGTTGGTCCAGGTGTAGGCGTGGTGGTGGCTGGTCTTGGACAGCTTGTACGTCTTCGCGGCCACGACCGACCGGAACGTCGAGCTCGCCATCGCCTTCTTCGCCAGCTTGATGACGTTGCTCGGCGTGGAGTACCCCTCCTTGTGGGAGGAGGTCGGCAGCCCGTCGGCCGTCCGGAAGTAGGTGCTCGTCATGCCGAGCGACTTGGCGGTCTTGTTCATCTTGGCGATGAACTTCGTCTGCCCGGGGCCGTACACGTCGGCGAGGGCGTACGCCGCGTCGCAGCCGGAGGGCAGCATCATGGCGGTCAGCAGCTGCCGGACGGTCACCTTGTCGCCGGCCTTCAGGTAGGCGGACGAGGCGTCGTTGTTCTTGACGTGGTCGACGTAGGACTTCTTGATGGTGACCGTGCGGTCGAGGTGGCCGGCGCGGATCACGACGAGCGCGGTCATGACCTTGGTCATGCTGCCGATGGGGCGCTTCGTCGTCGTCGCGCGGCCCCAGAGCTTCTTGCCCTTGGACGCGTCGTAGATGTAGGCGCCCTTCGCCGAGACGCCGGACGGCGCGGAGGCGGCGGCCGTGACGGCGGGTGCGGTCCCGGGCGACGGCGTGGCCGCGAAGGCGCCCGGGGCGGTGAGGGGAAGGGAGGAGATCAGGGCCCCCGCGGCGGTGGCGGCGGCCAGGCGCGCGCTGAAATGCATGCGGACTCCTGGTGTGATTGGGGGGAAAGGAGCATGCTCGCAGTCGCTGCACTCAAGCCGCAAATGGGACGCAGGGGACTCGAAGGCCGGATCCGGTCAGTCGTTACGGTAGGCGACACCTGTTCCGCCCCTCATCGGGATGTTCGGGGCGTCGCGTCGTACCGTTGAGGAGTGACGCCGAGATCCTCGACAGAGCTCGCGCTGAGGCCCGAGGGCACCGGCGACGAGGAGGTCACTCACGGCTACCCGCCGCCCGCCCGGCCCGCCGGGACCACGGTGGTCGCCTACTGCGGCGCGGTCATGACCGTGCGCGGAGAGTCCACGTCCGCGCCTCCCCCGGACACCTGCGCCGAGTGCGCGAAGATCTGGCGACGCCGTCGCCGTCGCCGTTCCCGCTGACCGCACGGCACGCGGGCGTGCATGCTGGGGATCATGAATCCCGAACTCACACTGATGGCCGTGCACGCCCACCCGGATGACGAGGTGCTCGGCACGGGCGGTGTCTTCGCGCGGTACGCCGAGGAGGGCGTCCGTACGGTCCTCGTGACCTGTACGAACGGGGAGCAGGGCGACGGACCCGGCGGGGTCAAGCCCGGCGAGTCGGGGCACGACCTGGCCGAGGTGAGCCGTCTGCGGCTCGAGGAGCTCAGGGAGTCCGTCACCCACCTGGCCATCGACCACGTCGAACTGCTCGGCTACCCCGACTCGGGAATGGCGGGCTGGGAGGCCAACGCCGACGCCCGGGTGTTCGCCAACGTCCCCCTGGAGGAGTCGGCCGGCCGGCTCGCCGAACTGATGGAGAGGTACCGCCCCCAGGTCGTGGTGACCTACGACGAGAACGGCAACTACGGGCACCCCGACCACATCCAGGCCCACCGGATCGCGGTCGCCGCCGCGGAAAGGACGGGCATCCCCCGCAAGTTCTATTACAGCGCCGTCCCCCGGTCCTTCCTCACCGAGATGATGGACCACCTGCGCGGCACCGGTGTCGACATGGGTGAGTTCGAGGTCCCGGAGGACTTCGGGACGCCGGACGAGGAGATCACCACCGTCGTGGAGGTCTCCGCGTACTTCGAGCGCAAGATCAAGGCGCTGAAGGCCCATGCCAGCCAGGCCGACACCGGCTTCACGCTGGGCCTGCCCGACGAGGTGCAGCGCCGGATGCTCGGCCGCGAGACCTTCCTGCGCCGCTTCAGCACCGTTCCCGCCCCCGATCTGGAGGACGACCTGTTCGTCGGCCTCCGCTGACCACGGGCCCGGACCTCGCCGGTGGCGCTGATCCGGCACCGGACCGCGCCGGTGCCGCGGACCCGGCGCCGGACCGCGCCCGTGACGCGGAGCCGGCGCCGGACGCCGCCGGTGCCGGGGCCCGGTGCCGGATGCCGCCGGCGGCCGGGCCCTGACACCGAGATCAGGTCACTTGCCGAGGATCGGCACCCGCGCGCCGTGCTTCTTGCCCTGCCAGACCTGCACGGAAAGCTTCTTGAGCGGTGCCGGGTACGCGAACTGCCCGGAGCGCGAGGCCTTCACCGTGTACTCCCTGATCATTTTCTGATTTCCGGTCGGGGTGAAGGCGGTGAAGACCACCTTGATGCTCCCCTTGCCGGTCTTCGAATTGAAGGTCTTGTTGGTCGCCTTCCACTTCACCGACGTGTACGACGTGACCCTGACCGTTCCGGTCACCTTCTGCTTCGCCTTGACCGGGCCGTAGGCCTTGAAGGGCTTGACGACCGGCGGCTTGGACGCCGCCGCCTCGGCGGTGCCCGCCATGCAGGACAGTGCGGTGCCCGCGACCGCGGCGGCAACGATGGACCTGCGCAGATGCATGACGAATTCTCCTTGGAATGGGGGGAGATGCCGCTCCGAAAGAGATCGGCGGCCGCAGAGAAATTACCAACGCCGAGCCGTCGTGGAAAAGACACGGCGCAGAAATTGAGTCCCCGTACCCTCCTCCGGGGACGGGAATTGGTCCTCGTGTCCCTATGGCCGCCCCTGCCGATGTGCTAGTGCCGCGAACCGGACATGTAGGGTTCTGCTGGCCGTCGTCTGACCACAGGAGCATGCCGGATTGTCGCTGCACAGCCTGCTGGGGCCGCTGCTGGAACCCGCCGTCACCCTCGGCGGCACGCCGACGAGCTGGGCCGAGGTCCTCGGGTTCGTCACCGGAGCGATCAACGTCTGGCTCGTCGTCCGCCAGCACATCGCCAACTGGCCGGTCGGCATCGCGAACGTCGTCCTGCTCGGCCTGATCTTCCTGGACGGCGGCCTGTACGCCGACGCCGGCCTGCAGGCCGTCTACGTCGTCCTGCAGGTGTGGGGCTGGTGGGAGTGGCTGTACGGCGGGCAGGGACACGCTGAACGCGTCGTCCAGCGCACCTCACGTGCCGAGTGGGCCGGGATCGCCGCCGCCGGCCTCGCGGCCACCGGCCTGCTGACGTGGGTGCTGAGCACCTACACCGACTCGACCGTCCCCTTCTGGGACGCGCTGACCACCGCCATCTCGCTGGCGGCGACGTACGGCCAGAGCCGCAAGCTGCTGGAGTCCTGGTGGCTGTGGATCAGCGCGGACCTGATCTACATTCCGCTGTACGCCTACAAGCACCTCTACCTGACCAGCGCCCTCTACGTCGTCTTCCTCGCGCTGTGCGTCGCCGGGCTGCTCGCCTGGCGGAAGGACTGGACGCGGCGGCGGACCGCGGCCACTCCGGTGGCCCCATGACGTACCACCACGGGCTGGTCATCGGAAAGTTCTATCCACCGCACGCGGGTCACCACCACCTCATCGACACGGCCGCGGTCGCCTGCGCCCGCGTCACCGTCGTGGTGGCCGCCTCGACCGCGGAGAGCATCCCCCTGGCCCTGCGCGCGGCCTGGCTCCGGGAACGCCACCCTCAGCCCCACGTCGAGATCGTCCCGGTCATGGACGACGTCGAGGTCGACTACGACTCCGACGAGATCTGGGCGGCGCACGTGGCCGCGTTCCGTACGGCGCTGGACGCGGCGTCCGGGCACGGCGTCGGCGCGCTCGGCCTGCCGCCGGTCGACGCGGTGTTCAGCTCCGAGGAGTACGGCCCCGAACTCGCCCGCCGGTTCTCCGCCGCGCACGTCCCCGTCGACCCGCCGCGCGACCGGTTCCCCGTGAGCGGCACCGCCGTGCGCCGTGACCCCGTCGCCTGCTGGGAGTGGCTCACGCCCGCCGTGCGCGCGTACCTCGCCCGGCGCGTCGTCGTCCTCGGCGCCGAGTCCTCCGGCACCACGACGCTCAGCCGGGCCCTGGCCGCGCACTACTCCGCGCGCGGCGGCGTGTGGGCGGCGACCCGGTGGGTGCCGGAGTACGGGCGCCTGTACTGCGAGGAGAAGCTGGCCGCTGCCCGGCGGACCGACCCGGAGCTGTGGATCGGCGACCTCGGCTGGTCACCGGAGGAGTTCACCCTGATCGCCGAGCGGCATCTCGCCCTGGAGGACGCGGCCGCCCGTTCGGGCTCGCCGTTGCTCATCTGCGACACCGACGCGTTCGCCACGTCCTTGTGGCACGAGCGCTACCTCGGCGCGCCGTCTCCCGACGTCGAACGCCTGCACGAGCGCGCCCGCCACGACCTGTGGATCCTCACGGACACCGCCGGCGTGCCGTTCGAACAGGACGGCTGGCGTGACGGCGAGTCGATCCGGGAGGCGATGGCGGCACGGTTCCGCGAGGAGCTCGACCGGCGTGGCCTGCCGTACGTCGTCGCGACCGGGCCCCACGAGGACCGCCTCGCCACCGCCGTCGCCGCCGTCGACGCCCTTCTCGACAAGGGCTGGACCTTCACCGACCCCCTCTGACTTCATCCACCTGCAACCTGACCGATTGCGGTCAGTGGTGGATCAGTCACTCACCGACTATCGGTGCTAAGAACGTGTCCTGGGCGTTGGCCCTGCGGTGAGGGCTGAGCAACCCCTGAGCCGGGTACGTACACTCAAGCGACGGGTGCGGGAGGAGTCATGAGCGCGAGGCGAGCTACTTTCCTCTCCCTCCTGTTCACGCTGGACCTGGCGCCAGGGACCGGCCAGGACGAGTTGCACGCCCATGGGGAGCAGTTGATGGGAGCGCTGCTCGATCTGGAGCAGTGCAACGCTGACTTCACCGACTCGACCGTCAGCACCGACGCGACGGCGGGCACCCTCACAGTCGACCTGCTCATCCTGGACGCGGTTGAGCCGGCGAAGGTGCTGCAGCGTGCGTTGGACATCACCCGCACCGCGATCCATGCTGCCGGTGGGGCCACGCCAGGGTGGCCGACCGTCAACGAGCAGCCTGACCACGTGGAGATGACCAAAGCGCGTGATCTGGTCATCGTGTGACGCCCCGTAGCGCCATCTGGGTGCGGAATGTCCTTTTTTCCGGCGGGTGGAAACTCCGGTGTTGACGCTGTGAGCTGGGCCGTACACGATCGGTCGTACGGTGTTTCCCCACAGTCACGGAGGTGCTGCACCATGCCGAAGGTGCTGATCGTCACAGGCGACGCGGCCGAGGACCTCGAGGTCATGTACCCCTACCAGCGGCTGCTGGAGGAGGGGTACGACGTGCACATCGCCGCCCCGACGGCGAAGAAGCTGCAGTTCGTCGTGCACGACTTCGTCGACGGCTTCGACACCTACACCGAGAAGTTCGGTCGCATGTGGCCGGCCGACGTGGCGTTCGCGGACGTCGACCCGGCGGACTACGTCGCGCTCGTGATCCCCGGCGGTCGTGCGCCCGAGTACATCCGCGGCGACGCCGAGTGCCTCCGGATCGTCCGGCACTTCGCCGACGAGGGCAAGCCGATCGCGGCGCTGTGCCACGGGCCGCTCATCCTCGCCGCGGCGGGTGTCCTGGGCAACCGATCCTCCAGCGCCTACCCGGCGCTCGCGCCCGACGTCGAGGCGGCCGGTGGTTCGTTCGTGGACAGCGAGGCGCACATCGACGGCTCGATCGTCACCGGCCGCGCCTGGCCGGATCACCCCGCCTGGATGCGCGAGTTCCTCAAGATCCTGCGGGTCGCCGCCCCCGCCGGCTGACGGGACACCCCTCCCGGACCGCGCGCCGTACGGCACCGGCGCGGTGCGCGGCCGGGGAGATGACGCCGCCGCTCGGGTGCCCTACGCTGCGGACACGCCCGAAGGGGAGGTGCCGCGATGACCGTGGAGACCGATGAGTGCCGGCCGGTGCCCGGCGGCCTGGTGGGCTCGGTGCAACGCGCCCTCCGCGTCCTCGAAGCGGTCGCGTCGGCCGGCGACGGCGTCACCGCCAAGGCGGTCGCCCGCCGGTGCGGTTTCAAGCTGTCGACGACGTACCACCTCCTGGGCACGCTCGTCCACGAGGGCTATCTCGTCCGGCTGCCGAACGCCCGCGGGTACGGCCTGGGCTACCAGGTGGCCGGCCTCCACCAGCGGCTGCACGAGCAGTTGCTGCCGAGCCCCGGCGTGACCGACGCGCTCCGCCACGCGCACCGGGTCGGCGGCACGGCGGTGTACTTCAGCGTGCTGCGCGACGCGCACCTCGTGGTCGCCGACGTCGTCGACTCACCGCGTGCACCCCGGGTCCGGCCGCTGGACGTGGGATTCCACGAGGCGGCACACGCGACGGCGTTCGGCAAGGTCCTGCTGGCCTTCCTCCCGGCCGACCGGCGCCGTGACTACCTGGCGGGCGCCGGACTGCACCGGCTGACGGGCCGGACCATCACCCGGCTCGCGGACCTGGAGGAGCAGCTGGCGCGGGTCCGCGCCACCGGAGTCGCCGACGAGATCGAGGAGTTCCGCCCGGACCTGGCCTGCGTGGCGGCGCCGGTCCGCGACGATCGCGGCACGGTCGTCGGGGCGGTGGCCGCGTCGGCTCCGGCACCGTACTTCAGTGCCCATCGCGACCGGATGATCGAGGCCGTGCGGCAGGGCGCCGACCTGCTCGGCCCCTGCTGAGCCGCCGCCCCGGCCGGGGCGGCGGCGGCCTCGTCCAGACGGCCGCAGGGGACCATGGTCCCGTGAGCAGGGACTTTGGTCCCTTGAGGGAGCAGGTGCGCCGAGGCAGTGTGGGAAGTGGCCTACGAGACGTGCGAGGGAGCTCGACCGAACGGACCGCCTGGACGGGATCCGCAAGGAAGGGCTGAGAGGCCGGAAGAGACCGATGGGCCTCTACAGGAGCCGAAAGGCACCTGGACGGCGACCCCCACGACCTGACCCGGACAATGCCGGCGAAGGGAAATCGCCTCGTAGGTCCTTTCGCGCGGGCGGGCGTCTCAGGTCTCGGCGAAGCGGTGGTGCCCCAGCACCCCGAGGAGCCGCAGCTTCTCATACCCCTCGGTGTTCGGGGCGGCGGTGAGCACGAGCAGCGCCTGCGACTGATCCTCGGTGAACAGCACTTGGCAGTCCACCTCGATCTCGCCGAGCTCGGGATGGATGAGCGTCTTGTGATCCTCGAAGCGCTTGGCCACCTCGTGCCGCTCCCAGAGTTCGGCGAACTCCGTGCTCTCCTTCTGCAGCGCCCGTACGAGGTCGCCCGCGGGTGAGTGCGGGCCCATCGAGCCGTACGCCGCGCGCAGGTTCGCGACGTGGGCGCGGCTCTGCCGGTCACGGTCGTCTTCGGGGTAGTGCAGCCGCTCCGCGGGATCGGTGAACCACCGATAGGTCTCGCTGCGGGCGAGGCCCGTGTAGCCCGATCTGTCGCCGAACAGCGCCTCGGCCATCCGGTTCTGCACGAGCGTCTCGCCCAGGTTCGACAGGATGAGCGCCGGGGTGTCGGAGAGGCGGTCCAGCACTCTCAGCAGCGCGGGCGCGACATGCGTCGCGGCCGACATCGCGGCCGGCGGGTTCTGCCCCGCCACCTGGAAGAGATAGTCGCGTTCGTCGCTCGTCAGCCGTAGCGCCCGGGCGAGCGACGCGAGCATCTGCTCGCTCGGCTGCGGACCGCGTTGCTGCTCCAGCCGCGTGTAATAGTCGGTCGACATCACGGCGAGGGCCGCGACCTCCTCCCGCCGCAGGCCCGGGGCCCGGCGGCGCGTGCCCTCGGGGAGCCCGACGTCCCCGGGCCGCAGGGCGTCGCGGCGGCGCCGCAGGAAGTCCGCGAGTGCTGCACGATCCATGCGTTCAATTATTCGGCCCACGCCCCCGGCGAACCAGGGATCGCCGATCCCCCGATGAGCGGTCTCTGCACCTCCGCGGGGCGATGGGCGAGGCTGAAGCCATGGACATCACCGGAAACACCATCTTCATCCCCGGCTCCACCAGCGGCATCGGCCTTGCTCTCGCCCTGGAACTTCAGGCCAAGGGCAACACCGTGATCGTCGGCGGCCGCCGTACGGAACTCCTCGACCAGATCGCCGCCGAGCATCCCGGCATCGACACCGTGCAGATCGACACGGCGGACGCCGCGAGCATCGAGGCCGCCGCCAAGCAGGTCCTGGCCAGGCACCCGGACCTCAACGTCCTGATCACGATGGCCGGCATCATGCGCGTCGAGGACTGGCACCGGCCCGAGTCGTTCCTGGCCTCGGCCGAGTCCATCGTGACGACCAACGTGCTCGGCCCGATCCGGCTCATCGCCGCGTTCATCGAGCACCTGCGGGCGCAGCCGGACGCCACGATCGTCACCGTCTCCTCGGGCCTGGCGTTCATACCGCTCAAGGTCACGCCGAGCTACAACGCGTCGAAGGCCGCCATCCACATGCTGAGCGAGTCGATCCGGCTGCAGCTCGCCGACACGAACGTGAAGATCGTGGAGCTCGAGCCGCCGGCGGTCCGCACGTCGCTGCTGCCCGGACAGGAGGAGAGCGAGTTCGCCATGCCGCTCGACGAATACGTCGCGGAGGTCATGGAGCTGTTCGAGACCCGGCCGGACGCGAAGGAGATCCAGGTCGAGCGGGTCAAGTTCCTGCGCTACGCCGAGGCCCGCGGGGAGTACGACCAGGTCGTCGCCACCGTCAACGCCTCCGACCCGCACGGGAAGTGACCGGAGGGAACACCGTCGGCGCCGAGTTCCGGTGCCGACGGTGGCCTTCTCGCGATGACGCGCCGGTCGCGCGGACGACGGCAACACGATCACCACGGCAGCGTCGTGCCATGCCCTTCGAATTCGAAGCAGTAGACTCCGGTCATGCCTGATTCACCGCCGTCGCTCGACCCCGTGCAGCTCGGCGCCTACTTCGACCTCATCGAGGTGACCAGCCTGCTCCGGCACGCGGTCGAGCAACAGCTGCGCGAGGCCGGTGATCTCAGCTATGTGCAGTTCCAGCTGCTGGCCCGGCTCGGAGACTCCCCGACGGGCAGCCACCGCATGACCGACCTGGCCGACGGCGTCGTCTACAGCCGCAGCGGTCTGACCTACCAGGCGGGTCTGCTGGAGAAGGCGGGCCTGGTCGTGCGCGCTCCCTCTCCGGACGACGAGCGGAGCATCACGGTCACCATCACCGACGCCGGACGCGCGCTGCTCGCGAAGGTGCTGCCCGGTCATATCGAGGTCGTCCGCGGCCTGCTCTTCGAGCCGCTCTCGCGCGATGACGTGAAGGCCCTCGCCGGCCTGCTGGCGCCGGTACGCGACCACATGCGCGCCACACCGCCTCGCTCGGCCGCGCCTCGCCGCCGCAAAGGCGGAGCGTGACGACGTAGCCCGGCTCGCGCCGGACGGCCGGCCGCAGCGGGTGCGCGGCGGACCGGGCCGGGCGCCGCCAAGGTCGTGTCCGCGGTCCGCGACCTCACCCCTCCGGTGACGAGCGCGGCGGGGACGGCACGGGCGCCGTGGCCGCCTGCCGCAGCAGCTGTTCGATGAGCCGCTCCTTGGCCAGGGTGAGATGGCGCCGGTAGGTGCCGTACGGCACCCCCAGCCGTCGAGCGGCGGCCTTGTGGGTGCGCGAGGCCGCGATGTACGTGGCGGTGAGCGCGTCGTGCGCCTTCACGCCCGCGGGGTCGACCTGCAGCGCGTCGAGGGCGGTCGTGATCGCGCCGCGCAGGTCCGCCACGGGGTCGGCGGAACCCCGCGGCACGAGGCGCGAGTGCAGCAGGACGCTGGTGGCGAACTCCCGGGGAGCGCGCCACGTCCGCAGCGCCTCGAGCACGCCCTCCTCGAACGCGGCGCGCGGCAGGTCGCCGCCGCGCTCGTCGTCCGAGCCGGCGGCGGACGGAGAACCGGTCTCCCCGGCCACGGGCACGGCCACGGCGCGGGCCCTGTCCTCCACCCACTGGTCCACCGACTGCCGCCGCCAGTCCCTGCCGAAGAGGTGCTGTACCCGCCCTCCGACGTCCACGGCCGTGACCTCCAGCATCCCGGCCTTGGCGAGATAGCCCTTCCACCGGTCGGTGTCCTCGAAGACGGTGAAGGTCAGCGCGCGCCCGCGGGCCCTCATCTCGTCCGCGATGGCGCGCCGGCTCATGAGGTCCATGAGGGGCGAGGGTCGCTGGTGCCAGCCGGGCTGCATCGCGAAACGGCGGACGCCCAGGTGCTCGCCCTCCCGCAAGGGGGCGGTCGCCTCTACATGGTCCCAGAGCGCCGCGATCACCGGATCCCCGGCCCGGTCCTCGGGCAGCGGTGCCTCCAGCCGCAGGATGGCCATGAACGCGACGGGCGCGGAGGAGCCCGCGTAGCGGTGGACACGGAAGGCCTCCGGACGGCGGCGCACCCAGTACGCGACCGTGGCGGCGGACTCGCGGCCCTCCGCCTCCTCCGCCATGCGCAGCACCTCGGGCACGTCGGCGGGCCGGAGGGGAGCGTCCTCGACGTGGGGGTGCGCCTGCCAGTCATGCAGGTCGTCCATGCCGTCCTGGTCGCGGAAGAGGAACATCCACTCCGCGACGCGCAGCGGGGCGTCGTCCTCGGAGGCGCCGCGCACCGCCTGCAGGCCCGCGGTCGAGACGCGGGCGCGTACGTCGTCGTAGCGCTCGGGATCCCGCCAGCGCAGGTCGGCCTCGAGCGTCGCCCGCACCGCGTCGTGCGGATGCAGCCCTTCGGGCGTGGCCTCGACGTAGGGCAGCTGACGCAGCCAGGAGAACACCGTCGCGGTGTCCTCGTCACCCAGCACCGCGCGCAGCAGCGGTTCGCGCGTGACGTAGGCCTGCGCGACGACCTCGAGGGCGCGTCGGTGCGCGGCGCTCGGCAGGTCGCCCACCAGCCGCTCGACCAGGGTCGTCAGCACGTCGCCGGTGGGCTCCCACGGCGCGCCCGGCGCCGCGGCGGGCAGGGAGGCGGCGAGCGAGAGGGCGAGGGGGCTGCCCCCGGCGAAGGCGATGAAGGGGCTGCGCTGCTCGGCGGGGACGCCGCGCGCGGCGAGCAGGGCGTCGGACTGGGCGGCGTCGAGCGGTCGTACGGCCAGTTCGGCGAAGAGCTGCGCCCAGCCTGGATCCAGTGACCACTCGACGTCCGGGGCGACTCTGCTCGCGACCACGACGAGGGCGTCCTCCGCGAGCCGGAGCAGGAAGGTGTCGCGCAGCCACGGCTCGAGCGGCTGGCAGCGCTCGAAGGTGTCGAGGAGCAGGACGGTGCCGGGCTCGGAGCACGCCAGGGCCGCGGCCTCCTCGAGACGACGCGGATCCACGTCGAGGAACCGCGCGTCGATGTGCACCACACCGCGGCCGGCGAGCTCCGCCTGGCGGCCTGCGTAGCGCAACAGCGAGGACTTGCCGATGCCACCGGGACCATGGACGTATGCCACGAGCGGAGCGTCCGCCGCTCCCGACAGCATCCGGTCGAGCACCTTCCGCTCCGGCTCCCTGCCGACCAGCGCATCGGCTCGTGCCGCGGCCAGCCTGCCCGCCAATCCCGTCAAACCCACGCAAAGCTCCTCCCGCCGTGGCCCATCCTGCCGTGTCGAGGTGTCCGCCAGATAGATGGGCGAGCGCCTCGGCGTGAGCAGCGCTGGGCCCGGGTGAGCACCGGCGGGCGTGGAGAACGGGCAGCGGTACGGCGCAGGATCGCTGGTAGGAGGACGGCGCCGCCGTCCACGGGCATCGAGGACCGACCATGAGCATCCCCTACCTCGCCCAGCGAGAGGACCAGCAGCAGCTCGAGTGGATCGCCGGAAGCACCTTCAGCGTCCTGCTCGACGCCGAGGCGACCGATGGGCGGCTGACCGTCGGACGCTTCGACGTCAGTAAGGGAGAGGCGCCGCCGTTCCACATGCACAAGAAGGAGGACGAGGTCTTCCTGCTCATCTCCGGCTCGGCGCTGGTGTGGGTCGGCGACGAGGAGCACGAGCTGCGGGAGGGCGGCATCGTCTTCCTGCCCCGGGGCATCCCGCACGGCTACCGCATCACCTCCGAGAAGGCCGACCTGCTGCTCATGGCGACCCCGGCCGGGCTGGAGAAGATGTTCCGCCACGCGGGCCGCGACCTGCGCGAGCCGCGCCCGGAGGGCTTCGAGATCTCGATGGAGCTGCTCGCCGAAGCCGCCGAACTGTCCGGCAACGTCGTCCTCGGCCCTCCCCGCTGACGGCATCACGGCCCGGCTGTAGGGAGGACCGGTGAGCCCCGTGTCCCTGGCCGTCGTCAGTGCCGGCGCCGGTTACCCGCGCCCCACCCGCCTGCTCGCGGACCAGATCACGAGGTCCGTCTGCGGCTCGCTCACGGCCAGTGGAGTGAGGGTCGAGCTGGAGGTGCTGGAGCTGTGCCGGCTGGCGGCCGACCTCGCTCAGTGCGCCACCCAGGGCGCCAGCCTCGACCTGCGGGAGGCGATCGCCGCGGTGGCGGTGGCCGACGGGCTCGTGGTGGCGACACCGGTGGTCGTCACCTCCCCGAGCGCCGTGTTCGCATCGTTCTTCGACGTCCTCGAGGAGGATGTCCTGTCCGGTACGCCCGTCCTGCTCGCGGCCAGCAGCGGCTCGCGTCGGCGCCCACCTGACCTCGGCCAGGTAATGCGGGGCCGCCTCACCTGCCTGCACGCGGAGCCCGTGCCCACCGTCGTCGTCGCCGGCCCGGAGGACTGGGAGGGCTCGCCGTACGGCGGCTCGGGGCGACTGCGCGAGCGCATCGACCAGGCCGCCGCCGAGCTCGTCGCGGCGGTGGGCCCTTCGCGCCGCCCCGGCTGATCCGGCGAAGGGCGTGGTGGCCCGGGATCGAGTGTCGTACGCCACTTGCTTCGAATTTGAAGCAGGTGTAGTGTCATCCACGGTTGCTTCAAGTTCGAAGCAAATCCGAACCAAGCGAGAGCGAGATCTGACATGAAGGCAGTGCGTTTCCACGAGTACGGCGACCCCGGCGTCCTGCGCTACGAGGACGCGGAGCAGCCCGTCCCCGGAGCCGGCGAGGTCCGGATCCGCGTCGCCGCGACATCGTTCAACTCGGTCGACGGCAACATCCGCGCCGGCTTCATGCAGGGCCCCATCCCGGTGACGCTGCCGCACACGCCCGGCCTCGACGTCTCCGGCACGGTCGACGCGCTGGGCGACGGTGTGGACGGCATCGCGGTCGGTGACGAGGTCATCGGCTTCCTGCCGATGACGGGGACCGGCGCCTCGGCGGAATACGTCCTCGCGCCGGCCGAGATCCTCACGCCGGCACCCAAGAGCGTCCCGCTGGCGGACGCCGCCGCGCTGCCGCTGGTGGGCCTCACCGCGTGGCAGGCGCTCTTCGACCACGGCACGCTGACGGCCGGACAACGCGTGCTGATCAACGGCGCGGGCGGAGCGGTCGGCGGCTACGCCGTGCAACTGGCCAAGAACGCCGGTGCGTACGTGATCGCCACGGCCGGCCCCCGCAGCGGTGAGCGCGTCAGGGCCTCGGGCGCCGACGAGGTCATCGACCACACCACCACCGAGGTGACCGCGGCGGTCACCGAGCCGGTGGACCTGGCCCTCAACCTCGCGCCGGTCGACCCGGCGCAGCTGGCCGCGCTGGTCGGCCTGATCCGCCCGGGCGGTGCCCTCGTGAACACCACGGTATGGATGCCCGCGCCTTCGGACGAGGAGCGCGGCGTACGCGGCGTCGACCTGTTCGTCCGCAGCGACGCCGAACAGCTGTCGCAGATGGTGGCACAGATCGACCGCGGTGAGCTGCGCGTCGACGTCGCCGAGCGGGTACCGCTGGCCGAGCTGCCGGCCCTCCACGCCCGAGCCGCCACCGGCGCGATCTCCGGCAAGGTCATCGTCCTCCCCGGCGCCTGACGCCGTCGCCCACCGCCACCCCGACGATCCCCAACGAGAAGGTAGTCATGTCGCTGAACCTGGACCCCGAGATCGCCGAGGCACTGGCCCCGATGGCCGGCGCGATGGCGGACGCCACCCCTCCGGCGGTGGGCGATGTCGCCGCGCGCCGCGCCCTCTGGGAGCCGATCATCGGCGCCGCGGGCACCGCCCAGCCGATTCCGGCCGACGTGACGACCAGCGAGCACCACGCGACCGCGGACGACGGCGCGCAGATCAGGATGCGCTGGTACGTCAAGGACGGCGCGACGCCGGGCCCGGCCGTGCTCTTCTTCCACGGAGGGGGGTACATCTTCGGCCGCATCGACCTCTTCGACGGGCCGGTCTCCCGCTACGTGTCCGCCAGCGGCGTGCCGATGCTGTCGGTCGAGTACCGCCGTGCGCCCGAGCACCCCTTCCCGACCCCGCTCGAGGACGCCTACGCCGCGCTGCGCTGGCTGCACGAGCACGCCTCCGAGCTGGGCGTCGACCCCGACCGGATCGGCGTGATGGGCGACAGCGCCGGCGGCGGCATGGCGGCGGCGCTGACGATCCTCACGCGCGAGCGCGGAGGCCCGAAGATCGCCCGTCAGATCCTGCTCATGCCGATGCTCGACGACCGCACCACCACGCCGGACCCCCACATCGCGCCCTACGTGCTGTGGTCGTACGACGACAGCCTCACCGCGTGGCCGGCACTGCTCGGCGAGGCCGCCGGCGGGCCCGACGTCCCGGCCACGGCGGCTCCGGCCCGGCTCGAGGACGCGACCGGCCTGCCACCGGCCTACATCGAGGTCGGCCAGCTCGACGTCTTCCGCGACGAGGACCTCGCCTACGCGATGAAGCTCAGCCGCGCCGGTGTGCCGGTGGAGTTCCACCTGCACCCCGGTGCCCCGCACGAGTTCGACTCGATCGCCTTCGAGTCCGACGTCGCCCGGCGCGCCATCGCCGACCGCATCCGGGTGCTCACGTCGATCTGAGCCGCCGCCGAGCGCGTTCGCCCGCCACCGACGAGGCGGGCGAACACGCTCGTCCCGGTGGCCGGCCACCGGCCACGTCGCCCACCGGTTCCTTTCCGGCAGGCGCGTACGGCGGCCACCGCCGTATCAGGCGACGGACTCGCCGCGGAGCTCCTCGTCGTAGGCGTGCTGCCGCGACTGGATGACGTCCATGTTCGCCACCGTCCAGTCGTAGACCTGGCTGAGGGGTCCATGCAGGGAACGGCCCAGCGGCGTGAGGGCGTATTCCACTCCGAGCATCCGTCCGGACAGGACACGACGTGTGATCATCCCGCTGCGTTCAAGGCGGCGCAGGGTTCTGGGTCAGCACCCGTTGGGTGATGCCTTCAAGGCGTCGTTCGATGTCATTGAACCGGCGAGGCTCGTCGAGCAGGACCGCCAGGATCAGGATCGTCCATGGCGGTATCCGGGAGCATACCTGGGATGGTTGAAGTGCGTAATTGACGCTGGATTTTTGCTCGCCATAGCCTAGGTAGGAATCAGGAGCCTAGGGGCACTCAACCAGCTGTCTCGCCAGCGTAGCGGGAGTGCCAGGCGATAGGAGAGCGGGCATGGCCGACTATTTCCCTCCGGCGGAGGACTACGCGACTCTGCGAGTCTCGGTCGAGCACGGGGTCGCGAAAGTCACCCTCGACAACCCGCCGGTCAATGTCCTCAGCGTTGAACTAATGACCGAGTTGCTTCACTTCCTCAGAACAGTTCGCGACGTCCCTTCGATCAGAGTGATCGTATTCGGCAGCGCCATCCCGGACTTCTTCATCGCCCATGTGGACATGACGCTCAATCCGGAGTCCACGGCCTTCGTCGAGCTGATGAAGGCGGCACCGGAAGGTCTCAACGTCTTCCAGTCGGTCTCCGAGGCCGTACGAAACCAGCCTCAGGTGACCATCGTGAAACTCGCCGGCATCGCCCGTGGTGGCGGAGCCGAGTTCGTCACGGCGGCCGACATGAGCTTCGCGGCGATCGAGACGGCGGGACTCGCCCAGTGTGAGGCACTGATGGGCATCACGCCCGGCGGCGCCGGCACGCAGTACCTCACGCACCGCCTGGGCCGGAACCGCGCCCTCGAGGTCGTGCTCGGCGCCGACCTGTTCGACGCATCGACCGCCGAGCGCTACGGCTGGATCAACCGCGCCCTGCCCGCCGCCGAACTCGACGCCTTCGTCGACCGGCTCGCCCGCCATATCGCGGCACTCCCTGACGGCGTCATCGAAGCCGCCAAGCTGGCCGTACCACCGGCGGACCTCACCGAGGGCTTCATACGCGAACACGACGCCTGGGCGGGCCTGATCGCCCGCCCCGCGGCCGGGAGGCTCATCCGCGGCGGTCTGGAGCGCGGCGCCCAGACGCCTGACGGCGAACTCCGCCTCGAAGACCTGCTGCGCGACCTGTGGGAGGACATGAAGGAACCGGCGGCAGGCTGACGGCAGCGCCTCCCACCAGCCTGGTCGCGCCAGCGATGGTGGACGTTCACGGTGGGCGGCCGGCTCGGGCGGCTCCGGCCGTCCGGTGCCGCGCGGCCGTCGATGCGCTCAGTGGCCGTCGATGTGCTCAGCGGCCAGAATGACCGGATGCCCGCCGATGACCCCCAGCTCTGGCAGCTACTGCGCTCGCTCGACGACCCGGATCACTTGGAATTCCCCGCCGGTTACGACGCGGCGATGGGAGGATCGTCAGGTTAGGCCGATCTATATCAAGGTAAGGTGGTCAAGT
The DNA here is from genome assembly GCF_024055725.1 of Actinoallomurus spadix. Taxonomy (GTDB): domain Bacteria; phylum Actinomycetota; class Actinomycetes; order Streptosporangiales; family Streptosporangiaceae; genus Actinoallomurus; species Actinoallomurus spadix. The sequence goes on along the minus strand of NZ_JAMXMX010000006.1, from coordinate 51,100 downwards.
GATTTCCGTCAGTCGAAAGCCGATCAAGTGCGCCGGAATCATCGCCGGAGCAGCCACACTGTTCATGTCCCTTTTTTCAGGGCCAGCATTTGCAATCAACGATGTTGATTGCGTTAGTTCTGATTTCTTGCAGATCTGGTACCACGACGGCGAGCATTCTTACGAGTCGTTGTGCTTCGCGAATTCGGGGACCATCTTCCCATGGGGCCACAACACGATCCGGTGGATCGACAAGGTGTCCACCGGCAATAACGACGTGATAATCCATGACGATAACAGAACCGATGTTTACATCTCGCGGTGGAACATCGTAACCTACCCCAACCGTCCGATGGCGACGAACCACCTGACTATTCAATGAGGTGATCTCAGGGACTTTCACGCGCTCTTGCATCCAGCCGCGTTACGCGAAGCCGATGCCCATGACCCGGCACTGCTGCGAAGCGATGGCGCGCCAGGTGAACTGGCACTGTGATCAACACGATGACCCGTCCGACTGCCCGGACGCAGTGGTTCTGTTCAGCGCCAGGTTCCTGGAGTACGGGCTGATCATCCATGACGGCGGCACATCGAGCATCGGGATCGGCTTCTGTCCTTGGTGTGGGCAGCGGCTGCCCACGTCGCAGCGGGATCGCTGGTTCGAGGAACTGGAAGGGCGCGGGATCGATCCGTGGGAAGACGAAATCCCTGCTGAGTTCCAGGACGACCGCTGGCTCCACGGCACGAGTGAACGTTGAAGCCACGCTCTCAGCTTGGGGATCGTCTGGTTTTGGGGCTGTCATGGGCGCTGACCTTGGCTGCGGCATGACCAGCCACCAATGAATCTTTGCTCGGCGTGGTTCCCATCCCGGAGCCGATGCTCACCGGCCTGCCGAAGGAACTGCAGGACAAGGTGCAGCTTCTGGAGTCCATGGCAGCACTGGCCAAGGCCGGCAACACGGCCGCCGAGGAGCCGATGCGCCAGCTCATGGCGGAGATGGTCCCTGTCGCCGCCAAGGGTCTGGCGACCACCCTCCGTGAGATCACGAAGGTCTTCGCCGAGCTGGGCGGCCTCAGCACCGAGGACGTCCGCGCGCTCACGGACGAGGAGCTGAAGGCCACCTATCAGCTCCTGGGGGCCGTGGGCGAGAGCGTCATGACCCTCAACAACAAGGTCGCCGAGATCAAGCTCTGATCCGACGACTCACCGGAACTGCTTCCCCTACCGCAACGGCTACGCGGCTTACGTGTGGGTGACCACGCCGGACGGTACCCGTAAGCGCAAGTGGGCGTACGGCAAAAGCCGCGAGGAGACCCACGCCAAGTGGCTCAAGCGGTACTGCTGCCAGCAGATCGCCTCTGACCGGACCATTCGGGATGCCTGGACGGTGCTGTGCAGTGCGCTGACGAACGCGGTCACTGAGGAGCTGATCGCTGAGAACGTGGCCGGCCTGCTCAAGGTCTCCAAGCCGCGTAGGCGCAAGGTGAAGCCCTGGACGGTCGATGAAGCCCGGCGGTTCCCGGAGTCGGCGAAGCGGGACGGTGATCCGTTCTACGCGGCGTACGTTCTGATCCTTGTTCTGGGTCTCCGCAAGAAGACGCTCAAGGCGCTCAAGAGCCTCGGCGAACAGCTCGGTTCGTAGGCGTTGCTGTACTTCGCTGCTGTACAGGCATGAAAAAGGGCCACTTCCGATGATCGGAAGTGGCCCTTCACCTGGGTCGGGGTGGCGGGATTTGAACCCACGACCTCTTCGTCCCGAACGAAGCGCGCTGCCAAGCTGCGCTACACCCCGGTGGCTGCAGGTCGTCTTTCAACGCCTGCGCCTCGACGAGTCTAGCGGACTTTTGACCCTGCCCGCGCCATCGTCACCGTTTGGAACGTGATCCCTGGTGTCGACTGGCTCTCTTACGGCAACGAGTGCCAGGGACACGCGTGGGGCTCACGCCGACGCCGACGGGACCAAGGTCAGCAGTGAGGCCTCTGGGGGGCAGCAGAAGCGGACCGGGGCGTACGGGGAGGTGCCGAGGCCGGCGGAGACGTGCAGCCAGGCGTCACCGTGCCGGTTGAGGCCGCTGACGCGGGCGCGGTCGATGCCGCAGTTGGTGACCAGGGCGCCGAACAGCGGGACGCACAGCTGGCCGCCGTGTGTGTGGCCGGCCAGGAGCAGCTGGTAGCCGTCGGCGGCGAAGCGGTCGAGGTTGCGCGGCTCGGGCGAGTGCATGACGCCGATGTTGAGCGGGCCGCGGGCCGGGCCGGCGATCTCGTCGTACCGGTCCTTGTTGATGTGGGAGTCGTTGATGCCGCCGAGCCAGATCTCGGTGTCGCCGGCCTTGATCGTGCCGGTGGCGTTGTTGAGGTCGAGCCAGCCGGCGGCGGTCATCGCGGCGCCGAGCTCGCGGTACGGCAGGTCGGGGACGGTCCGCCGCTTGCTGTAGTCCTTCTGGCTCGTGCGCCAGAGGTAGCGGGCGGGGTTCTTCGGGACCGGGGAGTACATGTCGTTCGAGCCGTACACGAAGACGCCCGGGCGGTCCAGGAGCGGGCCGAGCAGGTCGAGGAACGGGCCGATGGCGTCGCGGTGCGAGATCGAGTCGCCGGTGTTGACGACCAGGTCGGGTTCGAGGGCGTCGAGGGCGCTGACCCACTTGATCATCCGACGGCGGCCCGGTGTCAGGTGCGTGTCGGAGATGTGCAGGATCTTGATGGGCCGCTGGCCGGGGGCGAGGACCGGCACGTCGTAGCGGCGGAGCCGGAACCAGTTCCGCTCGATGACCGACGCGTAACCGATGCCGGCGACCCCGGTGCCGAGGACCCCGAGGGGAACCGCGTATCTCTTTCGCACCCTCCCCATCGTGCCAGAACGACGCACCGTTTATTGCCGGGCGCCGAAGCCCGTACGCAGGGCAAGATTGTCCTCATGTTGAAGGAGAAGCTGCAGGCCGACCTGTCGGCCGCGATGAAGGCACGCGACGAGGTGCGCACCCGTACCCTCCGCATGGCGCTGACGGCCGTCACCAACGAGGAGGTCGCGGGCGAGCGGGCGCGCGAGCTCTCCGACGACGAGATCGTCAAGGTGCTGCAGCGGGAGGCCAAGAAGCGCCGTGAGGCGGCCGAGGCGTTCGCGGACGCGGGCCGTACGCAGCAGGCGGAGGCGGAGCGGGCCGAGGGGGTGGTCCTGGACGAGTACCTGCCGGCCCAGCTGTCCGACGCGGAGCTGACCGACCTGGTGGCCGCGACGATCGCGGAGCTCGGCGCGGAGGGGCCGCGCGCCATGGGGCAGGTGATGAAGGCGGTCACGCCGAAGGTCGCCGGCCGCGCCGACGGCAGGCGGGTCTCGGGAGAGGTCAAGCGTCAGCTCGCCGGCTGACCGGTCCCCTCGCCTACGGGAAAGGCCCCGTACCCGGCTCGCGCCGGGTACGGGGCCTCGTGTCGTTCGGGGCGGTCAACGGCCGCCGAACGGCCAGCCGAAGCCTTTGCCCTTCCTGCCGTTGCCGCGCTTGCCCTTGCCGGTGCCGTTGTCGTTCGCGCCGACCGCGCCGCTGCCGTTGCTCACGAACAGCATGACGGTGGTGTTCTGGTCGACCTGGCTGCCGCCGCTCGGCGAGGTGTAGACGACGGTGTTCGCCGGCTGGTTGGAGTCGACGGCGCGCGGGGAGATCTGTACGTCGAAGCCGGCATTCTCGATCTTCTTCTTGGCCTGCTGGACCGGCATGCCCTGGACGTTGGGGATCTTCTGCTGGTCGAGCGTCGCGAAGTCCTTCAGCGGCGTGTGGAACGACGAGGCCTTCGTTCCCCGCAGCGCGCCGAGCATCGAGGCGCGCCAGATCGGCGCGATGTCCGCGCCGAAGACGTTGTAGTTGCGGTTGCCCCAGGGCGCCTCCGGGCTGCCGTACCAGACGGCGGCCGCGAGGTCGGGGGTGTAGCCGGCGAAGACGGCGCAGGTGAAGCTCTCACAGGTGCCGGTCTTGCCCGCGGCGGGCCGGCCCAGCCCCTCGCCTCGCGCGGTGCCCCGGGTGAGGACGCCCTGCAGGATGCTCGTGACCTCGTCGGCGATCTCGTGGTCGACCGCCTGGGTGCACTTGGCCTTGGGCACCTTGATCTTCTTGCCGGTCGAGTCGGTCACCTCGGTGATCGCGATCGGCGTGCAGTACTGGCCGCGGGCGGCGAAGCCGGCGTACGCGGCGGCGAGGTGGGTGACGTCGATCTCGTTCGTACCGAGGACCTGGGCCGGGTTCTGCTGGAGCGGCTTGCCGTCCGCGCGCTTCATGCCGAAGTTCTCCGCCATCTTGACGGCGTTGCAGAGACCGACGTCCTTCTCGAGGTAGGCGTAGAAGGTGTTGATCGACTCCCACGTCCCGGTCTGCAGGTTGGCGGACTTGCCCTTGGACTTCTCGGCGTTCTGGACGGGCCAGGGCTCGGAGCCGCCGCCCTTGCAGTCCCGGTAGCCCGACACCGTGGTGCTCTCGGGCGCCGGGTAGGAGGCGCCGGGGCTGATGCCCTTGTCGAGGGCGGCGGCCAGCGTGAAGATCTTGAAGGTGGACCCGGCGGAGTAGCCCATGTTGCCGCCGTGCGCGTAGTCGGCGGCGAGGTTGAGCTGGGTCTGGCCCTTCTTGACGTTGGCGCCGTACTTTCGGCTGACCACCATGGCCTTGATCTCACCGGTGCCAGGCTTGACCATGGCCTCGGTGGCGGTCCTGTCGTGGTTGGGTCGCCTGCTGAGCGCCTGCTGCGCGGCCTTCTGCGCCTTCATGTCGATCGTCGTGCGGATCGTCAGGCCGCCGCGGTACAGCAGGTGCTCTCGGTCCGTCTGCGTCTTGCCGAAGGCCGGGTTGCCGAGGATCTCGTTCTTCACGTACTGGCAGAAGAACGGCACCTTGCTGGCGCTGCAGTCGCTCTTGGGCAGCTTGGGGTGCAGCTTGATCGGCAGCGCGGCGGCCTGGTCGGCCTGCTGCTTCGTGATGATCTTCAGCTCGGCCATGCGGTACAGCACGGTGTTGCGGCGCTCCCGCGCGTGGTCCGGGAAGACCGTCGGGTCGTAGTAGCTGGGGCTGTTGGTGATGCCGGCCAGCAGCGCCGCCTCCGGCAGGGTCAGCTCGGTGGCGTCCTTGCTGAAGTAGCGCTGGGCCGCGGCCTGCACGCCGTACGCGCCGGCGCCGAAGTAGGCGATGTTGAGGTAGCCCTGCAGGATCTGGTCCTTGGTGAGCCGCTTCTCGACGTTGACGGCGTACCGCAGCTCGCGCAGCTTCCGGCCGAAGGTCGGGGCCTTGGCCTCCGCGATCTCCTTGTCGTTGTCGGCGCTCTCGACCAGCAAATTCTTGACGTACTGCTGGGTGAGCGTCGAACCACCCTGCTTGACCCCGCCCTCCTGGGCGTTGGTGACCAGCGCGCGTGCGGAGCCCTTCATGTCGAGGGGACCGTGCTGGTAGAAGCGCGAGTCCTCGATCGCGACGACCGCCTTCTGCATGATCGGGGCGACCTGGTCGAGGCGGACGGACTCGCGGTTGTGGTGGTAGAAGGTCGCGATGACCTGGCCGTCCGCCGAGTAGACCGTCGTACGCTCCGGCGGCGGCTGGATGCTGAAGTCGGCCGGGAGGTTCTTGAAACCGTCGGCGGCGTCCCGGGTCGCCATTCCCGCGCTGCCGACGGCCGGCAGGGCGAGGAAGCTGACCAGGACTCCGGCCACGAGCGCCGCCCCTAGGAGACGTAGCAACTTGACGATGGCGTGTTCCCGGTCTGCTTTCTCATCAGTCACGCGACATAGGTTACGCGGGACGAGAGGTGCATATGGGACACCCCGCCGAGTCGGATGACTAGTTCGTTGCCTTGCCATGGCCCGTAGGGGCTATCTCAAGAATGGACCCATCGGGGGCTGTTGAAGCGGCGCGGTCTTCCGTAAGTTTCTCCCCACGGCTTTCGTATGGCGGCCTGACGTCCGCGCCCGTCCGGCCGGGGCTCGCAAACGACAACCGACCCAAGGGGAGTGGGGCCAAGATGTGGATCACGGATTGGACCGCCCGCGCCGCCTGCCGTAACGCGGATCCCGACGCGTTGTTCGTGCAGGGGGCGGCTCAGAACCGGGCCAAGCTGATCTGCCGCGGCTGCCCAGTGCGCACGGAGTGTCTCGCCGACGCTCTCGACAACCGCATCGAGTTCGGCGTCTGGGGCGGCATGACGGAGCGCGAGCGTCGTGCGCTGCTTCGCCGGCGCCCGGACGTCTCATCGTGGCGGGAGCTGCTGGAGACCGCCAAGGAGCGGTACGAGCGGTCGCAGGACCCGGACGAAGAGCTCGTCGCGAGCTGATCCGGCGAGTCGCCACTGATCGACCGCCTGGCCGCGCCCGGCCGGCCAGGCTCCCTCATGGAGCTCCGGAACGATCAGGTCGCCGATTCATCCGGCCCGATCCCGTACGACACCGCGGCTCCGTGCGGAGGGGCCGGGTGCGGAGGGACCGGTACGGCGATCAGGCCGCTGATTCCTCGTGTTCGCCCGCGAGATCCCGCGCGATGCACCGCAGCCCGTCCAGGTCGTGCACGTCCTCGGCCATGGCCGCGACGGTGGCCCGGGGAACGGCCGGGTGCGAGGACGTGAAGCTCTCGCACAGCCGCGCCTCGCGCGCGGTGACGTGCATCCGCTCGGCGTGCAGGCGCAACAGCGCGGCGGCCAGGGGATGCGCGCCGCGGTCCTCCAGCGTCTCCGCGGCGGCCTCGCTGCGTACGGCCGACAGGTGCGAGGCGTCGGACCGGTGCACCCGGTTGAGGACCATCCCCGCCAGCGGCATCCGCTCCTCGGCGAGACGCTCGACGAAGTAGGACGCCTCGCGGAGCGCGTCCGGCTCCGGGGCGGCGACGACGAGGAACGCCGTACCGGGCGCCTGCAGCAGGCGGTACGTCTGCTCCGCCCGCTCCCGGAACCCGCCGAACATCGTGTCGAAGGCCAGCACGAACGTCTGGACGTCCTTCAGCAGCTGACCGCCGAGCACCTTCGTGATCGCGTTGGTGAACATGCCGAAGCCGGCGGTCACGACCTTCAGCCCGAACCGCCCGCCCGCCTTGGCGGGGGCCATGAGGATTTTGATCAATCGGCCGTCGAGGAACCGGCCCATCCGCTCCGGCGCGTCGAGGAAGTCCAGCGCCGACCGGGACGGCGGCGTGTCGACGACGATGAGGTCCCAGGCACCGGACCGGTGCAGCTGGCCCAGCTTCTCCATCGCCATGTACTCCTGCGTACCCGACAGGCTGGACGACAGCGACTGGTAGAAGGGGTTGGCGAGGATCTGCCGGGCGCGTTCGGGCTCGGCGTGCGCCTCGACGATCTCGTCGAAGGTGCGCTTCATGTCGAGCATCATGGCGTGGAGTTCGCCGTCGACGCCCTCGACGAGGCGCGGGGTGTTGTCCAGCTCGGTGAGGCCGAGCGCCTGCGCGAGCCTGCGGGCGGGGTCGACGGTCAGCACGACGACGTCGCGGCCGCGTTCGGCGGCGCGGACGCCGACGGCGGCGGCGGTCGTGGTCTTGCCCACGCCGCCCGACCCGCAGCAGACGATGATCTTCGTGTCGGGGTCGTCGATCAGGTCGTCGATGCAGAAGTCCGGCGGGGTCTTCTCGGCTGCGGTGATCACGCTGCTCCCTGCCTCCTCAGCTCGGCGGCCAGTTCGTACAGCCCGGCGAGGTCCATCCCGTCGCTGAGCTGCGGCAGCTCGTACCGGGGTACGTGCGCGTCGGTCAGGCGGGCCTTCTCCCGCTCCTGCAGGGCGGTGCGCCGCGCGTGGTCGGCGGCCTCCTCGGCGAGGGCGTCGGCGATCTCGGCGGTGCGGTCCTCGATGCCGGCCGCCTTGATGCCCATGCGGATCGCCTCGACGTCGAGCTCGTCGCGGGCGGCCAGGGCCAGCTCCTCCGCGGGCAGCAGCGGCGGCCGGACCATGTTGACCATCAGGCCGCCGACGGGCAGGCCGATCTCCCGCAGCTCCGTGATCCCGTCGAGGGTCTCCTGGACCGGCATCTCCTCCAGGAGCGTGACGAAGTGGACGGCGGTCTCCGGGCTGCGGATCACCCGCATGACCGTGTCGGCGTGGTTGCGGACCGGGCCGACCTTCGCCAGCCCCGCGACCTCGGCGTTGACGTTGAGGAACCGGCCGATGCGGCCGGTCGGCGGCGCGTCCATCACCACCGCGTCGTAGATGAAGCGGCCGCTCCTGTCGCGGCGGCGCACGGCCTCGCTCGCCTTGCCGGTGAGGAGGACGTCGCGCAGGCCCGGCGCGATCGTGGTCGCGAAGTCGATCAGGCCGATCTTGTTGAGCGCCTTGCCCGCCCGTTTGATGTTGTAGAACATCTCGAGGTACTCGAGCATGGCCTCTTCGGGGTCGACGGCGAGGGCGTACACGTCGCCGCCGTCCGGCGCCACCGCGACCTTGCGCTCTTCGTACGGCAGCGGCGGGCAGTCGAAGAGCTGCGCGATGCCCTGCCGGCCCTCCACCTCGATGAGCAGGACCCGCCGGCCGCCCGCGGCCAGGGCGAGCGCCAGAGAGGCGGCCACCGTGGTCTTGCCGGTGCCGCCCTTACCAGTGACGACGTGCAGCCGTACACCGTCCCAGTCGGTGTCTCTCGCGCTCACTCTTGTGAGGTTATCGTCCGTCCGGCGACGCGTTCGCAGCGCCCGCAAAGTGACGTCTGCCACCTCAGGGGATCTGGCGACTAGTGTCGGACATGAGGGAATCGGCCGTCAGAAAGGTGAGCGCCGTGGCTGAAGCGGCATTCGTGCTCCTAGGCGTCATCGGCTTCGTGATCCTGCTGGTCATCCTGTCGTCGATCAAGGTCGTGCAGCAGGTCGAACGCGGCGTGGTCTTCCGTCTCGGCCAGGTGCAGCCGCACTTCCGGCCGCCGGGCCTGACGCTGATCTTCCCCGTGATCGACCGGATGACGAAGGTCAACATGCAGACGGTGGCGATGGGCGTGCCCGCGCAGGAGGGCATCACCCAGGACAACGTCAGCGTCCGCGTCGACGCGGTCGTCTACTTCCGGGTGATCGACCCGGTGAAGGCGATCGTCAACGTGCAGAACTACAACTGGGCCATCTCGCAGGTGGCGCAGACCTCGCTGCGCGCGGTCATCGGCCGGGCCGACATGCAGCAGCTCCTGTCCGACCGCGAGACGATCAACGCCGAGCTCCGCCAGATCATGGACGGCATGACCGAGGCGCCCTGGGGCGTCAAGATCGAGCGCGTCGAGATCAAGGACGTCTCGCTGCCCGAGGGCATGAAGCGGTCGATGGCGCGGCAGGCCGAGGCGGAGCGGGAGCGCCGGGCGCGCATCATCGCCGCCGACGGTGAGTTCCAGGCGTCGAAGCGGCTCGCCGCCGCGGCCGAGGTCATGGCGCAGGACCCCGCCTCCCTCCAGCTGCGGCTGCTGCAGACGGTCGTGGAGGTCGCCGCGGAGAAGAACAGCACGCTCGTCATGCCGTTCCCCGTGGAGCTGCTGCGCTTCTTCGACCGCGCCGCGGGCGGGGACCGTACACCGCCCGAGGGCTCCCACCGGCCCGACCTCGCCGAGCGCCTCGCCAAGGCCGAGGAGGAGCTGGCCGAGGCCGGCGAGCCGGTGTCGATCGACTCCGCCGACAAGGTGCCGCCGGTGCCCGGCCTGGAGACCAAGGAGCAGCCGGGCATCGCCGCGCGACACGAGGAGCCGCCCGCCCAGCGGTAATAGAGTTCCCCGCATGAAGAAGTGGGAGTACGCGACCGTTCCACTGCTCGTGCACGCGACGAAGCAGATCCTCGATAACTGGGGCGAGGACGGGTGGGAGCTCGTCACCGTCATCCCCGGCCCGAACCCCGAGAACCTCGTGGCCTACCTCAAGCGAGAGAAGCAGTGAGCACGCCGGAGGAGAGGATCGAGGAGCTCGGGTTGGAGGTTCCGGACGTCGTGGCGCCGCTGGCGTCGTACGTCCCGACCGCGCGCACCGGGAACCTGGTCTACACGTCGGGCCAGCTGCCGATCGTCGACGGCAAGCTGCCGGCGACCGGCAAGGTCGGCGCGGAGGTCACCGAGGAGCAGGCCGCCGAGCTGGCCCGTACGGCCGCGCTGAACGCCATCGCCGCGCTCAAGGCCGAGGTCGGTGAGCTGTCGCGGGTCCGCCGGATCGTCAAGGTCGTCGGGTTCGTGGCCAGTGCCCCGGACTTCCACGGCCAGCCCCAGGTGATCAACGGGGCGAGCGACCTGCTCGGCGAGGTGTTCGGCGACGCGGGACGGCACGCGCGCAGCGCGGTCGGCGTCGCGGTGCTGCCGAAGGACGCGCCGGTCGAAATAGAACTCATCGCCGAGGTCGAATAACGACCAACGAATCGAGTAACGTACGGCCGAGGGAATGACGTTCGGCTTGACGAGGCCCACGGGACGCCGTCCTGTGCCGTCGGACGGCGTCCCGCCCCAGCGCGAACGAGGAGGCCCCGGTGCCGGAACTCCCCGGCCTTCGGCTGCCCGACTACGTCGCCGAACGCGTCCGCGACCTCGAGGAGGGCCGGGCGGAGCCGGCCGCGCCACGGGACGCCTCGACGGTCGTCCTGCTCCGCGACACCGCGGGCGGCGGCATCGAGGTCTACATGCTGCGCCGGGTGACGTCGATGCCGTTCGCGCCCGGCGCGTACGTCTTCCCCGGCGGTTCGGTGGACGCGCGGGACGGCGACCGTACGCTGGGCTGGGCCGGGCCGTCGCCCGCGGAGTGGGGCGCGGCGTTCGGCGCCGGGGACACCCTCGCCCGCGAGCTGGTGTGCGCGGCCGTCCGTGAGACGTTCGAGGAGTCGGGCGTGCTCCTCGCCGGCCCGACGGCGGACACGATCGTCGGCGACCTCGGCGGAGACGACTGGGAGGCCGACCGGCGGGCGCTGCTTGACCGGTCGCTGTCGCTGGCCGCGCTGCTCGGTCGGCGCGGCCTCGTGCTGCGCGGCGACCTGCTGCGCCCGTGGGCGCACTGGATCACGCCCGTCATCGAGGAACGCCGGTACGACACGCGGTTCTTCGTCGCGGCCCTGCCCGAAGGCCAGCGCGCCCGTGACGTGAGCACCGAGTCCGACCGGGTGACGTGGGTCCGCCCGCAGGCCGCGGTCGAGGCCGCCCGGCGCGGCGAGATGGCGCTGCTGCCGCCGACCATGGTCACCCTCACCGAGCTGACGGCGTACGACTCGGTCGCCGCCGTGCTCGCCGCCGAACGCGCCGTACGACCCTGGCTGCCCGAGACGCGGGTGACCGGGGACGGCGCCTACCTCGTCCTGCCGCCGGAGCTCGACGGCCACCTGCCCGGAGGCCGGGCCGTGAGCGCCGTCGACGGAAATGTCACAGGAGGCCGACCGTGAGCGCAATCGATGGTATGCACACCGACCGGGCCCGGTGCGTGCTCGCGCCGAACCCCTCGCCGATGAGGCTGGACGGCACGAACACCTGGGTGCTGCGCGAGCCGGGCGCCGAGCGCTCGATCGTCGTCGACCCCGGACCGGAGCACGAGGAGCATCTGCGCCGGGTCGCCGCCGAGGCGCGGCACGTCGCCGTGGTCCTGCTCACGCACGGCCATCACGACCATGCCGAAGGCGCACGGCGGTTCGTCGAGCTGGCCGCCGACGGCTCCCGGCCCGTTCCGATCCGGGCGCTCGATCCGACCCTGCGGCTGGGTGAGGAGGGTCTGGGCGAGGGCGACGTCATCGAGGTGGACGGCCTCGAGGTGCACGTCATGGAGACCCCGGGTCACACGCACGACTCGCTGTGCTTCTGGCTGCCGGGCGACCGGGCCTTGCTCACCGGCGACACCGTGCTGGGCTACGGCTCTACGATCGTCGACCGGCTCGGGGACTACCTGACCTCACTCGACCGGCTGCGGGCGATGGCCGAGGGCACGAGTGTGATCCTGCCCGGCCACGGCCCCCGCCTCGACGACCCCGTCGGCGCGCTCGACCATTACATCGCCCACCGGCGCGAACGCCTTCGGCAGGTCGAGGACGCCCTCGCGGCCGGCGCGCGCACGGCTCGGGAGGTCGTCGAACGCGCCTACGCCGACGTCGACCGGTCGCTGTGGCAGGTCGCCGAGTGGGCCGTACAGGCCCAGCTCGACTACCTCAGAGGGATCTAACGGGAGCGCTTGCGGAGCCGCTCGATGTCGAGGACCTGCACGGCGCGGGCCTCGATGCGCAGCCAGCCGCGCTGGGCGAAGTCGGCGAGGGCCTTGTTCACCGTCTCCCGGGATGCGCCGACGAGCTGGGCGAGCTCCTCCTGCGTCAGGTCGTGGTGGACGTGTAGGCCGCTCTCGCTCGGCTGGCCGAAGCGCTCGGCGAGGTCGAGGAGGGCCTTGGCGACCCGGCCGGGCACGTCCGTGAAGACGAGGTCGGCCATGTTCTCGTTGGTCCGGCGCAGGCGCTGGGCGAGGGCGCGCAGCAGGTGGATGCTGATCTCCGGGTGGCCCTTGAGGAACGGCCACAGGTCGCTGTGCCCCACCGCGGCCAGCCGCGACTCGGTCACGGCGATGGCGCTGGCCGTACGCGGCCTCGGGTCGAACAGGGACAGCTCGCCGAACATCTCGCTGGGGCCGAGCACGCTCAGGAGGTTCTCCCGGCCATCGGGCGCGGTCCGGGTGAGCTTGATCTTGCCGTCGAGGACGACGTAGAGCCGGTCGCCCTCCTGGTCTTCGGAGAACAGCGTCTGACCGCGTGAGAGGTGGACCTCTGACACGATGGCGCGAAGCGCCTTCGCCCCTTCCTCATCGAGTGCTTCGAACAGTGGGGCCCGTCCCAGAACCTCCACGTCGCGGTCGTTCACGTTTCCTCCTTGCTGACGTACCACCACAGTGTGACGCACATCGCAGGATGAGTTTTGGTCGACCCCCCCGTTACCCTTGCGTTCGTGCCACGCAAACCGGAGTCGCGTCTCGCCCTCGTACGCCGGGCTCGCCGGATCAATCGAGAGCTGGCGGAAGTTTACCCGGATGCGCACTGTGAGCTTGATTTCGGCAACCCGTTCCAGCTCCTGGTTGCGACGATCTTGTCCGCGCAGACGACGGACAAGCGAGTCAACATGGTCACCCCGGACCTCTTCGCCCGCTTCCCGACCGCCGCCGACCTCGCCGCGGCGGACCGCGAGGAGGTCGAAAAGATCATCCAGTCGACGGGGTTCTTCCGGGCCAAGACCAACAGCCTGCTCAAGCTCGGCCAGGAGCTGTGCGAGCGGTTCGGCGGCGAGGTGCCGCACACGCTTGAGGAGCTCGTGACCCTGCCCGGCGTGGGGCGCAAGACCGCCAACGTCGTGCTCGGCAACGCCTTCGACGTGCCCGGCATCACGGTCGACACCCACTTCGGGCGGCTGAGCAGGCGGTTCGGCTGGACCACCGACACCGACCCGGTGAAGGTCGAGTACGAGGTCGGGGAGCTGATCCCGCGCAAGGACTGGACGATCCTGTCCCACCGGCTGATCTGGCACGGCCGGCGTATCTGCCACGCGCGGCGCCCGGCCTGCGGCGCCTGTCCGCTCGCCCGGCTCTGCCCGTCGTACGGCGAGGGCCCGACGGACGAGGAGACCGCGCGCAAGCTGGTGCGGCCCGGTCCCTTCTCGTGACCTGGCAGGATCAGGTCGCGTGAACGGGAAGGATCACGGGGCCGGCGCGGTTGAACCTTCAATGATGACGGTCGACCTTGGAACGGACTGCCCGGAGTGGCTGCGTGGGTTCGCGGCCAAGGCCCCCCGGATGCAGGTTTCCGCACTGCTGCGCCCCCCCGCGAACGGCGCCCGCGCCGCCGCGGTGCTCATCTTGTTCGGCGAGGGCCCCGACGGCCCCGACCTCCTGCTCCTCCAGCGCGCGGACACCCTGCGCAAGCACGCCGGGCAGCCGGCGTTCCCCGGCGGCGGCATCGACCCCACCGACGACGGGCCCGTGGGGGCGGCCCTGCGCGAGGCGGCCGAGGAGACCGGCCTCGACCCCTCCGGCGTGACCGTCCTGGCCACCATGCCGGAGCTGTACGTCGCGCACAGCGAGTACCGCGTCACCCCGGTCGTCGCGTGGTGGCGGGAGCCGTCCGCAGTACACGCGACCGACCCCGGCGAGGTGGCCTCGGTCGCCCGGGTCCCGCTGGCAGAGCTGACCGACCCGGCGAACCGGCTGCGCATCCGAGGACCCTCCGGGCACCTCGGACCAGCGTTCCGCGTCCAGGGGATGCTCGTATGGGGGTTCACCGCCGGGATTCTGCACGCGGTGCTCGAAGCGGGCGGCTGGGATCGTCCTTGGGACACCACGCGGGTCGAGGACCTTCCCGCCGAGGTCATCGACCTCGGGCGGCGCGAGTAGTCCTTGATTCGTACCCTCCCGTACCGGATCTGGTCCGGGGAGGGGACGTCCTTGGCCACGTTCGCGCTATACGGTTGACCGGTGCTGGGCGATCACGTTCTTGACCTCATCCTGCTGGTGCTCGTCGTGCTCTTCGCCATCTCGGGGTACCGGCAGGGCTTCATCGTGGGCGTGCTCAGCTTCGTCGGCTTCGTCGGCGGTGTCGTCCTCGGCATGCTCATCGCCCCTCCACTGGTCAAAGCGGTGGTCAGCGGAGCCGCACAACAGGCGCTGCTCGCCGTGGTCATCGCCTTCCTGGCCGCGACGCTCGGGCAGCTCATCGCCTCCTCCGTCGGCTCCGCGCTGCGGAGCCGCGTGACCTGGGAGTCGGCCCGGAGCGTGGACGCCGTCGGCGGCGCCTGCGTCAGCGCGGTCGCGCTGCTCGTCGTCTCGTGGTTCATCGGCAGCGCCCTGGTCACCTCGCCGATCGTCTGGCTGCGCACCCAGGTCAAGAACTCCCAGGTCCTGCACGGCGTCGACGCCTTCATGCCGCAGCAGGCGACCACCTGGTTCTCCTCCTTCCGCGGCTTCGTGTCGAAGACGGAGTTCCCGCAGGTGTTCGGCGGGCTCGGCGGTGAGCCCATCGCCGAGGTGCCGCCCCCGGACACCCGCATCCTCAACACCCCCGCGCTGGTCGGCGCCCGCAAGAGCATCGTGAAGATCATGGGAACGGCGCACAGCTGTCAGCGCCGGATCGAGGGCACCGGCTTCGTGTACGCGCCCGGCCGTGTCATGACGAACGCGCACGTCGTCGCGGGCGTGGACTCCGGCCCGACCGTGTACACGATGAGCGACGGCAACTACCACGCCAAGGTCGTGCTGTACGACGACAAGCGCGACATCGCCGTCCTTGACGTGCCCGGCCTCGACCTGCCGTCCCTGAAGTTCGACGAGGACGCCCAGAGCCGCGACGACGCCGTCGTCGCCGGCTTCCCGAAGAACCACCCGTTTACCGCCCGGGCGGCTCGGATCCGCGCCAAGCAGAAGGCCAAGGGCCCCGATATCTACCACTCGGGCCAGGTCACCCGCGAGATCTACGCGATCCGCGCACTGGTCGAGCAGGGCAACTCCGGCGGCCCGCTGCTGTCCCCCGCCGGCAAGGTGTACGGCGTCGTCTTCGCCGCCGCCCTGGACAACAAGGACACCGGGTACGCCCTCACCGCCCACGAGGTCGCCCCCGACGCCGAGGCGGGCATCAACGCGACCGGTAACGTCTCCACCCAGTCCTGCTCGGACTAGCCAGGCCCTGTCTAACGTGCCGGGGTGGATCTCTCCTCACGCTCGTGGACGGCATTACGCGCGGCGGCCGACGGACGCTCCGACCAGTCCGGGGAACGGCCGTCCGGCTGAGGGCGAGTGGACCGTCAGCCCAGGGTTACCGGAAGATTCTCCAGTCGACGCATGTATGTCCCGAGTCGCCAATCGGCCTGCTCTGCAGGGATCGCCAATTCGCTGTGAGGGAAACGATTAAGCAGTGACCGTATGCCGATCTCCGTGGCCATACGACCGAGCTGTGCACCTATACATCGGTGCGGTCCATAGCCGAACCCCAAATGGCCTTTCGTTGACCTTGTGACGTCAAAGATATCGGGGTCGGGGAATCGCTTAGGGTCTCGATTCGCGGCTGCCAGCGACAGCAGTAGCAATTCCCCTGAAGGAATGGTCAGATCACCGAACCGAAGAGGCTGGTCAAGAAAACGGGGAGGGAGCATTCGGAACGGCGACTCGAAGCGCATGACCTCGTCTACGCAGCCTGCGTAGTCACAGGCCCGGGCCTTCGCCAGCTGATCAGGATGGCTGAGCAGCAGGAGGAGTGCGTTGCCGATCGCCGCGGCCGGCTCCGAGGCGGCCACTATCAGCATGATGATCGTCGAAGCCAGTTCATCGCCATCGATAGAGCCATCAATATCGTGCATTCTCAGCAGCCAGGTGAAGAGGTCGTCACCTGGGTTGGCACGTTTGACATCAATCATCTTCAGCGAAAAGTCGTAGAGGTGTTGCGCCGCAGCCTCGATCCGCTCGATCGTCGGGGCGGTGAGCATTTCGGTCTCCCATATCGGGAAGCCATCCCGCTCCTCTTCCGGAATCCCCAGCAATTCTCCCGCGAAGGTGGCTGAGAGCCGCCTGGCGAACTGCCCCACGGCGTCGATCGTCTCGTTCTCCTGGAAGCGGGTCACCAGCTCCCCGGCGGTGCGCTCGAACAGCCGACCGTACTCGGCGAGTCGCCTTGGACTGAACATGGGCCCAAGGACTGTGCGCAACCGGCGGTGGTCCTCACCGTCCCGGTCCAGTACACCTCGCCGCGACTGTGGGGGGAAGCGTGGCCTCCGTTCGGGCCGGACCACGGACTGCTGTAGCACCTGTCTTGCTCGCCCGACAAGGTCCTTGCCAAGGCCGGGTTCGTCGAGAATTCGGATGACATCGTCGTAACGGGTCACCACCCACATGCGGAAGCCGTTGACGACTACGGGCACCGCCGGGGAGATTTCTTGGATGAGCCGGAGGATGGGATATGGATCATGCATGAAATCCCTGGTGATCAGTTTCATCGGGGATTCAAGGGTTGCGGCCAATACGCGTTCTTGAACAGTAGTCGTCATTTGAAGCTCCGCTCGGGGTATTCGATGGCCGGCACGATGGAACGTTCCATAATCCCAGTTACTTTGATTGCACGGGGCGATCTCCGTACGACGGACAACACCGCGCAGGGCTTAGATGATTTCTACGGCTCGCCCGTCGATTACATACACGTCAGTGGTGCTGAGGGGAGTCCGCCACTGGCGACCAAGTCGCGCAATTGGCATTCCACCTTGTCACGGTATGTCGTAAGACCCCATGTGGTGGCCCCTATGCCAGGCGCAGGAAATTAAAGGTCCGAGGTGCGGTAAACGCGATCCCACGGCACCTCCCGAAATATATGGTGTGACGCGCGCCGAAATCAAGCTGCAATCCTGGCGGCGGGCGCATGTCCCAACTAGTGACGGAGTATGGCATACCGATACCCGCCGGCGGTAGGTCTGGAGCACGGATCCATGCCTTCGAGCGGCGCTTCACGCTCGATCCGGCCCCGCCCTGCAGGCTACGATGCGAGTTTGACGGTCACGCCGACGCGGTAGCCATTGCTTAAGCCCTCAGCTCTTGACGGCCAAGGGCTTCATGGCGTAGACATCATGAGATGATCACGCGAAAACGGCGGACCGGCGACTTGGGATAAGGCAGATGGGCGTGCCAGGAGCTACCCTGTCTCCGATTTTTCCTATTCCACAGGCCGCGTTGCGCCCTCAGAGCTCTATGTAAGACGTTGTCGGATCAGTTCGAGCACAGGCGACACGACCACGGAGCGGTAATAACATGAACTGAGGGCCCAGCCTCTCCGCGCCAACTGCTTGCGCGCTGTGCGCGTATCCGAGCGTGGCCGACTCACCGTTCGTCACCAAGCCGCCCTTTTACATCGACCTGGTCGGCCGGGTGCAGAGGCGAGGGGCCAGGTCCGCGTCCGCGACCGTCTCCAGGCCGGCGCGCTGGATGCGGTCGGCCAGCCCGCGGGCCGACGCCGCCAGGTCGGCCACCGCGATGCCGTGCGGCGCCGCGGCGTCCGTGTGCGGGGCGGCGGCGTTCGCATAGGGGGCGATGCGGTCGGCGGCGCGGCGTAGCAGCGTGCAGGCCCCGCGCGCGTTCCCGCGCCGTACGTGCGTGAAGCCGACCGCCATCTGCGCGAGCCCCTGCCACAGGGCGCGCTCGGCCTCGGGAGCGGCCTTCCAGGCCGCCTCGAGCACCTCATGGGCGTGGAAGGGCCGGTCCGCGTCGAGGAGCCGCTGCGCCTCGGCCAGGGCCTCGGCCGGCTCGGCTGCGTAGTCGTCCGGGACGCGCTCCTCCCCGGTCGCGCCGTGCGGCAGCGGCCGGCCGTATGCGTCACGTGGCCGCGCGTTACGCGCCCGTCCCGCCTCATCCCGATCGCGCATGCCCTCATTGTCCGCCCCGGAACGGCGGCTTTCACCGGAACCTCGGGCGTTCCGGTTCGCTGGGCTCGGCCCGCGCCGTGGTCCTACGCGACGGAACGGTGGCCCTGGGATGCGGGCTGTTGGGTTCGAGAGGAGGGCTCAGCCGGACCGGTGGCCCTGGGACGCAGGGCGGGGCTCGGCGAGCCAGGGGAAGAGTTCGGCATCGAAGGCGTCCGGGCCTTCCTCCTGCGGGAAGTGGCCGACGCCCTCGATCAGCCGCCACCGGTACGGCGCCTCGACGTACCGGCCCGTTCCCTGCGCGCTGCGGGGCAGGACGCAAGGATCCAGCGAGCCGTGCAACTGGAGCGTCGGAACACGGATGGGCGTGCGCATCCGACGGGCGTACCGCAGGCCGTCCGGGCGCAGCACCGACCGGACCGCCCAGCGGTGGTACTCCAGCGCGCAGTGCGCGACGCCGGGGATCTGGAAGGCCGAGCGGTACAGCCGCTCGCTGCCGGAGTCGGGCCAGCCCGGGGCCGCCCAGGCGCGCAGCATCCGGCCCACCTGGGCGGCGTCGTCCCGCAGGAGAAGGCGTTCCGGTCCCACCGGGAGCTGGAAACCGAAGGTGTGCCGGGCCGCCCACGCCTGGCCGCGCAGGTCCGTCGCCATCGCGGTGCGGATGCGCAGCGGGTGCGGTGCCGAGACCACGACGAGTCGCTGGACGACCCTCGGCTGGTAGACGCCCATCGTCCAGGCCAGCAGGCCGCCCCAGTCGTGGCCGACGACGGTCGCGCTCGCCTCGCCGAGCGCGCGGATCAGCCCGGCGGCGTCCCGGGCCAGCGTGATCAGGTCGTATCCGCGCGGCGGCTTGTCACTGCCGCCGTACCCGCGCAGGTCGACGGCCGCGGCACGGAATCCGGCCTCGGCTAGTGACGTCAGCTGGTGATGCCAGGACCACCAGAACTGCGGGAACCCGTGGAGGAGCAGGACGAGCGGCCCCTCGCCGAGCTCGACGACGTGGAAGCGCGTACCGCCCGCGCTCACCGACCGGTGCCGCCACGGGCCGTCGATCTGGACGATGGACTCGTCGGGGGGATTCACTCGGTGAGTGCGGGCTTGTCCTCGGAGTCGCCGCCCCGGCGGAGCATGGCGAGGTCCTCCTTGACGGACTGCCGGGACCGCTTGGCACCGCTCATCTTCTTCATCCGCCACAGGCCGATGAGGATCAACACGGCCGCCAGCAGGACGTAGACCCCGGCGACGATGAGGAACGCGGCCCACCGCCAGATGCCGAGCGCCACCAGACCGTACGCGAACGCGATCGACAACAGGATGACGACGACTCCGCCGATCACACCGGCGACGGCGAACAGGGTGCTCCCGAGGGCGGCCTTCTTCGCGTCCCCCTTGAGCTCGAGCTTGGCCAGCTCGAGCTCCGACTTGACGAGACGGGAGACGCTGCCGGTGGCGATGGCGACCAGCTCGCCGAGTGTTTTCTCGTCATACTGGCCGTTCGGCCGTACCTCGGTCATGTTTCTCCTCTCAGCGCAGGTCGCCACTCTTTCGGATCGCGCGGGATCCGAATAGGCCGAATCGCCGATGAGGAGTGAACCGGCGAAGTCCCGGCGAAAGAACGGCTTATCGGCACGCGACTGTCCGAGGTTACCGGGGGCGGGTTCCGTCGCCTTCGGCGGCGGGCCGGTATCGCCGCGGGCCCGCCATCGGCTCCACACGAGGCGAGCGCGGCCCCAGAGGGCCGCGCTCATCCGTTCGCGGTCGTCACTCGTCACTCGTCACTCGTCGCCGGAGGCGGCGGGCATCTTGTCCTTGATGAGGTCCATCACCGTGCTGTCCGTCAGCGTGGTGACGTCACCGAGCGAGCGGTTCTCCGCCACGTCGCGGAGCAGCCGCCGCATGATCTTCCCGGACCGGGTCTTCGGCAGCTCCGGCACGATCATGATCTGCCGGGGCTTGGCGATCGGGCCGAGGTGCTTGGCGACGTGGTCGCGCAGCTCGGCGACGAGCTTCTCGCCGTCGTCGGCGACCTCCCCGCGCAGGATGACGAACGCGACGATCGCCTGCCCGGTGACCGGGTCGGTCGAGCCGACCACGGCCGCCTCGGCGACCTTCGGGTTCGACACGAGCGCCGACTCGACCTCCGTCGTCGAGATGTTGTGGCCGGATACGAGCATGACGTCGTCGACCCGGCCGAGCAGCCAGATGTCGCCGTCGTCGTCCTTCTTCGCGCCGTCGCCCGCGAAGTACAGCCCGTCAAAGCGCGACCAGTACGTCTTGAGGAACCGCTCGTCGTCGCCCCAGATCGTGCGCAGCATCGACGGCCACGGCTCCTTGACGACGAGGAAGCCACCGCCGCCGTTCGGCACCGGCGTGCCCTGGTCGTCGACCACGTCGGCCTCGATGCCGGGCAGCGGCCGCATCGCCGCGCCGGGCTTGCCGTGCGTGACACCCGGCAGCGGACTGACCATGATCGCGCCGGTCTCGGTCTGCCACCACGTGTCGACCACCGGCGTACGGTCGGCGCCGATGTTCTTGCGGTACCAGACGTACGCCTCCGGGTTGATCGGCTCGCCCACCGAGCCGAGCAGCCGCAGCGACGACAGGTCGTGCTGAGCGGGGATGTCCTCGCCCCACTTCATGAACGTGCGGATCGCGGTCGGCGCGCAGTACAGGATCGAGACCTTGTACTTGGCGACCAGCTCCCACCAGCGGCCCTTGTGCGGGGTGTCGGGCGTGCCCTCGTACATGACGCTGGTCGCGCCGTTGGACAGCGGCCCGTACACGATGTACGAGTGGCCGGTCACCCAGCCGATGTCGGCCGCGGTCCAGTAGACGTCGGTCTCCGGCTTCAGGTCGAACACCGCGTGGTGCGTCCAGGACACCTGCGTCAGGTAGCCGCCGGTCGTGTGCAGGATGCCCTTCGGCTTGGCCGTCGTGCCCGAGGTGTACATGACGTACAGCGGGTGCTCCGCGTCGTGCGGCTCCGCCTCGTGCTCCTCGCTCTGCCGGTCGACGAGGTCGTGCCACCAGACGTCGCGGCCCTCGGTCCAGGCGACGTTCTGGCCGGTACGGCGCACGACGAGGACGTTGCGCACGTGGTCGATGCCCTCGATGGCCTCGTCGACGTTCGGCTTGAGCGCGCTCGGCGCGCCCCGGCGGTAGCCGCCGTCCGCGGTGATGACGACGTGCGCGTCACAGTCCTCGATGCGCCCGCGCAGCGCGTCGGCGGAGAACCCGCCGAAGACCACCGTGTGCGGAGCGCCGATGCGGGCGCAGGCCAGCATCGCGAACACCGTCTCGGGGATCATCGGCATGTAGATCGCGACGCGGTCGCCCTTCTGGACGCCGAGCTCGAGGAGGGCGTTCGCGGCCTTGGAGACCTCACGCTTCAGGTCGGCGTACGTGATCGTGCGGGTGTCACCCGGCTCGCCCTCCCAGTGGTACGCCACCCGGTCGCCGATGCCCGCCTCGACGTGCCGGTCGACGCAGTTGTACGCGGCGTTCAGCCTGCCGCCGACGAACCACTTGGCGAACGGCGGGTTCGACCAGTCCAGGACGGTGTCCCACCCGGTGTTCCAATGCAGGCGCCGGGCCTGTTGCTCCCAGAACGCCAGCCGGTCGGCCGCCGCCTCGTCATACGCCGCCGAGGTGACGTTGGCCGCCGCGGCGAGGTCTTCCGGGGGAGCGAACCGCCGACTCTCCTGGAGGAGGTTGGAGAGGGTCTCGTGTGGGGTTTCCTGCGTCACGGCGCACTCCTTCGGGGTCGGGAGGTCAGGACGGTCCAAGCCAACTTCAGCAGCTTCGCACGTGTCGTTACAAGGGGTGCATGCCGCGTAGGGTCGTGCGATGGCGCCGTCTCCGTCCCGGGACGAAGATCCGCGCCCGCATCCGCCCGCGTCATGCCGTGTTCGGCCACGACTTCCAAGGAGGGAGCGGCGTTCCCGAACCGGCCCGCCGCCGGGACGTTCACCGGACGTCGCGCTTTCGATGAGCGACCCATTTGCCAACGTCGCAGGCCTGCCTGAAGTTCCCGAGGCCGTCGCACGGGCCCGGGAGGCCGTCGACCGGCTGCTCGGTCACCGGATCCTGCGGCGGCGCAGCGCCGAGGTCTCCGCGGAGTCCGCGCTGCGGGGCGCCCGCGCCTCGGCGGCCCTGGAGGGTGTCGCCGTCCCTCTGGAGGAGGTTCGCGGCGGCCTGACGAACGACCCGGTCGTGCAGGGGACGCTGCGCGTGTCCGCCGAACTCGGCGCGCTGGCGGACACTTGGCACAAGGCGCCCCGCCAGGCGCTCGCCCGGCTGCACGTGCTGGCGGCGGCGGACGCCGTCGACCCCGACGCGCTCGGCCGGCCCCGCCCGGGCGGCGAGGCGACCGACCCGCTCGCCCTCGGCGCCCCTCCGTCTCCCGCGGACGTCGCCACGCGGCTCGACGTGCTCAGCGACCTGCTGACCGCGCCGACGAAGGCACCGGCGATGATCGTGGCGGCCATCGTGCAGGGGGAGCTGCTCACCCTGCGGCCGTTCGGGTGGGGCGACGGCATCGTGGCCCGCGCGGCGGCACGGCTGACCCTCGTCGACCGTGGCCTCGACCCGAAGTCGCTGACCGCCCCCGAGGTCGGCCATCTCGAACTGCGTGCGGAGTACGGCGACGCGCTGCGCGGGTACGCGACCGGCACGCCCGAGGGCGTGGGGCGGTGGGTACGCCACTGCGCCGAGGCCGTCGAACTCGGCGCGCGCGAGGCGCTCGCCGTCTGCGAGGCGTTCCAGCGCGGCTGAGCCGTTCCAGCACGCCTGAAGCGTTCCAGTGCGGCTGAGCCGTACCAGCGCCGACGAAGGCGTACCAGCGGCGGCCGAGGCCACGCGGTCCGGCCGTTCTTGGGCGTACCGGAGCCGTGCCACAGCCGTGGTGGGCAGCGAGGCGTGGCACCCGAGGCGTGGCTCATAGGGCGGGCGTTCACTGGTCGATCCGCGAGAATGGCGCCCGCCATGCCGCAGAATCGCCGTTGGTGCGCGCTTTGTCCTCCTCGTGGCGATTCGTCGACGTGGGGCATCCGTTACGCAGAGGCGCGGACGCCGGTCCCACGCACCGCCGAATGCCAGAAGATCATTGCATGAGATCCGGGTATCGGCCGGTCCATAACGGGTAGCTGCGTGCGACAAAGCGAACGGCGTTCCCGGAGGAACGCCGCCGCCGGCACGTCACACCGGGTTACCAAGCGTGCACCTCATAATCGTCGGATCGGGTCAAGCCCGTCTCGACGCGCCTCCCGCGGCTGGTCGCGCGTGGGTGCCCGGCTGCCGTGCTCGGACACTTGGTCCGTGCATTCTGTCTACGCCGAATCAGCCCAGATGGCAAGCCCTCTGGCGAGGTAAACGGGTGTCCGATGAAGGATCTCGTTCCGGCCGCGCGGTGTGCGGGCGAGTGGTCGATCGACTCTCGGGGCGCGTGCCCGGGCCGATCACGATCGCCGGGCTTCGGCCGATGTGATCACATAGCGTGATCTACCTTGGATTCAATCAACCATGGCCGAGAGCAGAACGATCTCGCCTGCTTCCGCTACGCTGCAGTCACTTAGGACAGGCGTTCTTGTCGCACCCCCCGAGTGGCAGACGCCCGAATACTCCCGTTCTGGGTGGTCGACCAATGATCACGAAATGGTCGCCACTCGACAGAACTCCGAGTGATCGGGCACGTTTATGTAGAACCTGCATACACTGGGGGCGCCGGGTTTACGGTGCGCTGACGAACGCCCGGCCTTGGCTTGGCCTTCGAGACCCTTCCGGGAAACGGGACCGGCTCTACCCCCCCGGAGCCGGACCGTCCGGCGACCCCCGCTCTCCCCCCCGGCGGGGGTCGTCTCGTGTCCGGGGCCGCTCACCTCCGCGCTCCGCCGACGAGCCGAAGTTATCCACAGCCTCGCGCAAACTCCTTCCGGTGTGGGCCGGCCGGAGCGCATCGTTGACCTCGCGAAAGCGAGGAGATGCCATGTCCGCGACCGTGCTGATCGTCTCTGCCGACTCATCGATCATCGACGACCTGCTGCGCCTGGCCGCGGCCGCCGACGTCGGGACCCGGCTCGCCACCGACCCGACGAGCGCGCGGGCGGCCTGGCGCGATGCCGCGCTGATCGTGGTCGGCGCCGACTTAGCCGCTGAGCTCGCCCGGTCGTCCCCCGAGCGACGGCCGGGCGTCATCCTCGCCATGGCGGACCCCGACGGTGACGAGGTCTACCGCCTCGCCGTCGAGGTCGGGGCGCAGCAGGTGATCGCGCTGCCGGAGGGAGAGACCTGGCTCGTCGATCGGATGGCGGCGGCCGCCGAGCCGACCGGCCGACGCGCCGCCGTGATCGCCGTCATGGGCGGGCGCGGCGGCGCCGGCGCGAGCGTCCTGGCCGCGGCGCTGGCCGGTGTCGCCGCCCGGCACCGGCTGCGCACCCTCCTGCTCGACGGCGACCCGCTCGGTGGGGGGATCGACCTGGTCCTGGGCGCGGAGGGGACGCCCGGGGCCAGGTGGTCCGACTTCGCGGACCGGCACGGGCGGCTCAGCACCACCGCGCTCCACGACGCGCTGCCGGCGCGCGACGGCCTCGCCGTGCTCTCGTGGCATCGCGGGGCGGCCGAGCCCGTCTCGCCGGAGACGATGCGGTCGGTGCTCGACGCGGCCGTCCGCGGCTATGACCTCGTCGTGGCCGACCTGCCCAGGCAGCCGACCGACGCCGGTGCGGAGGTCCTGGCGGCCGCCGACACCACGTTGCTCGTCGTCCCCGCCGAGGTGCGCGCCACCGTGGCGGCCGACCGCGTCGCCGATCTCGTCCGCTCCTACTCCCGCGACCTGCGGGTCGTCGTCCGCGGTCCGGCTCCCGGCGGCCTCAAACCCGCGGTCATCGCGGAGTCACTGCGCCTCCCACTGGCCGGAGTGGTCGCCACCGACCGGCGCCTGGCCACCGCGATCGAGCGCGGTCACCGCCCCGGCCGGGGCGGGGCCCTCGACGGCTTCTGCCGTCGCTTCATCACCGACCTCCGGCGGGTCCGGCCGATGAGCGGAGAGCCCCGATGAGCGACCTCACCGAAGCTGTCCGCGGCAGGCTGGTCGGCACGGGCGCGGTCCCGACCGCGGCCCAGGTGGCGGCCGCGCTACGGGCCGAGGAGCCGGTGCTCGGCGACACCGAGGTGCTGTCCCTGGCCGATGAGGTCCGGGCCGACCTGGTCGGAGCGGGGCCGCTCGAGCCCCTCCTCCGGGACCCCGGCGTCACCGACGTCCTGGTGAACGGCCCCGGGGAGGTCTGGGTCGACACGGACGCCGGCCTGCGGCTCACCCGCGTGCGGTTCCCGGACGAGTCCGCCGTGCGGCGACTGGCCCAGCGGCTCGCCGCCGCGGCCGGCCGCCGGCTCGACGACACCGCGCCGTACACCGACGCGCGGCTCCCCGGAGGAGCGCGCCTGCACGCGGTGCTGCCGCCGATCGCGTCCGGCGGCACCGCCCTGTCACTGCGCCTGCCGCGGCGCCGGGCCTTCACGCTCACCGAGCTGGTCGCGGCCGGCACCGTCCCTCCGGAGGGCGCGGAGCTGCTCGACGCCCTGGTCGCCGCCCGGCTCGCGTACCTCGTGACCGGGGGCACAGGGACGGGCAAGACGACGGTGCTGTCGGCGTTGCTGTCACTGGCGGACCCGGGAGAGCGCATCCTCCTCGTCGAGGACTCGGCGGAGCTCAGGCCCGCACATCCCCACGTCATCGGCCTGGAGACCCGCCCACCGAACATCGAGGGCACGGGCGGGGTGACCCTGCACGACCTCGTCCGCCAGGCTCTCCGGATGCGGCCGGACCGTCTGGTCGTGGGCGAGGTTCGCGGCCGCGAGGTGGTGGACCTGCTCGCCGCGCTGAACACCGGGCACGAGGGCGGCTGCGCCACCCTGCACGCCAACGCCCCCGCCGACGTGCCCGCCCGTCTGGAGGCCCTCGCCTGCGCGGCCGGGCTGAGCCGGGAGGCCGTCCACAGCCAGCTCGCCGCGGCCCTCGACGTCGTCGTGCACCTCGTCCGCGAGGCACCCGGCGGACGACGCCGGGTGGCCGAGATCTGCGTCTTCCAGCGGCGTTCGGACGGCCTGGTGGGGGTGGTCCCCGCCGTGTTCTGCGGGCCCGACGGCGCGATCCGAGAGGGTCCTGGAGCCGCCGCGCTGGCCGCTCGCCTCGAAGGCCCGCCGTCGTGATCGCCGCGCTGGCGGCTCGCCTCGAAGGCCCGCTGCCGTGATCGCCGCGCTGGCCGTGGCCTGCGTGTTCGCGGGCGTCTGGGTGCTGTCCCTGCCCTCGCCGACCACACTGCGGTTGGCCACGATCCTGCGGACCGGGCCGGCAGACGACGCCGCCGGGCGACCACCGGCGCCCCACCTCACCGGCCTGCCGGCCCGCGTACGGCGCCTGCTGCCCGGTGGACGACGAGACGCCACGGCGCGGCGGGCCGCGGTCATCGAGTTGTGCGACGGGATCGCGGTCGAGCTCGCCGCCGGCCGCCCACCCGGCACCGCGCTGACCGGCGCGGCCGAGGGCCTGTCGCCCATTCCGGGGCTCGATCCGGTCCTGACCGCCGCCCGGTCGGGTGACGACGTCGCCGTGAGCCTCGAACGGGCGGCCGTCGCGCCCGGCTGCGAGGGGCTCCGCCTGCTCGCCGGCTGCTGGCGCATCGGAATGGACCGCGGCGGCATGCTCGCCTCCGTCGTCGAAGGGCTGGCCGAGGCGCTCCGCGACGAGCAGACCCACCGCGAGGAGGTCGCCATGCAACTCGCCGGCCCCCGCACGACCGCGCGGCTGCTGGCAGGGCTGCCCATCCTCGGCATGGGCATGGCGGTCGCACTGGGCGCTCGACCCTTCGCCTTCCTGTTCGGCACGGTCCCAGGAGGACTGTGCCTGGTGCTCGGCATCGGCCTCGACGCCCTCGGGCTGTGGTGGACCAGACGACTGGCCACCGCCGCCGAGGAGCTCCGGTGACCTCCCCGAGCCGGGGCCGCCACGAGCCGGGGTCGCCCCGACGCGCTCCACGACCGGGCGGGTGCCTCGAGCGCGCGCGGAATCCGGCCCTTCGGAGGCGTCGCCGGTGTTCCTTGAGCTGACCGCCGTCGGATGCGCCGGCCTCGCCGGTCTCATCGCCGTCTCGGGTGACGACGCGAGTAAGCGACTCGGCAGGCTGTTCCCCACGGACGGCGGCTCCGCCCGGGGCCCGACCGGCGACAGGCTCCGACCCGCGGTGAGCATCGCCGCCGGTCTGGCCTGCGCGCTGGTGGTCGGCGGCCCGGCGGGCTGGGTGGTCGGGGTGCTGCTGGCGGTCGGCCTGATGCGTTTCCTCGCGCGACTCGAGCCACGCGCCCTCCGCGCCCGACGGGCCCGTATGGTCGCCGACCTGCCCATCGCGATCGACCTACTCGCGGCGTGCCTTCGGGGCGGTGGCGCGTGGCACGAGTCCGTCGAGGCCGTGGCCGACGCGGTCGGCGGTCCGCTCGGCGCCGAACTGGCCCATGTGGCGGCCCGTATCCGCCTGGGAGCGGACCCAGCCGCGGAGTGGCTCACCCTCGCGCGCGATCCCGTGCTGGCTCCCCTGGGCCGGGCGGCGGCACGGGCCGCGTCCGGCGGCGCGCCGCTCGCCGCGACGCTCACCCGCCTCGCCAAGGACCAGCGGCGTGTGGCCCGGGTCGCCGCGGCGACCCGGGCCAGGTCAGCGGGTGTACGGGCGGTCGCGCCGCTCGGTCTGTGCTTCCTCCCGGCGTTCATCCTGCTGGGCATCGTGCCCGCGGTCGCCGGTATCGCCGCCACCGTCCTCCTGCCCTGAGGGCGGCCGCACGTGAGAGTTATCCACAGAACGGGATTCGGCTGTGTTGGGCGTGCCTGATGGTCCGCGACGCTGGGTTCTGGGCGCGCTCACGTCCGTGTCCGTGTCCGTCTCCGTGTTCGAGAGGAAGGAAGGGATTCACATGCGCATCGTTCCCGCGCTGAAACGCCGCTGGCGGGCGCGCAAGGCCGACGACGGCATGTCCACCGCCGAGTACGCCGTGGGCACCGTGGCGGCCGCCGCGTTCGCCGGCCTGCTGTTCAAGATCGTGACCAGTTCGGAGGTCCGGCAGATGCTTTTAACGATCATCCACAAGGCGCTCAACCTCGCCGGGTGACCGGTCGCTCCGAGCAGCGAGCATCGGCGGGTGAGGTGTGGGGGCGCTCGAGAAAGATCGGGCGGGGTGGAGAGCGAGGGTCGGTGACGGTCGAGACGGCGGTCGCCTTCCCCGCGCTCGTCCTGCTCCTCGCGGTGGCGTTGTGGGGTGTGAGCGCCGCGGCAGCGCAGGTGGCGTGCGTGGACGCCGCGCGAGCGGGCGCCCGCGCCGCCGCCAGGGGAGAGCCGCTCGACGAAGTCCGCGCAGCCGCACGACGCGCCGCACCGCCGGGAGCGCAGGTGTCGATCACCCGTGATCCGCACTTCATCCGCGTGCTCGTCGAAGCCGCCGTCGACCCTCCGGTTCGGCACTTGTTCCCACCGCTACGGCTGCGGGCGCAGACCGTCGCCGCCACCGAGCCGGAGGGAGGCACGGAGGAAGCCGGTCCGCCGGTGAGCGGTCCGCCGGGGAACGATCCGGCGGTGAGCGGTCCGGCGGGGATCGGGCCGGCGGTGAGCGGTCCGGCGGGGGCGAATCCGTAGGGAGTCGAGCGGGCGGGGCCGTGGGGGTGTGCGGCGTCGAAGACGAGCCCCCATCACGAGATCTGAGCCAGAGCCGAAAAGATCCTCCTGAGGGGGCAGCCGCAGACCGCGGGCCGGTCGCCACTGCGATGACTGATCGATGAAGGCGCCGAGGGGCCGACGACCGAGAAGGGAGCATGGCGGTGGCAGATGGGAATGACGAACGCGCCGGTCTCCTCCGGACTGGTCGCCAGGTCGGTCGGCGCGCCCTCGGTGCGTACTTCGGCGACCGTGGGTCGGGGACGGTGTGGATGGTCGCGTTGATCGGAGCCGTGTGGGCCGTCGCCACCATGGCCATGATGGTCGGCGGGGCTCGTGTGGCACGGCATCGCGCACACGCCGCCGCCGATTTGGCGGCCCTCGCGGCGGCGGCTCACGTGGCCGAGGGGGACGAGCGCGCCTGCGGATTGGCCGCACAGGTCGCCCGCGACTCCGGCGGGCGACTTCGGCGATGCATCTTCCGCGGTCGGATCGTCGACGTCATCGTCAGCTCTCGCGTCGGCGGTTCCGCGCGAACCGGCCGGCTGATCGCCACCGCGCGGGCACGGGCCGGGCCGGTCGACGACGTTCCAGCGCCGGTCCTAGACTCTCAGGACCCACCCGTCACCCGCCGGGCATCTCCTCGTTGAACCCGTCACGAGGAGATCCGCTTTCCCGGAAGCGCAGGTTCTGATATTGATCCGCGACCCTATTGGAGCTAATGTCCGATAAGCTGCTGCGAACAATCACCCCTGCCAGCCTCAGAAGGCCCTACAGTCACTCGGAACGGCCGAGACGCGTGATCGCCGGGTCGTTCGTGCGCAAGGTTCCATCGTCACCTCGAAGTCCGGCAGACCGGGGCGACGGAAGTGTTATCGACGAAGGGACGGCGTCGTGAGGAAGGTCGGCAAGGCCGCCGCAGTCGCCCTGATGACTCCCCTGGCCGCCGCCATGACACTCGGCAGCACTGGTTCCGCGCATGCTGAATCCACGTCTGGGTGCACGAATAGTTCGAAGTATACGATCACCTATCCTTCCGGGCCTGTGACGATCGGCTCACGTGTCCACGTGAGTGCTGCGGTCAGAGGACTGCTTTCGACCCGCCTGCAAATTTCCGGCGGTGGCGTTGACACACAGCTCGAGCAGACGCTCTTCAAGAACACGATCGACGGTGACGTGACCGTCTCCGAGGTCGGAAAGGTCACCCTGACCCTCGTCGGGAACCTCACCCATCGCACGTACGCCTGTGCTTCGTTCTCGGTGAGCGCGCGGTCGGCGGGAGCGAAGCCGACGCCGACGCATCAGAGGACGCCCAGCAAGAGCCCCAAGCCCGGCGGCCACACCGCGCTCCCCGGATCCGGTCCGACCCTGCCCAGCGGCATCGGTTCCGGTGCCGGCGCCGGGATCGGCCCCGGTGAGGTTCCGACGACGCAGCCGTTGGGCAGCAACCCGTTCAGTCTGCCGTCCCTGGCGCCGAACGGCTCCGGCATCGGGTTCCAGTACCCCACCCCGGACCCGCAGATCGCCGAGCCGGCCGCCAAGCGGGTCAGGGCGGACGACGCGTCCGCGAGCACGCCCATCAAGTGGGGACAGAGCATCGCGGCAGCGCTGGTGCTCCTGCTCCTGTCGGCGCACTTCGGCATGTGGTCCCGCCGCCAGCGGCTCGCGGCGGAGGCTCGCGCGGCGCAGATCGGCTCCGCAGGCGAGCCGGCGGGCGGTCGCGGGCCGGGGTCCGTGCGGCGCCGTAGGAGGCCGCCGGTCACCGAGCTCGCCACCACGGCAACCGTGACATCCGGAGCCGCCGGGACCGGCGACGCGGGGAAGTCCACGGCGGCGCGGAACGGCTATCGCGGGCGTCGCCGTCGCGGCTGACGCCGCACGCCGTACGCCGGGAGCTGCCGTCCGGGACCGGGGCGGCGGTCGAGGAGGCTCGGCTCTCAGGACGGCCGGGGGCTCGGCTCGGGAGGGGTCCACGCCAGGGCCGGGTCGAGTGCCTTCAGCATGGACGCCGAGGGGCTGAGGCGCAGGACCAGGTCTCGGGCCGCCGCGGCAGGAGTCCAGCTCCACTGCGCGACCTTCCCGATCCGGCGGGACCGGCGGGCGATCATTCGGGTGCGGGTGCGCCGGTCGTGATCGTAGGCGGTCAGCGCGGTCTCGATGGCCGGGTGCGCGGACAGCATCGTGGCGAGGGTGACGGCGTCCTCGAGGGCCTGGTTGGCGCCCTGGCCCAGGTCCGGGGTCATCGCGTGTGCGGCGTCGCCGAGCAGCGCCGTGGCGCCGTGGACGAAGGTGCGCAGCGGCGGCAGGTCGTAGATGTCATGGCGCATGACCGCGTCCTCGGACGCGGCCGCCAGGAGCTCCGGGATGGGCGCGTGCCAGCCGTCGAAGCGCCGCCGCATCTCCGCCAGTTCGCCGTCGGGGCCGCGTTGGCCCTCGGGGGCGTTCGCCGCGCCGAACAGGTAGGTCGTGCCGTCGGCGAGGGGGACGATCCCCATGCGCTCGCCGCGTCCCCAGGTCTCGCCGCCTGACGTGGGAGGGCGGCCCGTGTCGACGATCACGCGCCAGGCCGTGTATCCCGCGTAGCGGGGAGCCGGGTGGCCGGGCCACAGGGAACGCCGGACGACGCTGTGGATGCCGTCGGCGCCGACCAGGAGATCGCCCCGTGACGTGCCCGCGCTGTGCCGTACCTCGACCTGTGGACCGTCGGCTTCGACCGCGGTGACCTCGGTGTCCGTGCGCAGGGCCGCGGCCGGCAGGGCCGCGCGCAGGATCTCGAGAAGGTGGGCGCGGTGGACCGCGACCACCGGGCCGTACCGGCGGCCCAGTTCCTGGACGTCCGTTCGCGACAACCAGCGGCCGGTGACGTCGCGGATGCCGCCCTCCGTCTCGGTGAGGGCCCGTTCCCGGAGCTGCTCGCCCACGCCGAGCGCGTCCAGCGCGCGTACGCCGTTGGGCCACAGCGACAGCCCGGCGCCGATCTCGCCGAACGCCGCGGCCCGTTCGAGGACCTCCACGTGCCAGCCGCATCGGCGCAGGGCGATCGCGGCCGCCAGGCCGCCGATGCCCCCGCCGATCACGATGGCCGTGCGCCCGCCCCCTGCGTTCCGGGAAGTCCTCTCGGTCATCTCGTCTCCCTCTACGTCTGCCGTGGTCAGCGGCGCGGGGCCTGCTTCAGGAGGGCGTCGAGGAGGTCGAGGGCTCCCTGCTTGTCGAGCGGGTCGTTCCCGTTCCCGCACTTGGGGGACTGGATGCAGGAGGGGCAGCCGTGCTCGCACTCGCAGTCGGCGATTGCCTCGCGGGTCGAGCGGAGCCAGCGTCCGGCCTGTTCGTAGCCGCGTTCGGCGAAACCGGCGCCGCCGTCGTGGCCGTCGTACACGAAGACGGTCATGCGGCCGGTGTCGGGGTGCAGCGCGGTCGAGACGCCGCCGATGTCCCAGCGGTCGCAGGTCGCGAACAGCGGCAGCAGGCCGATCGAGGCGTGCTCGGCGGCGTGCGCGGACCCGCCGACGTCGGCGTCGCCGAGGACGCGCAGGGCCTCGTCCGGCAGCGTCCACCAGACGGCCCGGGTGCGGAGCGTACGGGGCGGCAGTTCGAGCGGGCGTTCGCCGAGGACCTCGCCGCTGGCCAGGCGGCGCATCTGGTACGAGACGACCTGCTGGGTCACCTCGACGGTGCCGAAGCAGAGGGTCGCCTCGCCCCAGGACGTCGAGCGGAGGGTCTCCAGGATCGAGATGTCGGTGACGTCGCGGGCCGTGGTCGTGTAGTCGGGGTCGGCGGCCTCCACGAGCGCCACCGAGTCGTCCAGGTCGAGGGTCTGGACGACGTACGACTCGCCCTGGTGGAGGTAGACCGCGCCCTGGTGGACGGTGGTGTGCGCGGACGGCTCGTCGACGGTGCCGAGCAGGCGCCCGGTCGCGGCCTCGACGACCTGGACGGGCGGGCCGCCGGCGCCGCGGATGTCGGCGAGGTCGGTGGCGCGTTCGCGCTTGGTCCAGTACCACCCGGTGGGCCGGTGGCGGAGCATCCCGCGGCGTACGAGATCGGGCAGGATCTCCGCGGCCGACGGGCCGAACAGCGGCAGGTCCTTCTCGGTCAGCGGGAGTTCGGCGGCGGCGGCGCACAGGTGCGGGGCGAGGACGTACGGGTTGTCCGGGTCCAGGACGGTCGCCTCGACGGGCGTACCGAAGATCGCCGATGGGTGGTGCACGAGGTAGGTGTCGAGCGGGTCGTCGCGGGCGATGAGGACGGCGAGGGCGTCCTGGCCGGAGCGGCCCGCGCGGCCGGCCTGCTGCCACAGTGACGCGCGCGTGCCCGGCCAGCCGCAGATGATCACCGAGTCGAGGCCGGAGACGTCGACGCCGAGTTCGAGGGCGTTGGTCGAGGCGAGGCCGACGAGGTCGCGGGCGCGCAGCGCCTTCTCCAAGGCGCGCCGCTCCTCCGGCAGGTAGCCGGCGCGGTAGGCGGCGACGCGGGCGGGCAGGTCCGGGGCGATCTCCTCGAGGGCCCGTTTGGCGCCGAGCGCGACGGCCTCCGCGCCGCGCCGCGAGCGTACGAACGCCAGGGTCTGCACGTCCTCGACCACGAGGTCGGCGAGGAGGTCGGCGGCCTCGGCGGTGGCGGTGCGGCGTACGGGGGCGCCCTGCTCGCCGCGCAGGTCGGTCAGCGGCGGCTCCCACAGCGCGAACGACGTCGCGCCGCGCGGCGAGGTGTCCTCCGCGACCTCCGCGACGTTCACGCCGGTCAGCCGGGACGCCGAGATCCCCGGGTCCGACGCGGTCGCCGAGGCGAGGATGAACACCGGATCGGCGCCGTACCGTGCGCAGACGCGCCGCAGACGGCGCAGGATCTGCGCGACGTGGGAGCCGAACACCCCGCGGTAGCCGTGCGCCTCGTCCACGATGACGTAGCGGAGCCGTCGCAGGTACGGCGCCCAGCGCGCGTGGCCGGGCAGCACCGTGCGGTGCAACATGTCGGGGTTGGTGAGGACGTAGTCGGCGTACTGCCGGACCCAGGTGCGCTCGTCGGCCGGCGTGTCACCGTCGAACGTCGCCGCCCGCAACTGGGCGAGCTTCAGGCCGCGCAGCGAGCGGAGCTGGTCGGCGGCCAGGGCCTTGGTGGGCGCGAGGTAGAGCACCGAGCCGCCGTCGAACACGGCGCGGAGGGCGGGCAGGAGGTACGCCAGCGACTTGCCCGAGGCGGTACCCGTGGCGATGATCACAGACCTGCCCTCGTGGGCGAGCTCGGCCGCCTTGACCTGGTGTTCCCAGGGGCGGTCGACCCCGGCCAGGCGCAGCCGGTCGACCAGGAGCGGCGGCGTCCAGTCGGGCCAGTCGGCCGTACGGCCGTCGCCTGCGGGAACGCTCTGCACGTGGGTGATCCGGCCGCGGCGCCGTGGATCGTCGAGCAGCCGGCGCAGGATCAGCGGGGCGCGCCCGTGCGAGCGGGTACGGCCGTCGGCGGCCGATGGGGCGCCGTGGTCGGAGGGGAAGGCGGAGTCCGTCTCTATGGCCTGCGTCACCCTCTCGGTTGAAAGTGGTTCGCCATGCGGAGGTTTCCAGTCTGGCATCCTGGGCAGAACGCTTGGGCCGCCATCCGTGCTACCCCCTGCTCGCACGAGGCGTACGCCACGCTGGGCGGGGTCGCCCTCTGTGGTGATTTCGTGTAGACACGATGGCGGAGCGTGGTTGAATCACGGCGGGGTTCCATGGCCCCGACTTCCATACGCGGACGGCGCAGGAGGATCTGTGGACCTGAAGGTGAACGACTACACCACCGACGATGACCTCACCGTCATCAACGTGGAGGGAGAGATCGACGTCTACACCGCGCCGAAACTCCGCGAGAAGCTCATCGACCTGGTGAACAAGGGCAAGTACCACCTGCTCGTCGACATGGAGAAGGTCGAGTTCCTCGACTCCACCGGCCTCGGGGTTCTGGTCGGCGGGCTCAAGCGGGTTCGGGCGCATGACGGCTCGCTCGAGCTCGTCTGCACGCAGGAGCGCATCCTGAAGATCTTCCGGATCACCGGTCTGACCAAGGTCTTCGGCATCTTCGACTCGGTCGACGACGCGCGAGAGCACCGTCAGAAGCAGAAGTAGGGCCGGGATGGCGCCCGAGACAGCCACCGTCGAGCTCGCATTCAGTCCCCTCCCGGCCCACGTTCGCACCGCCCGGTTGATCGCGACCGCCGTCGCCCGGCGGGGCGGGGTCGAAGAGACGTTGCTCGACGAGGTGCGGTTGGCGGTCGGTGAGGCCTGCTCCCGTGCGGTGGAGGCCCATCGGAAGCAGTGCCCGGAAGAGCCCGTCCGGGTCGAACTGCGGGACGGCGGAGATCGATTCGTGGTCGTGGTCACCGACCGCGTGCCCGACGACGACCCGACGCGGAGCGGCGGCACGGAGCCGGTCGACCTCACGGAGTTGAACGGCGACCTCAATCTGGGGTTCGCCGTCATCGCGGGGCTGGCCGACGACGTGGACATCGCTTCGACGCCGTCCGGAGTCGAGATCACCATGAGCTGGCCGGTCAAGAAGGACTGATCGGCCCGAGGTTTCCACCCCCCGGGGATCGCGCATGCGATCCCCGGGGGGTGCTGCTTTATACGGGCAGTACACTTTTCCCAGTTTTCGCCACCCTAATCATGCATACGCCGCTTATGTGCGACTCTTTGGTCAAGAAGTAGGTCGCCGCGTAAGTCCGCTTTGACCAGCGAAGATGTGCCTGCCTAGCCGCGTAGTATTAATTCCTGGTGCAGCGAGTGTCACGTCTCGGTCGCATTATCGTTAAGCAACCGAGCAGGCTTCTAATTCCGGCTACGCCTGCGTAGACTCCCGGCACCATTGCCCCGCCCGACGCGTGGCGGTGGCCGGTCACCCCCGGGGGCGACCGGATCGAACGCGGCTGTCGAGGAGGATGCATGTCTGGGCTTCACCCGCCCGCCCAGGCCGGTGCGGAGGTGAGTCTCGGCGGCAGCGACCTGAGTCTGGTGGTCGTTGTCGGCGTGATCGCCTTGTTGGCACTGGCCGTCGCAGGCGTCTTGGTCCGCGAGGTACTCGCCGCGAGCCAGGGCACCGAGAAGATGCAGAACATCGCAACGGCGGTGCAAGAGGGCGCACTCGCGTACCTCAAACGCCAGTTCCGTACGGTCGGCATCTTCGTGGTCATCATTCCGTTTCTGCTGCTCCTGCTTCCGGCGGAGTCGACCGGGGTGAAGATCGGCAGATCGGTATTCTTCGTCGTCGGCGCGTTGTTCTCCGGCATCACCGGCTTCACCGGCATGTGGCTCGCCGTGCGGGGCAATGTCCGGGTCGCGGCGGCGGCGCGCGAGAGCGGCGAGAAGCTCGCGATGCGGATCGCCTTCCGCACCGGCGGCGTCGCCGGAATGTTCACCGTCGGCCTGGGCCTGCTGGGTGCCGCCGTCGTCGTGTTCGCCTACAAGGGCAAGGCCCCGGGCGTGCTCGAGGGCTTCGGATTCGGCGCCGCGCTGCTCGCCATGTTCATGCGGGTCGGCGGCGGCATCTTCACCAAGGCGGCCGACGTCGGCGCGGACCTGGTCGGCAAGGTCGAGCAGGGCATCCCGGAGGACGACCCGCGCAACGCGGCGACGATCGCCGACAACGTCGGCGACAACGTCGGTGACTGCGCCGGCATGGCCGCCGACCTGTTCGAGTCGTACGCCGTGACGCTCGTGGCCAGCCTCATCCTGGGCCGGGTGGCGTTCGGCACCGAGGGCCTGGTCTTCCCGCTGATCGTGCCGATGATCGGCGTGATCACCGCGGTGATCGGCATCTTCGCGGTCGCGCCGCGCGCCAAGGACCGGTCGGGCATGAGCGCGATCAACCGCGGCTTCTTCATCTCGGCGATCATCTCCGCGATCGCCGTCGCCGTGGCGACGTTCCTGTACCTGCCCGACTCGTTCGCCAAGCTGCACGGGGCCAGCGACTCCATCCGCGGCGACTCGCACCTGGCCGACGTCGACCCGCGGTGGGTCGCGCTCGGCGCCGTGCTGGTCGGCATCGTGCTCGCCAGCGCGATCCAGTTGCTCACCGGCTACTTCACCGAGACGAACCGCCGCCCGGTCAGGGAGACCACCGAGAGCGCCCGTACGGGCCCGGCGACCGTCATCCTGTCGGGCATCTCGCTCGGCCTGGAGTCGGCCGTCTACACCGCGCTGGTGATCGCCGCCGCCGTGTACGCCGCGTTCCTGCTCGGCTTCAGCAACACGACCATCGCGCTGTTCGCGGTGGCGCTGGCCGGCACGGGCCTGCTGACGACGGTCGGCGTGATCGTCTCGATGGACACCTTCGGCCCGGTGTCCGACAACGCGCAGGGCATCGCCGAGATGTCCGGCGACGTCGAGGGCGAGGCGGCCGGCGTGCTGGAGAGCCTCGACGCGGTCGGCAACACGACGAAGGCGATCACCAAGGGCATCGCGATCGCCACCGCCGTGCTCGCGGCGACCGCGCTGTTCGGCTCGTTCCGCACGACGGTGGTCAACGAGCTGACCGGTGCGAGCGACAGCGTCAAGAAGGCGCTCGGCCCGACGTTCCAGACCTTCAACCTGGGCGTCGACAACCCGAACGTCCTCATCGGCCTGATCATCGGTGCCTCGGTGGTGTTCCTGTTCTCCGGTCTGGCGATCATGGCGGTCGGCCGCGCGGCCGGTCGCGTCGTGGTCGAGGTGCGCGAGCAGTTCCGCACCAAGCCCGGGATCATGGACTACACCGAGAAGCCCGACTACGACCGGGTGGTCAGCATCTGCACCGCCGACGCGCAGCGCGAGCTCGCCACGCCCGGCCTGCTGGCGATCATGACGCCGATCGCCGTCGGGTTCGCGCTCGGGTACGCGCCGCTCGGCGCGTTCCTCGCGGGCGCGATCGCGGCCGGCGCGTTGATGGCGGTGTTCCTGGCCAACTCCGGTGGCGCCTGGGACAACGCCAAGAAGCTCGTCGAAGAGGGCAACCTCGGCGGCAAG
This sequence comes from Actinoallomurus spadix, assembly GCF_024055725.1. GTDB lineage: Bacteria > Actinomycetota > Actinomycetes > Streptosporangiales > Streptosporangiaceae > Actinoallomurus > Actinoallomurus spadix. The sequence goes on along the minus strand of NZ_JAMXMX010000006.1, from coordinate 13,155 downwards.
GGCTCGGAGGCGCACGCGGCCACGGTCATCGGTGACACGGTCGGCGACCCGTTCAAGGACACCGCGGGCCCGGCGATCAACCCGCTGATCAAGGTGATGAACCTCGTGTCGCTGCTGATCGCGCAGGCCGTCGTGACGTACGCCGCGAACACCGCCCTGCGGATCATCGTCACGGTCATCGCGGTCGGCGTCATCGTCGGCGCGATCGTCGTCTCGAAGCGGCGGGCCTCCTCCATCGGCGGGGAGACCGAGCCGGCCGTCGAGAGCGGCGCGAAGGCGCCGGGCGGCCCGGAGCCCACGGACGACGAGGAGGCCGCGGCGGCCAAGGCGTCCTGATCGCGACAGCCACCCTGTGAGGAAGGCAGAGGGGGCCGGACGGATCACCGTCCGGCCCTCTCCGCGTTCCGGGCACTGCGGGGAGGCGGCAGACTGGAGGCATGCAGAAGTCCCAGCCGTCCGGTGCGAAGGGTTTCGCGATCCTCGTCGGCGTGATGTTCGCGATCGTTCTGGCGATCATGCTGATCGCCGTGCTCTTCTCGCCGCACCACCGCGTCTGATGCCCGCGCTGATCGTGCTGCGGCACGCCAAGGCCGAGTCGCCCCTGGGCACGCCGGACTTCGAGCGCCCGCTCGCCGCCCGCGGCCGGAGTGACGCGCGGGCGGCCGGCGACGAGCTGCGCGCGGTCGGCCGTGTTCCGGACCACGTGATCTGCTCGCCCGCCCTGCGCACCCGGCAGACCCTCGAGGAGCTCCGGTTCGGCGCGACCGTCGAGTTCGACGACCGGGTGTACGACAACGACCCGGAGGCGATCCTCGACCTCCTGCGCGCCCGGCCGGACGAGCCGGGGACGCTCCTCCTCGTCGGCCACAACCCCTCGATGCACCGGCTGGTGCTCGATCTCGGGGGCGCCGGGGACGAGGGGTTCCCCACGGCGGCCACGGCGGTCATCGAGTTCGATGGAGAGTGGTCCGATCTGTGGCCGGGCGCCGGGCGCCTCGCCTCGTACTGGACTCCGCGCGCCCGCTGACGCCCACCGGGCGGTCCGCCCGGTCCGGCCGCCGCGTCTCCTCTCGTCGTGATCCCGATCAGCGGGCCTTTCGTACGCTTATTGCGGGGACGTTCCGGACGAAGGGGCACATTTTGCGGTCGTCGCTTGCCTGGCTGCGGGAGACGTACGCGGAGTCCGAGGGGCGCGCGTCGCCGATGTACGGCGTGGTGGCGTCCATCGGCATCGCCACCCCTCTGGTGATCGGCACGGTGACCGGGCATCCGGCCCAGGGCGGAGTGGCGGCCCTCGGCGCCTTCTTCGTGGTCAACACCACGCCCCAGGGCCCGTACGGCGCCCGCGCCCGGGCGCTGCTCGCGGCGGTCCTGGTCGTGACGGGCTTCTCCGTGCTCGGCGGCCTGCTGGCCGGCCGTCCCACGCTCGCGGTGGCCGTCGTGCCCCTCGTCGCGGCGGTGGCGGCGGCCGTCCCGTGGCTGGGCGTGACCGCGACCCTGTGCATGATCGCCGCGACGGTCCGGCCGGCGGGCAGCCCGGTGCTGTTCGACGGCTTCCTGGAGATGCTCGGCGGGCTGTACGTCTCCCTGCTCATGGTCGTCCCGCTGCTCACCCGGCGCCTGCAGCCGTTGCGGACGGCACTCGCGGACGCGGGCGGATCCGTGGCCTCCGCGCTGGACCTCCTGGCCGAGCCCGAGCCGCGGGCCGGCGAGTGGGAGCGGCGGCGGCGCCAGGCGTACGACGACATCAGGAAGGCCCGGGCGACGTACGGGCTGTACCTGTCGGGCGGCCGGGACGACGAGCAGCGTCCGAGGCGGCTGATCGAGGCGTTCGCCCGGGTCATGGACGAGGCCGTGGCGCTGCGGACGCTCCTCGACGCGGTGAGGCAGGCGTCACCGCCCGAGGAGTGGGAGCGCGAACGACGGGTCGCCGTCGCCGCGCTGGCGGCCCGGCTGCGGCTGGTCGCCGGCGGCATCGAGGCGGGCGGCGGCACCCCGCTGGGCGCCGACCAGCCGGTCGCCCTCCACCGGTTCGCCCGGGTCAGCGAGGAGGTCCGGCAGGCGTGGCTCGCGGACGACCTGGTACGGACGGCGCTCATCGTGCAGGTCCGGCAGTCGGTCTCCCGGATGGCCGCGACGGTCGACGGCGCCCGGGAGATCATCGCTCCCGGACTGAAGATCGGGATCGACTCGCCACGCCTCCCCGAACGCCCGACGGGCGGCTGGAGCCGCTTCGTCGAGGGCGTCCGCACGCGGTCGCCCGGCTTCCGGTACTCGACCCGCATGGGCGTGGCGATCGCCGTCGCCATGGCCCTCACCACCGGGCTGCACCTGACGCACGGCCACTGGCTGACCATCACCGTCGTCGCCAGCCTGCGCGACTCGTACGGCGACACGGTGTCGCGGGTCGTCAAACGGATCGGCGGCACGGCGATCGGCGCGATCGTCGCCGCGCTGGCGCTCGCGCTCGTACCCCACCAGGCCACGCTGATCGTTCTCGTCTTCGCCGGAGCGGCCCTGGGGTTCACGGTGCGGCCGGTCAACCACGGCCACTGGATGGCCATCGCCACTCCGATGATCATGCTGTTGATCGACTACTCCGCCCCGCTGAGCTGGCCCGCCGCCGCGTGGCGGATCGGGCTCACCGTCGTCGGCGGCCTGTTCGCGCTGGCCGCGGCCCGGGTGCTGTGGCCGGCCGGCACGATCGGCCTCCTGCCCGGGCGGCTGGCCCGCATGATGCGGACGCACGCCGGGCTGGCGCGGGCGGTCGCGGCGCGTTTCGACGGCAAGGCCGGCGCGTCGGTCCGCAAGCGCATGGAGGACGCCGCCGCGGCGGCCGCCGACGTCGAGGAGTCGGCGACCCGGCTCGGGCAGGAACCGGCGCCCCCGGAGGACCTCGTACGGCGGCTGCTCGACGCCACGTCGATCGCGCGGCGGCTGCGCGACGACGTGCAGGCCGTCGGCGTGCTGTGGGAGGACCGGACGGACGCCGGCCCGCTGCCCGCCATCCTCGAACGGGTCGCCGACCAGCTCGATGAGAGCGCGGACGCCCTGCTGTCTCCCGACGGCGAGGCCGCCGAGCTGCGGCTGGACGACCTCTTGGAGGAGTTCGACCGGCACCTGGCGACGTTGACGCGCCGCCGCCGCGCCGAACTGGACGACGGCGTGGGCACGGACGCGGTCACGACGCTGCGGCGCTCACTGGTCCAGGTCGCGGCCGCCCGGCACGCGCTGCGCGGCCTCGCGTCCGACGCCGAACGCCTCCGCCGCGCCGTCCTGAGCGACGCGCCGGGCGACGCGGCGCCGTGACCGCCGGCTCACCGCCGAACCGGGGCGTCAGAGCAGGCCGGCGTCTTCCGCGTCGGCGGCGTCGATCTCGTCACGGGAGATGCCCAGCAGGAAGGCGATGCTGTCCATGTACGGCACGTTGAGGGCCGTGTCGGCGGCCTCACGGACGACGGGCTTGGCGTTGTAGGCGATGCCGAGCCCGGCGGCGGCGAGCATGTCGAGGTCGTTCGCGCCGTCCCCGATCGCGACGGTCTGGCTGATCGGCACACCGGCGGCGGCCGCGAACCGGCGCAGGGCCTCCGCCTTGCCGGCCCGGTCGACGATGGGCCCGACGAGGTTGCCGGTGAGCCGGCCGTTCTCGACCTCGAGGACGTTCGCGGCGGTGTAGTCGATGCCGAGGTCCGCGGCGAGCGCGTCGGTGATCTGCGTGAACCCGCCGCTGACGATGGCGAACTTGTAGTCGAGGCGCTTCAGCGTCCGCACGAGGGTGCGGACGCCCGGGGAGAACTCGATGCGGTCGCGCACCTGCGCCAGGACGCTCGCGTCGAGCCCGGCGAGCATCGCGACGCGCTCCCGCAGCGCGCCCTCGAAGTCGAGCTCACCGCGCATCGCGGCCTCGGTGATCTCGGCGACCTTGGCCTCCAGGCCGGCGTGCGCGGCGATGAACTCGATGACCTCGCCCTGGATGAGGGTCGAGTCGACGTCCATCACGATGAGCCGCTTCGCCCGCCGGGCGAGGCCGCCGCGCTGGACCGCGACGTCGACGTGCTGCTCGGCCGCCTCGGCGGCGAGCGCGGCGCGCAGGCCGTCGGGGTCGGCGCCGGAGACGTGCATCTCGATGCAGGTCACCGGGTGGTGGGCGAGCCGCTCGATGCGGTCGATGTTGGCGCCGTGCGCCGCCACGCGCCCCGCCATCCCGGCCATCGCGGCGGGGGTCAGCGGAGTGCCGAGGATCGTGACGTGCAGCCGGCCCCGGCGGCGGCGCGGGTCGCCGGTCCCGGTGCCGGTGGCCAGCTCGATCTCCATGCCCAGGTCGGCGGCGATCTTCTCGGCGGCGGCCCAGACCCGGCCGATGTCGGTGTCGGGACCGTACGAGACGAGCACGCCGAGCACGAGACGGCCGCGGATCACGACCTGCTCGACGTCGGCGACGGTGACGGGGAAGGCGGCGAGTGCGCTGAACAGGCGGGACGTGACTCCGGGGCGGTCACGGCCGGTCAGCGTGATCAGCAGCGTGCGCGTCTTGGCATCCATGCTGTTCACCACGGTACTTGGCGCTCATCGTGCCCCGCTCGGCGGTCCACCATCCGGACACCGGCCGTTCCGCGAGCCTTCGCCGTCCGGACCGGTTCCCGTGCCCCGGGAGTCCGCGCAGTGCCGTGGGACCATTCGTGGGTGAATCCGCAGAAACCTCCTCATGGATTTCTCGTGGTGTACCTGGGGACGTTGCTGACTTTCAGCATCGTCGGGTTGGCCTATGACGTCGTGGTGCTGCTGTGGAACGCCGGGCGGATCCCGCTTCATGCCCAGTGGATATGTCTCGCGGCGATGGCATCCGACGTCATTGGTGTCGTGTGTCTCCTCGCGCTGTGTCGGTGGAAGAAGTGGGGTTTCTACGGGTATGCACTGCTCTGCGCGGCGGATCTCGGCTTCAGCCGGGCCATCGTCGGTCACCTCGTGCGGGAGAACGTGTTGACCTTCGCGGTGCTCGTCGGTCTGTGCGTCGCGCTACAGATCGGCGGCGAACGCCAGGGCTGGAAACAGCTGGAGTGAGCCGCTCCAGGCGGGTGTGGTCGACTCCGGACCGGTTCTCGTGCCCGGGAGGGTTCTTCACCCGTTGGACCATCGCCGCGAAATCCGGTCGACGCCCTCTATCCGGACTCCTATTCTCCTGGGATCGGCAGCCCGGGGAAATGGAGTGCGGTGGTGTCGCGGCGCACGCCACAGGAGAAGAAACGGCTGAGCTATGCCAAGGACCGGCGTGGCAGCAGCGGCTACAGTTTCAAGCCCGCGCGCCGGTGGGTCCCCGCCAGGAAACGGCGGGCCAACCGCGTGAACCGGCGTCGCGCCCGGCGTGATCTGCTCGCCGCCAAGGGGCGGCCGGACGCCGACGCGGCGTACGCGGCCGAAGAGCGTCTCCTCGCCCGCCGGCCGGAGTACTGGCAGAAACCGCCCGAGATGCCGCTCGGGGTGTGGGTCGAGAGGATTCTCGAGCGTCGAGCCGGGCGAGACGAGCGCGACGTGGCCGACCGGGAGCGGCTCGACCGGCTGCGGCGGCGACTGCGCCGCCCGCGAAGGTCACCTACGGACGCTGCGCGACCGTTCCCCTACTGACCGACACCTCGGCCGTCCGCGCCATGACGGGAGCGTGCCGTCACGGCAGCAGCAGGTTCACGTCGCCGAACTCGTGCCAGCGGTAGCCGCCCGCCAGGGCCTCGGTGTAGACGCGTTCGAGCAGGTCCTCCCCGGCGATCGCGGTCAGCAGCCGCAGGTGTGAGGAGCGCGGCTCGTGGAGTCCGGTGAGCAGCCCGTCCACCACCCGCACGCCCTCCTCCGGGGTGACCACGTGGGAGGTCCAGCCGTTCGAGGGCCGGACGAGGCCCTCGCGGGTGACGGCGCTCTCCAGCGCGCGTACGACGGTCGTCCCCACGGCGATCACCCGGCCGCCCTCCCATCTCACATGGTTGAGGAGCGCGGCCGTGGTGGCCGGGATCTCGTACCGCTCCGGGTAGGGCGGCTCGTCCTTCTCCGGCGACGCCACCCCCGTGTGCAGGGTCAGCGGCGCGAGGAGGACGCCGCGCGCGACGAGCCGGGTCACGAGGTCGGCCGTGAAGGGACGCCCGGCGCTGGGCATCTCGGCGCTGCCGGGACCGTCTTCGCGGGCCACCGCCTCCGCGAAGACGGTCTGGTACGCCGCCGCGGGCTGGTCGTGGCGGACGTATCCGTACCGGATCGGCACGCCGTGGCGCCGCAGGTACGGCTCGACGTCGGTGTCGAGGCGCGCCCGCCAGAGCCGGGGCGTGTACCGGTCGACGAGGGTCAGTGTCGCGCCGCCGGGCAGGGGGAACCATTCGCCGGGGCATCCGCCCGCGTACGGCTCCGACGCCCGCCCGGTCCGCCGCCGCAACTCGACGAGCCAGCAGCCGGGGTCCGACGGCACCGGACCGGAGAAGTGGACGGCCAGGCGGTCGAGGCGTACGGCGGCGGGCAGGGTGGCGGAGGTGTTCACGACGAGCAGGTCGCCGGGCCGGAGCAGGTCCGGCAGGTCGGTGAACGCGTGGTGCGTCACGCCGGTCCGCGTGGCCGCGAGCAGGCGGACGTCGTCGCGGCGGGACGGGGGTTCGTGCGCCTCCAGGGCGGCGGGAAGGGTGAAGTCAAGCACGGGAGGCCTCCACACGGTGCGCGGCCGCGGCCGCGACGAGGGCGATGGCGAGGGTCCAGGCGAGGCCGGCGCCCAGGCCCGCCGCGTTGACGAGCGCGCCGGCCACGCCGACGCCGAGCGACGAGCCGAGGGTGTCGGAGATCTGCAGGGCCGAGGAGTTGGCGCCCTGCTCGTCCGGCGCGGACAGGGCGAGCACCGTGACGCTGAGGGTCGGGAAGGCCATGCCCACCCCGAGCCCGGCGACGATCCAGGCGGGGACGGCGGCCCAGCCGGAGGTGTACAGGGCGACGGCGATCCCGGCGACCCCGGCGGTCAGGAGGGCCGGGCCCAGCACCGCGAACCGCACCCGTGAGATGCCGGTGAACCGGCCCTGGAGCCAGGATCCGCTGCTCCAGCCGAGGGCTCCGACGGTGAGCACGACTCCGGCGGCCGTGGGGCTGAAGCCGTGCCGGGTGATCAACGCGAGCGGGATGAACGCCTCCGTGCCGGCCATCGTGCCCATCAGCAGGCCGCGCATGGCGATCGCGGTCGGCAGCCCTCGGCCGAGGCGGAGCGTGCCGCGCGGCAGCAGCACCCGCAGGCCGTACGCGAGGCCGGCCAGGCCGGGCAGCCCGAGCGGCGAGCGGTGGTCGATGCCCCACAGCAGGACGGCGGCGCCGACGGCCAGCGCGACGGCGGCGAGGGTACGGCCGCGGGGGAGGGCGCCATGCGTCCGGGAGCCGCGCAGCGCCGGGGTGAGCATGGCGGCGGCGGGCAGCACCAGGGGGATCAGGCCGAGGAAGACCCAGCGCCAGCCGAGGTGCTGGGCGACGAGGCCGCCGACGGACGGGCCGACCAGGGACGGCACGACCCAGGCGGCCGACATCGCGGCGAACACCCTCGGCCGGGCCGGCTCCGGGTAGACGCCCGCCACGATCACGTACAGCGGGACGACCGCCAGGCCGGAGCCGAGGCCCTGGACGGCCCGGCCCGCGACGAACCAGGCCATCCCCGGGGCGGTGCCCACGACGACCAGCCCGGCCACGAAGATCACCAGCCCGGCCACGAGCGGCAGGGCGGGACCGCGCGCGTCCGCCCAGCCGCCCGCCAGGACGTTGCCGACCAGCCCGCTGATGAACACCGCGGTGAACCCCCAGGCGTACATCGACAGACCGCCCAGTTCGCGTGCCGCGACCGGCATGGTCGTGCCGACGGCCATCTGCTCGAAGGCCAGGAGCGTGATGACGAGCAGGATGCCGATCGTGGTCGTGCGGTACGGGCCGGTCAGCAGCCCGGTCCGCGGCGCGGGGGCGGCCGTGTCCGCCGTCTCGGCCGGTGCGCTCACAGGGCGCCTGCCGTGTACCGGCCGCTCGGGAGGCGCTCGGTGATCAGCCTGCGCAGGGCGGGGACGGCGACGTCCTCGGGGAGAGGCGCCGCGTCGGCGTCCTCGCCGGCGTCGGCGAGCATCCGCGTGCGCATCTCGCCGGGGTCGACCGACCATACGGCGATCTCGGGCTCCTCTGCGGCCAGGACGTTGGACAGCTGGTCGAGGGCGGCCTTCGTCGCGCCGTATCCGCCCCAGCCCTCATAGGCCTCGCGGGCGGCGTCGGAACTGACGTTGACGATCGCGCCCCGGCGGGCCCGGAGGGACGGCAGGACGCCCTGGGTGAGCGCGAGCGGCCCGAGCACGTTGACCGCCAACGCGCGTTCCAGCTCCGGCAGCGGGTGGTCGGCCAGGCGCGGCAGCGGCGTCGCGCCGAGCGTGCTCGCGTTGTTGACGAGGAGGTCGAGCCCGTCCGACGCTCGTACGAGCGCCGCCCGGTGGGCCGGGTCGGCGATGTCGCCGGGGACGGCGGTGACGTCCGCGCCCGCGGCGGTGAGGCCGGCGGCGGCCCTGTCCAGGTCGGCCGCTCCCCGGGCGTCGAGGATCAGGGTCCAGCCGTCCTGGGCGAGCGCGCGGGCCAGCGCCAGGCCGAGCCCACGGGACGCCCCGGTGATCAGTGCCTTCATGGCCTCGACACTAGGCAGCGACCGTGTGACCGACATCGGCCAAGGGACCGGGATCGGCCCGGCGGATGGTCGTAGGTCCTCCGGGAACAACCTGACCTGTGAGGTACGGGCGGATGGCGATCGGACGGCCGTGGGGAGTGCCCGCCCGGGCGGCGCTGCTCGTCGCCGTCGTCGCCGGCCTGGCCGCGCTGCGCGTCCCGCGCCCGCCGACCCTGTGCGTCCTGCGTCAGTACACCGGCGTCCCCTGCCCGCTGTGCGGGTTCACGACGGCGGCCGTCCATCTCGGGCACGCCGATCTCCTCGGCGCCGTGCACGCGTCTCCGCTGGCGGTCGCGGTGTGCGCGGGGTTCCTGGTGGCCCCGCTCGCGCGGCGGTCCCGGATGGGCGCGCTCTGGCGGAGATCGTCCCGCAGGACGCGGCAGGTCGTCCCGATCGTGGTCATCGTCGCGCCGTTGATCGCTTCCGAGATCTGGCAGCTCGCCCGCTTCGGCATCATCTGACAGGGAGGAACCGTGGTACATCCGCCAGAGGGCCCACCCGGTGGTCACGACGACGGCCCGCCGTCCGCCCCGCCCCCGCCGCCCGGTTACGGTGACGGCCCGCCGTCCGCACCACCCCCGCCGCCCGGGTACGGCGGCGGCTACGGGGAGCCGGCGCAGCCGCGGACGAGCACCCCGCAGGTGCTGTCGATCATCGGCATCATCTGCTGGTTCTTCTGCCCCCTCGCGGGAATCGTGCTCGGCCTCGTCGCTCAGAATCAGTTCCGCGCCCAGGGCCGGCCGGACACCCTCGCCAAGGTGGCCTGGATCGGCGGCGTGGTCTCCGCGGTGCTCGGAATCCTCGTCACGCTCCTCCGGCTGCAGTCCGGCACCTGACGGCCTCCCGCGCGGTTCCCGCCCGGCCCAGCCCGGGCGGGAACCCGCGGTGGCACCGGAGGGGACCGGGTTCCGGAGCCGGGGCCTGCGGCGGCGGGAGCCCGCGGCGGTACGGTCGTGAGCCGTGGACACCGATCGGGACGCGACGCTGCACGCCGTCAGCACGGCGGTGCTCGCGGTCACGCGGCACCTGTCCGTGCACGAGGTCCTGCAGGTGATCGTCCGGGCCGCCGCGCAGCTCCTCGACGCCCGCTACGCCGCGCTCGGCGTACCCGACGACGAGGGGTCGTTCGCCGAGTTCGTCGTCGAGGGCGTCTCGGATGAGGAGTGGCGGCGGATCGGCCCGCTGCCCCGGCAGCACGGGCTGCTCGCGCTGATGCTCCACGACGACCGCGTCCAGCGGCTGCCGGACGTGCGCCGGGCCCCGGAGTTCGAAGGCTGGCCGGCGGCGCACCCGGTCCTCAAGGACTTCCTCGGCGTCCCCATCAAGGACGGGACCGAGACGCTCGGCATCATCTTCCTCGCCAATCGGCGCACCCCGGGCGGGTTCACGGCCGCCGACGAGGAGCTGCTCACCCTCTTCGCCGCGCACGCCGCGATCGCGATGACCAACGCGCGGCTGTACGAGCGGAATCGCGAGCTCACGGTGATCGAGGAGCGTGCCCGGCTGGCGCGCGAGCTGCACGACGCGGTGGCGCAGAAGCTGTTCTCCCTCCGCTTGACCGCCGCTGCGGCCCTGTCCGCGGCGGACCCCCGTGCCGAGCTCGAACGCGTCCAGACGCTCGCCAAGGAGGCCCTCGCGGAGCTGCGCGAGGTCATCTTCGAGCTGCGCCCCGCGGAGCTGGAGGGCGATGGGCTCGCGGAGTCGCTGCGCAAGCACGTGCGGGTCCTGGACCGCGCCTGGGGCTCGGGGCGCGGCCGTCGGCCGCGGGTGCGGTTCGAGGGCGACGACGTCGCCTTCTCCGGCGAGGTCGAGGCGGTGGCGTACCGCGTCGCCCAGGAGGCCCTCTACAACGCCCTCCGCCACGGTGATCCCTTGGAGGTGACGGTGCGGCTCACGGCCGGACTGCTGGAGATCCGCGACGACGGGACCGGCTTCGACGTCGGAGCCGGTTCGCGCGACGGCCTCGGGCTGGCGTCCATGCGCGAACGCGCCGAGTCGATCGGCGGGCGCCTGACCATCGACTCGTCCGCGGCCGGCACGGTCGTACGCCTGGAGGTGCCGGCATGATCCGCGTGCTGATCGTCGACGACCATCCCGTCGTGCGTCAGGGCCTGCGCACGTTCCTCGGCGTGCAGGAGGACATCGAGGTCGTCGGCGAGGCGGCCGACGGTGCCGAGGCCGTCTCCCGCGCGGAGGCACTGCGGCCCGACGTCGTCCTCCTCGATTTGAAAATGCCCGGCGTCGACGGCACGACCGCGCTGGGCGAGCTTCGCGCGCGCGGCGTCGGGTCCCGCGTCATCGTGCTCACCAGCGTCGGCGAGCGGGAGCACGTCCTGCCCGCCGTACGCGCCGGCGCCTCCGGGTATCTCTACAAGGACGTCGACCCGCACGCCCTGGTGCAGGCGATCCGCGCCGTCCACGACGGGCACATGCTGTTCGCGCCGGAGGCGGCCGAGGCGATGCTGGCGCCCGCGCAGGCGGACCCGGGCGCGGGAGCGCTCACCGAGCGCGAGCGCGAGGTCCTCGTCCAGATCGCCCGGGGCCGGTCGAACCGCGAGATCGCCCGCGCACTGGTCGTTTCGGAGAAGACCGTCAAGACGCACGTTTCGAACATCCTGCTTAAGCTGGGGCTGCAGGATCGCACCCAGGCGGCCCTGTACGCCGTCCGTCACGGCCTCGCCGATCGGTGACTCGCGAGCATTCGCGTGGGATCCAGGAGGCGTAAGCCGCGCCGGTCGAATATCTTGATGAACCTCAGTAGTCGGCTGAGTGAACCGCATCGCCGAGGACGTCATCGGAAGTCACATGAGAGTCGCCATTCGCTACGCCGCGGGGTCGGACGTCGGCCGTACCCGCGAGAACAACGAAGACTCGGCGTATGCGGGCCCATGGCTGCTCGCAGTCGCCGACGGGATGGGGGGTCACGTCGGCGGGGAGATCGCAAGCTCTCTCGCCGTCGAGACCCTCGCACCGACCGACGCCGAGGTCCCGCAGCCCGCGCTGGTGGACACTCTCGAACACGCCGTGCTGTCCGCCAACCAGGCGATCGCGCAGCGGGTCGAGCAGGAGCCCGCGTTGCAGTCGATGGGCACCACCTGCACGGCGATGCTGTGGTCGGGCACCCAGCTCGCCCTCGCGCACATCGGGGACTCCCGCGCGTACATGCTGCGGGACAGCATCCTCTACCAGATCACCGAGGACCACACGCTGGAGAAGATGCTCACCGGCGAGGACGGCGCGGCGCCCCACCTGGCGAACCGCCTCGTCCGGGTTCTCGACGGCAAGCCGGACCGTAAGCCGGACATGTCCCTGCGCGAGGCGCTGCCGGGCGACCGCTACCTGCTGTGCTCCGATGGTTTGAGCGGCCCGGTCGGCGCGGAGACGCTGCACCAGGTCCTGACGAGCCGGCCGGAGCCCGAAGCGGTCGTTCAGACGCTCATCGACCTGGCCAACCAGGCCGGCGGGCCGGACAACATCACGGTCATCGTGGTGGACGTCGTCGCGGAGGGTGTGGACGCGACGCCTCCGGTCGTCGTGGGTGCCGCCCAGCACTGACGTACGCCACGAGGCGGCACCTGGCGGGCGGCATCGGTCGGGCGGCCGGCTTCGGGTGGATGGCACCTGCCGGGCGGGTGGCGTCCGGGCGGGGCGGCCCCAGGGGGACGTCGCCCGGTGGTGTCGCCGACCGGCCGTGAAGGTCTCCGTGCGGTCACGTTCTGAACTCTGTCGGTGCATCTGACTTGACCGTTGCCCGGCTTATTGCGATATAGGTCGCACAGGCGTACAACGGCACGGGGTTGGAGGGCGGAGTTTGGACGTCGCACGGGGGACGAGGGTCACCCCTGGTGCGCCGACCGCACCGGCGCGGATGCTCGCCTCCTTCACCGCCGCCGCAGGGGACGGGGTACGGGGTGTGGCGATCCGCACGGGGAGCATGGCCGTCGCGGCCGTACTCGCGGCGCTCGTGCACCGTGCCCACGATCCCGGCATACTGTGTCCGCTTCGGCGGTTCACCGGGGTTCCCTGCCCTCTTTGTGGCGGTACCACCGTCTTCATGGAGCTGGGAGCCGCCCATCCGGTCAGAGCGGTCCTCGCGAACCCCTTCGCTCTCGCGGGGGCGCTCGGCCTGGCCACGGCGCCCCTGGGGATCGGGCACCGATGGTGGGCGATCGAGTCGCGTGCCCGAGCGGCGCTGCTCGGGGTCGTGGTTGTCCTGTCCTGGCTATGGCAGCTTGCCCGGTTCGGGCTCCTGCAGTGGTGAATTCCCTATCTCGTCACGGCGACAGCGAGCCCGGCTTGGCAGACGGGCGTCATTCAATGAAGGAGTAACAGCGTGAGCACCCCCTACGACCCGTACGGCCAGGGCCAGCAGCAGCCCGGGTACGGTCAGCAGCAGCCGGGCTATGGCCAGCAGCAGCCGGGCTACGGTCAGCAGCAGCCCGGTTATGGCCAGCAGC
>NZ_JAMXMX010000069.1 GCF_024055725.1 Actinoallomurus spadix | reverse complement strand
CGCTGAGTAGGCCCGGGGCGCGGTGCCGGGATTGCTCCCGGTCCGTTTCCCCGGACCTCTCGCCGAACCCGCCGTGCGCCTCTCGACGCAACGGGCTCTCCACGGTCTCTGTCGTCAGGCGTGGTTGTGCAGGTAGGGGTTGGGGATCGAGCTGGCCCGGTAGCGGTATCGCGTGATGGTGGTCGAGGCGATATTGAACAGTTCGATCCCGTCCGCCGAGGGTCTGCGCCATCGCCCGGTGGGTGTGACGAGGTGTCGGCGGACGTCCTTCCATTTCCAGCGGTAGCGTTGCCTCATCAGTCGGATCACCCGCCACCACGCGAAGTTCTCCAGATTGTCGAGGGTGTGCTTGGCCACGGCGTGCTGGAAGTAGCCGGCCCAGCCGCGCATGAGCCGGTTGAGCCTGCTCAGCACGTATCCCAGGTCCTGCTGCGACGTTCTGTGTGTCAGGGCACGGATTTTGGCCTTCAGCGACCGGATGGGCCGGTTGGCGATGAAGGTGTAGACGTGCCACGTGTCCGTTCCTCGCTTGCGGCGCCACTGGATGCGGAACCCCAGGAAGTCGAACCCATCGGCCATGTGCACCACTCGGGTCTTGGCCTGTGAAAGGCGCAGGCCCATCGGGGCGATCACGGCGGTGATGTCTTCGCGCAGCGCGTGAGTGTCGTCCTGGTCGCCGCAGACCAAGATGACGAAGTCGTCGGCGTAGCGGACCAGCCGCCACGTCGGCAACCCTTTGATGCGGCGGCGGTAGGCGCGTCGGCCTTCGGTGGACATCGCCCCGCCTGGCTTCCACGGCCCGTGCAGATGCTCATCGAGCACCGACAGGGCGATGTTGGCCAGCAGCGGAGACAAGATGCCGCCCTGCGGCGTGCCGGTATGGGTGTCCTTGTGATCGCCGAGTTCGGTGAAAATCCCGGCTTTGAGGAACGCCTTGACCAGCGCCAGCACGCGTTTGTCCTTGACCCGGCGACGCACCCGGTCCATCAGGGCGGTGTGGTCGATCGAGTCGAAGCACGCCTCGATGTCGGCATCCAGCACCCAGCGGTAGCCGCGGGTGCCGAAATAGTGAATCTCGGCGATCGCGTCCTGGGCTCGCCGCCTGGGCCGGAAACCGTAGGAGACCGGCTCGAAGTCGGCCTCGAAGATCGGCTCCAGCACCAGCTTCAGCGCCGCCTGCACGACCCGGTCAGCAACCGTCGGAATCCCGAGGCTTCTGACCTTGCCCGACCCGCCCGGCTTGGGAATCTTACGTTCCCGCACCGGCAGCGGCCGGAACGAACCATCTTTCAGGCTGGTTCGCAGATCGTTCAGGAAACCGGGGACGCCGATCTGCTCCTCCACGGCGGCGACGGTCAGACCATCGATGCCGGGAGTGCGTGCCCCGGTATTGCCCGCAACCCGGTCGAACGCCACGATCAGCGTCGCCGGGTCATGCACGAAGTTGAACACATCGTCGAACCTGCGGCCGGGATCGGCCGCCGCCCAACGGTGAAGCTTGGCCTGCATCTCCGATACCCGCGACCACGACCCTTGGGCCTGGCCTGGAGCGTCCTCGTTCGAAGACGCGTCTTTCGGCATTGCAGCTCCTCATCTTCTCGATGACCGCTGCCGCCCTTCGCCATGTGACCGGCTCTCCCGGCCCCGGACTACTACGGCGGCTCCGCCCCGTCCCGGACCGATCAACGGTCGATGCGCTCAGCCCGCTCATCCACACCGGCAGCGCGGCGGCAGGCAGGTCCGGAACGGTTCCCGTGTTCACTGTGGTTCGCTTGGCGAAGGAGGAGCCCGACTGTGTCCCAGCGGCATCGCCATGAGTACGCCGCAGACCTTCCTCATGGCCTCCCGGGCGGCTTCTGTATACCCCCCAAGGAGTTCCCCGGCCCGCCAAACGACGGACGGGTGCGCACCGCGTCCGGCCCGCATCCACCAGGTTCGAGCCGGTGTCTCGTTGAAAGGACGTAACGACGCCGGTTCCTCGCGTACTCCTTTTCGCCACGCTCGCCGGGCCCGCGTCATCTGGCGGTTCTAACACGCCCCGGCTTTGTCAGGGCTGCTCCCGCCCTCCCCGGCACCACCCGGATCAGGCTGCCCTCAGCTTCACCGGCCTGCTGCGACAGACCAGAGGCGAAGGTCTCTCACCTCCACTCGAACCAACAGCGCCTCACGGCGCAAAC
>NZ_JAMXMX010000068.1 GCF_024055725.1 Actinoallomurus spadix | reverse complement strand
TGTAAGTGTCCGGCGGCGTCCTACTCTCCCACACCGTCTCCAGTGCAGTACCATCGGCGCTGAAGGGCTTAACTACCGGGTTCGGAATGGGACCGGGTGTTTCCCCTTCGCCATAACCACCGAAACGATCAATGAGACCGGTCTCGGGGTC
Organism: Actinoallomurus spadix; assembly: GCF_024055725.1. GTDB lineage: Bacteria > Actinomycetota > Actinomycetes > Streptosporangiales > Streptosporangiaceae > Actinoallomurus > Actinoallomurus spadix. The sequence goes on along the minus strand of NZ_JAMXMX010000068.1, from coordinate 3,276 downwards.
AGTGTTCCCGGCCGTGTCCCGGGAACCGCATAGTGAACGCGAACAAATAAGAGTGTGTGTCAAGCCACTCGGCCTATTAGTACCGGTCAACTCCACACCTCACGGTGCTTCCATCTCCGGCCTATCAACCCAGTCGTCTAGCTGGGGGCCTTACAACCACAAAGGGTTGGGAGACCTCATCTGGAGGAAGGCTTCCCGCTTAGATGCTTTCAGCGGTTATCCCGACCGAACGTAGCCAACCAGCCATGCACCTGGCGGTACAACTGGCACACCAGAGGTTCGTCCGTCCCGGTCCTCTCGTACTAGGGACAGACCCTCGCAAGTCTCCTACGCGCACAGCGGATAGGGACCGAACTGTCTCGCGACGTTCTAAACCCAGCTCGCGTGCCGCTTTAATGGGCGAACAGCCCAACCCTTGGGACCTACTCCAGCCCCAGGATGCGACGAGCCGACATCGAGGTGCCAAACCTTGCCGTCGATATGGACTCTTGGGCAAGATCAGCCTGTTATCCCCGGGGTACCTTTTAGCCGTTGAGCGACACCACTTCCACACGTCGGTGCCGGATCACTAGGCCCTGCTTTCGCACCTGCTCGACATGTCTGTCTCACAGTCAAGCTCCCTTGTGCCCTTGCACTCAACACCTGATTGCCAACCAGGCTGAGGGAACCTTTGGGCGCCTCCGTTACTCTTTGGGAGGCAACCGCCCCAGTTAAACTACCCACCAGGCACTGTCCCCCACCCGGATACACGGGCGCGGGTTAGACGCTCGAAACGACCAGAGTGGTATTTCACCAACGACTCCACCACCACTGGCGTGATGGCTTCACAGTCTCCCACCTATCCTACACAAGACGCTCCAAACGCCAATGCCAAGCTATAGTGAAGGTCCCGGGGTCTTTCCGTCCTGCTGCGCGTAACGAGCATCTTTACTCGTAGTGCAATTTCACCGGGCCTGTGGTTGAGACAGTGGGGAAGTCGTTACGCCATTCGTGCAGGTCGGAACTTACCCGACAAGGAATTTCGCTACCTTAGGATGGTTATAGTTACCACCGCCGTTTACCGGCGCTTAGGTTCTCAGCTTCGCGCCGAAGCGCTAACCGGTCCCCTTAACGTTCCGGCACCGGGCAGGCGTCAGTCCGTATACAGCGTCTTACGACTTCGCACGGACCTGTGTTTTTAGTAAACAGTCGCTTCCCCCTGGTATCTGCGACCCCCACCAGCTCACAGAGCTAGCCTGGTCACCAGCAGGGGCCCCCCTTCTCCCAAAGTTACGGGGGCAATTTGCCGAGTTCCTTAACCACAGTTCACCCGAGCGCCTTGGTATTCTCTACCTGACCACCTGAGTCGGTTTCGGGTACGGGCCGCCGACACACTCGCTAGAGGCTTTTCTCGACAGCATGGGATCACTCACTTCACCTAAATCGGCTCGGCATCACATCTCAGGCTCAATGTGCCACGGATTTACCTATGACACGCCCTACATGCTTACCCCAGGAACAACCATCGCCTGGGCTGAGCTACCCTCCTGCGTCACCCCATCACTTACCTACTACCACCTCAGGTCCACCACTCGCTTCAACAGCCGGCCCGAAGGCCGAAAGCAAAGTCCGCGATGTTAGTATCAGTGGGTTCAGCATGGGCGCGTATCAGCGGGTACGGGAATATCAACCCGTTGTCCATCGACTACGCCTCTCGGCCTCGCCTTAGGTCCCGACTTACCCTGGGCGGATTAGCCTGCCCCAGGAACCCTTGGTCATCCGGCGGAGGGGTTTCTCACCCCTCATTCGCTACTCATGCCTGCATTCTCACCCGCGCCACCTCCACACCTGGATCACTCCGATGCTTCCCCGGTGGCGCGGCGCTCCCCTACCCACCACAACCCCTGGACGCCCCAAAGGAACGCCTGGGTAACGTTGCAGTGCCACGGCTTCGGCGATGTGCTTGAGCCCCGCTACATTGTCGGCGCGGAATCACTTGACCAGTGAGCTATTACGCACTCTTTCAAGGATGGCTGCTTCTAAGCCAACCTCCTGGTTGTCACGGCAACTCCACATCCTTTACCACTTAGCACACGCTTAGGGGCCTTAGCCGGTGATCTGGGCTGTTTCCCTCTCGACTACGAACCTTATCGCCCGCAGTCTCACTGCCACGCTTCACTTACCGGCATTCGGAGTTTGGCTGACTTCAGTAAGCTTGTAGGCCCCCTAGGCCATCCAGTAGCTCTACCTCCGGCAAGAAACACGCGACGCTGCACCTAAATGCATTTCGGGGAGAACCAGCTATCACGGAGTTTGATTGGCCTTTCACCCCTACCCACAGGTCATCCCCCAGGTTTTCAACCCTGGTGGGTTCGGTCCTCCACACGGTCTTACCCGCGCTTCAACCTGCCCATGGGTAGATCACTCCGCTTCGGGTCTACAGCATGCGACTAAAAACGCCCTATTCAGACTCGCTTTCGCTACGGCTCCCCCACACGGGTTAACCTCGCCACACACCATAACTCGCAGGCTCATTCTTCAAAAGGCACGCCATCACACCACACCAACAAGTTGATGCGGGAGCTCTGACGGCTTGTAGGCACACGGTTTCAGGTACTCTTTCACGACCCCTCACCGGGGCACTTTTCACCTTTCCCTCACGGTACTAGTCCGCTATCGGTCACCAGGGAGTATTCAGGCTTACCAGGTGGTCCTGGCAGATTCACACGAGATTCCACGAGCCCCGTGCTACTCGGGAAACACCCAATGAAGACAACAAGATTTCGCCTACCGGACTCTCACCGACTACGGTCGACCATCCCAGATCGTTCGACTACCCTGCTGTTTTATAACTCCACGCCTGGACGGCGGTCCAAGCAAGGGCGCTCCCACAACCCCACACACGCAACACCCGCCGGCTATCACACGCGCATGGTTTAGCCTCATCCCCTTTCGCTCACCACTACTCAGGGAATCACTATTGTTTTCTCTTCCTGCGGGTACTGAGATGTTTCACTTCCCCGCGTTACCACCAACCGCCCTATACATTCAGACGGAGGCAACACCCCATGACAGGTGCTAGGTTTCCCCATTCGGAAATCCCCGGATCAACGCTCGGTTGCCAACTCCCCGGGGCATATCGCAGGCTCCCACGTCCTTCATCGGCTCCTGGTGCCAAGGCATCCACCGTGTGCCCTAAAAAACTTGAACACACTACAAAAGAATAAGATGCTCGCGTTCACTATGCAGTTCTCAAAACACGGACAGAACCAACCCCCAGCCACCACCAAACCACCA
>NZ_JAMXMX010000067.1 GCF_024055725.1 Actinoallomurus spadix | reverse complement strand
AGCCGACCGGGACCGAGCCTCTCGCCCTCGCCGGCCCGTCCGAGGAGGAGTACGCCGGTCGCCTCGCCTCGCTGCTGACCGGCGACCCGGTCGACCAGTCCGCGGTGGTGGCGCAACTTCGCCTGCGCCGTTCGCTCGCGGACGGTCGTTCGGCCGAATCCCTGGACGCGGCGTTCCAGGAATGGACCGGTGGGACCTCACTGGCCGAGGCGCTGGACGGCGCGGTCGCGGAGGGACGCGCGCCGGAGACACTGGTCGAGGACGTTCTCCGGATGACCGGCCTGGTCTCGGAGTTCACTCTCGGAGCTCCGCCGCCCGGTCCGATCGCGGTCCCTCCGAAGACGTCACCGGCCTCCCTGCCGCGAGTCCAGGCCTTCGTCGAGAACCTGCACACGGTGCTGGTGGAGCACGAGGACGCGGAGGGCGCCTTCGCCCTGCTGCGTCTCCTCGGCGGCGACCTGCGCCAGGCGTGGGCCGTTCAGGAGGCCTACCAGACCCGCTATGGCGCGTCCATCGACCGGCACTTGAACGATCTATGGGGGCGGGAGCACAGCGACGTTCCCTGGCACCGCTGGAACGAGATCTGGCCGGTGCACGGCGCCGACAACCTCTTCTCCGAGACCCGGCCGGATCCGGTGTCGTACGCGCAGGTCGAACGGTGGTATGAGCTGCTGAGCGAGCTGACCTTCCAGCATCCCGAGTTCGGCGCCGTCCCGATTCCGAGCGATCATGTCTGGGAGGGCTGCGCCCTGCGGGCCCATCTGGCCGCGCTGTGGCTCCTGCAGCAGGGCGCGCCCGCCGGCAAGATCGTGGTCGTCCAAGCGCATGACGATGGGAGCGGAGCGCTGGGCCTGCGCTCTGGTGATATGCCGAACTTCCTCGACCCGGTGCGAATTCCCTGGGTATACCACATCGCCGCGGTGGTGTGGGGCCATGACGAGGAGCGCCGTCCGGCGTGGATGGTCGTGGACGGTGCGACCGGCCTCGGGCTGCGAACCGCTGGTGAGTGGCTCACCGCCATCGGCGTCGATCCCGGTAACGAGCGGAACCTCTTCCTGACGGGCCGATTGGACGACGTTCGAGCGGCACTGTGGGAGGAATTCGACAAAGCCCCGGCCTCCTGGCTGTTCCGCTACGTGCCGTTCCCGGTGGACCGGGCCGTCGCGGTGATCACGGAGGCGCGTCTCGACTCGCATCCCCTAATCCACGGCGAGCCCACTCTGGCTCAGGGCGACGCGTACCTACGGGATAAGATCACGACGGACCTCGTCGAGCACGCCCTGGCGATGCGGGAACTCCGGTACGCCCGGCGCGCGAGGCGGGTTCTGGAGGAGCTGCGGGCCGCGGAGGCGCCGGCCGAGGAGGCGGCGCTCCGGCTGGAGACCGAGCTCGGAGGCGCCAGTCCGAGGCGCGGCACGCTCGAGCGCTACGCCGACCTTGATCGATTGCTCCGTGACGTGCTCGGAGAGCGGTACGACGGCCTGACAGGGGAACTGTTCCCAGCCGAGCAGCCCGGTCAGGAGCCCTCGGCGACCGAACTCGCCGCCGCGCTCGCCCGATCCTCCAGGTTCGCGCACGCGGACGAGGTGACCATGCCGTCCGAGACGACGGCGGCGGAAGAGCCTTCACCGATGCCGTCTCCGCCGCCGAACTGGCCGCAGTGGACGAGCGCGCCGCAGGCCCGGCCCGAGACCACCGGTCAGTTCTCGGCAAGTCTGGTGCGTCCGGAGGACACGGACGACCTTCCCGAACTGCCGGTCAGGTTCGGGCAGGTCTACGCCTCTCCCTCGTGGGCCTTGGCGCGCGCCACGTACGAAGTTGCTCTCGGGTGGGTGCTGGGTTCGGACCCGGCGGTGTTCCGCGCCGCTCGCGACGCCGCACGCCGCCTGTACGCCACGCTCGCCCGCCGCATGGGAGCCGACGCCGCCGCCGACGGATTCGGCGTGGACTCGGGAGCGGAACTGGAACGGCTGCTCGGCGAGGACTCGGAGTGGACGCTCCACGACGTCATGACCGCGATGTACAAAGCGGTCGACCACCACGCCGCGGCTCTGACCCTGATGTGGGGGGACGCCCCGTTCGTCTGGGACGACCGGACCGGCGCGTGGCTGACCGAGATGCGGGACGCCCGCGGCTACCACGTGGCCTCTCAGCCGTCCAACTTGACCGAGTGGGCACTCCGGGTGTACGGGCGACTCGGTTTCGAAGCGGATCACCGTCGGTCGTTCCTCCAGGCGGCGATCTCCTACGGCATCGCCATGTCGCAGCCGCTGTTCGACACACTGCGAGCAGCGGACTGGGCGGGGCACAGCGACGTTCTCCACAGGGCGGTGCTGGCCGGTGAGGCGGCGGACCTGTACGCCTGGATCGACGAGGAGTTCCGCCCGCGCGAGCGCACCGGCGACCGGGAAGTGCTCGCCGACCTGACACCGCCTCACCTGCTGTACGACGTAACGGCGTCGTCCGGTGACGGCGAACTGCTCCTCGGTGCGACGCCGGGCGGTCTTCGTGGTGGGGCGCCGGGCAGGGATTCCGGTCCGATCGGATCGGAGGCGCTGGTCACGGGACCGCGTAAGGGCGGCCTGTGGTTCGTGCCTGCTCGTGCCGTGCCGGCTTCGCCGGCCGAGGGTAAAGAGGCCGATCGCTTCTTCGTCCACGCGCGAGAGGAATCGGATCCCCGTCTACTCCGCTATCTGGCGAGCGCCGGCGGGTGGTTCAAGTCCTCGAATGACGTGGTGCTGTCTCCGGACGAGTGGGTGCGGACCGGCCCGGACGGCGAGGGTTCCCGCCCGCCCCGCTACCGGGTGAGCGCCGGCGGGTGGTTCGAGTTCTCGAATGACGTGGTGCTGTCTCCGGAGGGCTGGGTGCGGATCGGTGCGGACGGCGCCGACTTCGTCAATATGCCGGAGGGAGTGGTGCTGCGGGCGGACACGGCCGAAGTCGGCCGCGTCAGCAACAAGGAGCAGTTGGGCCGGATGCTCGCGGAGCAACGGTTCGATGCGGTGCCGTACACGCTCTTCAGAGGGCCGGCCGGTCTGTACCTGGTACCGGCCGGTGCCGAGGACGACGATGCGGTGTACGTCCCGCTGCCCGAGGACCCTGGTGCCTACGCCGCTGTGGAACAGGACCTGCGGTCGGAAGTCCTCGCGGCGCTACGAAGTAATGATTCGGCGACGCGGGGGCCTTCGGCGCCGCCGGCCGTCGGTACCTCCTCGGTCTCCGCGGGCGGGCCGGTGGCGGGGCCGGCCGGCGTCTCGGGCGTGCCGGTGCTGGACACCGCTTCCGAGATGGCGTTGCGGTCGGAACTGCTCGCGGAACTCCGGCGTAGGAACTTCCCCCACGACCATCCTCGGGCGGAAGAAGTCCTGGCCGACCTGTCTCGGTACTACGGAGAGCTGGATCGTTCGGACCGGAGAAGTCTCCGGGACGCAGGCATGGCTCTCGCGCAGAAGTATGTCTTCGGGGTGCGCCTGCCCGGTGGGGGGCCCGCGAACGTCGTGCCGTCCGCGCCG
>NZ_JAMXMX010000066.1 GCF_024055725.1 Actinoallomurus spadix | reverse complement strand
TTCGGCGTGCACGCCCGGCAGCAGGTCCCACGGGGGGGGGGGCGGGTGCCTCTCCGGTTCCTCGGCCGGTCTCCGCCGGCGGATGAAGGCCACGCTCATTCTCCGCGTTCGGCGAGGAGGACGTGGATGCGGCGGGCCCGGCGGAGGATCAGGGGCGTACGGAGCACGCGGCGGTGCTCGGCCTGCTCGCCGGAGGTGATGAATTCCTCGATGACGGCCAGCAGGGGCTCGCCGAGGCCGAGCCGGACGGCCTCGGCGTCGGCTTCGAGCTCCGCGCGGTCCCGGCCGAGCCCGGACAGCGCCGCGCCGCCGTACGCGACGGCGGCCGGGACGGCGAAGATGACGAAGGCGACGGCCGCGACGATCGCCAGCAGGCCCGTGACCAGGTACCCGAACGGCGTGCGCCAGATCACGGCCACGCGGTACATGCGGCGCACCGGCCACCACACGGCGCGGGTGAGGCCCCAGAGGAGGCGGACCGGCAGGAGCAGCTGGGTGAGGAGCAACGCGGGGATCAGGTGCCGGCGCAGGTGGTGGCCGAGCTCGTGGGCGAGAACCGCTTCGAGCCGGCGGGCCGGCAGCTTGCGGACGGCCAGGCTGGTGACCGTGACGATGTCGCCGTCGGAGGCGTAGGCGTTCAGGTCGTCGGACTCGACGACCATGAGGTGGAAGCGACCGGGATCGACGCCGGCCCGGCGCAGCACGCCGGTCCAGGGGACCTCGAGCCGCTGGGTCTCCTCGCGCGTCGGCTCGCGGCAGCCGTACCAGGTGCGCGCGATGAAGCGGCGCACCGAACGGGCCGACAGCAGCGGGGCGGGCGCCCACCAGGCGACCACCGGGACGATCGCGCCCCAGACGGGCCAGAGGAGGTTCAGGCCGTACGCGACGAGGCCCACGATCGCGGCGGCGGCGACCGCCACGGGGGCGAGCGCGAGCAGCGGGCGGACTCCGCCGCCGCGGCGCGGAGGCGGTGCGGGCGGGGTGACGACCCTGGCGGGCGCGGTGTCGAAGCGCCCGGGGACGGTGCCGTCCGAGGCGGCTCCGACCGACCGGCCGACCGGCGCGGAGCGCATGGGGGCGGCGGCGTCCGGCGGGCGCACGGCGGGGCGGGAGCTCTTGGCGCCCGCGTCGAAGGACAGGCCCGGTGGACGTGGGCCGCCGCGCCAGGACGGCGGTGGCTTCGGCCGGCCGGGGTCGGGCGCTCGGGGCGGGGGAGGCGCGCCGGGCCAGGTGCCGGGGCCGGGGGCGGCCGGGGGTGTGTCCCGTGGGGGAGGTGGGGCTTCGCCGGAGCCGGGCCCGTCGGTGGGCGCGGGGTCGTCGGTGGTGAGCGGGCGGACGCGCTGGGACCAGCTCCGGCCGTCCCAGTAACGCTGCTGCGGCAGCCCGGACGGGCAGGGGTACCAGCCGGGGTCGGGAGCCTCGCCGCTCACCGGATCCCGCCTTCGGGCCGCTTCGCCCCGCCCACTGACCCGCCTCCCCGTCGCAGCGTTCCCGCCCGGCAACAGATAGCGCACCTCGAACCCAGCGTCAACGCCGGTTGTGGAATCGGTCAAGCGTGAGTCGGCTTTGCGGTGGCGGCTGATCGCGGGGCCGTGTATACCCGTGAGTCGAGCACCTTCGCGAACAGCCGGCCGGGGGAGAAGACGCCGTGACCAAGGTGATCATCACGAACACCTGTGCGGACCGTTGCGGCGCGCAGCTGGGGACCGGCCGGGAGAAGGCGCGCCGCTGGCTGACGGAGCTCCTTCCGCAGGGACGGCTGACCCGGGACCTGCCGGCTCCGCACACCGGGAAACGCAGCCCGTCGGGGCGTTTCCTGCTGGTCGACGGCGTCCTCGCGCTCCCGCTGGCCGACAACCGGGACGGCGGCGCTCCCGTCGCGGTGAACTGCATCTTCTTCCCGGAGTGGCTGGAGCGGCAGGGGCTGGGCGGTGCCGAGGTGGACCCCTTCGCGCTGCGGGGCGAGGCCCTGCTGCGGCATGTGCGCTTCTCCGAGCACTGCGTGCAGCGGTACACCCAGCGGTGTGGCGGTCCCCGCGAACCGGGTCTCGCGGCGGCGCGGCTGCGCGAGGTCCTCGCGGCGGACGCGAAGGCGGTGCCCCGGCGGCCGGACTGGAGCCGTTCGCAGCGGGGCGCGGACTTCTTCATCGTCGCGCAGGACGAGTACTGCCTGCCGGTTCAGCGGTACGCCTCCGACGGCAGGGCGTTCGAGGCGCCGACGCTGCTGCACCGCAGCCAGCCGCTGTTCGAGCTGACCGGCCGGTCGCTGGAGTTCGCGTGCCGGTTCACCGATCGGGTGATGTCGGACGCCCGAGCGCTGGCCGAACCCGGTCATGACCCGATCTCCTGGCTCCGCGGGTTGATCGTCCAGGCGGGGACGTTGTCGTGGGATCCGCCGCCCGGGTGGGCGCGGTATCCCGGCGCGCGCTTCTACATTCACGCCGGGCCGTACCACCTGCCCGTCGCCTGGGAGAAGGACGCGCGTCGCCAGCTCGTGGCGCTCGCCATGTTCCGCGGCCGGGTCCCCGTACTGCAGCGGATCGCCGCCTGGCTGCGCCGTCGTTTCGGGCTTCGCGTCGCCTGAGAGCTTCCGTTGTGTCGGCCGGGAGCCGTACGCTCGCGCGGGTGAACAGAGGAGCGCGATGATCCCCCGGCCGTTGCATGTGGTGAATGAGGGCCTGGCATTTCTGCTGGAGCTCTGCGCGCTGGCTCTGCTCGCCTGGTGGGGCGCCGACGCCGGGGGCGGGGTGGTCCTGAGCGTCCTGCTGGCGGTGGCACTCCCTCTGGTCGCCGCCGTGGTGTGGGGCCTGTTCGCCGCGCCGAGGGCCAGGATCCGGTTGCCGCTCGCCGGTGTGCTGGTCGTCAAGGTGCTCGTGTTCGGCGCGGCCGTCGCCGCGTTGTACGCGCTGCGGCATGGGCGCGCGGCCCTCGTCTGCGCGGTGATCGTGATCGTCAATCTGGTGATCGCGACGATCGACCGGGAGGCCCACGTACGGAACCGTGCCTGACGTCCTGTTCGCCCTGGTGTGACGCGACTACGCGCAATGCGTAGCGATAGGGGGATTTGTCCCGTCGTGCAGGTACGGCCCCGGCGGGCATGCTCATCGTCATAAGCCGAATCAGGCCGACTCGGCGATGACCGAAGGTACGAGACGATGTGGCAGCGGCAGACCGCGGACCCGCCCGCGGCGGTTCCGCGTGAGAACGCGGTGCGGTGCGCGACCCTCCCGACAGGAGCACGGCGACCGCCGAGCCACGAGAGGCGAACACCGTGAACCGGCTCAGCCTCGCCGCCACCCTCACGAAGGCCCCCGCCAGCCCGCCGCCATGGAGCCCCCGGCCCCCGGCGCCGCCGGTCGCGCTCGCCCCCGCGAACAACGGCGTCCGTCAGTGGCACGAGCCGGATGCCGCCGTCCGTCACGGCGAGTTCGCCCGCCCGGCCATGAAAACGGGGAGCCGACGGGGCACCGCTTCGTGGCCGCTCCCCCCTTCCACCGCCGCGGTCCCCCCGGCCCGCCGGCTCGCCGGCGAACAACTCGAACTCTGGGGCTTCGGCCACCATCGTGACACCGCCGAACTCCTGGTCAGCGAACTCGTCACGAACGCCGTACGCCACGGCAGGGGAGAGATCCACCTGATCGTGTGCGCGGAAGAGGACACCCTCCGGATCGAAGTGCACGACGAGGCCGCCGAGTCCGTGCCACAGGTACGACCGGCCGGCGAGATCGACGAAGGCGGGCGCGGGCTTCACCTGGTCGGCATGCTGTCCAGCCGCTGGGGAGCCGCGCGTACGGCGACCGGGAAGATCGTCTGGTTCGAACTACGGGCGCACCGGCCGTATCAGGACGACGACCCCGACATGTGAGGGAGGTGCCAGCGAAACCAACGAAGCGATACCCGTTTGATGCCTCGCAAGGATCCGGGGACCGGAAGGCGGGCCCCCTCGCCAGGACGCCGCCGATCCCCGGATCCGCCCGCCAGCGGGACGCACCCCTCCG
>NZ_JAMXMX010000065.1 GCF_024055725.1 Actinoallomurus spadix | reverse complement strand
GCGTACTCCTCCTCGGACGGGCCGGCGAGGGCGAGAGGCTCGGTCCCGGTCGGCTTCGCGTCCTCGGCCGAGCCGAGCAGGCGGAGGGGCCGGCCGAGGCGGAGGATGTCCTCCGGCGTCTTCGCGCCGTTCAGCCTTGCCACCACGTAGGCCTGTGCGATCCGCTCACCGACCTGACGCAGCGTCAACCTTCCCGCCGGGTTCAACCGCAGGTACAGGTCCGGCAACAACCCCCGCAGCCCATCCGCCGTACCCTCGGCCTCCCGATGCAGACGACGCAGCTCCCTCCGCACCTCCGCCCACAGCATCTGCTCCTCGAACCCGCCGGGACGGATCACCACATCCCCGGCGCCCTGTTCCGCCCCTGCCCCGGCCGTCTCCGTAATGGACTCCACGACCGGCGCCACGACCCGGTTCCCTTGGCCCACGGATCGATCCACCGGCTCGGCGGCGACCTCCACATCCGAGGACACCGGCGGAGCCACCTGATCGGACAACGGGATCCGGACGGCCGTTCCATGCTCGGCTCCGGCCTGCCTCAGGTACACACCCGAACGGTCCGCGATCAGGGTGTAACGCTGTCCCGGCCCCAAGGGCCCACCCAGACCCGCGCGCACCTCATCCGCGTTGACGACCGTCCCGATCCAGCCGCTGTCCCACCGCAGCAGCATCCCCTCCGGCTCATGGAAGAAGTCATCACCCAGCGCCCTCCACCCATCCGGAGACAGCCTCAGGTCGTCGGAGAGCCAGATCCCCCCGTCCTCATCGATCACATAACCCCACCGGGCGGACCGAGACTCGAACGCCCGGGACAACACGACCCGCTCACCGACCACCGGCGCCTCGAAGGCCGACGCGTCCCGCCGACCACCCTCACGCAGCCCGCCGACCGTCACCTCCCGCCCGATCGGCCAACCCTCCGCGATCGGATCGATGCCGGCATCCGGCGCCCCACCACGAGGATCGACCGGCGAGGCACTGACGGGGTCCACGTCCATGGCCGAGTCCACGTCCATGGCCGAGTCCACGTCCATGGCCGAGTCCACCTCGCCCGAAAACAGCACCAAATCCATAAAACCCGACAACTCGGGAGTAGAGAGGTTCAAATAGTCGGCATAGGAGTTCCCCCCGGGATCGAAGTCCAGCGGTTCTTCTGTCTCCATGGGAGCAGCGCCATCAAAGTCCGGAACAGCAGATCCAAAACCTGGCGAATCCTGTCGCACAGCGGGGGAAGACGGAGCATTACCGGGCTCCCCTACCGGTCCACCGTCCACGGCACTACCAGAACCAGCCCCTACACCGGCCCGGCGTTCCGGCTCCTCCGGCCTAGCCACGGCAACCGACCCGGCAGCCGGTTTCAGACGGAACTCCGTACGCCCGCGTCTCTCGCGCTTATTGATCAGCTGAGGGTTACGCGGGTTCTCCTCGATCTTCTCGAGCAAGCCGTCATAAGCTTCCGCGAAAGTTGTTCCATGGATCTTCCTGCCCCAGACCGCTCGAATCAGGTCGGCCTTCGTCACCCAGTTCCCCAGATTTATGGCGAGATACTCCAAAAGCTTCCACTGCACCTCGGACAGCTTGATCGCTTTCTTGGCCTTACGGACCTCGCCGCCGACCACATCGATCTCGAGGTCTTCGACCTGTACCCACTTAACCGCGGTCTCCGACGCACCCAGTTCACGCGGCCCAAAACGCCAGACCGGGCCCTTATCCGTGTTAACCGGAATAATCAGCTGAGATTCACCCGGAACGTCCTCAAGCTTATCTTGGAGACGTCGGCGGATGTAAATGAATTTTGTATTGGAACCCTGACCGGCCCAGAGCGCCTGGATGATCTTGTCTCTCGACACGCGAAGACCGTGATTGTTGGCGAAGAACATCAACATCTCGCGCTCGAGGCGGGTCAGCCTGACCTGTTCCCCGTTCCTGCGGACCTCGCCACCGGCGGCCAGATCGATCTCCAGATCCCCGACCGTCAGCGACCGCACCCCGGCGAGGAACCTCCCCTCCTCCTCCAACACCAACACACCCCCCGGCGAATCAGGCCCATACCGGTGAACCACACCCCCCGCATCCACCAGCGTCACCGGCACACCACCCACACGACCCACGACCTTCGCCATCGCAATGTTGAACTCACCACCACGAACCCGGTCGGCCACACGCGCACGGAACTCCTCCACCGACGACACCCCGGCCGGCAACTCCTCCGCCGCTATGCGACCCCCCACCCACTCATGCAACGCATCCACCGTGTCAACCGCACCCGGCACAGCAAAACGCAACGACATCACCAACGCCTCATCGAAACCACCACCCACCCCAAACCCCGAGGTCGGCTTCAGGAAGAACTCCACCCCCTCGAACACAACGCCCCGCCGGCCAACTCGTTTAAAAACACCCATAGCCGCCGCGGACACGACCGATACCGCCTGACCGACCGGCACGTCAGGAGTACGGGCCATACCCTCCACAGCACCGCCCGGCGCAGTGGCCACTCCCGGCACCGGAGTTTCCGAACCGGCATCGAGATCCGGAGTGGAAAGGTCCATGTCGTCATAGGAGTCGTCCCACTGAGGACCTCCGAGGTCCAGCGATCCCCCTACCCCCCCGAAATCAACGCCATCCAAGCCCGGAACAGCAGACCCAGAACCTGGCGAATCCTGTCGCACAGCAAAGGAAGACGGAGCATCACCAGACTCCCCCGCCGATATCAGACGGAACTCCGTACGCCCGTCTATCTCGCGAGCAACGATCAACCGAGGGTTACGCGGGTCATCCCCGATCCTCTTGAGGAGGCCGCGATGAGCCTTGTAGAGAGTTTTTCCATCGATGTTCCTGCCCCAGACCGCTTGAATCAGGTCGGCCTTCGTCACCCAGTTCCCCGGATTTCTGGCGAGATGCTGCAAAAGCTTCCACTGCATCTCGGACAGCTCGATCGGCTTTTTGTTCTTACGGACCTCGCCGCCGACCACATCGATCTCGAGGTCTTCGACCTGCACCCACTTAACCGCGGTCTCCGACGCACCCAGTTCACGCGGCCCAAAACGCCAGACCGGGCCCTTATCCGTGTTAACCGGAATAATCAGCTGAGATTCACCCGGAACGTCCTTGATCTTCTTACGGAGAGCTCGGAGAGCAGCGGAGAATTCCCTGATAGGCCGATCACCCCAGACCGCCTGGTTGATCTTGTCTCTCGACACGCGAAGACCGTGGTTGTTGGCGAAGAACATCAACATCTTGCGCTCGAGCCGGGTCAGCCTGACCTGTTCCCCGTTCCTGCGGACCTCGCCACCGGCGGCCAGATCGATCTCCAGATCCCCGACCGTCAGCGACCGCACCCCGGCGAGGAACCTCCCCTCCTCCTCCAACACCAACACACCCCCCGGCGAATCAGGCCCATACCGGTGAACCACACCCCCCGCATCCACCAGCGTCACCGGCACACCACCCACACGACCCACGACCTTCGCCATCGCACTGTTGAACTCACCACCACGAACCCGGTCGGCCACACGCGCACGGAACTCCTCCACCGACGACACCCCGGCCGGCAACTCCTCCGCCGCTATGCGACCCCCCACCCACTCATGCAACGCATCCACCGTGTCAACCGCACCCGGCACAGCAAAACGCAACGACATCACCAACGCCTCATCGAAACCACCACCCACCCCAAACCCCGAGGTCGGCTTCAGGAAGAACTCCACCCCCTCGAACACAACGCCCCGCCGGCCAACTCGTTTAAAAACACCCATAGCCGCCGCGGACACGACCGATACCGCCTGACCGAACGACACCTCAGGAATACGGGCCACACCCTCCACAGCACCGCCCGGCGCAGTGGCCACTCCCGGCACCGGAGCCTGGGAACCGGCCACCAATTCCGGACGCTCCCGGCCCGCCGCCACATCTTCAGCCCCAGCCTCACCCGCGAAGCCACTACCAGAATCCGGCACTTCCCCACGAAGGTCGCCCGGCGACCCACCGGACCGCTCGCCGATCCCCGCACCCGCGAACTCTGAATCCTCCGCGTCCCCCCAACCCATCTCCCGCCGCCAAGCATCGACATCCGGAGTGGAAAGGTCCATGTCGTCATAGGGGTTGCCCCCGAAATCAACGCCATCCAAGCCCGGAACAGCAGACCCAGAACCTGGCGAATCCTGTCGCACAGC
>NZ_JAMXMX010000064.1 GCF_024055725.1 Actinoallomurus spadix | reverse complement strand
CGTCGGCGTTCATCGTGATCGAGGCGATCCCGCTCAACGCCAACGGCAAACTCGACCGCACCGCACTGCCGGCACCCGACCACGTGCCGGATGAGGACCGGACCGCGCCACGCGGTGTCGTGGAAGAGCGGATCGCCGCGTTGTGGACCGACCTGTTCGGGCTGCGGACCGGCGTGCACAACGACTTCTTCAAGGTCGGCGGCAACTCCATCCTCGCGATCCGGCTCATCGCCGGAATCCAGCAGGAGTTCGACGTCGACCTCCCCGTACGGACCGTCTTCGAGCGGCCGACGATCGCCGGGCTCGCCGAGGCGGTCGAGTTCCGGATCAGGGCGGAGATCGCCGAACTGTCCGACGCCGACCTGGCGGCGGCACGCACGTCGTTGAAGGAGGACCGGGCATGACCACGGGCGAGATCGACGCACTCCGCGAGGAACTGCTGCGCCGGCGGCTGGAAGGCCGCGGCGGCGCCCGTCCGACGATCGGACGGGCGGACCGGGAGAGGCCGCTGCCGCTGTCCTACGGGCAGCAGCAGATGTGGTTCCTGAACCGGATGGACCCCGGCAGTCCCGAGTACCTGATCCCCCTGGTCGCGCGGTTGCGCGGACCACTGGACGTCGCGACGCTGCGCGCCGCGTGGGAGAGCGTCGTGGGGCGTCACGAGATCCTGCGCACGCGTTACGCGCTGTCCGGCACCGAACCCGTGCAGGTGATCGACGCCGCGCAGCCGCCGGACTTCCCGGTGATCGACCTGACGGGCATGTCCGAGTCCGGGCTCCTGGAGCGCGTCGAGTACGAGTCGGCCGTCCCGATCGACCTGGCGGTCGAGTGGCCCGTGCGGGCCAAGCTGTTCCGGATGGGCGACGAGGACCACACGCTGGTCATCGTCTTCCACCACATCGCGTGCGACGCGTGGTCGATGCGGGTGTTCGCCGAGGAACTGGCGGCGCTCTACCGCGGTGAGGAGCCGCCGCCTCCGCGGCTGCAGTACGCCGACTACGCGGCCTGGGAGCGCGGCAGGCCGATCGACGAGCGGCACCTGGCGTACTGGCGGGACCGGCTCGCGGGCCTCGATCCGCTCGATCTGCCCACCGACCGCCCCCGGCCGCCGGTGCGCGACCGGGCCGGTGCCCTGGTCACGTTCGAGCTCCCGGACGCCGACGGCGTACGGGAGCTGGCACGGCGCTTCGACGCGACTCCGTTCATGGTCCTCCTCGCCGGGTTCCATCTTCTCCTGGCCCGCTACACCGGGCACCCGGACGTCACGGTCGGCACGGCGGTGTCACGGCGCACCCTCCCGGAACTGCAGAGCCTGATCGGATACGGCATCAACAGCCTGGTCCTGCGCTCGACGTGGGACGATGACCCGTCCTTCGCCGAGCTCCTCGGCCGGGTCCGGCGTACGGTGCTGGACGCCTTCGACCACCAGGACGTGCCGTTCGCCCGGCTGGTCGACGAGATCCAGCCCGAGCGCGACCTGTCGCGGACCCCGATCTTCCAGGTCGTGTTCGACATGGTCCAGGCGAGGACCGGCCCGATCGACCTGCGGGGCGTGCGGACCGAGACGTTCGAGGCGACCCGCCGGACCGCGCGCTTCGACCTCACCCTCCTCATCGAGGAGGCGGCGGACGGATCCCTGAGCGGGAGCCTGGAGTACGCCACCGCCCTGTTCGACGAGTCCACGATCCGGCGCATGGCCGAGCACCTCCGCCGGCTGATGGCGTCGGTCATCGCCGACCCGGACGCGCCGGCGTCGGCCGCCGACCTCCTGACGCCGGAGGAACGCCGGGTGCTGATCGCCGACTGGAACGACACCCGGCGGGATCTTCCGCTGCGGCGGGTGCACGAGGCGTTCGAGGAGCGGGCCGCCGCCGATCCCGCCGCCGTCGCGGTCGTCGCGGGCGACGAGCGGGTCTCCTACGGCGAGCTGGACGCGCGCGCGAACCGTCTCGCGCACCACCTGCGGCGGCTGGGCGCCGGGCCGGAGTCACGCGTCGGCGTGCTCCTGGACCGCGGCCCCGACCTGGTCGCCGTACTGCTCGGGATCTGGAAGGCCGGCGCGGCGCACGTGCCGCTGGACCCCTCGTATCCGGCCGACCGCGTCGCCTACATGATCAAGGACTCCGACGCGCGGATCATCGTGACCGAGGACCGGCACGCCCGGCGCGTCCCCGCCGGCGACCTCGTCGTCCTCGAGCGCGACAGAGCGGTCATCGACGCCTGCCCCGCCACCCCCGTTCCGCCGGCCGGGGACCTGGACGCCCTCGCGTACGTCATCTACACCTCCGGGTCGACCGGCCGTCCCAAGGGCGTGCTGGTCACCCACCGGGGGCTCGCCAACTACCTGGCCTGGACGCTGGAGGCCTACGTTTCGGCCGGAGAAGGCGGCGCGCCGGTCTTCTCCTCGGTCGCCTTCGACCTCGGCGTCCCCGACCTGTACTCCCCGCTGATGGCCGGCCGGCCGGTGCACCTGCTCCCGCAGGACTTCGACGTCGCCGACCTCGGACGGCTGCTGTCGGAGGCGGCGCCCTTCGCCTTCGTCAAGGCCACACCGGGCCACCTGGCGCTGCTCGCCGAGCAGCTCGAGCCGGACCGGCTGGCGAACCTGGCCGGCCTGGCGATCGCGGCCGGCGACGCCTTCACCCGCCGGCTCGCCGACACCTGGCTGCGGCGCGCCGGCGCGGACGGCACCCGGCTCGCCGCCGAGTACGGCCCCACCGAGATCACGGTCGGCAACTCCGCGTTCGAGGTGACCGGACCGCAGTCCGCCGAACTCGTCCCGATCGGGCGTCCCATCCCGAACACCACGATGTACGTCCTGGACGGACGGCTGCAGCCCGTGCCGATCGGCGTGGTCGGCGAGGTCTGCGTCGGGGGTGCGGGCGTCTCGCGCGGTTACGTCAACCGCCCCGACCTGACCGCCGACCGGTTCGTGCCCGATCCGTTCGGCGGCCGTGGCGGCCGCCTCTACCGCACCGGCGACCTCGGCCGGATGCTGCCCGGCGGGGACGTCGAGTTCGTCGGCCGGGCCGACGACCAGGTCAAGATCCGGGGCTACCGTATCGAGATCGGCGAGATCCAGTCCGTGCTCGGCCGGCACCCCCGTGTCCGCGACGCGGTCGTCGTCGCCGACCGGAACGACGATGGTGTCCGGCTGGTCGCCTACCACGTCCCCGGCGGGGACGGGGCGGCGAGCGCCGACGAACTGGCCCGGCACTGCGCCGCCGCGCTCCCCGACTACATGATCCCCACGGCCTTCATGGCGGTCGACCGCATCCCGCTGACCGCCAACGGCAAGGTCGACCGCGCCGCGCTGCCCGTTCCCGACCGCGCCACGCTGATGGCCGACGCGGGCTTCACGGCGCCGCGTACCGAGTACGAGGAGCGGGTGGCGGCCGTCTGGGCCGAGGTGCTCGAGGTCGACCAGGTCGGTGTCGAGGACGGTTTCTTCGACCTGGGCGGCGACTCGATCCGTGCGGTCGCCGTGGTGGGCGCGCTGCGCGAAGCGGGCTTCGAGGTCACCGTGCGCGACGTGTTCGAGCACCGGACGGTGGCCGAGCTCGCCGAGCACATCAGCGGGCGAGCGGGGCACGCCGGAGACGACGCGAGCGTGGCGCCTTTCGCGCTGATCCCGCAGTCGGACCGGGCCCGCCTGCC
The DNA here is from genome assembly GCF_024055725.1 of Actinoallomurus spadix. Lineage (GTDB taxonomy): Bacteria > Actinomycetota > Actinomycetes > Streptosporangiales > Streptosporangiaceae > Actinoallomurus > Actinoallomurus spadix. Next base: position 809 of record NZ_JAMXMX010000064.1, on the reverse strand, counting down.
GGAGGACGCCGTCGATGCCTACCCGCTGTCGCGGGTCCAGCTCGGCATGCTGATCGAGATGCTGGCCGACGACGGCCAGAACAAGTACCACAACGTCACCTCGTTCCGCATCCGCGACGAACGGCCGTTCGCGCCGGACGCCTTCCGGCGGGCGGTCCGGCTCGTCGTGGAGCGGCACGAGGTGCTGCGGACCTCCTTCGACCTGGACTCCTACTCGACGCCCCTGCAGATCGTGCACGCCTCCGCCGAACTCCCGGTCGACGTGCGCGACCTGCGGGGCATGTCCGCGGTGGAGCAGGAGGAGGTGCTGCGCGAGTACACCCGCCGCAACCGCGCCGACCTGTTCGACCTGCGGCGGCCGCCGCTGCTCCGGCTCGCCCCCCACGTCTGCGACGGCGACGTGTGGTGGCTGTCCACGACGGAGTGCCACCCCATCCTCGAGGGCTGGAGCCACCACTCCCTGATCATGGAGCTGCTCACCTGCTACCGGCGGCTCCGCGACGGCCTCGCGCCGGACGTCCCGCCGTCGGCGGCGGTCCGCTACGCCGACTTCATCGCGGCCGAGCAGCGGGCCCTGGAGTCGGCGGAGGACCAGGCCTACTGGCAGGGCATCGTCCAGACGTACCCGAAGTTCCGCTGGCCGTCGGGCTGGGGCTCGGACCGGGACGTGCCCGCCGAGCGCTACGTGACGCCGATGCTCTACTTCGACCTGGTCGACGACCTGCGGGCGCTGGCGAGCCGGGCGCGAGTGTCACTGAAGAGCGTGCTGCTGGCCGCGCACCTGAAGGTCCTGAGCATGCTCACCGACG
>NZ_JAMXMX010000063.1 GCF_024055725.1 Actinoallomurus spadix | reverse complement strand
TCAGCGGCGTCAGCGGCGTCTGGAAGGACCTCACCGACAACGTCAACTCCATGGCTGACAACCTGACCAGCCAGGTCCGCAACATCGCCCAGGTCACCACGGCGGTCGCGAACGGCGACCTCACCAAGAAGATCGACGTCGACGCCCAGGGCGAGATCCTGGAACTGAAGACGACGATCAACACGATGGTCGACCAGCTCTCGGCGTTCGCCGGCGAGGTGACCCGCGTCGCGCGCGAGGTCGGCAGCGAGGGGCGGCTCGGCGGCCAGGCCGAGGTCGAGGGCGTCTCGGGCACGTGGAAGCGCCTCACCGAGAGCGTGAACGAGCTGGCCAGCAACCTGACCACGCAGGTCCGCGCGATCGCCTCGGTGGCGAGCGCGGTCGCCCGCGGCGACCTCACCGGGTCCGTCTCCGTCGAGGCCCGTGGCGAGGTCGCCGAGCTCAAGGACAACGTCAACCTGATGGTGGCGAACCTCCGCGAGACCACCCGCGCGAACCAGCAGCAGGACTGGCTGAAGACCAACCTCGCCCGGATCGCCGGGCTGATGCAGGGCCACCGCGACCTCATGGAGGTCGCCCGCCTGATCATGAGCGAGGTCACGCCGCTCTCCTCGGCGCAGTACGGCGCGTTCTACCTCGCCGAGGAGGCCCAGGACGGCGCGCCGGAGCTCGTGCTGAAGACGGGGTACGGCCTCAGCCAGGACAAGATCGACAAGATCCGGTTCCGCCTGGGCGACGGCCTCGTCGGGCAGGCCGCGCTGGAGCACAAGCCGATCTTCGTACACGACCTGCCGGCCGGGTACATCACGGTCGGTACGGGCCTGGGGCAGGCGTCACCGCTGAACCTGATCGTGCTGCCGATCCTGTTCGAGAGCCGCGTCCTCGGCGCGATCGAGCTGGCCTCGTTCAGCCCGTTCAGCGAGGTGCATCTGGCCTTCTTCGACCAGTTCGTCGAGACGATCGGCGTCACGATCAACACGATCACGGCGAACTCCCGTACCGAGGCGCTGCTGGCCGAGTCCCAGCGGCTCACGGCGGAGCTGCAGGACCGTTCCAGCGAGCTGCAGCGCCAGCAGGAGGAGCTCCAGCGCTCCAACGCCGAGCTGGAAGAGAAGGCGGCGCTGCTGGCCAAGCAGAACCGCGCGATCGAGATGCAGAACTTCCAGATCGAGCAGGCCCGCCGCACGCTCGAGGAACGCGCCGAGCAGCTCGCCCAGTCCTCGCGGTATAAGTCCGAGTTCCTGACCAACATGTCGCACGAGCTGCGCACGCCGCTGAACAGCCTGCTCGTGCTCGCCAAGCTCCTGGCCGGCAACCCGGACAAGAACCTGACGCCCAAGCAGGTCGAGCTGATCAAAACGATCTACGAGTCGGGCAGCGACCTGCTCCGTCTGATCAACGACATCCTCGACCTGTCGAAGGTCGAGGCGGGCAAGATGGAGCTCGTCCCGCAGCGGGTCTCCCTCGGCGAGCTCGTCGACTTCGTCGACGCGAACTTCCGCCCGCTCGCCGCCGACAAGGGCCTGAGCTTCGACGTGTACGCCGAGCCCGGCCTGCCGGAGCACCTCTACACGGACGAGCAGCGGATCCAGCAGGTGCTGCGCAACCTCCTGTCGAACGCGGTGAAGTTCACCGCCGCCGGTGAGGTACGGCTGACGATCCGGCGCGCGAACGGCGTCGAGTTCATCGACCCGGTCCTCGCCCGCGCCCCGGAGGTCATCGGGTTCGCGGTCAGCGACACGGGCATCGGCATCGACGAGCACAACCTGCGGGCGATCTTCGAGGCGTTCCAGCAGGCCGACGGCACGACCAGCCGCCGGTACGGCGGTACCGGTCTGGGGTTGTCCATCAGCCGCGACATCGCGCAACTGCTGGGCGGGGAGATCCACGTCGCCAGCCGGCCCGGCGAGGGCAGTACGTTCACGTTCTACCTGCCGGCCAACTACCTGGAGAACGCCGCCGAGACCGCGACGCCCGTACGCGAGGAGAAGCGGCGGCCGCTGCCGCCCCCGCCCGCCGAGGCGGCGTCGTTCGAGATGCCCGAGCTGGACGAGGAGTACGAGTCGGCGCCGATCGACGACGAGGTGCTGTCCGGCCGCAAGATCCTCATCGTCGACGACGACGTGCGCAACATCTTCGCGCTGACCTGCGTGCTGGAGCAGTACGGCATCGAGGTCCTCTACGCCGAGAACGGCCGGGAGGGCATCGACACGCTCGACCGGAACGAGGACGTCGACCTGGTCCTCATGGACGTCATGATGCCGGAGCTGGACGGCTACGCCACGACGGAGGCCATCCGGCGGATGCCGCAGTTCGCCGACCTGCCGATCATCGCGCTGACGGCCAAGGCCATGAAGGGCGATCGGGAGAAGAGCATCGAGTCCGGCGCATCGGACTACGTACCCAAGCCTGTCGACGCCGACCACCTTCTTGACATCATGAGGGCGTGGCTCAACCGGCCACGCACGTGATGGAGGGCTGACTGTGGCCGAGAAGGCGAACATTCTTCTGGTCGATGACCGCGAGGAGAACCTCGTAGCACTGGAGGCGATCCTCAGTTCACTCGACCAGAACATGATCCGCGCGCGTTCAGGGGAAGAGGCTCTGCGAGCCTTGCTGACGAACGACTTCGCGGTGATCCTTCTCGATATCGTCATGCCCGGGATGGACGGTTTCGAGATCGCCCGCGCGATCAAACGGCGCCGGAAGACCCGGGAGGTGCCGATCATCTTCCTCACGGCGGCGGACGCCGATCCGGACTACGCCTTCCGTGGGTACGCCGCCGGCGCGGTCGACTACATCTCCAAGCCGTTCGACCCCTGGGTGCTGCGTACGAAGGTCTCCGTCTTCGTGGAGCTTTACCGCAAGAACCAGCAGCTCCGTGAGCAGTCCGAACTGCTGCGCACGCAGTTCGCGGCGGCGCCGTCGGAGGAGTTCGCGGCCGAGCTCGGCCGCCGCGTCGCCGCGGTGGAGGAGCAGGTCGGCGCACTGACCCGGTGGGCCGGAGAGGACGAGGAGGCGGCCAAGGCGGTCGCCACCCTCGAACAGCGCGTCGAGGAGCTACGGGCGGCGATCGACACCCTCCGCCCCGGCCCCTGACGCCGGCCCCGGACAACGGCCCGCGGCCGGCCCTGGACCGGTGTCCGGGGCCGGCCGCGGGCCTTCTTACCGGCGGGTGTAATGAGCGATGATCACGCCTTTGCCGGTGGTGACGCTACCGGTGAGCTCGAACTCGGTGAACCGGGAGGCGCCCTCGAACAGCCGTGCGCCGGCGCCCAGGGTCAGTGGGTGGATCAGCAGCGTGTAGTGGTCGATCAGGCCGGCGGCGTGCAGAGTCCGCACGAGCGACGCACTGCCGTTGATCGATAGGTCATTTCCCGGCTGAGCCTTCAGCTCGGCCACCGTGTCGACGGCGTCGCCACGAAGCAGGATCGAGTTCTGCCAGGCATCCGCGTCCTGCAAGGTCCTCGACACGACGAACTTCGTCGCCGCGTTCATGTGCGTAGTGAAAGGGTTGCCGTCGGTGGCGCTTCCCCACACGGTGGCGAAGTCCTGCCAGGTCCTGCGCCGGAACAGCATGTCTCCTGGCTTGGCCGTGCTCTTACCGAGCTCATGGCCCATGACCTCGTCGTTGTACCGCGGACCCCAGCCCCCGTACGTGAAGCCGTCCCGGGTGTCCTCGTCCGGGCGGCCCAAGCCCTGGACCACGCCGTCCAAGCTGATGAACATCGTGGCGGTGAGCGTACGCATCATCCGTCTCCTTCGGCTCCGTGGACCGGCCCACCGTGAGTCGGTCATTCACTACACGAACGACCACCGGCGGAATCGACACCGTCTCCGGACCGCCGGCGCCCGTTCCCGGGGCGCACCGCGGAAGGAGCGTCAGCAGGAGATCGCCACCGGCTCGGGGCCCCGGCCGGCTCATCGAGCGTGCGTCCGGTAGACCCCGATCAACGGAGTGCCCTCGTCACCGAGGCCGCCCGGTTACCGCCACGGCAGGCACTCGATGTCACGTGAAGGCGCAACAGGTTCTGGCTCGCCCGACACGGCCGGCAGGTACGCGTGGGAGCTGGCCCCGTTCGGGGAACGATCAGGACCAGATCGGGGAAATCGCCCGCCCGGATGGCACCTTCGTCTTCTCCGGGTGTCTACCGAAACGAGAGATTTCGGTTCTGGCTCGGTTTTCGTGATGCCTGCGGCTCGCGCCGTTGGCCGGGTGTGTTCCACCTGCACGGTTGGGGGGTTGGTTCTGGCGGGCGCCGGGGGTGGCGGCTTGTTTTCCAGAGGCGTCTACTCAGGCGAGAGATTCTTCCCTCGGTAGCCGCTGACGGGAACGCGTACCCTCCGGTGGTGCCCGCTCTGCCCGATGCGGTGTGTTGTGTTCCCGAGTGTGCGGTGATGACGATGAGCCCCCGCTACGAGATCTGAGCTTAGAACCCGGAGGCGACGGTCACGACGGCTCATCATCCGATTCGAGCCAGCACCCACTATTCCCTCCTGACGGGGCAGGGCTCAATACGACAGGGCCACCCCGGCGGGAACCGGCCGTCATGAAGTCCTGTAAACGCAGGAAAGCCCGCCGGCGAATGCCTGGCGGGCTTTCCTGATCTATGTAAGTGTCCGGCGGCGTCCTACTCTCCCACACCGTCTCCAGTGCAGTACCATC
>NZ_JAMXMX010000062.1 GCF_024055725.1 Actinoallomurus spadix | reverse complement strand
CCCCCCCCCCACGCCAGGGTTCTCCGGCCGGCGACTCAGGCGCGGTGGCCGTCGAACGGCCCGCCGGGGCCGAAGGCCGAGGCGGCGAAGCGTTCACCCATACGGCGGTGAGTGGCGGCGTCCGGGTGCAGCCGGTCGGGCAGGGGCAGCTCCGCGGCGTCCGCGTCGCCGTAGAGGTCGCGGCCGTCGAGGTAGTGGAGATTCGGGTCCTCGGCGGCCCGCTGCTTCACGATGCGGGAGAGCTCCTCGCGGATGACGCCGAGGGTGAGCTTCCCGAAGGGGACCTCCGCGGGGTCTCCCGCGGCCTTGAACCGCAGCACACCGGCGCTGAGATCGCTGAGGTCCGGTGCGCTGGGGCCGGGGGTGTCCTCGTGGATCGGGCAGAGGATGGGCGAGACGACGAGCAGCGGCGCGGTGGGGTGCCCCTCGCGGATGGTGTCGAGGAAGCCGTGCACCGCCGGGGTGAAGGCGCGCAGCCGCATCAAGTCGGCGTTGACCAGGTTGATGCCGATCTTGATGCTGATCAGGTCCGCGGGGGTGTCCCGCAGCGCGCGGGCGGTGAACGAGTCGAGCAGGGCGCTGCCGCCGAAACCGAGGTTGATCAGTTCGACGCCGCCCAGCGACGCGGCCAGCGCCGGCCAGGTCGTGGTGGGGCTCGCGGCGTTGGAACCGTGACTGATCGAGCTGCCGTGGTGCAGCCACACGCGGCGGTCCCCCGGCGGTACGGCCTCGACGGGCGCGTCGGTGCGCAGGGCGACCACCTGGGTGATCTCGTTGTACGGCAGCCAGATCTCGACGTCCTTGACCCGCTCGGGCAGGCCGGCGAACCGGACGGTGCCAGCGGGACCGGGCCGGGTCTCCGCCGAGCCGGTGGCCATGTCCATCATCAGGACGTTTCCGCCGGTCGTACTCGCCTGGCCGGCGAGCCGGCCGTCGATGAGCAGGTCGTACACGCCGTCCGGACGGGGCGGCGCGTCCTGGTAGGCCGGCTTGGTGCGCAGCGTGTCCAGCTCGATGGCGGTCGCCCGGGTGCGGAACACCAGGCGTACGCCGGAGGGCTGCGCCTCGGCCATGGCCAGCTGCCCGTCGGCGTACTGGGCGCGGGCCCGGGCGGGCAGCCGGTGCGGCAGTACGCCGTGCTCGGTGCGCTCCAGGTCGAGCGCGCCGCGCAGGAGGTCCGCGGTGATGGGCGTGGTGGTCCAGCCGGAATCGGCGTCGTGCTGGTGGTCCATACCCCCAGCCTGTCAACCGCCCGCCCGATCCGCACATCCTTATCCGGGCCCGAGGAGGATCAGGCTTGCCGCTCCTCCGTCACCGCGACCTCGACGCATTGGCTCCCCGTGTCGTTACTGCGACGGGACTTGCGCCACTCCAGGTTGCTCACGTACTCCAGAGCTCCTCTGCGATTCGGCGGATCAGATCTCTCGACATGTCCACGGGCAGGGCTTCGGTCCGGATCGACTCCCAGGACGACCCCACCGTAGCGAGATCCTCCGGTCGTGTGGAGACCGCTCCGCCAAAGGCGTTGTCCGCCTGAGCGGTTTCGCTCCCGTCCTCGGCTGTGGCCACGGCGAAAGGTCCTCTCACGCCGCGGTGGGCTCTGCTGGGAACGATCTGGATGTTGATGTTGTCGCGCTCGCTGAGCTTGAGAAGGTGCTGGAGTTGCTCGTACATCACTTGTGCTCCTCCGACGTTCCGGCGGAGCGCGCTCTCGTCCAGAACGCAGTACAGCGTCGGTGGCGGCGGGCTCTGTCGGCTGAGAACGTTCTGGCGCAGCATGCGTGCCTCAACGGCCGCCTCGTCGCCCCCCAGGAGCGCGTGGGCGTAGCCGGGCGTCTGGAATAGGCCGTAGATGAGGTCGATCTCGAAGACACGGAGCTGGACGGCGGTGTCCTCGACGGGGATCCAGTCGACGAACCAGGCGGGGTAGGCCGGGGTGCCCTTGCGCCAGTCGAGGGTGCGGGAGAGGGCGCCACCGGTGGTGAGGGCCTCGTCGGCGGCTTCGGCGAACTCCGGGGTGGCGGGCGCCTGACCGGTCTCGATGGAACTGATCAGCGACTCCGAACAGTAGATCTTCTCCGCGAGCTGGGCCTGGGTGAGGGAGGCCGCCTTGCGGTAGTGGCGTAGTTCGCGACCCCATATGGCTTGTGGGCTGTAGTACTGGTTCATTCGCGTTATCTCCTTTGTCGGAATTCAGGCGGCCCCAGCGATGATGACGCTCACTCCAGGTCATGGAATGGCAGGTGGAACGCTTCCCTAGAGTAAACGGTGACGCCAGCATTGAGGGGTCGATCACGACAACGTGAAAGGGCGATCATGGTCGCGGAAAATGGACGGGAAGAGGTCCAGGATTTGTGCCGGCGTCTCTCCATGGCGTGCGGCAGGGCCGGTCTCACGGCGGAGGAGATAGCGCCGACGCGCATTCGCGTCGGCTTCCCGGGGGCGGGCATGCTCGCCGAAATCATCCGGTGCATGCCGGACTCCTCGGAACGTCTGCACTGGTGGTGGTCGTGGGGCGACCCGATCTGCCCGGCCGAGGAGATCGACCAGGCGGTCGAGATGATCGTCCACGTCGTCAGGCCGGAATGATGGCCGACCGTCCCCCGCCGGACGCCATCGCGCGGCTCCGGCGCTCCATCGACCGTTTCCACGCCGCATTGCGCGCGGCACCGTACGGAGGCGTGTCGAGCATCGCCGAGTTGGCGTGGCTCAACGTGCTGATCGCAAAGTATCCGAACGAAGCACGCCGAATGATCAGCGACGCGACCCAAAGGAACTCGGCTCGGTGAATCCGGCGAATCGAACGCCGACATAAGGGGAACGTTTCAGAGCCCGTCTACTGAGGCGACAGAATTATCGCGTCAGTAGACAGGCTCTGAAACAATGCCCCTCCCCCGGCGCGGGGGTTGTCATCGCGCATAGGCGGCGATCACCTGGGCGCATTCCAAAGCCTCGGTCTTGGCCGTGTCGACACGGCCGGCTTCACGCTCTTCCCGGCCGGGCCGGTGGCCGCCGCGCTCGGGCCGTGGGCTCAGGAGATCGTCCCGGTTGTCCGCGCGGCCGTCGCGTCCTGACCGGCCCCGGTGACGGCGAGGGTCGAGCCCGTACGGGCCTTGCGGACCTGAAGCTGAGCGGGGATGCGGGTACGCAGCTCGGCGACGTGGCTGACGATGCCGACCGCGCGCCCGCCGTCGCGCAGGCCGTCGAGGACGTCCATCACCTCGTCGAGGGTCTCCTCGTCGAGCGTGCCGAACCCCTCGTCGACGAAGAGCGTGCGGATCTCCGCGCCGCCCGCCTCGGCGGTCACCACGTCGGCCAGGCCGAGGGCCAGGGCGAGCGAGGCGATGAAGGTCTCCCCGCCCGACAGGGTGGCCGGGTCACGGTGTTGTCCGGTCCAGCCGTCGATGACGCGCAGCCCCAGGCCGCCGGTGCCGTGGCGGCCCTTCTCCCCCGCGGCCCGCTCGACGGTGTGCTCCAGGACGTACCGGGCGGAGGACATGCGGGCCAGCCGCTGGTTGGCGGCGGCCACGACCTGCTCCAGCCTGGCGGCCAGGACGTACGCCGACAGCCGCATCCGCGCGGTGTTCACCGCGGGGTCGCCGGAGGCGAGGGCGGCCATCCGGGACACGAGCTCGTGATGCTCGGCGACGGGACGCCAGGCGGCGGCGTGCCCGCGGAGCTCGGCCGCGAGGGCGGCGAGCCGTTCGTGGCGGTGCCGGGCGCGGTCGCGCGCCGAGGCGACGGCCTGGTGGGTCCGGTCGGCGTCGGCGAGCGCGGCTTCGAGGGCGTCGAGGTCGGGCGGCGGCTCGGCGGCGGCCGCGGCCAGGTCCGGGTCGTTCAGGAGCGCCGTGACCCTAGCCTCCTCGTCGTCGTACGCCCTGGCCCGCCGGGTCAGCTCCTCGTGCGCCGCGTCGTCGAGGGTCGCGGAGCGCACGGCCTCGACGGAGGGGAAGCCCTCGGCCTCGGCGGCGTCGGCGGCCTCCCGCCGCGCGGCGTCGGCGTCGTCGGTGGCCGCGCGGAGCCGCTCGATCGCGGTGGCGGTGTCGCGGAGCAGGTCGGCCTCGTCGCCGAGCCGCCGGATCCGGGCCTCCAGGGTCGGGTCGCCGCCGCGCGCCTCGTCGAGGGCGGTTCGCAGGCGGAGCGCGTCGGCGGTCAGCGTGACGCGCAGCGTGCGGTTCTCCGCGAGCGCGGTCTTCACCTCGTCCTGCCGGTCGCGGGCCTCGTCGTACTCGGCGTCGACCTGGCGGAGGTCGTCCTCGAGCCGCTCGGCGTCGGCCGCGGCGGCCGTGAGGCCGATCAGCTCCTCGTCGGCGGCGGCGAGGGCGGCGCGCAGGTCGTCGGCGGAGTCGTCGCCGGCGTCGCGGGCCGCCGCCGTGTGCTCGGCGCGCAGCTCGGCGAGGCGGGCGGCGATCCGCTGCCGGTCCTCGGCGGCCTGCTCGTAGGCGGCCTGGGCGGCGGCCTCGGTGTCCTCGTCCGGGAGGTCCCGGTCCGCGGTGGCGGGCGCCGGATGCTCGGTGGATCCGCAGACGGCGCAGGGCTCTCCGGGCGTCAGCTCCCGGGCGAGCCGGGCGGCCATGCCCTGCAGCATCGCCTGGCGGATCTCCTGGAAGGCGTCCCGCGCCGCCTGGGCGGCGTCGGTCGCGGCGCGGTGCTCCTCCTCCGCCTCCGCGAGCTCCGCCGCGAGGGCGTCGCGTCGTACCGCGGCGTCCAGCCGCCGGCGGGCCGTCTCGACGGCGGACTCGGCCACGGGCCTGGCGGCGAGACGGGCACGCGTCCGCTCCAGCCGGTCGGCCAGGTCCTTGCGGTACCGCGGGGAGTCGGTGAGGAAGAGGACGAGCTCGGCCTCGGCCGCTTCGAGGTCCCGGCCGCCGTCCTCGGCGTCCTTCAGTTCCCGGTCGATGGCGGCGAGCCGTCGCTCGTCGTCGCGGCGCTGCTGGAGGACGGCGGCCTCCTCGCGGCGGGCGCGCTCCTCCTTGCGCATGACGTCGGCGTCGGCGGTGTCGGGGACGAGCCGGGTGACGGCGTCGCGCTGCCGGGCGACCGCGGCCGCGGCCTGGTCACGGCGGCCGGCGCGGGCCTCGGCGGCCTGCAGCAGCGGGAGGACGCGGCGGGCCCGCTCGGCGTCGCGGAGCGCGCCGGCCAGCGCGGCCCGCTCACCGGCCCGCTCGGCGAGGGCCGCGGC
>NZ_JAMXMX010000061.1 GCF_024055725.1 Actinoallomurus spadix | reverse complement strand
CCCGTCGCAGGTCATCGCCGCTGCGGCTTGACATGGTCACTGAGATTCCTTTCGCGCCCCTGCCCCTACGGGGGGCGGGGGGTCGTTCGTCCGGTGACCGCGCGATCGCGTCCGCGCGGGAGAGCGTGGGGCCTCGCCGTGGCCGGTCCGGATCTCGGTTCGACGGTGACCGGGAGAGAAGGCGAGGGGCACTTACTTGCCTGGAGCAACTATAGACCCACTTGGTTGCCCTAAGCAACCTAATACCGAGACGAATGCGCTCTGAACAGCCGCAACCGGACATGGAGCGCTCGAACGCCTGCGGATCGCAGTTCGCAGATCGCGGAGAGGCCGACCGGGCAGGAACCGGTCAGAGGGGCTCGCCGGCGAGGCCGACGAGGGACAGCCGCTGGGTGAGCCAGAGGTGGAAGGACCCGGCCAGGCCGAGCCAGATGGTCGCCGACGCGGCGAACTGCTCACGGGTCACCCCGCCGTCGACGCGCATCGTCGCCTCCGTGACGATGACCACACTGCCGTCGTCGTCGGTGGCGGTGTAGCCCTTCAGCCCGGTGGTGTCGCGGTTCCACTCGTCGAGGGCCGCGCAGAGCGCCGGCTTGTCCTCGACGCTGAAGTAGTGGTCATAGATCGTACGGGCCGAGAAGACCTCGTCTTCGTCGTGAATCGTGAAGAAGAGGCTGAAGCAGGGCCAGCGCGTGCCCAGGCGCCCGTGGGTGTCGCGGAACGAGCTGACCTCCAGCCCGTCCAGCACCTCCTCCAGGAGCTCGACGTCAGGTCTGACCACACACGGGTGGGAACCACTGGAGGACGGGGTACTCGGAGGTTCGGCTTCCATACGTGACTCCCTTCTCGCGGACAGTAGTCAGATTGTGCCGCACCAACGCCTTTCAGGTCGCGTTACCGGAACTTTGTGCGGCCGACCCACGACCGCCCGGCGGAGCCGCCCTCTCGGCGCGGCCCCGCCGGGACCGCTCAGTGCTGGTTCGGCGCCATGCAGAGCACGTAACCGTCCTTGGAGGTGCCCTTCCAGAAGCGGACGGTGGCCCCGGGGAACTGGCCGCAGACCCCCTTGCCCCCGGAGAGGCTCTCCTTGACACTCAGGCTGATCTTCGAGATGTGCTCGACCTTGCCGACGACCTTGTAGTCGGCCTCGGCATTCGTGCAGTTCACGATCTTGATCTTGTCGGTCTTGCTCGCGGCCCCGCTCGTGACCCGGTGGACGCAGTCGCCGACCGACGGGTCCTCACTGTGCGACCCGAGTCGGGTGGCGAAGAGGGCCGCGAGCAGCACGACCGCGATCGGCACGATGATCAGCGCGCGCTTCCGGCGGTTCGCGGCGTTCGGTCCTCCGGGCGGCATCTGCGGAGGCGCGCCGTACGGGCTGGGCGGGTACGGACCGGCCGGCGGGTAGGGCGCCTGCCCGCCCGGCTGCCCGTACGGAGCCTGCCCGCCGGGCGGCGGCCCGTACGGCGGCTGCGCTCCGGGCGGCCCGTAGGGAGCCTGAGCACCGGGCTGGCCGTACGGAGCCTGCGGCCCGGCGGGGCCCGGCGGCATGCCGGGGCCGGCGGGGGCGCCGGGAGGAGGAGGCTGCGTCCCGTACGGTGCGGCCCCCGGCCCGGGCGTCCCGGGCGGCGGCGCCGGGGACGGCTGCCAGTTGGGCGAGGGCGGCTGGCCGTACGGCTCGGACATCGTTCCTCCTGGTCGGGGCGCCGGGAGGCGGCGGACCGCCGGCCTTCCCGAGATGATGTCCCGGCCGCGCGCACCGCGCGGATCAAGCCGGGACCGACCGGATTGTCCCATGTTTCGCCCTCGGTGATTACATCGTCGCGGAATCGCCCGGCTCCCTGTGGCGTGCGCCTCTACACCCGGTGCCTGCGCGGACGGCTCGGCATTACCTTCCGCGTAATCGCGTCCCTTACCTACCCCGCAGCATCCTTGGACTCGGCAGCAGCGGTGATCACCGCGGCCGACGACGAAAGAGGAGGAGAACAGCCATGGCCGCATACGCCATCGGACATCTGCACGAGGTCACCATGGGCCCCGAGCTCGTCGAGTACCTCGAGCGGATCGACGCGACGCTGGAGCCGTACGGCGGGCGGTTCGTGATCCACGGCGCCAGGCCCGACGTACGGGAGGGCGACTGGTCGGGTGATCTGATCGTCATCGAGTTCCCCGACCTGGGCAGCGCGCGCGGCTGGTACGACTCCCCCGCCTATCGCGAGATCATCCCGCTGCGCGCCGAGAACTCCCGGAGCACCATCCTGCTCATCGACGGCACCGACGACGACCACCGCGCCACCGACCTCCTGGCCTGAGGCTGCCCTCCTGGCCTGAAGAACGGCCGGATCTCCCCCAGGATTCGCGGGAACCACGGCGGCCCCAAGAGTGTCAGATAGGGGTTCACAACGCCTCGGGCCGCCCACCCGACGACCATGGAGGATCCCCACCAGTGACGCAGACCCCCCTTCGCCTCGCAGGAGCGCTCGCGCTGACGACCGCACTGGCGTTCTCGGCCGCCGCGTGCGGGAGCGGGGACAAGAAGGCCGCGTGCAACGACCTGCAGAGCACCATCCAGGAGACGACGCGGACGGGCATGACCCAGATCAGCGACCCGAACGCCCTGGCGCAGACGTACACCAACGCCGCCGCCAAGATGCGGCAGCAGGGCAAGGACTCCGGCGACGGCGGGGTCAAGAAGGCGGCGGACCACGCGGCCTCCGCGATGGAGCAGCTCGCCGCCGACATGAAGCAGACGGCCGCCGGCAGCCCGAAGATGCCCGACAGCACCCCCCTCATCAACGCGGGCAAGGAGCTCAAGCAGGCCTGCGGCTGATCGGATCCCAGGTCCGGCACCAGGAACGCGCCGGTACGCGGGCACAACCGCGCACCGGCGCGTTCCCCTTCGTCGAGCTCCCTTGTCGAGGCTTGGCGCTCCGGCGACCTTCGTCCGGGTTCGCGGGGGTATGGCTCCGTACACCGACGTACGCCGGATCTCCGAAGGATGAGCGCCTCATGGCCAGCGCCGACTCCGCAGGCGAGCGCCGCCGCCTACTGCGCCTGTCCGCCGCGGCGGCCGGCAGCGTGCTGATCTCCTCGGCCGGAGCTCGTACGCCGGCCGCCGTCGCCGCACCCGCCGAGGAGGTGCCGCCGACCGAGGACCTCATGCGCGAGCACGGCGTCCTGAAGCGGGTCCTGCTGATCTACCAGGAGGCGGAGCGGCGGTTGCGGAACGGGACGCGTCTACCACCGGAGGCGCTGCACGACTCCGCCGACGTCATCCGTACGTTCATCGAGGGGTACCACGAGCGCCTCGAGGAGAGGTTCGTGTTCCCGCGCCTGCGCAAGGCGGGCAAGCTCGTCGACACGGTGAAGGTGCTGGCGACCCAGCACGACAAAGGCCGGATCCTCACCCGCCGGATCCTCGCCGGCGCCACCGCCCAGGGCCTGGCGGACGCGCGCACCCGCGACCGTGTCATCGACGCCATGCGCTCCTTCGACCGGATGTACTCACCGCACGAGGCCCGCGAGGACACCGTCGTCTTCCCGACGTTCCGCGACATCATGCCGGCCCGGGAGTTCGCCGAGATGGGCGAGCGCTTCGAGGATGAGGAGCACCGCCGGTTCGGCGCCGCCGGCTTCACCGGCGTCGTCGACCGCGTCGCCGGCATCGAGAAGGAGCTCGGCATCTACGACCTGTCGAAGTTCACCCCGCACGTCTGACGGCGAGCCGGAGCTCAGCCGCCCGGGCAGGGGGAGATCCCGGGCGAGTAACCGCTCTGCTCGACACGGGGTGTGGTCATGTACCAGTCGTAGACCCACGTGCCGTCGGTGAGCCGGTCCCAGGTCGTGAAGTGACGCCCGTACTGCCAGCGGTCGTCCTCTGCCACCCAGTCGCCGTGGTTGGTCTGGCAGACGACGTGCAGACTGGTGCCGTTCGGCACGTAGTGGAGCACGTGGTCGACGTGCGGTTCGGTCTGGATCGCGAGGCCCTTGCTGTCCGCGCCGGTCACCGCGTAGACGTGCGATGTCCCACCGGTCTCCCCGGGGGTGGCGCCGGAGTGCCGATCGGGCGCCCGGCCGGCCCGGGTCGCCGGCTTCTGCGGCGGGGTGGCCGCTCCGTCGGCGGGCGCGGTGAGAGGCGGCAGCACGGGTGAGCCGCTGACGCTCGGGCTGGGGCTCGCGGACGGCCTCGCCGAGAGCGGCGCGGTCGGTGTACCACCGCCACCGGCCGGTGGCTGCACGGGCGCGGCCGAGGAGGTGCGCGGCCCGGCGACGGCGGCGTCGGAGGCCGGCCGCGTCACCACGACGACCACGCCCGTACCGATGGCGACCAGGAGCGCGAGGCCCGCGAGGTAGACGGAGGCGTGCCCCGCGACCGACGCACGCATGCGGCGAAGGACGGAGTCCTCGACGATGTCCGCGTCGATGACGTCGTCCGCTGCCCCGCCGACCGCGGCGGAACCGGCCGGTACGGCGGGATCAGGGAGATCAGGGAGATCGGCGGGATCTTCGGCTTCATGGGCGACCGCGGTGCCAAGGGTGTCGGCGACGAGCGACCGGTCACCTGCCGGAAGCAGGGACGTGCCGGGCCTGGCCGCCGCTTCCAGTTCTTCGATCGCCCGGACGCGGCGGGCGCGCCACCAGTTCAGGTCTCCACCGCAGACACTCACGTAGGCGTCCAGCACCCGCTCGGACGGTATCTGCCTGCCCGCGGCCGCTTCCGCCAGCGCGCTCTTCGACACCCGGCAGCGGCGCGCCATCTTCCAGTACGGCAGGCTTCCCGCCTGCTCACGGAGGGCCCGTAGTTCAAGCGCGAACCGGGCCGCCGGGCCGGCGTTCGGACTCACCTTCCTGGGCGGGCGGCCCATGCGACCCCTTCTCTCTCCGTGCTGGCCGGCCGGGACCGGAACGGCCCCGGCGGCGTGCCGCGGACAAGCACACAACTGTGTTGCCCGCGAAAGGCGTGAATGGACAACTACGCATCTAAACACGTTCTGACACGCCATTCCATGCGCAGTCGAATTGCTCGCACCGTCCGCGTGGCCATGAGGGAATGAGCTAACGACGGAGGCTCCACCGCACCTCCGCGCTCGATCGTCGACGCCGCCACCGTCACAGCGCCTCTCAACGCCCGCCACGACGATCCCTGGGACGGGCCCCCGGCGGAACACACTTCTCTCCCGTCGGCCGCCGGCCGGTCGCCGACGACGGGTACGAGGAGCTCCCGACGCAGCCACGTCTCGGGGATCCTCGGCTCCGGAAACGGCACCGCTCAGCTCTGGTTTCCGTGATGCCTGCGGCTCGCCGTCGGCCGGGTGTGTTCCACCTGCACGGTTGGGGGGTTGGTTCTGGCAGGCGCCGGGGGTGGCGGCTTGTTTTCCAGAGGCGTCTACTCAGGCGAGAGGATTCTTCCCTCGGTAGCCGCTGACGGGAACGCGTACCCTCCGGTGGTGCCCGCT
>NZ_JAMXMX010000060.1 GCF_024055725.1 Actinoallomurus spadix | reverse complement strand
TCCACCATCGACACGGCAGGATCCTACTGATCACCCCAAATGAAACGACCTCTTAAACGACTCGCCACATCCGACCAGGCCAAAGGACATCTTCACCGGATCAGCGCGCCGCTTCGCGGTGACCGGCGCTTCCGTCGTTACTTCATCGCCGGCCAGATCAATGCCGCGGGGACGACGATGGAGGTCGGGGCCCTGGCGTTCGTGGTGTTGGGCACCGGGGCCGGTGCACCGGGGATCGCGATGGTGCTGCTGGCCAACATGGTCGCCGGCACCGTGATCAGCCCGCTTGGCGGAGTGGTCGCCGACCGGCTGCCCCGCGCGTTGACCATCGCGGTAGTCGAGGTCGTGATCGGTCTGATCACCGTCGCCGAGACCATTCTCATTGCCACCGGGCGTGCGGCGGTGTGGAACCTGGCGGCGCTCGCCGCGGCGAATTCGGCCGCCGCGTCCTTCTCCGAACCCGCCCGCGTGGGGCTGATCCCGGCCATCGCCCCGGCCGAGCAGCTGCAGGAGGCCAACGCGCTGGTTCAACTGTCGCGCCACGTCATCCGAACCGTCGGACCGGCCATCGGCGGCACGATCGTCGCCACCGCCGGGCCCGCCTACGGTGTCGGCCTCAACGCGGTCTCGTTCTTCGCCTCCGCCGCGCTGATCGCCACGATCCGCGCCCCACGTGCCGCTCGCCGAGCCTTGAGTTTGCGGGCGGACCTGGTGGAAGGCTGGGTAGCGGTCCGATCCCGGCCGTGGATCTGGACCAGCTTGATCGGCGCTGCGGTCATGGTCCCCGGCTGGCACGTCGGCTATGGGATCCTCGGACCGCCGTGGGCGAAGGCGCATCTGGGCGGGGCATGGGCGTGGGGCCTGATCGCCTCCAGTCTGGGCTGCGGCATGGCCCTGGGCGCGGTCGTATCGCTGCTGTGGCGGCCGACGCGCGCCGGATGGGCCAACTGCCTCGGCTGCGCCGCGCTCGCCCTCCCCGATCCCGTGATGGCCGCCGGCGCGTCACTGCCGGTCGTGATGGGCGCGGTCGTCGTGGCCGCCGGTGGGCTCAGCATCGCCTCGATCGCCTGGCAGACCGCGATCCAGCAGCACATCCCCACCGTTCAGCAGGGTCGCGTCGCGGCCTACGCCGGGATTGCCGAGATCTCCCTGGCACCCGCCGGGTACCTGCTGGTCGCCCCCGTCACCGGCGCGATCGGCGTACGCGCCACCCTCGCAGGGTGCGGGATTCTGCTCGCCGTCGCCAACCTGGCACCGTTGCTGAGCCGCGACGTTCGCCGGTTGAGACTGCACCCGCCCGGCCCTCCCAGCGCCGAGGAGATCAGCTCCCTGGCTCGGCGAGGGGCGGAAGACTCCGCAGACCCGGTCGAGATACCGGCCGGCACGGCTGCGGAGCGGCGCGCCGAACCACCGGCACGGTAAGCGATGCGGCGCTTGCGCGGGCACGTCGCCGAGGTGGCGGCCCCGCTGACGAACCGGCAGTTCCGCGTCTTCTTCGCAGCGCAGGTGATCTCATCGGCCGGGGGCGCTGTCGCGCCCATCACCCTCGCCTTCGCGATCTTGCACCTGGGCGGCCGGGGCACGGGCATCGCCGTCGTCTTGGGGGCTGAGTTCAGCGTCTACATAGCGCTGCTCCCGGTCGCCGGCGTCATCGCCGACCGTATGCCTGGCAAACCGCTGCTGATCGCTTCTCAGGTCGTCCTCGCCTTCTTCCAGCTGGCCGAGGCCACCTTGATCCTGTCCGGCGTGGCGACGGTGTGGTCGCTGGCCGCGGTCTCCGGCGGAGGCGCTGCAGGGGCGGCACTGTTCACCCCGGTCGGGCGGCGCCTGCTCGCCCAACTACTGCCTGGGGCAGCACTCGCCCGCGCGAACGCACTCACCCAGGCCACCAAGCACGGAATCGCCGCCCTCGGGCCTATGGCCGGCGGCGTGCTCATCGTCACCATCGGCGCGGGCTGGGGCATCTTGTGGGACTGCCTCACCTACACCGCCGCCGCCGTCTTGTTCACGCGCCTCCCCACCGTACGGACAACGGGGGAGCAGAACCCGGGCCGACCGGCCGGCGTACGTCTCGCTGAGCTCAGCGACGGCATCCACGCGATCACCAGCAGGACATGGCTGTGGACCACGACCCTCGCCGATTGCGTCACCGGCGGCGCGTTCGCCGCCGCCATGCTGATCGGCCCGCTGTACGCGCGCGAGCATCTGCACGGTGCCCTCAGCTGGGGAACCATCACCGGCACGCTCGCCGCCGCGACCTCGATCGGCAGCATCCTCGCCGCCCGATGGCCAAGCCGCCGGCCCGGCATCCTCATGAGCCTTGGCACCGCGTCCACCGCGGCCGGGTTCGCCGCGATGAGCGCCGACCTGCCCCTGCCGATCACCGTGGCGGGCACCCTACTGGCTGGCCTCGCCTTCGGGCCCGCCCAGGTCGCCCGGGTGACCGCACTGCAACAGCACATCCCGGTCAACCAACTCGGACGCGTGGCCGCCTACCAGGAACTCGCCACCGTACTACCCACCCCGATCGTCTACGCCGCCGCGGGCACCGCCGCCGACACGCTCGGCCCACGAACCGTCCTTGCGGTCTGCGCCGCCCTCATCGCCGGGCCCGCGCTCCTACCGCTGACGATCCCAAGCGTCCGCCACCTCACCACCAGGACCACGCCCGGCGGCCGAGCCACTGCCAGGCCACGCTCACCAGAAGCGCGCGAACATCGTTGACCTTCATGCGACGGCCTTCGGTGCGGGCTGATGCGAACCGGCCGGGTGCGGGCCCGCACATCTGGTGGCTCGTAGGAGGCGGGGAGACCCGGCCCCTACTCGATCTACTTAGCCATGGGTTCGTTCGCGAGAAGAGGCACCGGATGTTCGCGAGCTACGGCACCACTTCGCCCAGCGCTGGTGATCAAACCTCGTGAGCAGTGGCTTACATGTGGTCCTCGTATGACCTGGCGCCTTCGCCGTGACGACTACCTTCAGTTACATAGCGTGATGCCGATTCTCCACCGTACGTCCTCTTCTCCCGATGTGAGTGCGTTCGGGATAAATTCAGGCATGTCAATATAACGCCATTCGCCTATCGTGGCATTCACTTCTACCGGCCAGGCGCATCGGAGCCGCTTGATGGGGTGTACCTACCGGGTGATGCAGCAGGTTAGCCTGGGAATTCGCGGCTGAGGCCGACGAAACGCCTAGATGAGTGTTAGCTTACGAACGTGGCACGGCGACCATACTGGGTTGAATTCCCCGGCGCGACACCGGATGGCTTCCTGGTGCGCGATCACAACGCACAGAGTCTGGATAGGGCCATACAAGACGCCCGGTTGACGCTGCGCTGGTGTAATAAGTCCGACGGCTCGCCGGCCAATGACGCAGATGTCGCGGTCATCACAAACCGGGACACCGGATACCGGTGGATCCTGCACCGTGGCTCGCCAATCGTGGAGTTCCAGACGCCCGAGATGCTTGCCGAGCAGGTAGCAAACGACCAACTGGAGGTGTACCTCTCGGTGGAGGAGGCCGAGGTGCTGGCCGACGCTGCCGAGTCCGCCGATATTCGGGACAGGCGGGAGGCAGCCGTGGTGAAGCAAGCGGTTGAGCAGATTCGATACCTGGCTAGCGCGGTTCGGGAGAGCCGCCGCTGCGCCGATCCCGATGCTCGGGTCAGGGGAAGAGGCAGCCTGCTGTCTCGATTCTAAGACGCAGGCCGCTTGCACCTGCGCGAGGTGCACCTCGCTGGTGCACCTACATGGGCGGGGAGGGCACTCAGGCATAACCCCCTCGAACTCAGAGCAGGTGCCCCTATGGTTGAAGCCATGATTGACCTCACCGAGTACGAGCGGCGCGGCGACTTCGACGCGCCATTCGAACTGACCAAAAAGCACGAGCGTGTCCAGAAGGAGTCCGAGTGTATCCGCGAAGCGGTGCGGTGCGATGTCGCTCCGTTGACGTGGGAAGCCTACGTTGCGGGTGAGCCATGTCCCGGTTGCGGTCTTCCGTATCGAGACGAGGAGCCATGGGACTCCAAGGGCACCATGTACTTCACAGAGGAAGAGCGCGTCCGATACGACGCTGAAGAAGCACGGTTGAAAGAGGCGCACGGCGACTGTCACGCGATGCGCCACTCGGTCTCGGGATCGCTGACCATGCACTGCGGCAAGTGTTGCCCGTCACCGCCACTTTCGCCACGGCAGATCGAGGACCTCGGTCGCATCCTCGGCGCCCCAAAGCAGCCCCATGAACTGATGCGATGGCGCCTCCGATTGTACTGCGGCCACGTCGTGGAGAAGCGCTCGCACTACACGCACAAGACGCTTCACTCGGCGTTCACAGGTTCCACGTCGTGCCCTGAGTGCGGCCTCGATCCGGCGACCATCGTGGACGGTGAGGCCATCGGTCTTGTGGAGGAGCCACCCGGCGTAGCGAAGCGGGTGCCTGCCGAGTCACCGCACCGTCCCGCTGGGACCCGGAAGCCCACGAGAGCTGAGTTGGAGGCGAAGGTTCGCGAGTTGGAGGCGGAGATCGAGCGGCTTCGCGGTTCGTAGCCGAAGCGGCGAAACGACTCGGCGACTCGCGCGGGGGGTTGATGGACCAGCTCGGCGTCCTGCCATCGCCCGGCCGTCGGGAGGGGGCTGTTTGCGCAGGACCTCTTGATCCAGTCGGATGCCCGTCATGTCCTGCGGGATCTCTTCGGCCCCTTGTTCCGTCGGCCCTGCTGACCGTCAGGCGCATCGGCGACCGCGAGCGCCCGAGAAGGTCTACAGGCCGGCACGACTTATGTCTCGCAGCAGTGCGACCGCAGGATCCCGGGCGGTGCGCGGCCGTCTTGTCGCACCGGCGCGGCACTATCGACTCATGGCCGACGTACCTGTCCTTTCTGCCGACCGATTCCAGCACTGGGCGGTCGACTTCGTGCGCAACGAATATGTGGTGGTCACGACGGACGGACAACGTCTCGCCGGGACGCTACCGACGACACCCTGGCCCGACAACCAGGTCGCACAGTCGGTCTTCGACTGGGAGCGCTGGTGGGTGATCAGTACGACGCGCAGGGGCGACACGTTCATCTCGGAGGCGTACAGTCCTGTCAGGACGGACAAGGGGCGACCGGCCGTCTACCTTGACCAGAATCACTGGAGCAAGCTCGCATGGGCGATGGTTGACCCCAGTAGGGTTGCGAACGGGGATGAACTCGCCGCCGCGATGCGGATCATCGAACTTGCCGCCGACGCCGGTATCGTCCTGCCGCTCTCGTCGGCGCACCTCACTGAGACGTACCCGCTCTATGGCGATCGTCGCTACAACTTGGGACTCGCGATGGCCAAGCTGGCCGGAGGCTGGGAGCTTCGCTCCCCAATGACGGTCTGGGACAACGAAGTGGCCGTGATGCTGGCAACGCACGAAGACGCCCCTTTGCCGACATTCTCGCAGCTACCCGTCGTCACCACCGAGCCACAGGCCTTCCTAGCCAACGGCGTGAGAGCATACGAGATCGACAACGACTGGGATCTGTTCCAGCTCGTCCTCTCCGAGCCCTCCATCACGTTGTCGTGCCTGATCGACACCACCACGGAGACGAAGGGCGACGTGTCCGCGTGGGTTCAGCGCAATCAGGAGATTACTGACTACTTCGCCGGACAGCGACTCTCCGATACAGACCGGCGGAAACAGGCCGCAGGGTTCTTCTGGACCGACAACATCCAGGTGCTCGCCAGAGCCGCAGCACGGGTCGGTGTCGACCCGACATCGTTCGCCCAGGATGCCAAGGAGTTGGTCCAGCAGACCGAGACGATGCCATTCGTGTCGAACCTGTCGGCGCTGTTCCGGCTGCGCTACCTCGATCGCCAGAACCGGTGGAAGGAAAATGACCTGATCGACATGATGTACCTGTCGTGTGCAGCAGGTTACTGCGACTACGTAGCTGCAGAGCGCCACACGGGAACGCAACTCCGGCAGATCATGGAAAGCAGAGGCGTAATCCCCAACGTCTTCATCACGCTTGCGGATCTTGTGGAGGCCCTCGACCGGGACGGTGTGAAGACAGCAACCGAGGCAGCATCAGACAGTAACCGGCAATGAGCGGGCTCACGCGGCCGTACCTCACGCTCCCCATACCCAGGGCGCGGGCTCATAGTGGTCAACGCCGTCGGTCGGCGCGCGGCATGGGACTGTACGGTCAACGGCTCTGTCGCACTTTCGGTTTGCGCCGTGAGGCGCTGTTGGTTCGAGTGGAGGTGAGAGACCTTCGCCTCTG
>NZ_JAMXMX010000005.1 GCF_024055725.1 Actinoallomurus spadix | reverse complement strand
AGCGGTCGCTCCAGGACTGGCCGGCCGACAGCGTCGCGGTGCACCCACCGCCGCCACCGCCACCGCCACCGCCGCCTCCACCGCCTCCACCGCCGCCACCGGAGCCGCCGTCGGGGGCGACGGCGCGGCCGGTCTGCGGAGAGATCATCCCGGCGCACAGGCCCTTGCTCGCCAGCGTCTGCGCGATGCGCGGGATCGCGGCGAGCGTGTTGGCGGGCCACTCGTGCATGAGGATGACCTGGCCGTTGGTGAGCCGGGCGTTGGCCTGGACGATGGCGTCGGTGCTGGCGCCGTTCCAGTCCTGGGAGTCGACGTCCCAGATGATCTGCGTCAGGCCGTACTTGGCCTCGACCGACTGCAGGGTCGAGTTCGTCTCACCGTAGGGCGGGCGGAAGAGCTTCGGTGTGCCGCCGCCCGCGTTGGCGATGGCCTGCTGAGTCCGGGAGACCTCCGAGTCGATCTGCGACTGGCTCTCCTGGATCAGATGCGGGTGGGTGTAGCTGTGGTTCCCCACCCACATGCCGGCGTTGACCTCGGCCTGCACCTGGGACGGGTACGAGGCGGCGTACTGGCCCTCGTTGAACATCGTGGCCCGGAGGCCGTTCTGCCGGAGCGCGTTGAGGATGGCGGGGGTGTGGTCGTTGGACGGACCGTCGTCGAACGTGATGCCGACGTACCCGTTACACGTGGCGGCGTGCGCCGGGGCGGTGGCGCCGGTGACGGCGACGGTGCCCGCCACCGTCATCGCGGCGGCGGCCAGTCCGGTGACCAGGGAGCGTCTCGGAAGGAGCGGTCTGACTCGCATGCGGTGACTCCTCTCCAGGGGCTTCCGGGTCAGCTCGCGCTGCAGGAGACGGATGGCCAGGTGGTGCTGCCGTTCTTCTGGATGGTCATGCCCCAGTTGTTGCCGCTGCCGTTGGGTGTGGCGACGAGGGTCTGGGCGTTGGGGTAGCTGGCGCTGATGTTCCAGGTGGACATGACCTTTTCGGGGGAGGGGACGTTGACGGTGACGGTCCAGTTGCTGGAGCCGGAGACTGCGACGTTGAGGTTGTAGCGGTCGCTCCAGGACTGGCCGGCCGACAGCGTCGCGGTGCACCCACCGCCGCCGCCACCGCCACCTCCACCGCCTCCACCGCCGCCTCCACCGCCACCGCCGCCGCTGCCGGAGTCGCCGACGTTGATGTTGGAGTTGCCGCTGCTCTGGTAGCCCTCGGTCGCGAGGATCATGTAGTAGTTGAAGCTGCCGAGGTTCATCCCGTAACGGGCCCACGCGTCGAAGTGGTTGCCGGTGGTGATGGTTCCGCCGGTCCGCCTCGACTGCCGGACGCTCCAGTACTGGTTGAAGGTCTTGGTGCCTTCGACGGAGGGGGCGTTGTAGCGGGTCGTCTCGTAGATGTCGTACGTGCCGCCGTCACTGGTGACGGTGCCCTTGTACGTCCCCGTGGGCCGGTAGTTGCCCCAGTTGTCGACGATGTAGTACTCGACGAGCGGGTTCGACGTCCAGCCGTACAGGGAGAGATAGGCGTTCCCGGACGTGTTGAAGCTGCCGGAGTAGTTCACGGCGCGGCGCCCGCCGTTGCTCCAGCCCTTGCCGGCGACGAAGTTGCCGACGTTGCTCCATTGGGTGCTGTAGCTGCCGCCGCCCTTCAGGGTCATCGAGCTCGACCCGCCGCCGTCGCTCCAGAACGAGTAGTAGTAACCGCCGTCGTTGCCGGTCTGGTTCGAGCTGATGGTCGTGTCGGCGTACGCGGTGCCGGGCATGATCGCCGCGGCCGCCGCGAGTACGACGGCACAGGCGGTGCGGATGAGCGGCCTGGTGCGGCCGCGTCTGCGGATCTTGCGGTGTGCGGGGGCGTCGTTCATGTGCGTGTTTCCTCCTCATGAACGCTGGCGAAGCCGAGCCGTTACCCCACCGTGCGGAGCGCCGGGGCGGCGGCTCTGACGGCGGGAACGGCCGATCGATGAGCGAGTATGCGCCCGTGTTAAATCCGCGTCAACGATAGATTTCGAAAGGTTTTAGTCGTCTTGTGCGCCCTCGGCTGAGGCAGATGCTCGCTGACGAGGGGACTTCGTGCGCCAAGCGAGAAGACAGCCGGATGAAAATTCGTGAAAGCTGGATCGAACTGGCGAAGCTGTCGAAACGTTTCGAAGCTTCTCGGGGGTCGCGTGACGTCAGGCGGGCCGGTCGCGTCGGGCGCGCAGGGGCAGCCGGGTGGCGAAGTTGACCCCGAGGGTGTGGATGATCCCGGCGGGCCAGGACAGCAGCCAGAGCACCATGCCCGTATTCGAGGCGATGGTGTCCTTGTTCTCGGGCGCGCTGCCGATGAGCGCGAACGCGGCGACCGCCAGGACGAGGTAGACCGCGGCGGCGACGAACCAGGACGGCCGCCGGTGCCGGGCGCCGATGTAGGCGAACGACAGCCAGGTGCCCATGCCGAACAGCAGGGTCGGCAGCATCCAGAGGCTGTGCAGCACCTTCCACCCGTAGCCGTGCGGCGCGTGCACCGTCGGCGGGCCGGCCGCCATCCGCGGATCCGACCATCCGCTCATCGGCGGCGGAGGGTAGGCGGGCGGCGGACCGCCAGAGTTCGGCGCGCCCATGACGGACGCGCCGCCCGGCTGCCAGGATGATCCACCCACGGGCCGCGCGCCGTGTGACGGGGCCGCGTGCGACGACGCCGCCCCGTGCGACGCCGCGCCGTGTGACGGGGCCGCGTGGGACGCCGCCCCGTGCGACGCCGCGCCGTGTGAGTCGGCGGCGGCCGGCCAGGAAACGGGTACCGGCTGGTCCGCGAAGGTGGGGCGGGGGGCGGCCACCGAAGGCCGGTCATGAGGGGCGGTCAGCCGGGCGAGGGCACGGGAGTACAGGTGCGTGCCGCTCTGCCGGCCGGCCGTCAGGTCGATGTCGCCCAGGGGGCCGGGCGACGCGACGTGGGGCAGCAACCGGTCGTACGTCTGCTGGGCGTCCGCGGGGCGCCGCGCCGGGTCCTTCTCCAGTAGTTGCCGGAGCAGGGCGTTCAGCTCTTCCGGCAGGTCGTCGCGGTGCAGCGGGGCGGGGGCCTGTTCGAGCAGGAGGTGCATCAGCGCGGCCGGCGAGCCGGCTGTGAAGACCCGGTGGCCGGCGAGCATCTCGTACAGGACGCACCCGAGCGCGTACAGGTCCGTGCGCGCCGTCACCGGCCGGCCGTGCAGCTGCTCGGGCGCCATGTAGGCGAGGGTGCCGATGGGCTGCCCGGTCCGGGTGATCCGGGAGATCGTGGACTGGTCGACGAGCGCGGCCACGCCGAAGTCGAGCACCTTGACGGCGCCGTCACCGGTGAGCATGAGGTTCTGCGGTTTCACGTCCCGGTGGACGAGGCCGCCCTCGTGGGCGGCGGCCAGCACGGCCGTGACCTGCGCCGCGATCCCGGCCGCCCAGGCGACCGGGAGCGGTCCCTCCTCGGCCATGAGGTCACCGAGCGTACGGCCCGTGATGAGCTCCAGGACGAGGAACAGCCCGCCCTCGTATGTGCCGACGTCATAGACGGCGGGGACCCCGGGGGTCCGCAGCCCGGCGGTGACGGCGGCCTCGCGGGCGAACCGGCGGGCGAGCTCGTCCGGGTCGGTATGGCCGGCCAGGGCGTCGTCGGTGAGGACCTTGACGGCGACCGTGCGGTTCAGCCGCCGGTCCTCGGCCTCCCAGACCTGACCCATGCCGCCGCGGCCGAGCGGGCTCACCAGCTCGTAGCGCCCGGCCAGCACCGTGTGCGGCCCCAACGTTCCGTCCCCTCGCCGTGATGATCGACGCCCGAATCCCGAACCCTATGGGTTCGCGGGGTGAGATGTCTCGTCGTCCGGGGGTGCGAGGGTGCCTTCGGCCACCCCGTCGGCCAGGAGCTGTGCCAGCTCGGTGCCCATGGCGACGGTGGCGCGCAGTGCCGCCTCGAATTCCGCCATACGGCGGAACGCGGCGCCGTACCGGTGCTGCTCCTCCAGGGGCAGCCGGGGCACCTGGGCCCGCCGGATGTCGGCGCGGCCGATCGGCCCGGTCGACTGGACGATGGACGCGCGGGCGTTGGCCGAGCTGCGCAGGACCCCCGCGATGAAGTACGGATCCAGGTGCCGGGGGTCGACGCGCAGGAGGGTCAGCTGCGGTCCGAGCAGCGGCCCGCCGGTCTCGGCGACCCGTACGACGAACCGCCGGGCGACCGCGGCGACGAGCACGTCGCCGGCTTGGATGGGGATCCAGCGGGTGTCGCCCCGCGCCGCCCGGCCCGTCGGGGCGCGGCCCTCGACGACGTCCTCCGCGGTGAGCAGGGGCGGATCGCCGTCGCCGCCGTCTTCGGTGTCCCCGCGCATCGGCGCCTGGTGGATCGTCAGGTACCCGATGCGGGCGAGCTCCGACAGCGGAATCGACCGGGCCTCGCGATGCTCCGCCGACGGGGGCAGCGCCGGCACGAGGCGGCCGGCCCGGTCGAGGGTCGCGGCGAGGCGGTCGTGGGTCTCGGTGAAGCGTTCGGCGGTGTGCTCGGGCCGGGCAGGTGAGACGTGGCGGGACGGCGTGAGGTCGACCTCCTCGTCGAGGAGGTCGATGACGGGAACGGCGCGGCTGACGCCCGGGTCGTCGTGGCGGGGGTCGTCCGCGTGCCGCCGCCACGTGGCGGCGACCGTCTCGGGGTCGGAGCTGTCGATCATCAGGACGGTCGCCGGCGGGGTGTCGTCGGGGCGCCGTAGCAGCCACAGGTGGTGGGTCGCGGACAGTCCGACCACGCCGCGCAGCGCGCCCTTGCGGAGCAGCTCCGCGCGGATGCGGCGGCCGGGGCGGCGGCCGGCGGCGACCGCGGGCATGAGGACGACCGCGCGCCCGCCCGGCCCGAGATGGGCGAGGGCGTGCTGCACCCAGGCCAGCTCCGGCTCCAGGCGCGGCGGCAGGCCGTACTCCCAGCGCGGATCCGTCCTGAGCTCCTCGTGACCCCACGCGCGCTCGTGGAAGGGCGGGTCGCACAGCACGGCGTCGGCCAGCACGCCGGGGAACGCGTCCCGGCGCAGCGAGTCGCCCTCCCGGACGCCGGGGTCCGCGCCGAGGAGGGTGAGCCGGACGGCGGCCAGCCGGGCCACGTCCCCGTCGGTGTCCTGGCCGAGGAGGCGGCGCGGCTCACCGGTGTCACCGGTCATGGCGAGGAGGAGATCACCGGGACCGCAGGCGGGGTCGAGGACGGTGCGGGCGTCGCCGGCGAGTGCCGCCATCAGGGCGGGGATCTCCGGGGGAGTGGCCGAGATCCGGCGGGCCTGCGTCTCCCGGTAGCGGCCGAAGAGGAACGCGAAGGCCTCGGCCGCGCCCCGGGCGGCGGCGAGCTCGGTGAGCGCCCGGACGGTCTCGGCACTCAGCGGCGCCGGCGATCTCCCGGATGGCGGGGTCGTGGCCGTGTGGTGGTCCAGGAGGAGTTCGCCCGCGTCGGCCAGGACCTCGGCGATGCGCAGGTCGTCGTGGGCCTCGGCGCGCAGGTGCTGCCAGACCCGCTCTTCCAAGGGGAGCTCGTCGAGCTTTCGCTGGTCGCGCAGCCACGCCTCGACGTCGGCGAGTGCGAAGACGGGACTGGTCGGCGTCCCTCCGACGGGCTGGGGGAAGTCGTGATGCCGGCGGCGCCAGTTGCTCACGGCCGCCCGGCCGACCCCCGCCAGCCGCGCGATGTCGGCGGCGCTGACGGTTGCCTCGTCCTGCACGGTGCGTCGTTCCCTTCACGGTCCTGCCCGCGACCCGGCGTCCCCGCTGCCGCCCGGTCACCGTACCGCCCCATGATCGAACAGTCGACCACAACCGTCACAGTTGTTAATTGGATTCACATGTGCTTTTCTTGGCGATCGCCGGAACCGTCGGGCTCCGGGTGAGCATGATCAACTACTCGACCTTGGAGACCGGAGATGAAGTTCCCCCCTGCCCGTGGTGTCCGGACCGGTGCCGTCCTGGCCGCGGCCTCGGCCGCCGTCCTCGCGGTGGGCGGCTGCCAGAGCGGCGGAGGAAAGGACGACTCGGCCGGTCCGAAGGCCGCCTCGTCCTCTCCCGCGGCACCGAAGGCGCTGACGGGCACCGCGCTGAAGGCCCTCCTGCTACCGGCGGGGGCGATGCCGAAGGGTTTCCGCATCAGCTCCGACGGCTCGCGGGACACCGGCGACGGCGGCGTGGAGGTCTCCAACACCCCCGTTCCGGCCGCGAAGGTCTGTGAGGTGCTCGGTCAGACCTCCTGGATCCGGGTCACGAACATCAACAGCGCGGCGTTCGCGCAGAACGACTACGCCGACGCCGCGCAGAGCCAGCAGGTCGCGCAGGAGATCGACGCCTACCGCGGCGAGCGCGCGCGCCAGGCGATGGCGAAACTGCGCAGGGTGTTCGCCCACTGCGCGTCGTTCGTCGACCGGTCCGGCAGCCCGGCCGCCAAGGTCAGGGTGCGGACGACCGCGCTGCACGGCGTGGGCGACGAGGCCGTCAAGGCGGTCGAGACGTCCCCCACCTGGGAGGGCGGCATGACCCTGGCCGCGGTCCGGGTCGGTGACGTGATCGTCACCACGCTGTACAGCTCCAGCCACGCGGACAAGGGCGCCCCCGCGGTCACCATGGCCACGAAGATCGCCAAGAAGGTCCAGGCCGCGAGCTGAGGATCTTCATTACGGTGAGATGGAGCGGTGAGTCATACCTTCCCGCTCCTGCCCGCGCTCGCCGTGATCCTCGCCGGGGTCCTGCACGCCACCTGGAACGCGCTCGCCAAGGCGGCGGCCGACCGGTACGCCGGGTTCGCGCTGATCGGAATCGCGCAGGCGGGCGCGGGCCTGCTGATGCTGTCCCTGGCCGCGGTGCCCGCGCGGGCCTCCTGGCCGTGGCTCGCGACCTCGGTCGCCCTGCACGCGGTGTACACCTGGCTGCTCGCGCGCTCGTACGAGCTCGGCGACTTCAATCAGGTCTACCCGCTCGCGCGCGGGACCGGGCCGCTGATCGTCGCGTTCGTCGCCGCCACCGCGCTCGGTGAGCGGCTGACCCTGACGCAGTTGGCCGGGGTGGCGGCGATCTGCGGTGGGCTGGGCGCGCTGGCGTTCGCCGGGGGAGCGTCGGCGCGGCGGTGGCCCGCGATCGGCGCGGCGGTGCTGACGGGTGTCTCGATCGCGGGGTACACGCTGGTCGACGGCGTGGGCGTACGGCACGCGGGCACGGCGACCGGGTACAGCGGCTGGTTGTTCTTCGGGATGGGGCCCGCCGTCGTCGCGTGGGTGACCGTGGCGCGCGGCCGGTCGATGTGGCCCGGGGTACGGGCGCAGTGGCGGCTCGGGCTGCCCGGCGGGCTGATCTCGGTGCTGGGGTACGGGATCGTGGTCTGGGCGCAGACGCGCGGCGCGCTGGCGGCGGTGGCGGCCCTGCGCGAGACCGGGGTGATCACCGGTGCGATCATCGGCGCCGTCTTCTTCCACGAGCGCATGGGCCTGCCGCGGCTGGCGGCCGCCGGCGTCGTCGTCGCGGGGGTCGCTCTGATCAACGTGCGCTGAGGGTGTCGCCCCTGTCGTTCCGGTTGCGGCTCCGATGGCTATCGGTTATCTATATGGCTAACCGTTAGAGGTGATGACTCGTGCAGGACGTCGTGCTGGCGCTGCTGGCCAAGGAGCCCTCCCACGGCTACGAGCTGCGGTCCCGGCTCCAGGAGGCCCTCGGCCCCGTCGGGGACGCGCTCAACGCCGGTCAGGTCTACGTCACGCTCACCCGGCTGGAGAAGGCCGGCCTGGTCACGGCCGAGCACGTCGGCCAGGCCCACCGGCCGGACCGGAAGGTGTACGCGCTGACGGCCGAGGGTCGCGGGCGCGTCGACGCCTGGCTCGCGGACCTGACCTGGGGCAAGCCGAGCGAGTTCCATCTGAAGCTGGTCGCCGCCGCGGCGGCCCGGCTGGCCGACCCCGTGGACCTCGTGGAGGCACAGCGCGGAGAACTGCTGCGCCGGCTCGCCGAGGTCCAGCGCGCCGTCCTGAACGAGCCGGACGGCTCGGTGGCGGCGCCGCTCATCGAGGGCGTCGCCCTGCGGTTGGAAGCCGACCTGCGCTGGCTCGACGCCTGCGCCCGGTACTGGGAGCGGAAGGGCTGACCATGGCGATACTGCGGGCTCACGGGCTGCGCAAGGACTACGGCAAGGGGACGGGGCTGGTCCGCGCCGTCGACCACGTCGACCTGGACGTGGCGGCGGGCGAGACCGTCGCCGTCGTGGGGCCGAGCGGGTGCGGCAAGTCCACGCTGCTGCACCTGCTCGGCGGCCTCGAACGGCCGACGGGCGGGGAGGTGTGGCTCGGCGAACAGCGGATCGACCGGATGCCGGAGGCCGGGCTGGCCCGGCTGAGGCGGCACGCGCTCGGCTTCGTGTTCCAGGGGTTCGAGCTCGTCGACGAGCTCACCGCCCGGGAGAACGTCGAACTGCCCGCCCTGCTCGCCGGCGAGAGCCCCCGCGTCGCGCGCCGGCGTGCCGCCGCCCTGCTGGAACGGGTCGGGCTGGCGGACCGCGCGGCCCACCGGCCCATGGCGCTGTCCGGCGGGCAGCGGCAGCGCGTCGCGGTCGCCCGCGCCCTGATCGGCCGGCCGCGGATCGTGCTGGCCGACGAGCCCACCGGCAACCTCGACAGCGCCGCGACCACCGAGGTGCTGCGGCTGTTCACCGCCCTGCGCGCCGAGGGCCAGACCCTGCTGATCGTCACGCACGACTCGCGCGTCGCGGCCACGGCGGACCGCGTGGTCACCATGCGGGACGGCGCGCTCGTCGGCCGGACGCACCTCGCCGGCGCGGGTGGCGGGACCGGGGCGTTCGCCGGGCTGGAGGGCTGATGGGCGTGCTCCTGCTGGTGGCCCGGCTGGCCCTGCGCGACCTGCGCCGCCGCCGGGGCGAGGCCCTGATCCTGCTCATAGCGCTCACGGCGACCACGACGACGCTCGCCCTCGGCCGTACGGTCGGCGGCGGCGCCGACCGGCCCTGGGAGCGGACGCGCGCGGCGACGGCCGGGCCCGACGCCGTGGCGACGTCCGCGAACGCGGCCGACCTCGCCGCGCTCGCGCACGCGCCCGGAGTCACCGCCTCGGCCGGGCCGTACGCCACGGTCTTCGTCGACGACCTGCGCGTCCGGGACGTCCGCGTCACCGCCCTCGTACAGGGACGCGACGGCCCCGGCGGGCCCGTCGACCGGCCGCAGGTCACCTCGGGAACGTGGGCGCGCCGCGGCGGCGTCGTCGTCGAGCGCGCCTTCGCGACCGCCCTTGGAGTACGGCCCGGCGACGGGCTGAGCATCGCGGGCCGCCGCCTGACCGTCGCGGGCGTCGCGGTGACGGCCGGCCGGGTGCCCTACCCCTCCAGCACGCCGGGGCTGGTCTGGGCGACCAGGGCCGACCTCCGCCGGCTCGGCCGGCCGATGACCTCCCACGTCATGCCGCTCCGGCTCGCCGACCCGTCCGCCGCGCCGTCGTTCGCCGCCGCGCACCGGGGCGTCCGCGCCTGGCAGGACATGGGCGCGTCCGCGACCGCCGAACTGCACCTCGTCGACCAGGCGCTCATGACGGGGACCTGGGCGCTCGCCCTGCTCGCCGTGGCCTGCGTCACCATCCTCGTCGGCGGACGTCTCGCCGACCAGACCCGGCGCGTCGGGCTGCTCAAGGCCGTCGGGGCGGCACCCCGGATCGTCGCGGCCGTGCTGCTCGCCGAGTACGCCGTGCCGGCCGTCGCCGCCTCCGCCATCGGCCTGGTCGCCGGCTGGGCGGCCGCGCCGCTGCTCGCACGGCCGAGCGCGGGACTCGTCGCCGGCGGACGGCCCGGTGTCACCGTCGGGACGGCCGCCCTGGTCCTGGCCGTCGCGGTGGCGGTCACCGGCGCGGCGACCCTGGTCCCCGTCGTCCGCGGAACCAGGATGAGCACCACGCGGGCCCTGGCGGGTCCGGCGCGCCCGCCGCGGCGTTCGGCGGGCCTGATCCGGCTGTCCGCCCGGCTCCCGGTGCCGCTGCTGCTCGGTCTGCGGCTGGCGGCCCGGCGGCCGCGCCGCTCCGCGCTCGCGCTGGCCAGCCTGGCCGTCACCGCGGCCATGGTGGTCGCGGCGATCGCCCTGCACGGTGACATCGCCCACAAGGACGCCCGGACCACCGGCCCGATGTTCGTGCCAGGAGCAGAGAACCCGGTGACCCGGCAGGTGAACCAAGTGGTGATCGTCATGACGCTCGCGCTCGTGGTCCTCGCGGCGGTCAACGCCGTGCTGATCGCGTGGGCCGGCTCGATCGACGCCCGGCGGCCGGGCGCGCTCGCCCGGGCCCTGGGCGCGACGCCGGGCCAGCTGACGGCGGGGCTGTCGGCGGCACAGCTCCTCCCGGCGGCGCTCGCCGGCGTGCTGGGGATCCCGCTCGGACTGGCCGTCTACGCCGGGGCGCGGGCCGCCGCGGGTGTTCCGGGCGGTGCGGCGATCCCGTACGCCTGGCTGCCCGCCGTGGTCCCGGGAACGGTCGTCGTGGTCGCCCTGCTCACCGCCCTGCCCGCCCGCCTGTCCGGGCGGCGTCCCATCGCCGAGGTCCTGCGCGCCGACTGACCGGGAGACCCGCGCGCGGGGCCGTCCCGCGCGCGGGTTTCGACGGCGTGGCCGGGGAATCGGGGGAGCATGGCGAAATTCGGATACTTCCTCTCGTGCGAAGAGCACTCACCGAAAGACCTGGTCCGGCAGGCGAAGCTGGCCGAAGAGGCGGGCTTCGATGCCCTGTGGATCTCCGACCACTACCATCCGTGGCTCGACGAGCAGGGGCAGAGCCCGTTCGTCTGGTCGGTCATCGGCGCCCTGTCCCAGGTCACCACGCTGCCGATCACGACGGCGGTGACCTGCCCCCTGGTCCGTACGCCCCCGGCGATCGTCGCCCAGGCCGCCGCGACCAGCGCGGTCCTCACCGACGGCCGGTTCGTGCTCGGCGTGGGCACCGGTGAGGCGCTGAACGAGCACATCGTCGAGTCGCGCTGGCCCCCGGCCGAGGAGCGCCAGGAGATGCTCGAAGAGGCCGTCGAGGTGATGCGGGAGCTGTGGACCGGCAGGCTCGTCAGCCACCACGGGCGGTACTACAACGTCGACACGGCGCGCCTGTACACCCTTCCCGACGAGCCGCCGCCGATCTACATGTCCGGTTTCGGGGAGAAGGCCGCGACCCTGGCCGGGCGGATCGCCGACGGGTTCGTCTGCACCATGCCGGACAAGGAGCTGCTGGAGACCTTCCGGTCGGCCGGGGGCGAGGGCAAGCCGGCCCAGGGCGGGCTGAAGGTCTGCTGGGGCCGGGACGTCGCGAGCGCGCGCAAGACCGCGCACCGGCTGTGGCCGAACGAGCAGCTGCCCGGTGAGGCGGCCCAGCTGCTGCCGCTGCCGCGGCACTTCGCCGAGCTGTCCCAGGTCGTCACCGAGGAGATGATCGAACAGAACCTGCCCTGCGGCCCGGACCCGGAACGGCACCTCCAGGCGATCCGCGAGTACGTCGACGCCGGTTACGACGAGGTCTACGTCAACCAGATCGGGCCGGACCAGGAGGAGTTCTTCGCCTTCTACGCCGAACAGGTGCTGCCCGAACTCGCCTGAGCGCAACTCCTCGCGCCGGAGAGGTGTGAGACCGGCGGCGAGGGTAGGGAGCGGCAAGGAGGGATCACCATGCCATACCACCAGGCCATCCTTATCGGGGCATCGCGCAATCCGTTCGGCCATGTGACCTACATCGGGGTACTCGGCGTCGTCGGCTGCATCGCGGCCGTGCTCGTGATCATGGTGTGGATCTTCATGACGATCCGCGCGGGGCGGAACCCGACGCAGAGCGGCGCCCGCGGCCAGGGCACCAAGCGCGGCGACAACACCGGCGGCGTGGTCTACGGCAGCCCTGCCCAGGTCAACCGCCGCGACGAGGCCCCTCGGCAGGAATGAGAAGAGGGACGAAGCCCCTCGGCAGGAGTGAGACGAGGCCGGTGCGGAACTTCCCGCACCGGCCTCTTACGCGCCCGCCGCCGTCCCCGTCGAGCACGCCGGCGGGCGGGCGGTTCTCACGTTCCGGCGGCGCGCGCGGCGGCCCCGACGCCGAGCTCCGCCGCGAACCAGTCGAGGGTCCGCCGCAGGCCGGCGTCGCGCGGCACGGCCGGCCGCCAGCCGAGCCGTTCCCGGGCCAGGGTCGTGTCGGGGCGGCGCACCCCGGGGTCGTCGACGGGCCGGTCGACGAACTCGATCGGCGAGTCCGAACCGGCCAGGTCGCGGATGCTCTCCGCGAGCTCCAGGATCGTCATCTCCTCCGGGTTGCCGATGTTCACCGGCCCGGGAAGGTCGCTGCGGGCCAGCGCGAGGATGCCGTTCACCGTGTCGTCGACGTAGCAGATCGACCGGGTCTGGCCGCCGTCCCCGGCGACCGTGAGCGGCTCGCCGAGCAGTGCCTGGCGCATGAACGTCGGGATCGCCCGGCCGTCGTGCGGGCGCATCCGCGGGCCGTACGTGTTGAAGATCCGGACGATGCCGGTGTTCACGCCCCGGCTGTTGCGGTACGCCGTCGTCAGCGCCTCGCCGTAGCGCTTGGCCTCGTCGTACACGCTGCGCGGGCCGACCGGGTTGACGTTGCCCCAATAGTCCTCGCGCTGCGGGTGCCGCAGCGGGTCCCCGTACACCTCGCTGGTGGAGGCCAGGATGAACCGCGCGCCCTTCTCCCGCGCCAGGCCGAGCGCGTGCAGCGTGCCGAGCCCGCCGACCTTCAGCGTCTCCAGCGGAAGCTTCAGGTAGTCGATGGGCGACGCCGCCGACGCGAAGTGCAGCACGAGGTCCACGTCGCCGGGGACGTGCACGAAGCCGGTGACGTCGCACTCGATCAGCCGGAACCCGGGACGGCCCATCAGGTGGGCGACGTTCTGCGGGGAGCCGGTCAGGAAGTTGTCCAGGCAGATGACCGACGTGCCCTGCGCGAGCAGGCGCTCGCAGAGGTGCGAACCGAGGAACCCCGCCCCGCCGGTGACCACCGCTCGTTCCGTCATCGGGTCTCACCTCCGTGAGTGCTCGCCGTCTCGCGGACCCGCGCGACCAGACGGCTCGTCGAACGACCATCGAGATAGGGCAGGAGGACGACCTCTCCGCCGTGGCGGCGGACGACGCCCGCCTCCACCAGGTCACCGCCCGAGTAGTCGGCGCCCTTGACCCACACGTCGGGGCGCAGGCGCTCCAGCAGCTCGACGGGCGTCAGCTCGTCGAACACCGCCACCGCGTCGACGCACTCCAGCGCCGACAGCACCCGGGCACGGTCGCTGACTGGCACCAGCGGCCGGTCGGGACCCTTCAGCGCGCGTACGGACGCGTCCGAGTTGATACAGACCACCAGGCAGTCGCCGAGACGGCGGGCCTCCCGCAGCATGCTGACGTGACCGGCGTGCAGCAGGTCGAAGCAGCCACCGGTGGCCACGACCCGGCCGCCGCGCTCGCGGACCCGCCGGACGACCTCCCAGGGCTCACCGCCGGCCGGCGCCGCGGGCGGCTCCGGGGCCGCCGGTCGGGTCTCCGTGCCGGAGACGGCTCCGGCGCCACCGGCGGCGACGAACGCGCTCGCGTACCGCACCGCCTCCGTGACCGCCTCGGTGACGAGGCCGCCTCCGTGCAGCACGTGGGCGGCGGCGGCCGCGAACGAGTCGCCCGCTCCGCAGGTGTCGGCCCGGTCGGTGATCCCGGTCTCCGGGGCGGGCGCCACGAACGGCACGCCGTCGCCGACCGACAGCAGCGCGCCGCGGTCACCGAGGGTCACGGCGACACCGCCGACCTCCCAGCGTGCCACGAGCGTGGCGGCGTCCCGGGCGGCCTGGGCGAACCCCTCGTCGCCCGCGGCCGGCTCGTCGCCGGCGAAGGCGCGGGCCTCGGCGCGGTTCGGCGTCACGAGGCGGGTGCGGGGCAGCGGCGCGGCCCCGCGCGGATGCGGGTCCCACACGATCGGCGTGCGACCGGACATGCCTGCCAGCAGCCGCCGGATCTCCGGGTGGGCGGTCACCCCGCGCCCGTAGTCGGAGACGAGGACGGCGCCGGCCCGCTCCAGCGCCGTCGCGACCCGCGGGCCGACCGGGCCGTCGGCCGCGCGCCCGTCGCCGGTGTCGAGGCGGACGAGCGACTGCCCGGCGGCACGGACGCGGATCTTGCTGGGCGTCGTGCCCCTCATCGGCAGCGGGACGAGTTCGACGCGCGAGGCGAGGAGGTCGCGGACGCGCCGCCCGGACCGGTCGTCGCCGAGCGCGGTGATCATGACGACGTCCCGGCCGGTCAGGCGGGCGGCCAGCGTCGCGGCCAGCCCGGCGCCGCCCGCGCGATGTCGCTCACGCTGGCAGTCGACGACGGGGACGGGGGCGTCCGGGGTCAGCCGTTCGGCGGATCCCTCGAGGTCGACGTCGAGCAGGACGTCGCCGATGACGACCAGCGGGCCGCCCCTCATACGGCCTCCTCGGCTTCGCGGCCCAGGCCCAGCACGCGGCGCGCGCCGTCGGCGGCGCCGCGCACGCTCGTTCCGTCGGTGCTGCCGTGCGCCGTCGAGCCGTCACCGGTCCCGTGCGCCATCGCCCCGTCGGCGGTGTCCCGCCGCATCGCCCCGTCACCGGTCCCGCGCGCCCTCGCGCCGTCACCGGCGCGGTGCGCCGTCGAGCCGTCACCGGTCGCGCACCTCACCGTGCCGTCGGCGGTGCCGCACACGACCGCGTCGATCGCGGCGCACAGCATGTGGATCGCGGCCAGGTGCACCTCCTGGACGGTGGCGGTCGACGGCGCCTCGACCGTGACCGCCTCGGCGCAGACCCCCGCCAGGGGGTTCGGGCCGGGACCGGTCAGCGCCCAGGCCCGCACACCGACCTCGGCGGCGGCCCTGGCGGCGGCGATGACGTTGCGGCTGCTGCCGCTCGTGGACAGGCAGATCAGCACGTCGCCGGGCCGGCCGTGCGCCCGCACCTGCCGGGCGAACATCTCCTCGTGGCCGTAGTCGTTGCCGATCGCGGTCAGCGCCGAGATGTCGGTGTGCAGCGGGATCGCCGCGAACGGCCGCCGCTCGGTCTGGTACCGGCCGACGAGCTCGGCGGTCAGGTGCTGGGCCTGTTCGGCGCTGCCGCCGTTTCCGCAGGCGAGCAGGCGCCCGCCGTCCTCCAGGACGGTCGCCAGCCGCCGCCCCCAGCTCTCGAGGCGGGGGGTCTGGGCCTGGAATCGCCGCAGCGCCTCTTCGAGCGCGGTGAGATGTGAATCGATCATGACCGTGCTCCTTCCGCGAAGGCCAGCCGTTCCCGCGCCGTCTCGATGACCTGCTCGTAGACGGACTCCGTCTCGGCCGCGACCCGGTCCCACGAGTACCGGCCGTGGGCGTGCTCGGCCGCCGCGCGGCTCAGGGAACGCCGTAGCCCGGCGTCGCCGAGCAGCCGGCGCAGGCTCGCGGCCAGCTCGTCCGGCCGCCGGGGCGGCACGCGCAGTCCGGTGACGCCGTCGAGGACCGTGTCGAGGTGCCCGCCCACCGCCGAGGCGACGACGGGCACGCCGCAGGCCATCGCCTCGATCGGGACGATGCCGAACGGCTCGTACCAGGGGACGGAGACGACGACGTCCGCCGAGCGGACCAGCGCCGGGATCTCGTCGTGCGCGACCCGGCCCAGGAAGACCACGCGGTCGGTCACGCCGTACTCCTCCGCCAGGCTCATCAGCCGGCGCGCCTCCGGGTCGTCGCCCAGCCTGGAGCGTTCCGGCCCGCCCGCGATCAGCAGGTCCGCGTCCGGGACGCGGCGCATCGCCTCGAGGAGGGTGTCGACGCCCTTGCGGGGGACCAGCCGGCCGACCGTCAGGACGCGCGGCCGGGCGCCGTCACGCTCGGACACGGGACCGTCCGGGCGGAAACGCTCGGTGTCGACCCCGCAGGGCACGACAAAGACACGGTCCGGCGGCACGCCGTACGCGCCCAGCTCCCGGACCTCATCGGTGCAGGTCGCCACCACCGCGGTGGCGTCGCGCCCGACCTGGCCCTCCAGGCGCACCCGGCCGGCCGGGCTCGTGTCGGCGTCCCGCTGGTAGCGGCGCTTGACCCGGCCGAGGGCGTGGAACGTCTGCACCACCGGCACGCCGTGGTCACGGGCGCCGCCGAGGGCGGCGAGCCCGCTCATCCAGAAGTGGGCGTGCACGATGTCGGGGGGTCTGCTCAGCCATCGCCGCCCCAAGTGCGCCGCGAAGTCGGTCATGTACGGCAGCAGGTCGTCCTTGGGGATCGGTCGTGCCGGGCCCGCCGGTACGTGTTCGACCGTCACCCCGGGCGCGAAGGGCACCGAGTCCGGCAGGTCGGCGTCGTCGCGGCGCGTGTGGACGACGACCTCGTGGCCGCGCTCCGCCAGCGCGACGGCGAGCGCTCCCACATGGACGTTCTGGCCTCCCGCATCGGCGCCGCCCAGCGTCGCGAGCGGACTGGCGTGCTCCGAGACCATGTCGATGTTCAAGAGTCACTCCTTTATCAGCGGGCCATACGGACGCCGTTGCCGAGGAGCGCTGCCTCAAACACTGACTGAACGCAGCAAAGAGGGGCGCGACGTGCGGAACTGGGACTTCGTCCAGTTCGTGTCAAGCCCCGAGACGCCTTGTGTAACTGCGGAAACGCACCGTGAGCTGGCCCTCAGCCGCGTCCAGGACGCCGCTGAGGGCCAGTCACCCGCTCTCGGAAGCCTTAACAAATCATTACCGTCCGGACGCCTACCCGGGATGCTCCCGGCAATGGAACTGACAGGCGCGGTTTACCGCCCGAGCCCCAGGGCACTGGCCTGCGGGAACGAATGCGGACGAGGAGGGACTCTGTGCGAGTGCTCGGCGTCAATGCCGTCTTCCACGACCCGGCGGCGGCGCTCGTCGTCGACGGGCACGTGGTGGCCGCCGCGGAGGAGGAGCGGTTCAGCCGCCGCAAGCACGGCAAACGGCCGGTGCCGTTCTCCGCCTGGGAGCAGCCGGTGGAAGCGGCCCGCTGGTGCCTGCGGCAGGCAGGGCTGACGCCCGACCGGATCGACCTCGTCGGCTACTCCTACGACCCGTCGCTCGTCCTCCCACCCGAGGAGATGGGCGTCGACGACCCCTGGGACCACCTCCGCACGATGTACGCGAAGGAGGCGCCGGGCTTCCTCGCCGACGCGCTGCCGGGCCTGGATCCCGGCAAGGTCCGGTTCGTGCCGCACCACGTCGCGCACGCCGCCTCCGGCGGGCTCGCGGTCTCCACCGCCGAACCGCGCAGCGTCCTCGTGTGCGACGGGCGCGGCGAGCAGGCCTCCCACCTCGCGGGCCGGTACGACGGCGGCCGGCTCGACGTGCTGGCCGGTCAGCGGCTCCCGCACTCGCTCGGCCTGATGTACGAGGACCTCACCGCCCACCTCGGGTTCCTGCGCTCCTCCGACGAGTACAAGGTCATGGCGCTCGCGTCGTACGGCAAGCCGCGCTTCCTCGACCAGCTGCGTGCCGCCGTCCGGGCCACCGGCGACGGCGGGTTCGTCACCGAGCGGATCGACTGGGCAGAGCTCGCGCCGCGCCGCCGCTCCGACGAGGACTGGACGAGCGCGCACGCCGACCTGGCCGCCAGCGTGCAGCGCCGACTCGAGGAGGTCCTGCTCGACCTCGCCCACTGGTTGCACGGGCGCACCGGCGACCGGATCCTCACCATGGCCGGCGGCACCGCGCTGAACTGCGTCGCCAACACCGTGCTGCACCGCGAGGGCCCGTTCGAGGAGGTCTGGGTGCAGCCCGCCGCCGGCGACGCGGGCACCGCCCTCGGAGCCGCCCTCCACGTGGCCGCCACCGAGGGCGAGCCCCTGGATCCCATGCCCGGCGCGGACCTCGGCCGCGGCTTCACCGACGAGGAGATCGAACGGGCGCTGCGCACCGCGCGACTGCCGTACGAGCGGCCCGCCGACCTGGCCGACACGGTCGCGGAGGTCCTCGCCGGCGATGGCGTCGTCGCCTGGTTCCAGGGCCGCGCCGAGTACGGCCCGCGCGCTCTCGGGCATCGTTCGCTGCTCGCTCACCCCGGCCGCAAGGCCAACCTCGAACGCCTCAACGACGTCAAGGGCCGCGAGCAGTTCCGGCCGGTCGCCCCGATGGTGCTGCTGGAGCGCGCCCCAGAGATCTTCACGCGGGGCCCGATCCCCAGCCCGTACATGCTGTTCGTGCACGACGTCGCGCCGCAGTGGCAGGACCGCATCCCGGCCGTCGTCCACGTCGACGGCACCGCGCGCGTCCAGACCGTCGACTCCGGCCGGGAGCCGCTCGTCGCCGGCCTGCTGACCGCCTTCGAGCGGCGCACGGGCCTGCCGGTGCTGGTCAACACCAGCCTCAACACCGCAGGGCGGCCGATCGTCGACGACATCAAGGACGTCCTGGAATGCTTCGGCGCGACCCCGATCGACCTGCTCGCCATCGGCCCGTTCGTGGTGAGGCGACCGTGAGCGCGGGACTGGAGAACGCGGCGCGGGCCCGCGCCGCGAGCACGGACGAGGAGACCGGCGTCACGTACGCCGTCGTGATCCCCACGCTCGTCCGCCCCTGCCTGGACGCCTGCCTCGAGGCGCTGGCCACGGCGTCCGGGCCGCTCCCCGCCGAGATCGTCCTGGTCGACGACCGGCGCTCCGCCGAGGGCGGCACGCCGATCCGGGTTCCCGAGCCGCTCCTGTCCCGTACGCGGGTGGTCGCCGCCGGCGGGCGGGGACCGGCGGCGGCGCGCAACCTCGGCTGGCGGCGCACGTCCGCCCCGTGGGTGGTGTTCCTCGACGACGACGTACGCGTGGGCCCGGACTGGCGGGACCGCCTCGCCGCCGACCTCGCGGAGCGGCCCGCGCGCGTCGGCGGCGTGCAGGGCCGGATCCGGGTCCCGCTGCCCGAGGACCGGCGGCCGACGGACTGGGAGCGG
Organism: Actinoallomurus spadix; assembly: GCF_024055725.1. Classification (GTDB taxonomy): domain Bacteria; phylum Actinomycetota; class Actinomycetes; order Streptosporangiales; family Streptosporangiaceae; genus Actinoallomurus; species Actinoallomurus spadix. The sequence goes on along the minus strand of NZ_JAMXMX010000005.1, from coordinate 366,990 downwards.
GGGACGGCGGGGCTGGCCGAGGCCCGGTGGATCACCGCGGATCTGGCCTACCGCCGCGAGGCTCTCGTGGAGTGCGGCGGCTTCGACGAGCGCTTCCCCCGCGCGTTCCGGGAGGACGCCGACCTCGCGCTCCGGGTCCTGCGGGCCGGCTGGCTGATGGAGCGCGGCGAGCGCACCACCACCCATCCCGTACGGCCCGCATCACCCTGGATCAGCGTCCGCACCCAGGCCGGCAACGCCGACGACGCGCTGATGCGCGCCCTGCACGGCCCGGACTGGTACGAACGCGCCGGGGAGATCCGCGGGCGGCGGCCCCGGCACCTGGCGATCACCGTCGCCGGGCTCGCCGCGCCGGCCCTGGCCGCCGCCGGACGCCGGCGCCTCGCGCTGGCCGCGGCGGCCGGCGCCCTCGCGGGCGTCGCGGAGTTCGCCGCCGCGCGCGTCAAGCCGGGGCCCCGCACGCCGCGCGAGGTCGCGGTGATGACGGCGACGAGCCTGGCGATCCCGCCCGCCGCCACCTGGCACTGGCTGCGCGGCCTGGTCGCGGCGCGGTCCGCCGCCCCCTGGCCGCCGCCGGTGAAGGCCGTGCTGTTCGACCGGGACGGCACCCTCATCCACGACGTCCCGTACAACGGGGATCCCGGCAAGGTCGAGCCGGTGCCCGGCGCGAAGGAGGCCCTCGACCTCGCCCGGCGCTCCGGGCTGCGCGTCGGCGTCATCACGAACCAGTCCGCGATCGCCCGCGGCCTGGCCACCGAGGCCGAGGTCGCCAAGGTCAACGCGCGGGTGACCGAACTGCTCGGCCCGTTCGACACGTGGCAGCAGTGCCCGCACGGCGAGCACGACGGCTGCGACTGCCGCAAACCGGCCCCGGGCATGGTGCTGCGGGCGGCGGCCGACCTCGGCGTCGCGCCCGAGGAGTGCCTGGTCGTCGGCGACATCGGCGCCGACGTCGCGGCGGCGCGGGCCGCCGGGGCGCGCAGTGTCCTCATCCCGACGCCGCAGACCCGGCCGGAGGAGACCGACGGCGTACGCCGGTCGGCCGGCCTGGAGGAGGCCGTCCGCTACGGCCTTGCCGGCGGTACCGGCGCGGCGGTGTGGCATGAGTGACGACGGGGCGGCGCGGCGCTCGCTCGCCGTGGGCGGCGGCCGGGAGGCGCGGCGTTCGCTCGTCGTGCGCCTGGACAACGCCGGTGACGTGCTGCTCGCCGGCCCGGCCGTCCGCGCCGTCGCCGCGCACTCCGCGCACGTCACCATGCTCGTGGGGCCGCGCGGCGAGGCCGCGGCCCGGCTCCTGCCCGGCGTCGACGAGGTCGTCGTGTGGCGCGCCCCGTGGGTCGACCTCCAGCCGCCGCCGGTCCACCGCGGCGAGATCGACGCGCTCGTGGACCGGCTGGCCGCGGGGCGCTTCGACGACGCGCTGATCCTGACGTCCTTCCACCAGTCGCCGCTGCCGACCGCGCTGCTGCTGCGGCTCGCCGGTGTCACGCGGACGGCCGCGATCAGCGTCGACTACCCCGGCGCGCTGCTCGACGTACGGCACCGGCTGGACGACGACGTCCCGGAGGCCGAGCGCGGCCTGTCACTGGCCCGCGCGGCCGGGTTCGCGCTCCCGCCGGGCGACGACGGCCGCCTGGCCGTGCGCACGCCGCTGCCCGACGTGCGGCACCTGACCGGCGAGGACCGGTACGTCGTCCTCCACCCGGGCGCGTCGGTCCCGGCGCGGGCCTGGCCCGGCCGGCGCTGCGCCGAGGCGGTGGAGGAGCTGACCGGACGCGGGTGGCGGGTCCTCGTCACCGGCACCGCCGGCGAACGCGACCTGACGGACCGTGTCGCGGGGGACACCGGCGTCGACCTGGGCGGCCGTACGGGCATGGCCGAACTCGCCGCCGTCCTCGCCGGGGCGGCCGTGGTCGTCGTCGGCAACACCGGCCCGGCGCACCTGGCCGCCGCCGTACGGACGCCGGTCGTGTCGCTGTTCGCGCCCGTCGTCCCGGCGGCGCGGTGGGCGCCCTACGGCGTGCCGTACGTCCTGCTCGGTGACCAGAACGCCGCCTGCCGCGACACCCGGGCACGCGAGTGCCCCATTGACGGACATCCCTGCCTGACGGAGGTCACGGCGCAGGAAGTGGCCGACGCCGTCGAAAAGCTGGCCATCGAGGTGAACCGATGAGGGTGCTGATCTGGCACGTCCACGGGTCGTGGGCGACCGCCTTCGTCCAGGGGCCGCACACGTACGTGCTGCCCGTGACGCCGGACCGCGGACCGGACGGTCTCGGCCGGGCCCGTACGTGGGAGTGGCCGGCGAACGCCGTCGAGGTACCGCCCGAGCGGCTCCGCGACGAGGAGATCGACGTCGTCGTCCTCCAGCGGCCCCACGAGGAGAGGCTGGTCGAGGAGTGGCTGGGCCGCCGGCCCGGCGTGGACCTGCCCGCGGTGTACGTCGAGCACGACGCGCCGTGGGGCGACGTGCCGCTGACCCGGCACCCGATGGCCGACCGGCCGGAGCTCCTTCTCGTCCACGTCACCCACTTCAACCGGCTGATGTGGGACAACGGGCGCACGCCGACCGCCGTCGTCGAGCACGGCATCGTCGACCCGGGCCCCCGGTGGACCGGGGAGCTCGAGCGGGCGGCCGTCGTCGTCAACGAACCGCTGCGGCGCGGCCGGTACGTCGGCACCGACCTGCTGCCGTACTTCGCCGACGGTGCCGGCCTGGACGTCTTCGGGATGAAGGTCGAGGAGCTGCCCGGCCGGCTCGGCCTGCCCGGCGCCCGCGCGTACGAGGACCTGCCCCAGGAGTACATGCACGAGGAACTCGCCCGGCGGCGCGTCTACCTGCACCCGATCCGGTGGACCTCCCTCGGCCTGTCGCTGCTGGAGGCCATGCACCTCGGCATGCCGGTCGTGGTGCTGGCCACCACCGAGGTCGTCGAGGCGGTGCCCCGCGAGGCGGGCATCATCTCCACCCGCCCCGACCGGCTCCGCGAGGGCCTGCGGCGGCTGCTGGCCAACCATGAGGAGGCCGCTCAGCTCGGCAAGGCCGCCCGCGCCGCCGCGCTGGAACGCTACGGCCTGAAGCGCTTCCTCGCCGACTGGGAGCGGATCCTGGCCGAGGTGACCCGGTGACGTCCGTCCTGATGCTGCGCGCCCTCGGCCTGGGCGACTTCCTCACCGGCGTGCCCGCCTACCGCGCGCTGCGCCGGGCGTACCCGCGCGCCGAGACGGTCCTGGCGGCCCCGGAGGCGCTGCGGCCCCTCGCGGCGCTGACCGGGGCGATCGACCGGCTCCTGCCGGCCGGCGAGCTGCGCCCGATCCCGTGGGACTGGCCGCCGCCGGACGTCGCCGTGGACCTGCACGGCAACGGCCCCGCCAGCCACCGGCTGATCGACGCGACCGGCGCGGCGGTCCGCATGATGTACGCCTCCGCGGCCGCCCCGGACGTCGACGGGCCGTGGTGGGACGAGGAGGAGCACGAGGTCGCGCGGTGGTGCCGTCTCGTCGGGCGGTGGGGGATCCCGGCCGACCCGGGCGACCTGCGCCTGCGCGTCCCGGCGGAGGAGCCGCCGGTCCGCCGGGCGGCCGTGGTGCACCCGGGCGCGGCCTACCCCGCCCGCCGCTGGCCGCCGGATCGCTTCGCGGCCGTCGCCCGCGCGCTGGCCGGCGAGGGCCGCCCCGTGGTGATCACCGGGACCGCCGGGGAACGCGACCTGGCGGCGGCCGTGGCCGAGGCCGCCGGGCTGCCCGCCGCCTCGGTGCTCGCCGGAACGACCGGCCTGACGGGCCTGGCGGCCCTCGTCGCCGACGCCGCCGTCGTGGTCAGCAACGACACCGGCGTCTCGCACCTGGCCACGGCGTACGGCGTGCCGTCCGTGACGTTGTTCGGCCCGGTGTCCCCGGCGCTGTGGGGCCCGCCGGAGGGCGGACCGCACGTCGCCCTGTGGCACGGCACCGGCGGCCGCCCGGGGAACGCCCACGGCACCGAGACCGATCCGCGCCTGCTCCAGATCACCGTCGAGGAGGTCCTCGCCGCCCTGACGTCCCTCCGCGAGCCGGCGGCCTGACCGGCCGTTCCGTCCGGTGCCGGTCCGTGACCCGCCGCGACCGTTCGTCGACGAGGGCCGTTGCAGAGCCCCGTCGCCGCCGGGGCGGTGCGTACCGACACGGCGCGTTGCGTACCCGTGCCACTGGGCACGGGAACCCGCGCGGAACCGGATTTGACCAGGTCATCACGTCGGTGAGGAGTGGCCGTGGGCGCGCGCACGGCGGGCGTCCGGCGGGCCCGGCGCGCCGTTTCCGGTGCGAACGGCACGGGTACGCCCCGGGGCCGGAACGGGGGGTTCTATGGACGACGCGCCTGGGCGTACGGGGGTGTGGCCGGTCGGTGCGCCCGGCCCGGTTCACGACGCGCCGCCGGCCCTGCGATTCGCGTACGGCACGAACGGATTCACCGGGCACCGGCTCGACGACGCGGTCGCCGTCCTCGCCGACCTCGGCTACGACGGGGTCGCGATCACTCTCGACCACCACCACCTCGACCCGTTCCTCCCGGAACTGCGGCGGCGCGCCACGGCGCTCGCCCGGCGGCTCGACCTCCTCGGCCTCGGCGTGGTCGTCGAGACCGGGGCGCGGTACCTGCTCGACCCCCGGCGCAAACACCAGCCGACGCTGCTGTCCGACCATCCCGAGCCGCGCCTCGACCTGTTGCGGCGGGCGGTGGACGTCGCCGCCGAACTGGGCGCCGAGGCGGTGTCCCTGTGGTCCGGCGCGCTTCCCCCCGGCCTGTCGCCCGAGACCGGCTGGGAACGCCTGGTCACCCGCTGCGCGCGGGTCGTCACGGCGGCCGAACACCGCGGGGTGACGCTCGCGTTCGAGCCGGAGCCCGGCATGCTCGTGAACACCCTCGACGGCGCCTTCGACCTGTGGCGTCACCTCGGTGAGCCGCCCGCGCTGCGGCTCACCCTGGACATCGGCCACTGCCGCTGCAACGAGAGCGAGCCGGCCGACGCCTGCGTCCGCCGGGCCGCGCCGCTGCTCGCGCACGTCCAGATCGACGACATGCGCCGGGGCGTCCACGAGCACCTGGAGTTCGGCACGGGAGAGGTCGAGTTCTCGCCCGTCCTGCGCGAACTCCTGGCGGCCCGCTACTCCGGGCTGGTCGCGGTCGAACTGCCCCGGCACTCTCACGACGCTCCGGCCGTCGCCGCCCGGTCGCTGCGGTTCCTGCGCGCGGCCCTCGCCCAGGCCGACACCATGCCAGCGGGATGGCCGACGTGACGGGCGGCGCGCCGCGCTGTGGGGCGGCCGACGTGCCGGCCGGAGCGTCGGGCTGCGGGGTGGGCGGCGTGCCGGGCCCTGGGGCGGACGACGGGGCGGCCGGTGTGACGGGCGGCACCGCCACGGACGAGGCGTGGTCGCGCGTCCGGCACCATTACGCGATCGGGCTCAACCCGAAGGAGGCCAACGACCCGCGCTGCGCCGACGTGCTGGAGCTGCTGCCGCGCCACCTCGCCAAGGACGGCGTCGTGGCCGTCGGCGAGGTCGGCTTGGACACCATGGGCTTCTCCATCTACCCGGAGACGAAGACGCACGGCGGCAACTCGGTCGTGCGCGGCGAGCCGGAGGACTGACCGGTGCGGCTGCTGGACCAGCGGGGCCGGACGGTGCATCTGGCCTACTGCACGAACGTCCACCCGGCCGAGGACCTGGACGGGGTCCTGAACCAGCTGCGCCGCTTCGCCAGGCCGGTGCGGCGCCACCTCGGCGTCGACAGACTCGGGCTCGGCCTGTGGCTGGCGCACCGCGCCGCCGCGACGCTCGCCGCGGACCCGCGCGCCGTCGACCGGCTGCGCACGGCCCTGGACCGGCACGGTCTGGAGGTGGTGACGCTCAACGGTTTCCCGTACCGGGGCTTCCACACCGCTCGCGTCAAGCACGCCGTCTACCGGCCCGACTGGTCACGGCCGGAACGGCTCACCTACACACTCGACCTGGCGGCCGTCCTCGCCCGGCTGATGCCCGACGACGCCGCCCGCGGCAGCGTCTCGACGCTGCCCTTCGCCTGGCGGACGCCGTGGTCACGGCGGCAGCACACGGCCGCGCTGGCGAACCTGCACCGGCTCACCGAGGGCCTCTCCCAGATCGCCGCGGTCTCGGGCCGCCCGGTGCGTGTGGGCATCGAACCCGAGCCGGGCTGCGTGGTGGAGACGACCGACCAGGCGGTCGCCCTCCTGACCGGCGTCGACACCCGGTGGCTCGGCGTGTGCCTCGACGCCTGCCATCTGGCCGTCGCCGCCGAGGACCCACAGGCCGCCGCCGCCCGGCTCGCGGCCGCCGGCCTCCCGGTCGTCAAGCTCCAGGCGTCCGCCGCCCTGCACGCCGACCGTCCCGGCGATCCGGCCACCCGCGCCGCCCTGGCCGCGTTCGCCGAGGACCGGTTCCTCCACCAGACCCGCGAATCGGCCGACGGCCGGACCGGCGACGGAGAGGCCCGCCGGTGCGACGGCTGGGACGATCTCCCGGACGCGCTTGCCGGTTCCCGGCCGCCGTCCGCCCGCGGGCCGTGGCGGGTGCACTTCCACCTGCCGTTGCACGCCCGGCCGCGCCCGCCGCTGCGCGCCACGAGCACCGAGCTGCTGTCCTGCCTCGACGCGCTGTTCGGTGACCGTACGCTCACCGACCACGTTGAGGTGGAGACCTACACCTGGGGTGTCCTTCCCGCCGCGGCGCGCCCGGACGGCGACGCGGGCCTCGCGGTGGGGATCGCCGGGGAACTGGCCTGGGTACGGGACGCCCTCGTCGCGCGCGGCCTCACGGTGCCGGCCGGATGACCACGCCGCTGCTCGTGATCGAGGTCGCCGGCCTGACACCGCGACTGCTGCCGCACACGCCGAACCTGCGGGCCCTGGCCGAGGCCGGCTCCCACGCCGCGCTGACCCCGGTGCTGCCCGCCGTCACCTGCTCCGTACAGGCGAGCCTTCTCACCGGCCTGCCGCCGAGCGGGCACGGCCCCGAGGTGGACCGGTGGCGAGGCGGTGTGCTCAGAGCGCGATGCGGACGGCCTTGGACAGGTCCTCGACGGCATCGTCGCCCTCGCCGGCGCCGACAACGACCCGAGCTTCCCCGGCGCCCTGATCCGCGTCCTGCTCGACGGCCTGCACCCGAAGGCGGCCGGACCATGAGCGGATCGCCGACCACCGGTGGCCGGGAGATTCACGCGGCGCACGGCGTCACGAGCGTGGACCACCCGCTGCCGGTCGATGAGCACACGTGACGCAGTGCAGCAGGGTCGTCTTGCCCGATCCGGAGGGCCCCATCACGGCCGTGAACGTCCCCGGTGCGAAGGCGACGGTCACGCCGCGCAGGGCGTGGACGGCGCAGGGCCGCCCGCCCGCGCGCACCCGCACGCTCACTGTCAGCCGACGTAGCGGCGGGCGGGGGAGTGGCGCTGGGGTTCCTCCAGCAGCCGCAGGTCGCGTTCGACGTGGCCGGGGACCGGGCGGCGTTCCCGGAGCACCCAGGGCAGGCCCGCGACGGCCTCGGCCACCGCGGACAGGCTCGTACGGTCGCGGGGGACCGAGCGCAGGACGGTGAGCGTCCTGCGGGCGGCCGAGGGGAGCGGGCGGCGCAGCCAGGTCGTCCAGAGGGTGTTGCGGATGCCGACCCGGCGGCGTTCGCGGGGGTCGCGGGCGGTGGACGCTGCGTGGTGCACGACGACGTCCTCGGCCCAGCACATCCACCAGCCCCGGGTGGCGAGGTCCATGCAGAGCAGCTCCTCCTCGCCGCCCAGCACCAGGCGGGGGGAGAACCCGCCAGCCTCGCGGAACGCCGCGACGCGGAGCATCGAGGCCCCGGCCAGGATGCTCATCAGGGCGGGCCCCGGCATCCAGGACGGGGCGGGCACGGGGGAGTGCCGCAGCTCCGGGGTGATCGGGTCCTCCTCCTGGCCCGGCTCGACCAGGATCAGGCCGGTGACCGTCGCCAGCCGCGGGTACCGGTCCAGGAGGTCCGCCGCGCGGGCCATCGCGCCCGGCTCCCACCAGGTGTCGTCGTCGCAGAACGCGACGTACGGGGTGGTCACCTCCTCGACGGCGAGGTTGCGGGCGACCGCGCCGAGGTTGCGCGCGGCGCGGATCAGCCGGACCCGCGGGTACGCCTCGGCGACGGCGTCCGCGGTGCCGTCGGAGGAGGCGTTGTCGACGACGATGACCGGCGGGCGTTCGGGGAGCCGGGTCAGCAGGTCCAGGGTCCGCAGCAGCTCGGGCCGGCGGTCGCGGGTGATGACGACGACGGTGATCCGCGGGTCCGGGTTCACCGCGCGTCCCCGGCCAGCCGTCGGATGCCGCCCTCGACGGTCGCCGGGACGGGCCGCCGCGCCGCCAGTGCTGAGGGGAGGCGTACGGCGGCGGCCGCGAGGGCCGCGCGGGAGTCGCAGTCCCGCAGCGCCCGCGCCCCGAGCCGCGCGGTCTCCCTGACCGCGACGAGGCCGGGGCGGCGCATCCAGGCCGTGAGCACGGTGTTGCGCAGCTCGCTGCGGCGGCGCCGGTGCGACGGCGGCCGGTTCGCCGACGGCTCGTGCACCGCGACCACCTCGGGAACGTGGCACAGGCCCCAGCCGGCGGCGGCGAGGTCGTAGGACAGCAGGCGTTCCTCGCCGATGAAGAACAGCAGGGACGAGAACCCGCCGACGGCCAGGAAGGCCTCGCGCCGGACGATCGAGGCGCAGGCCAGGAAGCCGAGGACGGGCGGTCCGGGCAGTCCGGGGTCGGGCGGCAGCGGTGACTCGGCCATCGCCGCGTTGATCGGGTCGGGCTCGCGGTCCGGGCCGACGAGGGTGTGCGCCGCGATCAGGCCCAGCCGGGGATGGGCGTCGAACAGCTCGGCGGCCCGGGTCAGCGCCCCCGGCTCCCACCACGAGTCGTCGTCGCTGAACGCGACGTACGGCGTGCGGGCCAGGTGGACGCCGACGTTGCGGGCGGCGGCCCCCCGGTTGCGGCCCAGGGGCACGACCCGTACGCCCGGGTGGGCGGCCGTCACCGCCCGCACCGTGCCGTCCTCGGAGCCGTTGTCGACCACCACGACGACCGGCCGGTCCGGCAGGGCCGCCAGCCGGTCAAGGGTGCGCAGCAGCTCCGATCGCCGGTTCCTGGTGGCGATCACGACGGTGACGCGGCTCACCGATCGACCTCCCCGTCAATGGAGTAACCGGTCGACTACCCGCCCGCGGATCGTCGAATCATCGGCCGCCGGCGGCCGCGCCGAGCGGCCCCCGGGCGGCGGTTTCGAACCGGACGTCGCGGGCAGGGAGGGCGCGTCGGCTACCCAGGGGAGGAACCATGCCGAACGTATTCGACGTGCTCCGCAAGGACCATGAAGAGGTCAAGAAGGCGCTCGCCGAGCTCGAGCGGGGGCCGACGGCGGCCACGGGAGCGAGCCCCGAGCAGCTGCAGATTCGCGAGAAGCTGGTCGAACAGCTGATCATCGAGGAGTCCAAGCACGAGGCGGTCGAGGAGGAGTACTTCTGGCCGGCGGTCCGGGACAAGCTGCCGGACGGCGATCGCCTGGCCGACGAGGCAACCGACCAGGAGCAGAAGGCCAAGTACGTCCTGGACGAGCTGAAGGACCTCAAGGGGGACGACCCGAAGTTCGAGCAGCTTCTCGGCAAGTTCATCGCGGACGGGCGTGAGCACATCGTCTACGAGGAGGAGCGCGTCTGGGCGCCGCTGCGAGGGGTGCTCAGCGCCGAGGAGGCGGACAAGCTGGGCACCAAGCTGGAAGAGGGCAAGAAGCTGGCCCCGACCCGGCCGCACCCTCACACGCCGCCCAAGCCCGGCATCCTCAAGGCGGCCGGCCCCGCGGTCGCCGCGGCCGACCGGGTCCGCGACGCCGTCACCGGACGCGGCGACTGAGCATGCCGAGCGATGCCCGGAGGTGCCTGCGCGATGGCTGACGTCGAGGCCGCGCCCGGAGAGCTGCTGGAGACCCTCAGGAAGGCCGCGGCCGCGCTGACCGACAACGGTGTCAAGTTCGCCCTGGCCGGCGGATTCGCCGCGTACGCGCGTGGCGCGGCGCCGTCGACGCACGACGTCGACTTCGTCCTGACCCAGGATGAGGTCGACGTCGCGCTCGCGGCGCTGGAGTCGGCCGGGATGCGGCGCGCCGAGATCCCCGAGGGATGGCTGGCCAAGGTGTACGACGAGGGCCGGACGGTCGATCTGATCTTCCGCCCGTCGGGACGGGCCGTGGACGCCGCCCTGCTCTCCCGCGCCGAGGAGATGAACGTCGAGGCGGTCGCCATGCCGGTGCTGACCGCCACCGACCTGACGATTCTGCGCCTTCTCGCGTTCGACGAGAAGGCCAGCGACTTCGGGGGATACCTGCCGGTGTCGCGGGCGCTGCGGGAGCAGATCGACTGGCCGCGGGTGATCGCCGAGACGGCGGACTCCCCGTACGCCTACGCCTACCTGACGCTGCTGCACCGCCTGCGTGTGATCGACTACGGGCCGCCGTACGAGAGGAGTGACGGATGACGCCCAGCGACCCGCCCCACTACCTCGCCGCCCGCATCAAGAGCCGCCTCGCCGAGGACGCCCGCACGGTCGAACTCGGCATCCAGGTCGACGTCCGCGGTGACGTCGTCTTCCTGCGCGGCCAGGTGGCGACCCCACGGAGGCGGGAACTCATCGAGACGGTCGCCCGGGAGGCGGCCGGCGGACGACGGATCTCCAACGATGTGACCGTCGTCGACATCCGCCCCCCGAAAACGGAGGAAACGCCCTCATGATTCGCGTGGCCGCGGTCGGCGACATCCACGTCGGCGAGGATGTGCGCGGCCTGTACCGCAACCGACTGACCGGGATCGCCGACGACGCCGACATCCTGCTCGTCGCCGGCGATCTGACCCAGCACGGCACGGCCGAGGAGGGACGCATGGTCGCGGAGGAGCTCCGCGACATCGGCGTTCCGGTCATCGCCGTGCTCGGCAACCACGACTACCACTCCGACGCGGAGACCGAGATCACCAAGGCCCTCCAGGACGCGGGGGTCACCGTCCTCGAGGGCGAGTCGACGGTGATCGACTGCCACGGCCGGCGCCTCGGCGTCGCCGGCGCCAAGGGCTTCGGCGGCGGGTTCGCCGGACGCTGCGGCTCCGATTTCGGCGAGCCGGAGATGAAGGCGTTCATCCGCCACACGAAGGCCACCGCGGCCCGGCTCGGCGAGGCGCTCGGCGCGCTGGACGCGGACGCGCGCGTCGCCCTGACCCACTACGCACCGGTCAAGGACACCCTCGACGGCGAGCCCCCGGAGATCTACCCCTTCCTCGGCAGCTACCTGCTCGCCGAGGTGATGGACAGGGCGGAGATCGACCTCGCCGTGCACGGTCACGCCCACCGCGGCGTGGAGAAGGGGATCACGCCGGGCGGGATCCCCGTACGGAACGCCGCCATGCCCGTCATCGAGCGCGCCTACGCGGTGTACTGCCTCGGTGGTCCCGGCGACGTGGAGTGCGCCACCGACGACACCGTCGGCGCGACCGCGTAGCGCACGCCCGCGGCGGTCCGCGCCCGGAGACGCGCGCAGGCCGGCGGCCGGGAGACGGGTGCAGGGCAGTGCCCGGAAGACGGGCGCAGGCCAGTGCCCGGGAAAGGGCGCGGGCCGTCACGCGTCCCCGTCCTGGATCAGGCCGGGACCGGGGCGAGGTCGCGGTTGGTGTGGCGGTGCGCCGCCACTGCCACGACGAACTGCTCGATGAACTCGCCGGTCACGCCGGACGCCGACTGCAGCACGACACCCTGGTCGGCGGTCAGGGCCTCGCCGCGGTCGTTCACGCCGTTCAGCCGGGCGCTCGACAGCAGGCGGATCCCGTCCCCGACGGCCCCGATCGCCTTGCCGTGCTTGAACGCCTCCGTGACGAACTGCACGGCGCTGCCGTCGGCCTCCAGCGCCGTCACCGACTCCTTCCCGCCGGGGACGACGACCGCGTCGTACAGCACCGAGCCGACGGTCGGCAGCGCCCGCGTCACCTCGACCGGCCCCTCGGAGCCCTCGGCCTCGCCGTCCCGCGCGGCCAGCACCTCCGGGATCGCGCCGACGGCCGACAGCGCCTCCCGGATCGTCTGGACGTCGCCGGTGTCCACGCCGTCGGCGACCAGGATGGCGATCTTGCGGGTCTCGACCGAGTCGCGCGGCGCGTTCGCCTGGCTCAGCGCGGGGGAGCTGCGCCCGTGGTTCGGGGTCGCCGGCTGCGCGGGCGGCTCGACCCCGACGCCCTCCGCGACGGAGACGGCCAGGTAGTGGTCGACGTTGTTCAGGTTGGCCACGACGCCCTGCCTGATGTGCCGGTGCTCCACCTTGCCGAGCTCGAAGCGGAACGCCGCGATGATGTGCTCCTTCTCCCAGTCGGACATGCTGTTCCAGAACAGCGTCGCCTGGGAGTAGTGGTCGGCGAAACTCTCACTCCGCTTGCGGATCTTGTTCCCGTCGACGCGCTCCTGGTAGTGCGTGAACGCGCCCTCCGGGACGACGGCGGGGCATCCGCCGCTCAGCGAGTTCGGATGGTAGGCGGCCCGGCCCGTGTGGATCGCCGACTGGTGGTAGCCGTCGCGCTGGTGGTTGCGCACCTCGGCGACCGGCCGGTTCACCGGCAGCTGGGTGAAGTTCGGGCCGCCGAGGCGGATCAGCTGCGTGTCGAGGTAGGAGAACAACCGGGCCTGCAGGAGCGGATCATTGGTGAAGTCGATGCCCGGGACGACGTTGCCCAGATGGAAGGCCACCTGTTCGGTCTCGGCGAAGAAGTTGTCCGGGTTGCGGTCGAGCACCAGCCGCCCGACCGGGCGCACGGGCACCTCCTCCTCCGGGATGATCTTCGTGGCGTCGAGCAGGTCGAAGTCGAAGGCGTGCTCGCGCTCCTCGGGGACGAGCTGCACGCCGAGCTCCCATTCCGGGTACTGCCCGGCCTCGATCGCCTCCCAGAGGTCACGGCGGTTGAAGTCCGGGTCCTTGCCGGCGATCTTCTGCGTCTCGTCCCACACCAGCGAGTGCGTGCCGAGCCTCGGCTTCCAGTGGAACTTCACGAACGTGCCGGCGCCCTCCTCGTCGACGAGACGGAAGGTGTGCACGCCGAATCCCTGCATCATCCGGAAGCTGCGCGGCAGCGCCCGGTCCGACATGAGCCACATCATCATGTGCGTGGTCTCGGGCTGCAGGTGCACGAAGTCCCACAGGGTGTCATGGGCCGAGGAGGCCTGGGGGATCTCGTTGTGCGGCTCCGGTTTCACCGCGTGCACGAAGTCGGGGAACTTGATCCCGTCCTGGATGAAGAACACCGGCATGTTGTTGCCGACGAGGTCGAAGTTGCCCTGCCGGGTGTAGAACTTCGTCGCGAACCCGCGGACGTCGCGCACCGTGTCGGCCGACCCCCGCGACCCGGCGACCGTCGAGAAGCGCACGAACACCGGCGTGCGCAGCGACGTGTCCCGGAGGAACTCCGCCGACGTGTACTCGGTGAGCGGGTCCGTCACCTCGAAGTACCCGTAGGCGCCCGTGCCCCGGGCGTGCACGACCCGTTCCGGGATCCGCTCGTGATCGAAGTGGGTGAGCTTCTCACGGAAGTGGAAGTCCTCCATGAGTGTGGGACCCCGCTCGCCGACCCGGAGGGAGTTGTCGGTGTCGTCGACCGGGATCCCCTGGTCGGTCGTCAGCCGCGAGCCATGGTCCGGGTCGACGCGGAAGCGGCCGAGCCGGCGGTCCTTGTCGTCAGGCGTTGTCATGACGTCCCTCCGAGGGTCTCGTAACGACCGGTCAGAGGGAGCCATGTCCGTTCAGGACCTCGCTAAGCGCGATCCACGAACCTAATGTCCGGCCCCGCAGAGCGTGCTCCGCGGGCCTGATGTACGACCTCGCAGAGCGTGCTACGCGGGCTTGGAGCGCGGCCCCGCCGCGCCCGTGGGGCCCGCCGGCGCGGCGGGAGAGGGGGCGGCCGGAGCGGTGGGGTCAGGGGCCCTCGTCCTCGACGCGCATGGCCTGCTCCTCGGGCGAGAAGCCCGCCATGTCGGGGCCGACGTCCTCGGCGATGGCGTCCTTCTCCGTGTCGGTACGGACGCCCTCGTCCGGCTCGACCAGGCGGCCGGCCCGGCGCGGCACCTCCTCCTCCCGGACCTGGTCGAACTCGCGTTCGTCCGACTCCGGCCGGTCCTCGCCCCGGTGCGGGACGCCGAGCGCCGGGTCGGGCTGCTCCCTGCTCAACCGCCGGTCCAGGGACTCGCCCTCCCGCTGCTCCTCGGCGGTGGTCCCGAACTCCTCGAGGCCGACGGGCTCGTCCCGGGGAACCGGCGCGCGCTGCGGGTCCTCCGCCCACTGCCGCTGGGGGTAGGAGTCCTCCAGGTCGGGGATCCCCTCCTCCTCGAACTCCGAGTACGGATCGGGATCCGGATGTGGATGTGTCATCGGTGTCTCCATCGTCCTCATTGCGGTCGACTCCCCGCCCATGCCCACGAATCGACCGTTCTCACCTTCGAGCGGAGGCTTTGGGGGAGGTTTGAGACGGCGCGTCACGGGCACCCGGACATGTCGTCGGCGACCCGAGATCGACCAGGAGGGCTCTCATGAACGGACCCGAAGGCGGACCGGCGGCGCACCGTGATCCGGAGGCCCTGAACCAGGAGGGGGCGCCGCGGGCGAGCGGGCCGGACCCCGCCCTGGCCCGTCGCGACACCCAGGCGCTGACCGAGGACCAGCTGATCGTGTACGAGGCGCTCGCCACCGTGCGGCGGCCGATGAGTGCCGGCGACGTCGCCGCGACCACCGGCATGGACGAGGAGGCCGTACGGGCCTGCCTCCGCACCCTCGCGGAACGCGAAATGATCGTCGACGGCGCCGACGGGATCGTCATCGGAGACAACGACTGGGACGTCCGCGGCGCCCGCCCGGCGGCGTCCCCCCGCGACTGACCGCGGGACAGGTCAGGAACGGGCGATCAGGCGGAAGCGGACACGCTGCCCCGGGCGGAGCTGCGCGGCCCGGCTCAGGTCGGCGGTCGTGACGACGGCCGCGACCGGGTAGCCGCCGGTCGTGGGATGGTCGGCGAGGAAGATGATCGGCAGGCCGTTCGGCGGCACCTGCAGCGCGCCGACGACCATCCCCTCGCTCGGCAGCTCGCCCGCCCGCCGCCGTACGAGCGGCCGCCCCTCCAGGCGCACGCCGATCCGGTTGCTGTGCGCGCTGACCTCGTAGCTTCCCCGGGCGAGAGGTTCGAGGCTCTCGAACCAGTCGTCGCGCGGCCCCGCCAGCACCCGCAGGACCGGTTCGTCCTCGGGTTGGTAGCCGGGCGCGCAGTCCACGATGATCGGCTCGGACGTTCGTCCCACGGCCAGCCGGTCCCCGGCCCGCAGCGGGTCGGGCCCCAGCCCGGACAGCAGGTCCGTCGAGCGGCTCCCGAGGACCGGCGGGACGTCGACGCCGCCCCGGACGGCGACGTACGTGCGGACCCCCGCGGACGGGACGCCGAACTCCACCGTGGCGCCGGCCGGAACGTGGCAGGGGGCGTTCATCCCGCCGGGAGTCATCCGCACCGGCGCGCCGGTCACCGCGATCCACGCCGGCGCGTGGAACCGCAGCGCGGCTCCGCCGAAGGTCAGCTCCAGGCCGGCGGCGTCCTCCGGGTTGCCGACCAGGCGATTGGCCAGCCGCAGGCTCGCGGCGTCCGCCGCCCCGGAGTGCGGCACGCCGAGGTGCGCGTAGCCGGGACGGCCCAGGTCCTGCACCGTGCAGAGCGGGCCGGGACGGAGCACCTCGATCGTCACGACGTCACCTCACCCCACCTCGCCGGCCGCGGCCCGCCCGGAGCCGGCCGGGGTCACCGCCCGGACCTCCGCCCGCTCGGCGGCGAACCGGACGCGGGTGCCGGGCTGCAGCAGCGACGGAGGGTCCCGGTCGACGTCCCACAGCGTCATCGTCGTACGCCCGAGCAGCCGCCAGCCGCCCGGCGACGCCGTCGGATACACCGCGCCGTACGGGCCCGCGATCGCGACCGAACCGGCCGGCACCGCCGTGCGCGGCGAGTCCCGGCGGGGTACGTGCAGGGTCTCGTCCAGGCCGGTGAGGTACCCGAAGCCCGGCGAGAACCCGAGGTAGGCGACGACGTACTCGGCGCTCACGTGCCGCGCGACCACCGCGTCACGGGACAGCCCGGTCAGCGCGGCGACCTCGTCCAGGTCCGCGCCGTCGTAGACGACCGGGAAGCACAGCGGCTCCGCGGCGACCTGGTCGAGCTCCGGGAGTCGCAGGTCGTCCAGCAGCGGCCCGAGGCGGTCCACCGCGGTGCCGGGCCGGACCGTGACCAGCACCGTCCGGGCCCCCGGCACCACGCCCACGATCTCCGGCAGCGCGAGCGCGCGCACGGCGGCGTGCACGCGGTGCGGTGCCTCGGTCTCGATCAGTAGCGCCGCGTCGCCGGCCCGCCGGATTCTCACGCGAACGCCTTCAGGGGGACACCGGCCTCTTCGAGGGAGCGGCGGACGGCCTGCGCGAGCCCGACGGCGCCGGGAGTGTCGCCGTGCACGCAGATCGACCGGGCGTCCACCCGGATCCGCGTGCCGTCCGTGGCCTCGACCACGCCCTCGACGGCCATCCGCAGGGCCCGCTCGGTCACCTGCGCCACGTCCTCGATCACCGCGCCGGGCTCCCTGCGGGACACGAGCGTGCCGGCGGGCGTGTAGGCGCGGTCGGCGAAGCACTCGTTCACGATCGTCAGGTCCGTCACCTGGTGCAGCGCCGAGCCGGGAAGGGTGAGCACCGGCAGCCCCGGGTCGTACGCCTCGACGGCGGCGGCCACGGCCTCGGCCTGCACCGGGTCGCGGACGATCCGGTTGTACAGGGCGCCGTGCGGCTTCACGTAGCGGACCCGGTCGCCCTCGGCCCGGGCGATGCCGTCGAGCGCGGCGATCTGGTAGAGCACCTCGGCCGTCAGCTCCTCCGGGGCGACGTCCATCTCCCGGCGGCCGAACCCGGACAGGTCGCGGTAGGACACCTGGGCGCCGATGACCACGCCGCGTTCCACCGCCGCCGCGCACGTACGGCGCATGATCACCGGGTCGCCCGCGTGGAAGCCGCACGCCACGTTCGCGCTGCTCACGATGGACATCAGGGCGAGGTCGTCGCCGAGGCGCCAGGGGCCGAGCCCCTCCCCGAGGTCGGCATTGAGATCGATCATGTAACCAAGGTCTCCTCGGTCCGGTCCGTGATCAGCATCCGTCCCGGCGCGTGGGTGATCGCGAACGGCGGGGCACTCGCCATCACCGCGGCCTGCGGCGTCACGCCGCAGGCCCAGAAGACCGGGACGTCACCGATCTCGAACTCCACGCTATCGCCGAATTGCGGGAGCGCGAGGTCGGCGATGCCGAGTTCCGCCGGGTCGCCGACGTGGATCGGAGCACCGTGCATCGCCGGATACCGTGCGGTCACCTCGACGGCGACGTCGACCAGGTCGGCGGGGACCGGCCGCATCGACACGACCAGCGGCCCGGCCAGCCGGCCGGCGGGCCGGCACTCCCGCGAGGTGACGTACATCGGGACGTTCCGGCCCTGCTCGATGTGGCGGAGCGGCACGCCCGCCGTCGCGAGCGCCGTCTCGAACGTGAAGCTGCACCCGATGAGGAACGCGACGAGGTCCTCCCGCCAGTACTCGGTGACGTCGGGCACCTCGGCGACGAGCGCGCCATCCTGGTAGATCCGGTAGGCGGGCAGGTCGGTCCGCAGGTCGGCGGCGGCGACCTCGCGGGCGTACGGGTCGCCGGGATCGGTGATCTCGAGGATCGGGCAGGCCGCCGGGTTCCGCACCGCGAACAGCAGGGCCTCGAAGGCCAGGTCGCGGGGGACGGCGAGGAGGTTCGCCTGGACGTAGCCCCGGCACCAGCCGCTCGTGGTCACCGGCGTCTCACCGGTGCGGAACACCTCACGGGCCTGGGAGGGGGTGAGGATCGCGGGTTGCTCCATGGTCGTCATGGCGGCTTCATGCCCACTGCGCGCCGTTTACCGCGTACCCGCGGCGTCCGTTCCCGGCCGCCGCGGGTACGCCGGCGCCGGTTCCCCGCCCTCAGGACAGGTCGGGGGCGTCCCGGAGCGCGAGGAGCGCGGCGCGCAGCGCCCGGGGATCGCCGTCGGTCTCCCGGAGGATCGCCATGAACCGGTGCAGGATCGAGTGCCGGTCGTGCCCGCGGTCCAGCAGGCGCTCGGCCACCGTCCACAGCTGCGGCGGGTCGCCGTCCCAGATGCGGGCGGCGAGCCGGAGGTGGGCCTCGATGTGCGCCGGGTCGGCGTCCGGGTGCTCGAACGCCAGGAGCAGGCGCCGGTCCGCGTCGACGGACGGGTTCAGGCGGGTCAGGTCGATGTCGGCGTTGCCGCCGGTCAGGAAGGGGAACGCGAACGCCCGCCGGGCGAGGGCCTCCAGGTCGCCGTCCGGCAGGAGCCGCTCCAAGAGCTCCCGGTCGAGCCCGAACGTCGTCGGATCGCGGTACGCCTTGGCGAACTTCCCGGTGATGTCCCAGACCTTGTCGAGGGTCTGGCGGACGCCATCCTCGGGCAGCCCGGTCCGCCGGCTCGCCCAGCGCACCCACGCCGCGAGCACGTGCGGCATCGCCTCCTGCTCCGCCGGCGACAGCATCACCTTGCGCGGCAGCCAGTGCAGCAGGAACGTCTCGCACTTGACCGGGCTGACCCGCAGCGGGCGGCCGAAGTCGTGGTCGCAGCCGTAGTCGATGATGCGGTCGACGCAGCGGCTCGCGGCGGAACGGTCCGACAGCTCCTCGGCCTCGTCCGACGCGAGGAACCGCGCCGCCATCGTGGCCCGGCGGTCGTGGCCGAAGACCGGGGTCGCGGGGAGACGGCCGCCGGGCGGCAGCGCGCGCACCCGGGCCCGTACGAACGCGTGGTAGTTGCCGAAGGTCTCCTTGACCGGCGGGTCCTCGGTGTCGTCCGTCACCGCCAGGGCGCGCTCCAGCCGGGCGCGGGCCGTCGCCGGCGGAATCGGCTCGAACCGCATCAGGGGGTTCTCCTCGGCCTCCTTGCGGCAGAGACCGAGCAGCTTGTCCACCTGCGAGGACACCCAGGCGTCGACCACCATCCCGCGCTCGTTGTGGTCGATCACCACGACCAGCGCGTGGCGCTCCTCGCCGCCGTAGCTGTAGATGCAGACGATCGAGTCCTGGTCCCCGTAGACGTCGCGGGAGACGTGGCACTCCTCGCAGACGACCATCCCGACGCGGCCGGCCCAGCCGGGGCGCGCGACCCCGGCCTCCATCAGCGGCAGCGCGGCCCGCTCGGCCTTGGCGGCCTGCCGCGGCGTGCCGAGGGCGGCGATGCCGGTGAGCAGGGCCAGCGCGGCCGGCGTGCGCGCCATGGCCGCGTGGTCGACCAGCGCCTCCCCGATGACCTTCTCCACGTCGTCGTGAACGAGCCGCTTGCCCCACCAGGCCCCGAGCATCTCGCTGACGATCAACTCGGCGTCGAGAGGGCTGCGGACGGCCAGGAGCTCACGGGCCGCGCGGAGCATCTCGGCGAACACGGCGTCCGGCGGCGGCGTGGGGCGCCGTGTCATCCGGCCTCCCCGGGGCCCACCTCGCGCAGGTCGCTCACGGTCTACCTTTTCGGAGTACGTCCCGAAGCGCGCCCGAGGAGGGTGCGCGAGGGATTAGTGGTCCAGTGTCCGACCACTCACCCTACTCGCCCGGCAGGGGTTCGGGTCGGCGTCCCGAGGGCGGTTCGGACTTGATCATCGACATCAGGTGCTCGCGCGCGACCGCCTCGACCAGCCTCGGCGTCAGGTCGACGCCCAGGTGCCGGGCCCGCAGCCGGACGTCGCGGACGCAGCGCTCCACGGTGTCGGCGGGGATCGAGGAGAACTCCCGGCGGAGCCGCCCGACCACCGGATCTCGTACGTCGGCCTGCCAGACCAGCTGCGTGGAGGTCATGCGGACACCTCTCGCACCAGACGATGTCAGTCCACCTGCGTCCCGCTCAGCGCCCAATCTCGATCCTCCCCCGAAGAAGTGTCAAGACCTCCGGGGGGACAGGTCGTCCTTGCCCTCCTCGGTGTTCCCGGCGGGGGCCGTGAGCTCACCAGATCTACCCGGATTTCCCTTCGAAGAGGGATCTGGCTGGTCAGGACCGGCCATCCCGCGCGTACCCGCCGCCGCGGTCTCGTCGAGCCAGGCCGGGTGATGGCGGGCCGCCCATTCCGGCGTCACGCGCCCGATGAACATTCCGGACAGGGCCCCGGGGTCCCGGAGGGCGTACCAGAGATGGCCGAGGATCACGGCGAAGACCGCCAGGGTCAGCCAGTCGTGCACGAAGGTCGCGCCGGTGCGGAAGGTGTCCGGCCACGGGTGCGGGAACGCGAGGATCCACCCGGTGCCGAGCATCACGAGGATCGCCCCGGCGACGAACGCCGCGTTCAGCTTCTGGCCCGCGTTGAACTTGCCGACCGGGTGGATCCCGCGGCCGCCGACGGTCGCCCGCCGGTCCCGTCCCCGCAGCCACCGCCAGTCGTCGGGGGAGAACCGGTCGAGCCGGCGTACGTCCTCCCGGAACGCCCGCGAGGCCCAGCCCAGCAGCGCGGGCACCGGCAGCCCGAACCCGGCGAGCACGTGGATCGTCCGGACGAGGTGACGGCGGCCGACCGCCTCGGCCAGCGCCGGAACGTACAGCATGGCCGCGGTGACCAGGCAGACGAGCATGAGGAGCGCTGTCACGTGGTGCACGCCCCGTACGGCGCGGGCGAAGCGGATCACGAACCCTCCTTCGCTTCGCCCGGTCATGACGTGTAGCCGTTCGAGCGGCCGATCCAGGCGTCGACGTCGTAGCCGCGCGTCTCCCAGTACCCCGGCCGGACCCGGTCGACCAGGTCGATCCCCCCGAGCCACTTGATCGACTTGTAGCCGTACATCGGCGCGACGTACATCCGCACCGGGCCGCCGTGCTCGTGGCTCACCGGACCGCCCTGCATGCTCGTGGCGACGATCACGTCCCGGCGGCGCGCCTGCTCCAGCGTGAGCGTCTCGGTGTACGCGCCGTCGAACGAGGTGAACCGGACGCCCCTGGCCTCCGGCCGTACGCCCACCACGTCCAGGAGGTCGGGCAGGGCCACGCCCGCCCAGGCGACGTCCGGCACCGTCCAGCCGGTGACGCAGTGGAAGTCGTCGGTCCTCCGGGTCTGCGGCAGCGCCCGCAGGTCGGCGAACCGGAACGTCCGCGGGTGCTCCACCAGCCCGCCGACGGTGAGCCGGTAGTCCGCCGGGGCGACGCGGCGCACCGAGTCGACCACGGAGTAGAAACGGAAGCCGCCGGCCGCCGGGATCAGCCCCGAGACCCGGGCGCCGACCGGCCCGACGGCGCGGTTCACGCCGCTCTGCACGCGCGCGCCGACCGCCACGCCCACGGCGCCGAGGCCGACCATGCCGAGGACGACGCGCCGGCCCACTGGTGTTCCCTCACCGGTCATGCCCCCATTCGAGCACCGTCGCGGCGGTCCGCGGAACGGCGGCGGGCGACACGTTCGCGAACCGTCACATCTACGACGCCGGGCCACGACACCGTGACCCGGGGTGAGCGGCGGGATCCGGACGGTGCAGGATGAGGGGCGAACGTTTCAGGAGGACCCCATGCCGATCTCGCTGCCCATCGATCCCGAGGCCGGCGCGCTGCTCGAGCGCAGCCCGCTGGCACTGCTGATCGCCATGCTGCTCGACCAGCAGGTGCCCCTCGAACGGGCGTTCGCGGCGCCGTACGAACTGGCGCGGCGGCTCGGGCGCGACCTCGACGCCGAGGATCTGGCCCGGTACGACCCTGACGCGCTCGTGGCCGTCTTCGGCGATCGTCCCGCGCTTCACCGGTACCCCAAGGTGATGGCGGGCCGTGTGCAGGCTCTCAGCCGCGCGGTGCTGGAGCGGTACGACGGTGTGGCGGAGCGCGTCTGGACGGAGGCGGCGACCGGCCGGGAGCTCTTGAAGCGGGTCGGCGATCTGCCCGGCTTCGGCGACCAGAAGGCCCGGATCTTCGTCGCGCTCCTCGGCAAGCGGCTCGGCGTACGGCCGGAGGGCTGGCGCGAGGCGGCCGGCCCCTACGGCGACGAGGGGGCGTACCGCTCGGTGGCCGACATCGTCGACGAGGAGTCCCTGGGCCGGGTCCGCGCCTACAAGCAGGAGATGAAGGCCGCCGCCAAGGCACGCGCCTGAGACGAGGCCCCTGCCCCGGAGTGAAGATCCGGGAGACGTCGCTCACTCCTGGGGCGTGGAACGGAGAGAGCGGGCGATTTACAAAGCTTGTCAAACCGGGAAATGTGCCGCGAAGGTGACAGGTCTTCCGAAGACCGCCTGCGCTCCGTTCACCGCGCCGCCCGTACGACACGTGACTCGCCGAGATCGGGGATGTCGCCCGCCCGATGCCGATCGGCCCCTATCATCATGCTTCCCGCCGGATACGCGGCCTCGTGCCGGGTGCCCGGAGGGTGACCGGAGGACGCGTTCGCGCGGTCGCCGGAATAACGTTGCCGGGCGGGGCTTCCGTCGGCGCCGAAGCATCGAGATGATGAAAACCTGACTCCGAGCGGTGTTGTGATGGAGGCGGGAGCGCTAGCCTGCTCCCATTCACCCATAGTGATGCGGAAATGCCTCGCAGTAGGGCCGAGCGCGCGACGGAGGTGTCGACGGTGAGCACCGATACTTCTGTGCCGCAGCCCCGGATCTCTGGCTTCGACGCGTCGGATTCGGCGCTGCTCACCACGTTGCTTCGGGAGGCTCCGATCGGCTTCGCGCTGTTCGACACCGACCTGCGCTTCACGCGGGCCAACGACGCACTGGCGCGCATGCACGGCGTGAGCGTCGCCGACCTGGAGGGCCGCCGGCCCGCCGAGGTCATCCCCGGAGAGCTCGGCGGCGTCATCGAGGCGTCCGCCCGCAAGGTCCTCGATGAGGACCGGCCGGTCCCGGACGTCGACCTGCCCGTCGGCGACCGGCACTGGGCGCACTCCTGGTTCCCCGCCCACACGGCCGAGGGCGAGGTGTCCGGGGTCGTCATGGTCGCGGTCGACGTCACCGACCGCGTCCTGGCCGAGCGGTCCATCCGCCGCAAGGAAGAGCGCTACCGCTCCCTCGTCGAGGCCAGCTCCCAGATCGTCTGGGTGACCACGCCCGCCGGCGAGGTCGTCGACGACGCGCCCGAGTGGCGCGCCATCACCGGCCAGACGCACGAGGAGTACGCCACCGAGGGATGGCTGGGCGCCTTCCACACCGAGGACCGGCCGCGCATCGAGGAGACCTGGCACTCCTGCGTGACGAACGACCGGATCTTCGAGGCCACCTACCGCATCCGCACCCGCGCGGGCGGCTACCGCAACTACGACGTGCGCGCCGTGCCGATCCGCCGCGACGGCGAGATCGTCGAGTGGGTCGGCGCGAACATCGACGTCACCGGCAAGCGCGAGGCCGAGGAGATGCGCGGCCGGCTCACCGAGCAGCTGTCGGCCGCGGCGCTGCGCACCGCGCGGCTCCAGCAGGCGACGTCCATGCTGGCCGAGGCGCTGACCGTCAACCAGGTCGTCTCGGTGATCACCGAGGTCGGCCGGTCCGCGATCGGCGCCGACCGGTCCGCCGTCGCCCTCCTGGAGGAGGACAAGCTCCGCCTGCGCATGATCACGCCCGGCGGCATCCCGGAGCTGCCCGGCCCCGCCCGCGAGGAGATCGGCATCGACGGCGCCAGCGTCATGTCGATCGCGGTCCGCGAGCGGCGTCCGTTCCTCGCCGAGAACCCGACCAGCCTGCGCCTGCAGCTCCGGGGCGAGGAGATCGCCGACTTCGTCCGGCGCACCGACGAGCGCGCGTGGGTCGGCCTGCCGCTGCTGGCCGCGGGCCGTGCCCTCGGCGCGCTGCGGTTCTCCTTCACCCGGCCGCGGGAGATCACCGAGGAGGAGCGCGTCTTCCTCGAGGCCCTGGCCGGTCAGTGCGCGCTCGCGGTCGAGCGGGCGACGCTGTTCGAGCGGGAGCACAAGACCGCGGAGGCCCTCCAGCGCAGCCTCCTGCCGGACCGCCTCCCGCAGCTGCCGCCGATCCGGCTGGCGGCCCGCTATCACCCCGCGACACGGCACGTCCAGGTCGGCGGCGACTGGTACGACGCCTTCCCGCTGGGCGACGGCCGGGTGGCGATCGTGATCGGCGACGTCATGGGCAAGGGCGTCAAGGCCGCGGCGGGCATGGGCCGGGTGCGCAACGCGCTGCGCGCCCTCGCGCTCAACGACCCGCGCCCGTCGAAGGTGATCGGCGGCCTGGACCGGCTCTTCAACGCCACCGAGGGCTGGGAGCAGATCACCACGCTGGCGTACGCCGTCATCGACCCCGCGACCGGCGAGGGCTCGATCAGCAACGCGGGCCACCTGCCGCCGCTGCGGATCCTGCCGGACGGCCCGCCGCGGGTCAGCACCGCCGAGGCGGGCACCCCGCTCGGCTGGCCCTCCGAACGAGAAGAGACAAGTTTTTCGGTCCCACCCGGCAACACTGTGGTCTTCTACTCCGATGGACTGGTGGAGAACCGTAGACGGGGGCTCGACGCCGGTCTCGACGAGATCGTGTCGATCGCCGCCGCCGCCCCATCGGAGGTGCTTGCCGATCCTGAGATACTCGTTGACTTCTTGGTCGACCGGATGCTGGCCGGGTACGACCATGATGATGACGTGACAGTACTTGCCCTACATGTTCCGCCGAAGACGGCGTAGCACGTACGAAGGACCGCTCAGTGCCCTCTAAGGTGGGTGTCACCGGGCAGGACTCCACCGCGCGGAATACGCGGGCGTGCCAGACTGCTAAACCGACAGTGAAGCAGGGGTACGCTGCTCAGCGCATAGGGCCTGCAGGGCCGGCGCCCGACAGAGCACTGGGTAAACATAGCCACACGTTTCGTTCGAGAGGTGTTTGTGTCGCCTGCGAGTTCGACCTCCAAGCCGTCCGAGCTGCACGAGCACGTTGTCAGGCAATTGATCGAGCGTGGGCGTTCCCAGGGCTACCTCGAGGCCGATGACGTGCGCCGTGCGTTCGAGGAGGCCGACATTCCCGTGTCGAAGGCCTCGAGCATCTTGCGGAGTCTTAGCAAGGAGGGTGTGACCGTCATGGTGAGCGCTGCCGACTCCGCGGCGCCTAAGCGCGCGCGCAATAGCAAGCGCGCGACGCCCGCGACCAAGAAGCCCAAGACGACCACCGCCGCCGCCAAGGACCAGGACACCGTCACCGCCGTCGTCGAGGACGACGTCGACGTGCCCGCGCGGCCCGCACGTGCCAAGAAGACCGCGGCGAAGCCCGCGGCCAAGCCCAAGAAGGCAGCGCCCAAGAAGAAGACCGAGGCTCCGGTCGCCAAGAAGGCGGCCAAGGGGCCGGAGGACGCCGACGAGGTCACCGACGACGCCGAGCTCGAGGTCACCGACCTCGACGACGCGGACCTCACCGACCTCGACGAGGTCGCCGACGACGCCGACCTGGAGACGGGGGACGACGCCGACGTCGCCGCCGAGGTCGAGACGGAGGCCGAGGAGGCCCCTGCGGCGGCGCCGGACAAGAAGCCCACGTCGGACGACGACTCCTTCGTCATCGGGGACGACGATGAGGACGCCCCGGCTCAGCAGATCGCCGCGGCCGGCGCCACCGCCGACCCGGTGAAGGACTACCTCAAGCAGATCGGCAAGGTCCCGCTGCTCAACGCGGAGCAGGAGGTCGAGCTCGCCAAGCGCATCGAGGCCGGTCTGTTCGCCGAGGAGAAGCTCGCCCTCGAGCGGCACACCCTGGAGTTCCAGGTGCTCGAGGACCTCGAGTGGATCGCCGAGGACGGCCGCCGGGCCAAGAACCACCTGCTCGAGGCCAACCTGCGGCTCGTCGTCTCGCTCGCCAAGCGCTACACCGGGCGCGGGATGCTGTTCCTGGACCTCATCCAGGAGGGCAACCTCGGCCTGATCCGCGCCGTCGAGAAGTTCGACTACACCAAGGGTTACAAGTTCTCGACGTACGCCACGTGGTGGATCCGGCAGGCGATCACCCGCGCCATGGCCGACCAGGCGCGCACGATCCGCATCCCGGTCCACATGGTGGAGGTCATCAACAAGCTGGCCCGCGTCCAGCGCCAGATGCTCCAGGACCTCGGCCGCGAGCCGACCCCGGAGGAGCTGGCCAAGGAGCTGGACATGACGCCCGAGAAGGTCGTCGAGGTCCAGAAGTACGGCCGGGAGCCGATCTCGCTGCACACCCCGCTCGGCGAGGACGGCGACAGCGAGTTCGGTGACCTCATCGAGGACTCCGAGGCCATCGTGCCCGCCGACGCGGTCAGTTTCACGCTGCTGCAGGAGCAGCTGCACTCCGTGCTCGACACCCTGAGCGAGCGGGAGGCCGGCGTGGTCTCGATGCGGTTCGGCCTGACCGACGGCCAGCCGAAGACCCTCGACGAGATCGGCAAGGTCTACGGCGTGACCCGGGAGCGGATCCGCCAGATCGAGTCGAAGACGATGTCGAAGCTGCGCCACCCCTCCCGGTCCCAGGTGCTGCGCGACTACCTCGACTGAGGGCTCGCCTAACGATCGCATAACGAAAAGGGTCCGGACGGGAGTTCCCGCCCGGGCCCTTTTCGCGTTCGCCGCCCTGTCGGGAAGATCAGTGGTGGGTGATCACGTCGAGGCTCGTGCCGGTCAGCTCGGCGGCGTACCCGAGGTCCAGCACGGTCTTCAGGAGCTCCTCCGGCGTCGCCGGGTCGGCGCCGTTCGCGAGCAGGTCACGGGCGAGCGTCCCCCGGGTCGCCTTCGCCATGTGGCTGACCACCGTGCGCCGGCCCTCCCGCTCCCGGAACACCCGGACCCGGACGGTGGGGACCTTCCACGCGGCGGCGTACGGCGCCGAGCGCATGTCGACCAGAAGGCCGCCCGGGGGGAGGGCCGCGGTCAGCGCCGGGCGCCACACGGCCGCCAGAGGGCCGAGAGGCGGCAGGCGCACGCCCATGGACAGGCGATAGGGCGGAACGCGGTCCGCGGGCCGCAGCGCGCCCCACAGCGCCGAGAAGATCAGGACGGAGCGGGCGGTGCGCTCCGGATCCAGGGTGGGCAGGCCCAGGTTGTCGTACAGGACGCCGGTGTAGAGCCGTGACGCGGGCAACGTGGGCGCGGTGCGCAGCGCGCGGTTGCGGTCGATCTCCCCGGCCTGCCCGGTGGACAGCCCGAGGACCCGCCGTGCGTCCTCCGCCGGGCCGGAGCACAAGGTCTCCAGCGCGCCGAGCACCCGCTCACGGGTGGCGGTCAGTCCGGGAAGGCCCAGCCCCGGCAGGTCCAGCGGCGGCCCGTCGCCGTCGCCGGACTTGCCCTCGGACGGGGGCAGCAGGATCAGCATCGCCCTTCTCCTCTCCGGACGTGACGAGACGGCGGCCACCCAGGCTGGGTGGCCGCCGTCTCCTGGATTATCGGGTCGGCTGGCCTGGCCTACCGCTCGTCCTCCGGTGGGGGTGCAGGGGTCTCAAGCAGCCGGTCGGTTTCGTCGTGAATCTCAGCGCCCTTCGCACGAAGCGACTCGCCGTACTTACGGCCGTGGTGCGCACAGAACAGCAACTCTCCGCCGCCCGCGAGGACCGCGCGGACGTAGGCCTGAGCACCGCAGCGGTCGCAGCGGTCCACGGCCGTCAGCGGCTTGGTTGGGGCAAGAGCTCCAGTCACGTCGCCTTCCTCGTCTCGGGGTCGGTCGCTTAGGACAACATCTAACCTGACGCGGACGTTCCCATGCGGGTTCTGTGTACGCCGAGAGCGGAATACCCCCTCAGGTGACAAAGGTCACGGTGGCGACGATTGTCAGATTTGTTCCCAGCGGAACACCCGAACGGCGATCAGCGTCGCAACAAGGGCGAACCCCAGCAGGACGCCCATCTGCGGCAGGACCGACGCCGGACCCTCCCCGCGCACGAGAACCTTCAACATCCCGCTGTTCAGATGGCGCAGCGGAAAGATCTCCGAAATGATCCGCAGCCACCGGGGCGCGTCATCGATGTTGAAGAACGACCCGCCGAGGAACGCCATCGGCAGCACGACGATCTGCGTGACCCCCTGCGCCGCCTCCTGCGTCTTGGCCCAGGACCCGATCAGCATTCCCAGGGCGAGGAAGGCCAGCACCCCGCACAGCACCATGGGAATCGCCATCCACCAGTAGTGCGCGAGCTTCAACCCGAAAAACGGCATGGTCGCCACGCCGAGGAACAGCGCCGTCTGCACCAGGGCGACCCCCAGGCTGACGGTGACCCGCGCCGCGAACACGCTGCGGATCGGCACCGGCGACAGGCGCAGCCGGCGAAGGAGGCCCTTCGTCCGCCATGTCACGAGTGTGGTGGACGCGCCGAACATGCCGGCCGAGGCGAGCGCCCACCCGAGCAGGCCCGGGGTGATGTACTGGATCGGCTTGAGTGACCTGTCCTCGACCTGCTGCGCCTCCAGCCGGTACTTCGGCGGCCGGCCGGACGCCGCCTGGTTCGCGGCCTGCACCAGCCCCTCGAACTGCCCCTGAACCGTCCCCGACTTGACCTGGTCGGCGGCCGAGAAGTGCACCACCAGCCGATCGCCGCTCTGCTCGATCGCCGCCGCGTAGTCGCCCTTGCGCACCTTCTCCAGGGCGGCGTTCCGGTCGGAGCTCCGCGTGAACTTCAGGGACCTGTCGATCCCGGCCCGCATGTCCGCCGGCATCCGGTCCACGATCGGCACCGACCCGATCTCCAGCACCTTGGACCTCGGCGTCGACTGCCGGGCGAAGATCCCGCCGATGATCACCAGGAACAGCAGCGGCAGGGCGATCGTGAAGAACAGCGCGCCCCGGTCCCGGCGGAACCCGAGGAACATCGCCCGCGCCAGACTCCGGAAACTGCTCACGCTCGGTACTCCCGCCCGGTCAGCTCGAGGAAGACGTCCTCGAGGGTGGCACCCTTGATCTGAACGCCGTCCAGCGCGCCACGGCCGGCCAGCGCCGCCACGACGGAGGACGGGTCACGGGTCACGATGACCAGCGAGACGCCGTCATCGGTGATGTCGTCCACCCCCGGCAGCGCCCGTGCCTCGTCCTCGCTCAGCACGCCGCCGGCCACGCTGATCCGCGTCGCGGCGTCCAGGCCGCGGACCAGCGTGGCGGGCGCGCCGCTCCTCAGGATCCGGCCCCGATCGATGATCGCCACGCGGTCGCACAGCGTCTCGGCCTCGTCCATGTAGTGCGTCGTCAGGACGATCGTGCGGCCCTCCGTGTTGATCGCGCGCAGCACGTCCCACAGATTGCGGCGCGCCTGGGGATCCAGCGCCGCCGTCGGCTCGTCGAGGAACACCAGCTCCGGCTCGTGCACCAGCGCGCAGGCGATCGACAACCGCTGCGCCTGGCCGCCGGACAGCTTCTCCACGGGAGTGTCCGCCTTCTCCGTCAGCCCGACCGTCTCCAGCATCGCGTCGGCCTTGCGGTCCGGCACCCCGTACAGCGAACCGAACGTCCGCAGCTGCTCGCGCGCCGTCAGCCGTTCGAAGAAGGAGGACGCCTGCAGCTGCACCCCGATCCGCGGCAGCAGCGCGGGATCACGCGGCCACGGCGACCGGCCGAACACCGTCACCTCACCGCTGTCCGCCTGGCGCAGTCCCTCGATGATCTCGAGAGTCGTCGTCTTCCCCGCGCCGTTGGGCCCGAGGATGCCGAAGAACTCTCCCTCCTCGACGGACAGCGTCACTCCGTCGACCGCTCGTACGTCGCCGTACCGCTTCCGCAGGTCTCTGGCGACAATCGTGTTGGGCATGGCTGAACCTTAGGGAGCCCTTGATCGCGATACACCCTCCTACCGGTGGATTCGCCCGATCGGACCGTCCTGTGGCCGTCTCCGCCTGTGGGTGGAGGGCGTACCGGATCGGCGCGCCGGTCCGCGTAGTGTCGGTCTCGGCGGGTAGCCTGCTGCCCGCACGTCCTACCCCCGAGGAGCACACCCGTTGACCGCCGCCACCATCACCGCTGAGGACCCGCACGGATACACCGCGCGGCACCTGTCGGTGCTCGAAGGTCTCGAGGCCGTCCGTAAGCGGCCCGGGATGTACATCGGGTCGACCGACAGCCGCGGCCTCATGCACTGCCTGTGGGAGATCATCGACAACTCCGTCGATGAGGCGCTCGGCGGTTTCTGCTCGCGCATCGACGTCTTCCTGCACGCCGACGGCTCGATGGAGGTCCGCGACGACGGCCGTGGCATCCCGGTCGACGTCGAGCCCAAGACCGGGCTGACCGGCGTCGAGCTGGTCATGACCCGGCTGCACGCCGGCGGCAAGTTCGGCGGCATCTCCTACACCGCCTCCGGCGGCCTGCACGGCGTGGGCGCGTCCGTGGTCAACGCCCTGTCGGCCCGGCTCGACGTCGAGGTCGACCGCGACGGCAACACCCACGCGATGAGCTTCAAGCGCGGCCTGCCCGGCGACTTCGCCGGCGACGGGCCCGGCGCCAAGTTCACCAAGAAGCCCGCCAAGCAGCGGGGGCTGCACCAGACCAAGCGGGTCGCCAAGCGCATCACCGGCACGCGCGTGCGCTTCTGGCCCGACTACCAGATCTTCCTCAAGGACGCCTCGATCGACGGCGAGACCGTCATCGACCGCATGCGGCAGACCGCCTTCCTGGTCCCCGGCCTGACCATCACCGTCCGCGACGAGCGCGTCGAGGAGCCCGTCGAGCACGAGTTCCGGTTCGACGGGGGCATCGGCGAGTTCTGCGACCACCTCGCGAGCGACCCGCCGGTCTGCGACGTGCTGCGCATCCAGGGCCGCGGCCACTTCACCGAGACGGTCCCGGTCCTCGACGAGCAGGGCCACCTCACCCCGACCGACGTCGAGCGCGACATCGACGTCGACGTCGCCCTGCGGTGGGGCACCGGCTACACCACGATCACCCGGTCGTTCGTCAACGTGATCGCCACGCCCAAGCACGGCACGCACGTCACCGGCTTCGACCGCGCCCTCGTCAAGGTCGTCAACGACCAGCTGCGCGCCACCAAGCTGCTGAAGAACGGCGACGAGCCGGTCATCAAGGACGACATCCTCGAGGGCCTCACCGCCGTCGTCACCGTGCGCCTCCCGGAGCCGCAGTTCGAGGGCCAGACCAAGGAGGTCCTCGGCACCTCGGCCGCCACCCGCATCGTCACCCAGGTCGTCTCCCGGGAGCTCAAGGAGGCGTTCGAGAGTCCCAAGCGCGGCCAGAAGCAGCAGATGCGCGCCGTCCTGGAGAAGATCGTCGCCGCGTCCAAGGCGCGCATCGCCGCCCGTCAGCAGCGGGAGAACCAACGCCGCAAGAGCGCCCTGGAGAACTCCGCGCTCCCCGCGAAGCTGGTCGACTGCCGCAGCACCGACGACCGCAGCGAGCTGTTCATCGTCGAGGGCGACTCGGCCCTCGGCACGGCCAAGCTCGCGCGCGACTCCGAGTTCCAGGCGCTGCTGCCGATCCGCGGCAAGATCCTCAACGTGCAGAAGGCGTCCGTCGCCGACATGCTCAAGAACGCCGAGTGCGCCTCGATCATCCAGGTCGTCGGCGCCGGCTCCGGCCGTACCTTCGACCTCGACTCCGCGCGCTACGGACGCGTGATCTTGATGGCCGACGCGGATGTGGACGGAGCGCACATCCGGTGCCTCCTGCTCACTCTGCTGCACCGCTACATGCGGCCGATGCTCGAGGCCGGGCGCGTGTTCGCCGCCGTTCCGCCGCTGCACCGGATCGAGCTGGTCAAGCCCCGGAAGGGCCAGGACAAGCACATCTACACCTACTCCGACGCCGAGCTGCGCAAGAAGCTCGTCGAGCTGGAGCGCCGCAACATCCGCTGGAAGGAGCCCATCCAGCGGTACAAGGGCCTCGGTGAGATGGACGCCGACCAGCTCGCGGAGACGACGATGGATCCGCGCCACCGGATGCTCCGCCGCGTCCGCATCGAGGACGCCGCGGAGGCGGAGAAGATCTTCAGCCTGCTGATGGGGTCGGAGGTCGCGCCGCGCCGCCAGTTCATCGCCGCCGGCGCCGCCGAACTCGACGACTCCCGCATCGACATCTGACACCCGACCACGCCCGGCGGCCGCCCGCCCCCGGCGGGCGGCGTCCGGCGGGGGCCGCTCCCAGCGGGCGGCGTCCGGTGCCCGCCGGGTCGTGTCCGGAGAGCCGTGTCCAGTCGGCCGCGCCCGGCCGGCCGTGTTCAGGCCCGCGTCCGGGACCGCGTCGGGCCGGCCGTGTCCAGTGAGCCGCGCCTGGCCGGCCGTGTCCAGTGAGCCGCGCCTGGCCGGCCGTGTCCGGGACCGCGTCTGGCGGGCCGTGTCCGGTGAGCCGCGTTCGGCGGGCCGTGCCCGGAGGCCACGTCCGCGTCGCGCCCCGCACCGGCGACCGGTCGCCGGTCTCGCCGGAGACTCACGCTCGTTCTCCGAGGGGAGAGTGGCTCGCCGACGCTCGCGGCGAGGTCGTACAGCGCCGTGCGCCCGGCGGGTGAACCGAAGGCTCGGTGAAGGCCGCCAGGGTCCGTCGCTTCGCGTCGCCTGTGCCGTTTCGCGGACGCGATCGCCGAGTCTTCGCCCGCCCGCCAGGCCGAGCCGATCAACGCTCCGGGCCATCAGGCCGGGATCGATCAGCCACGTCGCCGTCGCTCTTGACGTACCAGACCGGCGAATCGATCGCCGACCCGGCGACCTCGGCGGCAACGTGACCGCAGCGGCGACAAGGTGACCGCAGCGGCGGCGAAGCCTCGCGGGTCTGGACGCGGTGGCGCTCTCATCCGCCCGTGGCCGCCGCGGGCAAGGCACGGCGCCCGCACAGCGGGTCTCCACCCGAGGGTGGAGCGGGCCGGGATCCAACTCGGCTCCGATCCGCCCCGGCCCGCAGACCCCTACCGTCGCAGCCATGCACGACCTACAGAGCCTGCTGATCGTCGTCGCCGTCATCGTCTTCGTGATCGTCCGCCGGTTCACGGCGCGGCGCGTCGACGAGTCGCGGTTCCTCGTCCTGCCGCTGATCGTCGCCGTGATCGGCCTGACCCGTGGGAGCCTCCTCGGCACCCACCATCAGACGCTCAGCGCCGGTCTGCTGGCGGGGGAGATCCTGGCCGCGCTGCTGCTCGGCCTCGGGCTCGGCGCCACCATGCGCGTCTGGCGCGCGCCCGACGGCGCACTGTGGAGTCGCGGCACCTGGGCGACGTTCGGCGTCTTCCTCCTGTCCGTCGCCGTACGCGGCGGCATGGCGGCGGCCGGTCACGTGGCCGGGATCAAGACCGGTGGCGGAGCCGTTCTCCTGTCGGTCGCCGCCTGGATGCTCACCCAGAACGCCGTACTGATGTGGCGGGCCCGCGCCCTCCCGGCGCGGGTTAGCGTGGCTCCGTGATCAGAGAGTGGATCGTCTCGGACCTGCGCACCTCGGCGAGCCGGGTGTACGCGCTGCTCGGCGCCAGGGAGGGCCGGGAGCGCGTGCTGATCCGGACCGTCGTCCTCGTGGCGATGATCGTCTGGTTCTGCTACGCGATGGTGCACGGGCCCGAGCGGCCCGGCCTCGGATCGCGGCCTGCGGACCTCGTTCTCGTGACGGGAGTGTTCGCCGGGGTCCTCTCCCTCATCCTGGGCGTCGTGGCCTACCAACGCGCCTGGCCGTACGGTCACCTCCTCTACACGGCGAGCGCGGTCGCCGGCGTCGTGCTGTACCTGATCGCCCCGGACCGGCCGGCGAGCGCGTTGCTGTTCGCGGCCTGTGGGTTCGTCTCGGTGCAGTACCCCGCCCGCGCGTCGCTGCCGACGGTCGTCGTGGCGGGGTTCGGGATCGGTATCGGCCTCGAACTGCAGCACCGGCCGCTCAGCGACCTCTGGACGATCGTCGGACTGGTCGGCATGTTCGCGGCGCTGCGCGCGGCCAGGACACAGGAGGCGGCGAAGCGGACCGAGCAGCAGAACGCGGTGCTGGCCGAGCGGGCGCACCTCGCCCGGGAGATCCACGACATCCTCGCCCACTCGCTGTCCGCGCAGCTGGTCCATCTCGAAGGGGCCCGGCTGCTGATCGTG
The DNA here is from genome assembly GCF_024055725.1 of Actinoallomurus spadix. GTDB lineage: Bacteria > Actinomycetota > Actinomycetes > Streptosporangiales > Streptosporangiaceae > Actinoallomurus > Actinoallomurus spadix. The sequence goes on along the minus strand of NZ_JAMXMX010000005.1, from coordinate 332,918 downwards.
AACGGCAGGAGTGAGGAGGCCCTCGACCGGGTGGAGCGGGCACGCGGTCTGGCACGCAGTGGCCTGGAGGAGACCCGCCGGGCATTGGCGACTCTGCGCGGCGACGTCCCGCCGACCGGCGAGGTGCTGGAGGAGCTCGCCGAGGAGCATCGGTCCATCGCCGACGTCCGCTGTCAGGTGACGATCACGGGGCGGCCACGCGAGCTGGAGCCGAAGGCCGGGCTGGCGATCATTCGTACGGCCCAGGAGGCGCTGACGAACGCCCGTAAGCACGCTCCGGGGGCGGATGTCACTGTCGACCTGCGTTATCTCGACCGCTGGTGCGAGCTGGAGGTACGGGACGCGGGCGGCAGGGAGCCCGGCCCGCTGGCGGCCACCGGGAGTGGCTACGGTCTGGTCGGGATGCGCGAGCGCGCGGAGCTGATCGGCGGCGCCTTGGAGGCGGGACCGCAGGAGAAGGGGTTCAGAGTGCTGCTCAGGGTGCCGCTGGGAGCGGGATCGTGACGCGCGTGCTGGTGGTCGACGACCAGACGGTCGTCCGCGACGGCCTGGTGCTGCTGCTCGGGTTGCTGCCGGGCATCGACGTGGTCGGGTCGGCGGCCGACGGGGAGGAGGCGGTACGCCTCGTCGAAGAGCACGACCCGGAGGTCGTGCTCATGGACCTGCGGATGCCGCGCGTCGACGGGGTGGAGGCCACCCGGCGGATCAAGGCGGCCCACCCAGCGGTGCAGATCGTCGTGCTGACGACGTACAGCGACGACGAGTCGGTGTTCGCCGCGCTGCAGGCGGGCGCGCGCGGCTACCTGACGAAGGACGCCGGCGCGGAGGAGATCGCGCGGGCCATCGCGGCCGTCCGGGACGGGGCGGCGCAGCTGGACCCGTCCGTGCAGCGCCGGCTCGTCGATGCGCTCGCCGCCGGGGGGCAGCCGCAGCGCCGCCGGAAGGGCGACCTGCCGGACGGTCTGACCCAGCGTGAGGCGGAGGTCCTGTCGCTGATCGCCGAGGGGAAGTCGAACGCGGAGATCGCCCGGGAGCTGTTCATCACCGAGGCCACGGTGAAGACACACATCAACAACCTGTTCGCCAAGGCGGGGCTGCGCGACCGGGCGCAGGCCGTGACGTACGCCTACCGGAACGGTCTCGCCTCGCCGGAGTGAGCCGTCGATCGGGGTTGGAGCGGCAACAGGGGCTCATCCGAAGGCAAGGGATCGGTGTGTTTCCGGCGGTCGGCCGGTATTGGCGGTGACAGTGGGTCCTTTGTCGACTACTGTGCGCGATTGGTCGGACTGAATGCTTTCCAAGGAGGCCGCATGCGGAACTCCCGCATGATCGCTGAATGCCTGCGTCGTCACGCCTGGTGGCGACTCAACCGAGCCGACGCACGCGATGACGGGCGGAACGCGCGCAGCGCGGTCGCCCTTCTCGACGCCGCGGCGTACGCCGCGGACCTTCCGGACGACGCGGCGGTCATCACCCGTCTCGCCGCGGCCGGGTGTTTCTCGGGTGACGAGTTCCGCCTGAACGAGGTGGCCGAGCGTATCGTGCGCTTCTGGCACTACGAGGAGGTGATGGGCGGCCCGGCGGACCTGCTGACGGCCATCGCGGAGACCGTTCAGCCTCCCAAGATCCCCGCGCAGCGGGACGGGGGCCGTTCGCTGCGCCGCTGACGGCGCGGACCGCCCGGCGCGCTCCGTTCGGTGTACTCCGCCCGGTGCGCTCTGTCCGCCACGCTCCGCTCGGTGTGCGCTGCCCGGCACGGACCGCCCGGCGCGCTCCGCCCGGTGGGAAAACCGGGATGCCGGTCTTCGCCGCGGAGGCCATGATGGCCGGATGCGCATCCGTGCCGCCCGCGCCGGCGAACTCGCGATCCTGCAGGACATCGAGGTGGCCGCCGGGCGGTGCTTCCGCGACGTCGGCATGCCGGACATCGCCGAGGACGAGCCGTTTCCGCTCGGTGAGCTCCTCCGGTACCAGGAGTCCGGGATGGCCTGGGTCGCAGCCGACGCGGCCGATCGTCCTGTGGCCTATCTCGTCGCGGTACCCATCGACGCCGGTGTGCACGTCGAGCAGGTCTCGGTGCATCCGGACCATGCGCGCCGGAGGATCGGCCGATCCCTGCTGGATCACGTGGCGGCCTGGGCGGAGACCGTGGGGGCGCCCGCGCTCACGCTGACGACCTTCGAGGATGTGCCGTGGAACGCCCCGTATTACGTGCGGTGCGGGTTCCGGCGGCTGACGGAGGCCGAGCTCACGCCGGGGCTGCGGGCGATCCGCCGGCGTGAGGCCGCGCTCGGTCTCGATCGCTGGCCCCGGGTCTGCATGCTGCGTTCCCTGGGCGCCGGGCAGGCGGGGCGGCCGGCCGGCGAGCCACAGGAGGAGAGGGACGGGACGCCCTCCCACGGGCGTCCCTGGTGGTATGCGTGAGGGGCGGCCGGTGACGGCCGCCCCTCAGACTTCGTGTGGCCTTACTCCGCCGGAGACTCCTCCGTCTCGGCGGCGGGAGCGTCCCCGGCCTGACCGGCGGCGCCCGCCGTGCCGAGGGTGACCGGGCCGCCGATCGCGGCGATCGGCGCGGGGAGCCTCACCCCGGAGCCGTCACGGCGGCCGAGCTCGGTGGGCAGGTCGATCGCCTTGCCGGTCGTCCCCGCGGCCTTCGCCGGGATCGGCCCGGCCCAGGCGAACAGCAGGGTGTCCTCGCCCTTGAGGAACCGGTGCGCCCGGACGCCGCCGGTCGCGCGGCCCTTCGCCGGGAAGTCGGCGTAGTCGGAGACCTTGATGGCGCCGGTCTGGGTGCCGGGCAGCGCGGTGGAACTGCCCGCGACGGTGACGACCACCGACTCCCGGGCACCGTCGAGGGTGCCGAACCAGATCACCTTGGCGCCGGTGGCGAGACGGATGCCGGCCATGCCGCCGGCGGCGCGGCCCTGCGGGCGTACGGACGAGGCGGGGAACCGCAGGAGCTGTGCGTCGTCGGTGACGAAGACCAGGTCGTCGTCCTCGGACTCCAGGTGCACGGCGCGGACGACCCGGTCGCCGTCCTTGAGGCCGATCACTTCGAACTCGTCGGCGTTCTTCGGGTAGTCGGGCGCGACGCGTTTGACGACGCCCTGCTCGGTGCCGAGGGTGAGGCCGCCGTCGAGCGAGGCGAGCCCGACGATCGTCTCGTTCTGCTCCAGGGCGATGAACTCGCTGATCGGCGCGCCCCCGGCCAGGGTCGGGGGGACGGCGGTGGGCGGCACGGCCGGGATGTCGATGACGTCCACCCGGATCAGGCGGCCGGCGCTCGTGACCGCGCCGATCTGGCCGCGCGCGGTCGCGGGGACGGCGGAGACGATCACGTCGTGGGTCGCCCGTGAGCCGTCGGCGGGCAGGGGCTCGGCGGACATCGTCCGGGCGAGCAGGCCGGTGGAGGACAGCAGCACGAAGCACGGGTCGTCGGCGACCTCCAGCGGCACCGCCGCCGTCTTGGCCTCGCCGGAGGACTCCAGCAGGACGGTGCGGCGCGGCGTGCCGTACGTCTTGGCGATCTCGGCGAGCTCGTCGGAGACGACCTTGCGCAGCTTCCGCTCCGACTCGAGGATCGCGGTGAGCTGGGCGATCTCCTTGGTGAGCTGCTTCTTCTCCTTCTCCAGCTCGAGCCGGTCGTACTTGGTGAGGCGGCGCAGCGGCGTGTCGAGGATGTACTGCGCCTGGATCTCCGACAGCTCGAAGACCTCCATCAGCCGCGCCTTGGCGGCGGCGGAGTCGTCGCTCTCGCGGATCACCTGGATGACGTGGTCGATGTCGAGCAGCGCGATCATGAGGCCGTCGACCAGGTGCAGCCGGTCCTGGCGCTTGGTGCGGCGGAACATGCTGCGGCGGCGTACGACCTCGAGGCGGTGGTCGATGTAGACCTGGAGGAGGTCCTTCAGCCCCAGCGTGCGCGGCTGGCCGTCGACCAGCGCGACGTTGTTGATGCCGAACGTCTCCTCCATCGGGGTGAGGCGGTAGAGCTCCTCCAGCACCGCCTCGGGGTGGAAGCCGTTCTTGATCTCGATGACGAGGCGCAGGCCCTGCTGGCGGTCGGTGAGGTCCTTGAGGTCCGCGATGCCGGCCAGCTTCTTGGCGTTGACGAGATCCTTGATCTTGGCGACGACGCGTTCGGGGCCGACGGCGTACGGCAGTTCGGTGACGATGATGCCCTTGCGGCGCGGCGTGACCTGGTCGATGTGCGCCGTGGCCCGGGTGCGGAACGTGCCGCGCCCGGTCTCGTACGCGTCGCGGATGCCCTCCAGGCCGACGATCTTGCCGCCGGTGGGCAGGTCGGGGCCGGGGACGAAGCGCATGAGCTCGTCGAGTGACGCGTCGGGGGCGTCGATCAGGTGGCGGGCGGCGGCGATCACCTCGGTGAGGTTGTGCGGCGCCATGTTGGTCGCCATGCCGACCGCGATGCCGGAGGCGCCGTTGACGAGGAGGTTCGGGAAGGCGGCGGGGAGGACCTCGGGCTCGGTCTCCTGGCCGTCGTAGTTGGGCCGGAACTCGACGGTCTCCTCGTCGATGCCGTCCACCATGAGCATGGCCTCGCGGGCCATGCGGGCCTCGGTGTACCGCATCGCGGCGGGGGAGTCGTCGCCGCCGAGGGAGCCGAAGTTGCCGTGCCCGTCGACGAGGCGCATCCGCATCGCCCACGGCTGGGCGAGCCGGACGAGCGCGTCGTAGATCGCGCTGTCGCCGTGCGGGTGCAGCTTGCCCATGACCTCGCCGACGACACGGGCGCACTTGACGTGCCCGCGGTCGGGGCGCAGGCCCATCTCGTTCATCGAGTAGAGGATGCGGCGCTGCACGGGCTTGAGCCCGTCGCGCGCGTCCGGAAGCGCCCGCTGGTAGATGACCGAGTAGGCGTACTCGAGGTAACTGCCCCGCATCTCCTCGGAGACGTCGACGTCGACGATGTTCTCCTCGAAGTCGGGTGGGGGAGGGGTCTGCGTGCCGCGTCGTGCCATGAGGACATTCTTGCCGGTGCGGACGACATCTTTGGCCGCTGTCCGTCTCTTTCGGCAAGTCCGCGCCCGGACTCTTCCGATGAGTCCGCGACCGGTTCGGTAAGTCGGCGACCGGATGCTTGGCGAGTGCAAGTCTTGCCTTGTGCAATACTTTCGTCGTGACGGATCCGTCGGGCATGCCACTGGACGCGGAGATCGACGCGTTCCAGACCGCCACGAAGGACCTGGTCGGCGTGACGGTCCGCAGCCTGGAACTGCTGGAAGGGCGGGTCTCCCTCTCCCAGTTCCGGATGCTCGTCGTGCTCGCCGACCACGGCCCGTCGCCCTCGTCGAAGGTCGCACGAGGCCTCGGCCTGGGCGCGTCGTCGGTGACCCGGCTCGCCGATCGCCTCGAGGCGAGCGGCCACGTGGTCCGCGGCCACGACCCGCGCAACCGGAGCATCGTGACGCTGGCGCTCACGCCCGCGGGCCGGCGACTGGTCGATCGGGTCATGGCGTGGCGGCGCGCGGAACTCGCGCGGATCCTCGGCCGGCTCGCCCCGTCCGACCGCGCCGTCCTGGCCGCCGCGCTGCACCGCTTCCACGAGGCGGTGGACCGCGCGGACGCCGACGGGCCGTACGGGTCCGTCCCGCCCTGAGCCGGACCGGCGGGCGGCGCCCGGGCGGCCGCCCAGGGCGGCCGCCGGCCTGACGGACGGCCTGAGCCGGAAGGTGAGCGACGCCCGCGGGGCGTCGCCGAGTCGCCCGTGTCCACGGAGGAACGGGCGGGACACAGAAGGAGGATCACGTGAGCGCACGGCCGACCGGAGCGGTACGCCGGCCGCCGTCCCTCGGTGACTTCACCGTCGGACCGAGAATGCTGCTCGTCACCCTGTGGGCGCTGCCGGTGGGCGGCGTCGCCGCCCTCGCCGCCCTGGGGCTGCTCCGGCTCGTCGCGCTCATCACCGACCTGGTCTTCTACGGGCGGCCGGGCACCGAACTGCTGGCCCCCGGCCTCCACCCCCACCCCTGGTGGCTGCTCCTGACCGCGCCGACCGCCGGCGGACTCGTCGTGGGACTGATGGCGAGGTACGGCTCGGAGAAGATCCGCGGGCACGGCATGCCGGAGGCGATCGAGGCCATCCTGACCGGCGGCAGCCGCGTGACCCCGCGCGTCGCCGTGCTCAAGCCGGTGTCGGCCGCGGTCAGCATCGGCACCGGCGGGCCGTTCGGCGCGGAGGGCCCGATCATCATGACGGGCGGGGCGATCGGGTCGATCCTGGCGCAGGCGCTGCACCTGACGGCGGACGAGCGCAAAACGCTGCTCGTCGCGGGCGCCGCCGGCGGCATGGCCGCGACGTTCAACTCGCCGCTCGCGGCCGTCGTCCTGGCCGTGGAGCTGCTGCTCTTCGAGTGGCGCCCCCGGAGCTTCGTGCCCGTGGTCGGCGCCGTGTCGGTCGCGACCGTCGCGCGGGGCTTCCTGCTCGGCACCGCGCCGCTCTTCCCCGTCTCCACCGCGGGCATCCACCTGACCACGGGCGTGCAGGCGATGTGCGCCGTGTCCGGCGCCACGGGCGGGCTGCTGGCGATCGCCGCCACCTGGATGGTGTACCGGGCCGAGGACGCCTTCAACCGGCTCCCGGTGCACTGGATGTGGTGGCCGGCCATCGGCGGGGCGATCATCGGACTGGGCGGCCTGATCGAGCCGCGGGCGCTCGGCGTCGGCTACGACGTGATCGGTCAGCTGCTGACCGGCCGGGCGACCACGGGCCTCATCCTCGGGATTCTGGTGGTCAAGACGCTGATCTGGTCGCTGTCGCTCGGCTCGGGCACGTCCGGCGGCGTGCTCGCCCCCGTCTTCATGATCGGCGGCGCGCTCGGGGCACTGGAAGGGCACCTGTTCCCGCACGCGTTTCCCGGGTTCTGGGCGCTGGTCGGCCTGGCCGCCGTGGTCGGCGGCGTGATGCGCTCCCCGCTGACCGGTCTCATCTTCCCCCTCGAGCTCACGCACGCCTGGGCGGCCGGTCTCTCCCTGCTCATCGCCGCCACCTCGGCGTACGCCCTGTCGACGCTCATCCTCGACCGGTCCGTCCTCACCGAGAAGATCGCCCGGCGCGGCCTGCACCTGACCCGCGAGTACTCCATCGACCCGCTCGAGGGCTTCTTCGCCCGCGACGTCATCCGTACCGGCCCGGTGACGTTCCGCGCCGACCGGCCCGTCGCCGAGGCGGCCGCCGGAACGGACCGGCGACGCCTGTACCCGGTGGTGACCGAGGACGACCGGCTGATCGGGGTGGTCACCCACACCGCGCTGCGCGCCGCCGCCGAGGAGCCCGGCCCGCGTACGGTGGCGGACGTCATGGTCGCCGATCCCGTGATCGTCTACGCCAACGACACCCTGCGCTCGGTGTCGTATCTGTTCGCCGAGCACTCCATCACGAGCGCGCCCGTCATCGAACCGGACGACGGACGGGTGCTGGGCGTCGTCGCCCTCCGCGACATGCTCCAGGCCCGGCTGCACGACCTCACCGAGGAGAGGCACCGGGAACGCCACCTGCGCGTCCTCCGATGGTGGGGCGACGCCTCGCGCGCCCCCGTACGGAGCCCGATACCGTGACTCCCGTCGCGAGGAGGAGCGCCGTATGTACGCCGACTTCCAGTTCGAGATCTACCTCAACGGCCTGAACGACGTCAGGCCTCCGCTGCCGACCGACCTGACCCGGCTGGAGGCGCTGGCCCGGGAGAGGCTGCCGCGAGAGGCGTACGACTACGTCGCCGGGTCGGCGGGCACCGGTGACACCGCGGTCGCCAACCGGGAGGCGTTCCGGCACTGGCGGATCGTCCCGCGCATGCTCCGCGGCGTGGCGGGCGGCGACCTGACCACGCGGGTGCTCGGCACGGACCTGCCCGCCCCGGTGCTGCTCGGCCCGGTCGGGGTGCTGAACATCGTCCACCCGGAGGGGGAGCTCGCGGCGGCGCGGGCCGCGCGGTCGCTCGGGGTGCCGGTCGTCCTGAGCACGGCGGCGTCACACACCATGGAGGAGGTCGCCGAGGTCGCGGGCCCACGCTGGTACCAGCTGTACTGGCCGGGCGACCCCGAGCTGGCGGTCAGTCTCCTGGAACGCGCGCGGGCCGCCGGCTACACCGCCCTCGTCGTCACGCTCGACACGTTCACGCTGGCCTGGCGGCCGAGCGACCTCGACAACGCCTACCTGCCGTTCCTGCGCCGCGTCGGCATCCAGAACTACCTCGCCGACCCGGTCTTCACCGCCAAGGCGGGCGACGACCCCGTCCTCCACTGGGCCGGTGTCTTCGGTAACCCGGGTCTGACCTGGGACGACCTGGCGTTCCTCCGGGAGCACTGGGACGGCCCGATCGCGCTCAAGGGCATCCAGGCGACCGAGGACGCCCGCCGCGCGGTGGACGCGGGCATGGACGGCATCGTCGTGTCCAACCACGGCGGGCGCCAGGTGGACGGCGCCGTCGCCGCCCTCGACGCACTGCCGATCATCACCCACGCGGTCGGCGACCAGATCGAGGTGCTGTTCGACAGCGGCGTACGGACCGGCGCGGACGTGTTCAAGGCCCTCGCGCTCGGCGCGCGGGCGGTCCTGCTGGGCCGCCCGTACGTGTACGGGCTGGCCCTCGACGGGGAGGACGGCGTCCGCCACGTGCTGCGCTGCCTGCTCGCCGAGCTCGAGCTCACGCTCCGGCTGTCCGGCCATGACCACGTCGCCGGCCTGTCCTCGGACGACCTGCACGAGCAGCGGTGACACGCGGAAGAGCGGCCGGCGGGCCGGCCGATGACGCCGAGGCCCGCCGAACTCACCAGGTCGTGACCTATGCTCGGCGCGTGAGCGATCAGGCCTTCCATCCCCCCGCCGAGGAGCTGACCCTCCCGAAGGTGCTCGCCGCCCTGGCCGATCCGGCGCGGCTGGCGACCGTACGGACGCTCGCCCGCCTCGGGGAGTCGGCGTGCGGCCGGATCCAGCACGACGCGGGGCTGGAGGTCAGCAAGTCCACCATGTCCCATCACCTGCGCATCCTCCGCGAGGCGGGCATCACCCGGTCGCGGACCCAGGGCGCCCGCCGCCTGCTCACGCTGCGCCGCCAGGACCTCGACCGCCGCTTCCCCGGCCTGCTCGACGCCGTCCTGCAGCCGGAGCTCATCCGCTGATCGTGAGGGTTCGGCCCCTCGATCCGGCCTGGAGCGTCGGCCGGACCTGGTATGCAGGAACGCATGGCTGACGACGTACGTCCCGACCCGGCCGAAGACGCCCTCCGCCAGGACGCCGAGGCGTGCCTGCGCTCGCTCGCCGGTGACCACGCCCGGCTGCGCGAGGACCAGTGGGCCGCGATCCGCGCCCTCATCGTGGAGCGGCGGCGGGCGCTGGTCGTGCAGCGCACCGGGTGGGGCAAGTCCGCGGTCTACTTCGTGGCGACCGCCCTGCTGCGGCGGCGCGGCGCCGGCCCGACCGTGATCGTCAGTCCGCTGCTCGCCCTGATGCGCAACCAGATCGCCGCCGCCGAGCGCGCCGGCATCCACGCCGCGACGATCAACTCGGCCAACCTGGAGGACTGGGAGCGGGTCTACGCCGACGTCCGCGCCGGCGCCGTCGACGTGCTCCTGGTCAGCCCGGAGCGGCTCAACAACCCCGACTTCCGCGACCAGGTCCTGCCCGACCTTGCGGCCGGGGCCGGCCTGGTCGTCGTCGACGAGGCGCACTGCATCTCCGACTGGGGGCACGACTTCCGGCCCGACTACCGGCGGCTGCGCACGCTGCTGACCGAGCTGCCGCCCGGCGTGCCGGTCCTGGCCACCACCGCGACCGCGAACGCCCGGGTCACGCGGGACGTCGCCGACCAGCTCACCGGGGGTTCGGACGCGGCGGCCCTCGTCCTGCGGGGCCCGCTGGAGCGCGAGAGCCTGAGCCTGTCGGTGGTCGGCCTGCGGGGAGCCGAGCAGCGGCTGGCCTGGCTCGCCGGACGCCTCGACGCGCTGCCCGGCTCCGGGATCATCTACACCCTCACCGTCGCGGCGGCGCACGAGGTCGCCGGGTTCCTGCGCGACCGGGGCTACGCCGTCGCCGCCTACACCGGGCAGACGGAGCAGGCCGAGCGCCTGCAGGCCGAGCAGGACCTGCTCGACAACAAGGTCAAGGCCCTGGTCGCGACCAGCGCCCTCGGCATGGGCTTCGACAAGCCCGACCTCGGGTTCATCGTGCACCTGGGCGCCCCGCAGTCACCGGTCGCGTACTACCAGCAGATCGGCCGCGCCGGGCGCGGCGTCGAGCGGGCCGAGGTGATCCTGCTGCCGGGCCGGGAGGACCGCGACATCTGGGCGTACTTCGCCGGCCTGGCCTTCCCTCCCGAGCCCGTCGTACGCCAGGCGCTGCGCGCGCTGGAGGAGGCGGGCGGCACACTGTCCACCGCCGCCCTCGAGACCCGTGTCGACCTGGGGCGCAGCCGCCTGGAGATGATGCTGAAGGTGCTCGACGTCGACGGCGCCGTCCGCCGGGTCAAGGGCGGCTGGACCGCGACCGGCGTCCCCTGGGCGTACGACCGGGAGCGCTACGAGCGGGTCGCGGCCGAGCGTTCCCGCGAACAGCAGGCCATGCTGGACTACCTGACCACGGAGTCCTGCCGCATGGAGTTCCTCCGGCGGCAGCTCGACGACCCGCAGGCCGCGCCGTGCGGGCGCTGCGACAACTGCACCGGGCGGCACCTGCCCGCCGAGGTTCCCGAGGATGAGACCGTACGCGCTCGGGAGCGGCTGAGCCGCCCCGGTGCCGAGCTGACGCCGCGCCGGATGTGGCCCACGGGCATGAAGGCCGAGGGGATCTCCGGGCGCATCCCCGCCGGGTCGCAGGCCGAGCCCGGCCGGGCACTCGGGCGGCTGACCGACATCGGCTGGGGCAACCGCCTGCGGGATCTGCTGGCCGAGGGCGCCCCCGACGCGCCGGTGCCCGAGGAGGTCTTCGGCGCCGTCGTGCAGGTCCTGTCGGCCTGGGACTGGGCGGACCGGCCCGCGGGCGTGCTGGCCATGGCCTCGGCCACCCGGCCGCGGATGATCGACGACCTGGCCCGGCGCGTCGCCGCGATCGGCCGGTTGCCCTACCTCGGCCAGGTCGCGTACGTCGACGGCGGACCCGGCCCGCGCCGCCACAACAGCGCCCAGCGGGTCCGCGCGCTGTGGAACGCCTTCGCCGTCCCCGACGCGGTCCGCTCCCTGACCGGCCCCGTGCTGCTGGTCGACGATCAGGTCGACACGGGCTGGACCATGACGGTCGTGGCCCGGCTCCTGCGCGAGAACGGCGTCCCCGCCGTCCTTCCGCTGGCCCTCGCAACGGTCGCCTAACCCGGCCCGGTCGCCGGTGGGGAGTCGGTACGGCCGGTGGCCTCTCGTCAGTGCCGAGACTCTTGGTCGTGAGTACGACCGGAGGTCTCGGCGCCGAACGATCGGCGCGCGTGCGGTGCCCCGGCCAGGGCGTGCGCCGGGTCGCTTCTCGCGGGTTTCAGAGAATGGGGCGGGCGCCGAGGTGGCTGATCGCTCGGGCGGCCAGACGGCAGCCGTTGGCCAGGGACTCGGCGGGCGGCTTGCCGTCCAGCCAGCCCGGGAGGAACCCGGCGATGAAGGCGTCACCGGCACCGGTGCCGTCGGCGATCTCCTCGACCGGCTCGGCGGGCACCCGGACCGGCTCGGAGCCACGATTGTCGAGCCAGAGCGCGCCCTCGGCCTCCATCTTGACGACGACCTGGGAGTACCAGGCGGCCAGGACCTTGGCCGCCTGCTCCGGGTTGTCGCGGCCGGTGAGCACCTCGGCCTGGGAGGAGTTCACGAACAACAGCCCGGCGCCCTGCGTCCACTCCAGGAACGGCTCGGCACCGGCCCGCTTGAGATGGGAGTTCGCGCCGCCGTCCACGGTGATGGACATCTGCGCCTTCTGCGCCAGCTGCATCGCGTGCAGGGCGGCCTTCCGGGAACCCTCGTTGAGCAGCGAGTAGCCGGACAGGTGCAGGTGCGCGCCGGGACCGAACAGGTCCTGCGGGATGTCCTCGGGCAGCAGCGCGGCGTTGGCCCCCGGGTCGGACAGCATGGTCCGGTCGCCCTTGTGGGTGACCATCACCACACACGTGCCGGTGGGGCGCTCCGGGTCCATGACGAGCCGGGCGTCGACGCCGTAGCCCATCAGCTCCATGTCGCGGTTGCGTCCCGCGATGTCCGCCCCCCGCCGTCCGATGAACGCCGACTCGATGCCCTCGACGGCCAGCCAGGCCGCGATGTTGGCTCCCGAACCGCCGCCGTGCATCGTCACGTTGGCCGGCGTGTCTCCGCCTTTCGCCAGCGGGAACGCGGCTCGCGCGACGGCATCGGTCATCAGATCGCCGACCACGACCACGCGCGTCATGACGTCCACCACCCTGTTCCCTGCGGCTGCCACCCCCCGAACGGCGGCCTGCCTGCGTGACCCGGAGAAAAACCTAACAGCTCCCACCACCCGGGTGGGTCCCGAACCGGCGCGAAATCGGGATCTCCCCTACTCTCGACATGTGCCGTACCCCGATCACTGGGAGGCCGACGTCGTCCTCGCCGACGGAGGAACGGCGCACCTGCGCCCGATCAGGGCGGGTGACGCCGAGTTGCTGCGCGAGTTCTACGCCCGGCTGTCGCCCGAATCGATCTACTACCGCTTCTTCTCGCCGCGGCCGCGGCTCAGCGACCGTGAGATCGAGCACTTCACGACCGTCGACTACGTCGACCGGGTCGCCCTGATCGCCACCATCGGGGACGCGATGGTCGCGGTGGTGCGCTACGACCGTCTCGGCCGCCGCCCGGACGCGCCCGGCGGCGCGGGCGGTGACGCGACCTCGACCGGCGCGGCCGGCGGTGCGCCTGGGGGCTCGGGCGGCGATCCGGCGGCCGGCGATTCGGCCGGGTCGACAGGATCGGGCGGTTCCGCCGGGTCTGCCGGTCCCGCCGGGTCCGGTGGGACCGGCGGCTCCGGCGGGGACATCTGGCGCGCGGCCGTCACGGGATACACGGCCGCCACGGCCGAATCCGCGGACACCGCCGAGGTCGCCTTCCTCGTCGAGGACGCCCAGCAGGGCCGTGGCCTGGGCACCGTGCTGCTGGAGCACATCGCGGCGGCGGCCCGCGAACGCGGCATCCGGAGGTTCATCGCCGACGTCCTGCCGGAGAACCGCCGGATGACCACCGTCTTCCGGGCGGCCGGCTACGAGGCCCAGCAGCGTTTCGAGGACGGCGTGATCCGGCTGACCCTCGACCTCGAGCCGACCGAGACGTCGCGCGAGGTCATGGCGGCCCGCGAGCACCGCGCGGAGTCCCGCTCGATCGGACGGCTGCTGTTCCCCGGCTCGGTGGCGGTGATCGGCGCGAGCCGCGAGGCGCACAGCGTCGGCCAGACCGTGCTGCGCAACCTGCTCGGCGGCGACTTCGCCGGGCCGGTGTTCCCGGTGAACCCGACGGCGCCCGCCGTGGCGGGCGTCCGCGCCTATCCGACCGTGGCCGCGATCCCCGATCCGGTCGACCTGGCCGTCGTCGCGGTGCCCGGCGAGCACGTCAACGAGGTCGTGGCGCAGTGCGCGGCCAAGGGCGTCCACGGGCTGGTCGTCGTCTCGTCCGGGTTCGGCGAGGCCGGGCCCGAGGGCCGTGCCCGCCAAGACGATCTCGTGCGCCTCGCACGGGCGAACGGCATGCGCGTCGTCGGTCCCAACTGCCTGGGCATCGCCAACAGCGACCCGGGCGTACGGCTCAACGCCACGCTCGCCCCGACTCTGCCGGGGCGCGGGCCGGTCGGATTCTTCTCCCAGTCGGGCGCGCTGGGCATCACGATCCTGCGCTGGGCCGCCGAGCGCGGACTGGGCCTGTCGACGTTCGTCTCGGCGGGCAACCGCGCCGACGTGTCCGGCAACGACCTGATGCAGTACTGGGAGGAGGACCCCGCCACCGAGGTGATCCTCCTCTATCTGGAGTCGATCGGGAACCCGCGCAAGTTCACCCGCCTGGCGCGCCGCATCAGCCGGGCGAAGCCGATCGTCGCGGTCAAGAGCGGGCGTACGACCCAGGGTGTGCCGCTCGGCCACGCCGCGCGGGCGCTGAGCCTGCCCGACCACGCCGTCAGCGCGCTGTTCGCCCAGGCCGGCGTCGTACGGGTCGACACCCTCGGGGACCTGTTCGACGTCGCGCAGATCCTGGCCTACCAGCCCCTGCCGACCGGCCGCCGCGTCGCGATCGTCGGCAACTCCAACTCCATCGCGCTGCTCGCCCAGGACGCCGCGACCGCCGCCGATCTCGACCCGCTGCCCCCGGTGGACCTCGGTCCCGCCGCGGGCCCGGCGGAGTTCGAGGCGGCGCTGGCCGAGATTCTCGCCGACGAGACGGCCGACGCGGTGGTCACGGTGTTCGCCCCGCCCGTGCGGGGCGGCCTGGATCCGGAGGTGGCCGCCGCGATCGTCCGGCAGGCGAAAGGCGCCGCGAAACCGGTCATCGCGACCTACCTCGGCGAGCGGGGGCTGCTGCACGGCAGTGTGCCGTCCTATCCCGCCCCCGAGAACGCCGTCCGCGCCCTGGCGTACGCCGTCCGGTACGCCGAGCGGCGTCGCCGGCCGCCGGGCCGGATTCCCGAGCTGCCCGGCGTCGACCGGGACCGCGCCCGTACGCTGATCGAGGGGTTTCTCGCCGCGCCGGCGGGCCCGCCCGGCCCTGCCGCGAACCCCGCGACGGGCTCCTCCGGCCCCGCGGCGGTGGACCGCCGGGAGATCGACCCACAGCGGACCGCCGAACTGCTCGCCTGCTACGGCATCGAGCCCGCGCACGGCGCGGAGCGGGCGGACGGCACGGGGGTCGTCACGCAGATCCGGACGGCGGAGGACCCGTCGTTCGGCGCGATCGTGTCATTCGGGCTGGCGGATCCCACCGCCGAGCTGCTCGAGGACCGCGCGTACCGCCTCGCGCCGCTCACGGACGTCGAGGCCGCGGGACTGGTCCGCGCGATCCGGGCCGCGCCGCTGCTCCTGGGACATCGGGGCGCCGAACCCGTCGACGTGACCGCCCTGGAGCACCTGCTGCTCCGGGCCTCCCGGCTGTCCGACGACCTGCCGGAGGTCGCGCGGCTGGAGCTCGAGGTGGTCGCCCGGACCTCCGGCGCCGCCGTACGGTCCGCGCGCCTGTGGCTCGCCAGAGCGCCGGGTCCGCGCATCGACAACGTGCGCCGGCTCAGGCCGTCCTGACCCGGCACCGTCCACGGCCCGCGCTCACGCGGTCGCGGCCGGGCGGGTGGACGGCCCCGCAGTCAGGGAAGGTCGGCCGGGGGCGGAGGCGGGGCCGGGTCCGGCATGGGCGGGATCGGGCTGGGGTCGGGTTCGGGAATCGGCCGGGGAGTGGGCCGTCCCGGCAGTGGCTCCGGCGGCGGCACCGGCGGCTCGGGAGCGGGTATGGGCGGCTGCGGTGTGGGCGGTTCCGGCTGCGGTGGGGGGACGGGTGGTCGAGTCATGCGCCCTCCTTCGGCGGGGAGTGACCGGAGCCACGGTGCTCACGGTTCACTCGGTGCGCTCATGGCTCCTCGCGCGGGGGAACGACCCGAGCGCTGTCCTTCACGCTTCCCTCGATTCGCTCGGTCATCCACATCTCCACCCGTGGGTGTGCGTGGGACGCCGGAGCAGTGCAGGATGGGAGCCATGAGGGAAACCCGAGCGATGGCACAGGGGCTGCGCACCGCGATCGAGCGGAGCGGCTACTATCCGGCGCTCGTCGCGGACGCGGTCGAGTCGCTCCTGGGCAATGAGACCGTCATCTCCTACGTCGTCCATCACGAGGCGACGTTCGACCCGGCGATGGAGGTCCGGCGGCACGTCACCGTCCTGGTGCTGTCGCCGACACGCCTGCTGGTGTGCCACACCGACGAGCATCCACCGACCGAGTCGGTGCCACATCCGCACGCCTCCACGACGACGGAGGCGGTGCGCCTGGGCCGGGTCCAGTCGGTGGCGGTGACGCGCGTCGTTCCCGAGCCCGCCTCGTACGTCCCCGGTGTTCCGCCGACCGAGGTGATGCTCACCATCGGCTGGGGCGTCATCGCCCACATCGATCTGGAGCCGGCCTCCTGCGGTGACGAGTCCTGCGAGGCCGACCACGGCTACACCGGCACGCTCACGGCCGACGACCTGTCACTGCGGGTGAGCGAGGCGGCCGACGGCGCCGACGCCGTCGAGCAGGTCCTCGCGTTCGCGCAGGCGCTGTCGGAGGTCACGTCCGCGCAGGGCCGATGACCACCCTGCCCGTTCCGGCGTACGGCCGGGAGTCGCTGGCCGACCTGGGGCCGTCGGTGCTCGCCGCGCTGGGCGTGCCGGGTGAGGCGAACGTCCTGGGCCTGCCCGCCCTGCCGCGTGCCTGCGTGCTCCTGGTCGACGGCCTCGGCTGGGAGCTGCTGCGGGCGCACCCGGACGCCGCGCCCTATCTCTCCTCGCTGGCGGGCCGGCCGCTGACGGCCGGTTTCCCGTCGACGACCGCGACCAGCGTCGCCTCCCTCGGCACCGGCCGGCCGCCGGGCGGACACGGCATGTTCGGCTACCAGGTCGCCGTGCCGGGGGAGCGGCGGCTGCACAACTGCCTCCGCTGGAGCGACGGGATCGATCCGCTGACCTGGCAGGCCGCGCCCACGATCTACGACCGGGCCGTCGCGGCGGGCGTGTCGGCGGCGCACGTCTCGGCCCGGGCGTTCGCGGACAGCGGCCTGACCCGCGCGGTCTACCGGGGCGCCCGATACCTCCCCGCGGACGCGCTCGGGCAGCTCGTCGCCCGTGCCGAGCAGGCGATCCGGGAGGGCGACCGCGCCTTCGTCACCGTGTACCACGGTGACCTCGACGCCACCGGGCACGTCCACGGCTCCCGGTCGGCGGCCTGGCGCCACCAGCTGGGGTTCGTGGACCTGCTCGCCCGGCGGCTGGCCGAGGTGATGCCGCCGGACGCCGCCTTCCACGTCACCGCGGACCATGGCATGACCGACCCTGCCGACCGGATCGACATCGACGCCGAGGCCGGGGTGCTGAGGAAGGGCGTGGCCCTGCTCGGCGGAGAGGCGCGGGCCCGGCACGTGTACGCCGAGCCCGGGGCCGCCGCCGACGTGCTCGCCGCCTGGCGCGAGCGCCTCGCGGGCCGGGCATGGGTGCTGTCGCGGGAGGAGGCGATCGCCGAGGGCCTGTTCGGGCCCGTCGAGGCGTCTCTGGCCGCCCGGATCGGTGACGTCCTCGCCATCCCGTACGCCGACGTCGCCCTGGTAGCGACCGAGGCGGAGCCGATCGAGTCCACCCTCGTCGGCATGCACGGGTCGCTGGTCGCCGCCGAGCAACTGGTCCCGCTCCTGTCCCGGGAGGATCGAGGATGAACCCCGAGAGGCCTCTCGCCGAGGGCGGGATTAACGGTCAGACTGGCGGCGTGCGATCTCTCATCGACGTCCAGTCACTCGCCCGGGAACTCCGCGGTGACGTCGTCCTGCTCGACGTCCGCTGGCGACTCGGCGGTCCACCCGGCATCGAGGCGTACCGGCGGGGCCACCTGCCAGGTGCGGTCTTCGTCGATCTCGATCGCGACCTCGCGGCGCCGCCCGGCCCGGCCGGCCGGCACCCGCTTCCGGAGCGGCAGGCGTTCCAGGACGCGATGCGGCGGGCGGGGGTTCGTGACGACGCCCTCGTGGTGATCTACGACGAGGCGGACTCCACCTCCGCGGCGCGCGCCTGGTGGACCCTCCGATACTTCGGGCATCAGCGGGTCCGTGTCCTCGACGGCGGCTACCACGCCTGGGTCGAGGCCGGCCGGCCCGTCACCACCGAGACGCCGAAGGTCGAGCCGGGGAACTTCACGGCCCGTCCGGGCGGCCTGCCGGTGCTCGACGCGGAGGGTGCCGCCGCCCTGGCCAAGAGCGGTGTCCTGCTCGACGCCCGGGCGCTGGAGCGCTACCGCGGCGAGGTGGAGCCCATCGACCCGGTCGCCGGGCACATCCCGGGCGCCGTCAGCGCCCCGACCACGGGGAACGTCGGGATCGACGGCCGGTTCCTGCCCGCCGACCTGCTCCGCGAGCGGTTCGCCGAGCTGGGTGCCACGGACGCCGCCGAGGTCGGCGCGTACTGCGGCTCCGGGGTGACGGCCGCCCACGAGGTCCTCGCTCTGACGGTCGCCGGCGTGCCCGCCGCCCTGTACGCCGGGTCCTGGTCGAACTGGATCGCCGACGGCACCCGTCCCATCGAGACCGGCGACCAGACCGGGGCGTAGCCGTCCCGGCCGGGCTCCGCCGCCGGACCCCGGCCCACCGCCGGCCCCGAAGGGGTTGTTTGGTACCCCGGCACCCGTTCGTTGCGCATGCGATGGACCGCCGGTGAGAGGAGCACGTAACACACGGAGGTCCGCGAGGGTGCCCCTGTTCGGGGCAGGCGGAAGCCGGTGATCGGCGGGACGATGGGGTTGTGATCAACAAAGGAGCGAACGATCTCGGCGGATTCCTGCGCAGCCGGCGCGAACGCCTGACGCCGGATGCGGCGGGTATCGAGCCCGGCGTCACTCGCCGGCGGGTCCCGGGGCTGCGCAGGGAGGAGCTGGCCGAGCTCGCCGGGGTCAGCGTCGGCTACTACACGCGACTGGAGCAGGGGGTCAGCACCAGTGCCTCCGACGCTGTCATCGACGCGCTGGCCGCAGCGCTGCGACTCGATCCGGCCGAGCATGAACACCTGCGGATCCTCGCCACTCCGCGAAGACCGACTCGCCCTCGTGCCCGCAGGAGCAAGCTGCGGCCCTCAGTACGTGACCTGCTCGCCGCCATCCCTGGATCACCGGCGATCGTGATCGATCACCGCGCCGACGTCCTCGCGTGGAACCGTCTCGGCCATGCGCTGCTCGCCGGCCATGTCGACTTCGACGCCCCGGACTCGCGCGTTCGGCCGAACATCGCCCGGATGCTGTTCCTCGACCCGCACCACCGTGCGTTGTACCGCGACTGGCATGCCAAGGCGCAGGTCACCGTCGCGGCCCTGCATCAGGCGGTGGCGCGGCACCCGGCCGACCCGGGACTCGAACACCTCGTCGGCCGGCTCGCCGTCGACAGTCCGGAGTTCGCGCGAATGTGGGCGCGGCGCCCCGTCCGCACCTGCTCGTCCTACCTACGGGAACTCGCCCATCCTGTCGTCGGGCGGGTGACTCTGGTGAACGAGACGGTCACCCTGCCTGACGATGACCAGCAGATCGGCCTGTTCTACGCGCGTCCTGGCACGACCGACGCCGACGCGCTCATTCTGCTGGCACAGAGTTTCGAACGACGCCTCGCGCCAGGAACCCCGTCCCGGAAGGAGGAGGCACGATGAGGATCGTCGTCGTCGGCGGTGCCGGAACGATCGGACGACGTCTGGTGCCCGCCCTGCGATCACGCGGCCATGACGTCGTCGTGGCTGGGCGAACCTCGGGCGACGTCCACGTCGACCTGACCTCCCACCCGGCCATCGAGGCCATGTACCGCGAGGTCGGGGCGGTCGACGGCGTCGTGAGCATCGCGGCGCACGGCGCGCTCGACGACTTCACGACGCTGACCCCAGAGGCGCTGCAAGAGAACATGCGGGCCAAGTTCTTCGGGCAGGCCGATCTGGTCCTCACCGGCCAGCACCACTGCGCCGACGGCGCCTCCTTCACCCTGACGTCCGGTATCTTCGCCGACCGGGCATGGCCGCACGTCACCGGCGGCGGCGTCATCAGCGGCGCTCTGCACAGCTTCGGTCTGTCGGCCGCGATCGAGCTACCGCGGAGGATGCGGATCAACGTGGTCAGCCCCACGTTGGTCGGCGACTCCGTCGATGCCTTCGCCGAACACTTCCCCGGTATGCGCCCGGTGCCGATGGACGAACTCGTCGGCCACTACCTGCACTGCGTCGAAGGTGACGACACCGGCCGCATCATCCGCGCCTATGGATGACCGCGCGCGGACTCCTAGGGCAGGCGACGCCGCCCGGCGAAGCCGAGGTCGGCGCGGTGGTACCAGGTGAGCGCCGTCTCGGTCTCCAGCAGGCACAGGCGGATGGACTCCCCGCGCAGGTAGGCGGGGAAGTCCACGAGGACGGGGGTGACGCCCTTCACCTCGATGCCCTGGATGGTGAACCACCCGACCGCCTCGTCGATGCGCGCCTCGTACGCCTTCAGCTCAGGGGTGCCGCCCAGCGGCGACGGCCGGCCCGAGCGCAGGTCGAAGGCCAGCTCGGCGAGGTCGGCGCGGGCGGCGACGATCGCATCGATGTGCAGGCGCACCTCGGGAAGCAGCGCTCGAGCCTCCCCGAGCGTGAAGACACGGTCGGTCACGGACCGTACGCTACCGGCGCGAAGCGCCGACCGTACGGATCCGCTCCGCGGAACGCCTGGAACCGGCCACTGAACCCGGAGCTGACCGGTGGCGGCCGCCGCCGCGCCGACAGGTCGGGACAGGCCCTAACGTCCTGTCATGCGCACCGTGACGTCAGTGGCAGTAGGAGACGGCTTCGCCCTGGAGCGCCTGAGGATCCGGGCCGAGAGCCCGGACTGGTCGGATCCGGAGGTGCCCGCTCGGCACCGGCTGGTGCTCGTCCGCCGCGGCGCGTTCCGTGCCCGGGTCGGCGGGCGGGTGATGTTCGCGGATCCCGCGCTCGCCTACCTGGGGGCTCCTGGGGAGGAGCAGAGCATCGCCCACCGGCCGGGCAGGGAGGACGTCTGCACGGTCGTCCTGGTCTCCGCCTCGCTGATGGCGGAGATCACGGAGGAGCGGCCGGCGCGGCCGTCGGTCTTCGTCTCCGGTGCTCTCGCCGTCGCCCACCGGCTGCTGGCGGCCAGGGCCGCCGGGTGCGCCGACCCCTTTGAGGTGACCGAGATGACGATCCGCGTGGTGGGCGAACTGTGCCGACTCGCGGCGGAGACCGGGGACCGAACGGTCACCGGGGCCCGTCCGGGGACCGCGATCGCCCGGCGGGAGCTGGTCGAGTCCGCGCGGGAGCTCCTGGCCCAGGATCCGTGCGCCGTGGGGCTGCGCCGGATCGCCCGGCACGCCGGTTGCTCTCCGTACCATCTGAGCCGTGTGTTCCACCGGGAGACGGGGATGACCCTGACCCGCTATCGCAACCGGGTCCGTGCCCTGTCCGCCCTGGACGCGATCGAGGCGGGCGAGCGGGATCTGGCCGGCCTGGCGGCCCGGCTCGGCTTCGCCGACCACGCTCATCTGACCAGGACGGTCCGGGAAGAGTGCGGTCACTCGCCGCGAGAGCTGCGGGCGTTGTTCGCGGCGGCGAAATGAGCAATGACGTTCAAGCACCGCCGGCCGCGCCGGTCCGAGACTCGTGGGGTCACCGGAACCGTAGCGAAGGGAACGCCACATGATCGCCAGAAGCTGGCAGGCTCGGACGCGTGGGCCGCGGGAGACCGCGCGATATCACGAGGTCTTCGAATCGGAGGTCCTCGAGGCCCTCGGCGGCGTCGCCGGTTTCCGCGGCGCCTGTCTGCTCGCGCGCCCCACCGGGGCGTCGGTGGAGATCAGGACCGTGACCCTGTTCACGTCGATGGACGCGGTCAAGGCCTTCGCGGGTGAGGATCACGAGCGCGAGCGGGTGACGTCCCCCGCCCGCGCCACCCTGCTGGATTCGGTGCCCACCGTCCAGCACTTCGAGGTGCTGACAGGGCTGTGGCCTTCTCGCGGGTGATGCCGTGAAGCCTGGCTCAAAGCGCCGCTGTCCCTGGACGGGGACCATCGTCACATCCGGACGACGCGTGCCCATCGTGGCCGGCGCCGAAGCAGACGAAGCCGAGGGCGGACAGGGACCCGGAGGCCGTGGCGAGGGCGTCGGCGGGGGACGCGCCCGCGGCGAGGCGTCGGTGGAAACCCGTCATCAGGTCGCGGGCGGCGGCGTCGCCGACCGGGGTGACGGCGGCGACGACCGTGGCGGTGCCGAAGCCCAGGGCGGCGGTGACCATGCCGATGACCGCTTCACCCTCGTAGATCTCCACGCGACCCGCGTCGCAGGCGGACAGGACCAGCAGGCGCGGGGGTCGCTCCAGGTGCTCCAGGTCGTAGGTGAACAGGGGCCCGTCGGCCAGACGGAGGCCGGAGAACAGGGCGTTCCCTGATCGGAAGGCTCCATGCGCGGCGATGTGGGCGATCGCGGCGCCGTCGAGGGCGGACCGGGCGTTCTCGGCGGTCGCGGCGGCGCCGGTGAGGACCCGAGCCTCCGGGTGCGATGCGCGTACGGCGCCGATCTCCTCGTCCGCGTGCGTGAGATCGGGACCGGCGACGAGCGTCACGTGCCCGCCGGCCGACGGTGTCCGCATCGCGCGCAGCCAGCTCGCGGCGGACGGCGCGACCGTCACCGGGCGGCCCGTCAGGGAGGGCAGGGCGGCCCAGGGCAGGCCGTGCAGCGCCCCCACCGGTGCGAGGACCAGCGGCCGTTCCCCGACGGACAGCGGCGCGATCAGCCGGGCGTGCAGGCGACCCGCGGTGGCCGCGAGCGAGGCGCGCGCCGCCGCGTTGCCGGGGTCGTGGGCCAGCCGGGAGACGGCGAATCGCACGAGGCGCACGTCGGTCCGTACCTTGTCGTACGGGCCGAGGACGCGGCGGCGGCAGCGTCCGTCCGCCAGGGTCACGGCGAGGAGATCCGCACCGACACGGACGAATTCGACGAGCATCCGGTCGCCCAGCGCCTCGGCGAGGGCGGGGACGAGCCAGCCCCACCCGGCGACCGCGTCCCGGCTGGAGGACAGGTGGCGGCACCGGGCGCGGACGGCGCCCTCCAGACGGCGCTGGGCTGCCTGCAGCTCCGGGCGGCCGGGAACCTCGGCGCTGACACGGCGCAGTTCGGCGAGCAGCCCGGCGAGTCGCCGGTCGCGGGGCGGGCGTACGGCGGGCGGGCGGCCGGCGATCGCCCGTGCCCGCTCGGCCGCCACCAGCAGGGCGCGGGGACCGGTAGCGAGCCGGACCCCGAGGTCGGCCAGCTCCGCCGCCCATCCCGCCGCGCGGCCGCGCAACTCGACCGCGCCGAGCGCGGCGGCATGCTCGTCGGCGGCGCGCAGTCCGGCGCGGACGGCGGCGGACGCGCCGGGCCGGTCGCCGCGGGCGAGCCGGAGCAGCGCGGTCGCGTGCAGGGCCGCGACCCGGGTGCTCACGGTGCCGCCCCTGACCCGGGAGAGGAGGTGCTCGGCGTGGTCCGGGTCCGCGCGGCTGAGGGCGACGAGGGCCGCCAGCGTACGGGCGTCCGCCGCGGCGGAGGCCCAGCCGTACGCCGCCAGCCGTTCGGCCGTCCGCTCGGCCGCCGCGAGCAGGGCGGCGGACCGGTCGCCGTGCGCCCAGCGGGCGCGCAGGCCGACCTGCTCGGCGAGGAGCGCGGATCCGGTGCGCTCCGCGAACTCCGCCCGGGCCCGCCGGGCGGTCTCCGCGGCGGCCTCCGGATCGCCGTCGGCGAGTTCGGCGTGCGCGAGGAGCAAGAGGGCGTCGGCGGTGTCGCACCGGTAGCCGCCGGCCGTCAGCCGGTCGACGGTGTCCGCCAGCAGGACACGGGCCTCTCCGGGCAGCCGTGCGGCGATGAGTGCCTCGGCCCGGTCGACGCGCAGCTGGCAGAGGCGCTCCTCCGCGCCGGCGAACTCCGGCTCGACCACGTCGTACAGGGCCAGCGCGCGGGGGAGGTCACCGCGGCGCATGGCGACGAACGCGAGGTTGTGCCGGACCATCGCCGCCTGGTGCCGTAGACCCGCGCGTTCGGCGACCGCGAGCGCCACCCGCAGGTCGGCCTCCCCGCGCCCGAGCCGGCCGGCGTACGCCTTCGCGAGCCCGGTGTTGATCCGCAGGCCCACGAGGATCTCCGGGTCGGTGCAGGTCCGGGCGATGCGGGCGACCTCGCGGATGCGGCCGCTCCGGGCGAGGAGGTAGGCGCGGTTGGCCAGCAGCCGGTCGGCGTCGGCGCCGGTCAGCACCGGCGCCGCGGCGTCCGCCGCGGCCAGCGCGCCCTCGATGTCCCCGCCGGCGGCCAGCAGGCCGACGAGGTTCATCCGCACCTGGGCGGCGGCGTAGCCGAGCCGCGCCGACTCGGCGAGGCGCAGGGCCTCACGCAGGTGCGCGATGCCCTCCCGGAGCCGGCCCAGCTCCTTGCCGGCCAGGCCGAGGGCCCGCAGCGCCAGCACGCGTTGCCCCGGGTCGCCGGTGTCCCGCAGCTCCGACGCGGTGGCGTACACGCCGCGCGGATCGTGCGCCGCGAGCGCCAGGAGGTCAGACATGAATCCAGCTCGTCACGATCGACGTGCCGTCGGCCGGCCGGAACAGGAGGCTGACCAGGCCGGCCGGGACCTCCGGCAGGACGAACCCGCCGGACTCGTCGGTGCGGGTGCCGCGCTCGCCGGCGGGTGACCGGAGGATCACCTCCGCGTCCGCCGCGGGCGCGAGCTGCCCCACGATCTCCCGCCCGCAGATCTCGATCTCCACGCGGACGTCCGGCCCGGCGAACGTCAGCGTCCGCGGCTCGCCGCCGCGCACTCCGGCCGGGGTGTCCGCCGCGTCGTAGGCGAGCGTCGCCAGCGTCGCGTCCGGGACCAGCCAGCCGAACGCGGCCAGCCCTACGGCGAGCAGGTGGCCCGGCACCGGCGGGAACGCCGTGCGCAGCCGCTCGATCAGCTCCTCGTCGGTCACGCCACACCGAGCCGGCGCCGCAGGTGGAGGAGACAGCGGGTGCGGGTCGGGCCGACGCTGCCCAGCGGCACGCCCAGTGCCGTCGAGATCTCCGCGTAGCTGAGGCGCGGGGAGGCGATGGACAGCTCGAGCAGCGCGCGGCAGCGGGGCGGCACGGTGTCGAGCGCGGCGGCCACCGACCCGGCGAGCTCCCGCCCGAACACCGCGTGGTGCGGCCCGGTCACCGTCGGCGTGTGACCGGTGAGGGGGCGTTCGCGACCGCGCCGCCGCAGCACCGCCTGGCTCTCCCGGCGGGCGGTGACGGCCAGCCAGGCGCCCGCCCGCGCCGGGTCGCGCAGCCGGGGCAGCCGCTCGACCAGCCGCAGCCACGTCGTCTGCACGACGTCATCGATGTCCGCGCCACCCAGTCCGTACGAGCGTGCGATCGCGTACAGCAGCCGGGAGTAGCGGTCGACGAGGGCCCGCCACGCCGCCGGGTCACCCGCCCGGGCCCGTCTCACCAGTTCACCGGTCTCGTTCCAGTCCACGCGCCGAAATATTAGCGGAAAGTATCTGAGTGACTACGATGAGTTGAAGGAGGGGCGGCTTCGGCGGCGCCGCCCCTCCGGGGGACCGGCGGTGCGATCAGCCGATGCTGTACGAGAAGTTGTTCACGGCGAGGCCCACGCCGCCGACCCACGGCTCGAATCCCGCCTGGACGCTGGTGACGTACCAGGAGCGCTGCGCGTAGCCGCGTCGCACCATGTCGTCGTAGAAGGTGTGCACCGGGAAGGAGATCGAGGAGGTCGGGGAGGTGCGCACGTACGACACGACGTTCCAGCCGCTGTTGCCGTACCAGACGTCCCAGGTCCCGCCGGCGAGGCTGACGGTGGCGACCCTGGAGCCGACGGGCTGCACCGAACCGGTGTGGTTCAGCCAGACCATGAGCTCCGCGCCGGTGTTCTGGCCGTTCGTGCGGGCCGTCGGGTCGAACCAGACGTCGTACGACGCGTCGTACACCCCGGAGCCGGGGTAGGACATGCTCACACTGGTCTGGATCGTGTTGAACCGGCCGTCGTCGGCGCGCAGGGGCAGGCCGCTGCCGGTGGAGCAGTTCCCGTAGTGGCAGCCGGCGTAGATCGACGGGTACGAGCCGGGCGCGCCGTTCTGCGGCTTGTTGTGGCTGGCGGTGGTGACCGAGAAGCCGGAGCCGGTGACGTTGATGCACTGCGTCGTGCTGTCGCCCCAGTTGTTGTTCTGGACGACGTACCGGCCGTTCTGGATCTTGGTCGAGCCGTACTGCGCGCAGATCTGGGTGTCGGCGTGTGCCGGGGTGCCGGCCATCGCCGGGGTGAGGACCGAGCCGGCCAGCGCCAGGGCGACCGCGATGGCTCGACGTCTCATGGTGACCTCCGGGGGTCGCGAGCGGGTACGGGAACCCGGCCGGACGCGGGGCGCCGAGCCGGGCTGGGAGCGCTCTCAGCCTCGGGATGCTAGCCCGGCACCGGACGGGCCGCACGGCTCGCGGTTCGCGTGACGCGCGCGTCGACGTGCCGCAGCGGGCCGACAAGGCACGATCGCTCCGCGTGGCCGGCGGAAGGGTGAAAGTCCTTTCACGACGGGGCGCGGAGAGCCGCCGCGGCCCCTCCGGCATGGTGACCGTGGCGCGGGGAGCCGCCGTGGGCCACTTCGGCATGGTGACCGTGGCGTGGGAGGGGCCGCGGGCCTCTCGGGCACGGCGGCCGCGGCGCCGGAGGCCGGGAGGGGCGGCCGAGGGGCGGCCGGATCAGGCGACGACCACGCCGAGGTCGGGGTGAACGCGGTGGGCCGCCGGGTCGAGGAGGCGGTCGGCGGCGACCGGGGCGGGCAGGTCCTCGGCGGCGGCGAGCCCGGCGATCGCGCCCGCCACGGCGGGGGCCGCGAAGGACGTGCCGCTCCAGACGGCGTACCCGGTGAAGTCGTCGGGGTCGATCCCGCCGGCACGCGGCCGGGGCCCGTCGAAGCGGACGAAGCAACTGTGGACGTCGACGCCGGGCGCGCAGGCGTCCACCCACCAGCCGTAGCCGGAGAACGCCGCGCGCTCGTCGCCGTCCAGCGCGGCCACCGCGATCACCTGCTTGAGGGCGGCAGGCCAGAACGGCCGGTCGCTCGCGTGGTTGCCCGCACAGGCCACGACGACCGCGCGGCGGCCGAGGGCGGCGACGGCGCGGGAGACCAGGGGCGAGGGGCGGTCGTCGTACGTGTGGCATCCGAAGGACAGGTTGACGACGTCCGCGTGTCCCCGGCCGGCCAGCCAGGCGAGGGCGTGCAGGACGCCGAACTCGTCACCCACGCCGTCGCCGCCGATCACCCGCCTGGCGCGGATCCGCGCCGACGGGGCGCGGCGCAGCACCACGCCGGCGATGAACGTGCCGTGCCCGGCCTGCCCGTCGAGTTCGTGGTCCAGGTCGGCGTCCAAGACCTCGGTGACCTCCTCGCGCTGCTCGGCGTACCAGGCTGCCGAGGAGTACCACGGGTGCGGTGACAGACCCGTGTCGAGGACGGCGACCGTGACCGCGCGGCGGGCCGTCCCGTCGGCGACCGGCGCGCCGAGCGCCGGCGCGGGGCGCGGTGCCCCCGCCGGGCCGCTCCACCACATCGGCTGCCCGTGGACGAGATGGTTGGGCGCGACGGCCAGCCGCCGGTGCGGCGCGCCGCCGGACAGCCGGGCGGCCAGGTCGCACACGTCCACCTTCGCGCCCGGGCGCAGCAGCAGGCGGGCCGCTCCCGGCCCGTCGTGCCGGGTGTCGTACCAGCGTCGTACGGAGTCCTCGACCGCCGGCGCGTCATGGGCCGCGACGAGGATCTGGTCGCGGCGGACGAGCGCCGGGCGGCCGGGGAGCGCCTCGACCACCGTGGCGTCGCGGTGGCGGGCGAGGAGGCGTTCGAGCCGTGCGTCCTGATCCGTCATCCCGCCACCTTCTCGGCGTGTCCGTGTGATTACTCATCGTCGCCGGACGGTCGTGTGTTTCCGGACAGGCCGCGGCGCCCGGATCTCCCGTCGCGCCCGGCCTGCTGGTCATGCGGGCCGCGGCTCAGCGGAGGGTTCGCCGTACGGAGGCGACGCGGCAGGTGATCTTCCCGCTGTACGTCTGCACACCGCCGGCGGAGAACGTGACCTTCGCGCCGGGCGCGATCTCCGTCTCGGCGTGCAGCGCGGTGTCGACGGGGTTGCCGCCGCCGTCGAGGATGTCGATCTGGACGACGTATCCCGCCGTACGGCCGGCCGTGTTCGTGATCACACCGCGGACGCGGCCGGCGTGCAGTTTCCGGCTGAGCACACAAGAGGTGAGCCGCACGTCCTTTTCGGGCGGTCCGGCGGGAGCGCCGCCGTGTTCACCGCCGCAGCCCGCGACGAGCCCTGCGGTCGCGACCAGGATCAGGGCTCCGCGCATGCGGCGGCCTCCTCGAATGTCATCACCGAACGACGTAATGGCGCCTGTTGATCACGCCCGGCCGTCGAGCCTACCAACGAGTAGCAAACGCTCCGGGACCGGCCGGGGAGGGGATACGGGCTGGTGCGTCTGGTGGCGATGAGGCACAATAACCAAGCGGTCATCTACCTGGAGCGCCGAGGACGTAGGGGAAGACGAACCTCGCAACGTTCCCAGGAGGTCCGGTGTCCGCACGTGGCGTTTTCTACGTCCACTCAGCGCCACCTGCGCTGTGCCCGCATATCGAGTGGGCCGCCGCAGGTGTACTCGGCGTGCCCGTGTCACTGCCGTGGAGCGATCAGCCCGCGGCGCCGGGCACCATGCGCGCCGAGCTGTGCTGGGAGGGCCAGCCGGGCACGGCGGCCGGCATCGTCTCCGCGCTGCGCCAATGGCGGTTGCTGCGCTTCGAGGCGACCGAGGACGCCAGTCCGGGCTGCGACGGTGTCCGCTACAGCTTCACGCCGTCTCTCGGCGTGTTCGCGGCGGTCATCGGCGCCAACGGCGACATCCACGTGCCTGAGGACCGCCTCCGCGCCGCCATGGCCAACGCGCTCGCCGGCAAGGCGACGTTCGAGCACGAGGTCGACCGTCTCCTCGGCAAGCCCTGGGACGACGAGCTCGAACCCTTCCGCCGGGCCGGTGACGGCGCGCCCGTCCGCTGGCTGCACGCGGCGGGCTGATCCGGGGTCGCCTCGCAGCCCTCGCCGGTCGGGAACACGGCGAGGGCTCCCCGCGCGATGCCCCGCCGAGGATGGCGGACCGCCGGCGCTGACCGTGTGGTCCCGCGCCGCGCGACCGGGATCGCGCCGCGCGACCGGGATCGCGCCGGCCGGGCCCGGCCATGCCCCGCGCCGTGCCCGTCTCCCGCCCCGGGAACTCCGCGCCCGTTCGCGTCCGGCCTGTCGCTCACACGCCGGATCGCCCGATGGCCACGGTGCGATGACCGGGCGTGAAGTCGTCGAACGACTGCTCCCAACGGGCGTCCGGCCAGTGGTAGGTCACCCGGCCCTCGGCCGGGCGGTAGTGGGCCGTGTAGACCGTCCCCAGCCCCGCCTCGTAGGCGGTCTGGTACAGCGGTGGCCGGAGCATCGCCGCGACGTCCGGGCCGGCGGCGCGAACGGCGGCGAGCCGCTCGCGGGTCCGGGTGAACGCCTCCTGGTCCTGCGCCATCGGCAGGTGCTGGTGGTTCGCGGCGCAGGCGTCCGCCGCCTCGATCAGCGGGATGTCTGGTCCTACGTACACGGTCGCCGCCCGGTCGTGGTCGGCGAGGGTGACGTTCTGCGGGACGGCGATGGGGAGCTCGCGCAGCCGGCCGATCGCCTGGCCGACGGTCTCACAGGTCTCCAGCAGATAGCGCAGCGCGATGAGGATGGTGAAACCCGGTCCCTGGACGAAGCGCCCGCCAAAGGTCAGTGAGGCCACGAGTCCGGCGTCGTTCATTCCGTCCAGCAGGCCCCATCCCGCCTCTTGTGTTCCGATCACCGGCCGCAGGAACCGGGACGAGACGATCGTGCCTTCGCATTGGTCAGGCGCGAAATCATAATTGCGCAGCAGAACACCTCCTCCGCCGATCTGCGTGCAGCCGGAGAAGAACGGCCGGATGGCGGCGTGGGTGAGGAACGTCTCGCCGCCGGGCCGATCGAGTCGTCCGGCGAGCAGATCGAGGATGGGAACGAGTTCCGGCATATGCGTCTCGAACAGCGTCCGTGCCCTGGCAGCGCCCTCCTCCGTCCGGCCCTCGTCCGTCAACCACCCCTCGGCGGTCGGCCAGAGCGCCCGCGTGTGATCGGCCCATCGTCCGTCGCCGCCGTCACCGATCTCAAGAGCGTGGAATGTCTTCTGAAATGTGTTCACTGGCTGTCACTCCTCCTGCTGCGATAGGCGAGAGACGGCAACCTAGCGGAATTTTTCCGAAATTTTCCAGTGCTTGATCGGCGGAATCGTTTTTATGTGCCCAGCGGGTTCGGGCGGCGATCCGGTGTCCGCGTGATTCCCTCGGGGGAATCGCGGAGGCGCAGGTCGACAGCCCACACTGCCGTGCATGAGCAACGAACTCGATGTAAGGGAACTGGCCGGCCGCTATGTCGCCCAGTGGAACGAGCCCGACCCGGCGACGCGCAGCGCGCTGATCCGTGACCTGTGGGCGCACGACGGATTCCAGGTTCTCGCCGACCCACCTGAGGAGATCCGCCAGGCCGCCACGGACCTCGCGTTCCCGGTGCCGTCGTTGGAGGTCCGCGGTCACGCCGCCATGGACGCCCGGGTGTCCCGCGCCTACGCGATGTTCGTCGCGCCCGGCGAGTACGTCTTCGAGGCCGCCGCCGAGCCCAGCGTCCTGCTGCCCAACGTGGTCGGCGTCCGGTGGTCGATGACGTCGACGCGCAGCGGTGAGGCCGTCGGCGGCGGCCTGGACGTCCTGGCCCTGGACGACGACGGCAGAATCCGCGCCGACTACCAGTTCATCGGAGCGAGCTGATGCGCTACACCCGGATCGTCCGTACCGAGGACGGCGGATCGGCCTTCGAGGAGAAGGAGATCGCGCTCGCCGAGCAGCACGTCGCCGACGGGGTGCCGCACATGGCCGTCGGCGCCCCGCCGTTCGAGGCACTCTTCCTTCCGGTGTGACAGGCGCCCGCGGAGCACTCGGAGTCGCTCCGCGTCGGCGGCGGAGCGCATTGTCGTCGGTGTTGACGGGCAGAACGCCTGAATAGGGCGAGACCTGATTGCGGCGACGGCAAGGTGGCCCCCGCGGCGGCAAAGTGGCTAGTGCGGCGGCGAAGCGGGCGTCTCGGTAAGGACTTCACGGGTTCGAAGGTCCCGGAACCTGGCGGAGCCCTTCGGACCGGCCACATCGGCCTGCGCCGTCTCCGCTCCGGGGGCACCGGTCGGGTGGGCTCGGCGGCGGCTTGACTCCTGGGAGGGCGGCCCTGGGGCCAGGCGCCGTGCGGGATGACGAACGCCCCGCCCAGGGCTGATCCTGGACGGGGCGCTCGGGTCCTCGCGGGCGAACTACAGGGGGATGCTGCCGTGGGCGCCCCGGGCGGGGGTCGCCTCGGCGATGGCCTGCGCGATCGCGCGCCGCGTCTTGGCCGGCTCGATGATCTCGTCGATCACGCCGAGGTCCTGGGCCCGCTGGACGCCACCGGAGATCTTCTCGTGCTCGGCGGCGAGCTGCAGCTCCAGCGCGTGCCGCTCCTCCTCCGGGACGGCGGCCAGCTTGCGGCGGTGCAGGACGCGCACGGCGGCGACCGCGCCCATCACCGCGATCTCGGCGGTCGGCCAGGCGAAGACGCGCGTCGCGCCCAGCGCGCGGGAGTTCATCGCGATGTACGCGCCGCCGATCGACTTGCGGGTCACGAGCGTGACGCGCGGCACGACCGCCTCCGCGAACGCGTGCAGCAGCTTCGCGCCGCGGCGTACGACGCCGTCGTGCTCCTGGCCGACGCCCGGCAGGTAGCCGGGGACGTCCACGATGACGACGAGCGGCACGCCGA
The DNA here is from genome assembly GCF_024055725.1 of Actinoallomurus spadix. Lineage (GTDB taxonomy): Bacteria > Actinomycetota > Actinomycetes > Streptosporangiales > Streptosporangiaceae > Actinoallomurus > Actinoallomurus spadix. Next base: position 301,326 of record NZ_JAMXMX010000005.1, on the reverse strand, counting down.
ACGCGTCGCACATCCGCACGAACCGCGCCGCCTTCTCCGCCGACGTGGAGTCCAGGCAGCCGCCCAGCCGCATCGGGTTGTTGGCGATGACGCCGACCGTACGGCCGCCGAAACGGCCGAGCGTCGTGACGATGTTCGGCGCCCACTTCGGGTGCAGCTCGATGGCCTCCGCCGGGTCGTCGAGCAGCTTGTTGATGATGGGGTGCACGTCGTACGCGCGGCGGGGGTTGTCGGGCAGCACGCCGCCCAGGTCGACCTCCTCGACCTCCTCCGGCCGCATGCGGCCCTGGTGGCCGAGGAGGGACGCGAGCCGTCGGGCCTTGAGCAGAGCCTCGGTGTCGTCCTTGGCCACGACGTGCACGACGCCGCTGCGCTTGCTGTGCGGCTCGGGCCCGCCGAGGGACGCCATGTCGACGTCCTCGCCGGTGACCGACCGTACGACGTCCGGGCCGGTCACGAAGATGCGGCCGCCCTCGGACAGGATGACGATGTCGGTCAGCGCCGGGCCGTACGCGGCCCCGCCGGCGGCGGCGCCGAGCACGACCGAGATCTGCGGGACGACGCCCGACGCCTTGGTCATGGCCGCGAAGATGCGCCCGACCCCGTGCAGGGACGCCGCGCCCTCGGCGAGGCGCGCCCCGCCGGAGTGCCACAGGCCGATGATCGGCAGCCGTTCCCGTACGGCGTGGTCGTAGGCGTGGACGATGTGCTCGCAACCCTCCGAGCCCATCGCGCCGCCCTGCACGCGCGGGTCGCTGGCGAACGCCACGACCGGGATGCCCTCGATCCGGCCGACGCCCGCGAGGGCGCCGCTGGTGTCCTCCTCGGTGAGGAGCCGCAGCGACCCCTCGTCGAAGAGCGCCTCCAGGCGGACCCGCGGGTCACGCGGGTCCGGCGCGACGGGCTCGGGGGACGGCGCGGGCTCGGGCGCCTGCGTGGCGGACCTGCTGTCGACAACGGTCACGACTCATGCCTCCTCAGCGCGACGGTCACGTTGTGGCCGCCGAATCCGAACGAGTTGTTCAGGGCGGCGGCGGGACCGCCGGGCAGCTTCCGGGGTTCGTCTCGCACGATGTCCAGGTCGACCTCGTCGTCGAGGTTCTCGATGTTGATGGTCGGGGGGACGAGACCCTCGCGCAGGGCCAGGATCGCGGCGATGGACTCGACCGCGCCCGTGCCGCCGAGCAGGTGGCCGGTCATCGACTTGGTGCTGGTGATCGCGACCTGGTGGGCGGCGTCACCGAGCGCCAGCTTGATCGCCTTGATCTCGCCGGTGTCGCCGACCGGGGTGGACGTGCCGTGCGCGTTGATGTGCACGATGTCCGACGGCTCCAGGCCGGCGTCGGCCAGCGCGCGGAGCATCGCCTTCGACATGCCCTCGGGGTCGTTCGACACGATGTCGACCGCGTCGGCGGAGTAGCCGACACCGGCGGCGATGGCGTAGATCCGGGCGCCGCGGGCCCGCGCGTGCTCCTCCGACTCCAGGATGAGGATCCCGGAGCCCTCGCCGAGCACGAACCCGTCCCGGTCCTTGTCGTACGGGCGCGAGGCGTGGTCGGGGTCGTCGTTGCGCGTGGACATCGCGCGCATCGAGCCGAACGCGGCGAGGTTGAGCCGGTGGATCGCGGCCTCGGTGCCGCCGGCGATGACGACGTCGGCCCGCCCGGACCGGATCATGTCGATGCCGTAGCCGATGGCCTCCGCGCTCGACGCGCAGGCGCTGGCGAGCGCGTGCGCGCCGGCCTTCGCCCCGAACTCGATGCTGACGACTCCGGCGCCGCCGTTCGGCATCAGCATGGGGACGGCGAACGGTGAGACCCGCTGCCAGCCCTTCTCGTTCAGGATGTCGTAGTTGTCGAGGGTCGTGATGATCCCGCCGATCCCCGACGAGACGACCGCGCCGACCCGGTCACCGTCGACCTGGAAGCCCGCCTCGTCGCCGAACGCGAAGCCGGCGTCCAGCCAGGCTTCGCGGGCGGCGATGAGGGCGAACTGCTGGCAACGGTCCAGCCGGCGCAACCGGTGCCGCGGCAGGACCTCGGAGGGTTCCACCGCGATCGGAGCCGCGATCCGCACCGAGAGGCTCTCCGCCCACTCGGCGGTGAGCCGCTTCACGCCGGACCGGCCCGCCAGCAGAGCGGACCAGGTCGATGCCACGTCGCCGCCGAGAGGCGTAGTAGCGCCGAGTCCGGTCACGACGACGGAGGTACTCATATGGTCACGCTCTCCCTTGCTCCTCGACTTCAGGCAGAGACGCCCTTGTTCTGCACGTAGACGACGACGTCCTTGACCGTCTTGAGGTTCTTCAGCTCGTCGTCGGGGATCTCGACGCCGAACTTGTCCTGCGCGGCGACGGCGATCTCGACCATCGACAGGGAGTCGATGTCCAGGTCGTCGACGAAGGACTTCTCCGGGGTGACCTCGGACGGGTCGACGCCCGCGATCTCCTCGATGATCTCGCCGAGGCCGTCGAGGATCTCCTGCTCGGAAAGAGCCATGGGGTATTTCTCCATTTCCTGTTGTTGCGATGTGTGCTTCGAAGGGAGTTCAGGGGGACGGCGCGGGAACGGCCCGGCCCTACGGGACGCGGACCACCTGCGCGGCGTAGGTCATGCCGGCGCCGAAGCCGATCAGCAGGGCCGGCGCGCCGGAGGTCACGTCACCGCGTTCGATCATGCGGGACAGCGCCAGGGGGATCGAGGCGGCCGAGGTGTTGCCGGCGTTCACGATGTCGTCGGCGACGATGGCGTTCTCGGCCTTGAGCTTACGCGCGATCGCCTCGACGATGCGAAGGTTCGCCTGGTGCGGGACGAACGCGGCCAGCTCGGACGGGTCGACGCCCGCGCGCTGGCAGGCCTCCTTGGCGATGGGGTGCAGCGCCGTGGTCGCCCACCGGAAGACGGCCTGTCCTTCCTGGTACAGGAAGCTGTTCCGGTCCTTGATGTAGATCCGGCTCGCCATGTCGCCGGCGCTGCCCCAGACGACGGGGCCGACGGCCGCCTCGTCGGAGCCGGTCACGACCGCCGCGCCGGCGCCGTCGGCGAAGATGATGCAGGTCGAGCGGTCGGTCCAGTCGACCCACTGCGACAGCTTCTCCGCGCCGATGACCAGCACGTTGCGCGCCGAGCCGGCGCGGACCGCGTCGGAGGCGTTGGACAGGGCGTAGCAGAAGCCGGCGCACGCCGCGTTGACGTCGTACGCGCCGGGCGCGGTGATGCCGAGCCGGTCGGCCACGCTCGCCGACGCGTTGGGGATCTGCGCCTCCTGGGTGCAGGTGGCGACGATGACCAGGTCGATGTCCTCCGGGGACAGGCCGCTGCTCGCCAGGGCCTTACCGCCGGCCTGGACGGCCATGTCGACGACCGACTCCTCCGGGCCCGCGATGCGGCGCTGCTTGATGCCGACGCGGCTCTGGATCCACTCGTCGTTGGTGTCGACCGTCTTGGCGAGGTCGTCGTTGGTGACGACGTTCGACGGCTGGTAGTGGCCGAACGCGAGGATGCGCGCCGCGGGGGCGCCGGTACGAAGCTGGAATGACGTCACGCGTTCTCCAAGGTGTCGTCGCCGGCGCGCGTCTCCTCGATGAGGGCGCGCGCCTTGTCGAGGTCGTCGGGCGTCTTCAGCGCGACCCGCTCGACGCCGGGGAGCGCGCGCCGGACGAGGCCGACGAGAGTGCCCGCCGGAGGCAGTTCGATGATCGCCGTGACGCCGAGGTCCGCCATCGTCGCCATGCAGGAGTCCCAGCGCACCGGTGCGCTGACCTGCTCGACGAGGCGGGCGACGAAGTCGGGGCCGTGGTCCACGACGGCGCCGTCGCGGTTGGAGAGCAGCCGGGTGACGGGGGCGGCCACCGGCATGCCCGGAGTGATCCGCCGCAGCGTGTCGACCGCGGGGGCCATGTGATGCGTGTGGAAGGCCCCGGCCACCGACAGCGGGCGCAGCCGCGCGCCGGCGGGCGGCTCCTCCGCGAACGCGGCCAGCTGCTCCTTCGTGCCGGCCGCGACCACCTGACCGGCGCCGTTGGCGTTCGCCGGGGTGAGGCCGTGCTTCTCGATCGCGGCGAGGACCTCCTCGGCGTCGCCGCCGAGCACGGCGGTCATGCCGGTCTCGGTGACGGCGGCCGCCTCGGCCATCGCCCGGCCGCGCTCCCGTACGAGCACCATGGCGGACTCGGGGGAGATGACACCGGCGATCGCGGCGGCGGCGAGCTCGCCCACGCTGTGCCCGGTCGTCACGTCCGGTGTGATGCCCAGCGCCTCGTACGCCGCGAGCGCGGCGGCTACCAGGAGAGGCTGCGCGACGGCGGTGTCGCGGATCTCATCGGCGTCGGCGGTGGTGCCGTAGCGGATCAGGTCGAGTCCGGTGACGGCGGACCACCACGCGAGACGGTCGGCGACACCCGGCACTTCGAGCCAGGCGTTGAGGAATCCCGGGGTCTGGGCGCCCTGCCCGGGCGCGGCGATGACGAGCACGCACTCAACCATGCACTGTAGGACTCCACCATGTTCATGCGGTGAGGTACGAATCTCCGGCGGCGAGCCTTGTGAGGGTCCTACAAGGCGACGGGTGACGGATCAGAGCGAAGCGGGCCGGTCCGCGAACCGTCCGAGGACCAGGGCGATGCGGAGAGTGAACGCCGCGCGGCCGTCGGCGGGGACGTATCCGGTCAGCTCGGTGACCCGGCGCAGGCGGTACCGCACCGTGTTGGGGTGCACGAACAACAGCCGCGCGGTGGCCTCCAGCGACGACCCCTGCTCCAGGTAGGTCGTCAGCGTGTCGAGGAGCGGGGCCCCCGCCGCGCGCAGCGGTTCGTAGACCTCCTCCACGAGGAACGCCCGCGCGTCCGGGTCGCCGTCGAGGGCGCGCTCGGCGAGCAGGTCCCCGGCGAACACCGGCCGCGGCGCGTCCGGCCAGCCCGCCACGGCGCGCAGCCCGGCCAGCGCCGCCCGCGCCGACATCGTGGCGGCGTACAGGTCGTCGACGCGCGGCCCGATCACCACCGCGCCCGGGCCGAACTTGGAGGTGAACGGCTTGGCCGCCGCGAGGGGGTCGTCCTCGACACCGCCGACGATCACGATGAGGCGGCTGCCCTGCACTCCCGCGAGCACGTCGACGCGCGCCCGGCGGGACGCGATGCGGATGTCGTCGATGATGGCCTCGGGCTCGTCCTCGGGGGTGTTGCCCGCCATCACGGCCACCGACGTCGACGCCCAGCCGAGTGCCGCGGCCCACGAGTGCAGCGACTCGTCGACCTCGCCGCGCAGCAGCGCGTCGACGATGAGCGCCTCCAGCCGGGCGTCCCAGGCACCCCGCGTCTCCGCGGCCCGCGCGTACACCTGGGCCGCGCCGAAGGCGACCTCGCGCGTGTAGCGCAGGATGGCCTCGCGCAGCTGCGTCTCGCCGCCGGGCGCCGCGAGCTCGTTCACCTGGGCCTCGACGACGTCGATGACGACCCGGACGATCTCGACGGTCTGCTGGAGCCGCACGGCCCGCATGAGCTCGCGCGGCGCGGTGCCGAACACCTCGCCGGCGATGGCCGGCCGGATCTTCTCCTCGTGCTTGAACCACTCGACGAACCCGGCGATGCCCGCCTGGGCGACCAGACCGACCCAGGAGCGGTACTCCGCCGACATCGCGCGGAACCACGGGAGGCGCTCCTCCATGCTGGCGGTCGCGGCGGTGCCCAGCGCACCCATGGCCTGTTCGAGCCGCTCAGTGGTCTGTTCGCGGATGTCGAGGTCTTTCTGCACGCGAACAGCCTCCCACCTATCAGCCGTGCCGGCCGCACCGCCTCCGACCGGGTCTCACGCTCGTGCCCTCGAACCTCCGGAACACCGCCAGGCACCCGGCCAGCACCGACGCGAACGCCGGCAGCCACGCCACCCGGGCCGCGACCCAGCCCCAGTGGTCGGGGACGTCGAGCAGTCCGGGCAGCCTACCGAAGGGCCGCATCGCCGAGGTCACCAGCATGAACGACGTCTGGTGCCAGCAGAAGACGGTCATCGCCGAGAGGTTCGCGAGCGCCACGGGGGCCCAGGCGAGAGGCCGCCGCATCCAGCGCGCCAGCCGGTTCCGCAGCAGCAGCGCGGCGCCGACCTGCGCGAGCCCGAACGCCATCGCGGCCGCCGTCGGCGGGCTGAGGTTGGACACCCGCGCGCCCGGCACGCCGACCATGCTCGCCGGGTATCCGGCGAACGCCACGAGCGCGGCCGCGGCCGCCGCCCCGCCGAGGAGGAGGGCCAGGGCCGTACGCCGGGAGCCGAGCCGGCCGTTCGCCCAGGCGACGCCGAGCAGGTACGGCACCGCCCACGCGGCGGGCACGTTCAGCCAGCCGAGCCAGGCGGGACCGTCCAGGCCGAACCTGACGAGGTCCACGCCACCGACGACGGCGGCCGCCACCGCCGCGGCGTACGGCCCGTAGCGGACGAGCAGTGGCGTGAGCGCGGTCAGGCCGATGAACACGCACAGGAACCACAGCGGGCTGTACATGAGACGGACCAGCGGCATCGGGTCCGTCCCCGTCGCCGCGAGCAGGAGCGTGAGGGGCGCCCAGGCCGCGACCAGCACGGCCGGCGGACGGCACAGCCGCACCACGCGGGCGCGGACCCATCCGGCGGCGCTCCGCGGGCGGCGCAGGCTCCGGGCCGCGGAGTACCCGCCGACGAAGAAGAACAGCGCCAGCGTCTGCAGTGCCCAGGACACCGGGGCCAGTGCCGGCAGGGACGCCAGCGGGCTGCGCGTGCTCCACGCTCGGCCGCCGTCCGGGCCCGCCGAGGCGACGAGCGCGGTGACCAGCCAGTGCCCGAGGACGACGCCGAGGATGGCGTAGGCCCGCAGCGCGTCCACGGCCCGGTCGCGATGCTCCGGGGTGGCCGCGTCGACGCGGTGGGCCAGCGCGCGGATCCGCCCGCGCGGCGTCACCTCCGCCGGAGCCGCCGGAGCTGCCGGAGCCGCGGAATCCATCGGGGCCGCCGGGGGTGGGCTCAGGACCGGTTCAGCGGTCACGGGACACCTCCGCGCCGCGCCCGAGGGCGATCAGGGCCAGGTTCCGCAGGGCGATCCCGTCCGGCCGGAGATAGTCGCTGTGGCCGCCGTCACCGGCCGCGAAGACGCGCGCACCGAAGTCCCGGCCGACCGGGTCGGCGCCGAAGCCCAGCCCGAGCATCCGGACCTTCGGCACGTACGCCGTCCAGTCGCCGGACCCGCGCCCCGCCCACACCCGCGCCCGGGTGCGCAGCGCCGCCGCGGACGAGACGGCCATTCCCGGGCTGCCGAAGACCGCGATGTCGGTCGCGTCGACGTCGGGGGCGGCCCGCCCGCACACCACCGAGCCGTAGCTGTGGCACAGCAGGCTCACCGCCACGCCGTGGGCGCCGAGGGTGTTGACGAGCGGCCGCAGGGCCCGGGCGCCCTGGTCGGCGCGGACGGTGGTCGCGACGTCCAGGCTGAGGGTGCTCGGCGCGGAGTAGCCCAGCCAGGCGATGACCGCGAGCCGGGCGTGGGGGTCGATCCGCCGGGCCTCGGCCAGCACCGCCCGCGCTCCGCCGCCGGGGGAGGCGGTGCCCCGGGAGTCGAAGGTGTGCAGCGTGGTGTCCGAGCCGGGGATGAGGATCGCCACGCGCCGCGCCGTGGCGAGGTCGCCGACGACCTCGACGGCACGGCCGCGCGGGTCGAACGCGACGAAGGTCCGGCCGGGCGCGGCCAGCGGCCGCAGCCGGGGGTCGCGCCGGGCGGCGGCCTCGATCGCCTGCCGTTCCGCGGCGTACCGCGCGGTGAGCGCCGGTGCGGTCAGCGCGGGCAGCGGCTGTACGGGCGGTGGCGGCACGGAGGGGCGGCCGCCGGCGGCCCCGGCCGTGAGCATGATGCCGCCGGTGATGGCGGTGGCGAGTGCTGCCCGGCGCTTGTTCACGGACCCGTCCTTCCTGATCAACGAGTGATCAGGAAGTTACGAATCGTCCGTTGTCGCCCGCGTCCCCCTGAGGACCGTACTTGCCGCGTACATCCCCGGTAGGGGGTGGATGATCTCCCCGGTCACTCGCCGGGGCGCACCAGCCCGGTCTCGTACGCGTAGACCACGGCCTGGGTGCGGTCGCGCAGGTCCAGCTTCATGAGGATGCGGCCGACGTGCGTCTTGACCGTCTGCTCGGCGACGACCAGGTGCTCGGCGATCTGGGCGTTGGACAGGCCGCGGGCCACCAGGCCGAGCACCTCGGTCTCCCGTTCCGTCAGGCCGTCCAAGCGCCGGCGGTCGGGCGCCTTCGGCGCGCCCATGCGCGCGAACTCCGCGATCAGCCGCCGGGTCACGGTCGGCGCCAGCAGCGCCTCGCCCGCCGCGACCACGCGCACCGCGTCCGACAATTCCCGCGCCGAGGCGTCCTTGAGGAGGAATCCGCTGGCCCCGGCGCGCAGGGCCTCGTACACGTAGTCATCGAGGTCGAAGGTGGTCAGCACGAGTACGGCGGGGTGGTCCGGCCGCTCGGTGATGCGGCGGGTGGCGGCGAGGCCGTCGAGGACCGGCATCCGCACGTCCATCAGCACCACGTCGGGCCGCAGGCCGTCGGCCTTGGACACGGCCTCTTCCCCGTTGACGGCCTCGCCGACGACCTCGATGTCCGGCTGGGCGTTCAACAGGATCGAGAAGCCGGACCGCACCATTCCCTGGTCGTCGGCGATGACTACGCGGATGCTCATGGGTCCCTTTCTTCGGGGCGGTCCGCTCGGGGCGTGCTCAGGCGGTCGGTGCGAGGGCCTCGGGGCCCAGGGGGAGGGTCGCGACGACGACGAAGCCGCCGTCGTGGGTCGGCTCCGCGCTGAGCTCGCCACCGAGCATCGCGGCGCGTTCCCGCATGCCGACCAGGCCATGGCCGCCGCCCGCGCGTACGACTCGGTCCGGCTCGTTCCCCGGCCCGTTGTGCACCCGCAGCCGCAGCGCGTCCGGTTCATACGCGATGTCCACGCGCACCGCCGCGCCCGGGGCGTGCCGCATCGCGTTGCTCAGCGACTCCTGCAGGATCCGGTAGGCCGACAGCCCGACACCACCGGGCAGGACCGGCGGCTCCCCGGTCACGGACGTCTCGACGCTCAGCCCGCCGGCGCGGGCGGAGGCGACGACCTCCTCCAGGCGTTCGAGGCCCGGCTGCGGCGCGGTCTGCGCCGATGGGTCGGTACGCAGCACGCCGAGGATCCGGCGCAGCTCGGTGAGCCCTTCGAGGGCGCTGGCGCGGATGTCTGCGAAGCTCTCGGCCAGCTCCGGCGGCGGGTCGGCGACCTTGTACGGCGCGGCCTCCGCCTGGATGGCGATCACCGACATGTGGTGGGCGACGACGTCGTGCAGCTCCCGCGCGATCCGCTGCCGCTCCTGGAGCACGGCGGTCTCCGCCTCGTGCCGGGCCTCCTGCTCGGCGAGTTCCTGCTTGGTCGTACGCCGGAGCCGCACCGCGTGGCCGAGGAGGAGCGGCACGGCGCACAGCAGCGCGAACGCCTTGGTCGGCGGGTCGAGGATGACGCATCCGAGCGTCGAGACCACCATGGCGCCGATGGTCACCGTACGTTCGCAGCGCACCGCCAGGGAGTACAGGCACAGCAGGTAGACGATGCCGAACGTCGGCACGTACGGCGTGCCGAGGGTCGAGCGCGGGCTGACCACGATCGACGAGATCACCATCACCAGTGCGGACAGCCGCCAGGCGACCAGCGGGCGGCTGCGGCGCAGTAGCAGTGGGGCGACACCACCGCAGGCGGCCAGCAGCAGGAGAGTGCGAGAGAACGGGCCACCGAGGTCGGGATGCGGTGTGTCCATCTGCGAGTACCCGGCCAAGGCGAGGATCGACGCCAGGAGGGGGTCTCCCGCGCTCCGGAGGTCGATCGAGCCGAACCGTGTCCGGCGGCGGCGTCTGGGCCATGGAGGGTCGGTGTGTCCTCCGACGACAACGGCGAGCATCGGGCGCAGGGACTCGCGGAGCCCTCCCTGCCGTCCATCGGTCATGGGCCGAGCGTACGGGGCAGGGAAGGCCCGCCTCGTACCTCTCTAGACCGATTCGCGGATGATACCCAGGTATGGGGTGGCCGCCGCGGAGCGGGTAGGAGTCGGGCATGGAGCCGATCGAGGCGTTGAAGCGCATCGCGTTCCTGCTGGAGCGGTCGCACGAGGCGACCTACCGCGTGCGGGCGTTCCGGCGGGCCGCGGAGACCGTCGAGCGGACCTCCGCCGACGAGCTGACCGCCCGCGCGCGGGCTGGAACCCTGGAGGCGCTGCCCGGCGTCGGCAAGGTCACGGCGCTGGTCGTCGAGGAGGCGCTGCGCGGAGAGACGCCCACCTACCTGCGCCGTCTGGAGGCCACCGAGGGAACCCCGATCGACGAGGCGGCCGCCGCCCTGCGCGCGGCGCTCCGCGGCGACCTGCACACGCACTCGGACTGGTCCGACGGGGGCTCGCCGATCGAGGAGATGGCCGAGGCGGCGATCGGCATCGGCCACGACTACATCGCGCTCACCGACCACTCCCCGCGCCTGAAGGTCGCGAACGGGCTGTCCCCGGACCGCCTGCGCGAGCAGCTGAAGATCGTGGCCGCGCTGAACGAGCGGCTCGCGCCGTTCCGCGTCCTCACCGGCATCGAGGTCGACATCCTCGACGACGGGTCGCTCGACCAGGATCCGGCGCTGCTGGCCGAGCTGGACGTCGTGGTGGCGAGCGTCCATTCCAAGCTGCGGATGCCGGGCCCGGACATGACGCGCCGGATGCTCGCCGCCGTCGCGAACCCCTGGGTCAACGTGCTCGGGCACTGCACCGGGCGGATCGTGCGGGGCGGCGGACGGCGCGGGAACAAACGGCCGGAGTCGGAGTTCGATGCCGAGCGCGTGTTCGCCGCGTGCGCCGCGAACGACACCGCCGTGGAGATCAACAGCAGGCCGGAGCGTCTCGACCCGCCGAAGCGCCTGCTGCGCCTGGCGGTGGAGGCGGGGTGCCGGTTCTCGATCGACTCCGACGCGCACGCGCCCGGTCAGCTCGACTGGCAGCCGTACGGGTGCGAGCGGGCCGCCCGCTGCGGCGTCGGCCCGGAGCGGATCGTGAACACCCTGACCGCGGACGACCTCCTCGCCTGGGCCGGTAGGTGACGTCCTCGCCGGCGACGGGGGTCGACATCGCCCGGCAACATGCCTGAAACGTTGCTATGGCAGCCTTTTCGTCCAGGAGGTGAGCGGTATGCCGCTTTTGCGGGTGCGACTCAGGCTGCCGGACCGTCCCGGCTCGCTCGGCACGGTCGCTCGGACGCTGGGCGCCGCGGGCGCCGACATCGTGCAGGTCGTCGTGTTGGAACGTTCCGGAGGACGGGCGGTGGACGACATCACCGTCTCGTGGCCCCAAGGCGCGTCCCTCGACGTCCTCTGCGACGCCCTGGCCTCGGTCCGCGGCGTCGAGATCGACGGCGTCTGGCAGACCCACGAGGCGCCCGGCGTCTTCTCCGACGTGGAGGTCGTCGGCCAGATCGCCGCCAACCCGCCGAACGGGGTCATCGCCCTCGTCGAGGCGGTCCCCAAGATCTTCGGCGGCGACTGGGCCGCGATGCTGGGCCGGGACGGGATCGTCGTCCACGCGAGCTGGCAGGCCCCCGATCCGCTCACGCTCCCGGTCATCCCCGCGTCCGGCGCCCGCGCGTTCACGGGCGAGGACGGGATCCGCTACGCCTCCGTCCCGGTCGGCCGGTCCCGGCAGACGCTGCTGCTCGCGCGCGTGGCCGCCCCGCCGTTCCACCGCACCGAGCTCGAACGGCTCATCCAGCTCGCCACCGCGGCCGAGGCGGTCCTCGGCGTGGGGACGTCGGTGTGACGGACGGCCGGTGCCGTGACGCGAGCCGCGCCGTGACACCCTGAACGGGTGGTCGGGGAACAGGAACAGCAGGAGAGCCGCCTCACCGTCGTCCTCGCGCTCGCCGCGAACTTCGGCATCGCGCTCGCCAAGACGGTCGCCGCGGTGATCACCGGATCGGCGTCGATGGCCTCGGAGGCGGGGCACTCCTTCGCCGACACCGCCAACGAGGTCCTGCTGCTCACCGCGTTGCGCCGCAGCAGGCGCCCCGCGGACCGGCGGCACCCGTTCGGCCACGGCACCGAGCGCTACATCTGGTCGCTCCTCGTCGCCGTGTGCATCTTCGGCATGGGCGCGCTGTTCGCCTTCGTCCAGGGAGCGCAGGCGATCCTGAGCGGGGAGACCGAGCGCAAAAGCGCGCTCGTCGGCTACCTCGTGCTGGCCGTGTCGGCGGTGCTGGAATCCGTCTCGTGGCGGCAGGCGTTCCGGCAGACCCGCCAGGAGGCCCGCGCGGACGGGCAGTCGATCCTCGCGTTCCTGCGCAGCACCGACGACCCGACCACCAAGTCGGTGCTCTTCGAGGACTCGGCGGCGCTGATCGGCCTGGCCCTCGCCGCCGCCGGCCTCGGCCTGCACCAGGCGACCGGCTCCGCGGTCTGGGACGGCGTTGCCTCGCTGCTCATCGGGGTCGTGCTGACGATCGCGGCGTTCCTCCTCGGCCGCACCAACCTTGACCTGCTCATCGGCCGGCAGGCCCAGCCGAGGATCCTGGAGGGCGTCAAGCGCGTCGTCACCGCCGCGCCGGAGGTCGAGGCGCTGGTCGACCTGATGACCATGACCGTCGGCACCGGCGAGGTGCTCGTCTGCGCCCGGCTGGACTTCCGCGACGACCTGGGCGCCGCCGACGTCGAACGCGCCTGCGTACGCCTCAGCGAGGAGCTCCGCGCGAACCACCCGGAGGTCTACGAGGTCTTCCTGGAGCCGGTGCCGCGAGACGACCCCGGCCTGCGCCGTCGCGTGATCGAACGGTACGGCCGCCCGCCGTACCACTGGGCGGCGGGCGAACGATGACCGGGCGGTGACCGCGGGGGAGAGTCTCAGCCGAGCTGGACGCCGAAGAACAGCGCGACCAGCGCGCCGAGCGCCCCGAGGGCGCCCCAGATCGCCAGCCCCCGCTTGGTGGTGGCCCGCATGTGCAGGAACGCCGCCACTCCGGACAGCAGCACGAAGACCATCTTGACGTTCAGCGTCATCCGGTAGGCGTCGCTCGGGTGGTCGAGAGCGACGATGTTCCAGACCCCCGTGAGGACGAGCACCGCGAACGCGGGCCACGCCACCACGTTGAACCGGCGCGCCGCGACCTTGGTCACCCCCTCGTATCCGCGCAGGGCGGGAACCAGCGCGCCCAGGGTCAGCTGGCCGCCGACCCAGACGGTCGCCGCCAGAACATGCAGGAACACCCGGACCGTGTCCATCGATACCGCGAGCAACGTCCTTCACCTCTCTCTCGGGGAACGGTTCAGATCATTCCGGTACGCCCGGGCGAGCCCGCACCGGGGCCGCCATTGCGCCGATGACGCGCCGGCCCGTGAGACCTTGGCGTTAGCGTGACCGAACCGGCGCGTCACCTTGAATCAGGCGATTGATGATCTACGGTCGGTTTCGTGACCCGTACGGACCGCTTGCTCGCCCTGGTGGAGGAGCTGCGTGCGGGCGCCCCCCGGCCCTGTGCCACCGGCGAGCTGGCCGCCCTCCTCGGGGTCGGCGAGCGGACCATCGAGCGGGACCTCGAGGACCTGCGCGAGGCCGGCGTCCCCATCAAGGCCGACGGGGCCGGCTGGTTCCTGGACACCGCCGGGACCCTGCCACCGATCGTCCTGTCTCCGGTCGAGGCCGTGGCCCTGGCCACCGCCGTCGGCCGCGACGGCGCGTCGCCCTTCGCCTCCTCCGGGCGTACCGCCCTGCTCAAGGTCATCGGAGCGATGGCCGCGGCGGACAGCCCCGAGGACCGGCGGCTCGCCGAGCGGATCCGCGCGCTCCTCCTCGCCGACGGCGCCCAGGAGGTCCCCGCCGCGGCGGTCGTCGAGGAGGCGGTCGCCACCCGCAGGGTCGTACGGTTCGCCTACGCCGGCCGCGACGGCACGCGCACCGAACGCGAGGTCGAGCCGGTCGCCTTCGTCACCGGCGCCCGGGACTGGCACCTCATCGGCTGGTGCCGGCTCCGCGACGCGCCCCGGATCTTCCGGATCGACCGCATCCGGGAGGCCGCGCTGCTGGAGGAGATCGCGCCGCCCCGCGACTACTCCCGCGCGACCCCCAACGTCACCGACCTCCTGGCCGCCGCCCTCCGCGTCGACTGACCGGAGCCGCGGATCGGCCGCCGGCCGCGCCGGCTCAGCCGGTGAAGTGCGGCTGGGCCTTCACCGGTGTCGCCGGGGAGGCCTCGGCCGCCGGCGAGGCCGTGGTCTCCGGGCTCGGCGTCGTCTCACTCGCCGACGGCTCCGGGTCCGCCGAGGACGAGGGGTCCGGCTCCGGAGCGGAATCCGTGGGCGTCGGCGTGGGGGTCGGGCAGTCCTTGCCGGTGAGGTGGCCGTCCACCTTGGCGTACCGGCTGTCCTCCACCATCTTCTCGCAGTACGTCTGGTACACCCACCGCCACGGGTCGATGTCGCTCGTGGTGGCGTCGGCGTCCGCCGGGAAGTAGTGCAACGGCCACTTCGCGGTCGCGGGAGCGCCGGTGCCCGTGTACTGCTCCGCGTCGCCGCACTGCGGTCCGGTCGTGCTCGTCACCGTGTAGTCGCCGTCACCGTCGAACGACCCCGTCACCTTCAGCTGGATCGGGTCGCCGCTGTCGGACGTGGTCCCGGGGATCGTCGTGAAGTGTCCCTCATCGTGGATGTGGACCTTCCACGTCCCGTCGGTGTCCCCGGGGGCGAACGTCGTCGTCCGCGTGAAGTCGTCGAGCGCCCACGCGGGCGAGGCGTTCTCAGGGTGGTCCACGAACGTGGCGGTGCAGGTCGGCAGCTTGCCGCCGTCTCCTGCGTACGCGACGGCGGGCACGGCGGCGACCGCTGCGGACACGGCCGTGGCGGCGAGAAGCTTCTTCACAAGAACTACGACGCTCCGAGACCGCGAAAAGATCACGCCATGTCCACTTCCGGACAGTTCTGACTTCAAGTCAGACGTTCCGTGGGCCCCATCGACCGTACGCCGGCTGGCGAAGCCACCGTGCGAGGCGGCGGAACAGGGGTGAGGAGACGTCGTCGACGATCTCGGTGATGACGGCGTCGGGGATTTCGTCGAGAACTGTGCGCCTGTAACGAATCCATGCCGGCCTCGTTGACCCAGTGAGTTCATCCATGTCGTGGACCGGGACGACGCCGATCTGCCGATCGTCGAGGGGAGTGACTGAGCAGTCGTGTGCTGCTTGGCGGACATGGCGGCAGGAGGCCGCCGCGGAACTGGCTGGGTCAGTCCGCCCAGATGACGCGGTGCACGATGAGGGCCCCTATCTCCTCCCGCGGCTGGAACTCGACGATCCCGAAGTCACCGAACGGCGCGCGCAGGCGGCGAGGATCATCGGATGGTGCAACGAGGTCCGGATGGCGGGGCTCCTCCATCAAGACCAGCAGCGTCTCGATGAGCTCCTTCTTGGTTGCTTCCGGGAGGCCGTGGAGCTGCTCGTCTGAAGGAGGGACTAACTCGACGCGGAGGGCCACGGCAACTAACGGTAACGGTGCCTTCGCTCTTCGGCGACGCGTTCCGCCCGGTCAGGGATGACAACATCGAGCGGCACGGTTTGGACGGTGCCGTTCCGGACGCCTTCGACCTCGGCTGCGAGGTCCTCGTAGTAGTTCGGGTTCTCTTTGAGTGCCTTGTTCAGCGCGCGGGCCGTGATCGACCAGTGACGGAGAACGGCCTGGAGGCGCTTGTATCCGGCCGGGTCATGCGCCGCGTCGACCGCCTCGTGGTACTGCTTCAGGAAAAGGGGGTGCTCGCGCCGCGGCAGGTCGCCGAGAATGACCTGTGGGTCGTGCGGGTCCTCGTACTGCTCCACCGGCTGGGCCGTCATGCGATTGAGTCTAGGTTCATTCCGTGGAGTTCGGCAGATGGTTGGTCAGGCGCGTCACGCCCGAACCCGCGCGATCATGCTCACCGAGGATCAGCACATCCGCATGGTGACCGCCACGGCCAGACTCCTTCACGCGCTGGCCCTACATCGCGGCGGCCGATCCCGATCATCGCCCCTGGGCGTGCGCCTTGACGTCGCGATTGACGTGCTGGAACCGGCGAATCGGTCGTCGATCCGTCAACGGCGACGGCGCGCTGACCACGGCGGCGGCGAAGCAAGCGCGCGAGGCCGGGCGCGGGCCGGCCGGGTCAGCCCGTCGCGCGGCCGCGGATCAGGGGCAGGTAGACCTCGTCGACGATCTCGGTGATGACGGTGTCGGGGATTCTGCTGAGCCCTTGGGTGACGTACTCGTTCCGCAGCAGGGTGAGCGCCACCGTGGCGACCCTGGGGTGCAGTGCCTTGGGCGGCGCCTCGCCGCGGGCGACCGCGCGACCGAGCACGGTCAGCCAGGTGGCGGACCCGCCGTCGCCGACCTGGCTCTGCAGCTCCGCGAGCAGCTCCGGCTCGTCACCGACACCGGCGAGCAGGCTTCGGAGGATCTCGCCCGTGGGTGATGCCTGGTCGCAGTTGATGCGGCGGAGCAGCGCCAGGACGTCGCCGCGCAGCGTGCCGGTGTCGGGTGGCTGCGTCTGTGCCTTGACCAGCCGGCTGTAGGCGGCGACGCCGAGCGCCGCGCGGTTCGGCCACCGGCGGTAGATGGCGTTCTTGTTCGTGCCGGCCCGCTTGGCCACGCGGTCCATCGTCAGCCCCGGGTAGCCGGACTCGAGGAGCTCGTCGGCCGCGGCGCGCAGGATCGCCTCCTCCAGCACGGCCCCACGCCGCCTCGATGGGCCGGGGGAGCCCGGAACCGTCTGCTCGCCGCTCATGCTCTCCTCGGCAGGCTCGATACCGCTCGTACCTTATCGTGCTTCGTCGCCGCCTGCTACGTTGCGAACTTAGGGTACGTTTCGTACCTTAGCGAGAGGCGGCCGACCGGCCGCGAGACGAGAAGGGGGCGCTGGCAATGCGTCGGTACGGCATCGGGTACGACACGGGCTTCATCAACCTCGGAGTGAGCACCCGTCAGGTGCTCGACCCGGAGGTGGTCCGCCGCGAGATGCGCGTCATCCGGGAGGACCTGCACTGCGACGCCGTGCGCGTCACCGGGAGCGACCCGGAGCGGCTGGAGCTCGCCGCCACCCTCGCCGCGGAGGCGGGCCTGGAGGTCTGGTTCTCGCCCTTCACCTGCGACCTGAGCACGGACGAGCTGCTGGACGTCCTGGCCGACTGCGCCGAGCGGGCCGAGCGGCTGCGCCGGGGCGGCGCCGAGATCGTGCTCGTCACCGGCGCGGAGCTGAGCCTGTTCACGAAGGGCTTCCTGCCCGGCGACGTCTGCATGGACCGCATCGACGCCCTGCTCACGCGGCCCGATCGGGAGGCCCTGGCGGCGCTGCCCGGCCGCATGAACGACTTCCTCGCCAAGGCGGTGGACGTCGTCCGCCGCCGGTTCACCGGGAAGATCACGTATGCGTCCGTCCATCTCGAGGGGGTCGACTGGACGCCCTTCGACTTCGTCTCGATCGACTCCTACCGGACGAAGGAGATCGCGGCCGGGTTCGCCGAGGGCGTCCGCGCGCTCGTCGAGGCGGGCAAGCCGGTGGCGATCACCGAGTTCGGCGCCCCCACCTACCGGGGCGCGGCCGACCGGTCCTCCATCGCCTGGGACGTCATCGAGTGGGAGGGCGCCACACCGATCCGGCTGAACGGCGACTACGTGCGCGATGAGGCCGAACAGGCGGCCCATCTGCGTGAACTACTGGAGATCTTCGACGCCGAGGGTGTGGACAGTGCCTTCGTTCACACCTTCGCGCAGTACCACCTGCCGCACCGGAGCGGCGATCTCCGGGATGACCTGGACCTGGCCTCGTACGGCGTCGTGAAGGTGATCGAGGACGGCGACGGCCGGACCCTCACGGGCCTGCCGTGGGAGCCGAAGGCGGCGTTCTCCGCGCTCGCCGACCACTACGGGAGGAGGACGGCCGGGCGCGCGGAGAACTCCCGTTGAGCAGCACCTGTCACGCCGGAGCGGACGGGCCGCCGCCGGCACGTCGACTACGGCCGGAGAGGTCCGTTGCCGAGCGAGGCGAGCGCCTGTGCTCGCTCGATGATGAGCGAGCGCTTGCGCTGCCTCCTGCGGGCGTCGGTGTGGAACTCCTGAGCGGTGGTCTGGTGCGGGTGCCGGCGGTAGAGCATGCTCGGCTCGCCGATGAAGTACCCGTCGGCCACGGCGTTCGCGGCGATGACCAGCCCGGTGTCCTCGGAGGTGTCGAGCGCCATCCACCCGCCGAGCGCGAGCAGGAGGCGACGCCGCATGCAGAGGGTGCCCGGCACCAGCGGGAGGATCCACCCCTGCTCCTCCCAGGTGCGAAGGACCGCACCACGCTCGATGACGCCCTCCGGAAGGTCGTTCGCCTCGTGGCCTCTCGTCGATCCGTCGGGGAGGAGGTCGAGGGCGCGCGACGCGGTCCAGTCGATCTCCGGTGCGCCCGCCAGCAGTTCGATGTCCCGGAAGAGCGCGCCGGGAAGCAGGCGGTCGTCGGAGTCGAGGTTGCGGATGAGTTCTCCGGCGGCGCGGGCCAACGCGGTCGTACGGGTCACCGCCGGCCCACTGGCCCGAACGGTGCCGAAACTGATGCGCGGGTCCTCGGGAAGCGCCGACTCGACCAGCCCGCTGTCGCCGTCCTCCTGGACGACCCACTGCCAATCCCAGCCGGCCGGAAGCACCTGGGCTCGTATCGATTCGTACGCCTCACGCAAGAATGGCGCATTCTGCGGATGCACCGGAGTGACCACGGTGATGATGCGCGTCATCGCTTCCACGGCTCCAACGGTCGGACGTCATGCGAACGGCGCCTGACCTGTGATCGCAGGTCAGACGCCGTTTTCGAATGATCGCCGAGGTGGGCACAGCTGGATTCGAACCAGCGACTCCTGGTTTGTAAGACCAGTGCTCTAACCACTGAGCTATGCGCCCGCTGCCGGGAAGGACCCGGCGCGCCACAGCCTACCGGGATCTTCCCCCTGCTCGCGAAACGGAATCAGGCCGCGGGGCTCCAGGGGCCGTAGATGCCGGCGGGGCCGCGCGAGGAGACGTACAGGCGGCCGTCCTCGGCCAGCGCCAGAGCGTACACCCGGCCGGTCCCGTCGGTGGCGACCATGGGGACGCCGATCGCCGGAAGGGGCAGGGCGGGCGGCGGGACGCGGCTGCCGGTCGGTACCGGGGCCTCGCCGGTCTCGTGGAACACCGCCCGCAGCGGGGTCGCGGGGCCGCTCCACGCGCGGCCGGTCTCCTTGGCCTGGCGGATCGCCGTCGAATCGGCCTCCTCGTACACGAGGGTCGGGTTGCCGCCGGCGTCGCGGGTCGCGGTGACGGGGCCGTTCGGCCGTACGCCAGGGACCGCGCCCGCGTACGCGAACGAGCAGCCCTGGCCCTGCCGCCACTGCAGCACCTGGGTGCGGGTCGGGGCGAACAGCTCGATTCCGGCGCTGCCGCCGACGGCGTCCATGCCGTCCTGGACGTCCCGGGCGGGCGGGATCACCCGGGGACGTTTGCGGGCGGGCGCCCGGGTGGCCTTCTTCCCCGGCGACGGGGTGGTGGTCGGCCGAGGGGAGGCGGTGCCGCGCGGCGTCGTGCGCGGGGTCGCCGGCGTGGTGCTCGGGGTCGGGGTGCCGCTCTTGCGGGGCAGGGGCAGCGGCAGAGGCGGCAGGGCGGGCGGTCGTGCCGACGGCGTGGCGCTCGGGGTGGGGGTCGTGCTCGGGGTGGGCGACACCGACGGGGTACGGCTCGGGGCGGTCGGCCGGGGCCTGGGGGAGGAGGGTTTCGCGGCGCGCCGGTGAGCGGTCTTTGGAGCGGGGACGCGCAGCTGCCGCCACGGGGTCCACGAGCCGTCGGTGGCCTGACACTTCACGCTGACGCCGCCCTTGGCGTCGCGGACGAACACGGCGGGGCGGCCGGTGCGGCCGGGCACGGCGAGGGGGGTGCCCGTCGCGGGGCCGAGGTCGGTCCAGGTCGCCGTCCATCGCCCGCCGGCGTAGCGGGGGCGGGCGGCGACGAGATCGCCGCCGCGGCGGGCGAAGACCTGGCCGCCGGCGGTGGTGAGGGAGGGCGCGAGGCCGCTGCCGCCGAGTGACGCCGGGCCGGACCAGCCGGTGGGCGTCTGCCACCACGTGTACAGCCGGCCGGACAGGACGGCGAATGCCTGGAGCCGTCCGCCTGCGGCGCGGGTCGTCCAGGAGGCTCCCCGGGGCCACCGGTAGCGCATGCGGAGCTGCCAGGAGGCGAAGTTCCGGGCCTCGGGGTTGATCCGGTAGTCGTTGGCGCGGTAGTCGGCGAAGACGCGCTGCTTGGCGGCCGACTCGGTCCGGCGGAGGTTGACCGGCGTGTCGCCGAGGTTGTAGTCGCGGTAGTCGACCTGGGCCACGGGCCGGCCGTACGCGGCGACCGCCTCGGTCGCGAACTGGGCCGTCGCCCTGTGGTCGGTGTGGTCAGTGGTGTAGCGCCGGTCGGGAGAGGGGTCCTGCGTCCGTACGACCGTGGGGCGGTAGAGCGTGAACAGGGTCACGAGGGCGCGGACGACGTCGGCGTGGGTGTAGCAGTGGGCGTACGGCGACAGCGGCGGCGTCACGGTCGGCGAGCACTTGGCCGAGCGGCGGTCCGCCCGCAGCTGCGCGATCGCCCGCCTGCCGACGTGGACGCGCGGGTCACGGCCGTCGGGAAGGCTGAGGAACGCCAGGTGGATGTTCGGGCGCGCCGTCAGCGTGTGAACTTCGATGTTCACCCGCCCGGAACGGACGGTCTCGACCCGCCAGCCGTCGGTGACCCCGGCCATGGCGGCGTACGCCGAGTGCAGTCCCTGGCGGCGTTGCGCGACATAGGCGAGGGGGTCGTGGGCGTCCCCCATCCCGGCGTGGCCTTCGCCGGCGCTGAGCACGACCGTCGTGACGGCTTCCCCGCGCCGGATGTCGTTGGCCAGGTCCGGCGACATGAACAGCAGGTCGTCGTCGGGGTGGGCGACGACCTGGACGAATCCGGCCTGGACCGGGAGGGCCTGCTGCCCGGCGGCCCGTGCCGGGCCGGTGAGTCCGAGAAGTCCGGCACATGTCGCCGCGGCCGCCAGGCCGGCGATCGTCCGCGCAGGGCGTCCCGCCACGCTCGCTCCCCTTCAGCCCTGCGAGCGCCCGTCGCAGGAGCGTGAAGGATCATGTCACACCGTGGGTTGACATTCCGTTAATTGGGGAGCATTAGGGTCTTGGTCACATTCCGCCGGAATTGGTCGGCTCAGGTGGCGAGGCCGTCGCCGCCCAGCACGCGGCTGAGCGCGGCGGCGACCTCCTCCGACAACCCCGAACCGTCGGAGGGCGCCGGTGGCTCGGCCATCCGCTCGGTGGCCCGTACGCGCCCGCAGGTACGGCATTCGACCTCGCCGAGACGGCACACCAGCGCGGTGGCCCCGCAGGACGTGCAGTGATCGAGGTCCGCGGTCCAGTCCCGGCCGTGCTGGCAGTCGGGGCAGACCAGCACCTGCCGGTCCGAACGGACGCCACGCCGCCAGGGACTGGGGCCGTGGTCCGGGTCCGTCTGCCGGGCCCCGCAGCGGTAGCAGGGCATGGCGCCTCCGGTGGGATCCGGGACCGGGCCCGCGCGGGCCCGGCCACAGGAACTAGGAGATGTCGGCGAGCGCCTTGCGGTACTCGTCGAGGTCACGGGCGTCGGGGATGGCGTTCTCCACCTTCCACCGCACGACACCGGACTTGTCGATGATGTAGGTGCCGCGTGTCGCGACGCCCCTGTCCTCGTCGAAGATCCCGTAGGACCTCGCCACCGCGCCGTGCGGCCAGAAGTCCGACAGCAGCGGGAACTCGTAGCCCTCCTGGTCGGCCCACGCCCGGTGCGAGAACATCGAGTCCACCGAGACCGCCAGGACCTGCACGTCGTCGCCGCCCAGCGTGGGCAGCTCGTCGCGGATCGCGCACAGCTCGCCCGTGCACACGCCGCTGAACGCCAGCGGGTAGAAGACCAGGACGACGGTCTTCTTCCCCCGGAAGTCCGACAGGCGCACGGGAGCGCCGTGCTGGTCCTTCAGCTCGAAGTCCGGTGCGGCGTCGCCGACCTCAACCGTCATGGGTAGCACCCTTCCTCACCGAGTCTGGCCGTACGTCAGTCTGCCACCCGTCGTTCCGACGGATCGAGAGAGCCCCCGGGGCCGGCACGTCTCACATGCCGGTCAGTCCCCTCCTCGTACGGTCCGCGCCTCGGCGGTGAAGGTCAACGCCGCGCCTTGGGCGTCACCAGGCGCGTGCCCGACCACTCACGGGCCGCGCTGATGCTGCTCGTCTGCGACAGCCCGGCCGTCTGGGCGGCCTCCAGGATGTCGCTCGGCTCGACGTGGCCCTCGCGCCCCGCCTTCGGCGTGAGCAGCCAGATGTGGCCGCCGTCCGCCAGTGCGGTGAGTGCGTCGGACAAGGCGTCGAACAGATCGCCGTCGTCCTCACGCCACCAGAGCAGCACGACGTCGACGACCTCGTCGTATTCCTCGTCGACCAGCTCGTTACCCGAGACCGACTCGATGGAGCTGCGCAGCTCCTCGTCGGTGTCGGCGTCGTAGCCGATCTCCTGCACCACCTGGTTCGGCTTGATGCCGAGCCGTTCGGCCAGGCTGCTCTGCGCCTGACCCGCGGTCGCGCTCACGAACGTCCTCCCTGTGTTGTGGGCCGCGATTGTCAAACATGCCCATGTTGTTTACCGCCCGCCCCTCCGGGTGCGGCATTGCCGGACAGTTCACACGGCGGACCACCCCGTGCGCAAGTGTCTGACCCGCAAGTGAGCGAACCCGGCCACTTCTCTCAACTCCCGCTGATGAAGCTGAGTCGCACCTTGCGCACGACATTGTCCACGTTGAGGTCGACCACAGCCACCGATTGCCAGGTGCCGAGCGCGGGTTTCCCGTCGATCACGGGGATCGTGGCGTACGGCGCGATGAACGCCGGCATCACGTGAGAGCGACCGTGGCCACGGGATCCGTGCGCGTGTTCCCACCGGTCGTCGGCCGGCAGCAATTCGCCCAACGCGGACAAGAGATCCTGATCGCTGCCGGAGCCGAGCTCTATGAGTGCGATGCCGGCGGTCGCGTGCGGAACGAAGAGGTTGAGCAAACCATCCGACGCCCCGATGTCGCGCAGGAATCTGAGGCATTCGCCCGTGATGTCGTGCACGGCCTCCTTGCTCCCGGTGGCCACGGTAATCACTTTGCTCATCATGCGTACATGTCTACTCTTCCGGTTCGACCACGGCATCCGGCCCCGGGTAGACCAGGCCCGTGTGCCCATCGTCGAAGCGGACGAGGTACGGCGGTCCTCCGGAGATGCCGCGTACCTCAATGATCTTTCCGGTCCGGTCGGCCTGCCCGACGGTGTTCCCGTGGACGTGCAACCGGTCACCAACGGCCGCTTCCATCCTCGTTTCACCTCCCGACCGCGGGTATCCCCTGAGCGGTGGCTCTCCACACAGCCTCGTACGCTCCGAGGCCGATGGGAAGCCGTACCGACCGGTTACCGGGTGGTAGAGATGCGTTAACGGTTCCGACGTACGACGATGGTCGGGACAACAACGATCCATCACCTGACCTGGGTGGGCACGAAGCGAAGGGGAACCCGTGGCTTCCGGACGCCAGCGCTTTTCGATCATCAGCGACGGCCTCCCCAGTCAGCTTCCGGACATCGACCCCGATGAGACCCGGGAGTGGCTGGAGTCGCTCGACACGGTCATCAAGACCGAGGGCCGCTCGCGCGCCCGCTACCTCATGCTGCGGCTCCTGGAACGGGCCCGCGAGCAGCAGGTCGGCGTGCCCGGCCTGCGCAGCACGGACTACATCAACACCATCCCGCCGGAGCGCGAGCCCTGGTTCCCCGGCGACGAGTACGTCGAGCGCCGCATCCGCGCCTATATCCGGTGGAACGCCGCGATCATGGTCTCGCGGGCGAACCGCCCCGAACTGTCGGTCGGCGGCCACATCGCGACCTACGCCTCCGCCGCGTCGCTGTACGAGGTCGGGTTCAACCACTTCTTCCGCGGCAAGGACCACGGCGAGTCCGGCGACCAGGTCTTCATCCAGGGCCACGCCGCGCCCGGCATCTACGCCCGCGCGTTCCTCGAGGGCCGGCTGCCCCAGGACAAGCTCGACGGGTTCCGCCAGGAGATCTCCCACCCGGGCGGCGGGCTGTCGTCCTACCCGCACCCGCGGCTGATGCCGGACTTCTGGGAGTTCCCCACGGTGTCCATGGGCCTCACCGCGATCAACTCGATCTACCAGGCCCGGTTCAACCGCTACCTCTACAACCGGAAGATCAAGGACACCTCCCGGTCGCACGTGTGGGCGTTCCTCGGCGACGGCGAGATGGGCGAGCCGGAGTCGCTCGGCGCGATCGGCCTCGCCGCCCGCGAGGAGCTCGACAACCTCACCTTCGTCATCAACTGCAACCTGCAGCAGCTCGACGGGCCGGTCCGCGGCAACGGCAAGATCATCCAGGAACTGGAGTCGTACTTCCGCGGCGCCGGCTGGAACGTCATCAAGGTCATCTGGGGCCGCGACTGGGACCCGCTGCTCGCCCAGGACGTCGACGGCGTGCTCGTCAACAAGATGAACACCACCCCCGACGGCCAGTTCCAGACCTACACCGTCGAGACCGGCGAGTACATCCGCGAGCACTTCTTCGGCGACGACCCGCGGCTGCGCAAGATGGTCGAGCACATGTCCGACGACGACATCCGCAAGCTGTCGCGCGGCGGACACGACTATCGCAAGTTGTACGCCGCGTTCAAGGCCGCCCGCGAGCACGTCGGCCAGCCCACCGTCATCCTCACCCACACGATCAAGGGGTGGACGCTCGGGCCGGACTTCGAGGCGCGCAACGCCACGCACCAGATGAAGAAGCTCACCAAGGCCGAGCTGAAGGAGTTCCGCGACCGGCTCTACCTCGACATCCCCGACTCGGCCCTCGAGGCGGACCTGCCGCCGTACTACCACCCGGGCGAGAACTCCGACGAGGTGCAGTACATGCGCGAGCGGCGCATGGCCCTCGGCGGCTACCTGCCCAAGCGGCTCAACCGGGCGAAGGCCCTCAAGCTGCCCGGGGACCCCGTCTACGCCGAGCTGAAGAAGGGCTCCGGCAAGCAGAACGTCGCCACGACGATGGCGTTCGTCCGGCTGCTCAAGGACCTGATCAAGGACGAGAACATCGGCGCCCGGTTCGTGCCGATCGCCCCGGACGAGTACCGCACGTTCGGCATGGACTCGCTCTTCCCCTCGGCGAAGATCTACTCGCCGCACGGGCAGACGTACGAGGCCGTCGACCGCAAGCTGCTGCTGTCCTACAAGGAGTCCGAGCAGGGCCAGATGCTGCACGAGGGCATCAGCGAGGCGGGCGCCGTCGGCTCCGCCATCGCGGCCGGCACGGCGTACGCCACGCACGGCGTGCACATGATCCCCGTCTACATCTTCTACTCGATGTTCGGGTTCCAGCGCACCGGTGACAGCATCTGGGCGATGGGCGACCAGATGAGCCGCGGCTTCCTGCTCGGCGCCACCGCCGGCCGCACCACCCTCACCGGCGAGGGCCTGCAGCACAACGACGGCCACTCGCCGTTGCTCGCCGCGACCAACCCGGCGTGCGTCTACTACGACCCGGCCTGGGCGTTCGAGCTGGCCCACATCATCAAGGACGCGCTGCGGCGCATGTACGGCTCCAGTGAGGAGCACCCCGACGGCGAGGACGTCTTCTACTACCTCACCGTCTACAACGAGCCGTACCAGCAGCCCGCCGAGCCCGCCGACCTCGACGTCGGCGGCCTGCTCAAGGGCCTGTACCGCTACGCCGAGGCGCCGCAGGTCGAGGGCGAGGCGCCGGGCGCGCAGATCCTCGCCTCCGGCGTCGGCGTCCGGTGGGCCCTGGAGGCCCAGCGGATGCTCGCCGAGGAGTGGGGCGTCGCCGCCGACGTCTGGTCGGCCACGTCGTGGACGGAGCTGCGCCGTGAGGCCGTCGCCTGCGACGAGTGGAACCTCCTGAACCCCGACGGCGAGCAGCGCGTCCCGTACGTCACCCGCACGCTCGACGGCCAGCCCGGCCCGGTCGTCGCGGTGAGCGACTTCATGCGCGCGGTCCCGGACCAGATCGCGCCGTGGGTGCCGGGCGACTGGTCCTCGCTGGGCACCGACGGATTCGGCTTCTCCGACACCCGCGCCGCCGCCCGCCGCTTCTTCCACGTCGACGCGGCGTCCATCACCCTCGCCGTGCTGACCCGGCTCGCCCGGCGCGGCGAGATCAAGCAGGAGCTCCTGCAGAAGGCCATCGACCGCTACCAGCTCGGCGCGGGCGCCGAGGTCGTCGTCGGCGCCGGGAAGACCCCGCCGGAGAGCGAGACCGGCGGCATGACCGCCGGCTGAGATACCGAGAACCCGGCGGCCGGGGCACCCCACGAGTGGGGCACCCCGGCCGCCGTGTTCTGGACGGTCATCGCCACGGGACGTCCTAGCCGGCGGATCAGGCAGGGCCGGGCACGTGCGGTGCGGCGTTGGTCCAGCCGACCTCGTAGTAGAGCGTCGAGGCCCGCTTTGGACCCTTCACCGTCCCCGCCGTCTCCTGCAGGACGAAGGCGGTCTTCGGATCGATGATCAGGTGGAACGCTCCTCCGATCGTGACTCCTTGCCCGATACGTCCCCGAGCGTCCTTGACGGGGCCCTCGCTCGTGACGTCGGGTCGCCGGGCGAGCGCCCGGAAGGCGGCCGCTCGCACCTTGGGAGACACGGGGACCGCGTACAGCAGCGCGCTCAGCGTGCTGGTGGCCGAATCCTCCATGTCCTTCTTCCGCCAGTGCGGATTGATCTTGTGGGCGTACGAGAGCGCCCAAGCGGTGAGCCGCCGCGGGTCGGCCGGCAGCCGCTGGAGCTCGTCGAAGGACAGCGTGTGATCTATCAGCTCGAACGACCTGCCGTCCTTGTTCTTGTGCTTCATCAACCCCAGGCCGCGGCCCTCCAGAGTGGCATCGCCTTCGTACCACCAGCCGTCCTTGGCGGCCCAGATCTCTATCACGTTGCCCACGGGCGGGCCGCCCGCGAAGATCATGCGTACCGATCGGACGTGCCAGTATCTCCCGGTCGTCGCCGGTTCGGTCTCCGCGCTCGACGCGGCGGCCAGCAGTACTTCCCGGCCCGACAGCCGCTGGGACGTCTGCGTCGGGCGGGGGCGCGATCGGTCCGGCGGAGCCGACGTCGACGTGAGGGCGATCGCGGCGGCCGTTCCGGCGGCGACCAGGCCGAGCCCGGGCAGCGCCCAGCGGAGCCGGCGGCGCCCCCGCCTCGTCCGGCCGCCCGGGACCGCGCTCGGGACCGCGCGGAGGGCGCCGGCCGGTTCCTGACGGATCAGCTCGTGCAGACGGCGGCGGCCCATCGCCATCACCGCCGCCGACGGGTCGCCCTCCTCCAGCAGCGCAGAGACCTCTCGAATGTCATCCATGTGAGTCTTCCTTCGCGGACATGGGGTCGGTCCCGCCCAGTGCCTTCCGCAGTTTCTTCCGAGCCCTGCTCAGCCGCGATCCGACGGTGCCTCCCGGGATCTCCAGCGCCTGCGCGGCCTCCTGGTAACCGAGGCCGCCCAGCGCGACGAGCAGCAGCACGTCCCGGTCTCCCTCCGGCAACGCCGCGAGCGCCTCGGCCAGCCGGGGCCGCATGCCCTCCGCGGTGACCCGGGCGGTGACCCGCTCCTCGTGCTCCCCGCCCACCTGGTCACCTCCCAGGCGGGCCAGCGCCGCGTAGCGCCTGCTCTCGTCGCGCCGGTACTGCCCGACCAGGTTGTTGGCGATGCCGAACAGCCAGGGGCGTACGGCACCGCGCTCCGGGTCGAAGCGGTCGCGCTTACGGAACGCGGTGAGGAACACCTCCGCCGCGACGTCGTCGGCGACGTCACGGCCGAGGCGCCCGGCCACGTACCGGTAGATCTGCGGGAAGTACCTGTCGTAGATCACTGTGAACAGATCGGGCTCATGCCACGACCGCCGGACCACCGTGGCGTCCTCGTCGCGTGCGTCGACGACGCCGGGTGGGGCGGTCATTCGTGGCTCCATGTCATGGCGGCCTTTCCGAGGCGTTCTGGCGGTCACCCGTACTCAGTCCCAGGACGGATTCTTCTTCACGCCCCCCGCCCGTCGCGCGGCCGGGAAGGCCGGCGGCTCGCCGCCTCGCAGGTCTCCGCGTCAGGAGGAGAGGACCCGGCCCGCCACCGCTGTCGGCTCCGCCGGAACGTCCCGGCATTCAACCTCGCCGTTGCGTTCCCCGGAGGGGACGAAGGGAGATACGGTCTTCGGGCTGACAATCGAGATCATCCCGATCACGGATCGCAAGGGGGATGAGCGTGTCCGGCCCGACGGACGACAACGTGCCCGAGCCCGATGCCGCCGTGACCTCCGGCGACGATGCCCCGGGCCCTGCCGACCCGCCCGGTACGGACCGGCCGGCGGCCGAGACGGCCGCTCCTCCGGCGGTCTCCGCCGACGCGGTCCCCGCGGCCGGCGATCCTCAGGGGGATTCTCCGGCGCAGGAGGACGGCGTACGTGACGATCCGTCCGGAGCGGGCGAACCCCTCCCGGAGGCGGACCCCGGATCAACGGATGGCGAAGAGACCGAGCGGGTCCCCGAAGGTTCCACGGCGGGCGGCGGGGAGGACGGCCCGGTCCCCGAAAGCCCCACGGCGGACGGCGGAGAGGACGGCCACGTCCTCGACGGTCCCACGGCGAGCGGGGAGGAGGACGGCCGGGTCCCCGGCGGTCCCAATGCGGGCCCGGGTGCCCACCCGGCGGACGCCTCGTCGGCCACGCGGCGGGTTCCGCTCCCGCCGCAGGACGGGGACGACGCCGTGACGCGTCCCTGCGCCTACTGCGGGCGCCCGATCCCGCAGCCGGGCGAGGCCGGACCCGTCCTGCGGTACTGCCTCGACAACGACGGCGCCTGCGCCCGGGCGGCGGCCGAGCGGCGGCGGCGTGACCAGGACTCCCCGGGCCTCGCCGGCCAGGTCGCGCGGACCTGGGACATGGTGGAACGGCTGGAGGACGTCGCCGAGCTCCTGGCCATGTCCCTGACGGCGGATCTCAGCGTCGCGGGCGTCGAGCGGCGGATCGCGGACGCGAGGGCGGAGGCGGCCGCCGCCGTCGCCGAGGCGCAGCGGGACCGCGAGGCGGCCCGGCTGGACGCCGAGCGGGTGCTCGCCCGGCTGGGGGACGTACGGCGCCGGGCCGAGCGGGCCGAGACCGCCGTCGCCGAGCTGACCGCCCGGCTCGAGGCCGCCCGTACGGAACGGGACGCCGCACGCGACCTCGGTACCCAGGCGACCCGGACGGCGGAGGCGGCGACCGAGGCGGCCACGGCCGTACGCGAGGAACGCGACCGCCTGACGAGCCGGATCGCCGAGCTGACCTCGGCACTGGACCTGGCCCGCGAGGAGGTCGCGCGCTACCGGGCGGAGCTCGCCGAGGCCAAGGAGCTGCAGAAGCGGGCCGCGGCGGTGGAGGAGATGCGCTCGCAGCTCCGGGCCACCGAGTCCGAGCTGGACAAGATGCGCACCACGGCCGAACTCGCGCAGAGCGCCCGCGCGGCCGCCGAGCAGGCACGGGCGGCCGCCGACCGGCAGGCCCTCGAGGCACGCGCGCACGCCGATGAGGTGGGCGGCGAGCGGGACACCGCGCGGGCCGAGGTCGAAGAACTCCGCGCCGAGCTCGAACGGACCAGGGCCGAGCGCGATGAGGCCCGGACCGAGCTGGACCGCACCCGCGCCGAGTCGGAGGACGTTCGCGGCGACTCGGACGGCGTACGCGCCGAGCTCGACCGCACCCGTGGCGAACTGGACGGCACCCGTACCGAACTGGAGGGCGTTCGAAGCGAGCTGGAGGCGGTCCGGGCCGATCTGGAGACCTCGCGTGGAGAGCTCGAGGCGGCACGGCCCCGGCTGGAGGAGGCCGCGCGGCTCACCGAGGAGATCGAGTCCGTCCGCCGTGAGCTGGAGGAGGCGCGGTCCCGGCTGGCGCAGTACCAGCTGCAGGCCAAGGAGCGGTCGAGCATGCTGGATCAGCTCCGCGCCGCGCTGGCCACGATGATCGCCGAGCGCGATGCCGCGCGGGCCGAGGCCGACGAGGCCAAGGCCCAGGTGGAGCAGTTCACCCAAGGCCGTCTGGGATCCACCACCTCGGCGCGGCACGCGCGGCACGCCGCCGATCCGCAGGCCCAGACCGGCCCGCAGACCGGCCCGCATGCCGTGGTCGAGCCGCCGGCCGGTCCCTCGACCGACCCGCGCAGACCGAGCGACCTGCCCGTCGCCTCCTCCGGATCCACCGGCCCGGCGGCCGACGGGCGGACCCCGGGCGGGCCATTGACCGATCCACGCGGTGTGAGCGTCCCGTCGGCCGATCCGCGTGGTCCGGCGGGCCCGGGGTTCGATCCGCGAACGCCGAGTGACCCGTTGGCCGACCGGAGGGAGCCGAGAGATCCGCTGACCGATCCGCTCAGGACAGGTGACCCGCTCGGGACGGGTGACCCCCTGAGGAGGGACGATTCGTTCAGGACGCGCGACCCGCTGGGGACGAGTGACCCGCTCGGGACGGGCGGATCGTTCGTCGATCCGCGCCTGCGCCCGCAGGCACCGGCCGACCCGCTCGGCGGCGGCCGGGGACCGGCCGATCCGCGCGTATCCGGCCCGGCGGCGGCCGATCCACTCGGACCGGCACCGTTTCCCCCGGCGCCGGGTCAGCGGCCGGCGCCTCCTGCTCCGCCGACGTTCCCCGGCACCGTACCGGGCTCCGGAACCTCCCAGCACCCACCGGCGGGAGACCCGCCCTCCTCCGCGGCGTACGGCGGGCCGTCGTTCCATGCCCCGGGTCCGGCCGGTGCCGGCCCGGAGACGGGAGCGGCGTACCCGTCACCGGGTCTCCCCGGAGGTCCCGGCCTGCCGGGTGCGCCCGGCGGCTCGTACCTCCCGGGCGGGGCGGATCCCGGCGGTCTTCCCGGTGGTAGGGGAGTGCCGGGTGTGCCCCAGGGGCCCGTACCGGAGGCGGAGAGCGATTCACCCGCCGGTGACCCCGCGAACGACGCCGAGCGGACGCCGTCTCCTCCCACGCCGCCCGGGCACGACGCCGGCGGAGCGGCCGGGCCGTTCGAACGTTTCCGCCGTCGCTTCCCTCCGTCGTCCGACAGATAGGTCAAGTGGGCCGGATGGGCCCGGTCAGGCCGGGCGGGCCGGCATGGTCACCGGGGTGGGACGGCGGACGCGGCGCGCGGCGACCCGCGCGAGTACGACCGGGGTGAACAGCGACGCCGGCGCGGCCATCAGCGCCAGTACGTGGACCAGGCGCTCGCACACCCGCCGGTCGACGTTGGCGGTGGCGACGACCTCGTCGACGTACGCGTTGATCAGGCGGGTCCGCAGGCGTACGGGCGCGGCCTCGGTCTCCCGGTAGCGCAGGTCCTCGCCGGTGGCGACGAGCCATGCCCCGGCGGCGCTGCGGGCGGCACCGCGCTGGAAGCGCCGTTCGAAGCCGGGGCGGGGATCGCGCAGGCAGCGGTCGAGGACGAGGGCCGCGACGGCGGCGACGCTCATGCCCTGGCCGTAGATGGGGTTGAAGGCGCACGCGGCGTCTCCGGTGACGACGAGCCCCTGCGGCCAGGACGGCAGCCGCTCGTAGTGCCGGCGGTGGTTGGCCGTGCGGCGGAACGCGACGATGGGGGTCAGTGGCTCGGCGTCGCGGATGGCCTCGTAGAGGACGGGGCTGCGCAGCCCCTTGGCGAAGTCCAGGAACGCGGTCTCCCCGACCGGTCCGTAGTCACGCCCCGCGCCGGACAGGCTGCAGATCCAGCGGCCCCCCTCCTGGGGGAACAGCCCGCCGGTGCGCCGGGTCGCGGGCGGGTCGGCCTGGATGTACAGAGCCTTCCAGCCGGGGTCGAATCCGGGCGGTATCGCGTAGCAGCGGCTGGCGTACCCGAGGAGCGGGTCGACCCGCGTCTCCGGCGGCGCCGGGTGACCGAGCGCGGCCAGCCATTCCGGCGCGCGCGACGCCCGGCCGGTGGCGTCGACGACCAGGTCGGCGTGCAGTTCACCATCGTCTCCGAGGATCACTCCGGCGACGTCCCCGCCGCGGGGGATGAGACCGGTCACGCGGTGTCCGTCGAGGACGTCGACGGCTTTGCGATCCCCGCCGGGCGGTCCGGTGAGCCGGCTCCGTACGGCCTGGTCGAGGAGCGGGCGGCTGAAGGTCAGCAGGCTCGTCACGTCGAAGCGTTCGCGCCAGCCCGCCGAGGTCAGCCAGAGGACGTCGGCGGGGACGCGCACCTCCTCGGCGCCGGCCGCCCGTAACGTGTCCTCCAGGCCGGGGAACAGCAGCTCGACGATCTCCCGGCCGCGGGTCCACAGCACGTGCAGGTGCCGGGATTGCGGCACGCCCGGCCGGAACACGGGCCCGGCCGGGAACCGGTCGCGCTCGATGAGGGTGACCCGTTCGAAATGGGCGGTCAG
The DNA here is from genome assembly GCF_024055725.1 of Actinoallomurus spadix. Classification (GTDB taxonomy): domain Bacteria; phylum Actinomycetota; class Actinomycetes; order Streptosporangiales; family Streptosporangiaceae; genus Actinoallomurus; species Actinoallomurus spadix. The sequence continues at coordinate 268,804 of NZ_JAMXMX010000005.1, read as the reverse complement.
GACGCGGGCCGCGAGCAGGCCGGCCATGCTCCCACCGACGACGATGGCGTGTTCGCGTTTCACTCAGGTCTCCGGGGCGGGGGAGTGAGCTACGGATCATATGAAAACGCGGATATTGACCCTATGTGAAGAGCGCGCCGATACTCAGGTGAACGAGTGAGGAGTCGGATCATGGCGATCACTACCGACGGCCATTCTCAGGTTCCCTCCCGGACCCGTCATCACCGGAGGGTGAAGAACGAACTCACCGAGACACCGCATCCCGTCTGGGCACGGTCGATGGTCGATTCGCTCCGGCCGGACTGGACATCGGTCCTCGAGTCGAAGATCTTCACCGAGACGGTGAGCGGGCCGTTCCCCGAAGACGCGTGGCGGCGGATCGTCCTTGATTTCTTCTGCGTCGTCGAGGCGTTTCCAAAATACATGGGCGTCTATCTGGCGAAGACGACGTTCGGTCAGATCCCGGGGGACCACCTCGCCCGCGACTGGCTGATCGGGAACATCCGGACCGAGGCCCTGCACGCCCAGTGGTACGCCGACTGGGCGGCCGCGCTCGGCATCGGCTTCGAGGAGCTCGTCTCGCACCGGCCCTGCCCGGAGGTCGGCGCGCTGTACGACTACCTGTGGTCGGTCTGCTATCGGGGGAGCCTGGCCGAGGCGTTCGGAGCGGTGAACTACGCGATCGAGGGGACCACGGGGGAGTGGACGCGCCTAATCCTGCCCGCCTTCCGGGAGAGGTACGGCGAAGACGACGCGTCCGCCCTCCGCTGGCTGGTCGAGCACGCGGAGTACGACGACGCGCATCCCCGGGAGGCGTTCGAGCTGATCAAGCTGACGGTCCGGGACGAGGCCGAGCAGGCGAAGGTCGAGTCGGCCGTGCGCCGGTCGCTGGAGTTGTTCCGGCGGGCGTTCGACGCCAGTTACGAAAATCGGGCAATCACGGTGAATATCCCGTAATGGAGGTCTTCAAAGGGTAAAACCGCCTCAAGCTCCAGCGTCGTGATCTGCTCAGAACGGACAGCGACGTACCATTTTCCGCCCTGACACAGCGGTGACGGCCGAACACGCCTGCATTCTCCCGATCCCCGATGGGTATCTCGTAGGCGATCAATCTTTGCCGTCGGCTGGGCCGTTGAAAGGGCTGCACATGCACGTCGATTCCATTCGAACGCATTGGGCGCTCAGCGCGGTCACGGGGACCGCCCTGGTCATGACCGCGGGTTGCGGTGGCGGCAACCGGGCCGCCGGGGAGAGCGCCGAGAAGGTCAAGGCCGCCGCCTCGGCGGCGCACGTGATGATCGCACCGGGCAACGGCACCTCGGCCGTGCGGCCCGACCAGCCCGTCATCGTCCGCGCCACGAGCGGCCGGCTGGCCGCCGTCGTCCTCGAGAGCGGCGGACGGAGGGTCCCCGGTGACTACAGCAGGGACCGTACGGAGTGGCGATCCCGGTGGGGGCTCGAACCGGCGGCGCAGATCAGCGTCCGCGCCGTCGCACGGAACGCCGACGGGCGAACGACCACCGCGGTGAGCGGCTTCCGCACCGGGGGGACGCCCAGCACGGTGACGATGTCCCAGGACCCCATCCTGGAGGAGCGGCGCAAGGAGACCTACGGTGTCGGGCTCCCGATCATCCTGAACTTCGACAAGACGATCAAGGATCGGGCGGCGGTCGAGAAGGCGCTCCAGGTGATCGCCGACAAGCCGATCGAGGGCGCGTGGCACTGGTTCGACGAGGGGAAACAGGTCGTCTACCGGCCCAAGTTCTTCTGGCCCGCCCACCAGACGATACGACTCGTGGCCCACCTCACCGGCGTTCCGTTCGGGGACGGCACCTTCGGCACCAAGGACTTCACGCGGACGTACCGGATCGGGAAGGCACAGATCTCCCACCTGAACATCGCGGGCCACCACATGCGCGTCGACTGGGACGGCGAACCGGTGCGGACCATCCCGATCAGCGCAGGCAACGGGGAGTCCCGCGAGTACACCACGACCAGCGGGATCCATCTCAACATGGAGAAGGACGAGGACGTCTGGATGACCTCCCCGGGACGCGGGCCCGGTGACGCCGGCTACTACCACGAACTGATCCACTACGCCGTCCGCGTCTCCAACGCCGGGGAGTACCTCCACCAGACGCCGGGCGAGGAGGACTGCCTCGGCAATCGCAACTGCAGCCACGGCTGCATCCGCCAGCCCGCCAGTGACGCGATCTGGTACTACAAGCACTCCCAGCCCGGCGACCCGGTGATCGCCACGGGGACGGATCGCCAGGTCGAACCGGACAACGGCTGGTCGTTCTACCAGATGCCGTGGCGCAAGTGGCTCAAGGGCAGCGCCCTGCACCGCTGACGACACCGCTGACAACGGACCGTCCGACAGAAGTCAGCGAATGGTCATCCGCCCGGAAGGCGGTGGTTCCGCCTTCCGGGCACCGTGCGTAGGTGAGCATCGCCCGCCTGAGCCTGATCGCCGTCGTCCTGCTCCCCACCTGTGCCGCGGCAACGGTGCCGGCACCCGCCCGGCGTCCAGGCGCCCGGGTCGCCGCCCCGGTCCTCGAACCGGCCCGGCGCTGCCACGCCGGCGCCGCCCCGGACTTCGACGGAGACGACGTCCGTGACCTGGCCGTCGGCGCGCCGTACGCGACGAGCGGCCGCCGCCGCCGAGCCGGAGCGGTCGCCGTCCGCTACGGAGGGCGCACCGCCTGGCTCCGGCCGAGTCCCGCGCAGGCCGGGGCGGGCTTCGGCGGCACGCTCGCCATCGGCGACTTCGACGGCGACCACTGCGATGACCTGGCCGTGGCCGCCTCCGATCAGGGACGCACGCGCCCCGGGGCCGATGGCACGGGGAGCGTGGCGGTGTACTTCGGCTCACCCGGCGGGCTGAGCCCGCGGATGACCCTGACCGTGCGGAGTCTCGGCCGTACGCCCGCGAGCGATCGCTTCGGCACGGCCCTCGCGGCGGCGGACCTGGACCGTGACGGCCGGGACGATCTCGTGGTCGGCGTCCCCGGCCTCGCGGGCGGCGGCGGGGTCGGCCTGTTCACCCGCGGTCTCCGTACCGCCCGCCTGATCACTCAGCGCACCTCCTGGGTACGGCAGCCGGCCGGACCGACCGATGGCTTCGGCACGGCTCTGGCGGTCGGCGCGTTCGGTGCGTTCGGCCGCGGCCGGCGGACGCAGATCGCCGTCGGCGCGCCCGGTGACGGCGTCGAGGCGTCCGGCGCGGTGACCGTCATCGACCCGGTCGCGCACCGGTCCCGGTCGATCACCGAGGGCGGACCCGGAGTACGGGGTGTTCCGGAACGCTACGACGAGTTCGGCGCGGCACTGGCCGCCGGCGACTTCGATCACGACGGCACCGACGACCTCGCCATCGGGGTGCCGGGCGAGGACGACACCGCGCTGCCGGACAACTACGCGCGGGGCGCGGTGTACGCCCTGTACGGCTCCGGAGACGAGGAGGTGTGGGGGCTGCGCCGGCCCGGCCCCGCGGACCGGCTGGGATCCGCGCTGGCGGCCGGCGACCTGACCGGCGACGGTACGGCCGACCTCGCGGTGGGCGCTCCGGGCGGGGGCGTCGTACAGATCCTCGACGGCCGCCGCCGGCGGGGCCTGGGCCGCGGTGCCCTGATCGCCTCCCCGGCCGGGCGCACCGCCCAGTTCGGGTGGTCCGTGGCGATCCGGGGCCGGGACCTGCTGATCGGCGCGCCGGGCGCTGGCAACTTCGGCGGCACCGCGTTCCTGGTACGGGATTCCCGGACGACCGCCGTGCAGGCGGGCACGGCGGGCGACCTTCTGGGCTACGCCGTCTCCTGAGCCTCCCGGGAGCGGCCTGCTCAGGAACGGCGAGGCGCCCCGGCCGCCGCGGCCTGGGGAGCACGCCGGCCCGGCACGGCGGACCGGGAGAGGCGGTGGGTGCCGTCGGCGACGGTGAAGCTCGCCGCGACGGTGCTGGGCGCGTGCCGCTTCGTCACGTACGGGAGCGTGTGGAAGTCGGCCCGCAGTTCCGTGGGCGTCAGCCGGGCGGCGATGAAGCCACGGCGCTGGTCGGCGTAGGCGATGTGCGGGTTCTCGGCGAGTTCGGCCGCGAGGGCCGCCGGTGTGTCGTAGCCGTCGCCGTCGCTCGTCACCGAAGTGGTCACCAGCTCGACGCCGATCCGCCGCGAGTCCAGGTCGTCGAAGTCGGCGAGCAGGTCGCTCGCGTAGTGACAGTGGATGTCGCCGGTCAGGACCACGGGATTCCGGGCGCCCGAGGCGGCGATGTCGCCCAGGACCCGGTCCCGGTCGGCGGTGTACCCGTCCCAGGTGTCGACCACCACCTCCTTGCCCGGCCCGAGGTGGTAGTCGTGCTGGGCCATGAAGATCTGCTGGGCCAGCATGTTCCAGCGGGTCCGGGAGGCGCGCAGCCCGGCGGCGAGCCAGGCCCGCTGGGCGGACCCGACCAGCGTCCGGCCGGGGGCCAGGCGGGCGGCGCAGCCGGCGCGCAGACCGTCGTCGCACGGCTGTTCGTCACGGAACTGCCGGGTGTCCAGGACGTGGAACGTCGCCAGGTCTCCCCAGGCCAGCCGCCGGTGGAGCCGAATGCCGGATCCACGGGGCAGCGCGGAGCGGCGTAGCGGCATGTGCTCGTAGTAGGCGCGGTAACCCGCGATCTTGCGCTGAGTGAAGTGCGGCCGCCCGGACGTGCCCGGGTGGGCGCCGGCCCAGTCGTTCTCGACCTCGTGGTCGTCATTGACGGCGATCCACGGGGCGAGGGCGTGCAGCGCGCGCAGGTCCGGGTCGGTCTTGTACTGCGCGTGCCGGAGCCGGAACTGCGCGAGCGTCTGGCACCGGTGCTCGGTATGGGAGCGGACGATCGTCCCGGTCGAGTTCTCGTAGCCGCCGGGCCCGTACTCGTAGATGTAGTCGCCGAGGTGCAGGACGAGGTCCGGCTGCTGGTCGGCGAGGCGCCGGTAGGCGGTGAAATAGCCGTGTTCGTAGTTGGAGCACGACACCACGCCGAACGCCAGGTCCGGTGCCGTGCCCGGGGCGGGGGCGGTTCGCGTCCGGCCCGTCGGCGAGAGGTGGCCGCCGGTGCGGAACCGGTAGAAGTACTCCCGGCCCGGCCGCAGCCCCGCGGGCTCGACGTGCACGCTGTGCGCCCACGACGGCCGCGCGGTGGCGGTGCCGGACCGTACGACGCGGGTGAACCGCTCGTCCTCGGCGAGCTGCCACTCGACGTCGACGTCACGGTCCGGCATGCCCCCGAGGCCGCCGTCGGCGAGCGGCCGGGGCGCCAGGCGGGTCCACAGGACGATGCCGTCGGCCGTGGGATCACCCGATGCGACACCCAGCGTGAAGGGGTCGCCCGTCGTCCGCGAGGCCAGCGGGAGCCCGGCCGCGCCGATCAGGAGGCTCCGGCGTGTCAGATCCACGCCCTCAGTTCAGATCGCGTCGCTGAGGGCGGTGAGACGTGCCGCTGACCGGCCGGTCAACATTCGGTGGACGCAGTGTGACCCCGTCGCCCGCCCGAGCGCCGTGTGAGAGGAACCGGCTCTCTCGCCGCACCACGGCGCTTCCGGATACCCACCTTTTTGTGGGTACTTGTCGGCGGAATTGGGTTACCCGAAGCTTGGTCCTGGATGTTCCACGGCATGACCCCGGACAGGAATCGTCCTGTCCGGGGAAACGGCCGCGAGAAATGACGCGGAGGGACGGCGATGTATCAGCGGACCGGCTGGGATTCGGCGAGCTTCTCCAGACGCCGGTGGCCCCAGTCGGACAGCGGCGTCAGCGCTTCGGACAGATCACGGCCGAACTCGGTCAGGGAGTACACGGTCTTCAACGGCCGCCCGTCGTGCACCTCCCGGTGGACGAGACCATCGGCCTCCATCTCCCGGAGCGTCTGAGTCAGCACCTTCTCGGTGAGGCCGGGTAGCCGCCGGCGCAGTTCACCGGGACGGTGAGGACGCGATTCCAGTATCCAGAGCAGGATCGTCTTCCATTTGCCGTCGATCACCGCGATCGCGGCGGTCACTCCGCAGACATTGGTGTCCCGTGCACGGCTGCGCGTCATCGTCATCCCCTCCATCGACGACTCAGGAGTCGAATCATGATTTCCAACACCACGGATTCTGCCGTCACCGTGCTCGGCCTCGGGCCGATGGGCCGCGCGCTGGCGGGCGCGCTCCTCGACGCCGGCCTGCCCACGACGGTGTGGAACCGGACGGCCGGCAAGGACCGGGAACTGACCGAGCGCGGCGCGGCCGGCGCCCCATCACCCGAGGCTGCGGTCGCCGCGAGCGGGCTGACCCTGATCTGCGTGGTCGACTACGGCGCGGTGGACGCCGTCCTGCGGCGGGACGCGGTCGCCGACGCGCTGAAGGGGCGCGCGGTCGTGAACCTGACCGCGGACACGCCCGACCGGGCCCGGGACACCGCCGCGTGGGCGGCCGAGCACGGCATCGGCTACCTGGACGGCGCGATCATGACCCCGGCCACCACGATCGGGACGCCGGGCGCGGCGTTCATCCACAGCGGTCCGGAGGAGCTCTACCGGCGGCACGAGCCGGTGCTGGAGAGCCTGGGCGGCACCCACACCTACCTCGGCGCGGAGATCGGCCGGGCCGCCGCGTACGACCTCGCGTTGCTCGACATCTTCTGGACCACGATGGCGGGCTACGCGCACGCGCTGGCGGTGGCGCGGGCCGAAGGGATCGGCGCGCGCCAGCTGGCGCCGTTCGCCGCGGGGATCAGCGCCTTCCTCCCATCGATCTTCGAGCGGTTCGCCCAGGACGTGGACGACAAGACGTTCTCCGGCGAGATCAACCCGATCACGTCGGCGGCGTCGTCCATCGCCCACATCGTGCACGCCTCCGAAGCCCATGGCATCGACGCCGGTGTGATGCGCGTGGTCCAGGATCTGGCGCGCCGCGTGATCGAGCAGGGGCACGGCGCGGACGGGTTCATGAGGATCACCGAGCTGCTGAACGCGCGCTGAGCGCCGCCCGGCCGCGGCAAGATCAGCCGGTGGCGAGCCGCTCGTGGGTCTGCCAGGACGAGGTGAGGGTCTTGCCCGAGCGGCGGCAGCGACCGGCGTTCACCTGGACCCAGTCCTCGGTCCGTTTGGTCTTGGCGCCGAACCGCACGGTCGGCCCGTTGTCGACCGACTGCACACCGTGGGTCCTGGAGGAGATCAGCGCGGTGCTGATGAAACCGCCCGGCGACCCCGTCAGGTGACCGCGCAGCTGGGCGCAGACCTCGAAGCCGTCCTTCGGTTTCGTGTCGGCAAGGACGAACGTTCCGGAGTAGACCCTCCGGCAGATCGTGCCCTTGAAGATCACCGTTCCGGTGCCGGGCAGCCCGTACGCGCGGGCGTAGTCGCGGCAGCCCGCCTTCGCCCCGGCTGAGCCCTTCTTCTTGCTCCTGCCGGGGGTCGGGGTCGGTGCCGGCGTCCCGCCCCGGCGCAGAGTGTCGTCCGGGGACGTGCCCGGCGCCGGGGACGACGACCGCGGCGACGGCGTCGCGGCGACGGCCGCCGCCTTCTGCGATCCGGTCGCGCCGTCGCCGTCGGGCCACAGCAAGAGCGTGAGGACGAGCGCCACCAGGGCCGTCGCGGCGCCCGCGCCGACCGCCCAGCGCGCCGTCGGGCGCCGGGACACGGGCTCCGCGCCGCCGCGGAGCCCCCCGTCCGTCCCCGCGGCCCCGGGTCCGGCGCCGGTCCCGTGGATTCCACCGATCCCGGAGGCTCCCGCGGATGCGGATGCGGTTCCGAAGGGCCCGGCCGTCCACTGGGCCCCGGCGGTCCCGGCGTGCGGAGCGGAGGTCCCGCCGGACCGGCCGCCCCCGGGGTTCGGCGCCGACGGCCCGAACGCCCACGGGCCCGATCCCGGGGGTTCGTGCGCCGGCGGGTCCGGGTTCGGGGGCTCGTACGCGGTCGGGATCGCAAGCGCGCCGACGGGCTCCTGCCCGAGCAGCGCGGCCTGGGCGTCCTGGGCGGTGGGCCGGCGCGCCGGGTCCTTGGCCAGGCAGGCGGCGACGACGGAGCGCAGCGGCTCCGGCAGCGGGCCGAGGTCCGGGTCGGTGCGCACGATCCGGTCCATCACCGTGGACACCGAGTCGTTGCCGAACGGCGGGCGGCCGGTCGCGGCGAACAGGATCGTGCCGCCCCAGGCGAACATGTCGACCGGCGGGCCGAGCTCGCCGCCCGTGATCTGTTCGGGGGCCATGTACGCGGGCGTACCGAGGGTGTTGCTCTCGTTCCGGCGGGTGGTCCCGAGGGCACGGGCGATGCCGAAGTCGATGACCCGGGGACCGTCCTCGCCGAGCAGGACGTTCTGCGGGTTGAAGTCCCGGTGCACGATCCCGGCCTTGTGGATCGCGGCGAGGGCGGTCAGCGTGCTGATCGCCAGCCGTTCCAGGGCGCCGCCGGACCGGGGGCCGTCGGTGAGGATCTGCGATCGCAGCGACCGGCCCTCGACGTACTCGCTGACGATGTACGGCCGGTCGCCGGCGAGGTCGGCGGCGAGGACCTGCGCGGTGCAGAACCGCGCGACCTTCTTGGCGGCGTCCAGCTCCCGGACGAACCGGTCGCGCGCGTGCGGATGGGCCGCCATGCGGGCGTGCAGGAGTTTGATCGCCACGTGTGTCCCGGCGTCGTCGCGGCCGAGGTAGACGACTCCCTGCGTGCCCTCGCCGAGGCGTCCTACGAGGTGGTACGTCCCGAGCCGCGTGGGATCGCCCGGTCGCAGCGGATGACCCTCGGGCATCTGGCCGTCCTCCTCCCGCTCTTACCGTCGGTCACGCGAGAGGTAACCATAGCGCCGGTGGCCCCGGCCGACACGCTCGATGGGCCGGCCCCGCGTCCGACCACACGGGCGGCGCCGCGGTTCAGCTCGTGGCGCGGCCGAGGGCGTACTGGTAGAGGTGCTCCTGCTGGATGGAGCCGTCGGCGCGCTGCATGGTCGCGAAGTTGGCGACGAAGATCTCGTGCGCGGCCTCCACGCCCATGACGTCGATCGCGCGGGCGACATTGGGTGAGGTCGTCATGGACTCCCACGCGTGGTCGAGGGAGGCGAAGTCGTGCCGATGGGTGACCTCCGCGCTGGCGAAGACGTCGAGTCCCGCCTCCACCATGACCTCGCGCAGCCGGAACAGATCGTGCACGGGCGGGCCGTCCGTGGGCGGCGTGGGCACCCGGCCCCGTACGGCGCTGAGGAAGGCGCTCGCCTCGCGGCCGGACCAGTTGTGCCACAGGCCGATGGCGACGACGCCGCCCGGCCGGGTGACACGGGCCAGCTCCGCGACGGCCGCCGCGGGCGCCGCCGCGTACTGGACGGCATCGAACGCCATCACCTGGTCGAAGCAGCCACGGTCGTAGGGCAGCTCGGTGGTCTCGGCGGCGCGCAGGTCCGCGTCCGGCAGCCGGTCCCGCGCGTACGCCAGCAGGTCGGGGGAGGGATCCAGGCCGGCGAGGTCGGCGCCGGTGAAGGCGGCGAGGGCCAGGGCCGTTCCGGTTCCGCAGCCGACGTGCAGCAGGCGGGTGCCGGGCTGCGGCTCCAGCGCCGCGATGGCCGCGGCGTAGAGGGGGCGGACCTGCTCCTCACGCACGCGCGTGCAGGGGGTGCCGCGGTGCTGACGGACCTGTACGGTCCCCATCGTCGCGTCCTCCGTGTCGACTGCCGGCCGATGGCCCCATGATCATGACGCGGCCCATCGGGATGCATCAGCATAATTGCTTACTTTTCAACTACATGTAGGGGTTATTTACTACATACTCGCCATGTGACAAGGCGGGTTTCGTGTCCCACGCTCATCGGCCGTGCCGCTGAACTCGACCGACTCGACGCCGCCCTGACCCAGGCGCAGGGTGGTTCGTCCGTCCTGCTCTTCGTCTCGGGCGACGCCGGGATCGGCAAGTCTCGGCTGGTCACCACCTTCACCGAGCACGCACGGCGGCGTGACGCCCTGGTGTTCACGGGGGGCTGCCTCGACCTGGCCGAGGGCGCCGCGCCGTACGCGCCGTTCGTCGCCGCGCTCCGGCCGCTGGCCGACGAGCTCACCGCCGAGGAACTGGGACACGTCCTCGGCGAGGCGCCGCGCGAACTCGGCGCCCTCCTCCCCGAGCTGTGCGGACGGCCGCCGGCCCGGCGGGACGGCGCCGAACGCGGCCGGCTGTACGAACTCGCCCTCGGGCTGTTCCAGCGGATGGCCGCGCTGCGCCCCGCCGTCCTGATCCTCGAGGACCTGCACTGGATCGACCCGGCCTCCGCCGACCTGCTGGCGCTGCTCGGCGCGAACCTGCGCCGAGCCGGTCTGCTCGTCGTCGGTACGTACCGCAGCGACGAAGTGGTGCGCGGCCATCCGCTGCACGGCACCGTCCTGGAGCTGGAACGCTCGGGACGGGCCGAGCGCATCGAGCTGTCCGGCCTCTCCCGCGAGGAGGTGGCCGCCCAGGTGGCCGGCATCCTCGGCATCCGCCCCGCCGACCGTCAGGTCGGCACGCTGTTCGCCCGGACGGAGGGGAACCCCTTCTTCGTCGAGGAACTGGTCGCGGCCGGGCCCACCACGAAGGAGGTGCCCGCCAGCCTCCGCGAGGTGCTGCTGACCCGCGTCGAACGTCTCGCCCCCGAGACCCGGCGGGTCCTGCGCGCCGTCGCCACGATCGGCCGGGTCGGCGACGAGGAGCTGATCGCGGAGGTGACCGGGCTGTCGCCCGAGGCGCTGAACGACGCGCTGCACGAGGCGGTCGCCCACCGGCTCCTCGTCGTCACGGACGACGGATACGACGTACGTCACGCGCTCCTGCGCGACGCCCTGTACACCGAACTGCTGCCGGGCGAACGCAGCCGGCTGCACGTCGCCGTCGCGGCGGCGCTGGAGAAACGCGGGCCGTCCGCGGAACTCGCCCGCCACTGGCACGCCGCCGGAGACGCGGACCGGGCGCTCAGCGGCTTCGTGGCCGCGGCCGCGGCCGCACAGGCCAGTTACGCCTGGGCCGTCGCGCTGGCGCACTACGAGCGGGCTCTCCGCCTGTGGCCGGAGGTGCCCGACCCCGAGTCCCGCACCGGAATGCCGCACGCCGAACTGCTGGGCCGCGCCGCCGAGGCCGCGACCGCGGCGGGCGAGGTGGACCGGGCCGCACGGCTCGCCGAAGAGGCGATGAGCGAGGTCGACGAGGCGGCCGAGCCGACGCGCGCGGCGAGCCTGTGGACCATGGTCGGCCGGATCCGCTGGGTGGCCGGGGACCTCGCCGCCGCCTGCGCGGCGTACGACGAGGCGATCGCGCTGCTGCCCGCCGAGGTGTCCGCCCGCGAACGCGCCCGCGTCCGCGGGCTGCAAGGGCACGCGCTGATGATCCAATGCCATTTCCGTGAGTCCGTCGCGGCCTGCCGGGAGGCCGTCGAGGCGGCCGTCACCGTCGGCGCTCACGACATCGAGGGGCACGCCCGCAACACCATGGGCGTCAGCCTCGCCATGCTCGGCGAGATGAACGCCGGCCTCGCCGAACTCGCCGAGGCCCTGCGCAGCGCCAAGGAACGCGACGACGCCTGGGAACTCGGGCGCGCGTACGTCAACTACACCGAGGCGCTGCTGTGGGCGGGCGACTGGGCCAAGGCCGCCGAACTCGGCATGGAGGGCGTGGGCATCTGCCGGCGTCTCGGCTACGGCCGGACGACCTGCATGTGCGCCGCCGGCAACACGCTCTCCGCGCTGATCCGGCTGGGACGCTGGTCCGACGCGGACCGGCTCGTCGACGAGGTCCTGGACATCGAGGCGCCGCCGTGGCAGCGCTGGGGCGTGACGCTCGCCATGGCCGAGCTGCACCTGCGGCGGGGCGACTCCGACGGCGCCCGACGTCACCTCACCAGCCTCGCCGAGGTCGTCGACCGGACCGACGACCTCGACCTGGCCAGCTCCTACCATGCCTGCCGGGCCCGCCTGGCGATCCTCGAGCACGACCTGGCGGCCGCGCGCGGCCACGTACGAGCGGGCCTCGACGTCATCCGTGGCAGCGAGTTCATCCGGATCGGGCCGGAGCTGTGCGCCGCGGGAATCCGGGCGGAGGTGGGGCTGCGCGGCGACGCGGCACCGCTCCTGGAGGAGTGCCGCGCGATGCTCGATGCGATGCCCGAGATGGCGGAGTCGGAGGCGTACGGTCTCCAGGCCGAGGCGGAGGCGACCCAGATGGCGGAGCCGGATCCGGCCCTCTGGCGCTCCTCGGCCGCGGCCTGGGAGGAACTCGGCGAGACCTACCGGGCGGCGTACTGCCGGACCCGCGAGGCCGAGGCGATCCTCGCCGCCCGCGGTCCGCGCGAGGGCGCGGTCGAGGCGCTGCGCGCCGCGTGGGCCACCGCCGACGCCCTCGGCGCCGACGCGCTGCGGCCGGAGATCGAGAGCCTGGCCCGGCGGGCGCGGCTCGGCCTCGTCCCGGCTGAGGAGCCCGCACCGGTGGAGGAGCCGGTGCCCGGGCTCACCGCCCGGGAGGCCGAGGTGCTCGCGCTACTGAGCAGCGGGCGGACCAACCGGCAGATCGCGGAGACGCTGTTCATCAGTGAACGGACCGTCGGCGTCCACGTCTCCCGCATCCTGCACAAGCTCGGGGTGCCGAACCGGGGCGCCGCCGCCCACCTCTTCCGAGCCTCCCGCTGACCCGGCCGGCCTGGGGCTGAGAACGGGCGGCCGGAGCCCGGAGATGGAAGGCCGGCGCTCGGGAGCGGGCGGCCGGAGCCGGGGAGCCGGCGGTCAGAGGCTGGGGGTGAACGAGCCGCCGCGCAGGCCGGTGTCGACGAGTTCGACGGCCCGGGCGACGGCCGCCAGACGAGTGCCCTCCCGGCGGTAGATCTCCAGCACCGCCTCGAGGCCATGGGCGGGGACCGTGTCCGCCAGCTCGGCCCGGGCGGTGCGGAACCCCTCCCGCGCGGCCTCCAGGTCGGCGGCGACGTGGAGACGGGCCATCCGCGACAGGACGGTCGGGTAGCGTCGTAGCACGCCGTACCGGCGGTATTCGGTCGGCACCAGGTCGAAGAGCCAAGCCACCGCCGTGTCCTCGAATCTCTCGGTACCCGGCGGATGCACTCCCGAAGGCCAGCCGGGCGGCACGTACGCGGTCACGTCGTCAGGGGAAACTACCGCTCCGGCCTACTTCTTCTCATCATCGTCCGGATCGCGGCGCTTCGTGATCCTGATCGTGCCGGAGTCGAGGTTGTCGCGTCCGCCGGCACTGTTCGTGTGCAACTCATGGCGGCGCGTCTTCTCCTTCTCCTGCTCCTCGAGCTGGATCTGCTTACCCGCACCACCGAACGCGGCCTGCAGGTCCGCGAACATTCCAGGCCCGAACCCGGCGCCGGACGACGAATCGCCCCGGATCGCCGACATCAGCCCGCCGCCCCCGCCGTTGCCGTCCTTCGGCCAGTCGATGACCTCCGGCTCGGGAGCGGCGGCGGGGCGCTTACGCGGACGCCTAGGGCGCCGTCGAAACGGTGATTTCACGCAACCTCCAACGATCGGCCGAGTGCCATGATTCCGCACCGGCGCCCCGCAGATGTTATGCGCGATTTCGGGAATCTTGAATGCGCGGTCACGGCGATCTCGGGCGGTACCCTGCGGAGGGTGCCCACCACACTGGCCGACATCACCACGATCCTGGAAGATCACTACGATCCCGCCTGGGCGGAGTCCTGGGACGCCGTCGGCCTGGTCTGCGGTGATCCGGAGGCCGTCGTCCGCCGTGTCCTGTTCGCCGTGGACCCGGTGCGGGACGTCGTCGACGAGGCCCTGGACTGGCGCGCCGACCTGATCGTCACCCATCACCCGCTCCTGCTGCGGCCCGTGCACGGGGTGCCGGCCACCACCGCGAAGGGCCGCGCCGTGCACCGGTTGATCACCGCCGGCACCGCCCTGTACACCGCGCACACCAACGCCGACGTCGCCGATCCCGGGGTCTCCGACGCACTCGCCCGCGCCGTCGGGCTCTCCGGGCCCCTGCGGCCGCTGAGCCCGTCCGCCGCCGACCCGCGCCGGGGCCTCGGCCGCGTCGGCGAACTGCCCGTACCCGTCACGCTGCGGGAGTTCGCGGACGCCGCGGCCAAGGGCCTGCCCGCCACCGCCGCCGGTCTGCGCGTCGCCGGCGACCCGGAGGCGCCGGTCCGTACGGTCGCGGTCTGCGGCGGGGCCGGTGACTCCCTGCTCGACGCCGCCCGCGCCGTGGGCGCGGACGTCTACCTCACCGCCGACCTCCGCCACCATCCGGCGTCGGAGTTCCGGGAGAATGGGAGTACCGCACTCGTCGACGCCGCGCACTGGGCGACGGAATGGCCGTGGCTCGGCGACGCAGCGGCCCTGGTGCGCCAGACTGGCGTGGAGACCCGGATCTCCGCCGTCGTGACCGACGCGTGGACCTTTCGATCCCATGAAGGAAGTACGTGAAAGCAGCACCTGAAGCCCAGATGCGCCTCCTCGACCTGCAGGAGCTGGACACCCGGCTGGACCGGCTGGCCCACCGCAGGCGCACCCTGCCGGAGCTCGCCGAGATCACGAAGGTCGAGGAGCGCCTCGGCGGGGTCGGCGACGCGCTCGTCGCCGCGCAGACCGAGATCAGCGACATCGACCGGGAACAGAAGAAGGCCGAGCAGGACGTCGAGCAGGTACGCGCCCGCGCGGACCGGGACCAGAAGCGTCTCGACTCCGGCCAGGTGTCCTCGGCCCGTGACCTGGAGAACCTCCAGTCCGAGATCGTGTCCCTGCAGAAGCGGCAGGCCGACCTCGAGGACATCGTGCTCGAGGTGATGGAACGCCGCGAGGAGGCCGAGAACCGCCTGCGGACCGTCGAGGCCGACAAGGAGGCGGCCGACAAGGAGCTGACCGAGCTGACCGAGCGCCGCGACGCCGCCTACCGCGAGATCGACGGCGAGGCCGAGCTGGTCCGCACCGCGCGGGCCGGGGTCGCCGGCGACATCCCCGGTGACCTGCTCAAGCTGTACGAGAAGCTGCGCGAGCAGCAGCGGGGCGTCGCCGCCGCGCCCCTGCTGCGCGGCCAGTGCCAGGGCTGCCACCTGCAGCTCAACACGGTCGAGCTGAACGCCATCCGCGCGGCCGCCGAGGACGACGTCATCCGCTGCGAGGAGTGCCGCCGGATCCTCGTCCGCACCCCGGAATCCGGCCTGTGAAGCTGATCGTCGAGGCCGACGGCGGGTCGCGCGGCAACCCCGGCCCGGCCGGGTACGGCTCCGTCGTCCGCGACGCCCTCACGGGCCAGGTCCTCGCCGAGCGGGCCGAGTCCCTCGGCGTGGTCACCAACAACGTCGCCGAGTACCGCGGCCTCATCGCGGGCCTGGAGGCCGCGGCCGAGCTCACCCCGGACGCCGACCTCGAGGTCCGGATGGACTCCAAGCTCGTCGTCGAGCAGATGTCCGGCCGCTGGAAGATCAAGCATCCGGACATGAAGCCGCTCGCCCTCCAAGCGCAGCGGCTGGCCTCGCGGTTCCGCTCGGTCCGCTACACGTGGATCCCCCGGGAGCGCAACAAGCACGCCGACCGGCTCGCCAACGAGGCCATGGACGCCGCCGCCGAGGGCCGTATCTGGGCGCCGCCCGCCGCCGCGGAGGACGAGCCGGACCCGCCCACCGCCACCGCCACCACCGGGTGGGGGCCACCGACCACGGATCCGACGAGGACGCTGCTGCTCCGGCACGGCGAGACGCCGTACTCCGGGGAGCGGCGGTTCGCCGGCGTCGGCGACATCCCCCTGACCGACACCGGCCTGGCCCAGGCCCGCGCCGCGGGGGAGGCGCTCGCCGGCCGCGGCGTCGAGGCGATCGTCACCTCGCCGCTCAAGCGCACGCGGCAGACCGCCCAGGAGGTCGCCCAGGTCCTCGACGTCCCGGTCCGCGTCGAGGACGACCTGCGCGAGACCGACTTCGGCGACTGGGAGGGCTACACCTTCGCCGAGGTGCGCGAACGCTGGCCCGCCGAGCTGGACGCCTGGCTCGCCGACCCCTCCGTCGCGCCGCCTTACGGCGAGAGCTTCGCGGCCACCCTCAAGCGCGTCCAGACCGCCCGCGACAAACTGCTCGTCCGGTTCCGGAAGCAAAAGATCCTCGTCGTGTCGCACGTCACACCGATCAAGACGCTCCTGCGCCTGGCGCTGGACGCCCCACCCTCCGCCCTGTACCGAATGCACCTGGACGTCGGATCGCTGTCGGTCGTCGACTGGTACGCCGACGGCCCCGCCGTCGTACGCTCCCTCAACGACACTCACCATCTGCGTGAGGGCGCCGAAGCGGGTTTTTGGTAAAGTCGGTGAACGACGGACGAGTCGGCCGGACGGTCGCGTCGGAGTTCCCCTCCGACGAGGAAGGTCCGGGCTCCACCGGGCAGGGTGGTCGGTAACGCCGACCCGGGGCGACCCGCGGGAAAGTGCCACAGAAAGCAGACCGCCTCCGCGTGCGGAGGTAAGGGTGAAACGGTGGTGTAAGAGACCACCAGCGCCCCAGGTGACTGGGGCGGCTCGGCAAACCCCACCCGGAGCAAGGTCAAGAAGGGCCCGCCCCGCGGGCCCGCGCAGGCGTTCGAGGACGGCCCGTCCGAGTCTGCGGGTAGACCGCTCGAGGCCGCCGGCAACGGCGGCCCTAGATGGATGACCGTCGCTCCGCGCGAGCGGAGGCACAGAACCCGGCCTACAGGCCGACTCGTCCGTCATCCACCCGCTGACCTGGGCGCACGCCTCTCACCTCGGAGTGCTGTTCCGCCTCGGTTCCGCCTCTGTTCCGACGGCACTAGCGAGGCGGCCACGGGTCGTCGGGCCCGACGTAGTGATCGAACAGCGCGATCTCCTCCGGGTCCGGCCGCTCGAACCGGTCGGAGGTGCCGAGCAGCACCTGAGAGGCGAGCGCCTCGGCATCCGGCCCGCCCCTCGCCCGAACGCGCCGCACGAGCTCGTCAAGGGGAGCGTCGACGAAGTGCAACTCCGTCGCGGCTCCCTCGCGCACCGCGACCCGCCGGATGTTCTCGCGCTCCTCGCGGGACCAGGAGCCGAACTCGACGACGGTGCTCGCGCCGCAGCGCAGGATGTCGCCCGCGTGCTTGAGCATGCAGTCCTGGAGCTTGAACCGGAACTCGTAGTCCACGAGGCTGATGCCGAGCCCGACGATCCATTCATCCGGGCTCAGGTGCACCGCCTTCTCGGCCTCGACGATCTGCCGCGCGCGGGTCGTCTTCCCGGCTCCGGGCAGCCCGCACACCAGGTACAGCCGCGCATCGCTCATCGCGCCACTCTAGTGCCGCATCGAGCAACGTGCCGGTCCCGCACTGGACGGATGCCGTCCGGCTCACTGGTGCCTGACGTTCCTGCCTCGTCGAGGCCCGCGACCGCCATCACCGGCCACCTCGCCGAGCGCCGACGGCACGCGCGCTGAGACACTGCCGGTCATGCGAGTCGACCTTGTGACGCTGGTCGTGGAGGAGTACGACCCGGCGATCGAGTTCTTCGTCGGCGTGCTGGGCTTCGAGCTGGTCGAGGACTCGCCGTCGCGGACGAACGACGGCCGTCCGAAACGGTGGGTCGTCGTACGCCCGCCGGGAGCCGAGACGGGCATCCTTCTCGCTCGCGCGGACGGTGAGCGGCAGGCCGCGGCCGTCGGGAACCAGGTCGCCGGCCGCGTGGGCTTCTTCCTCCGCGTCGATGACTTCGCCGCCGCCTACGATCGCATGGTCGTGGCCGGGGTCGAGTTCGTGACCGCACCCCGCTCGGAGCCCTACGGCCGGGTCGCCGTGTTCCTCGACATCGCGGGCAACCGCTGGGACCTGCTCGGCCCGGCCTGAAGATCGCCAACGGAAACGGACGACGCTCGACGCACCGCGGGTTGTCCGGGTGTCCGAACACCGAACCGATGACGACGATGGCCTGCCCCCTCCGGCGGGCGCCGGGCCGAGGGCCTCCATGACGGGCAGCGCCGGCGGGAGCCGAGCCGGATCGCGCCCCCTCTCACGCGCCCGCTCCAGGAAACAGGCCGCAGGTCGCCCGACGGTACCGGCCGCGCCTCACTTTGCCGTCGCCATTGACGCGACGAATCCGACTGTTCGGCCATCTGATGGGCCAGAGCGGCGGCAACCAGTCAACGGCGACGGCAACCAGTCAACGGCGACGGCAAGCAGTCAGCAGGGGCGGCACGCAGTCAGCGGCGAGAACCGGCTGCGGCGAGCGGAGGCCGTCCGCGAGTAGGGTACCCGCGTGCTCGTCTCTCAGGGTGTTACGGCGCGAGCGGTGAGTCACACGGCTTCGGTGGTGAGCCGGATGCTGAGCTGGGCGCCCACGACGCGGAAACCCAGGGCCCGCGCGACCCGCAGTGACGGTTCGAAGCGTGCCCTCCACTGCGGCAACAGGCCCCTCGCGGACGCGTCGGCCACCGCCTTCGAGGCGACGATCCGCGCCAGGCCGTGGCCGCGGTGCTCGGGGGCGGTCAGGACCGACAGCTGCGCCGCGATCCCCGCCCAGGGCCGGTACCCCGAGGCGGCGATCACCTCGCGGCCCCGCCGGATGACGAAGGTGGCCGAGGTGACATCGGCCAGTCCGCTCTCCTCCGAGTCGTGTGCGACGGCGGAGGCCAGGAACCTGCGGACGTCTTGGTGGCCCGGCGGGAGGACGTCGATCCCGGCGTCCCTGTGAACCGCGGTGAAGTCGGAGCCGTCGAGGTACGCCAACGTCGCCGGGCCGAGAGCCTCCATGACGGGCAGCGCCGACCGGAGCCGGGCCGGCTCGAGGTCGGCTTCCTGACCGAGGCCGAGCAGTGCGGACCGCACCGGCTCGATCAGGCCGGGTGCCGGCACGGTGGCGAGGACGCCTCCCCCCAATGCGACGATGCCCGCCCAGCGCGGGGGGCACATCCGCGACTCGGGCGAGGCGACGACCCTGACGTCCCCACACGGAGGGAAGGCGACCGGCACCCCGGCCAGGCTCGCCCACAGCTCACCCGCCCGCTCCAGAAGATTCGGCGTCATGCCTCGATGATCGAACGGCCCGGCCGCCCGGCGGTACCGGTCGCACCTCACTTTGCCGCCGCCATCGGCGCGACGAATCCGGCTGTTCGGTCATTCGATAGGCCACAGCGGCGGCGACCAGTCAACGACGGCGGCAGAGGCGGCACCGGGCCACGGGTCAGGAGGGGGAGCGGGGGACGGAGATGGCGGTGAGGACCAGGCCCTTGCGGGCGAGCCAGCGGCCGGTGAAGCCCGTCAGCGGCCGGCCGTCGACCTGCGGGGGAGGGACGGTGAGCGCGGCGGTGAAGGTTCCGGCCTCCGGGTTCACGGTGATGCTCGCCTCCTCGAAGTCGAGCCAGCACCGGGTCAGAGGGAACCATGCCTTGTAGACCGATTCCTTCGCGCTGAACAGCAGCCGGTCCCAGTGCACGCCGGGTTCGGCGGTGCGCAGGTCGGCCAGCCAGACGCGCTCCTCGGGACGGGAGACGTGTTCGAGGACGCCGTCGGGGAGCGGGCCGTTCGGCTCGGCGTCGATGCCGATGGTCAGGAGGTCGCGGGACCGGCCGATCGCGGACGCCCGGTAGCCGTCGCAGTGGGTCATGCTGCCCACGAGCCCTTCGGGCCAGGTGGGGGCGCCGCGTTCGCCGGGAAGGAGGGGTGCGGCGGGGACGCCGAGCCGGGCGAAGGCCGCCCGCGCGCACGCCCGTACGGTGGTGAACTCCCTGCGGCGTTTGTCGACGGCGCGGACGAGTAGTGCCTCCTCTTCGGGGAACAGCGTCGTCGCGGGCGCGTCCTCGTACGCCTCCTCACCCACCGCCTCCGGCGGCAGCAACTCCTCGATCACGGCGTCGGGAGGATCTGCCGCAGGGCGGGTGGCGCCGGGCGTTTCTGCCATTCGCGGGGGTAACCCACCGAGACCTCCTCGAAGCGCACGCCGTCGTGATAGGTGGTCCGCGGGATGTGCAGGTGGCCGTAGACGGCCACGGCCGCCCGGAAGCGCAGGTGCCAGTCGGCGGTGTGCTCGGTGCCGCACCACTGGGCGAACACCGGGTAGCGCAGGATTCGGGTCGGTTCCCGGACGAGGGGATAGTGGTTCACCAGGACGGTCGGCAGCTCGGGGTCCAGCGCCGCCAGGCGCTGCTCGGTCGCCGCGAGCCGGGCCCGGCACCACGCCTCGCGGGTGGGGTACGGGTCCGGGTGCAGGAGGAACTCGTCGGTGCAGACGACGCCCTCTTTGTACGCCTGCGCGAGCGCGGCCTCCTGGGTGGTGACGCCGTCGGGGCGGAACGTGTAGTCGTACAGGAGGAAGAGCGGCGCGATGACGGCCGGGCCGCCGGGGCCCCGCCAGACCGGGTACGGGTCCTCCGGCGTGAGGACGCCCATGGCCTGGCACAGTTCGACGATCCGCGAGTACTTGGCCTCGCCGCGCAGCGCGGAGGCGTCGTCCCGGCGTGTCCACAGCTCATGGTTGCCGGGCGCCCATACGACCTTCGCGAAGCGTCGTCGCAGGGTGTCGAGCGCCCAGACGATGTCGTCGATCGACTCGCCGACGTCGCCGGCGATGAGCAGCCAGTCGTCATCGGAACCCGGGCGCAGTAACTCGACGAGCTTCCGGTTCTCCGTGTAGGAGACGTGAAGGTCGCTGAGGGCGAGGAGCATCGCGTCGTCTCCAGGCGTGCGGATCACATTCGTGATGCTACGGCGGATCTTGCCGGAGCGGACCCCTGCGATCGCTCATTTTCCGGGCGCCCCGCCGGAGACTGGACGGGAGGGGACCGGCCGCGGGTCGGAGCCGGAGGCGGTGACCCGCGGCCGGGAGGCGAGGATCAGCTGAAGTTGACGTCGCTGCAGAAGAAGAACGCCTGGTCCATGTGCGAGGCCTGCCAGATCGTGAAGACGACGTGACGGCCCGTACGGCCGGGAGCGCTGAGGTTGTCGACGACGTAGTCGCTGCCCGGCGCGTACTTGCCGGTCTTGCGGATCAGTTCCAGGTCGCTCCAGCGCAGCGGCTGGGTGAGGGCGTTGTACCCCTGGCGGGTGACGTAGACGAGGAGGTAGTCGGCGCCATGCCTGGCCTGGTCCATCAGGTGGACCGAGAAGGTGCTGTGGACGTCGGTCGTCTTCCACGCGCCGGGGACGTCCATGGAGCGGTACCGCCCGCTCTCGGTGAGGCCGCCGCTGCAGAGCTGCCCGTCCGGCAGGCCTGCCTGGAAGTTGCCGCCGAGGCCGTTGCGGTAGAGGCCGTTCCAGTTCCACATGGCGTTCGGGTTGTCCTGCCACGCCTGCCAGCACATCGGGTCCTGCTGCTGCATGGCGGGGTTCTGGAAGTCGCTTCCCCAGCGCTGCCAGCAGCCGTAGTTGCGGGAGGCGGGGTCGACGACCGAGCCGTGGGCGAAGGCGGCGTCGGCCCAGGGGATCAGGAAGAGCACGGCGGCCGACAGCAGGGTCAGGGCACGGAGCGCCCGGCGGGAGAGGTGACCTTGGTGGTGCATGCGCGTTTCTCCGTCTCGCGGGGACAGAACGGACGGTGGGAGCGCACCTTGCGATGATCTTAACCTGACAGGTCGATTTACCGAGCCTTACCAATGAAACTTTCACGGGGCCCGGCCGGAGGGCCCGGAGCTGGGTCAGGCCGCGATGGCGGGGGCGTGGTCACCGCCACCGCGGCCCGGTCCGTACGCGCGAGCGGCCGGCGCTCGCTCACGCGGGCTTGTCGAACGCGCCGTCGAACTTCGCGCAGATCTCCCGCGCCTCGGCGGGGTATCGTCCGATCAGCCGGTGCAGCTCGGCGAGCTCGGCGTCCCGGCGGATATGGCCGACCACGGGCATCTCGTCGAGGATCTGCCGGAACTCCGAGAGCTCCTGGTCATAGCTCATGCGCCCTCCTTCGTCGGGGGAGGGACCAAGGGCGCGGTGCTCGTGATCCACTCGCTCATGGGTCCGTCCGGAGGCGAGCGGCCCGGTTCCCGATGACACGGCTGATCTCGCGGGCCGCTAAGACCTTGTCGGCCGCCGGGCAGATGGGCTGGCCCCAGGAGTAGAAGAACCAGTACGCGTCGCCGTCGACGATGTGGTGCTCGCACCGGATCGTCTCCGACATGACAGGCGCGTGCCGGTTGGTCGCCCGGAGGTACGGCGTCGCGCCGTGGGGGTGATCGAGAGTGGTCTCGAAACCGGCCTGGTCGAGCGCGCCTCGCAGCTCTCGCAGGTGCCGGACGACTAACCCGGTGACGGTCTCCTCGCCCATGTACGTCTCCTCATCGCGCGGGATGAACGGCCGCCTGCCGTGACGTTAAGGCGCCCGGCCGACCGCGGGCGAGAAGTGTGCCCGAGTGTGGCACACACTCAGGGCGTTCCGGGTCGGCATGCGTCCGGCGCGGTGCCGCGGGGCCGCACACGCCGCCGGGAGCTCAGTCGAGGGCGTCGATCGCGGAGGTGATGAGCGCCCGCGCCGCCGTGCCGAAGACCGCCATCGCGGACAGCTCGGTGAACGCCTTGACGTACAGGTCCACCTCGCCCGGCGTCGTGACCGTCACCGCGGCCGACAGCAGCTCGACCGAGACCTGGACGGAGTCGAAGATGTTGAAGCCCTCCAAGGTCCACATCCGGCGGCCGCCGTGGTCGAAGGGGATGACACCGAGGGACACCGACGGCAGCGCCATGACGTCCAGGAGGTGGTGCAACTGCCCGGCCATCGTGTCGGGACCGCCGACCTGGTAGCGGAGCACGGACTCCTCGACGAGCACGGCGAACCGGTGCGCGCCGTCCCGTACGACGTGCGAGCGGGACATCCGGGCGGCCACCGCCTCCTCGACGTCGTTCGGGGTGCCGTGGAACGTCGTGATGGCCGACAGGAGCGCCCCGGCGTAGGCGGGCGTCTGGAACAGCCCGGGCACGACCTGGGAACAGTAGACGCGGAAGCTGCGGGTCCGCTCGTACAGCGGGACGCGTGACTCCTGGAGCCGGCGCAGGCCGGTGCGCTGCAGGCGCCGCCACTCGACGTAGGCGCCCTCGACGGTTCGCAGGGAGGCCACGAGGTCGGGTACCTGGTCCTCGGCCTGGCATACGGCGCACCAGCGGCGGATGTCGTCCGCGGAAGGCGGCCGGGAGGCGTGCTCGATCTTGGAGACCTTGGTGCGGTCCCACGCGGCGGCGGCGGCGAGCGCCTTGGCGGTCAGTCCGGCGTCGACCCTGATCTCCCGGAGCCGGTCGGCGAGGGCCTGGCGGGCCGCCTGGACGGACGAGGACGGCGATGTCGTGGCCGCGGCCCCCCGCGAGGGCCGGGGGCGCTCAGGCGGGGCGATAGTCATAGTGATCGACCCCGCGTTCCCAGGCCGCCTCGAAGGCGGAGGTGCATAGCTTCACCACGTCAGGATCCTCCCAGACGTCGTGGCCGACGAAGTCCCCGTCTCCGGCGAAGTAGCCGAATCGTACGATCCGGCCGTCGAACACCCAGAAGTCATTGCCCGGTAGGGCAATGTCCGAGGCCTGCCGGCGAGGCAGCCACCGCACCTGCTCGCCGGCCGCGACGTTCAGTCCTCCCGTTACGTCGTACTCGAAACGGATGAAGTCCGCCAGGGGTTCCGACACGATGCGGACGCGCCGCATCCGGACACCCCGGGCGACGGTGGTCCGGACGAGCGCGAACCATTCGGGATAGCGCTCCGGCCCGTCGATCCGGCGCCCCGCCCGCCAGTCGAGGTAGACGGGATCACCGGGCGTGTAGCCGTCCCGCATCTCCAGATGGACGGCCGACTCGTCACATTCGGCCAGCAGGTCATTGAACGATGGGACCTCCGGCGACATCGCACGCCTCCTTCAGGATCGGTGCCATCCGCGCCGGTAGCCGCAGCACCGTCTCGTGGTCGGGTATCGGGCCGGTCGCCAGGCATTCCCTCCGAGTATCGGGGTCCGCGGTCCATCCTTGGATGACGATCTCGCTGGTCTTCTCGTCCACCCACACGGTGGGGCAGTTATCCCCGTTGGTGCTCGGGTCGATTCCGACGAATCTAAGGGGCATCGTTGACCTCCTGGGTCGCTGAGTGTGTACGGATCGCGTAGGAGAGATTCACGCAGCGTGATATGAACGGTCAAACGGTTGCCAAGCAATCGAACGCGCATTCGCCCGCGGATTCTTATATCCCGCGGTGGACGTTTCTCCCGCGGGACTGTCCGGGAGGAGGAAACCGCTCCCGGGGAAGAAGAAGGGCTCCGTGGTTCGTATCGAACCACGGAGCCCACGGTCACGCCGGGCGGCGGGCCTCAGCTTCCGCGATGGTCGCCGTAGCCCCAGTCCTCGGGACGTTTGTCGTCGTTCTTCCGGTCGCCGTACGAGGTGCCGTACGGGCTGCTCGGGTAGGCCTGCGTCGTGTTGGCGTCCTCGGACGGCTGACCGGACCCTGGCGTGGCGGACCCGGGGTAGGCCGGGCCGCCGTAGGACGATCCGGACGTCGAGTAACCGCCCGTGCTCGAGTAACCACCGGTGGACGTGCCGCCGTAGGAACCGAGCGAGTCCGGCGACGAGCCGGTGTACCCGCCGCCGAGCGGGTCGTCCTGGCTCCCCGAGCCCGAGCCGTACGACGACGACGAGTCCCCGTAGGCCGGGGAGGACGGCGAGGAGCCGTAACCGCTGTCGTAGGAGGAGGTGTTGTAGCCGCCGGTCGGGGTGTAGCCGCCCGACAGCGGGTCGGACCCGTACGAGCCGCTCGTCGAGGAGCCGTAGGAGTCGCCGGACTCGCCGCTGCCGTAGGAGTCGGACGAGCCGTAGGAACCGGGCGACCAGCCTCCGCTGGTGGACGAGCCGCCGGACGACGGGCGGTACGAGCGCTCCCCGGTGTCCAGCGGGTCGGTGAGCGGGTCGAAACCGGTGGAACCGGAGCCCGGTGCGGCCGGGGCGGAACCCTCCGGCTCCGCGTCGCCGCCTCCGGCGCGCTGCCGCTGGATCTTGGCCAGCAGCTCGTCGACCGACGGCACGGCGGGGCCGTCATCGCTGCCGCTGATCGACGGGGAGCCGAGGGGCGACGGGGTGCTCAGAGGCGAGGAGGCTGGCGGTACGGGGGAGGGAGCCGGCGCGGAGGGGGATCCGGCGCCGTACGTCGGGCGTTCGCCTGTGTTCAGCGGGTCGTCGCCGTACGGGCGGTCGCCGCCGTAGGAGTGCTCGGAGGAGTAGGACGGCGACTCCGAGGTGTACGACGGCGACTCGGACGAGTACGACGGCGTGTCCGAGGAGTACGACGGCGTCTCCGAGGAGTACGACGGCGTGTCCGAGGAGTACGACGGCGTCTCCGAGAGGTAGGTCGGCGACTCGGAGGTGTAGGACGGCTCGCTCGGATAGCCGGACGTGCCGAAGCCGCCGATCTGGTCGGTCGAGCCGTACGCCGGGATCTCGTCGCCGGCCACGGTCTCGGCGACCCGGTCGGAGGACGGGAGGTCCAGCGCGGACGGCAGCGACGACGGGACGTCGAGCGGTCCGGGCGGCGTCGACGGCGTGTCGAGGGCCGGGACGGCCGGCTGTGGCCGGGTCGGCGGTGCCGGGGAGTCGATCGGGCCGCCGTGCGGGGACTGCCCCGCGAGGGGCATGCCCTGCGGCTGCGGGCCCGCGAGCGGCGTGGGCTCGGGGCGGGCCGCGTCCTGATGGGCCAGGGGGTCCTGCCCCCGTGCCTCGGACGGCTGCCCGGCGTCCTGCCGCCAGGGGAACTTCGGCTTGTCGAAGGTGATGGTCGACCAGTACTCGTCGTCGTCCATCTCGTCGCTGTTCCGGCTGCCCGGGGGTGCCGCGGGGACCGGGGCCGGCAACTGGGCCGGACCGGCGCCGGGACCGGCGATCGGCGCGGCGGGCAACTGGTGCTGCTGGGCGAGCGGGGCACCGGCGACGCGCATGTCGCCGCCGCCGTAGGCCTCCTCCACCGCCTCGTCGTCCTGGTCGTGGCGGCCACGGGATCTGCCGGCGCGGCGGCCCCGAGGCTGCTCCTCGTCGGACATCCAGTCGTCTTCGTCTCCGGCGCGGCTCGCCCTCATGCCGAGGGCGACGAGCACCCCGACGAGGATGACGACCGCGACCAAGCCGAGGACAACGATCAGACCCCACATAGCTACCACCCAACGCCATGGTCTAGCGGTCGACGCCGACGCGGGGACCTTTTCCCATGATCACCGGCACCGGGGCCCCCAAGGAGCTAGACCGATTGTCGCCGACCGCTATGACCCTTGTCATACGGTTCGCACAGATCTACATTCACACTACTTGCCTTACGGCCCGCTGGTGCCACGAACCCGTGCCGACCTTCCGCTGCACGGCGCTCACCTGCGGCGCGTTCGGCCGAGTCCCTCAGGACTTCACCACCGCTCCCTGGAAGATCGCGGTCATCCGGCCCCGGGCGATCGTACGGGAGGCGATCGCGGCGAGGGCGTCGCCGAGACTCGCGCCGTTGCGCAGGGGCACCCTGGACTTCAGCGCGTAGAGCGTGAAGCGGTACTTGTGCACCTCCCCCTTCGGCGGGCAGGGCGGGGCGTACCCGACCTTCTGGGCGGTGTTGACTGCCTGCTCGGCGTGCGGCGGGACGGTGTTCTCCAGAAGCTCGGCCGCCGTGGCGTCGATGTTGTACAGCACCCAGTGGACGTACGCGCCGCTGGGGGAGTCCGGGTCGTCGATGACGAGTGCGAGGGAGCCGACGCCGCTCTGCGCGACGGACCAGCGCAGCGGCGGCGTCCTGGACCGGCCGCCGTACTGCGGGCAGGCGAAGCGAACGGGCATCGGTGCGCCGTCGCGGAACGCCGGACTGGTCACCGTGATCGAGTCCGGCACGCTGCCGCGCACGAGTTTGTTCTGCCCGAAGAGACTGCAGCCCGTGAGGGACAGCAGCCCGACGACGGCCAGGCACACCGGCCGCCACAACGTGGTCATCATCGATACACAGCTCCCGGGGGACGATCGTACGCCGCGCCCGGCGGGTGTCCGCGTATTCGGCGCATCGGGGGCCCGCGGCTCCTCGATGCGCCGTCCGGACCGACACCGGGCTGCGGCTCACCCTAGAGCGGTCCGGAGGGCGATGCCGTCTCGACCGCCCCGCACCGGGCGGCGGCCGTTGTCGGAAGGAATGTCGCGCGTCGGCTTCGCCGGAAGACACGGCGGTCTTCATGGCGGAACCAGGCTGTTCGTTTGGTGTAACAGGAACTTTCGCGATTCTTAACGCGATCAATCGCTGGCATCCGCCGCTGGATGCGGTAGCTTGTGAATGTATTCACAAGTCTAGCGAGGAGCGCACCCCGTGGCCACGAGCCCGAACACGAGCCGGACCACTCCCCACATCCTCATCGTCGGCGGCGGTTACGTCGGCATGTACACCGCGCTGCGCCTCCAGCGGCGCCTGCGGTCGGGCGAGGCGACGATCACGATCGTCGACCCGCAGTCGTTCATGACCTACCAGCCGTTCCTCCCCGAGGTGGCCGCCGGCCACATCGAGGCGCGCCACGTCGTCGTCCCGCTGCGCCGGGTCCTGCCGAAGGCGCGCGTCCTCAACGGACGGGTCGTCTCCGTCGACCACGCCCACCACGTGGCGACGGTGCGCCCGGTGTCCGGCCCGGCGACCGAGATCTCATACGACTACCTGGTGATGGCGCCGGGATCGGTCTCCCGCACGCTCCCGATCCCCGGCCTGGCCGAGCACGGCATCGGGTTCAAGAACGTCGCCGAGGCCATCCACCTGCGCAACCACGTGCTCGCGCGGATCGACGCGGCGGCCTCCACCGACGACGAGGCGGTGCGCCGCCGCGCTCTGACCTTCGTCTTCGTCGGCGGCGGCTTCGCCGGCGTCGAGGCGCTGGCCGAGCTGGAGGACATGGCGCGCGGCGCGCTGAAGTACCACCCGGACCTCCGCCCGCAGGACATGCGCTGGGTGCTCGTCGAGGCCAGCGACCGGATCCTGCCGGAGGTCGGCGACCGGATGGGCCGCTACACGGTGGAGGAGCTGCGCCGCCGGGGCATCGACGTACGGCTGAACACGCGCCTCACGTCGGCGGTCGACCGCCGCGTCGTGCTGGACGACGGGACGGAGTTCGAGGCCGGCACGCTCGTGTGGACCGCCGGCGTCAAGCCGAACCCGCTCAACCGTTCCACCGACCTGCCCCTGGACCGCCAGGGCCGCATCGTGGCCACCGAGTACCTCACCGTGGAGGGCGCCGACGACGCCTTCGTGGCCGGCGACTGCGGAGCCGTCCCGGACCTGACCCGTCCCGGTGAGTTCTGCGCGCCCAACGCCCAGCACGCCGTGCGCCAGGCCAGGCGGCTCGCCGACAACATCGTGGCGACCCTTCGCGGCGGGGAGCGCACGGCCTACCGCCACTCCTACGCCGGGTCGGTCGCCAGTCTCGGCCTGTACCGGGGCGTGGCGCACGTCTACGGCGTGAAGCTGCGCGGGTTCGCCGCCTGGTTCATGCACCGGACGTACCACCTGTCGCGGGTGCCCACCCTCAACCGCAAAGTGCGCGTGGTGGCCGACTGGACGCTCGCGCTCTTCTTCCGCCGCGAGACGGTGTCCCTGAACGGGATCGAGCGGCCGCGCGCGGAGTTCGAGCTGGCCAGCGGGCAGGATCGCGCGGCCTGATCCGTGGCTCCCGGTCCTCTCCGGACCGATGGCGGGCCGGCCGGGAGGCCGGCCCGCCGTTTTTATGCGAGACTCATCGAGATATATCTCGCATAGGCCGGAAAAACTGGGGCGCTCACCCGGGCGGACAGGAGAGGATCGACCCGTGCGGATCTCGTTGCTCGGCCCTCTCGAGGTCACCGATGACACCGGACGCCCGGTCGAGGTGGGCGGCGCCCGCCTGCGCGCGCTCCTCATCCTGCTGGCCCTCGAGGCCCCCCGGGTCCTGACCGCCGACCGGCTCGTCGCCGGAGTGTGGGACGGCGACCCGCCGGCCGGAGCCCCGAACGCCCTGCAGTCGCTGGTCTCCCGGCTGCGCAGGACCCTGCCCACCGCGGTGATCGACTCCCGGCCCGCGGGATACCGCCTGGTCGTCGAGGACGACGTGGTCGACATCCGGCGCTTCGACCGGCTCGTCGCCGACGGACGGCGCCTGCTGCACGACGACCCGGCGCGCGCGGCGGACACCCTGGCCGCGGCCCTGAGCCTCTGGCGGGGTACGCCCCTCGCCGACGTCGCCGACACCGACTTCGCGCGGGGCCACGTCTCCCGGCTCACCGAGCAGCGTCTCGCCGCGATCGAGGACCACGCCGAGGTGCTGCTGACGCTCGGCCGTGCCGATCCCGCGGAGCTGGAGGCGCTGGTCGCCGCGCATCCCCTCCGGGAGCGCCTGCGCGGGCAGTACATGCGGGCCCTGTGCGCCGCCGGCCGTCAGGCCGACGCGCTCGCCACCTTCGAGGACGCCCGCCGCACCCTCGCCGAAGAGCTCGGCGTCGACCCGTCGCCAGAGCTGCGCACCGCCCATCTCGCCGTGCTCCGCGGCGAGCAGGCCCCCGCCCGGTCACGGGGCCGCCACAACCTGCCCTCCCGGCTGACGAGCTTCATCGGCCGCGAGGAGGAGATCGCCCGCGTCGGCAAGCTCCTCGAGGAGAACCGCCTCGTCACCCTCACCGGGCCCGGCGGAGCCGGCAAGACCCGGCTGGCCGTCGAGGCGGCCGCGGGCCTGACCGAGCGCATGCCCGGCGGCGTCTGGCTCGTCGAGCTCGCCGGAGTCGGCGACCCGGGAGAGGTCCCGCAGGCGCTGCTGAGCGCGCTCGGGCTCCGGGAGGCCGCCCTGACCGCCGGGGTGCGCGGGTCCGCGCCGACCAGCGTCGAACCGGTCGAGCGGCTCGTCGCCGCGCTGGCGGACGAGCGGCTGCTGATCCTGCTCGACAACTGCGAGCACCTGATCGACTCCTGCGCCCGCCTCGTGGACCGGGTGCTCGCCGACTGCCCCGGCGTGCGCGTTCTCGCGACCAGCCGGGAGGCGCTCGGCATCATCGGCGAGAGCCTGTGGCCGGTGCCGCCGCTCGCCTTCCCGCCCGAAGACCCGGCGGAGACGCACCGGCCTCCCACCGAATCCGGCCCTGCCGCCTCCTTGCCGGAGGTCCTGGGCTATCCCGCCGTCCGCCTCTTCGCCGAGCGCGGCACCGCGGTGCGGCCCGGCTTCGACCCCGCGGCCGACCTGCCGGCGGTACTGGCCATCTGCCGCCGGCTGGACGGCATGCCCCTCGCCATCGAACTCGCCGCCGCCCGCCTCCGTACGATGACCGCCGCGCAGCTCGCGGACCGCCTCGACGACCGTTTCCGCCTGCTGACGGGCGGCAGCCGTACGGCCCTGCCCCGCCACCAGACCCTGCGCGCCGTCGTCGACTGGAGCTGGGAACTGCTCGGCGAGCCCGAACGCGTACTGCTGCGGCGCCTGTCGGTCTTCGCGGGCGGCGCGACTCTGGAGAGCATCGAGGACGTCTGCGGGGGCGACGTGCTCGACCCGCTGACCGGGCTGGTCGAGAAGTCGCTCGTCGACACCGACGCGATCGGGCGGTACCGCGTCCTGGAGACGATCCGGGCGTACGGCGCCGAACGGCTGTCCGAGGCCGGCGAGGCCCAGCGAATCCGCCGCGCGCACGCGCACCACTTCCTCCGGCTGGCCGAGACGGCCGAGCCCAGGCTGCGCACCCGTGACCAGCTGCGGTGGCTGGACCGCCTCACCGCCGATTACGACAACCTCCACTCGGCGCTGCGCTGGGCGATCGAGGTACAGGACGCCGCGCTCGCCCTGCGCTACGTCGCGGCCCTGGGCTGGTTCTGGTTCCTGCGCGGAATGCGCGTCGAAGGACAGCAGCTCGCCCGGGACGCCCTGGCCGTGCCCGGCAGGGGACCGGCCGTCGCGTACGCGATGGCCACGATGTACTGGCTGGTCGGCAGGGTCGATGAGGACCCGATGGCACACGACGTGGACCTGTCGCGCAAGATCATCTCCGCGATGGACGCCTGCGCGGACATTCCGCCGGACGACCTGCACCCCATGCTCCACGTCGCCCCGCTGGGCCTGGCGATGTTCGATGGACGTACCGAGGACGCGCTCGCGGCGGTGGACGCCCTGCGGGAGGCACGTGACCCGTGGCTCCAGGCCGCCGCGGGGATGATGCGCGGGCACGCGCTGATCAACCTGGGCCGTGTCGCCCGCATCGGAGACGATTTCACCGCCGCGCTCGACCGGTTCCGTGCCCTCGGTGAGCGCTGGGGCATGTCGCTGACGCTGACCGGGCTCGCCGAGGTCACCATGTGGCAGGGCGATCCGGTCTCCGCCATGGGCCACATCGAGGAGGCCCTGCGCTACTCGCTGGAGCTGGGGAGCTTCGACGAGTCCAGCCACCTGCGCGTCCGCCTGGCCCAGGCCTTCGCGGCGCTCGGGGACGACGAGCGGGCCCGCGCGGAACTCGACGCCGCGCTCCGGGGCGCCGAGCGCCGGGGCTCGCCGATGGACGTGGCCATCGTCCGCTTCACGACCGCCGACGTGGCACGGCGCCGCGGTGACCTCGACGTCGCACGGGCCGCGCTCGAGAACATCCTCCCCGGGGAGCCGCTGGGCGGACCGCCGCAGTTCGCCTCGATGATCAACACTCAGCTCGGGATGCTCCACGCGATGGAGGGCGATCTCGGCGCGGCGCTGGCCCGGCATGTCCAGGCGCTCCGGCACGCGTCCGTGGCGCACGACGCCCCGGTGGTCGGGCAGGCACTCGTCGGCCTGGCCGACCACGCGCTCCGCAGCGGTGACCACGAGCGCGCGGCGATGCTCCTCGGCGCCTCCGTCGGCGTCCGCGGCGCCGAGGACCGGTCGCTCGAGGACCCGCCGCGGATCGAGCGCGCCGTACGGGAGGCGATCGGCGGCGAGCGGTACGCGCGGGCGTACGCGCGCGGTCACGCGATGCGGCTCGAGGACGTCGCGGACGCCCTGGGCATCGACCTGCTCACCGACCGGCCGGCCCGCCGCCGGGGAACAGCGGCCCCGCCCGCCTGACCGCACGCCTCATACGGGCCCGCGCGAACGCGGGCCCGTATGAGGCGTGCGGCCCCAGTGCCGATACGAGGCGTGCCGTCCTCACACCCGGCGGCGCAGCGCGCGGACCGCGAGGGGCGCGAAGACGACCGCGATGGCCGCCGCCCACAGCAGCGACTTCAGGACCGGTGATGCGATGGCGCCGCCGTTGATGAGACCGCGGGTGGCGTCGGCGAGATGCGTCACCGGGTTGATCTTCACCCACGCCTGCAGCCAGCCAGGCATCGTGTCGACCCGCGCGAACGCGCTGCTCGTGAAGCTGAGCGGGAAGACCGTCGTGAACCCGAAGATCATCACCTTGTCCGGCTCGCTCACCAGGACGCCGATCAGCACCGCGATCCAGGAGAAGGCCAGCGCGAACACCAGGAGCAGCAGGAACGCCAGGACGAGGTGGACGACATCGGTCTTGACGCGGAAACCGATGATCATGCCCACGGCGAGCAGGATCGCCATCGACCAGGCCTGCTTGACGGTGTCCGCGACGATCCGGCCCGCCAGCGGCGACATCCGCCCGATGGGCAGGCTGCGCAGCCGGTCGAACACCCCCTTGGTCAGGTCGGTGTTCAGCAGGAAGCCGGTGTTCATGGTGGCGAACATGGCGTTCTGCGCGATGATCCCCGGCAACGCGAACTGCAGGTACTGCACCGGATGGCCACCGGCCATCTGGCCGCCGAAGACGTACGTGAACAGCAGCACGAACATGATCGGCTGGATGCTGAGGTCGATCAGCTCCATCGGGTTGTGCTTGATCTGCACCAGGCTGCGCCAGGCCAGCGTCGCGGTGTGCCGCAGGGTCGCGACGGGGCTGACGCGCCGGGACAGCGTACGGGGTGCGGTGACGGTGGAGGCGGTCACGCCCGGCTCCCTTCGGCGACGAGTTCGGGGAGGGTGTCCGTCGGCTCGGCGCGGTGGCCGGTGAGGGCGAGGAAGACCTCGTCCAGCGTCGACTTGCGCAGCGACAACTCGGCCACCAGGACGCCCGCGTCGTCGAGTCGGCGGACGATCGTCGGCAGCACGGCCGGGTCGGTCACCGGCGCGGTCACCAGGTCGCCCTCGACCTGCATCCCGTCACCGACCACGACGCTGACCAGGCCGGCGACCGTCTCCCGGTCCCGGTCGTCGACCGGTCGTACCTGGAGCACCTGCCCGCCGACCTGCGTCTTGAGCTCGTCAGGGGTGCCGTGCGCGATCACCTGGCCGCTGTCGATCACCGCGATCTCGTCCGCCAGCTGATCGGCCTCCTCGAGGTACTGCGTGGTCAGCAGCACCGTCACACCGTCGTCGACCAGGCCGCGGACGGTGTCCCAGAGGCCACCGCGCGCGTGCGGGTCCAGGCCGGTGGTCGGCTCGTCGAGGAACAGCACCGACGGCCGCCCGACCAGGCTGGCGGCCAGGTCGAGCCGGCGGCGCATGCCGCCGGAGTAGGTCTTGGCCGGGCGGTCGCGGGCGTCCCACAGCTCGAACCGCTCCAGCAGTTCGGCCGCGCGGGCCTTGGCCTCCGGCCGCGACAGGCCGAGCAGCCGGCCGATCATGACGAGATTCTCCGTGCCGGTCAGCATCTCGTCGACCGACGCGTACTGCCCGGTCAGCCCGATCAGCTGGCGGACCTGATGGGCCTCCCGTACGACGTCGTGGCCGTCGACGGTCGCCCGGCCCTCATCGGGGCGCAGCAGGGTGGCGAGGATGCGGACGGCGGTGGTCTTGCCCGCCCCGTTGGGGCCGAGCACACCGAGCACGGTCCCGGCGCGCGCCGTCAGGCTCACGCCGTCCAGGGCGACCGTCTCGCCGAACCGCTTCACCAGGCCCTCTGCCTGGATCGCGTAAGTCATGGGGGGTCTTCTTCCGTGAGGTCCATGTGCGTACGACCCTCACTGTCCTCGCCCCCCCTGACATCCCACGCACATCCGCCTGATAGCCCCTGACAGGCGTCTGAGAAGGCTCTCGTCAGCGCTTCCGCCGTCGGCGTCCAGGCGATCAGCTCGACGTAGACGGCTTTGCCCCGCGCCAGCACCTGCCGGCCGAGCCGGTAAGCGGGCGCGGATGACCGGCCGTCAGGCGCCTGACCAGCGCGGCGGATGGGCGTGATGACTGGTGTCCGCTGACTCGCACGGGCAAATAAGGCCTCCAGCCCCGGGGATGGTGTCAGCGGATCGTGTAGCCCCCGTCGACAAGAATGTCCGCACCGTTGATCATGTCCGAGCCGTCCGAGGCGAGGAACAGCGCCGTTGCGGCGATCTCCTCCGGGTACGCGAAGCGCCCGGTGGGGATCTGAGCCTTCAACGCATCGCCCTTCGGCCCCTCCCAGGCCTTCCGTCCGAGGTCGGTGAGGACGACGGTGGGGGAGATCGTGTTAACGGTCACTCCCCGGCCGGCCCATTCGGAGGCGAGCACTTTCGACAGGCCGACCACGCCGAACTTGGAGGCACAGTAGGCGGCGTGCTGGTCCAGGGCGACGCTGGCGGCCTGTGACGCCAGGTTAATGATCTTTCCCCTGCCGGCGAGCAGCATGTGCCGCCCGACCGCCTGGCTCATGAGGAAGGTGCCCTTCAGGTTGATACTGATCGTCCTGTCGAAGGCACTGCACTCCAAGTCCTCGGCAGGGGCCAGGATCGCGACGCCGGCGCTGTTCACCAGAATGTCGATCCGGCCGAACCTCTCCAGGACGGCGGTGGCCGTTGCGCTGACCGTGCCGGGATCGGAAACGTCGCAGGCGAAGCCGGAGCTCCCGCGCCCGAGCTCACGTGCCTTCTCGTTCGCAGCCTCGCCGTTGATGTCGACGACGGCGACCTCGGCTCCTTTCAGCGCGTAGGCTTCGGCGATCGCCGCGCCGATCCCCGAGGCGCCGCCGGTCACCAGCGCGACCTTGCCGTCGAGCCCGAAGTTCAGGTCAAGGGCCTTCTCGGATGCCATGTCCTCTACTCCTTGTCGCCGATCGGATCGGCCTGCTTCGATCACGGTTCAGTGGTCAGGGGAACGGAAGAGCGCACCAGTTCCTCGCCCTTCCGCAGCGTCTCGGCCTCGTCGGCCTGGCCGTGACACGACTCGTAGGACGTGAGCACCCGGACCTTGGCCGCGGAGCTGGAGTTCTCGTCGAAGCGGTAGCCGAGCCACTCGCTCGCAAGGCGCCGGGCCAGCCCCAAGCCAACGACGCGCTGCCCGAAGCACAGGATTTGGGCATTGTTGCTCAGTACGGAGCGCTCGACGGAGAAACTGTCATGCGCCGTCACCGCTCGGATACCGGGTACCTTATTGGCGCTGATCGCGACCCCCAATCCGGTACCGCACACCAGAAGCGCGCGATCGGCTTCACCCGCGGCGACCATTCGTGCCGCCGCGATGGCGATGTGCGGATACGGTGTCGTGTCCTCGGTTTGGACTCCGATGTCGATCACCTCGCCGACCCTGTCGTCATTCTCCAGGTCGATCTTCAGGGCGTTCTTGTGCTCCAGTCCGGCATCATCACAACCGATAACGATTCGCCACTTATCAGGCATGGCGCCTTCCCTTTTCGTGTTCTGCCGCGGAGGTGTGGAGCTCAGCGGCCGTACTTCAGCACGTCGGCGACGGCATGGGCGCACAGGGCGAACGACGTCGCCCCCGCGTCGGGGGTGCCGATGCTCAGCTCGGCGAGAGGTCGTGCCCGACCCACGCGAGGTCGTAGGTCGGCCGTGGCCTGTGCCGCGGTCTCGCACACCCGGGTGGCCTCCAGCCAAGCCGCCGGCAGGCCTGTGCCCGAGCGGACGCATTCGACGAGAGTCTCGGTGAACGGCGCGAACGCGTCGACCATCGTCTTGTCCCCGAGCTGCGCCTTTCCCAGCCGCTGAAGCATCAGGAGACCGGTCTGCACGGCGTCCGCGACGTCCGAGGCAGAGGGCGCCTCACCGTCATCACCGAGGCGTTCGCCGATGCCACGCAGTATGGCGCCCCAGAGAACTCCGGACGTACCACCCGCCTTTCCGGCCCACGCGTCCCCCGCGGCCTCCAGAACCGACTGGGCACCGCTACCGGCGTTGAGCGCGTCGCGCGCCGCGGCGACCGCCGCGGAGGTGCCCTTGACCATCCCGCGTCCGTGGTCGCCGTCGCCGGCGACCGCGTCGATCCGCCCCAGCTCGTCCTCCGCCTGGGCCATGGCCGACGCCATGGCATCGAGCGCCGAAACGATGGTGCGCGCGCAGGCATGGGATTCTTCCGATCCGGGGCGGATCACGGTCGTCGTCGACTCGTCGGACGTCGTGGTACGCCGGGCAGAAGCCGCGCTCGCGACATCCACGCGGCCCTTGCGGTACGCGGGCGTGTCCGCCGGCGCCAGCCACAGCCGCTCCAGCTCATCATCGAGAAAGACCAGTGTCAGAGAACATCCGGCCATATCCAGGCTCGTGACGAGCTCACCCACCTCGGGAGCGACGATCTCAAGGCCTTGATCCGCCAGGAGCCCGGCCACGCTCCGCCAGACGACGAAGAGCTCTTCGTACTTCGTCGTCCCGAGCCCGTTGAGCAGTGCCGTCACCCTGTTACCGGATCCGGCAGGCTTCTCCGCCAGAACGCCGGACACCAGTCGCTGCGCCAGATCGGCGGCCCGCGGCAACGCGTCTTCGCCGACGCCGGGTTCGCCGTGGATACCCAGGCCGACCCCCATCCGCCCAGGGGGAACGGTGAAGAGCGGTGCGTCTGCCCCGGGCATCGTGCAACCGGCGAACGCAACCCCCAGGGTGCGGGTCCGGTCGTTGGCGTGACGTGCGACCCGTTCGACTGAGTCGAGGTCATAACCCTCTTCGGCGGCGGCACCTGCGACTTTGAACACGACGAAGTCACCGGCGATTCCACGACGCTTGTGCATCTCCGACGTCGGCGCGCTGGCGACGTCGTCGGTGACGAAAACGACCCGGGTGTCGATCCCTTCATTGATCAACCGCTCCTGGGCGAGCGTGAAGTTCATGACGTCCCCGGCGTAGTTGCCCGTGGAGAAAAGCAGACCGGCGGTACCAACGGCCGCCTTGCCCACGGAGTACGCGTCCTGGGCAGAGGGTGAGGTGAAGATGTTCCCGACGACGGCACCGTCGGCGAACCCCTGTCCGACCACGCCGCAGAAGGCGGGATAGTGCCCCGAACCACCCCCGACGACGACGGCGACCTTTCCTGGACGTGTCTCGGTGTTGCGAACGACTCCGCCCGGTACGCCGGTGACACTGTCCCGGTGCACGTCCAGAAAGCCCGCGAGCATGTCGTCGGTGAAGGTGTGTGGGTCGTTATATAGACGCGTCATGATCAGTCCTTGTGTCGAGCGTGGCCCCTCCTCCCGCGGTCGTCCGAGACAGGTTCCGAGGGGGCTGGTCTCCCGGTCAGCGCTGCGGATTGATGATGGACTTGACGGCGCGGGGGTCACGCACCCCGGCGAGCAGGGCGGTCTCGGAGTCCGCCAAGGTGAAATGGCCGGTGACGAGGGCATCAACGTCGACCGCTCCCGCGGCCGCGAGCGCGATGGCCGTGGGCCAGGTGTTCGCGTACCGGAATGTTCCCGTGACCTCGATCTCCCGACTCTGCAGGTAGCCCAGCGGCAATGGCAGCTCATCGCCGCCCATTCCTACGAGCACCGCGCGACCGGCCGGGCCGACGGTCCGCAGCGCGTCGGCCGTGGCGCCCGGGTGACCGGAACACTCCAGAAGCACGGTCGGTTCGAATCCCGCGTCACTCAGCGGCGTCTCCGCGACGTTGAGGGTCATGGTCGCGCCCAGATCCTCGGCGAGCTTGAGACGGTGGGGGTTGATGTCGGCGACGACGACTTCGGTGGCACCGAAGGCACGGGCGCACTGCGTCGCGACCAGTCCGATCGGCCCGGCTCCCGTGATCAGGACCCGGCTGCCGGCGGTCACGTGTCCCTTGCGACTCGCCCAGACGCCCACGGACAGGGGCTCGAGCAGCGCAGCCGCGTCGTCCGACATCGAGTCCGGCACCGGATGGGCGAATGCCTCGTGCACGGTGACGAACTCCGCGAGAGATCCGTCGAACGGTGGTGTCGCGAAGAATTTCATGCTGGGGCACAGGTTGTATCGCCCAGCGAGGCACTCAGGGCAGGTGAGGTCGGGAACGCCCGGCTCGACGGAGACACGCTGGCCGATCCGGGAGGCATCCACACCGGGGCCCACGCCGACGATGACGCCTCCGGACTCGTGGCCGAGAACCATGGGCCGCTCAACGACGAAATCTCCGATGCGACCGTGCTGGTAGTAATGGACGTCGGATCCGCAGACGCCCACCGCGTTGATCTGTACCAGGACCTCGCCGGGTCCGGCCACCGGCACAGGGCGCTCTTCGATCGCCAGGTCCTCGATCCCACGAAGGACCGCTGCCTGCATTGTGGTCATGAGGGTCTTCTCCTTGGCTGCGCGACACTCGGGGTCGTGTCGTGTGAGGCCGGCCGTGCTGAGGACGGCCTCACACGACTGCTGATCCGGTCAGCTCTTCTCGTTGGCGATGTCCCCGGACTTGAGGTTCGCCTCGATGAGCGCCGGGAGGGTGGCCAGGAAGGCGTCCTTCTTGGTGACGACGTGTTCCATGTAGGTGTCCACGTTGGCCGGAGTGATCTCGGGCATCAGGTAGACGGGGTTCTTGTTGACGTTCTCACCACGTGCGATCTTGGCGGCCACGGCAAGGCCCGTGGCCAGCTCGACGGTCCCGTGCTGGAGGTTGGTGCCGATGAAGTCTCCGCTCTTGACGGCGTTGAGGCCGTCCTGGATGCCATCGACCCCGACGATCGGGAGCTTGACGTTGGCCTCACGGGTGGCCTGAAGAGCCCCGAGACCCATGTCGTCGTTCTCGGCGACGATGCCGTTGATCTTTCCGCCGAAGCTCGAGAGCCAGTTCTTCATCTTGTTGACGGCCTCGTCGCGCTTCCAGTTGGCCGTGTCCTTGGCGAGGATCTTCATGTTGGGGTACTTGGCCAGGACGTTCTGGATTCCCTTGGTGCGGTCCAGCTCACCCGACTGGCCCAAGGGGCCCTGAAGAACGACGATGTTTCCCTTGCCGCCGAGCTTGTCGGCCATCATCTGCATCTCTTGTTCGCCGGCCTTGACGTCGTTGGGCAGGACGGTGCCGGCCAGGTCGGAGCTGTTGAGACCGGCGTTGACGGCGAGGAAGGGGATCTTCTTCTTCTTGGCCGTTGCCACCTGGGGGGCGAGGGAATCGGCTTGAACCGGAACGACCACGATCGCGTCAACGCCCGCATTGATGTACTGGTCGACCTGGTTGGCCTGCGTGCTGACGTCGAGGTTGGCGGAGTTCCACAGAACGTCGATGTTGTTGGCCTTGGCGTAGGCGTCGATGCCTGCCTTGCCCGCGGTGATGAAGGAGGACATGTCATAGACGCTGACGCCAATGCGGATCTTGCCTCCGCCCTTGCCTTCGCCGCCGGCGTTCTTGTTGGGGTCTCCCGCACCGCACGCGGTGGCGGTCAGGAGCGCAGTGCCTGCCGCAGCCAGGGCCAGAGCACGACCAATCTTGTTGCGCATCGAAACTCCATTGATGGGTGAGACTGCTCAGTGGGTTGTTCGGAAGTGGTCGGGAAAGGACCGGGTCGCTACCCCGTCCTGATCGAATTCAGGGGTCTCAGATCCGCCGTTTGGTGGACCAGACGTCGACGGCGACGGCGACGACTATCAACGCCCCCTTGATGACGCTCTGCCAGTAGGCGGGCACCACGAGGATGTCCAGTCCGTTGTTGAGGGTCTGAATGAGGAAGAGTCCGAGCGCCGTGCCCCAGATACTGCCTCGGCCACCCATAAGGCTCGCCCCGCCGATGACGACAGCGGCGATGGCGTCCAGCTCGTATCCCTGACCGAGGTTGGGCGGGCCGGAGATGACCCGCGAGGCCAGCATCACGCCGGAAAGCCCGGCGAGCAGGCCGCTGATGGCGTAGACGCTGAAAAGGATTCGGGTGGTCTTGACACCGGCGATCTGGGCGGCGACTGAGTTTCCGCCCACCGCGTAGATCCGCATGCCATAGGACGTGCGCTTCATTATCAGAGCCAGTGCGAGGATACCGATGATCATGATGATCACTGGGATCTGCAGGCCGAAGATCTCGTTGTTCGCGATTTTGCCGAAAGTGGCGGGGAGTCCGTTGATCGGCGCACCGTGTCCCACGACGTAGGCCAGTCCGGAGGCGGTGGTCAACATGCCGAGGGTGGCGATGAACGGTGGCACGTTGACCTTGGAGACCAGGAAGCCGTTGACCGCCCCCGCCGCGAGCCCGACGAACACGGCGACCAGGACGGACAGCCACAGCCGCTCAGGGTGGCCTTTGACGGTCGCGGCCGATGCCATCGCGCTGAGGGCGATGACACTCCCCACCGAGAGGTCGATTCCGCCGGTGAGGATGACCAGTGTCTGGCCCAATGCGATGAGGGCGAAGGGGGCCGCGGCGATGGCGATCGTCTGAACGTTGTCGAAGGTGGCGAATCGCGCGCTTCGATAGCTGAAGTAGGCGATGATCAGCAGCATCACCACTACCATGGAGTGGCGGATCAGCTGGTCGCGGATCCACGGTCCCGAGGGTCGCCAGGCCACGATCTGCTCGGCCGCCCTGCCCGGCGCCGTGCGCTCCGGAGCTGACTGTCGCGTGGTCATCGGCCGTTCTCCTTGGTGTCGGTCGGAGGCTGCGGGCGGCCCGAAGCAGAGCCGGGCTCCAGGCCTGCAGCGAGTCGGAAGATGGTGTCTTGAACGTCGGGTGAGGACAGGTCCTCGCGATTCAGTTCGCCGGCGACGGCACCTTCGCGCATGACGAGCGCACGATGGGCGAGGCTGAGAATTTCGGGCATGTCGGACGAGGCCATGACCACGGCCATCCCGGAGGCCGCGAGTTCGGTGATGATGCGGTAGATCTCGCTGCGAGCACCGACATCGACGCCGCGGGTGGGTTCGTCGAGAAGGAGTATGTTCACCGCGTCCGTCAACCAGCGTGCCAGGACCACCTTCTGCTGGTTGCCGCCGGAGAGCGTTCCGACCTGCTGCGACAGCCCCCGGCTCCGCAGCTTGACCGACTCCATCGCCTTGCCGACCGTTCGTGCACGTTCGCGTTGCCGCAACCATCCGGCCAGGGTGAAGCTCGAGAGCCGGGGCAGCGAGCCGTTGTCCAGCACGCTCATGGACAGCACGGCGCCGGATCCCTTGCGATCCTCTGGAACAAGGGCCATCCCATGACCGATCGAGTCGGCCGGGGAATTGCGCTTGGTGGCTTTTCCGGCGACGGTGATGGTGCCCGCGAGGCTCTTGCGGATGCCGAATATCGCTTCAAGGAGTTCTGTCCGACCCGCTCCCACGAGCCCGGCCAGGCCCAAGATCTCGCCGCGGCGGACCGTCAGCTCCACGGGCTGCTCATAGCCGTGAACGTGGAGCCCGCTGACCTGCAGGGCGACCTCGTCACCGGGCGGGTGAAGCACGGGGAAGAGATCCTCGAGCTCACGGCCGATCATCGCATGGACGATGTCGTCATCGCTGATGTCGGCGAGCGGCCGGTCCGTGACCAGCCGCCCGTCGCGCAGCACGACCACCCGGTCGGCGAGGGCGCGGATCTCTTCCATCTTGTGGGTGGTGTAGAGCATGGCGACGCCCTGCTCGCGGAGTTTGCCGACCACGGTGTACAGCCGTTCGACCTCGCGGTCGGAGATGGCGGAGCTCGGCTCGTCCAACAGCAGGACTTTTGCCCCGCCGCTGGTGCTCTTGGCGATCTCGACCAGTTGACGGAGTCCGACCGGCAGCATCCGCATCGTCGCCTGCGGATCGATCTCGACCTCGAAGACGTCGAGAATCTCGCGCGCCTTGCGTGCCATCGCGCGCCGGTCGAGAAGGCCGGCTCGACTGCGCAGCTCACGGCCGATGAAGAGGTTCTCGTAGACCTTCATGTCCATGATGGGCGCGAGTTCCTGGGGAATGATCGCAACACCCTGCCGGTGCGCTGCCCGGGGATCGGCCTGTGAGAGCGGCTCGCCAGCGATCAGGACCTGACCGTGGTCGGGTTTCACCTGGCCAGAGGCGATTTTCATCATCGTCGACTTGCCTGCGCCGTTCTCTCCTGCCAGCGCGGTCACGGAGCCGGCTTCGAGAGTGAGGGAGACGCCCTTCAGTACGGGCACGCCGCCGAAGGACTTGGCGAGGTCCCGACACTCCAAAGCAACATCTGCCACGACTGATCTCCAGACCCGGGCCTAGCGGCTCGGTGTGCGATATGTCCTGCTCCAAGGCCGGTGGCTTTGTGCGTGCGCAGCTCTGGACACGCGAAGCCAGGAGGTGAGAGTCGACGAGAAGACACCGGATCGGGAGACTCCTCGACGGCGCGCTCCGGTGGGCCGACCAGCACCCTCCGGGTCACCGAACCAGACCTCGTACCTGTTTGTTCGTGTGAACTTCACATGAACAAACATTCCCACGTCAAGGGTTCGTGACCTATTCGTTACATATCTCTTCGGTCGTGCGCGGGTGAGATCATGGCGACGTTGGCCTGGTCACCTGCTCAATGGGGGTGCTCGGGCTAGGGTGGCGGCCTGTCCCGGCATGTCTCGGTTTGGTTAAGGGAGTGTCCAGCCGAGATCGATTGTGTGATATTTGACAGGCTAAGACAGTGAACGGAGGCGTATGGTTGTCAGGAGCACCGTGGATCTAGAAAGCAGGCGGCAGGCGCTGGCCGACCTGTTGTCGTCCAACGGCAGTATGCGCATCGAGGATCTGGCCGCCCGTTTCGAGGTCAGTACCATGACGATCCGCCGG
This sequence comes from Actinoallomurus spadix, assembly GCF_024055725.1. Lineage (GTDB taxonomy): Bacteria > Actinomycetota > Actinomycetes > Streptosporangiales > Streptosporangiaceae > Actinoallomurus > Actinoallomurus spadix. Next base: position 226,066 of record NZ_JAMXMX010000005.1, on the reverse strand, counting down.
GATCTCCAGGCGCTGGAGGATGAGGGCCTGGTTCGCCGCGTTCGCGGCGGCGCGGTCAGCGGAGCGCAGCCGTTCGAGGCGCGCGAGCACCGGGCTGGACGGGCGAAGGAGCAGATCGCGCGCAAGCTGTCTGCTCTGGTGCCCTCCGGGGGGGTGGGGATCTGCATGGACGCCTCATCGACCCTCTGTGTCCTCGCCGGAGCGATGCCGGCAGCCGAAAACCTGTCGGTGGTCACCGACGGTATTGAGACGTTCCTTACGCTGAGTCGCGACCCGCGGATGCATGCCTACCTGACGGGCGGTCAGAAGGACCCGAACGCCGGTAGCCTCATCGGCCCGGTCGCCTCGTTCGCCCTGAGGCAGTTCTCATTCGCCCGAGCCTTCCTGTCCGCTGCGGCGGTCGATCCCCACTTCGGCACCAGCGAGTTCAGCGCTGAAGAATGCGAGATCAAAAGGCTCATGGCCGAGCTATCGGACCACGTCGTGATGGCTGTGGACTCACAAAAGCTTGGGACGGGGGCGGCCGCTCGCTGCCTACCGTGGGACAGCATCGACCTGCTGGTGACCGAACTCGACGTCATGGACGCGAGGCTTGACCCCTATCGAGACCACGTGGAACTCCTCTGACCGGCGTCCCGCTCGCTCGCGATCGTGAGGGACGCGGGCTCACCGGCCACCGGATCTAAGCGGGCGAGACAGTGATCGCTGACGACTCAGCCGCCCAGGGGAGACCTGCGGGCGAGCACCTTGCGGTGGCTGATCCGCCAGCCGTCCTTCACGCGCACGATCACGTCCTCATAGGTCATGCTTCCGCTGGTGCCGTTCGCGTAGATGCCGATTCCCTTCGACCGTGCGTGCACGCGGTCGTCGGCCTGCCCATCGAGGACCACGTTCGTGAGGTGGTGGCCGACTGGATCGCGCTCGCCGACCTTACCCATGCCACTACGCCGACGCCCCGGGCGGCTTGAAGCGGGCGCGCATCAGCGTCTCGATCGCCGGGATCATCGCCCGCGGAGCGGGCGTACCCGGCAGTGCGCGGAGTGGCTCAACGTGAGCTACCGCCATCACCCGCCCATGTCGGTGACCTCCGTGGCGGAAGCCGTGGGCGAACGGTGCTTCCCGCCTGGTTACTCGGGGCGGCGGGCGCCGAACATGATCTCGTCCCAGGACGGAACCGAGGCGCGCTTGCTCCGCGCCCGCTTCCGCGCCGGTGGGCGCTTCTCCTGAGCGGGCGGTGCGGCGGGTTTCGCCGTGGCGGCCGCCGCCGGACGGTCGGCGACCTTCTCCGCCGGCTTGTCGGCGGGCTTCTGCGCGGCCGGCTTGGCGGCCGGCTTGGCCGGGGCGGGCTTCGGAGCCGGAGCCGGCTTCGGCGGAGCGGGTTTCGGCACGGCGGGCTTGGCCGCGGCGGGCGGTTCGGCGGCGCGCGGCTTGGGCGCGGCGGGACTCTGCGCGGCCGGCTTCGAGGCGGCGGGCCGGGGAGCCGGCGGCTCGGCCGCGGCGGACTCCCGCTCGGTACGATCCGGCTGCTCGGGTCGCTTCGGCTCCTCCAGCCGCGTCGACGCGGCCGGTTCCGATTCGGCAGATTCGGCCGACTCGACCGACTCGGCCGCTGCCGGCTCGGCCGGGGGCTGTGCGGCAGGGGCCTGCTCCGCGGCGGGCGGGGCGGCAGGCTCGGGCTTCGCGGGCTCGGGGGCGGGAGCCGGGCGCTCGGCGGCCGGGGCGGGCCTCGGGACGGACAGTTCCTGCGGCCTGGCAACGACCTCCGGGCGGGCCTCACGGGGACGCGGGGCGAGCGCGGCCGGCTCGTCGGTGGCCGGCTTGGGGATGTCCCGGACGGCCGGCGGCTCGGCCGGCGGCTCTTCGCGCAGGTCCGGCATGGGAACCGGAGCGGGCGGGGGCGGCGGAGCCTGGCCGCGCGGCTCGTCGCGGACGGGGTCACCGACGACCTTCATGGCGCGGCGCGGCAGGAACGGGGTGACCGTGTCGTCGGAGGACTCCTCGACGTCGAGCGAGGACAGGCGCGCGGCCTCGTCGTTCACGGCCGAGAGGTGGCGGCGGCGCGGGTCGTAGGACCACTCCGCCGAGTAGGGACGGCCGTCGTAGTAGAAGGCGAGGCTGACCCGCCAGGTGGAGTCCTCGCACTTGCGGGAGTCCCACTCGACCTCTTCGAGGTCGATGCCGCGCCGGCCGAGGCGCTCCTCGACGATCTCGCCGAGGGCCGGGGCGGGCGAGGGCTCTCCGGGGCGGCGGATGGGCACGCGCTGCGCCTGCTGCGCCATGTACTCGCGCTCCTGGAGAACCGGTCCCTCGAACCAGCGGACGCGCTCTACTGGGATGCCGGCCGTCTCGGCGATCTCCTCCGCGGTCTCTCCAGCGCGGATGCGAGCCTGGATCTCCTTGGGACGCAAGGGACTCTCCACTTCGATCTCGTACTGGCCGAGGCGGGAGAAATGTCCACGGACCACAGCGCGCAGCCGATCATCGATAGGCAGCGTGAACCGGGTGCCCCGTCCCGCGGTGGCGAGGACGAGGTACGACCCGTCCTCGCTGACCGCGACGAGGCGCAGCTCCTGCATGCGTGTCCTTTCGTGCCCTGTCCGACGCGGCTCGGGGCGCATGCGTGCCCTTCCCCAGGTCCTACCAGTCTCGCGTCAGGACGCACCTGCCCGCCAGCACCGTACCCGGCATGTCCGAACATCGCCGCCCTCGCGACGTGATCCTTGTCAAGTTCCCGCAGTGTCGCCCCAGCTTGCCTGCTGGAAAGCCGCGGGGGCGTGGGGCTTAACGATTCTTGTGGATCCTTTGCCGCGTGATGCCGTCCCTCTTGCGTGGCTCACGCGGTCGCTGATCGGAGGAGGCGGCCGGGGGATCGGTGGATGCTGATGGTTCAGGAGGTCTGCGCGGTTACCGGTCGGAACGGAGTCGAGGAGCACGCCGCGCGAGCGGGATGCGACACCAGGGAGTCTACGGCCTTCACGCGCCGAGGACCTGGGTCAGGTAGCGATTGGCGAAGCGGCGTTCGGGGTCGAGCCGGTCGCGGAGCGCGAGGAAGTCGCCGAACCGGGGATACGCCCCTTCCAGGTACGACGCGTCGTGCGTGTGCAGCTTCCCCCAGTGCGGACGGCCGCCGAGCGGCGTGAGGATCTCCTCCACGCCGCGGAAGTACTCCTCGTGCGGGGCGGCGTGGTACACCTGGATCGAGATGAAGGCGCTGTCCCGCCCGTACGCCATGGACAGCCAGGCGTCCTCCGGCGGCAGCAGGCGTACCTCGATGGGGAAGGAGATCCGCCAGCTCCGGCGTTCGATGAGCGCCCGGACCTCGCGCAGCGCGCCGGCCAGCTCCTCGCGCGGGATCGCGTACTCCTGCTCCTTGAAGCGGACCCGGCGCGGGCTGGTGAAGACCTTGTACGACACGTCGGTGTACGTCCGGGCGCCGAGGGCCCGGGTGGACACGCCGTTGATCGTGGGGATGGTGGCGGGGAGGCGGTGCGCGACGCGGTTGGCGACCTCGAACACCGAGTTGGACAGGAACTCGTCGTCCAGCCAGTGTCGGAACCGCCCGAGCGGCTCGGCGGGGCCGGGCACCCGGTTGTTGCGCTTGGTCAGGCAGCCGTCGGTGTGCGGGAACCAGTAGAACTCGAAGTGCTCGTTGCCGACGGCGAACTCCTCGAGACGCCCCAAGACCTCGTCCCACCGCATCGGTGCCTCCCGCGCCTGAAGCAGGAACGCCGGTACCGTCTGCCAGGTGATCGCGGTGACGATCCCGAGCGCGCCGAGGCCGGCGCGCGCGGCGTCGAACAGCTCGGGCCGCTCCTCGCGGGAGCAGGTCACCAGGCTGCCGTCGGCGAGGACGAGTTCGAGCCCGGCGATCTGGGATACCAGGCCCGCGGCGTCGCGGCCGGTCCCGTGGGTGGCGGTCTGCGTCGCCCCGGCCAAGGTCTGCTCCTGGATGTCCCCCATGTTGGCGAGCGCGAGGCCGTGCGCGGCGAGCTGCTCGTTGAGCACCTTGAGCGGCATTCCCGCCTCGGCGGTGACGAGGCCGGTGGCGGTGTCGACCGACCGCAGCTCCGTGAGGCCCTCCGGCCGCAGCAGCAGGCCCTCGGTCGCGGCGGCGTCGGTGAACGAGTGCCCGGTGCCGGTCATCCGGACGGTGAGACCGGCGCCGGCGGCGGCCTCGACGGCGGTGACGACGTCCGCGGCCGACCGGGGCGTGACCACGCGGCGGGGCGTGGCTCGCTGGTTACCGGCCCAGTTTCGCCAGGTCTGAGGTGTTACGGGGGGCATAAGACGAGATTTACTCACGTTTCGCCGGGGTCCGGCAAGAGCGGCGACATGATTCTCATCCGCCGGCCCGCGCCTGTCGATCTTCTCCGAGTGATGGGTAACCACCGTCCGGGTCCAACCGTTAAGAGTAGCGATGAGACGTTTCATGCGCAGAGGACTCCCGGCCGCGGTGGCGGCCATCGCGCTGGCCGCCACCGCCACCGCCGCCGGCGGCGCGGTGTACGTCGTGACCGCCGCGCCCAGGACGCCGGCGCCGGAGGACGACGGCACGGCGGCCCCGGGGCACGGCGCGAAGGACGGGCCCGTCACCACGATCGTGCCGAGCACCGAGCAGCCCGCCGCGCTGAAGCGGGTCGTCGACCCGGACTTCCTCGTCGTCGCCGACGATCCCGTCACCGCGGCGAAGCTGCGCAAGGTCCGCCGGGTCGAACGCGTACGAGACGTGATCACCGCCGACGCCGGGGCGGTACAGCTGCAGGGCGGCCGGGTGAACATGTTCGCCGTCGACCCGTCGGCGTTCCGTGCCTGGACCCCGCCGGGCACCGCGAAGGACGACGGGCTCTGGAACGCCCTCGCCCAGGGCCGGTTCGTCGTCACCGACCAGGTCCAGCAGCAGTTCGGGCTCCGCGAGTCGATGCAGTACCCGGTGACCGGCCGCACGCAGCTGTTCGTCACCATGGGCGGCTCCGGCCCACTCGGGCTGCCCGGCATCAACGTGCTGGTCGGACGCGAGACGGGCGACAGGATCGGGCTGATCCACGACCTCGCCCTCCTCGTCAACGCGCCCGGCGCCGACCTCACGAGGCTCGGCTCGCGGCTGCGCAAGCTCGTCGGCGCGCACAGCCAGGTCATCGACCTGCACCAGTCCGCGACGCCGCAGAAGGGACAGCAGCCCGCGCAGCGGCCTCGGACCTCGGCCGGACGCCCCGGCACGTACCTCGCGCTGTACCAGCAGTCGGCCCATCTGTGCCCCGGCCTGTCGTGGACCGTGCTCGCCGCGATCGGGCAGATCGAGAGCGACCACGGGCGCAACACCGGCCCGTCGAGCGCCGGCGCGCTGGGCCCGATGCAGTTCATGCCGGCCACCTGGCGCAGCTACGGCGTCGATGGCGACGGCGACGGCAAGGCCGACATCATGAACCCCTACGACGCCGTACCCGCGGCGGCCAAGTACCTCTGCGCCGGCGGCGCGGGGCGCGGCGGCGCCGCCCTGTCCCGGGCGATCTGGGCGTACAACCACTCGCAGGCGTACGTGAACAACGTCCTGTCCCTGTCCCAGGCGTACGCCCGGCGTTATTCGTAAGGGGCGTGCCGGGCGGCGTCGTACGGCTGGTTGGATGGTGGACATGCCGTACGACGCGCTGCTGTTGCTGTCCTTCGGTGGGCCGGAGAGGCCCGAGGACGTCATGCCGTTCCTGGAGAACGTCACGCGGGGCCGGGGAGTCCCGCGGGCCCGCCTCGAGAGCGTGGCCGAGCACTACCACCACTTCGGCGGCGCCAGCCCCATCAACCAGCAGTGCCGCGACCTCAAGGCCGCCATCGAGGCCGACTTCGCCGCGAACGGCGTCGACCTGCCGGTCTACTGGGGGAACCGGAACTGGCACCCGTTCCTCGCGGACACGCTGCGCCGGATGAAGGCCGACGGTGTACGCCGGGCGGCGGCGTTCGTGACCTCCGCCTACAGCGGCTACTCCTGCTGCCGGCAGTACCTCGAGGACATCGACCGGGCCCGCGCCGAGGTCGAGGACGCCCCTGAGGTGGACAAGCTCCGCATCTACTACAACCACCCAGGCTTCGTCGAGCCGGTGATCGAGAACACCCGGGCCGCCCTCGGCCGGCTGCCCGCCGACCTGCGCGACGACGCACGCCTGGTCTTCACCGCGCACAGCGTGCCGCTGGCCCAGCCAGGCCGCGAGGACTACGTCGCGGAGCTGAACGACATCTCCGCCCTCGTCGCGGAGACGCTGGGGGCGGGCCGTCCCTGGGACCTGGTGTACCAGAGCCGCAGCGGCCCGCCCAGCGTGCCGTGGCTGGAGCCGGACGTCCTCGACCACCTCACCGAGCTCCACGGCGAGGGCGTCCGCGCGGCGGTCATCGTGCCGGTCGGTTTCGTCTCCGACCACATGGAGGTCAAGTACGACCTGGACGTCGAGGCGGCCGAGCTCGCCGGCCGCCTGGGCCTGCGGATCGAGCGGGCGGCCACGCCGGGCACCCATCCCCGCTTCGTCGCGATGGTCCGTGAGCTGCTCCTCGAACGCGACGGCGCCGAACGCCCCGCGCTGGGCGGCCTCGGACCGCGCCCGGACCACTGCGCGGCGGGCCACTGCCGCCGCGCCGAAGAGGCCGTACGCGGCCGCACGAGCTGAAACAGCGAGGGGGGAACGTGCAGGACCCGCAGGACCTGTTGGAACTGGCGATCAGCACGGCGGAGGTCGCCGGCGTCATGCTCGTCGACCGGCGACCGGCCGATCTCGGCGTGGCATACACCAAGAGCAGCTCCACCGACGTCGTCACCGAGATGGACAAGGCGTCCGAGCGGCTGATCGTCGACCGCATCCGGGCCGCCCGGCCGGGTGACGCCTTCCTCGGCGAGGAGGGCGGTGAGACCGGCGGGACCAGCGGCGTCCGCTGGATCGTCGACCCGATCGACGGCACGGTCAACTACCTGTACGACCTGCCCGACTGGGCCGTCAGCATCGCCGCCGAGGTCGACGGCGAGGTCGTGGTCGGGGTCGTCGCCGTCCCCGCCCGCGGCGAGCTGTACACCGCCGCGCGGGGCCGGGGCTCCCACCTCATGCGGGCGGACGGCTCGACCCGGCCGCTGCGGTGCAACACCGGCGTCTCCCTGGACCACGCGCTGGTCGCGACCGGCTTCGGGTACGCCGCCGAGCGCCGCGCCCGCCAGGCCGAGTCCCTGCGCCGGATCCTGCCCCGTGTCCGCGACATCCGGCGCGGCGGCTCGGCGGCCGTGGACCTGTGCTCCGTGGCCGCGGGCCGTGTCGACGCCTACTACGAGCAGGGACCCCAGATCTGGGACTTCGCCGCCGGCGCGCTGATCGTCCAGGAGGCCGGCGGGGCGGTCGGCGGTCTGAACGGCCGCCCGCCGAGCGCCCACCTCACGATCGCCGCCGCGCCCGACCTGTTCGGCCCGCTGCACGACCTCCTCGACGAGTCCGGCGCCGCCGGCGGCTGACGGAGGACTCCTTCGCACCGCGTACGCGAGGCCCCGCACCGATCGGTGCGGGGCCCCCGTACGTCTGCTGAATTCGCCTGCGCCGGGACGGTCAGTCGCAGCGCGGGAGGTCGATCCCGTGGTCCGCGGCCGTACGCCGCAGGTCGTCGATCTCGGCCTGTTGGGCGTCGACAAGGAGATCGTCGCCCGTGTCGCGGGCTGTCCGGAGCGAAACGTACGCATCGGACAGGCGCTGGTGGATCGTGGCCGTCAACTCGCCCACGCGGTCTCCTTTCAATGGGTCGCCAGGCACCCCTACCCATGGCGGTGTTCGCGGTAAACCTCCGAATATCCTGGACGTGGCTTATCGGGGACTTACACGCGCTGTGACATAACTGGATCCGCCGGTCCAGCGCGTGGCCTTCCAGGGGGTGGAAACAGGTGAGAGTCCTGGTCGTCGAGGACGAGCGCGTACTCGCCGACACCATCGCCACCGGGCTACGGCGCGAGGCGATGGCCGTCGACGTCGCGTACGACGGCGCCAGCGCGCTGGAGCGGACCAGCGTCAACGACTACGACGTGGTCGTACTGGACCGCGACCTGCCGCGGGTCCACGGCGACGAGGTCTGCCGGAGCCTCGTCGCCGACGGGGCCACGGCGCGGGTCCTCATGCTGACCGCGGCCGGTGAGCTGGACGACAAGGTCGAGGGGCTGTCGATCGGCGCCGACGACTACCTCGCCACGCCGTTCGCCTTCGCCGAGCTGATCGCGCGGATCCGCGCGCTGAGCCGGCGTTCCGCACCGCCGCTGCCGCCCGTGCTCGAGCGCGCCGGCGTCCGGCTGGACCCCGCGCGCCGCTCCGTCACCCGGGACGGCCGCCCGGTCGACCTGACGCCCAAGGAGTTCGCCGTCCTGGAGGTGCTGATGCGGGCCCAGGGCACCGTCGTCAGCGCCGAGCACCTGCTGGAGAAGGCCTGGGACGAGAACATCGACCCGTTCACCAACGTGGTGCGGGTGACGATGATGACGCTGCGCAAGAAGCTCGGTGAGCCCCAGGTCATCGAGACCGTTCCGGGCGCGGGGTATCGTCTTTGATCCCTTCGCCGGGCTCGCTGCCGCGCCGCATGACCGTGCGGCTGCGGCTCACGCTGCTGTACGGCGGGCTGTTCTTCGCCGCGGGCTTCCTGCTGCTGACCGTCGCGTACGTCCTGGTCACCAACATCCTGGAGAACCTGCCGTTCAGCGTGCAGTCGGCCGAGCCGGGGCTGACGCAGCAGCAGGCGGACGCGATCCGGCGGGCCTTCATCGACGAGGTGCAGCACCGGCTGATCGTGCAGTCGGCGTTCGCGCTGCTCGGCGTCGGGCTGATCGCGCTGGCCCTCGGCTGGTTCGTCGCCGACCGGGCGCTCGCGCCGCTGCAGAAGGTCACGGCCACCGCGCGCAAGCTCTCCGAGAGCACCCTGCACCAGCGGATCGCCCTGCAGGGCCCCGAGGACGAGATCAAGGAGCTGGCCGACACGTTCGACGCCATGCTCGACCGCCTCAGCCAGGCGTTCGACACGCAGCGCCGGTTCGTCAGCAACGCCTCGCACGAACTGCGCACGCCGCTCGCCATCAACCGGACGCTCCTGGAGGTCGCGGTCACCGACCCCGAGGCGTCGGAGGACATGAAGACGGTCGGCAAGACGCTCCTGGCGAACAACGCCCGCCACGAGCGCCTGATCGAGGGACTGCTCCTCCTCGCCCGCAGCGAGCGCGAGCTGACGACCCGCACCCAGGTGGACCTGGGCGAGGTCGCCTCCACGGTCCTCAAGACGGGCGGCCGGGCGGACCGGCCGGACATCGACATCAAGCCGGAGCTCACCGAGGCGCCGACGGTGGGGGACCCGGTGCTGCTCGAGCACCTGGTCTCGAACCTCGTCGACAACGCGATCCGGCACAACGTCGACGACGGGATGGTCGTCGTCCGCACCGGAGTCCTGGACGGCTGGGCGACCTGCCAGGTGGAGAACACCGGGCCGGTGGTGCCCGCCTACGAGGTGCAGAGCCTGTTCGAGCCGTTCCGCCGGCTCAACACCGACCGGATCGAGTCGTCCAAGGGCGCGGGCCTGGGCCTGTCGATCGTGCGCTCGGTGGTCGGCGCGCACGGCGGAACGGTCATTGCCACGCCGCGCGAGGACGGTGGCCTCATCGTGACCGTGCGGCTGCCGCTCGCCTGACTCCCCGGCGGCGCGCTCACACGTGCGCGGTCGTGGTGAGCACCGGGAAGCCGGTGTAGTCCAGGTCCATGCCGACGAAGGACGCGGTGTCGGCGACCCGGTACACCGGATGCGAGCACAGGGGGATCATGGCCATGTCGTCGAGCGCGATCTTCTCGGCCGCGTGGAGTCGCTCGGTCCGCTGGGTCTGGTCCTGGGTGGCGCGGGCGGCGTTCATGGCGGCGTCGAACGCCGGGTTGCGGTAGCGCGCGTAGTTCGAGCCGCTGGTGGAACCGTCGCCCTTGCGCTGGATGGCGTCGCTGGACAGCAGTGAGTCGAGGACGTTCGCGGCCGACGGGTAGTCGGCGGCCCAGGAGAGCCGGTACAGGCCCTGCGGGTTCTTGCCGGACATGTCCTCGTAGAAGTCGCCGGTCCTCAGGCGCCGCACCTGGACGTCCCAGCCCAGCACCGCCTTCAGCTGGTTCTGCACCAGCGTCATGACCTTGATCGCGGCGGGGAGGTCGGCGGTGGTGAGCGTCACTTTCGTGCCCGCCCCCATGCCCGCCCGCGTCGCGAGCGACCGTGCCTGGGCGGCGTCGAACGCGCAGGCGGTGCAGCCGCCCACGTACGCGCCGGGCACCGCGGGCGCCACCAGGGAGGTGGCCGGCGTGTAGCCCGGGCCGAGCGCCGTGGCCAGGTCCTTGCGGTTCAGCGCGTAGGAGACGGCGAGCCGCGCCTCCTTGGACTTCATCGGCCCCTGATCCGTGATCGGCGTCAGGTACGTCATGGTGGTCGAGGCGACCTGGATGAGCTTGTGGTCCGTGGTGTGGCGGGCGAGGGCGCTCGCGATCGTCGCCGCCCCGTCGACCTGGACCCAGTCGTACCGGCGGCCGTCGAAGCCCGCCAGCGCCTGGTCGAGGTCGGAGACGAAGGCGACGTCGACCGTGTCGAGCTTCGGCCGGGCGAAGGCGTAGGAGTCGTTCCGGACCAGGCTCAGCTGCCGGCTGGCGGTGTACCCGCCGATCTTGAACGGGCCATTGCCGATCGGCCGGTCGTTGAACGCGGTGTTGCCCGGGTCGCCCGCGGACGGCGGGACCGGCGCGAACGGCGGGGTGGCCGCCCTCATGGCGAAGTCGCAGTCGGGCTTGGCCAGGGTGACCCGCAACCCGGTGGAGCCCTCGGCCACCACCCCCGACATCGTGGCGCGCCTTCCCGCGGCGACGTCGGCGTAGCCCTGGATGCCGGTCATCAGGTAGCCCATGCCCTTGCCACGCGCGGCGCGATTCCAGCCGCGGACGAACGCGGCGGCGTCGACGGCGTTCCCGTCGGTGAAGGTCGTGCCCTGCCTGATCGTGAAGTGCCACTGCGTGCAGCCGGCGCCGGGGGTCATCTCCGTCGCCAGCGCCTTGGCGAGCGAGCCGTCGGGCTTGATCCTGGTCAGTCCGGTGAAGAGGTTCTCGGCCACGAACACGTCCGAGGTGAGCACGGCGTTGGACGGGTCGATGGCCTCCGGGGCGTACATCGCCATCCGGAAGCCGCCGCCCACCCGGCCCACCGGGCCGTGCGTCGGGCCGGGACCCGAGTGCGTGCGGTAGCCGTCGATCGCCCGGTACACCCCCATCGCGCTGGTGGCGATCATCACCACCGCACCCGCGGCGATGGCGGCGACGACGCGGGGGCGGATCCGCCGCTGGGCGGCCCCGGCCGGCGGATACGGCACGGTCCCCAGGCCTCCGCCGGGCCGATGGGGAGCGTACGGCGACGGTGGGCCGTAGGGCCCGGGGTCCGGCCAGCGACCGTACGGTGTCGCGCCGGGCCCAGGCAGGCCGCGGGGCGGAGTGTCGCCCGCCGGCGCGGACGGCCCGGGGGGCGGAGTGTCACCGCCCGCCGCGTACGGGCCGGGTGGCGGGACGTCGCCCGCCGGTGCGGAGGACCCAGGGGAGACCCACCCACCGGACGGCGCCCCCTCGGCCGCGACCTGCGCGCCTTCCTGCAGCATGGTCGTGGGCGCCGGCGCGCCCGTACCCGGCAGGACGACCCCTTCGTGGCTGAGCAGGCGCAGCAGGATCTGCTGAGTCGTGGGCCGCCGGCCGGGCTCCTTCGCCAGGCAGGCCGCGACGATCTCCCGGAGCGGGCCGGTGAGCATCCCGAGGTACGGCTCCTGGTGCAGGACCCGGTTCATCACGGCGGGGATGGAGTCCTGCCCGAACGCGGGCGAACCCGTGGCGGCGAAGACGATCGTGCACGCCCAGGCGAACACGTCCGTCGCCGGGCCGACGACCTGCCCGGAGATCTGCTCGGGCGACATGTACGACGGTGTGCCCACCGCCGTGCTGGACAGGGTGCCGGTGGCGTCGAGGGCACGGGCGATCCCGAAGTCGATCACCCGCGGGCCGTCGGAGGCGAGCAGCACGTTCGAGGGCTTGAAATCACGGTGGACGATGCCCGCCTCATGGATCGCCGCCAGCGCGGTGACCGTGCCGATCGCCAGGCGCTGCAGGGACTCGCCCCACCGGGGGCCCTCCGCGTCGACGACCTCCCGCAGCGACGGCCCGTCGATGAACTCGCTGACGAGGTACGGCGTGTCGCCCTCGACGTCGGCGTCGAGGATCCGGGCCGTGCAGAACGGCGCGACCCGCTTGGCGCTGGTGAGCTCCCCGGCGAACCGGGCCCGTACCTTCGCGTCGCCGCTGAACTGCGCGTGCAGGAGCTTGACCGCGACCTGCCCGCCGTCGGGCGCCGTACCGAGGTAGACCACCCCCTGCCCGCCCTCGCCCAGACGGCCGGTGAGGGCGTACGCCCCCACGCGCTCGGGGTCGCCGGCCCGCAACGGGCTTCCGGGCATGGGCGTCCTCCCTGGGACTGGTTCAGGGACCCTTCTTCGAGGGGTCTACTGCTTGGTGAGGGTTCCGCTGGCGATCGGGACGCCGCCGGCGGTCTGGCTCATCTGCCAGGTCATCGACGAGCCGTCCAGGATCAGCGTCACGTACGAGGGGGACAGGCACCGGTCGGATCCCCACGAGGTGAGGCTCTGCTGGAACGTCACCTGCTTGTCGTCGTCGGAGACCTGGGGGTTGCTCAGGCTGCCCGAACAGGTCTCGTACTGGACGTTGCCCGACTTGATGAGGCGGTAGAGCGTGAGGTCGACCTTCGCGGACTTGCTGGTGCCGAACGCGAGGTTGCTCGTCGGCCTGGCGTTGCCGGTCCACTCGCCGTCGAAGCCCGACGGCAGCCCGTTCGTGCCGACCCGGTGCATGAAACCCGCGCCGATCGCGATCGGCACGCCGATGACGAGGAGGAGCGCGACGACGCAGCCGACACCGACGAAGAGCGGGGCGTTGCTCTTCTTCTGCGGAGGCGGCGGGACGTACTGCCCGCCCTGCGGGTACGTGGGCCGGCCCTGACCCTGCTGCCACGGCGGGGGCGTCTGCGGGCCCGGCCGCATCATCGGGTTCGGCGTCACCGGGCCGGGGTGCATCATCGGCGGCGGCGTCGACGGGCCGGGGTGCATCGGCGGCGGCGTGGAGGGGCCGGGGCCGATGGGCGGCAGCGCGGGCGGCGGGGTCACGATCGGCGGAGGCGGCGGTAGCTGCGCGGCGATCTGGGTGCCCTTGTCGAGCAGGTCGTTGCGGTCGGCGGCCGGGCCGGGCGCCGCGCCGACCTGGCCGAGCAGGCGCAGCAGGAGCTGGTGCGCGGCCGGGCGGCGGCGCGAGTTCTTGTCCAGGGCGGCGGCGACCAGCTCGCGCATGGTGCCGTGCAGCCGAGACAGGTCCGGCTCCTCGTTGAGGATCCGGTTGATGATGATCGGAAGCGTCTCGGCCTCGAACGGCGACCGCCCGGTCGCCGCGAAGACCATCGTGGCGCCCCAGGCGAAGATGTCCACGGCCGGCGTCAGCGGCTCACCGGTGAGCTGCTCCGGGGCGAGGTATCCGGGCGTGCCGACGACCATGCCCGTCGCGGTCACCGAACTCTGCTGGGAGTCCACCGACCGGGCGATGCCGAAGTCGACCACCCGCGGGCCGTCGGAGGCCAGCAGAACATTGTTCGGTTTGAAATCGCGGTGGACGATGCCGGCCTCGTGAATGGCCGCGAGCGCGGTCGCCGTGCCGATCGCCAGGCGCTCGAGCGCCGCCCCCTCGAAAGGACCCTCCTGAAGGACCACGTCGTACAGCGGGGGTCCGTCGATGAACTCGCTGATGATGTAGGGCGGCCGGCCGGTCAGGTCGTAGTCCAGGACCCGCGCCGTGCAGAAGGCCGACACCTTCTGGGCGGCCTCGGCCTCGCGCGCGAACCGCGTCCGGGCGGAGGAGTCGGTGTTCATCTGCTCGTGCAGCAGCTTGATCGCCACTGGGTCCCCCGATGGGGACCGGCCGAGGAAGACCGCGCCCTGGCCGCCCTCTCCGAGCCTTCCGACTACCCGGTACTGCCCCAGCGCGGCCGGATCGCCCGGCTCCAGGGGAGCGGCATCCGGCATGTGTGACCCCTTCCGACAACCCTTATCCTGTGCACCCGCCAGGTCCGTACAGGCGGGAAACCATATCGCGTTACCTGTGACGTTCGCCGTCATCATCCGGTTCGGGCGGAGGATGGTCACCGCTTCGCCATGCACCGTGTGATTTGCGCCACATCGGACAACTTGGGAGCGCGGTGAGAGGAGTCACGGAGTGATACGACGCGCCTTGCGTGTTCGGGGTCAAATCCCGTGACAGAATTTCCCGCCCGGATCGGGCACAAGATGGGCCCCCCGAGCGTTAGACCCGCGCGACGGGGCGCATAACTAAGGACCGAGGGGGATGGAGACAGAAGATGGCCACCGACTACGACAGCCCACGCAAGACTGACGACGACCTCAGCGAGGACAGCCTGCAGGAGCTGCAGGCGCGCCGGGCGGACAAGAGCACGGGTGTCATCGACGAGGACCTGGACGCCGGTGAGGTCACCGAACTGCCGGGCGCGGACCTGTCGAACGAGGAGCTCAGCCTCCGCGTTCTGCCGCGCCAGGCGGACGAGTTCACCTGCGCCCGTTGCTTCCTCGTGCACCACCGCAGCCAGCTGGCGGAGGAGAAGAACGGCCAGCTGATCTGCCGCGAGTGCGCCGCCTGACGCCGGGGTTCACCCGTGTCCGAGGGAGAGCTCGCCCGCCCGGAGAACGGTGACGACCGGCTCGGCCAGGAGATGGCGGAGCTGATCGGCCGGTTGTCGGACGATGAGATCGACAGTGAGACCCGCGGCCGCCTGCTCGGCCGGCTCGCCCGCCTGCTGGCGGCGAGCGCGCGCCGGGCGAGGGCCGCGGGTCTCGCGCGAGGACGCTGGCTGACGGACGTCGTCGCGGAGATCGGCCCGCGCATTCCCGTACGGGACCTGGGAACTCTCCGCGCCCACCACCACGGGCTCACCGGGGAGCGGCTGGCCGACTCGCTCGTGCGCTCCACGCAGCGCGCGACGACCGCGGTCGGCGCGGCCGGAGGCGCGCTGGCGGCGGTGGAGTTCGTCGCGCCGCCGCTCCTGCTGTCCGCGCCCGCCCAGATCGTGGCGGAGACCGTCGCGGTCGCCGCGATCGAGATCAAGCTGCTCGCCGAGCTGCACGAGGTCTACGGCGTGCAGGTGCCCGGCACCGGCACCGCCCGTGGCGCGGTGTTCCTGCAGCTCTGGGCCCAGCAGCGGGGGTTCGACCCGCTGCAGCCCGGCAGCGTCACCGCCGCGCTCGGCCTGGCGGCCAAGACCGGCCTGCGCAAGCGGCTGATGCGCACGCTCGGCCGGCACCTCACCACGATGGGCCCCTTCCTGACCGGCGCCGTCGCCGGTGGCACGCTCAACCGCACGGCCACCAGGCGGCTGGCCGACACAGTGCGCAAGGACCTCCGCCGCGCGATCGGCGCCCCCGCGCCCCGCCCGGCCGTCGACGACGACCCGGCCTGATCCGCCGCTCCGTCCCTCACGTCGTCGTCCTCCGGCAGCGCGGCCGCCTCCTCACTCCGGGGCGGGAGTCCGCGGGCGAACGTCACCGGGTCGGCCGTCGGTCGGCCCCCGCCCGATGAGAACGGCGCCCCCCCGGGCCGCCCGATGAGAACGGCGCCCCCCGGGCCGCCGGATGAGAACGGCGCCCCCCGGGCCGCCGGATGAGAACGGCGCCCCCGGGTCGTCCGTGGGGCGCCGGACACGACCCCGGTCAGGCGACGCTCTTGGCCTTGTCGACCGCCGTGCGCAGCGCGGTGGGCAGCTCGCCCGTGCTCTTGTGCCAGCGGTTCGCGGCGGCGCGGGTGGCCAGCAGCCGCGCGACCTCCATGCCGACGCCCACGACGACGGCCCAGGCGATCGCCTCCCTCAGCTCGACCTCCGGCGACTCCGGGTTGGTCGGGGGCTCCTTGCCCATGGTCCGCTTCCACCCGAAAGTGATCGCCTTCCGGGCCGCGAACCCGGCGCCGAAGGCCGCCGCGCCGGCCACCAGCCGCCAGCCCAGCTCTCCCTTGTCCGGCATGCGTTCTCCCTCTTCGCGTTACCAGTGTGGTTTCCGGCTCTGTTGGTGATCCGACCCTCTCACAGGCGATCACCTGCCGAGGACCGACTCCGCCGTCGGCGCCAATACCATTGGCGCCATGACAGACAAGCCGCGCCCGCCGGAGAAGCCCACCCTCGACGGTCTCGAGGAGAAGTGGGCCGTACTCTGGGACGAGCGCGGCACCTACCGCTTCGACCGGTCGAAGGCGCGCTCGGAGATCTACTCGATCGACACGCCGCCGCCCACGGTCAGCGGCTCCCTGCACGTCGGTCACGTCTTCTCCTACACCCACACCGACACGATCGCCCGTTTCCAGCGGATGCGCGGCCGCGAGGTCTTCTACCCGATCGGCTGGGACGACAACGGCCTGCCCACCGAGCGCCGGGTGCAGAACTACTTCGGCGTCCGCTGTGACCCGTCCCTGCCCTACGATCCGGAGTTCGAACCTCCGGAGAAGGCGGGCCGGCAGATCCCGGTGTCCCGGCGCAACTTCGTCGAGCTGTGCGACCGGCTGACCCGGATCGACGAGAAGGCCTTCGAAGACGTCTGGCGGCGCGTGGGGCTGTCGGTGGACTGGTCCCTGCTCTACACGACGATCGGCGCGCCCGCCCGCGCCGCCGCCCAGCGGGCGTTCCTGCGCAACCTGGCCCGCGGCGAGGCGTACGTCTCCGAGGCGCCGACGCTGTGGGACGTGACGTTCCGCACCGCGGTCGCCCAGGCCGAGCTGGAGGACCGCGAGCAGCCCGGCGCGTTCCACCGGATCCGCTTCCACGGGTCCGGGGGACGCCCGATCTATATCGAGACCACCCGGCCGGAGCTGCTGCCCGCCTGCGTGGCGCTGGTGGCCCACCCGGACGACGAGCGCTACCGCGAACTGTTCGGCACCACGGCGCGCACGCCGGTGTTCGGCGTCGAGGTGCCGATCGTCGCGCACCGCCTCGCCGAGCCGGACAAGGGCTCCGGCATCGCGATGATCTGCACGTTCGGCGACCTGACCGACGTGATCTGGTGGCGGGAGCTGGACCTGCCGACGCGCGCGATCCTCGACTGGAACGGCCGGATCCTGCCCGAGCCGCCCGCCGGCGTCGCCGCGGAGCCGTACACCGAGCTGGCCGGGCTCACCGCCCAGGCGGCCCGTGAGCGCGTCGTCGAGCTGCTGCGCGCCTCCGGCGACCTCGACGGCGAGCCGCGGCCGATCACCCGGCCGGTCAAGTTCTACGAGAAGGGCACCAAGCCGCTCGAGATCGTCACCACCCGCCAGTGGTACATCCGCAACGGCGGTCGCGACCCGGAGCTGCGCGACCGGCTGCTGGCGCGGGGCGCCGAGCTGGCCTGGCACCCGGCGTACATGAAGGGGCGGTACGACAACTGGGTCGAGGGGTTGGCCGGCGACTGGCTGATCTCCCGGCAGCGGTTCTTCGGCGTGCCGATCCCGGTCTGGTACCCCCTCGACGCCGACGGCGAGCCCGTGTACGACCGGCCGATCACGCCGCCGGAGGACGCCCTGCCCGTCGACCCCTCCTCCGACGTCCCGCCGGGCTTCACCGAGGACCAGCGCGGCAAGCCGCACGGTTTCATGGCCGACCCGGACGTCATGGACACCTGGGCGACCTCGTCGCTGACGCCGCAGATCGCCGGCGGCTGGGAGCGGGACCCGGACCTCTTCGGCCGGGTCTTCCCGTACGACCTGCGGCCCCAGGCGCACGACATCATCCGCACCTGGCTGTTCTCCACCGTCGTGCGGGCGCACCTGGAGCACGACTCGCTGCCCTGGACCGGCACCGCGCTGTCCGGCTGGATCCTCGACCCGGACCGCAAGAAGATGTCCAAGTCCAAGGGCAACGTCGTCACCCCGATGGACCTCCTCGTCCAGCACGGCGCCGACGCGGTGCGCTACTGGGCCGCCAGCGGGCGGCTCGGCACGGACACGGCGTTCGACACGGGCCAGATCAAGATCGGCCGCCGGCTGGCCATCAAGATCCTCAACGCGTCGAAGTTCGTGCTCGGCCTCGGCGAGGTCCCGGCGGACGCGACGGTGACCGAGCCGCTGGACCTGGCGATGCTGGCCGCCCTGGCCGAGACCGTCCGCGAGGCCACGGCCGCCTTCGAGGCGTACGACTACACCCGCGCGCTGGAGCGCACCGAGCGGTTCTTCTGGGATCTGTGCGACGACTACCTGGAGCTGGTCAAGGCCCGCGCCTACGGCGCGCCGGAGGGCGAGCCCGGCCAGGGGGCACTCTCGGCCCGGGCCGCGCTGCGCGAGGCGCTGTCGGTGGTCCTGCGCTTGTTCGCGCCCGTCCTGCCGTACGTCACCGAAGAGGTCTGGTCGTGGTGGCGGGACGGCTCCGTGCACCAGGCGGCCTGGCCGGTCCTCGAGGCCCCGGCGGGCGGTGACGCGGCCGTCCTAGCCGCCACCGCGGACGTGCTCCGGCAGGTCCGTAAGGCCAAGTCGACGGCGAAGGTCTCCATGCGCGCCGACGTCGAGCGGGCCGTGGTGAGCGGCGCGAACGTCTCCCGTCTCGCCGTGGCCGACCTGCGGGCCGCCGGCCGGATCGCCGACCTGACGCTCGACCCGGCACCCGGGGAGGGCTTCACCGTCGACGTGACCCTCGCGGCCCAGGCCTGACCCCGGCGGCTCAGAGGTAGAGCAGGCCCAGGGCGAGCAGGACGGCCACGCCGATCGCGTTGGTCAGGATCGGCATCCGGGTGACGCGGCGGTCGTCCCACTCGTCGTTCCGGCTGGCGTACCGCGCGGACGCGGTGAGCGCCCGGCCGGCGCCGAACCCGGTGCCGGTCAGGATCGTCGCGAGCGGCCCCTGGTGCGCCAGCACGAGCCCGAGCGCGACGACGTACGGCGCGCTCGCCGAGACGTACGTCCGCACGCCGGTGCCCAGCTCGAAGCCGAACTGCAGGGCACCGCGCCGGACCCGGTACTGCAGCACCTCGCGGGGGATCTGCCGGGCGTTCTGGGGGAGTGGCACGCGGATCCAGCCCGCCTCGCGGACGACACCCGCCACCGCGATGGCCAGGAGCGCCCCGATCCGTGCGGCCCGGGGCAGCGGCGCCGCGAACCCTGACAGCAGCCACAGCACGGTGGCGCTGAGCGTGCCCCCGAGGAACAGCCCGAGGGAGAAGACGGCCAGGACCTCGCCCTGCCGTACGTGAGCCCGCCAACCTGGCGAGAACAGCACGAAATCGCTGTTACGCGTTCAAACGGATCCGGACAGGGAGTACCCGGCCAGTGCTCCCACCGACGCCCAGCACAGCACCGTCTGCTGCGCGGCCGCCGCCGCGACGGCCAGCAGGGCCAGCACGGCGAACGGCAGCAGCGGCTCGGTCAGCCCCCGGCGCAGGCGGCCGGCCGGCAGGGTCTCACGTGGCGCAGGCAAGGGCCCACCGGCAGACGGTCTTGTACCAGTGCCCCGCCGCGCTCTTCTTCCAGCCGTCGTGGCAGCGCCAGGTCACCGACTTGGTGCACTTACCGCACTTGTGGGCGTACGCCCAGAGCCAGCCGTCGTACTTGCCCGCGTAGCACTGGTTGGGCCGGAGCTTGAAGCGGCCCGGGTCGGAGACGCCGGAGCGGTGGTACCCCTTGTACTTGCCGCTCGTCCGGCACGCGCTCGACAGGACGGTGCTCGGCCCGCACCCGGGAGAGCAGTCGAAGGGCGCGGCGTACGCCGGGCACTTGCCGTAGATGTCGTAGTAGCCCGGCGTCAGGCTGTAACCCGCCGCGAGCGCCTTGCGCGCCGGGGCGAACACGCCGAGCGCGGACAGGCCGACGGTGGTACCGGCGGCCAGCGCCCCGCCCAGCATCGACCGGCGCGCCACCCCCTCGGCCGTCGCGTGCGGGACCCGCCGGGCGGCCCGCCGGGCCCCCTCGGGCCGTGGGCCGGTCAGCATGGGAATGTCATCGAGTTCGAGCATCGGGCATCCTCCCCGTCTCTTCTCACACGGTCGCCGTGTCCGCGTCGGTGATCGTCGACGTCGGCTCGCCGGGCTCCCGGGAGTCGACGACCCGGCCGCCGGCCTGCACGATGAGCGCGTGCAGCGCGCGGACCGAGCCGACCGGCTCGGCCATCCGGATGCGCCCGTCCGCGCCGACGAGCACGGCGTACGGCGTGGCGGGCACCTGGTAGGTCTGGAACAGATCGCCCTGATCCGCCAGGACCAGCATGTTGTCCGGCGGGGTGACGTCGAGGGCGTCGTCGAAGAACAGCGCGCGCGTCGGCGGGCCCTCGGTCTGGCCCAGCGCCTCCTCGAACACGTCGTGGCAGGCGGGGCACTCCGCGCCGAGGAACAGCAGGAGCGTCGGACGGCCCGGCTCGGGGGCGAGCCGGTCGAGGCCCGGCGCGGGCATGCCCGTGGTCAGGCCGACGTCGGGCGTGCGCGGCGCCCTGGTCAGGTGGTGCACCTGCCGGACCAGCCCGGCCACCACGAGGGCGAGCAGGACGATGGCCACCCAGGTCACCAGCAGGGCCGTGGTCTCGAAGCTCATCGAGCGACGCTCCTCTCGGGGTCGGTCATGGCCGGCGGCAGCGACCACAGCAGCACCGCGAAGGCCACGGACGACAGGCCCACGATCACGACGTGCACACCGCGGGAGGCGGTGGCCGAACCCGCCCCGGCCGATGCCGTCACCGACGCCAGCGCGAGCGCCGCGGCCCGCCCGGCCACCCAGCCGCTCATCGGGGTATCGTCGGCCGAGCAGCCGCAGGGTACGGTTCCGACGCTCGGCCGGGTGCGCAGGACGTACAGCCCGTACAGCGCGTAGGCCGCGAACAGCAGGGCGCTGCCGGTCGCCCCCAGCGCCAGCGCGTGCGGCCGATCGGCCAGCAGCGCGTAGCCGGTGACCGCCCCGAGCAGGCCTTCCAGGGCACCGACCGCGACGGCCACCGGCCAGATCAACGGCGCGGGCACCGTGCGATGCGCCGTCAGCGCCGCGGGCAGGACCCGCGGATGCAGCAGATGCCCAGCGAAGCCCGCCAGCAGGATCAGCGCGACCGTCCCGGCCGACACGCCGGTCAGCATCGCCGCCATCAGGCGACGGTCTCGACGCGCAGCCCGCCGATCCGGTTCGCCACCGCCGTGGCCTGGCGGGACTCGTGCGGCAGCACGGTGACCATCGCGGACGACGTGGCGAGCAGGAAGTACGTCGAGTCGTCGTCGAGCGTGTCACGGAACAACTCACCGCTCGGCACCCGCGCGCCCGACCACGCCGGCAGCCTCCGAGCGGTCGTCCGGTTCAGCGCGGTGATCTCCAGCAGGCCGATCTGCGGGATCTCCTTGGCCACCTCGGCCGGCTCGGCGATGCCCGCGCGCTTGGGATCGCGGGAGGCGACCGTGATGCCGTCCTGGTGCTCGGTGACCCGCAGAAGCTGGAAAAGACGGACGGCGTCGGCGGCCTGAGCGCTGTACATCGGGATGAACAGCGAATAATTCCGCCCCTGCCACATCACGGCGAGAAGATGGTCCTCCAGACCGACACGTTGGTCATAATGGGTTACCCGAGCGGTCCGAAGTCGGCCGCCTTGAACGGAGAATTCGTCGTCGAAGTGGCGGATGCCGAGGTCCTCGGCCCACGCGGACGCCGCTTGGCGGTCGCCGGAGGTCAGCTCATGGATTCGGCCGTCCACGGCGTACCGCGTCACGGAGGTGAAAGGGAGGGTCAGATCATGATCGCCGGAAATCTGGAATCGGTAGCCGTCCAATGCCCGATGAACCACCCGGTGCGCCATGACGCAGCCCTTCCCCGTTCGACCGACTCGTCTCGCCCAAAGTCGTGGTTAGCACAAGGTAAGAGCATTTGCGGCCGTTGGCCAGATACCGGCGCGGCGATGCCCGAATGTGGCCAATCACTCTTCGGGGCACACCCGCCGGGTCATGAAGACGTCGGTTCGGTGGCGAGTCGGTGACGGTGGTGCGGGTAGGGCGTCGTCCGGAGGAGGACAGTGAGCGATCGGGATCCGGGAGTGCCGCGGACGCTGGCGACCGTGGCCGCGTTCTGCTGGCGGCTGATCGTCATCGGGATCGTGATCTACGCGATCGTCCGCATCGTCGACAAACTGCGCATCGTCGTGCTGCCGTGCGCGATCGCACTGCTGCTGTGCGCCCTGCTGTACCCCGTCACCGCCCGGCTGGCGCGGCGGATGCCACCGCTCGCCGCGACCTGGCTGACGATGCTCCTGGCCCTCGGCGTGCTCGGCGGCGTGGGCACCTTCGTCGGAATCCAGGCCAATGACCAGTTCCCGCACCTGGTCAACCGGATACAGCGGACGGCGACCGACGTCCAGCACTGGCTGGTCACCGGGCCGCTGCACCTGAAGAACTCCCAGTTGCAGTCGGCCGTGGACCAGCTGCTCAACCAGATCCAGCAGCAGCGCGGGAAACTGGTCAGCACGGCCTTCACCGGCGCCACCGTCGCCGGCGAGCTGCTCGCGGCGATGGTCTTCATGTTCTTCGTGACGTTCTTCCTGCTGAAGGACGGGCCGGGGATCTGGCGCTGGCTCATCAGCGGGTCGGGACGGCACCACGACCGCATCGACCGGGCCGGCCGCGCCGCCTGGGAGACCCTGTCGCAGTACGTCCACGGCACGGTGATCGTCGCGCTCATCCACGCGATCGTCATCGCCGTGACGCTCATGATCATGGGGGTGCCGCTCGTGGCGCCGCTCGCCGTGATCGTGTTCTTCGGGAGCTTCATCCCGATCGTCGGCATCCTGGTCGCCGGGGCGCTCGCGGTCCTCGTCGTCTTCAGCTTCAAGGGCTTCGTCGCCGCGCTGGTCTTCCTCGGCATCCTGATCCTCGAACAGCAGCTCGAGGGCCACGTCCTGCAGCCGCTCGTCGTCGGCCGCTGGGTGCGCTTCCACCCACTGGCGATCATCATCGCCATCTCCGTCGGCGCCGTCGTCGGCGGCATCCCCGGCGCCGCCGTCGCGGTCCCCACGGCGGCGGTCCTCTACCGGGCCTGGCCCGCGCTGCGCGGCGAGGATCAGGCGGCGCCGGCCGACCGGAACGCCCGCGCCGGTCTCCTCACCGGGCGGCGGAAGGGCGCCAAGGAAGCCCCGAACGCCCCGGATGCCGAGCACGCCCCGGACGGCGCCCCGGCCGGTGACCCGCCGGCGGGCGGCCGGGCCGCCGCCGAGGACGGGCCCGCCGATCCGCCCGCGGACCGGGAGGCGGACGACCGGTCCACGGACGCCTCCTGAACGCGGCGAGATCCAGCTCGACGCCGCCGCCCGGCTCCGCCCGAGTGCCGTGACGCGATTCCGTGTGAGCGCCGTGACGCGGTTCCGTGTGAGCACGGCGGCGCGGATCCGCCACGCACCGGCGCCGGACTCCGCTCGGCGGAGCCGTGACCGGCCGTGCCGCGCTCACCGGCGCAGGGGCGCGCAGGCGGTAGTGTCACGGCCTGTGACGCGCGCCGAGGCGAGCGCCGCCATCAGATCGTGACGAGGTGGAGCCTTGACTGTGGACGTTCTCATCCAGCGGCTGGATCCCGGCCTGCCCGCGCCGTCGTACGCCCACCCGGGCGACGCGGGAGCCGACCTGGTCACCACCGTGGACGTCGAACTGCCGCCCGGGGCCCGCGCACTCGTGCCGACCGGGATCGCGATCGCCCTCCCCGACGGCTACGCCGCCTTCGTGCACCCGCGTTCCGGACTGGCGGCTAAATTGGGAGTGACGATCGTGAACGCGCCCGGCACCATCGACGCGGGCTACCGGGGAGAGATCAAGGTCACCCTGCTGAACACCGACACCGAGCACACCGTGCGGCTCACGCGCGGCGACCGCATCGCGCAACTGGTCATCCAGCGCGTCGAGCGGGCCGTCTTCCATGAGGTCCAGGTCCTGCCGGGATCGGCGCGCGGAGACGGTGGTTTCGGATCCACGGGCGGGTACGCAGGAGCCGTGGGGAGCCGCGCCGCGGACGCGGCCGTACATCACAACGAAGGAGCGTGAGTCGTGTTTCGACGCCGTCGTCGGGACGAGGAGCCCGAGAAGAACCTCGAGCCGACCGACGAGGAGACCGTCGCGGCCGAGGAATCCGGAGCCGATGAGCCCGGAGAGCAGGAGAGCGCGGCTGTGTCCCACGGCGGCCCCTGGGACGCCGGAGCCGACTCGATCCCCGAGATGGAGCGCGTCGACTTCGGCGCGATCCAGGTGCCCATCGCCGAGGGGATCGAGCATCAGCTGAACATCGAGGACGCCGAGCAGGACGCCCAGGGCAACCTCGTCGGCGGTAACTTCGTCGCAGTCACCGTCGTGACCGGGGAGAGCGGCCTGCAGCTCCAGGCCTTCGCCGCGCCGAAGAAGAGCGGGCTGTGGGACGAGCTCCGCGAGGAGATCGCCGAGGAGATCAAGCAGGCGCAGGGGGAGACCCAGGAGGCCGAGGGGCCGTTCGGCACCGAGCTGCACGCCATGGTCCCCGTCGCCATCCCGGAGGAGCTCAAGGACCAGGTCCCGCCGGAGGTCGCGGAGCAGGGCTTCGGCTGGCAGCCGGTCCGCTTCCTCGGCGTCGACGGCCCGCGCTGGTTCCTGCGCGGCGTCGTGCAGGGCGCCGCCCTGCAGGACCCGGAGCAGGCACGGGCCGTCGAGGAGATCTTCGCGAACGTCGTGGTCGTCCGTGGCGACGACCCGATGCCGCCGCGCGAGCTCCTGGCGCTGTCCCTCCCGGCCGGCGCCCAGCAGGCGATGGGCGAGCCGGGACAGGAGGACGGCGAGGACGGCGGGTCCCCGTTCAACCCTTTTGAGCGCGGTCCGGAGATCACCGAGGTCCGCTGACCCGAACCCCGAATCCCGCCCCCGGCACCTGGCCGGGGACGGGATTTCGCTTGTTCGGAAACTGTGGCCATGTGGATGCGCACAGTGATTATCCGGCGTGCGAGACTGGCGACGTGTACGGAGGTGATCCACCGATGACGGAGGCGTTTGCCATGCCGCCCGATCATCACCGCACGAGCTGGACGATCGAGGAGGTGCTGGCCCTGCCGGAGAACGGCATGCGCCAGGAGCTCTTCGAAGGAAGACTGGTGGAATCCCCCGTGCCTCCCCCCTCGCACCAGAACGCCGGACAGCGGCTGATTCGGCTGCTCTATCCGGCGGTCCCTCCCGACTACGAAGTCACGCCCGAAACGAACATACGGATCGGTCCGGACCTGTTCATCCCGGGTCTACAAGCTTCGCGGGACCGGTTACGTCGAGATGGCCGACGCGCACGCGGGGGAGACGCTGAAGCTGGCCGAGCCGTTCGAGCTGAGCTTCGACCCGGCCGAGCTCGTCGGGCTGCGCCGCTGAGGGTCCGCTGAGGGGCCGCTTCTCCGTGGACCGGGGACGGCCGGGTTCGTAGCCTGGGAGGACGGCCAGGTCCGCGACGGCGCTCGGGAGGACTCCATGGGGACGGCTCTGACGCAGGCCCGCTGGACGCACGTCGCGCTGCCGACCGGAGACCTCGACCGGGCGATCGAGTTCTACACGACGCTGACGCCCCTGGTGGTCGTCGAGCGGTTCCAGGACGCCGCCGGTGAGAGCGCGTGGCTGTCCAACGACAGGCAGGTCGAGACGCCGTTCGTGCTGGTCCTCGTGTCGTTCGCCGAGGACAGGGGCGGGCGGCTGGGGCTGCTGGCCCCGTTCGCGCACCTGGGCGTCGAGGTGCCGCGGCGGGAGGACGTCGACGCGCTCGCCGACCGTGCCCGGGAGCTCGGATGCCTGCACTGGGAGCCGCGCGACATGCCCGGCCCGGTCGGCTACATCTGCGCCCTGAAGGACCCGGACGGCAACGTCGTCGAGATCTCCCACGGCCAGAAGGTCTTCGAGACCGTACGCCGCCTGTGGGGCGAGGGCTCTTGACCGTCCGGTCCCGCCGGCCCGGGGACGATGCGTACCACGCGTGACGCCGAGCGGCCCCATGTGCTTCCATGCCATGGGTCACCGTTCGAAGGGATGGAACATGTCGGGTCTGCGCAGCTCTCAGTGGTACTCGGGCCAGGACCGCAACGCGTACATCCACCGGGCATGGATGCGCCGGGGCCTGCCCGGTCATGCCTTCGACGGGCGTCCGCAGATCGCCATCGCGAACACCGCGTCCGACCTGACGCCCTGCAACAGTCACCTCGACGAGGTGGCGGAGAGTGTCAAGCAGGGGGTGTGGGAGGCCGGGGGCGTGCCGTTGAACCTGCCCGTCGTGTCCCTCGGCGAGACGCAGTTGCGCCCGACCGCGATGCTGTGGCGGAACATGGCCGCGATGGCGACCGAGGAGATGCTGCGCGGCAATCCGGTCGACGGTGTCGTCCTGCTCGGCGGCTGTGACAAGACGATCCCGTCCCTGCTGATGGCGGCGGCCTCGGTCGACCTGCCCGCCGTCGTGGTGCCGGGCGGGCCGATGCTGTCCGGCACGTTCCGCGGGGTGCCGCTCGGCTGCGGCACCGACGTGTGGCGCCTCAGCGAGGAGGTGCGCGCCGGCGAGCTGTCCGAGCGCGACTTCCTCGAGTCGGAGTCGTGCATGATCCGCAGCCGGGGCCACTGCAACACGATGGGCACGGCCTCCACGATGGGCCTGCTCGCCGAGGCGCTCGGCACGACGCTGCCCGGCACGGCGGGGCTGCCCGCGCCGGACAGCCGCCTGCTCGCCCGGGCGCACGAGACCGGCCGGCTGGCCGTCGAGATGGTGCAAGAGGGACGCAGGCCCAGCGACGTGCTGTCGGTTGGATCGTTCCGGAACGCGATCGTGGCGCTCGCCGCGATCGGCGGCTCGACCAACGCGGTCGTCCACCTCCTCGCCATCGCCGGCCGCCTCGGCGTCCCTCTCACCCTCGACGACTTCGACCGGATCGGCGCGGACGTCCCGCTGCTCGTGGACCTGCAGCCCGCTGGGCGCCACCTGATGGAGGACCTCCACCGCGCGGGCGGCCTGCACGCCGTGCTCCGCCAGGTCCAGGACCTGCTCGACCCGTCGGCGCTCACCGTCACCGGGCGGCCCCTCGTGGATCATCTCGGGGACGCGGAGATCTGGGACCCGGAGGTCATCCGCACCCGTGAGGCGCCGTTGCTGCCCGCCGCCGGGATCGCCGTGCTGCGCGGCAACCTCGCGCCCGACGG
Source organism: Actinoallomurus spadix (assembly GCF_024055725.1). GTDB lineage: Bacteria > Actinomycetota > Actinomycetes > Streptosporangiales > Streptosporangiaceae > Actinoallomurus > Actinoallomurus spadix. Next base: position 198,819 of record NZ_JAMXMX010000005.1, on the reverse strand, counting down.
CGCGATCATCAAGCCCGCCGCGGCCTCCCCGCACCTGATGCGCCACCGGGGCCGCGCCGTGGTGTTCGACTCGATCGAGGACCTCCACGCCCGCCTGGACGACCCGGACCTCGACGTCGACGAGGACTCCGTGCTCGTCCTGCGCGGCTGCGGTCCGAAGGGCTACCCGGGCATGCCGGAGGTCTCGAACATGCCGCTGCCCGAGAAGCTCCTCAAGAGGGGCGTTCGCGACATGGTCCGGGTCTGCGACGGCCGCATGAGCGGCACCGCGTACGGCACCGTGGTCCTGCACGTCTCGCCCGAGGCCGCGGCGGGCGGCCCGCTGGACCGGGTCCGGACCGGCGACCCGATCATCCTGGACGTGGAGAACCGCCGGATCGACGTGGACATCCCGCAGGAGGAACTCGACGCCCGGGAGCCCTCACCGGCCCTGCTGGAGAGCGTGGCCCGCCCCCGGCGCGGCTGGGAGCGGCTGTACGTCGAGACGGTCATGGGCGCGGACACCGGCGCCGACCTGGACTTCCTCGTCGGCTCCTCGGGCGACGCGGTGGCCCGCGAGTCGCACTGACCCGCCGCCCGATCCGATCTCCCGGCCACGGCGGGCCGGGACCCGGCCGGGAGGCCGGGTCGGCGGGGCCGCTCAGCGGGCGGTGAGCAGGACGCCCGCGTACGCGACGCCGGCGATCAGCACCCAGGAGGTCAGCCCGAGGAGGAGGGCGCGGTGGCCGGTCCGCGCCAGCTCCGGCAGGCGGACGGCGGCGCCCAGGCCGAACAGGGCCGCAGCGAACAGCACGTCCCGTACCGTGCTCGCAGCGGCCAGCGCGCCTGAGGGGACGGCCACCGCCGAGCGCAGCGCCATCGTCGCCAGGAAGCCGAGGACGAACAGCGGCAGCAGCGTGGGACGGTGCCGTCCCGCGCCCCGGCGGGTCCGCAGCGCGACACCGGCCGTGATCGGCGCGAGCATGACGACCCGTACGAGCTTCACCGCGATCGCCGGTACGAGCGCCGCCGTACCGGCGAGGGTGGCCGTCGCGACGACCTGGCCCACGTCGTGCACGCTCGCCCCGATCCAGCGCCCCACGTCGTACGGCGACAGCCCGAGCAGCCGGCCGACGGGCGGCAGCACGGCGATGGCCAGGCTGCCGCAGAGCGTGACGAGGCCGATCGCGGTCGCGGTCTCGCGTTCGGCCTCCGCGTCGCCCGGCCGCGGCCCGAGCGCGCCGTCGACCGCCGCGACCGCGGACGCCCCGCAGATGGAGAAGCCCGCGGCGACCAGCAGGGAAAGCCGGTCGGACAGGCCGAATCTGCGGCCCAGCCACCGCGTGCCGGTGAAGGTCACGGCCAGGACCGTCAGCGTCATGAGGATCGTCCGCGCGCCGAGGGCGAGGATGTCGCCGAAGGAGACCTGCAGTCCCAGCAGCACCACGCCCGCCCGCATGAACCTGGTGCCGGAGAAGCGCAGGCCCGGCCGGGTCGCGGCGGGCAGCAGCCGGAGGTTCGCGGCGAGCACGCCGAGGACCAGCGCGGCGGTGAGCATGGGCACCGCGCCGGCCGCGCGGTGCGCGGCGTACGACACCGGGACGGCCAGGGCGCAGGCGGCGACGCCCGGCGCGAGTCCCCAGCGGCGCCGGGCCACGCCCGGTACGGGCGCCGCGCCGGCGGCGTCCGGCGCGGCGGACGCGGGGGCCGGCGGCCGCGCGCCGTCCGCGTCCCGTACGGCGCGTGGGCCGGAGGTCGGCGTGGGCGGGTGTTCGGTGGTCGGTGTTCCGGGGTGGGCTCGTGCGTGCCGGGACGGCGTTGTCCAGATCGACATGATCCCAGCATCGGGCCCGCGCGGGGCCCGCAGTAGCAGGCGTTTCCCTGGCAGGTCATAGAGTTCGCCTATGACCTCCCGGCTTCCTGTGAGCTCCCGGCTCCCCGATCTCGAGGCTCTGGAGCTCCTGGTGGCCGTCGCCGAGACGGGCAGCCTGGGTCAGGCCGCCGGCCGTCTGGGCATCAGCCAGCCCTCGGCCAGCGCGCGGATGCGCACGCTGGAACGCCGGCTCGGCGTGCGGCTGCTCGACCGCTCGACCAGCGGTTCCCGGCTCACGGCGGCCGGCTCGGTGGTCACCGACTGGGCGCGAGCCGTCCTCGTCCAGGCGAACGCGCTGGTGGAGGGCGTCGCGGCGCTGCGTTCGCGGCAGGAGGACCGGCTCCGGGTGTCGGCGAGCCTGACCGTCGCCGAGCACCTCGTCCCAGGCTGGCTCGTGGCCCTGCGCGAGGCCGCGCCCGGCGTCCACGTCGAGCTGAACGTCACCAACAGCACCCACGTGATCGAGCGGGTGCGGGCGGACGAGGCGGACCTGGGGTTCATCGAGGGCCGCGGGGCGCCGCGCGACCTGCACAGCCGCGCCGTGGGCCGGGACCGCCTGGTGGTCGTCGTCGCGCCGGGCCATCCCTGGACGCGCCGGCGGCGGCCGCTGCGCCCGGTCGAGCTGGCGGCCACACCGCTGCTCCTGCGCGAGGCCGGATCGGGCACGCGGGAGACGTTCGAGGCCGCGCTCGCGCCGTACGGGGGCCCGGCCGAGCCGGCGCTGGAGCTGGGCGCGACCGCCCCACTGCGCGCCGCCGCCGTCGCGGGCTCGGCGCCGGCCGTGCTCAGCGCGCTCGTCGTCGCCGACGAGATCGCCGCGGGACGGCTCGTCGAGGTGCCGAGCGAGCTGCGCCTGGAGCGGGTGCTGAGGGCGGTGTGGCCGCGCGGCCGAGAACTCCCCGAGCCCGCGCTGCACCTCCTCCGCGTCGCCCGCTCCTGACCCGCGCCGGCGGGCGGCCGTTAGGAGGGTGTTAAGGCGCCGACGGTCGGCGCTAAGGATTCGTCAATAGCGGCGATAGCCGCCTATTTCGGGCGTTGACTTCAGGCGTGACCTCCTGATCGGAGGTCGGGCAACGCCGGAGGCGGACGCGATGACACGCCTGGAACCCTCCGCGTGGTTCGCGAACGACGGAGGAACGGAGCGATGGCGGATCTGGTGTACGTGCTGCTGACGGTGGCGGTCTTCGCCCTGTTCGGCCTGGTCGTCAAGGCGGTCGAGCGCCTGTGAGCCCGGAGAACCTGGTCGGGCTGATCCTGGCCGTGCTGGTGTCCGTTCTCCTCGTGGCCGCCCTGCTGTTCCCGGAGCGCTTCTGATGAGTACGACGGTCGCGGGAGTCCTGTTCACGGGCTCTCTCGTGTTCGCTCTCGCCGTGGTCCACCGGCCGCTGGGGGACTACATGTACCGGGTGTACACCGGTACGCGGCACGCGCGGGTCGAGCGGGTGATCTACCGGTTGGTGGGAGCGCACCCGGAGACCGAGCAGACCTGGGCGTCGTACGCCCGCAGCGTGCTGGCGTTCTCGGCGGTCTCGGTGCTCTTCCTGTACGGCCTGCAGCGCCTGCAGAACCACCTGCTGCTGAGCCTGGGGTTCAAGCCGGTGATGACACACCAGGCGTGGAACACCGCGATCAGCTTCGTGACCAACACGAACTGGCAGTCCTACTCCGGTGAGTCGACCATGGGCCACCTGGTGCAGATGGCGGGCCTGGCGGTGCAGAACTTCGTCTCCGCCGCCGTCGGCATGGCCGTGGCCATCGCCCTCGTGCGCGGGTTCGCCCGTAAGGGGACCGACCATCTCGGTAACTTCTGGGTGGACCTGGTCCGCGGGACCCTGCGGATCCTGCTGCCCATCGCCTTCGTCGGCGCGATCATCCTGATGGTCGGCGGTGCGGTGCAGAACTTCCACGACCCGCACACGGCCCAGACGCTCGCCGGCGCGAAGCAGGCGATCACCGGGGGCCCGGTCGCGAGCCAGGAGGCCATCAAGGAGCTCGGTACCAACGGCGGGGGTTTCTACAACGCCAACTCCGCCCACCCGTTCGAGAACCCCACGGCGTGGACGAACTGGCTGGAGCTCTTCCTGCTGCTGATGATCGCCTTCAGCCTGCCCCGGACGTTCGGGCGGATGGTCGGCAACGCCAGGCAGGGGCACGCGATCGTCGCGGTGATGGCCGTGCTCGCCGTCACTAGCGTCACGCTGCTCTCGTTCTTCCAGCTGGCCCACCACGGCACGGTGCCGACCGCGATCGGCTCCTCGATGGAGGGCGTGGAGACGCGGTTCGGAGTGGCGAACTCGGCGACGTTCGCGGACGCCACCACGCTTACCTCGACGGGCGCGGTGAACTCCTTCCACGATTCCTACACGAGCCTCGGCGGCATGATGACGATGTTCAACATGATGCTGGGCGAGGTCGTGCCCGGCGGGACGGGCTCGGGCCTGTACGGCATGTTGATCCTGGCGGTGGTCACCGTGTTCGTCGCGGGGCTGATGGTCGGTCGCACCCCCGAGTACCTCGGCAAGAAGATCGGCAGCCGGGAGATCAAGTTCGCGGCCGCGTACTTCCTCATCACGCCGGTCTGCGTCCTGGTCGGCACCGCGGTGGCGATGGCCGGCACCTGGGGCCGCGGGGGCATGCTGAACCGCGGCGCGCACGGGCTGTCGGAGGTGCTGTACGCGTTCACCTCCGCATCGAACAACAACGGGTCGGCGTTCGCGGGTCTCACGGCGAGCACCCCCTTCTACGACACCGCGCTGGGCCTGGCGATGGCCTTCGGGCGCTTCCTGCCGATGATCTTCGTCCTCGCGCTGGCCGGTTCCCTCGCGCGCCAGGGCCGTACCCCCGTGTCGGAGGGCACGCTCCCCACTCATCGCCCGCAGTTCGTCGGCATGGTCGCCGGAGTGACGGTCGTCCTCGTCGCCCTGACCTACCTCCCCGCACTCGCCCTCGGACCGCTGGCCGAAGGAGTCCGCTGATGTCCGTACGACTCGCCGAAGCACCCCGGACGACTCCGGAGACGCCGGCGCCCCCTGGCGGCCGCCGGGTCCAGGGCGGTCTGCTCGACCCCGGACAACTGCTCCGGTCACTGCCGGACGCGGTCCGGAAGCTGAACCCGCGCAGGATGTGGCGCAACCCCGTCATGTTCATCGTCGAGATCGGCGCGGTGTGGAGCACCGTGCTCGCCGTGGGCCGGCCGAGCTGGTTCTCCTGGCTGATCGTCGCGTGGCTCTGGCTGACGGTGACCTTCGCCAACCTGGCCGAGGCGGTGGCCGAGGGCAGGGGGAAGGCCCAGGCCGACTCGCTCCGCCGCGCCAAGACCGACACGACGGCCCGCCGCCTGGTCGACTGGGCGCCCGGTGGGCCGGTGCGGGAGGAGCCGGTTCCGGCCCCCGCGCTGCGGCAGGGCGATCACGTGATCGTCGAGGCCGGGCAGATCGTTCCCGGCGACGGAGACGTCGTCGAGGGGATCGCCAGCCTCGACGAGTCGGCGATCACGGGTGAGTCGGCGCCGGTCATCCGCGAGTCCGGCGGCGACCGGTCCGCGGTCACCGGCGGCACGAAGGTGCTGTCCGACCGGATCATCGTCAGGATCACCCAGCGGCCCGGCGAGAGCTTCATCGACAAGATGATCGCCCTGGTCGAGGGCGCGAACCGGCAGAAGACCCCGAATGAGATCGCCCTCAACATCCTGCTGGCCTCGCTGACGATCATCTTCGTGATGGCCGTCGCCACCCTGCAACCGCTGGCGATCTTCTCCAAGGCGAATGAACCGGGTGTACCGGACTCGCTCGCGCTGAACGCCCACGGCGTCGCCGGCATCGTCATGGTCTCGCTCCTGGTCTGCCTCATCCCCACGACGATCGGCGCCCTGCTGTCCGCGATCGGCATCGCCGGCATGGACCGCCTCGTTCAGCGCAACGTCCTCGCGATGAGCGGCCGCGCGGTCGAGGCGGCCGGTGACGTCGACACCCTGCTGCTGGACAAGACCGGCACCATCACGCTCGGTGACCGGCAGGCCGCGGAGTTCATCCCGTTGGCCGGCGTGACCGAGCAGGAGCTCGCGGACGCGGCGCAACTGGCCAGCCTCGCCGACGAGACCCCGGAGGGCCGCTCGATCGTGGTCTTCGCCAAGACCGCGTACGGCCTGCGGGAACGTTCGCCCGGGGAGCTGGCGCACGCGACATGGATCGAGTTCACCGCCCAGACCCGCATGTCCGGCGTCGACCTCGACGACGACCCCGGCGGCACGCGTCACCTGCGCAAAGGCGCGGCGGCGGCCGTCCTCACCTGGGTACTCGACCACGGCGGTCATCCGGAGACGGAGGCCGCCGGCATCGTGGACGGCATCTCCGCCGCCGGCGGCACGCCTCTGGTCGTCGGCGAGGTCGTCCGGGGCACCGGGACGGACGGCGCCCGGCTGCTCGGCGTGATCCACCTGAAGGACGTCGTCAAGGCGGGCATGCGCGAGCGGTTCGCCGAGATGCGCCGCATGGGCATCCGCACCGTCATGATCACCGGCGACAATCCGCTGACCGCCAGGGCCATCGCGGACGAGGCCGGCGTCGACGACTTCCTCGCCGAGGCCAGGCCCGAGGACAAGATGGCGCTGATCAAGAGGGAACAGGAGGGCGGCCGGCTCGTCGCGATGACCGGAGACGGGACGAACGACGCGCCGGCGCTCGCCCAGGCCGACGTCGGGGTCGCCATGAACACCGGCACCTCCGCCGCCAAGGAGGCCGGCAACATGGTCGACCTGGATTCCAACCCGACGAAGCTCATCGAGATCGTCGAGATCGGGAAGCAACTGCTGATCACCCGCGGCGCGCTGACGACCTTCTCGATCGCCAACGACATCGCCAAGTACTTCGCGATCATCCCCGCGATGTTCGCGGCGCTCTACCCGGGCCTGGACCGGCTCAACGTCATGCGGCTGCACAGCCCGCAGTCGGCGATCCTGTCCGCCGTCATCTTCAACGCCGTCATCATCGTCGCGCTGATCCCCCTTGCCCTGCGCGGCGTGAAGTACCGCCCCTCCAGCGCCTCCAGACTGCTGTCCCGCAACCTCTACGTCTATGGGCTCGGGGGCGTCGTCGCGCCGTTCATCGGCATCAAGCTCGTCGACCTGGTCGTTCAGTTCCTCCCGGGGATGTCCTGATGCGCCTGCCAAGCCTCATCCGCCGCCACCTCGCCGCGGTCCGCGCCCTCCTGGTCCTGACCGTGATCACCGGTGTCGTCTACCCGCTCGCGGTCTGGGCCGTCGCGCTCCTCCCCGGCCTGCACGGCCGGGCCGAGGGCTCCCGGATCGAACGCGACGGGAAGGCGGTCGGGAGCCGCCTCATCGGCCAGGCGTTCACGGATCCGCGCGGGAACCCGCTGCGCCAGTACGTCCAGAGCCGTCCCTCCAACGCCGGATCCGGCTACGACCCGGCGTCCACCGGCGCGAGCAACCTCGGTCCCGAGGACGTGGTGGACACCCTCCCGCGGAACCCGGCCGACAAGGCGAGGGAGATCGCGGCCAGGACCGCGCGCGACTCGCTGCTGACCCAGGTCTGCGCCCGCAGCAGGGCGGTCGGCGCGCTCGAGGGGGTCAGCGGGGCCCGCCCGTTCTGCACGCCCGGCGGCGTCGGCGCGGTCCTGTCGGTCATCGGCCCGCGCGACCGGGAGGGCCACGTGACGCGGCCCACCCGCGTCGTCAGCGTCAACGAGCAGTGCGGCGTCGTGTCCCGGCCGTTCGTCACCGCGTACAAGGGCGTGCGCGTCGAGTGCGCCAGGGCCGGCGAGGACTACGCGATGGGCGAGATGGTCCCGGTACGGGGCGGCGCCCCGGCCCGGCCGGCGGTGCCCGCGGACGCCGTGACCGGCAGCGGCAGCGGTCTGGACCCGGACATCTCCCCGGCGTACGCCCGCCTGCAGGCTCCCCGGGTCGCCCGGGCGCGCGGCGTCTCCACGGCCCGGGTTCTCGCCGCGATCGAGGACAACGAGGACGGCCGGGTTCTGGGCTTCATCGGCGAACCTCGGGTGAACGTCCTGCGGCTCAACCTGGAACTCGACCGGAAGTACCCGTACCGCGGATGAGGAGGGAGGTGACGGGCATGGCACGCGGCCGGCTGCGCGTCTATCTCGGCGCGGCCCCGGGGGTCGGCAAGACGTACGCCATGCTCGGCGAGGGCCGGCGGCGGAAGGCGCGGGGGACCGACGTGGTGGTCGGCTTCGTCGAGTGCCACGGCCGGCCCCGCACGGTCGAGCTCCTCGACGGCCTGGAGATCGTCCCCCGCCGGACGCTGGAGTACCGGGGGACGACCTTCACCGAGCTGGACACCGACGCGGTCATCGCCCGTGCCCCGAAGGTCGCACTGATCGATGAACTCGCGCACACCAATGTGCCCGGCACCCGGAACGCCAAGCGCTGGCAGGACGTCGAGGAGATCCTCGAGGCCGGCATCGACGTGGTCACGACGGTGAACATCCAGCACCTCGACTCGGTCAACGACGTCGTCGAGCAGATCACCGGAGTGCCGCAGCGGGAGACCCTGCCCGACGAGGTCGTCCGGCGCGCCGACCAGGTCGAGCTGGTCGACATGACGGCCGAGGCGCTGCGCCGCCGGATGGCGCACGGCAACGTCTATGCCCCCGACAGGATCGACGCGGCGCTGGGCAACTACTTCCGCGTCGGCAACCTCACCGCGCTGCGCGAGCTGGCGCTGCTGTGGCTGGCCGACAAGGTGGACGACCAGCTCGACCGGTACCGCGCCGACCATGGCATCCACGCGACGTGGGAGGCGCGCGAACGGGTCGTCGTCGCCCTGACCGGCGGTCCCGAGGGTGACACGCTCATCCGCCGCGCGGCGCGGATCGCCGACCGGGCCAGGGGCGCGGACCTGTTCGCCGTGCACGTCACGACCGGCGACGGGCTGACGGGCGCCGGCCCCGGGCACCTGGCCCGCCAGCGGGCCCTGGTCGAGAGTCTGGGCGGCACCTACCACCAGGTCGTCGGCGACGACGTTCCACAGTCCCTGCTGGACTTCGCCCGCGGGGTGAACGCCACGCAGCTCGTCCTCGGGGCCTCGCGGCGGGGCCGGTTCGCCCAGCTGCTGTCCCGGGGCGTCGGCGTCACGACCACGGCGCTGTCCGGGCCGATCGACGTTCACATGGTCACCCACGAGGAGGTGAACCGGCCCCGCCCGGGAGGGCGCCGCGCGGCGGGGCTGTCCCCGCGCCGCCGCGCCATCGGAGCCCTCCTGGCCGCGGCGACCCTGCCCCTGCTGACGCTGCTGCTGGCGAACCTGCGCCATCAGCTCTCCCTGCCCAGTGACATCCTCGTCTTCCTCGTCGCGGTGGTCACGGTGGCGCTCGTCGGAGGCGTCTACCCCGCGCTGTTCGCCGCGGTGATCGGCTCGCTGCTGCTGAACTACTACTTCACCCCGCCGCTGCACCGCTTCACGATCGCCGAGCACGAGAACGTCCTCGCCCTCGCCTGTTACGTCCTCGTGGGGATCGCGGTCAGCGTCGTGGTCGAGATCGCCGCCCGGCGCACCCGGGACGCCGCCCGTTCCCACGCCGACGCCGAACTGCTGTCCGACCTGGCGGGCAGTGTGCTCCGCGGCTGGGGCGGCGCCCGCGTGGACGCGCTGGGCCTACTGCTGGAGCGCCTGCGCGTGACGTTCGCCCTCACGTCGGTCACCCTGCTGGAGCGCCGGCCGGAGGCCCCGCTGACCCCGATCCGGCAGCACGACCCGGAGTGCTGGCGGGTGATCGCGGCGGTCGGCGGCGAACCGGCGTGCAGCCCAGACGACGGCGACGCGGACGTTCCCGTCGAGGACGACCTGGCCCTCGTCCTGCGGGGCCGCATCCCCTCGGCGTCGGACCGGCGCGTTCTCGAGGCGTTCGCGGCGCAGGCGGCCGTCGCGCTCCGGCAGGAGCGCCTCGCCGAGGAGGCCGAGCAGGCCCGCCCGCTCGCGGAGGCGGACCGGCTACGGACCGCGCTGCTCACGGCGGTCGGCCACGATCTGCGATCCCCGCTGGCGTCCGCCAAGGCCGCCGTGGAGAGCCTGCGCACCGACGACGTCACCTGGTCCGACGAGGAACGCACCGAGCTCCTGGCGACCGCCGACGAGTCCCTCGTACGGCTCGACCACCTCGTCGCCAACCTCCTCGACATGAGCCGCCTGCAGTCCGGGGCGCTCGGCGTCCACCGGGAGCCCGTCGCCGTACGGGAGATCGTCCCGTACGCGATCGACGAGCTCGGCGCGCCCGGCGTCCGGCAACGGGCGCCCGACGAGCTGCCGGAGCTGCTGGCCGACCCGGTCCTGCTCGAACGCGTGCTGGTCAACCTGCTGTCGAACGCGGTGCACCACAGCCCTCCGGGCGAGCCCGTGCTGGTCACGGCCAGCGCTCACGCGGGCCAGGTCGAGCTGCGGGTGATCGACCGCGGGCCCGGCGTGCCCGAGGCCGACCGCGACCGGATCTTCGAGCCCTTCCAGCGCGCCGGCGACCGCGGCGCCGGCACGGGCGCGGGGCTCGGTCTCGGCCTCGCCCTGTCGCGTGGGCTGGTCGAGGCCATGGGCGGCACCCTCGTGCCCGAGGACACCCCGGGTGGCGGCCTGACCATGATCGTTTCGCTGCCCGCGTGCCCGCCCGACCTGGTCGAGCCGGCCGACCCGGCGTTGACGGCGCACGTCGACGCCGTACGGGAGAGGCGGTCCACATGACCCGCGGCAGAGGGTTCACAGGACTCGTGCGCGGCGGTCCCATGACAGGCGACGGAGCCGGCGGATCGCGGGTTCCGGCCATGGGCGGTGACGAGCAGGACCGGCTCTCGGTCGCGGGCGGGCTCGCCGCGCTCTCGCTCGACGCCATGTCCTCAGTGGCGTACGGCCCTGAGGCGATCGTCATCGTGCTGGCCGCCGCGGGCGGGGCGGCCCTCGGCTACACCCTGCCGGTGACGCTGGTGATCGCCGGGCTGCTGGCCGTGCTCACGGTCTCCTACCGCCAGGTCATCGCAGCCTTCCCCCAGGGCGGCGGGGCGTACGGCGTGTCGAAGGCGTACCTCGGCCGGCGAACGTCCCTCGTCGCGGGCGCGTCCCTGATCGTCGACTACGTCCTCAACGTCGCCGTGTCGACCGCGGCCGGGGTGGCGGCGCTGACCTCGGCCTTCCCGGCGCTGCACCCGTACACGCCCGGGCTCTGCCTCGCCGTCCTGGGCGCGATCACGGCGGTCAACCTGCGCGGGATCGCGCACAGCGCCCGGCTCCTGATCGCGCCCACCGCGGTGTTCGTCCTGTCGATCGCCGCCGTGATCATCGTCGGCCTGTTCCGTGACCACCCCGCCGCGGTCGCGCCCGCCGGCCCGCAGGACGGCACGCTGAGGACCGTGGGGGCGTTCCTCCTGCTGCGCGCGTTCGCGAACGGCTGCGCCGCGCTGACGGGCGTCGAGGCGATCGCCAACGCGGTGCCGGCCTTCCGCAGGCCGCGGGTGGGGCGGGCCCAGCGTGCGGAGATGGCCCTCGGCGCGACCCTCGGCCTCATGCTGATCGGCGTCGCCGTCCTGATCGGCCGGTTCCACATCCGCCCCGTCCACGGCGTCACGATCCTGTCGCAGGTCACCGCCGGGTCGTTCGGCCACGGCGTCGGGTACTACGTCGTGCAGTTCGCGACCGTCCTGCTGCTGGCCCTGGCCGCCAACACCTCCTTCGGCGGCATGCCGGTCCTGGCGCGCCTCCTGGCCAGGGACAACAACCTGCCGCACCTGTTCGCCCTGCGCGCCGAGCGGCAGGTCCACCGGTACGGCATCCTCTTCCTCGCGGGGACGGCCGGGCTCCTGCTGGCCGGGACCGCCGGCGCGATGAACACGCTGGTACCGCTCTTCGCGATCGGGGTGTTCGTCGGGTTCACGCTGTCCCAGGCGGGGATGGTCCGGCACTGGTGGCTCGACCGGCCCCGCGGCTGGCGGCCGCGCGCCGCCCTCAACGGGCTCGGTGCCCTGCTCACCGGGATCGCGGCGCTCGTCGTGGCCGCGACGAAGTTCGCCGAGGGCGGCTGGCTGATCGTCGCCGCCCTGCCGCTCATCGTGCTGCTCATGTCGCGTGTCCACCGCGCGTACGGCCGGATCGGGGAGCGCCTGGAACTGCAGCGGACGCCCGCCCGGCCCCGCCGCCGTCGCGCGGTGGTCATCGTCCCGGTGGAGGGCGTCGACCGGCTGACGTACGAGGCGCTGTCGGCGGCGTTCTCCCTCGGCGAGCGTGTCGTCGCCGTGCACGTCGCCCATCCCGACGAACCCGGGGACACGATGCGCTTCGTCGAGGCGTGGCATCGCTGGGCGCCGGACGCCGACCTCGTCCTGTTGAACGACCCGCACCGGCGTCTCGTCGAGCCGATCGTCGACTATGTCAGCGGAGTCGGCGAACCGCACGTGTTCGTCCTGATCCCCGAGGTCGAGCCGGCGCACATGTGGCAGCGGGTCCTGCAGAACCAGCGCGGCGCTGTGCTGGCCCACGCGCTGCGCCGCGACACCGACGTCGTCGTCTGCCGGCTGCGCTTCCGGCTCAGGCCCCGGCACGCGCACGACCGGGTGGAGGCGGCCCCCGGGACGGTCCGGGTGCCGGCCACGCGGGCGCGCGGCTGAGCGCGGACGGAAGCGGAGCGGAACCCGAGTGCCGCGTCTCATGCCCCGGCATACGGGACACAATGCAGGAAGGGGGTCGATCGGTATGGCGACGCGGGGCAGGCTCAAGATCTACCTCGGTGCCGCGCCCGGAGTGGGCAAGACCTACGCCATGCTCGACGAGGCGCACCGGCGGCTGGAGCGCGGCGCGGACGTCGTCGTAGGGTACGCCGAGACGTACGGCCGGCCCCGCACGGCGGCGCTGCTCGAGGGACTGGAGACCGTGCCCGTCCGCAGGGGCGCCGGCACGGAATGCGAGATGGACGTCGACGCCGTCCTCGCGCGCCGCCCCGACGTCGTCCTGGTCGACGAGCTCGCGCACGCCAACCTCCCCGGATCCCGCAACGACACGCGCCGGCGGGACGTCGAGGAGCTCCTCGACGCGGGCGTCGACGTGGTGTCCACCGTCGACGTCCAGCACCTGGAGTCGCTGACCGACGTCGTCGAGCGCATCACGGGCGTACGGCCCCGCGAGACCGTGCCCGACGAGGTCGTCCGGCGGGCCGACCAGATTCAACTCGTCGACATGGCGCCGGAGTCGCTGCGGCGCCGCCTCGCCCACGGCAACGTGTACGCGGCCGAGCGGGTCGACGCGGCGATGGCCGGCTACTTCCGCGTTGGGAACCTCACCGCGCTGCGCGAACTCGCCCTGCTCTGGCTCGCCGACCGGGTCGATGACGCGCTCGCCCGCTACCGGGACGAGAAGGGCATCACCGAGACGTGGGAGGCGCGGGAGCGGATCGTCGTGGCGCTGACCGGCGGTCCGGAGGGCGACGCGCTGATCCGCCGCGCCGCCCGCGTCGCGGCCCGCGCCGGCCGCGCCGACCTGATCGCCGTGCACGTCGCACGGGCCGAGGGTCTCGCCGGCGGATCGCCCGCCGCCCTCGCCCGCCAGCGCGCGCTCGTCGAGGGCCTGGGCGGCTCCTACCACCAGGTCACCGGTGGCGATGTGCCGAAGGCGCTGATCGACTTCGCCCGGGCCGCGAACGCCACGCAGATCGTGCTCGGGTCGAGCCGCCGCAGCGGCTGGCAGTACGTCTTCGGGCCCGGTGTCGGCGCGACCGTCGCCCGGGCGTCCGGCGAGGTGGACGTGCACATCGTCCCCCACGACTACGCCGGTAAGGGCCGGGGATGGGCGGCCGTGCCGGCGACGTCGCTCGGCCGCCGCCGGCGGGCGGCCGGGTGGCTGCTCGCGCTGCTCGGCCCCCCGGCGCTCACCGGCCTGCTGTCGTCCGGCGGGCACTTCGGGCTCCCCACCGAAGTGCTGTTCTTCCTCAGCGCCGCCGTCGGTGTGGCCCTGGTCGGCGGGCTGTGGCCGGCGATCGTGGCCGCCGTCGCCGGCTTCCTCCTGCTCAACTGGTTCTTCACGCCCCCCGTGCACACCCTCACCGTGGCCCGCCTGGAGAACGCCCTGGCCCTCCTGGTGTTCGTCGCCGTGGCCGTGGCGGTCTCCACCGTCGTGGACCTCGCGGCCCGGCGCAGCGCCCAGGCCGTGCGGGCGCGTTCGGAGGCGACGACGCTGAGCATGCTCGCCACCAGCGTGCTCCGCGGCGAGGACGCCCTTCCCCAGCTGCTCGAACGCGTCCGGGAGACGTTCGGGCTGTCGTCGGTGGGCCTCCTCGAACGCACCGGTGACGGCTGGGCGTGCGCGGCCTTCGCCGGCCGTGAACCGTGCGCCCGGCCGTCCGACGCCGACGTCGCCGTCCAGGTCAGCGACACCCTTATCCTCGCGCTGGACGGCCGGGTCCTGCCGGCCGCCGATCGCCGCATCCTCGCCGCCTTCGCCTACCAGGCGGCGGCCGCCCTCGACCGGCGGCGCCTGGCGGAGGAGGCCAGGGAGGCCCGGCGGCTCGCCGAGGGCAACCGGATCCGCACCGCACTCCTCGCCGCCGTGTCCCACGACCTGCGCACGCCGCTGGCCTCGATCAAGGCCAGCGTCGGCAGCCTCCGCTCGCCCGACGTGCGCTGGGACCCCGAGGACGAGGCCGAGTTCCTCGCCACCATCGAGGAGTCGGCCGACCGCCTGGACCGCCTGGTCGCCAACCTCCTCGACATGAGCCGGTTGCAGACCGGCGTCGTCAACCCGCTCACCCGGCCGGTCACCCTCGACGAGGTGATCCAGCCGGCGCTGGCGAACGTCCCCGCCGACCAGGTCAAGGTCGAGGTGCCGGAGGACCTGCCGCCGGTCGTCGCAGACCCGGGGCTCCTGGAGCGGTCCCTGGCCAACGTCGTGGAGAACGCCGTACGGCACGGCGGCCCGGAGCCCGTCCGCGTGACCGCGGGCGAACATGACGACATGCTCGAAGTGCGGGTCGCCGACCGCGGGCCGGGCGTCCCCGACTCCGCCAAGCCGCGTATGTTCGAGCCGTTCCAGCGCCTCGGCGACCGGCCGCGCGGCAGCGGGGTCGGCCTGGGCCTCGCGGTGGCGCGCGGCTTCGCCGAGGCCGTCGGCGGCGAGCTGCGCGCCGAGGACACGCCGGGCGGCGGCCTGACGATGGTGTTCTCGCTGCCGGCCGACCGTACGGCACGAACCGGCGAGGGGGAGACGTGACCCGCGTACTCGTGGTGGACGACGAGCCGCAGCTCGTCCGCGCGCTGCGGATCAACCTGCGGGCCCGGGGCTACGAGGTCGACGCCGCGCCCGACGGGCGTACCGCGCTGGACCTGGCCGCTCGCCGCCGTCCCGACGTCGTCGTCCTCGACCTCGGCCTGCCCGACATGGAGGGCGCGGAGGTGATCAGGGGCCTGCGTGGCTGGACGAGCGTGCCGATCATCGTGCTGTCCGCGCGGCACGCGTCCGAGGAGAAGGTCGAGACGCTCGACGTCGGCGCGGACGACTACGTGACCAAGCCGTTCGGCATGGACGAGCTGCTGGCCCGGCTGCGCGCCGCCGTGCGCCGGGCCGCCCCGGCCGAGGAGACCGCCGTCGTCGTCACCGATGACTTCACCGTCGACCTGGCCGCCAAGAAGGTCGGCCGCGATGGCGCGGACATCCGCCTCACCCCGACCGAGTGGCATGTCCTGGAGGTGCTGGTGCGCAACGCGGGACGCCTGGTCGGCCGGCAGCAACTGCTCCGCGAGGTCTGGGGTCCCGCGTACGAGACCGAGACCGGCTACCTGCGCGTCTACCTCGCCCAGCTCCGCCGCAAACTCGAACCCGACCCCTCACACCCCCGCCACCTCATCACCGAACCCGGCATGGGCTACCGCTTCGAACCCTGACCGTGACGGTCCTCAGAGCAGTGTCCGACACCGGCCACCACTCTCAGGTCCCGCGCCGGTGGCCCATCCCATGATCCGGGTTCCCGCCTGACCGGGTGGTGGGGCGGGCGGGGCTGTTAGGGGGGCGTTAAGAAGTAGGCTGGGCGTGTAAGGAGCCCGTTAGGGAGCGGGGTTTCACCGCTCTCCGGCCGGTTTGCTGGCGATTGTGAAGCAAGCCGTGTTGCAGATGCCCAAGCGCTTCCTCGTCGGCCGGCCGCTGCGGACCGGGCAGATGGGGGAGACGCTCCTGCCCAAGAAGCTGGCGCTCCCCGTCTTCTGCAGCGACCCCCTCTCGTCCGTCGCGTACGCGACGGAGGAGATCCTGCTCGCGCTGAGCCTCGGCGGCCTGGCGATGCTCACGCTGTCCTGGTCGGTGGGGGCGGGCGTCGTCGTCCTCCTCCTGGTGGTCGTCGCGTCGTACCGGCAGACCTGCCACGCCTACCCCAACGGCGGCGGGGCGTACGCGGTGAGCCGGGCCAACCTCGGGGAGAACGCCGCCCTCGTCGCGGCCAGCGCGCTGCTGATCGACTACGTCATGACGGTCGCGGTGTCGGTCGCGGCCGGTGTGGCCAACGTCACCTCCGCGTTCCCGGTACTCGGCCCGCACGCGGTCGCGATCTCCCTGGCGCTGATCGCGGTGCTCGCCGTGATGAACCTGCGTGGCGTCAAGGAGTCGGGGACGGCGTTCGCGATCCCGACGTACGGGTTCGTGGCGAGCATCCTCCTCCTGCTGGTCGTCGGCCTGTTCCGCGTGGCGACCGGGCATCCGCCGACCGCGGAGTCGGCCGCCGTCGGGGTGCGCGCCGTGCACGGCACGGTGGGCGCGGCGGCCGTCCTGCTCGTCCTGCGCGGCTTCGCCCAGGGGTGCACGGCGCTGACCGGCGTCGAGGCGGTGAGCAACGGCGTGCCGAACTTCAGGCCGCCCAAGAGCCGCAACGCCGCCGCCACTCTGACGATCATGGGCCTGCTGGCCATGGTCATGTTCGGCGGCATCACGGTCCTCGCCCGCGCCGCACGGGTGCACCTGGCCGCCGATCCCGCGCAGCTCATCGGCGCGCCGCACGGCTACACGCAGAGGACGGTCATCGCCCAGCTCGGCGCGGCCGTCTTCGGGCACGGGTCGATCCTGTTCTTCCTGGTTCAGGCGTTCACGGCGGCGATCCTCGTGCTGGCGGCCAACACCGCGTTCAACGGGTTCCCGATCCTGGCCTCGATCCTGGGCGGCGACGGGTACCTGCCGCGGCAGTTCGCGCGACGCGGTGACCGGCTGGTGTTCAGCAACGGCATCGTGATCCTGTCGCTGCTGGCGGGGGCGCTGATCTGGGCGTTCCACGCCAGCACCACCAGGCTCATCCAGCTCTACATCATCGGCGTGTTCGTCTCGTTCACCCTGAGCCAGAGCGGCATGGTCCGGCACTGGGGTGATGAGCTGCGCCGTCTCGCCGACCCGGCGGCACGGCGCTCCGTCCACCGCGCCCGCCTGATCAACCTGGTCGGGGCCGTGATCACCGGGCTGGTCCTGCTCATCGTGCTGTTCACCAAGTTCGGGCACGGGGCGTGGATCGTCGTGGTGACGATGCCGCTGGTCTTCCTGATGATGAAGGGGATCCAGCGGCACTACCGGCGGGTGGCGGCCGAACTGGAGCCGGGGGAGGAGGGTGTGCCGATGCCCAGCCGGATCCACGCCGTCGTGCTGGTGTCCCGGGTGCACACCCCGACCCTGCGGGCGCTGGCGTTCGCCCGCGCGACGCGGCCGCACACGCTGACGGCGCTGAGTGTGGCGACGAGTCCGGAGGAGGCCGACCGGCTCGAGCGTGACTGGGCGGAACGTGACATCCCCGTACCCCTGACGATCCTCGATTCTCCCTACCGTGACATCACCGGGCCGGTGCTCGACTACGTCACCCGGATCCGTGTCCGGAGCCCGCGCGACGTCGTGTGCGTCTTCATCCCGGAGTACGTCGTCGGCCGCTGGTGGGAGCACCTCCTGCACAACCACAGCGCCCTGCGCCTCAAGGCGCGTCTGCTGTTCCGGCCCGGCGTGATGATGACCAGCGTCCCCTGGCAGCTCGGCTCGGCCGAGGCGGCCCTCGCGCGGCATATCGAAGGAACGGAATTCGCCGCGCGTACACGGGTTCGTACCGGTACGTCCTGATCCAAACCCTAAGTAGTGGTCTGTTCCGTCAGGGGATGGCCTACTCTTGCGAATCATGGAGGAAGTGCCTGCCGGTACGGCGCAGGAGAGCGCACAGGGCGCCCGGGGCCTGCGCGGCTTCCTGCGCCGCCTGACGTCGAGCAAGGCGGAGCTCGAGGCCGAGGAGCTGCAGAAGACCACCGGCGAGGAGGGCGCGACTCCGATTCGGAAGTGCGCCGTCCGCCGGCGCGCCTGCGTGGCGGGTACGCTACGTACCGTGACTCTCCGACCGCGTGGCGGGGCGCCCGCCCTGGAGGCCGAGCTGTACGACGGCTCGGACGCCATCAGCCTGGTGTGGCTCGGCCGGCGGCGCATCGCCGGGATCGAGCCCGGCCGGCTGGTGCGCGCGGAGGGCCTGGTGAGCGTCCAGGACGGCCGTAAGGTGATGTTCAACCCGCGGTACGAACTGCGGGGAGGGGCATGAGCGAGCACGGAGTCCACGACGAGGCTCCCGGCGAGGCGCGCGAGGCGCGCCTGGCCGCGTACGACACCGTCGAGGAGGCCGTCCGCAAGCAGCTCTCCAAGGCGCTCGGCGGCCCGCGCGGCGTCGTGGAGGCGGCGATCCCGACGATCGGCTTCACGGTCTCCTGGATCGTGAGCCACCAGCTCCGGGCGTCCTTGATCATCGGCGCGGGGCTCGCCGTCGTCCTGCTGGCCGTGCGCCTGGTTCAGCGCTCGACGGTCCAGTTCGTGCTCAACAGCGTGTTCGGCATCGTGATCGCGGCGTTCTTCGCGCTGCGCTCGGGCAAGGCCGCCGACGCCTTCCTGCCCGGCATCATCTACAACGCGGGCTACGCCGCGGCGATGCTCCTGTCGATCGTCGTCCGCTGGCCCGTCGTCGGATTCCTGATCGGGTCGGTCACCGGCGACCCGACCGCCTGGCACCGCGACCGCGACATCGTCCGGCTCTGCTCCCGGCTCACCTGGCTGCTGCTGATCCCGTGCCTGGTGCGTGTCGCCGTGCAGTACCCCCTCTACCTCGCGGGGCACGTCGGCTGGCTCGGCGCGGCCAAGGTCGTGATGGGCTGGCCGCTCCAGGTGGCGGCGCTGGCCGCCATGGTGTGGCTGCTGGCCCGTGGCCGTACCCCGATGGAGACGGCCACGGGCGCTTCGGAGTCCTGACTGCCTCAGGCGGTGGTCAGTGCGCCGACAGCAGGTCGCCGAGCTCGTCCTCGACGTCCTGGCTGGCCACGAACATCAGCTCGTCCCCGGCCTCGAGGGTGTCGTCCGGGCTGGGCACCAGCACCCGGCCCTCCCGCAGGATCGCCACGAGCGCGGTGTCGCGCGGCCAGGTCACCGAGCCGACCAGCTGACCGGCGAGGGGGGCGTCCTCGGGCAGGGTCAGCTCGACGAGGTTCGCCTCGCCCTGCCGGAAGGTCATCAGCCGGACCAGGTCGCCGACGCTGACGGCCTCCTCGACCAGCGCGGACAGCAGGCGGGGCGTGGAGACCGCGACGTCGACGCCCCAGGACTCGTTGAAGAGCCATTCGTTCTTGGGGTGGTTGATCCGCGCGACGACGCGGGGGACGCCGTACTCGGTCTTGGCGAGCAGCGAGACGACCAGGTTGACCTTGTCGTCGCCGCTCGCCGCCACCACGACATGACAGCGCTCCAGCCCCGCGTCGTCGAGGGAGGCGATCTCGCAGGCGTCCGCGAGCAGCCACTCGGCGCGCGGCACCGCCTCCACCTTGATCGACCGGGGGTTCTTGTCGATGAGCAGGACCTCGTGACCGTTCTCGAGGAGCTCCTGGGCGATGGAGCGGCCCACGGCGCCCGCTCCGGCGATGGCGACCCGCATTACTCCACCCTCTGCTCGGGCCGCTGGGACACGGCGTCGTTGATGCGTTCTATGTCGGAGGACGCCGCCATCACGTGGATGACGTCGCCGTCCTGGATGACGGTGTCGCCCGTGGGCACCAGCGCCTCACCCATGCGGGACAGGAACGCGACGCGCGTCTTGGCGGCCTCCTCCAGCGCCGCGACCTTGGTGCCGATCCACTTCGGGTCCGACTGCACCTCGGCGAGCACCACCTCGCCGGTCGGGTCGCGCCACAGTGAGGACACGCCCTCGGGCAGCAGCCGCCGGACCATCTGGTCGGCGGTCCAGCGGACGGTCGCGACGGTCGGGATGCCGAGCCGCTGGTAGACCTCGGCCCGCCGGGGGTCGTAGATGCGCGCCACGACGTTCTCCACGCCGAAGGTCTCGCGGGCGACCCGGGCCGAGATGATGTTGGAGTTGTCGCCGCTGCTGACGGCGACGAAAGCGGAGGCCTGCTCGATCCCGGCCTCGACGAGCACGTCGCGGTCGAAACCGAACCCGGTGATCCGGCGCCCCTTGAAGCCGCCGCGCAGCCGGCGGAACGCCTCGGGGCTCTGATCGATGATGGCCACGGTATGGCCTTTGTCCTCCAGGATGTGGGCGAGGGTGGACCCCACTCGCCCGCAGCCCATGATCACGATATGCACGGTCGTCCTTCCCGGCGCCGGTGCCGTCCGCTTGGCTCCGCTTGACCTGATGAAACCTACACAGCCCGGGGCGCGCGGAGCACTTCCTGACCCGTCTCAGGGGCGGCACTTGCATTCATCCCCCAGGCGCGGTGGATCTCACAGTCGGAGGAACGACTAGCCTTACCTGTCGTGTCGAAGGCTCCAGACCTCGTCAAGAGGCTCCTGCTCGGCCGGGCGCTCCGCAGCGCCCAGCAGCACGAGCAGACACTCCCCAAGACGATCGCCCTCCCGGTGTTCGCCAGTGACGCGCTGTCGTCGGTGGCGTACGCCCCTCAGGAGATCCTGATCGCCCTCGGCCTCGCGGGGCTCGCGACGTACCACTTCACGCCCTGGGTGGCCGGGGCGGTCGTCGTGATCCTGCTCACCGTGGTGGCCTCCTACCGGCAGAACGTCCGCGCCTACACCAGCGGCGGCGGCGACTTCGAGGTCGCCACGACCAACCTCGGCAACAACTCGGGCATCGTGGTGGCCAGCGCGCTGCTGGTCGACTACGTCCTGACGGTCGCGGTCTCGGTGTCCTCGGGCATCGAGAACCTCGGCGCGCTGCTGCACTTCCTCCAGCCGCACCAGGTGCTCGCGGCGATCACGATGGTCGCCATCTTGACGATCATGAATCTGCGCGGCATCCGTGAGTCCGGCGTCGCCTTCGCCATCCCGACGTACCTGTTCATGTTCGGCGTCTTCGTCATGCTGCTCTGGGGCTTCACGCGGCTGGCGTTCGGCGCGGACCTGCACGCCGAGACCGCCCACCTGACGGTCAAGGGCCCCGAGATGGGCGTCAGCGGGTTCGCGCTGGTCTTCCTGCTGCTGCGCGCCTTCTCCTCCGGCTGCGCCGCGCTGACCGGCGTCGAGGCGATCAGCAACGGCGTGCCGGCGTTCCGCCCGCCCAAGGGGAAGAACGCCGCGACCACCCTGCTGCTGCTCGGCAGCGTCGCCGCCTCGATGTTCGCCGGGATCGTCGCGCTGGCCTACATCACCAAGGCCAAGTTCGCCGACCCGGCCATGGGCACCCACCTCATCAACGCCGCCGGCCGGGACGTCTCCGACCAGGACCCGGTGGTCGCCCAGGTCGCCCACGCCGTGTTCAGCAACTTCACGCCCGGCTTCGCGTACGTCACGGTCATGACCGCGCTGATCCTGACGCTGGCGGCGAACACGGCGTTCAACGGCTTCCCGGTGCTCGGGTCGGTGCTGGCCCAGAACCGCTACCTGCCACGCCAGCTGCACACCCGCGGCGACCGGCTCGCGTTCAGCAACGGCATCATCATCCTCGGCGCGATGGCGGGCCTGCTGATCTACGTCTACGACGCCTCGGTCACCTCGCTGATCCAGCTGTACATCGTCGGCGTGTTCGTGTCCTTCACGGTCAGCCAGATCGGCATGGTGCGCCACTGGAACCGCCTGCTGCGGACCGAGACCGACTCGGCCGCCCGCCGCCGCATGAAGACCTCCCGGGCGATCAACTCCTTCGGCGGCGTGGTCACCGGCGTCGTCCTCGTCGTGGTCCTCATCACGAAGTTCCTGCTCGGCGCGTGGATCGCCTGCGTCGCGATGGTCGTGCTGTTCCTCATGATGCGCGGCATCCGGCGGCACTACGACCGGGTCGCCGCCGAGCTCGCGGTCACCGGCGAGGACGTCGCTCTGCCCTCCCGGAACCACGCCATCGTCCTCGTCTCCAAACTGCACCGCCCCACGATGCGGGCCCTGGCGTACGCGCGGGCCACCCGCCCGTCCACGCTCGAGGCCATCACCGTGGCGGTCGACCCCGAGGAGTCGCAGAAGCTCCAGGAGGAGTGGGACGCGCGCGAGCTGCCCGTCCCGCTGAAGATCCTCGACTCGCCGTACCGCGAGATCACCCGGCCGATCCTGGAGTACGTCAAGAGCGTCCGGCGCCGCAGCCCCCGCGACGTGGTCACCGTGTTCCTGCCCGAGTACGTCGTGGGACGCTGGTGGGAGCACCTGCTGCACAACCAGAGCGCGCTGCGCCTCAAGACGCGCCTGCTGTTCCAGCCCGGTGTGATGGTCGTGAGCGTGCCCTGGCAGCTCGCCTCGTCCGACCGTCTCAAGGGCCGGCACGAGCCGCCGGCCCCCGGTTCCGTACGCCGCCCGTACGGCCCAGAGCAAGAAGTCGAATCGGGAGGAACCCGTGCCGCCGGTGGAATCGTCTGAGCTGATCGAACTCCAGATCGGAGCGGTCGCCAACGGCGGCTGGTGCGTGGCCCGGCACGAAGGCCGTGTCGTCTTCGTCCGGCACACCCTGCCGGGCGAGCGCGTACGGGCCCGGGTCACCCAGGAGACCAAGCACTTCCTGCGCGCCGACGCCGTGGAGATCATCGAGGCGTCGCCCGACCGGGTCCAGGCGCCGTGCCCGTTCGCCGGCCCGGGCCGTTGCGGCGGCTGCGACTGGCAGCACGCCTCCCTGCCCGCCCAGCGGCGGCTGAAGGCCGAAGTCGTCCAGGAGCAGCTTCGCCGCCTGGCCGGCGTCGAGCGCGACGTCGTCGTCGAGGAGGTGCCGGGCGCGCCGGACGGCCTCGGCTGGCGCACGCGCGTGCAGTTCGCGGTCCGTCGCGACGGCGTGATCGGCCTGCGCAAGCACCGCTCGCACCAGATCGAGCCGATCGACGAGTGCCTGATCGCGCATCCGCAGGTCGAGGCGCTCGGTATCGAGCGCAAGCGCTGGCCCGGCGCGACCGGCGTCGAGGCCATCGCGTCGGCGGGTACGGGCGACCGCCTGGCCGTCCTGTCCAGCCGGGGCCGGGCCCGCGTCCCCCGCATGGACGCGCCCGTACGCCTCGTCAGCGGCAAACGGGAGGACAAGCCGCCGTTCGTCCGTGAGGAGGCCGCCGGGCGGCTGTGGCAGGTCAGCGGGAGCGGGTTCTGGCAGGTCCACCCCGGCGCCGCCGAGACGCTCGCCGCGGCCGTCCTGGACACTCTGCAGCCCCGGAAGGGTGACATCGCCGTCGACCTGTACTGCGGCGCCGGCCTTTTCGCCGGCGTGCTCGGCGAGGCGGTCGGCCCGGACGGCCTCGTCGTCGGGATCGAGTCGGAGGGGCAGGCCGTCCGCGACGCCCGCTTCAACCTTCGCGACCTGCCGCACGTGTCCGTGGAGCGCGGCGAGGTCGAAAAGGTCCTCGACGAGATCCAGTTCGGCCGCGGCAAGTCCACCCTGAACCACGCCGACCTCGTCGTCCTCGACCCGCCGCGCACCGGTGCCGGCCGGGACGTCGTCAAGCGTGTCGCGGAGCTCGCCGGCCGCCGGATCGCGTACGTCTCCTGCGACCCGGCCACCCTCGCCCGCGACCTGGCGTTCTTCTCGGAGTACGGCTGGACGCTGTCCGCGCTGCGCGCGTTCGACGCCTTCCCGATGACCCAGCACGTGGAGTGCGTCGCGACCCTGGTCAAGGGCTGACTCCGGTCCCCCGTCAGGGCGCGTGTGCGCGCCCTGACGGGGCTTCCTCGCGGCTCCCGTTCGGGGATGATGGCGGCATGACGCTGAGCGCCGCCGACGGCAACGCGATCCTGAAGGAGAACTTCTCGCCCTGGGTGCAGGACCTGGGCCTGGTCGTCGAGGAGGTCGGGGACCGGGTCGCGGTGCTGCGCCTGCCCTGGTCGCCGCGGCTGGCCAGGGAGGGCGGGGCGCTGTCCGGTCAGGCCCTGATGGCCGCCGCCGACACCGCCACGGTGATCGCCGTGTCGGCGGCCCGCGGCGCGTACGTGCCGATGACGACGGTGCAGCAGTCCAGCGCCTTCCAGCGCCCGGTCGTGGACGCCGACGTGGTCGTCACGGCGCGGATCACCAAGATCGGCCGGACGCTGGCCTTCGCGGACATCGAGCTGGCCGCCGGCGGAGCCGTCGCCGCGCACGCGACGACCGTCTACGCCCTGCTTGCCTAGCCGGCTTTTCCCGTCCGGGGTGATTCGCGCGTTTCCGAAGGTGGGCTACCTCGGAGAAACGGCGGTGCCGCCGCTCCCGGTGGAGGAAGCTGGCAGGTGAGGGTCCGGTCCTGGTCGATCCGGCACCGTACCGGCGGCCGGCGGACCGGGTGGCCGTGAAGGGGGGCGCGCGTGAGTGACGAGACCATCGGGGACGGGGCGTTCCAGGGGATCGTGATGCCGTGCCAGATGTGCATCGGCAGTGGCGAGCTGGTCACCATCCAGAAGGATCCCGCCCTGCTGCGGCTGGGGGACTGCCCGCAGTGCGAGGGGACGGGCCACATCCGCATCCGGTGCACGCGCGACGAGGTGGACGAGGTCATCCGCGGCCTGCCGCCCAGCCGGCTCCTGATCGCCGTACGGCAGGCGCTATCAGGCGTCGGTCTGTGCCCGGTGTGCTTCGGCTGTGGGGTCCTGGCGTCGATGGAGTGGAACGAGGAGCAGCTCCCCGTGCGCTACGTCGAAGCCTCCTGCCCGGCCTGTGAGGACCGTATGGGCCTGTGAAGGCCGATCGTATCCCCACGGTGGACTTTCCGCAGGTCGCGCCCCTGGTGACCTTTTCAGGGGCACGGTCGGCTCCTGAACCGGCGTGACCGAAACTGGCGCCGTGTGTCCGGGCGCGTTCGGATCTCGGCATGATCGCCTAGGTTTTTACCATCACACATTGTGACGACACGCTGACACGCTGCTAGGTGGCCATCCGGAGGTCCGTTACAACGGGGCGTTGTCGAAAGCATCCGAGCACGTCACGGGGGACAAAGATGATCGACTTCTCGGGCCGCGCCACGCGTGCCGGAACCCGGGGCATCGCGGCGGCGGCGGCCGTTTCGTGCTTCACGATTCCGCCGCTCGCGTCGCACGATCCCGCGCGTGCCGACGGGCCGGCGGGTCCGTCGGCA
The DNA here is from genome assembly GCF_024055725.1 of Actinoallomurus spadix. Classification (GTDB taxonomy): domain Bacteria; phylum Actinomycetota; class Actinomycetes; order Streptosporangiales; family Streptosporangiaceae; genus Actinoallomurus; species Actinoallomurus spadix. The sequence continues at coordinate 173,512 of NZ_JAMXMX010000005.1, read as the reverse complement.
CGCGCGCACGACCACCGGCCCGCCGGGCGGGAGCACGCGCCCGGCGGTTCCGAGCACGGGTTCGCGGACGGGGAGCACGGCCCCGCCGCCGGGCGGCATGAGGACCGTTCGGCACGCCCGGAACGAGACCGCGACGCCACGGAACGGGATCGTCGGCCGACGCGGGGCACGCACGACCGGAAGGGATGGAACGAGCACCTTCCACCACGTCCGAGGATCATCCTCGACACCCGGGCGCCGCACGGCGCCGTCGTGCCCGGCAGGACCTACACCTGGCCCTACTCGGTGCGGAACACCGGCTCGGCTCCGGTGCGGAACGTCACGCTCACGACGACGCCCAACCGCGATCTGAAGATCATCACCATGCCGCCGAAGTGTGGATGGCACGGCCGTGATCTCGTCTGCCGGATCGGCCTCCTCCCGGCCCGGCAGGCCAGGAACGGCGGCTTCACCGCGCGAGTGGACCCGAGGACGCCGACCGGGCGGACCCTGTCCAGCCCGGCCAGGGTCTCCTGGGACGGCCGGCCGGGGTCCGCGGCGCGGGAGATGGCCTTTCCTCCGGTCACGGCGTCGCAGCCGACCGACCTGGCGGTCACCGGGGACGACCTTCCGGAGACCGTACGCCCCGGGGGAGAGGTCCCCTACGAGATCACCGTGACCAACGCGGGCCCGGTGACCGCGGAGGCGGTCGTCGTCCGCAGCTCGGTGGCGGATGAGCCGGGCGCGTGGCCGAACGACTCGGCGCCCGCCGTCCCGCCGTGCGCGGCGGCTCAGGCCCAGCAGGCCGCGGCTCCCCGCTGCGGCGCCGAGGAAGGGCGTCCGGCGTGCGACGCGTGCGCGGTGCGGCGGCCGGACGAGACGGGCGCGACCGCGGATCGGCAGGAGGCGCCGCGTCCTGCGGCGGGTGCCCCGGCGGCCGGGCAGGCGTGCGGCGCGTGCGCGGTGCGGCAGCCGGTGACGGGAGGCGCCACGGCGGACCGGCAGGACGCGCGCCCGCCCGCGGCGGACACCCCGGCGGCCGGGACGGCGTGCGACGCCTGCGCGGGACGGCAGAGCGCCCAGGCGTGCGGTGCCTGCGCGGGACGCCAGGACGCTCCGGCGTGCGGCTCCGTGACGGACGGCGCGGGAGCTCTCACCGGCCGGCCGGCGGTGCCGACGTGCGCTTCGTCCCCCGCCCGCGTCGCGGCCGCGCCCGGCAAGGAGGCCCCGGCCGGTAGCGGCATCCATCGCGACGGTCCGGCCGAGGCGCCGATCGGGCCCGGGATCGCACCGGAGCGGCCCGCCCCGAGCGGGGACACGCCGATCGTGATCGGCAAGGACCACCACTGCCTGACCCAGGGATCGGGATTCGTCTGCCCCCTCGGCGCGATCCCCCCGGGCAGGACCCGCAAACTCCGGCTGACCGTGCGGGCCCGGCCGCACGCACGCCCTGGCAGGCTCCGCTGCCTCAACACCGTCACGTCGGGGACGCCGGACGAGAACCCGGCCAACAACAGTGTCGCCTGCCACACCCGGAACGCCCGGCCGATGCCTGCGCGGCCGGTCCCGGGCGTCCGCCGCCTGCCGCACACCGGCTTCCCGTACGGGACGGTCGCGCTGGCGGGGCTCGGATTCGCCGCCCTCGGCCTCCTTCTGGTGTGGATCGGCCGCGCACGGCGCGGCGAAGAGGTCTAGACCAAATAGTGCATTGGACGGCCCCGGGGTAGGAGGATGGGAGCCATGCTTCTGCGGATCTTCACAGAGCCCCAGCAGGGGGCGAGCTACGACACTCTGCTCCGGGTCGCCCAGGCCACCGAGGAGTGCGGCTTCGACGCGTTCTTCCGCTCTGACCATTACCTGAAGATGGGGGACGTCAGTGGTCTGCCGGGCCCGTCCGACGCCTGGATCACCCTGGCCGGGCTGGCCCGGGAGACGCGGCGGATCCGTCTCGGCACGCTGGTGACCGCCGCGACCTTCCGGTCGCCCGGTCCGCTCGCCATCGCCGTGGCGAACGTCGACCAGATGAGCGGAGGACGCGTCGAGCTCGGGCTGGGCACGGGGTGGTTCGAGGAGGAGCACACCGCGTACGGCATTCCGTTCCCGAGCCTGCGGGAGCGCTTCGACCGGCTGGAGGAGCAGCTGCAGATCGTCACGGGGCTGTGGGAGAAGCCGATCGGCAAGGCGTTCTCGTTCGACGGCGAGTACTACCAGGTGGCGGACTCGCCCGCCCTGCCGAAGCCCGCGCAGCAGCCCCGGCCGCCGGTGATCATCGGGGGTGTCGGCGCGAAGCGGACGCCCCGGCTGGCCGCGCGGTACGCCGACGAGTACAACGTGCCGTTCAACGGGCTGCCGGAGACCGAGGCCGCGTACGAGCGCGTGCGCGCCGCCTGTGAGCAGGGCGGCCGGGCCTGCCAGTCGATGACCTTCTCGGCCGCGCAGGTCGTGTGCTGTGGCCGGGACGAGGCGGAGATCGCGCGCCGGGCGGCCGCGATCGGCCGGAAGGTCGACGAGCTCCGCCTGAACGGTCTGGCCGGAACGCCGGCCGAGGTGGTGGAGAAGATCGGGCGGTTCCGCGAGATCGGCGCCGAACGGATGTACCTCCAGGTGCTCGACCTCGACGATCTCGACCATCTCGAGCTCATCGCGAGTGAGGTCCTTCCCCAGATGTAACGGTATGACCCGTTGATCGCCCGGCATGTCGGCTATGCCGGGCGATCACCTTTTTGAGGCACAATCCCGCCATGCCTTCTCTGCAGCCGCTGACCGCCCAGGACCCCACGGAGGTCGGCGGCCACCGCCTGCTCGGCCGTCTGGGGGAGGGCGGCCAGGGCGTCGTCTGCCTCGGCGAGTCGCCGTCAGGGGAGCGGGTGGCCGTCAAGCTCCTGCGATCCGCCGGTGACGCGCGCGACCGACGTTACTTCGCCAAGGAACTGGCCGCCGCGCGGAAGGTCGACCCGTTCTGCACGGCACGGATCCTCGCGGCCGACGTCGAGGGCGAGGTGCCCTACATCGTCAGCGAGTTCATCGACGGCCCGTCGCTGCGTCAGGTGGTCGGGGACGGCGCCCCGCTGCGCGGCTCGGCACTCCAGCGGCTGGCCATCGGCACGGCGACCGCCCTCGTGGCCATCCACCAGGCAGGCGTCGTCCACCGTGATTTCAAGCCCGCGAACGTCCTGATGGGGCCCGACGGGCCCCGGGTGATCGACTTCGGGGTGGCGCACGTCGTCGACGCGACCATCAGCGGGCACATCACCGGGACCCCGGCGTTCATGGCGCCGGAGCAACTGCGCAACAAGCCGCCGGGCCGGGCGGCGGACATGTTCGCCTGGGGCGGCACGATCGTGTACGCGGCCACGGGCCGGGCCCCGTTCGGGCAGGACCACCTCGGCGCGGTGGTGAGCCGGATCCAGCACGCGGCGCCGGACCTCGGCGACCTTCAGGGGCCCCTGCGGGAGATCGCGGCGGCCTGCCTGGACAAGGACCCGGCCCGGCGGCCGTCGGCGCGGCAGGCCCTGGCCTGGCTGCTCGGTGAGGAGCCCCTGCCGCCCTCCGGCCAGGGCCTGCTCTCCGGCCAGGCCTCGTCTCCCGGTCAGGGCACGTCTCCCGATCCGGCCCCGTTCTCCGGTCAGGGCTCGTTCTCCGGCCGAGGCTCGTCCTCCGGTCAGGGCACGGTGCCGGGGGTGGCCGGACCGACCGCTCGATGGGCTCCCGGCACCCCGCCCGGCGTGCCCGGCACGGCGCCGCCCGTCACCATGCCCGCCGCCGGTCCGTACGGGCCGGGAACCGGCTCGTACGGACCCGCGGGCGGGCCGCCCGCACCCCGGCCACGGCCCGGCGGGAGGACGGCGTTGCTCGTCGGCGCCGGAGCGGCGGTCGTGGCGGCGCTCGTGGCCGTCACCGTGACGCTCGCCCCCTGGAAGACCGGCACCGGCGGCACGCGGACGCCCTCGCCCACGCCGACCCCTCGGAACCTCACGTGGTTCGACTCACTGGGCCTGCCGATGCGCTCCGGCTGGACGGTCGCCGAGACCGAGAGCGGGACCCACGTGCTAACCGGCCCGTGCACCGATCCGAAGGCATCGTTCTTCAGAACGCCGTGCAACGGCTTCTGGGTGATGGGCGCGAAACAGATCAATACCGCGGCGCACGGCTTCGGCAGTTATCTGGCGGGAAAGCAGATGTACTACCCGGCGTCCGACGTCGAGCCGTGCCCGGCCTTCCCGGCGGACTTCATCGTCACGCCGGACAAACCAGTCGTGACCGAGCAGCGGCAGATCGGCGGGCGTCCCGCCACGTACAGCGAATACGCCGTCAACTGCGCCGAGCAGAACGGCGCGCACCGGACCACCAGCGGCTACACCGAGCGCGAGTGGTACGTCGCCGACCGGCAGATCCTCGTCATCGACGTGACCTCCGATCCCGACCTTCCAGAGGTCCTCGCCAAGGCGTCGTGGCGCTGACCGGAAGGGGAGCGGGTCTTCGATCCTGCTCGAATGGTCAAGGCTCGGTAAACTCCACGGTGGGATCGCGCGTCGGTCAGTCATGAAGACCAACACCCCACGACGGGCGAGCACGGTTCTCGCCGGGCTGTCGATCCTCGGCGCCGCCGTCGCCTGCGGAGGTGCGCCGAAGCCGCGCGCTCACACGACGCCCACACCGGCGGCCGAGGACATTACGGCGAAGCCGGGCGCGGAGATCCTCACCTTGGCGCGGAACGCGCTGGCCAACGCGAGCTCCGTCCACCTCAAGGGCAGGATGACGACGGACGACGGCGTGCTCACCATGAACCTGCAGATCGGGCAGGGCAAGAGCGCCGGAACCATGACCATGCCGGTCAAGAGGAAAAGGGTCGCCCTGCAGATCCGTTCGGTGCAGGGCAAGCTCTACCTCCGCAGTCCACAGCTGCTGCGCGCCATGGGAGGTGACCTCGTGGCCCGCGCGGTGGGCGACCGCTGGTTCTCCAAGCAGATCAAGGAGTTCGAACCGTTCACCGACCTGACGAAATTCAGCGCCTTCGCGACGGCGGACGGCGAGGTCACCAAGGGCGGTACCGAGGTCGTCAACGGGCATCCGGCGCTCCTCCTCAAAGAGGACGGTGATCGCATGTTCGTGGCGACGACCGGAAAGCCGTACCCCCTCCAGGTCTCCAAGGCCACCGGTGACGATCATCTGGACTTCCTGGATTACGGGGTGCCCTTCACCGTGGAGGTGCCGGCGAACGCGGTGGACGCCGATCACGGCGTTTCCGCATAGCAAAAAACAATTGCGGGAGGAAGGCCGTGATCCGGGACACTGTCCCGTGTGCTGCTGACGATCACGACGACCGTTCGCCCGGCGACCGACCTCGGATACCTGCTGGTCAAGCATCCTGACCGGGTGCAGACGTTCGCGCAGTCATTCGGGACCGCGCACGTCTTCTACCCCGACGCGTCACCCGGCCGGTGCACCGCGGCGCTGCTGCTCGACGTCGACCCGATCAAGCTGGCGAAGGCGCGCAAGACGCCGGACCTGTCCCTCGGGCAGTACGTCAACGACCGGCCGTACGCCGCGTCGTCCCTGCTGGCGTCGGCGATGGCGAGCGTCTTCCGCACCGCGATGCGCGGCGCGAGCCGGGACCGGGCCGAGCTGGCGGCCACGCCGATCCCGCTGGAGATCACGCTGCCCGCGCTGCCGTGCCGGGGCGGTCCCGAGGCGGCCCGGCGGCTGTTCGAGCCGCTGGGCTGGCGGGTGACGGCCCGGCCGGTGCCGCTCGACCCGGAGTTCCCCCAGTGGGGCGACTCGCGGTACGTCACGCTCACGATCGAAGGCGAACTGAAACTGTCGGACGCCCTGAACCAGGTGTACGTCCTGCTGCCCGTCCTCGACGACTCGAAGCACTACTGGATCGCGCCGGACGAGGTCGACAAGCTCATCCGGGCGGGCGAGGGCTGGCTGGCGGCCCATCCGGAGCGCGGCCGGATCACCCGCCGGTACCTCGCGAACCGGCGCGGCCTGGTCCGTACGGCGCTGGCCCGGCTCGCTGAGGCCGACGACCGCCCCGACGACGCGCTCGACCGCGACCCGATCGACGAGGAACCCGTCGCGTCCGACCCGACGGCCGCGGAGCCGGGCGACGCGGAGGCCGGCACCGAGGCGGCGGCCCCGCCGGTGCCGCTGGCCGAGCGCCGGATCCAGACGGTGCTCGACGTGCTGCGGGCCGAGGAGGCGCGGCGGGTCATCGACCTCGGCTGCGGCTCCGGGAGGCTGCTGTCCCGGCTGCTGCAGGACCCGTACTTCCGCTTCGTCGCGGGCGCCGACGTCTCGCCGCGGGCCATGATGATCGCCCAGCGCCGGCTCAGGGCCGACCGGCTCCCGCAGGCCCAGGAGGAGCGCCTGAGCCTGTTCACGGCCGCGCTGACGTACGCCGACGACCGGTTCCACGGGTACGACGCGGCGGTCCTGATGGAGGTCATCGAGCACGTGGACGTGCCGCGGCTGCCCGCCGTCGAGCGCGTCGTCTTCGGCGACGCCCGGCCCCGCGTCGTGGTCGTCACCACGCCGAACGCCGAGCACAACGTCCGCTACGAGGGCCTCACCGGGTTCCGGCACCCGGACCACCGGTTCGAGTGGACCCGTGCGGAGTTCCACGCGTGGGCGGGGCGGGTCGCCGGAGCGTACGGCTACCAGGTCCGGTACGTCCCGGTCGGTGACGACGACACCGAGGTCGGCCCGCCGACCCAGATGGGAGTGTTCACGCGATGACGGAGCTGGAGAGTCCGGACGTCAAGGTTCCGGAGCTGCGGATCCCGGAGATGGCGCTGGTCGTGCTGGTCGGCGTGTCGGGCTCCGGCAAGTCGTACTTCGCCCGCCGGCACTTCGCGCCGACGCAGGTGGTCTCCTCGGACCACTGCCGGGGCGTCGTGTCGGACGACGAGAACGACCAGTCGGCCACCGCCGACGCGTTCGACCTGCTGCACTACATCGTGCGCAAGCGCCTGCGGCGCGGCCTGCTCACGGTCGTCGACGCCACCAACGTGCAACCGCGTTCGCGAGAGCAGTTCGTGCGGATCGCGAAGGAGCACGACGTGCTCGCCGTCGCGATCGTGCTCGACGTGCCCGAGTCCGTCGCGATGGAGCGCAACGCCGCCCGGACCGACCGCGACCTGCCCGGCCACGTCGTGCCCCGGCAGCGCCGCGAACTGCGGCGCGGGCTGCGCGGCCTGCACCGGGAGTTCAAGCGCGCGTACGTGCTGCGCGACGAGGAGATCGACCGGGCCGTCATCACCTACGAGAGGCCATGGTCCGACCGGCGGCACCTCACCGGCCCGTTCGACCTGATCGGCGACGTGCACGGCTGCCGCGCCGAGCTGGAGGACCTGCTCACCGAACTCGGCTACGCGATCGAGCGCGACCCGCTCGGCCGTCCGGTGGGCGCCGCGCACCCCGGGGGCCGGACCGCCGTCTTCCTGGGCGACCTGGTGGACCGGGGGCCGGACACCCCCGGCGTGCTCCGCCTCGTCATGGGCATGGTCGCCGCCGGGGCCGCGCTGTGCGTCCCCGGCAACCACGAGAACAAGCTCGTGCGCGCCCTCAAGGGCCGCAGGGTCACGGTCGGCCACGGGCTCGCCGAGTCCCTCGAACAGCTCGGGAACGAGCCGGAGGAGTTCCGTGAAGCGGCCCTGGCCTTCATGGACGGTCTCGTCAGCCACCTGGTCCTCGACGCGGGGCGCCTCGTCGTGGCGCACGCGGGCCTGAAGGAGGCCTACCACGGGCGGGCGTCGGGCCGCGTACGGTCCTTCGCCTTGTACGGCGAGACGACCGGCGAGACGGATGAGTACGGGCTGCCCGTCCGGTACCCGTGGGCGAACGACTACCGGGGCGACGCCGTGGTCGTGTACGGCCACACCCCGGTGCCCGAGCCGGAGTGGGTCAACAACACCCTGTGCGTCGACACCGGCTGCGTCTTCGGCGGCCGGCTGACCGCGCTGCGCTACCCGGAGAAGAGCCTCGTCTCGGTCCCGGCGCACGAGGTCTGGTACGAGCCGGTCCGCCCGCTGGCCGCGGAGGCCGCGGCGGCGCCCGGCTCGCACCGGGAGTCCGGGGTGCTGCGCGTCACGGACGTGCGGGAGGCGGTCGAGACGCGCCTGATGGGCCGGGTCAACGTCCGCGACGAGAACGTCTGGCCGGCCCTGGAGGTCATGAGCCGGTTCGGCGTCGACCCGCGCTGGCTGGTGTACCTGCCGCCGACGATGGCCCCCGCGCCCACGTCCGCCCTGGACGGGTACCTGGAGCACCCGGCCGAGGCGTTCGCGGCGTACCGGCGGCAGGGCGTCGCCCGGGTCGTGTGCGAGGAGAAGCACATGGGCTCGCGCGCCGTCGTGGTCGTCGCCCGCGACGAGCGGGTCGCCGCCGACCGCTTCGGGGCCGACGACGGCACGACCGGGGCCGTGTACACGCGGACGGGCCGGGCGTTCTTCCCGGACCCGGCGACGACCGAGGAGTTCCTGGCCCGGGTACGCGCGGCCGCCGGCGGCCTGTTCACCGACCTCGAGACCGGGTGGCTCGTCCTGGACTGCGAGCTGATGCCCTGGTCGGCCAAGGCCGTCGAGCTGCTGCGCACCCAGTACGCCGCGACCGGCGCGGCGGCCCGCGCCGCCCTGCCGATGGCCGCCGGCGTCCTCGACCGCGCCGCCGCGCGCGGCCTCGGCGTCGCGGCGCTGCGGGACCGCGTCGTGCGCCGTTCGGCCAACGCGGAGCTGTTCCGCGACGCCTACGCGCGGTACTGCTGGCCGACGGAGGGGCTGAAGGGACTGCGCCTGGCCCCGTTCCAGGTGCTGGCCGGTGAGGGCCGCTCGTACGCCGAGCGGGACCACCTGTGGCACCTGGAGGTCGCCGGCCGGCTGGCCGCCGCCGACGAGGAGCTCTTCGCGCCGACCCGGTCGCACGTCCTCGACCTGAACGGCGACGAGTCCGCCGCCGTCGCCTGGTGGACGGAGCTGACCGCGGCCGGCGGCGAGGGCATGGTCGTCAAGCCGCTGCCGCCCGACGGCGGCGGCGCGGGCCCGGCGCCCGCCGGGCCGGACGGGGAACGCCGCCTCGTACAGCCCGGCCTGAAGTGCCGGGGCCGGGAGTACCTGCGGATCATCTACGGGCCGGACTACACCGAGCCGGAGCACCTGGAACGGCTGCGGCAGCGGTCGCTGGGCCGCAAGCGGTCCCTCGCCATGCGGGAGTACGCCCTCGGCCTGGAGGCCCTCGACCGGCTGGCGGCCGGTGAGCCGCTGTGGCGGGTGCACCAGGCGGTGTTCGGCGTGCTCGCGCTGGAGTCCGAGCCGGTCGACCCCCGGCTCTGAGGTACGGGCGCCGCGCGGAGGACGCGTCCGCGACCTTCCGCGCGGCGGCCCCGGGCCGTACGTTCGGTGGTGGCCGCTCCCATCCGGAACGAAAGGTCGATCGAATGGCACCTGCCGACGTCCCCCTGCTCGATGGCCCCGTCGAGATCCGCGGTGCGCTGGACCTGGAGCGCACCGCGGTGGGGCTCCGGCCCCGGCGGCTGCCGGCCTGGACGAGGCCGCAGATCCCGAGCCCGTTCTGCGAGCTGGTGGTGGCCATGCCGTCCGGCGTCCGGATGGTGTTCGCCACCGAGGCGACGGGGCTGGAGCTCGACGTGCTGACCACCAAGACGCTGGCCTTCACCGGCGAGCCGAACCCCGGCGGAGCGTTCGAGCTGGTGGTGGACGGCCTGCCGGCCGGGCGCGTCGCCACGCCCGACGGCAACGTGCTCGCCCTGGATCCCTCCGGGGTCAAGCCCCCGGACGTCACGCCGGGCGATCCCGCCACCGTGCGCTTCGGGCCGCTGCCCCCGGGGCGCAAGCAGATCGAGATCTGGCTCCCGCAGAGCGCTCAGGTCGAGCTGATCGCCCTGCGCGCGGACGGGCCGGTGCATGCGCCGGAGGCCGATCTCCGGCCGCGCTGGGTGCATCACGGCAGTTCGATCAGCCACTGCATGGAGGCCGACGATCCCCTCGGCACCTGGCCGGTCGTCGCCGCGCGGGCCGCCGACGTGAACGTCACCAACCTCGGGCTGGCCGGCAACGCCATGCTCGATCCGTTCACCGCCCGGACGATCCGCGACCTGCCCGCCGACCTGATCAGCCTCAAGCTCGGCATCAACGTCGTCAACGGCGACACCATGCGGCTGCGGGCCTTCGAACCCGCCGTCCACGGCTTCCTCGACACCGTGCGCGAGGGCCATCCGGACACGCCGCTGCTGGTCATCTCGCCGATCCTGTGCCCGATGGTGGAGGACCTGCCCGGCCCGACCTTCCCCGACATCGAGGACGGGACCGTGCGCTTCCGCACGGCGGGCGACCCTGCACGGCTCGCCGAGGGCGCCCTGAGCCTCTCGGTGATCCGGGAGGTCCTGCACCGGATCGTGGGCGAGCGCTCGGCCACGGACCCGAACCTGCACTACCTGGACGGGCGCGCGCTGTTCGGCGAGGCGGACGCCGCCGACCTGCCCGACGCGCTGCACCCGAACGCCGCGGGGTACCGCCGGATGGGGGAGCGCTTCGCCGCGTACGCCTTCGCCGAGGGCGGCCCGTTCGCCCGCTGACCCGTCACCGCCCGCTGCCGCGCGACCGGCCGGCAGTGGGCGGCCGCCCACCGCCGGGTGGCCGTCGAGCGGTTGACGTGCGACCGGCCGCCGGTGTCCGTGCGGACACCGGCGGCCGGTGTGGTGCGGCCGCGATGACGGGCCGGTGCGGGCTCAGTCCGCGGACACCTCGCGGCCGTCCTCGGACCAGAGCGTGTGGAACACGCCCTCCCGGTCGGTGCGGCGGTAGGTGTGCGCGCCGAAGAAGTCCCGCAGGCCCTGGATGAGCGAGGCGGGGCCGCGCTCCCTGCGGAAACCGTCGTAGTACGCCAGCGCCGAGGAGAACGCGGGCGTGGGCACGCCCAGCTCCACGGCCGTGCGCACGACCTTGCGCCAGGCGTCCTGGGCGCCCGCGACGGCGTCGCGGAAGTAGTCGTCGAGGAGCAGGTTGGACAGCTCCGGGTCGCGGTCGTAGGCGTCCTTGATCCGGTCGAGGAACCGGGCGCGGATGATGCAGCCGCCGCGCCAGATCGTCGCGAGGGTGCCCGGCTCGACGTCCCAGCCGTACTCGTCGGACGCGGCGCGGATCTGCTCGAAGCCCTGCGCGTAGGCCACGACCTTCGACGCGTAGAGCGCGTCGCGCACCGCGTCGACGAAGTCGCCCTCCACCTGCCCGGCGGACGGGCCCGGCAGGATCTTCGACGCCTTGGTCCGCTCGTCCTTGCGCGCGGACAGGGCCCGTGCGAACACCGCCTCGGTGATCGCGGTGACCGGGACGCCGAGCTCCAGTGCCGACTGGGACGTCCAGCGGCCGGTGCCCTTCTGCTCGGCCTCGTCGAGGATCACGTCGACGAGCGGTCCGCCGGTGGTCTCGTCGGTGTGCGCGAGCACCTTGGCCGTGATCTCGATGAGGAACGATTCCAGGTCGCCCTCGTTCCACTGCTCGAAGACCCGGGCGATCTCCGGGGCGCTCAGCCCGGCGGCGTGCGTGAGCAGGTCGTACGCCTCGGCGATGAGCTGCATGTCGGCGTACTCGATGCCGTTGTGCGCCATCTTCACGTAGTGGCCCGCGCCGTCCGGGCCGATGTAGGCGCAGCACGGCGTGCCGTCCACCTGCGCGGCGATGGCGGTGAGGATCGGCTCGACGGGGGCGTACGCCTCCCGCGGGCCGCCCGGCATGATGCTCGGCCCGAGCAGCGCCCCCTCCTCGCCGCCGGAGATTCCGGCGCCGACGAAGTGGAGGTCGTGCTCGGCGAGCTCGGCGACGCGCCGCCGGGTGTCCGCGTAGTGCGAGTTGCCGCCGTCGATGATGATGTCGCCCGCGTCGAGCAGCGGGATGAGATCCTTGATCACGGCGTCGACGGGTGCGCCCGCCTTGACCATGATGATGATCCGGCGAGGCCGGTCCAGCGCGGCGACGAACTCCTCCAGGGAGTAGGCGGGCGTGAAGTCGCCCTCGTCGCCGTGGTGCTCGATGAGCTGCTTGGTGCGGCTCTCGGTCCGATTGTGCACGGCCACCGGGAACCCGTGCCGCGCGATGTTGCGCGCGAGGTTCTGGCCCATGACGGCGAGCCCGGTGACACCGATCTGGCTACCCATGATGCCGACACTAACCGTCGCGCCCCGGCGGCCCTGCGCCCGGCTCCCATTCCAGGACCTGCCTGGGAAAACAGTTTCCCCCTTGTAGGGCGGGCGATCCGTGGTTCGGGCCCCGGCCGGCGGCCGGAACGCCCCCGCCCGGGGCGTTGCGCCGCGTGATGGACCGGCCGCCGAGTGTCAGGTGACGAGAAGATTTCGATGTCGTAACCGTCGGATTTCTCCGGCTTCCTCCCCCTATACGAACTCAGTGCGGCGGAATACGTTGTGCGCCCAAACAAACCGTTCCTGGGGACCCCCGAAGAAGGTGTCGACGTGATCTTCAAGCGCACGGCCTGTATCGCCGCTTTCGCGGCCATGGCGACCGCCGGCCTCGTCGGCTGCGGCGGCAGCGACGACAAGAACGACTCGAAGGGTGGCGGCTCGGCCAAGGCGAAGGCCAAGGTCGGCGTCATCCTGCCGGACACGAAGTCTTCCGTCCGTTGGGAGAACTTCGACCTGCCGGTGCTCAAGAAGGCGTTCGAGGCTGCCGGAATTCCCGCCGACATCCAGAACGCCGAGGGCGACAAGCAGCGGATGCAGACCATCGCCGACCAGATGATCACCAGCGGCGTGACCATGCTGGCGATCGTCAACCTCGACTCGAACTCCGGCGCCGCGATCGAGCAGAAGGCCAAGGCTCAGGGCGTCCAGACGATCGACTACGACCGGCTGACCCTCGGTGGGTCCGCCGACTACTACGTGTCGTTCGACGGCGTCCAGGTCGGCCGCGTCCAGGGCCAGGGCCTGCAGAAGTGCCTCGGTGACAAGAAGGCGAACATCGTCTACCTGGACGGCTCGCCCACGGACAACAACGCCACCCTGTTCAAGCAGGGCGCGCACGAGGTCCTGGACAAGGTGTCCAACTACACCAAGGTCGCCGAGCAGGCCGTGCCCGACTGGGACAACCAGCAGGCCGCCACGATCTTCGAGCAGATGTTCACGCAGCAGAAGGGCAAGATCGACGGCGTGCTCGCCGCCAACGACGGCCTCGGCAACGCCGCGATCTCCATCCTGCAGAAGAGCCACGCCGGCAACGTCCCGGTGACCGGTCAGGACGCGACCGTCCAGGGTCTGCAGAACATCCTCGACGGCACCCAGTGCATGACGGTCTACAAGCCGAACAAGCTGGAGGCCGACAGCCTCGTCTCGGTCGTCACCGCGCTGGCCAAGGGTGAGAAGCCCAAGACCAACGCCACCTCGAACGACCCGCAGGGCCACCGCCAGGTGCAGTCGATCCTGCTCAACCCGGTGCTGATCACGAAGGACAACGTCAAGCAGGTCGTCACCGACGGTGGCAGCGGCATCACCGCCGCCGACCTGTGCAAGGGCGCCTACGCCGCCAAGTGCAAGGCCGCCGGAATTCAGTAAGGAACGAGGGGCGCCCGGGTCACCGGGCGCCCCATCGCGCCTTTGTAGGGAGTACGCACGTTGTCTGACAACGGAACGCCGACCCTCGAACTGTCGGGGGTCAACAAGAGCTTCGGAGCCATCCATGTGCTCCACGACATCGACCTCGCGGTCTACCCGGGACAGGTGACCGCGCTCGTCGGCGACAACGGCGCCGGCAAGTCCACGCTGATCAAGTGCATCGCCGGCATCCACCCGATCGACTCGGGGGAGATCAGGTTCAACGGCAAGCCGGTGAACATCCACGGCCCCCGGGACGCCGCCGACCTCGGCATCGAGATCGTCTACCAGGACCTCGCCCTGGCCGACAACCTCGACATCGCCCAGAACATGTTCCTCGGCCGGGAGCGCAAGAAGGGCGTCGTCCTGGACGAGGCCAGCATGGAGCAGGCCGCCCGCGAGACGCTGGCCAAGCTCTCGGTGCGCACCGTCAAGTCGGTCCGCCAGCAGGTGGCGAGCCTGTCCGGCGGCCAGCGGCAGACCGTCGCGATCGCCAAGGCCGTGCTGTGGGAGTCCAAGGTCGTCATCCTGGACGAGCCGACCGCCGCCCTCGGCGTCGCGCAGACCCGGCAGGTCCTCGACCTCGTGCACCGTCTCGCGGAGACCGGCCACGGCGTCGTGCTGATCTCGCACAACATGAACGACGTCTTCGAGGTGGCGGACCGGATCACCTGCCTCTACCTCGGCCGTGTCGCCGCCGACGTCAAACGGTCCGACGTCACCCACAGCCAGGTGGTCGAGCTGATCACCACCGGCCGCTCGGGTGACCTGGGCCTCGCCCCCTCGACCGCGGCAGAAAGCATCTGAGGTTCCACATGTCCACCGAAACCCCCGAGCCGAACGTGGTCGACTCGGTCCCCGAGAAGCCGGCGGCGACGGCCACCCTGGCGGACTCGGACTTCTCCGCCGACACCCGTCAGCAGACGGTGTCCTCGGCGCTCAGCGGCTACGTCGTCAAACTGCGGTCCGGCGACCTCGGCGCGCTGCCCGCGGTGTTCGGGCTGATCGTCCTGATCGTCCTGTTCTACGGCCTGCGCCCGGAGACCTTCCTCAGCAAGGGCAACATCGCGAACCTGCTCGTGCAGGCGATGCCCGTCACGATCCTCGCGATGGGCCTGGTGTTCGTCCTTCTCCTCGGCGAGATCGACCTGTCGGCGGGCGTCGCGAGCGGTGCGTGCGCCGCGGTGATGGGCAAGCTCCTGGTCGACGGCGGCCAGCCCTGGTTCGTCGCGGTGCTCGCCGCGGCCGTGACGGGCCTGGTCATCGGCGCCGCCATCGGCGTGCTGGTCGCGATCGTGCGAATCCCATCGTTCGTCGTGACACTGGCCTTGTTCCTCGGACTGCAGGGCATCGCGCTGAAGCTGATCGGCGAGGGTGGGACCGTTCCCGTCCACGACAAGGTCGTCTACGCGCTGGCCAACAAGTACATGCCGGTCTGGCTGGGCTGGACGATGGCGGTCGTCGGCGTCGTCCTGTTCGCGGCCATCAAGCTGCTGCGCTGGCAGCGGCAGAACGCCAAGAACCTGTCCAACGCGCCCCTGCCGCTCGTCGTCGTCCAGGTCGTTCTGGTCGCGATCGCGCTGCTGGGCGGGGCGTACATCCTCAACCTGAACCGGGCGCGCACCCCGCTGGCGCCGTTCTTCGGCGGCATCCCGTGGGGCGTTCCCCTCGTCGCGGTCCTCCTCCTCATCTGCACGTTCGTGCTGGGCCGGACCGCCTACGGCCGCCACGTGTACGCGGTCGGCGGCAACGCCGAGGCGGCGCGCCGCGCCGGTATCAACGTCAACCGCATCCGGATGTCCGTGTTCATGATCGGTTCGCTGCTCGCCGCGGTCAGCGGCATCGTGGCGGCCTCCCGGCTGAACTCGGTCACCCCGGACGCCGGTGCCGGCAACACGCTGCTGTACGCGGTCGGCGCCGCCGTCATCGGCGGCACCAGCCTGTTCGGCGGCCGAGGCAAGGCACGGGACGCGATCCTCGGTGGTCTGGTCATCGCCATCATCGACAACGGGCTCGGCCTGCTGGGTGCGAAGGCGTACGCCAACTACCTGATCACGGGTGGGTTCCTGCTGCTCGCCGCGAGCATCGACGCTTTGGCCCGGCGCCGGCGCTCCGCGACCGGCCGCTGAGAGCCGTGGCCGGCCCGGTGACCCGTCGGCGCGTCCGCGGATCGACCCAGGACGACGTACGCCGTCACAACCTGGGCGCGATCCTGACGGAGGTGCACCGGCACGGATGCCGGTCCCGGGCCGAGCTGACCGCGGAGATGGGGCTCAACCGGAGCACCATCGGCGACCTGGTCAGCGAGCTGGTCGACGCGGGTCTCGTCCTCGAGCGCTCCGCGAGCGCTCGAGGACGGGCCGGCCGTCCCTCGCTGGAGGTCGTGCCCCGGCCCGAGGCCGCCTACGTCCTCGCCATCGACCTCGGCGTCCGGCACATGGTGGTGGCGCGGGTCGGGCTCGGCGGGCAGGTGCTCGACCGGGTCGAGGCCGACCCCGGGCGGGACTGGAGCGACCTCGACACGACGGTCGACGCGATCGTCGAGACCTCCGGCCTCCTCCGCGAGGGAGCGCCGGACGGTGGCCGCTGCTTCGGGGTCGGCCTGTCCGTGCCCGGCGTCGTCCGGCTGAACGACGGACTGCTGCGCTTCGCCCCGAACCTCGGCTGGATCGACCAGCCCCTCGGGGCCCGGCTGGGGGAGCGGCTCGACCTGCCGGCCTTCCTCGCCAACGACGCCGACCTCGGCGCGCTCGCCGAGCACTGGCGCGGCGCCGCCGTCGGCTACGAGCACGTCGTCGTGATCTCCGGGGAGATCGGCCTGGGCGGCGGCATCCTCATCGGCGGGCGTCCGCTGCGGGGCCGCGGCGGATACGCGGGGGAGATCGGGCACCTGCGCGTCAACCCGAATGGACGGCTGTGCCGGTGCGGCTCGGTCGGCTGCCTGGAGACCGAGACCGGCGTGGAGTCCCTCCTGATCGCCGCGGGCCGGCCGGCCGACGGCGGACTGGAGGTCTACCGCGCGGTGCTGGCCGAGGTGGCCGCCGGAGAGCCCAAGGCCATGGCGGCCGCCGCGCGGGTGGCCCGCTGGCTCGGGATCGGCGTCGGCATGCTGGTCAACACCTTCAACCCGGACATCGTCGTGCTCGGCGGGCCGCTCGGGGAACTGTTCGTCCTCACCGAGGACGTCGTACGGGAGAGCGTCGCCCGGTCGACCCTCGTGGCGCCGCGCGAGCAGGTACGGATGGCGGCCTCCGGGCTGGGCTCGGACGCCCAGCTGATCGGCGCCGCCGAGCTGGCCTTCGCGCCGCTCCTGGAGGACCCCATCGGGGTCCTCACCAGCCTCGCCGCCTGACTCCTGCTCGGCATCGGCTCGTCGTGCAGGCTCTCGACGTACCACGAGTACGTCGACGGCCGTATGACGGTATTCATTCGCTTTTGGTCTGGAGATCCCGGCCTTCCGGCCGGGAAAGCGGCCGTTTCCTCCTTCGCTTGTCGGTAGTTGCGGTTAAGGTGCGGGAATGCGGTTCCGGCTTGTGCCCACGCCCGCCCAGGAGCAGGCGTTGCTGGACCACTGTTCGCATGCCCGGTTTGTGTGGAATCTGGCAATCGAGCAGCATCAGCATTGGCGGCCGGGCCGCAAGAACGCGCCGGGTTATGCGGAGCAGTCTCGCCAGCTGACCGAGGCGAGGCGAGAGTTCGCATGGTTGGCGGCGGGGTTGCAGACGGTGCAGCAGCAGGCGTTGCGGGACTTCGCCCACGCCATGAGTAACTTCTTCGCCGGGACGCATCGGCGGCCGACGTGGCGTAAGGCGGGTGTACATGAGGGATTTCGCATCGTCGGGCAGCGCGGCAAGCACTGGGATGTGCGCCGTCTGTCCCGCAAGGCCGGTGAGGTGTCGATTCCGAAGGTGGGCTGGGTGCGGTTCCGCTGGTCCCGTCCAATCCCTGAGGAGGCTAGATCGTTTCGGGTGAGGCAGGATCGGGCGGGGCGCTGGCACGTTGCATTCGCGGTGATCCCGCCACCCGTCGACAAGCCAGGGGCGGGACTAGTCGTCGGTATCGATCGTGGCGTGACCGTCTCGGCCGCCTTGTCCACCGGTGAGCGGCTGTCCGTGCCTGGTCTGCGCGTGAGCGAGTCCGACCGCATGCGGCGGCTGCAGCGCAAGTTGGCGCGCGCGAAGCCTGGGTCAAATCGGCGGGCACAGGTCAAGATGGCGATCGGCCGGTTGAAGGCGCGTGAGACCGATCGGCGTAAGGACTGGGTTGAGCAGACTTCCACTGATCTGGCCCGCCGGTTCGATCTCATCGGGGTCGAGGACCTGAGAATTAAGAACATGGTGCGGTCCGCGCGTGGCACCATCGATGTCCCAGGCACTAACGTGCTGGCCAAAACGGGACTCAACCGCTCCATTCACGCGGCCGGCTGGGGCTTGCTGGCCACCCGCTTGGAGCAGAAGGCGCCGGGCCGGGTGGAGAAGATCGACCCCGCGTACACGTCTCAGATCTGTCATGCCTGTGGGCACTGCGCTGCGGGGAACCGTGAGAGCCAAGCGGTTTTTCGTTGTCGCGCCTGCGGGCATGTCGATCATGCGGATGTGAACGCGGCAAAGAACATCAGAGACATCGCGGCAGGACATGCCGTGACAGCGCGGGGAGCCCTCCAGCCACTGGGCGGGGCCGTGAGCCGCGAACCTCAACCTGTTCTCACCTCTGGGTGAGAACAGGTTGGAATCCTCCGCCTCCGGGCGGGAGAGGATGTCAACAACTGGCCGGCGGCGTTCAACCGCGGCAAGTGCCTGCGCCAGGTCATCACCAGGTAGCCCAGCAAGTGGACGAAGGTCCCGGCGCCGCTCACCCTGGTCGGTGACGCCTCCCGGACCGACTACGAGACGAGCACGGACGTCCTGCTCGAGCAGTCCGGCTCCGCCGAACTGCTTGGCCGGATCATCGGCCAGCACGACCCGCCCTCGGCACCGGCACCTGGCACCGCCTGGCGCTGCGCTTCCAGGGCACGGCGGTCGGCGCGCTGATCGACGGTAAGGAGGTCGCCGCCGTCACGGATGCGACCTACGACCACGGTCAGTCGGGCGTGGCGCTGGACTCGTACATCAACGCGCAGTTCGACCGGTTCGCCGTCACCGCTCCGTGACGGCGCGGGTGGCGGGGCCTCCTCACGGAGGACCCCGCCACCCGTCCTCCGGCTCGCCCTCGCGGCGCGGTCACCTGCTCAGGCGGTGCCGGCGGCGCCCGTGCCGGATCCAGGTGAACGCCATCGCGCACCAGATGAAGGCGAGCATCGGGACGAGGAACCAGCCGCGGGTCAGGGCCACGACCGCGAGGAACGCGACGAGGAACACGCCGGCGCGCGGCGCGAACCGCGGGTGTCCCCGGTAGGCCATCCGCCCCGCCGCCGGATGCCCGGCCCACGGCGGCCCGCCCCGATACTGCTCGGCCCCGAGCGGCCCGCCCCACGGGAGACCGTCCCAGTGCGGGCCGTCCCACCGCCGGCGGGACCGGGGCGCCCGGCCCGCCTCGGCCACGGGCGCGACCGGGTCCGGGCTCGCGGGCAGGTCCCGGGTGACCTGCCGCAGGTCGCCGACGGTCTTGGCGGCGAGCGCCGCCGACAGCCGCTCGTCCAGTTCCTCCCGGTCCAACCGGCCCTGCGCGAAGTGCTCGTGCAGGGCCGACGCCACGGCGTCCCGCTCCGCGTCCCCGATCCGCAGCTCACCGTTCATCGGCTCACCTACCTTCGTCCTCGCTCCGGCGCCGGGTCACTCGTCCTCGGCGAGCAGGTGATAGAGGCGGCGACGGGTCTCCGCCAGGATCTCCTTGGCCTGGGCGACCTGGGCCTCCGAGCCCGTCCGGACGATCTGCATCACGGCCCCGCCGGCGCCGGCCGCCGTCTTGAACAGCTCCCGTACGTCGTCGCGGACGTCCGAGGTCATCGCCTCCCAGGGCGCGGTGACCTCCTCCGGGTGCTCCTCGACGTACGCGCGGCCGGCCTCGCTGAGGCGGAACGTCTTCCGGCCCTCGCCCTCATCGCCCTCGATCAGCCCCTCGTCGGTGAGCTGCTGCAGGGCCGGGTAGACGGCGCCGGGGCTCGGCCGCCACTCGCCGTGGCTCCGCTCCGCGATCGTCTGGATGAGCTGGTAGCCGTTGCGCGGCTCCTCGGCGAGCAGGGCCAGGATCGCGGCGCGGACGTCGCCGCGCCGGGCCTTCGTCCTGCCTTCGGCCCAGGGCGGCGGGCCGCCCCACGGGCCGAAGGGCGGACCCCAAGGGCCGCCTCGCCTGCCCGCGCCACGTCCGCCCCGGCCGCCACGGCGACCGCCGGCGGCCCAGGCCTGCCACGGAGAGTCGAATGTCGCGTTGTGCATGTTCGGTACTCCCTTCCGAGAACCATCTTTGAGCGTTCGCGATACTCGAACGATATATCGGAAACGCTCGGTGTCAAACGGAAGGGCCGATACCTTGATGTCGAGATATTCGTGATACCTTGATGTCGAGAGAAATTTCGGCGAAGTTAGGCGAGCCTCAGTGCGCGCGGAAGCGGGTGGCTGGGGCAGGATCCTGACGTATCCACCCATGAATCCCCGCGTACGCCGAACGAGCGGTGACCGCGCTCGGTGAGCGCGTGCAGGCTCGGGGAGCGCGTAGAGGAGGAGAAGACTTGAACAGCTTCGGCAGCCGCCAGACGCTGCGCGTCGGCGAGGCGTCCTATGAGATCTTCCGGCTGGATGCCGTCGAGGGTTCGGCGCGCCTCCCGTACAGCCTGAAGGTCCTGCTGGAGAACCTGCTCCGCACCGAGGACGGCGCGAACGTCACGGGTGAGCACATCCGCGCCCTGGCGGCCTGGGACCCGAACGCCCAGCCGAACCAGGAGATCCAGTTCACGCCGGCCCGTGTGATCATGCAGGACTTCACCGGCGTTCCGTGCGTCGTGGACCTGGCGACGATGCGGGAGGCCGTCCGGGACCTCGGCGGCGACCCGGCGAAGATCAACCCGTTGAACCCCGCCGAGATGGTGATCGACCACTCGGTGCAGGTCGACGTCTTCGGCCGTGAGGACGCCTTCGAGCGGAACGTCGAGTTCGAGTACGGCCGCAACCGGGAGCGCTACCAGTTCCTCAAGTGGGGCCAGAACGCCTTCGACAACTTCAAGGTGGTCCCGCCGGGCACCGGCATCGTGCACCAGGTGAACATCGAGCACCTGGCCCGCGTGGTCTTCGACGGCAACGGCACGGCCTACCCCGACACCTGCGTCGGCACCGACTCCCACACCACGATGCAGAACGGCCTGGGCGTCCTCGGCTGGGGCGTCGGCGGCATCGAGGCCGAGGCGGCCATGCTCGGCCAGCCGATCTCGATGCTCATCCCGCGCGTCGTCGGGTTCAAGCTGACCGGCGAACTGCCGGCCGGCACCACCGCCACCGACCTCGTCCTCACGATCACCGAGATGCTGCGCAAGCACGGCGTGGTCGGCAAGTTCGTCGAGTTCTACGGCGAGGGCGTCGCGGCCGTGCCACTGGCCAACCGCGCCACCATCGGCAACATGAGCCCGGAGTTCGGCTCCACCTGCGCGATCTTCCCGATCGACGAGGAGACCGTCTCGTACATGCGGCTCACCGGCCGTCCCGCCGAGCAGGTCGACCTCGTCGAGGCGTACGCCAAGGAGCAAGGGCTCTGGCACGACCCGTCCCGCGAGGCCGAGTACTCCGAGTACCTCGAGCTGGACCTGTCGACCGTGGTCCCCTCGATCGCCGGCCCGAAGCGCCCGCAGGACCGCATCGCGCTGTCGGACGCCAAGTCCGCCTGGCGCACCTCCGTCCGCGACTACGTCCCGGACGGCGTCGAGGGCCCGACCGACGAGTCCTCCGCCGAGTCCTTCCCGGCCTCGGACTCCCCGGCGATCTCTCACGGCTCCAACGGCGACCGGCCCCACGAGACCGCCGCAGACCCGAAGGCCGGCCGGCCGAGCAACCCGGTCACCGTCAGCCTGGACGGCGCCGAGTTCGAGCTCGACCACGGCGCCGTCGTGATCGCCGCGATCACCTCCTGCACGAACACCTCGAACCCGTCGGTCATGATCGGCGCCGCGCTGCTCGCCAAGAAGGCCGTCGAGAAGGGCCTGGCCCGCAAGCCGTGGGTCAAGACCTCCCTCGCCCCGGGTTCGAAGGTCGTCATGGACTACTACGACCGCGCGGGCCTCACCCCGTACCTCGAGAAGCTCGGCTTCAACCTGGTCGGCTACGGCTGCACGACCTGCATCGGCAACTCCGGCCCGCTGCCGGAGGAGATCAGCCAGGCGGTCAACGACAACGACCTCGCGGTCACCTCGGTGCTGTCCGGCAACCGTAACTTCGAGGGCCGGATCAACCCCGACGTCAAGATGAACTACCTGGCCTCACCGCCGCTCGTCGTCGCGTACGCCCTCGCCGGCTCCATGGACGTCGACATCGCCAAGGACCCGATCGGCACGGGCTCCGACGGGCGGCCGGTGTACCTGCGGGACATCTGGCCGTCGCCGCAGGAGGTCCAGGAGGTCGTCGACTCGGCCATCGCGCAGGAGATGTTCAGCCGCGACTACGCCGACGTGTTCGCCGGCGAGCAGCGCTGGCAGGCCCTGCCGGTGCCGACCGGCAACACCTTCGAGTGGGACGCCGACTCGACGTACGTCCGCAAGCCCCCGTACTTCGACGGCATGGCGGAGAAGCCGGAGCCGGTTAAGGACATCCGCGGCGCCAAGGTCCTCGCGCTGCTCGGCGACTCGGTCACCACCGACCACATCTCGCCGGCCGGTGCGATCAAGCCCGACAGCCCGGCAGGTAAGTACCTCACCGAGCACGGCGTCGAGCGGCGTGACTTCAACTCGTACGGTTCCCGGCGCGGCAACCATGAGGTGATGATCCGTGGCACGTTCGCCAACATCCGGCTGCGCAATCTCCTCGCGCCCGGCACCGAGGGCGGCGTCACCGTGAAGGACGGCGAGCAGCTGTCCATCTACGACGCCGCGCAGGCGTACGCCGCCGAGAACACCCCGCTGATCGTGCTGGGCGGCAAGGAGTACGGCTCCGGCTCCTCCCGTGACTGGGCGGCCAAGGGCACCGCGCTCCTGGGCGTCCGTGCAGTGCTCGCCGAGTCCTTCGAGCGCATCCACCGCTCGAACCTCATCGGCATGGGCGTCCTGCCGCTGCAGTTCAAGGACGGCGAGTCGGTGGAGTCGCTGGGCTTGACCGGCCAGGAGACCTTCGAAATCGTGGGCGTCGAGGCGCTGAACGGCGGCGAGACCCCGCGCGAGGTCACGGTCAAGGCCGGCGACAAGGAGTTCCAGGCGGTCGTCCGCATCGACACGCCGGGCGAGGCCGACTACTACCGCCACGGCGGCATCCTGCAGTACGTCCTCCGCTCCCTCCTGAAGAAGTAGGCGACCGACCGAACGGGCCGCCTCCCGAGAGGGAGGCGGCCCGTCTCATACCTCCAGAAGCCTCCGGACGATCGCGCCGATCCGCTCCATGATCATCGGGTCGACCTCACCGATCCGGCGTCTCAGCCGGACCGTGGAAGCACTGCGCAACTGCTCGACCAGCGCCGTTCGTCGGTCGGCCGGTTTCCTCTCCGCGGTGTGTTCACCATCCGGAGTAGTCGGTGTCGTCGAGACCTGCCAGTCCGTCATCGGCGGCCTTGTCGATGTGGTCACGGTGCCGCCACTGTGGTCTCCTTGCCGTCGGCGTTGTCGAAGGAATGACTGATCTGCCGGTCTTAGCGGGTCCATATCGGCGTCAAAGCGGCCCGATCGCTCCGGCCTGCCGCGCTTGTGTCCGCCTTCACGGGACTTTGCCGCCGTCGTCGCCGCATTGCCGCCGTGGTGGTCGGCGGCTCGCCCGGGGGAATCGGCCGGGCGGCCGGTAGGGTCACGAGGGTGATGACGCCCCGACCGACTGCCGCCGACCTGGAGGCCGCGCGGGACCGGACGATTCCGGACGTCGTGCCGCCGGAGGGCGGAGTCCTGTTCTGCGGGATCAACCCGGGGCTCTACTCCGCCGCGACCGGGTGGCACTTCGCGCGGCCGGGCAACCGGTTCTGGCCCGCGCTGCACCGGTCCGGGTTCACCGACCGGCTGCTGCATCCCAGCGAGCAGGACCTGCTGCCCTCCTACGGGGCCGGGATCACCAACCTGGCCGCCCGCGCCACCGCGCAGGCGGCCGAGCTGACCCCGGACGAGCTTCGGGAGGGCGGCGCGCTGCTGGAGAAGTTCGTGGCGGAGCACCGGCCGCGGATCGTCGCGGTGCTCGGCGTGACCGCGTTTCGTACGGCGTTCGGGCGGCCGAAGGTGAAGATCGGCCCGCAGGAGGAGCGGCTGACCGGGGCGGCACTGTGGATCCTGCCGAACCCCTCCGGTCTCAACGCGCACTACACACCGGCGGCGTTGGCCGAGGAGTTCCGCCGGTTGCTGGAGTGACCGCGGTGTCCCGGCCGCTACCAGGCGATGGCGGGCGGCAGCAGGGAGGTCGGCGCGGCGGGCCAGTCGGCCGGCTTGCCCAGCGTGATGAGCTGGGCCATCTGCTCGCGGTACCACGGGGAGGCCGACGGGTCGTCGACCAGCGCGACGCAGGACTCCCAGTCGCGCCAGTCGGCCGCGGCGGTCTCGTCCGGGTGGAGGCGCGGGTCGCCCGTGGCGAGGGCGCGGACGACGGGACACGACTCGTGCTCCACGACACCGTCCGCGGCGGTCGCGCGGTAGCGGAACTCCGGGAGAATGAGCGTCATGCTCTCGATCTCCAGGCCCAGCTCCAGGCGGACGCGGCGGCGGACGGCGTCGCGCAGGCCCTCGCCGGGCGCAGGATGACCGCAGCAGCTGTTGGTCCACACGGATGGGAACGTTCGCTTGCCATGCGCGCGTTGAGTGATCAGGATGCGCCCCGCCGGGTCCGTCAGATAGCACGAGAACGCGAGATGCAGGGGCGTGGCGCCGTGGTGGCTGGAGGCCTTGGGGGCCGTGCCGATGGCATGGCCGTCGGCGTCCAGCAGCACGATTCGTTCGTCATCCATCACTCTCTTTATATCCGATCGCTACGCTGCGCCACGTGAACTCGGCTCAGGGGCTTCGCGTCTCATAGTCGAGCGGCCACTAAAATCAGCATCCGCAGAAAAAACGAGGAGATGACCCGCGTGACCCTTCTTGAGTCGATCCGAGGGCCCGAGGACCTCAAGCGCCTGGCTCCGGAGCAGCTTCCGCAGCTCGCCGGCGAGATACGAGACCTCCTCGTCACCGCGGTGTCGACGTCGAAGAACGGCGGTCACCTCGGTCCGAACCTCGGCGTGGTCGAGCTCACCATCGCCCTGCACCGCGTCTTCGACTCCCCGCGTGACCGGATCCTGTTCGACACGGGTCACCAGGCGTACGTCCACAAGCTGCTCACGGGGCGGCAGGACTTCGGCACGCTGCGGCAGGCCGGCGGGCTGTCCGGGTACCCGAGCCAGGCCGAGTCCGAGCACGACGTGATCGAGAACTCCCACGCCTCCACCGCCCTGTCGTACGCCGACGGGCTCGCGAAGGCGTACCAGCTGCGCGGCGAGGGCGACCGGTTCGTCGTGCCGTTCATCGGAGACGGCGCGCTGACCGGCGGCATGGCCTGGGAGGCGCTGAACAACATCGCGGCGGGCAGGGACCGCAGGGTCGTCATCGTCGTCAACGACAACGGCCGGTCGTACTCCCCGACGATCGGCGGGCTGGCCAGCCACCTCGCGGACCTGCGGATGACGCGGGGGTACGAGAGCGCCCTGGACCTGATCAAGCGCACGGTGCCGCGCACGCCGGTCGTGGGGCCGATGGCGTACGAGGCGCTGCACGGCATCAAGAAGGGGATCAAGGACATCCTGCAGCCGCAGGCGATGTTCGAGGACCTGGGCCTGAAGTACCTCGGGCCGATCGACGGGCACGACGAGGAGGCCGTCGAACACGCGCTGCGCAAGGCCAAGGACTTCGGCGAGCCGGTGATCGTGCACTGCATCACCCGCAAGGGCTTCGGCTACGCGCCGGCGGAGAACGACGAGGAGGAGGCGTTCCACGCGCCCGGCCTGTTCGACGCGGCGACGGGCCGCAAGCTCGCCAAGAGCTCCCGGTCCTGGACCAACGTGTTCAGCGACGAGCTCGTGGCGCTGGGCGCGGAGCGTCCCGACGTGGTGGCCATCACGGCGGCGATGCTGCACCCGACGGGCCTGGCCGCGTTCGCCGAGGCGTACCCCGAGCGCACGTTCGACGTGGGAATCGCCGAGCAGCACGCGGTGACGTCCGCGGCGGGCCTGGCCTTCGGCGGCATGCATCCGGTCGTCGCGGTGTACGCCACGTTCCTCAACCGCGCGTTCGACCAGCTGCTCATGGACGTCGCGCTGCACAAACTGCCGGTCACGGTCGTTCTCGACCGGGCCGGGGTCACGGGTGACGACGGGCCGAGCCACAACGGCATGTGGGACATGTCGATCCTGCAGGTGGTGCCGGGCCTGCGCGTCGCCGCGCCGCGGGACGGCGCGCGGCTGACGGAGCTGCTGCGCGAGGCGGTGGCCGTGGCCGACGGGCCGACGGTGGTCCGGTTCCCGAAGGGGCCGGTCGCCGAGGACGTTCCGGCCGTCGACCGGGTCGGCGGGATGGACGTGCTCGTCCGCTCGGGCGCGCAGGACGTGCTGATCGTCGCGGCGGGCCCGATGGCGGGCCTGGCGGTGGAGGCCGCCCGGACCATCGACGCGCACGGCATCGGCGTCACGGTCGTCGACCCGCGCTGGGTCAAGCCGCTGGACGCGGAGCTGCCGGCGCTGGCCGCCGCGCACCGGGTCGTCGCGGTCGTCGAGGACAACTGCCGGGTCGGCGGGGTGGGCGACGCGGTGGCGCGGGCGCTGCGCGACGCCGATGTGGACGTGCCGGTGCGGACGTTCGGCATTCCGGACCGGTTCCTCGACCACGCCAAGCGGGCGCAGGTCCTCACCGACATGGGGCTGACCCCGCAGGGGCTCGCCCGGGACATCACGGCGGCCACCGCCAGGGACGAAGTGCTCGAGCCGACCGAGTCCTGACAAGCCGTTCGTTAGTTTTTCCGACGCTGGGTAGAGGAGGGCCAAAAAGGGCGACAAAGGAGTCCCGGTGCATGTATTTCGAACGAAGTCGGTCGAGCGGTCCATTCAAGATACGGACGAGCCCGGTCACCGACTCCGAAGAGATCTCAGCGCACTGGACCTGACCGTCTTCGGCGTCGGGGTCATCATCGGGACCGGCATCTTCGTCCTCACCGGCGAGGTCGCGAAGGAGAAGTCCGGACCGGCGGTGGCGCTGTCCTTCGTCGCCGCGGCCATCGCCTGCGCCCTCGCCGCGCTGTGCTACGCGGAGTTCGCCTCGACCGTTCCGGTGGCGGGCTCCGCGTACACGTTCTCGTTCGCGACGCTCGGTGAACTGCCCGCCTGGATCATCGGCTGGGACCTGGTCCTGGAGCTGGCGCTGGCGGCGGCGACCGTGGCGGTGGGCTGGTCCGGCTACGCCAGAACGCTGCTCAGCGACCTCGGCTGGGACCTCCCCACGTCCGTCGCCGGGGAACACGCGACCTTCAACATCCCGGCGGCGCTGATCGTGCTGATCGTGACGGGCGTCCTCATCCTCGGCGTGAAGATCTCCTCCCGGGTGAACGCCGTCATCGTCGCGATCAAGATCGCGGTCGTCCTCTTCGTGATCATCGCGGGCCTGTTCTTCATCAAGGGCGCCAACTACCACCCGTTCGTCCCGAAGGCCGTCCCCACGCCCGAGGCGCACGGCGGGAAGACCCCGCTGATCCAGGTCATCTTCGGCTTTCTGCCGTCGACGTACGGATGGGCCGGCATCTTCGCGGGCGCCGCGATCGTCTTCTTCGCCTTCATCGGCTTCGACATCGTCGCCACCGCCGCCGAGGAGACCAAGAAGCCGCAGCGCGACCTGCCCGTCGGCATCATCGCCTCGCTCGCCATCTGCACCACGCTGTACGTCGCCGTCTCCCTCGTCGTCGTCGGCATCCAGAACTACCGGCAGCTGAGCGTCGACGCGCCCCTCGCCGACGCGTTCAAGGCGATCGGCCACTCGGGGTTCGCCACGATCGTCAGCGTCGGCGCGCTCGCCGGCCTGACCACCGTCGTGCTGATCCTGCTGCTCGGCCAGAGCCGGGTGTTCTTCGCGATGAGCCGGGACGGGCTGCTCCCGGCGTGGCTGGCCAAGGTTCACCCGAAGTACGGCACGCCCGCCCGGATGACCGTCATCATCGGCGTGATCGTCGCGGCCATCGCCGGCCTGGTCCCGCTGTCCGCCCTGGCCGACCTGGTCAACATCGGCACCCTGTTCGCGTTCGTCGTCGTCTCGGTCGGCGTCGTCCTCCTGCGCCGCACCCGGCCGGACCTGGAGCGCTCGTTCCGCGTCCCGGCGTCCCCGCTCGTTCCGGTCCTGTCCGTCCTGGCCTGCGTCTACCTGATGCTGAACCTACCCGTGGAGACGTGGATCCGGTTCGTGGCCTGGATGCTCATCGGCTTCGTCATCTACTTCGGGTACGGGTACGCCCACAGCAGGGCCGGTAAACCGTCGGTCGAATCCCGGTGATGTGGCCCCGCCGGTCCTGACGCGGGGCGCCTCCTGTGCGCACAATGGCGAGGTGGCGGACACACCTCCGCTCCGCGTGGCGGTCATCGGGTCCGGGCCGGCGGGCATCTACGCCGCCGAGGCCCTGGTGAAGCAGGCGGACGGCAACGTACTCGTCGACGTCTTCGACCGGCTGCCGACACCGTACGGCCTCGTACGGTACGGCGTCGCGCCGGACCACACGTCGATCAAATCGATCGCGCGCTACCTGCAGCGGGTGCTGGAGCACCCGGGGGTGCGCTTCCTCGGCGGCGTGGAGTTCGGTGCCGACGTCACGCGGGACGACCTGCGCGCCTGCTACGACGCGGTGATCTACGCGACCGGCGCCATGGTCGACCGGCACCTCGGCGTGCCGGGGGAGGACCTGCCCGGCAGCGTCGCCGCGACCGACTTCGTCAACTGGTACTGCGGCCATCCGGACGCCGCCGGCCTCGACGTCGACCTGTCCGCCGACGAGGTGGCGGTGATCGGGGTCGGGAACGTCGCCGTCGACGTGGCGCGGATCCTCGCCAAGACCGCGGACGAGCTGCGCGCCACGGACGTGCCCGAGCCGGTGCTCGACCTGCTCGGCGGCAGCGCCGTTCGCCACATCCACATGATCGGCAGGCGTGGTCCGGCGCAGGCCAAGTTCACCACGAAGGAGCTGCGTGAGCTGGGCGCGCTGCCGCACACCGAGGTCCACGTGCGGCCTGAGGACCTGGAGCTCGACCCGGCGAGCGCCGCGCTCGCCGAGTCCGACCGGCACGTGCGCGGCAACGTCGCCGTCATGCGCGACTGGGCGGGGCGCCCGGCCGAGGGCCGGCCGCGCCGGCTCGACCTGCGGTTCTGGCTGCGGCCCGTGGAGATCCTCGGCACCGACCGGGTCGAGGGCCTGCGCCTGGAACGCACCGCGCTGAACGCCGAGGGCCGGGTCACCGGCACCGGCGTCTACGAGACGCTGCCGGTCGGGATGGTGCTGCGCTCGGTCGGCTACCAGAGCGTCCCGCTGACCGGCGTGCCGTTCGACCCGCGGGCGTACGTCGTGCCGAACGAGTCCGGGCGGGTGCTCGGCGAGGACGGCGCGCCGAGGCCGGGGGAGTACGTCGCCGGCTGGCTCAAGCGCGGCCCCACCGGGGTGATCGGAACGAACAAGGCCGACGCCGCCGAGACCGTCCGCGCCCTGCTCGCCGACCTGGCCGGCCGGGCCCGCGAGCGCCCGTCGATCGAGGGGCTGCTGGAGGCGCGGAACGTCCGCGCGGTGACGTACGACGACTGGCTCCGCATCGACGCCGAGGAGATCGAGCTGGCCCGTACGCTCACCCGCGGCGAACGCGTCAAGCTCGCCGGCTGGGACGCCCTGCGCCGCGCCTGCGGCACGCACACGCCCTGACACGCCGAACGCCCCGGCACGGTGTGCCGGGGCGCCTGCGTCGGATCGGCGTCAGGAGTGGAAGCGCGCTCCGGTGACCTTCTCCGCGATGCCGGTGCGGTCGAGATACGGCGTGATGCCGCCCAGGTGGAACGGCCAGCCCGCGCCCAGGATCAGGCACAGGTCGATGTCCTCGGGCGCCGCCACTACGCCCTCGTCCAGCATGATCTTGATCTCTTCGGCGAGCCCGTCGAGCGCCCGGGCGAGGACCTGCTCCTCCGTCGACGGGGACGTGCCGCCCTCGAACAGCGCCACGGCCTCCGGGTCGAAGGTGAAGTCCGGCCGGTAGACGCCGGGCTTGCCCGCCGCGACCAGCTTGGCCAGGCCCGCCGAGACCGGGAACCGGTCCGGGAACGCCGCGTGCAGTGTCTCGCCGACGTGCAGCGCGATCGCCGGGCCGACGAGCCCCATGAGGACGAACGGCGACATGGGCAGGCCGAGCGGGTTGGTGGAGCGCTCGACGACCTCGATCGGCGTGCCCTCCTCCACGGTCTTGAGGATCTCCGCCTGCAGCCGCAGCAGGATGCGGTTGACCACGAACGCGGGGGCGTCCTTGACCAGCACGCAGGACTTCTTCAGCGCCTTGCCGGTGGCGAACGCCGTCGCCAGCGCGGCGTCGTCGGTCCGCTCGCCCCGGATGATCTCCAGCAGCGGCAGGACGGCGACCGGGTTGAAGAAGTGGAAGCCGACGACCCGCTCGGGGTGCTTCAGCTTCGACGCCATCTCGGTCACCGACAGCGAGGAGGTGTTGGTGGCCAGCACGCACTCGGGCGAGACGACCGCCTCGACCTCGGCGAAGACCTTCTGCTTGACGCCCATCTCCTCGAACACGGCCTCGATGACGAAGTCCGCGTCGGCGAACGCGTCCTTGGTCAGCGAGCCGGTCACCAGGCCCTTGAGCCGCGACGCGTCGTCCGCCGAGATCCGGCCCCGGCCGAGCAGCTTGTCGACCTCGCCGTGGACGTAGCCGACGCCCTTGTCGAGGCGCTCCTGGTCCAGGTCGGTGAGCACGACCGGAACGTTCAGCCGCCGGGCGAACAGCAGGGCCAGCTGCGAGGCCATCCGCCCGGCGCCGACCACGCCGACCTTGGTCACCGGCCGCGCGAGGGACCTGTCGGGCGCGCCGGCGGGCCGCTTGGCGCGCTTCTGCACCAGGTCGAAGGCGTACAGGCCGGAGCGCAGCTCCGGGCTCATGATGAGGTCGGCCAGGGCGTCGTCCTCGGCCGCGAAGCCCTCGTCGCGGGTGCGGTCCTTGGCCGCCGCGACGAGGTCGAGCGCCCGCAGCGGCGCCGGGGCCGCGCCGTGCAGCTTGCCCTCGGCGAACCACCGGGCCTGCGCGACGGCGTCGTCCCACGCCTTGCCGGTGTCGACCTCGGCGCGCTCGACCGTCACCTCGCCGGTCAGGACGTGGGCGGCCCAGCGCAGCGACTCCTCCAGGAAGTCGGCCGGCTCGAACATGACGTCGGCGATGCCCAGGTCGTACGCCTGGGGGCCGCG
The DNA here is from genome assembly GCF_024055725.1 of Actinoallomurus spadix. Lineage (GTDB taxonomy): Bacteria > Actinomycetota > Actinomycetes > Streptosporangiales > Streptosporangiaceae > Actinoallomurus > Actinoallomurus spadix. The sequence continues at coordinate 142,369 of NZ_JAMXMX010000005.1, read as the reverse complement.
GAGCATCTTGTTCTGGTTGAGCGGGTTCTCGATGATGACCTTGAGGGCGTTCGCCGCGCCGATCAGGCGGGGCAGCAGGTACGTCCCGCCCCAGCCGGGCACCAGGCCCAGGAAGCACTCGGGCAGCGCCAGCGCGGGCACGCCGGAGGAGATCGTCCGGTACGCGCAGTGCAGCGCCACCTCGACGCCGCCGCCCATCGCCGCGCCATTGACGAACGCGAACGACGGGACGTTCAGCTCCCCGAGCCGGCGGAACACGTCGTGCCCGAGCCGCGCGACCAGCTTCGCCTGCTCCCGGTCCTCCAGGGACTGCACGCCCTTGAGGTCCGCGCCGACCGCGAAGATGAACGGCTTGCCGGTCACGCCGACGGCCGCGAGGTCGTCGCGCGCCGCGACCTGGTCGAGGGCGTCGTCCAGCTCCAGCAGGCCGCGCGGGCCGAAGGTGTTCGGCTTGGTGTGGTCGAACCCGTTGTCGAGCGTGATCAGCGCCATCGTGCCCGCGCCGTACGGCAGCTCGACGTCGCGTACGCGCGCGTGCGTCACGACCTCGTCGTGGTCGACGTTCCCGGCGTCCAGCAGCGAACGCCACGTCTGCACCGTGCTCACTTGCCCCCCTCGAAGTTCGGGTTCTCCCACAGAACGGTGCCGCCCATGCCCATGCCGACGCACATCGTCGTCAGGCCGAAGCGGACGTCGGGACGCTCGGCGAACTGGCGGGCCAGCTGCATCATCAGCCGCACCCCGGAGGACGCGAGCGGGTGGCCGAGCGCGATCGCGCCGCCCCAGGGATTCACCCGAGCGTCGTCATCGGCGATCTTGAAGTGGTCGAGGAAGGCGAGGACCTGCACGGCGAACGCCTCATTGATCTCGATCAGGCCGATGTCGTCCATCGTGATCGAGTTGCGGGCCAGGAGCTTCTCGGTGGCCGGGACCGGGCCGACGCCCATGACCTCCGGTTCCACGCCGGCGAACGCGTAGTCGACGAGCCGCATCTTCGCGGTGAGGCCCAGCTCGGCCGCGACGTCCTCGGCCGCGACGATGCAGCCGGTCGCGCCGTCGTTGAGGCCCGCGGCGTTGCCCGCCGTGACGTGGCCGTGCGGCCGGAACGGCGTCTTCAGGCCGGCCAGGCCCTCCAGCGTCGTTTCGGGACGCGGCGGCTCGTCGCGGGTCGCCAGGCCGTAGCCCTTCTCCTGCGAGCGGATCGCCATCGGCACCAGGTCCGGCTGGATCTTGCCGGCCTCGTACGCCGCCGCGACCTTCTGCTGGCTGCGCAGGGCGTACGCGTCGGCGCGCTCGCGGGTGATATGCGGGTACCGGTCGTGCAGGTTCTCCGCCGTGGACCCCATGACCAGCGCGGAGGGGTCGACGAGCTTCTCGGCGAGGAACCGCGGGTTCGGGTCGACGCCCTCACCCATCGGGTGCCGGCCCATGTGCTCGACGCCGCCGGCGATCGCGACGTCGTACGCGCCGAAGGCGATGCCGCCGGCCACGGTCGTGACGGCGGTCATCGCGCCCGCGCACATGCGGTCGATGGCGAACCCGGGGACGCTCTTGGGCAGCCCGGCGAGCACGGCGGCCGAGCGGCCGATGGTGAGGCCCTGGTCGCCGGTCTGCGTGGTCGCGGCGATGGCGACCTCGTCGACGCGGTCGGCAGGCAGGGAGGGGTTGCGCCTCCGCAACTCGCGGATCACGCGGACGACGAGATCATCTGCGCGGGTCTCGGCGTAGAGCCCCTTGGGGCCCGCCTTGCCGAACGGCGTGCGAACGCCGTCGACGAAGACCACGTCACGTGCGGTACGGGGCACGGTCGGTTCTCCTTCTGACAGAGCCTGCGGAGCACTCCTGGGTACTCCTACCCCTACGTTACTCGCCAGTAACGACTGACGGGTAACCCGGGCCCTGTCATGACCCTCCGCGGGGCGGGACCGTACGCGTACCGCCGCGCTCAGCCGTGATCAGCCGCGCGCGGCGGCGGTCTGCTGCCCCGGCTTGGGGGCGGCGGGCTTGGCCGGGCGGAGGAAGAGGAACATGACCGGCACGACGTAGAGCACCCACATCACGGCCTGGACCTTGGTCACCTGAGGCGTCAGGTTGAAGACGCCCTGGAGGGCCGTCTGCAGCCACTGGCCGGTGGTGCCCATGCCGTGGAACCACTTGTGCGGCTCGAACGCGTGGGACGTGATGCCGGGCAGGATGCCGGCCTCCTGCAGGTCGTGGAAGCCGTAGCCGAAGACTCCGGCGGCGACCACGATGAGCGCCGCGCCGGTGATCGTGAAGAAGCGCTTGAGGTTGAGCCGGAGCCCGCCCCGGTAGAGGAGATAGCCCAGCAGCGCGGCGGTGAGCAGGCCCAGCACGGCGCCGACGATCGGCTGGACGCTGCTGTCCTGGGCGGCGTTGATGTTGGTCCACAGGAACAGGGCCGTCTCCAGGCCCTCCCGGCCGACCGCCAGGATCGCCACGGCGAACAGGGCCCCGGTCCCCAGGGACAGTGCGCCCTCCAGCTTGCCCTCGAGCTCGGCCTTCATCGACCGCGCGGCCCGGCGCATCCAGAAGACCATCCACGTCACCAGGCCGACCGCGAGGATCGACAGGAACCCGCCGAACGTCTCCTGCGTCTTGAACTGCATCTCGCCCGAGGCGACGCTCAGCAGCACGCAGAAGGCGACGCTGATGCCGATGGCGGTGCCGATGCCCGCCCAGACGGGCGCGAGCGCCCGGCGGTTGCCCGACTTGACCAGGTACGCGATGAGGATGCTGACGACGAGCGAGGCTTCCAGCCCTTCGCGCAGGCCGATGAGGAAGTTGCCGAGCAACAAGGGGACGCGCTCCTTCGGACGACCGGGGGTGTTAGGCAAAGCTAACCTAAGCCGAGTCTGAGGGAGGGGGTCCGCGATCGCAAGCCCGGAATGTCACTCAGAAGCCGGTTTAGGTGTCGGATAGGTCACGTTCCCGGTTCCGGATCCTTGTTGCGATCCGATCAATTACGTCCGCCGACGGCCGTAACGTCATAGCGTTCGGCATGTGGAATTCCGGGACGTGATGACTCGCCGTCGGATGCTGACCCTCGGCGCGGCGAGCGCCGCGCTTCTTCTCGCCGGAGACCGGGTCACCGGGGCGCCGGCGAGCCCTCGCCGGCCGCTCGCACGAGGCCGCGCCGTCATCCCGCCCGCCAACACCAGCCCGTCGCCCACGCCGAGACCCACGCTCAAACCCAGACCTCCGACGCCGACGCCGGTGCCGCGCCGCAAGGAGGCCGTGCACAAGGTCCACGACATCCTCCCTGACGCGCCGCCCAACGCGATCGCGCTGACGATCGACGACGGCCCGCACCCGGAGTGGACGCCGAAGATGCTCGACGTGCTCGCCGAGCACGACGTGAAGGCGACGTTCTCGCTGATCGGCATCCAGGTGAAGGAGTACCCGAAGCTCGCGCAGCGGATCGTCGCGGCGGGCCACCAGCTCTGCAACCACACGATGAACCATCCACTGTGGATCGCCGAGATGTCGTCCCATAAGGTCGACAAGGAGATCACCGAGGCGCACGAACGGATCGCCGACGCGACCGGCGTCGCCCCGAGGTTCTTCCGCTCGCCCGGCGGGGCGTGGTCGCGGGCGGTCTTCGGCTCGGCCGCCCGGCACGGGATGGTGCCGATCGACTGGGACATCGACCCGAGGGACTGGGCCCGGCCGGGCACCGCCCACATCAGGCGCAGCATGCTGGCCGCCAAGGGCGGCGACATCCTCCTGTGCCACGACGGTGGCGGCGACCGCTCCGAGACGATCAAGGCGCTGCGGAAGGTCCTCCCGAAGCTCCAGGCCCGCGGCCTGTCCTTCGTCCAGCTCTGACCCCGGAAGCGAAGGGGCCCGTCACCGGAGGAATCGGGAGTACCAGACGTACGGCGGCGTGAGGGCGTCGATGGAGAACCCGAGCCGCTCCAGGAGCCGCCGGGACGAGAGGTTCCCCTCGTGGACCTCGGCGGTCACCCGCCGGTAGGCGGGGAGTTCCGCCAGCCGGTCCAGCAGCCCGCGGATCGCCTCCGTGCCGTAACCCTGGGACCGCCACGACGCGCCGAGCCCGTAGCCGATCTCGACCACCCCGTCGGCGTCCGGGCCATGCTTGAGCCCGCACTCCCCGATCACCGCCCCGTCGTGGTGGATCAGCCAGGTGAGCGCCTCGGCGTCGTCGGCCGCCCGGTGGGCGACGATCACGGTCGCGTCCGTCGGCCAGCCGCGCGCGGCGACCAGCCCGCCGCGGTCGCCCTGGGCGAGCGCGCGGGCGGCGCGGGGGCCGAGCCGGCGCAGGACGAGACGCCGGGTGACGATCCGGTCGACCCGACCGGCCCGCGGGTCAGGCGTCACGCTTGGCGGCCAGCCGGGACAGCGCCTTGGCGAGAGGCGTGGCCGTCAGCTCGACCTGCCAGGAACGCGCGCCGAGGGCGGTGAGCACCACGCCCACGGCGTCCGGCGTCGCGTCCTCCGGCGGGTCCCAGGCGAGCCGTCGTACGGTGTCGGGCTGCAGGACGTTCTCCGTGGGGAGCGTGTGCTCGTCGGCCAGCGCGGCGACCACGGCGCGCAGGGTGCTGAGGCGCTCGGCCGCCGCCGGGTCGCGCTCGGCCCAGCGGTGCGCGGGCGGTGGCCCGTCGCCGGGAACGCTGTGCTCGGGCAGCGAGGCGTCCGGGAGCGTACGGCCGCGCTGCACCGCGCGGAACCAGGCCGGCGCGTGCCGTCGCGTGTTGCGGCCGCGGAACGTCGACAGCGCCGCCAGGTCGTCCGGCGTGCGGGGAAGCTCGAGCGCCGCCTCGACGATCGCGGCGTCGGGCAGGACCCGGCCGGGGGACAGGTCGCGGTCCCGGGCGATCCGGTCGCGGGCCGTCCACAGCTCACGGACGACGGCGAGGCTCCGCCGGCTGCGCAGCCGGTGGATGCCGGAGGTGCGGCGCCAGGGGTCCTGCCGCGGCTCCTTCGGCGGCGTGGACAGGATCGCGGCGAACTCTTCCAGCGCCCACTCGAGCTTGCCCGCCCGGTCCAGCTCGAGCTCCAGCGCGTCGCGCAGCTCGACCAGGAGCTCGACGTCGAGCGCGGCGTAGCGGAGCCAGTCGGCGGGCAGCGGACGGCTGGACCAGTCGGCCGCCGAGTGCCCCTTCTCCAGGGTGAAGCCGAGGACGGTCTCCACCATCGTGCCGAGGCCGACGCGGGGATAGCCGAGCAGCCGCCCGGCCAGCTCGGTGTCGAACAGCCGCCGCGGCACGAGCCCCAGCTCGGCGAGGCACGGCAGGTCCTGGCTGGCCGCGTGCAGCACCATCTCGGTGCCGGCCAGCGCGGCGTCGAGGGCGGACAGGTCGGAGCAGGGGACCGGGTCGATCAGGAACGTGCCGGAGCCACGGCGGCGCAGCTGCACGAGGTAGGCCCGCTGGCCGTAGCGGTAGCCGGACGCGCGTTCGGCGTCCACCGCGACCGGGCCCGCGCCGGCGGCCAGCCGCTCGACGGCGTCCCGCAGCGCCTCCGGGGTCTCGACGACCGGAGGGATGCCCTCCCGGGGTTCGAGTAGGGGTACGACTTCTGTCTCCGACACTTCCACGCGCCTACCGTATGTGCTCAAACTCCTGGACTCGGCAGTGAGGTGACTCCCGCCGGCGGCAAGCCGGCCGCCTGACATAGAACATCGCACCATGCACTGATATGCCCAGCAATATCATCACTCGTCGGTGACCAGGAGGCGCGCAGCTCCAGCTCGGTCGTCGCTGGATCGTCGCCCTTGTCCCCGAAACTCTCCGACACCGCACGGGTGATCGTTCCCGACGCGGCCTTGTACCCGGCCCGGTGGCCCTCTAGGGCCTCGGTCAGCCAGCTCCACCCGACCGGGCCGATCAGCGGGTCCGCCGCGATCTCCGGCTCCAGCTCGGCCCGGACGTACGCGACGAGCCGGAAGTCCCCGTCCCAGCCGCGCTGCCCCTCGGGGTCGTACAGCACGATCAGGCGGCCGACGGCGAGCTCACTGTCGTCCTCGCGGTACACCGTCGCCATGATCGCCGCGGCGTACGGCGCGAGCCGCTGCGGGGCCGGCATGTCCTCGATGAGAAGCTCGGGCCGCGCGGGGTCGGCGTCGACGACGGCGCGCAGGGTCTCGAGCACGCGTTGGAACGGTCCCGGCGCGGGGGCGGTCCGCGCCGTCATCGGGCGTACGGCCGATCCACCGGGCACGCCTCGGAACGCTTTGACGGGAACATCGGCACAGGGAGCCTCAGGCGGCCTCGGAACGGACGGTGACCGGGGTCTCCGGCGCGTCGCCGATCAGGATCGCCATGCCGCAGTCCACACACGCCCACTCGGGGCAGTCCGCGCCGTGGTCGTCCGCGCACGGCGGCTGCTCGAAGCGGCGTTCGCCGCCACAGGCGGAACAATGACGTGTGAGGGCCATCTCTCGGTGACCTCCCTCGATTCGGCAGGGGAGCGTTCACACGTTCGCATGCGCCCCGCCGTGATCGCAGGACCTCGCTCGGCGTGTCCTGAAGATTCTCATAACGGACGTAGGGCCCCTGCCCCCGGCGATGTTCCGCCGTCCGTTCCGGGATCACATCGTACGGGACCGCGGACCGGCCTTGGGACCGTTCCAGCGGTGGCCCCGCGGGCCGGTGCCCGCGGGGCCGCCGGGCCGTGGGACCATCCAGAGCGTGCCGCAAGCCCATGACGTTCCGCGGAGAGCCGGACAGGAGAGCACTTCCATGCCGCAAGCCAGCGCCACGGCCGCCTCGGGGCCGGGCGAGGAGAGCGCCTTCCTTCTCGCCTGCCGCCGCAGGCCGGTGCCGTACACGCCCGTGTGGTTCATGCGCCAGGCGGGCCGCGCCCTGCCGGAGTACCGCGAGGCGCGCGCGGGCATCCCCATGCTCGAGGCGTGCGCCCGGCCCGACCTCATCGTCGAGATCACGATGCAGCCCGTCCGGCGCTACGCCGTCGACGCGGCCATCTTCTTCAGCGACATCGTCGTGCCGCTCAAGGCGATCGGCGTCGACCTCGACCTCAAGCCCGGTGTCGGCCCGGTCATCGCCGACCCGATCCGCGACGCCGCCGCCGTCGACCGGCTGCGCCCGCTCGAGCCCGGCGACGTCCCCTTCGTCGTCGAGGCGGTCGGCGCGCTCACCGGCGAGCTCGGCGCCACCCCGCTCATCGGGTTCGCCGGCGCCCCGTTCACGCTCGCGTCGTACCTCATCGAGGGCGGTCCGTCCAAGACCCACGACCGGACCAAGGCGATGATGTACGGCGAGCCTGAGCTGTGGGCCCGGCTGCTCGACCGGCTCGCCGACATCGCCGCGACCTTCCTGAAGGTCCAGATCGAGGCCGGGGCGCGCGCGATCCAGCTGTTCGACTCGTGGGCCGGCGCCGTCGGCCCGGAGGACTACCGGACGTCGGTGCTGCCGTACAGCCGCAAGATCTTCGAGGCGCTGGAGCCGTACGACGTGCCGCGCATCCACTTCGGCGTCGGCACGGGCGAGCTCCTCGGCCTGATGGGCGAGGCCGGCGCCGACGTCGTCGGCGTCGACTGGCGGGTGCCCCTCGACGAGGCGGTCCTGCGCGTCGGGCCCGGCAAGGCGCTGCAGGGCAACCTGGACCCGGCGATCCTGTTCGCCCCCTGGGACGTCATCGAGAAGCGCACCCGCGACGTGCTCGCCCGCGGCCGTACCGCCGAAGGCCACGTCTTCAACCTCGGCCACGGCGTGCCGCCCGCGGCCGACCCCGACACGCTCACCCGGCTCGTCGAGTTCGTCCACGAGGAGTCGGCGCGCTGACCGCCGACACGCGACCCTGAACGCCGGTCGTCCTGGACGTCTGCCATCGTGGGGACCATGACCGATGAGTCGCATCGCGGCCACGTCGCCGTCGTCGGCGGCGGCGTCGCCGGGCTGACCGCCGCGTACGAGCTGGCGAAGCAGGGCGCCCATGTCACCCTCCTGGAGGGGTCGCCGGACGTCGGGGGCAAGCTGCGGGTGAGCGAGATCGCCGGCGTCGCCGTCGACGAGGGCGCCGAGGCGATGCTCGCCCGGCGCCCCGAGGGCCTGGACCTCGTCCGCGAGCTCGGCCTCGGCGACCGGCTCGCCTTCCCCGGCACGACGTCCTCGGCGATCTGGAGCCGTGGCGCCCTGCATCCGATGCCCGCCGGCCAGGTGATGGGCGTGCCCGCCGACCTGACCGCCCTCGCCCGCTCCCAGATCCTCTCGCCCGCCGGGCTGGCCCGGGTGCCGCTCGACCTGGTCCGCCCAGAGACCCCGCGCGGCGAGGACGTGTCGGTGGCCGACTACGTCGGCGCGCGCGTCGGCCGCGAGGTGGTCGACCGCCTCGTGGAGCCGCTGCTCGGCGGGGTCTACGCGGGGCGCGTCGAGGAGCTGTCGTTCGAGGCGACGATGGGCGGGCTGGCCACCGCGTCCCGGAGCCGCCGGTCCCTGATCAACGCCGCGCGCACCGTCGTCGCGGCGGCGCCCGCGAACCCCGGTCCGGTCTTCACGACGCTCGTCGACGGCATGGGTTCGCTGCCGGGCGCGCTGGCCGCGAAGCTCGCCGGCCTCGGGGCCGTCGTGCGCACCGAGGCGATGGTCCGCGAGCTCACCCGTACGCCCGGCGGCTGGCGGCTGACGATCGGGCCCGCCCGCGCGCCGGAGTCCCTCGACGTCGACGCCGTCGTCCTCGCGGTGCCCGCCCGCCCCGCCGGCCGTCTCCTGAAGGACGCCTCTCCGGCCGCGGCCGCCGAGCTCGACCGCGTCGAGTACGCGAGCATGGCGGTCATCACGCTCGCCTACTCCGGCACGGCCTTCCCCGAGCGGCCGCGCCGCAGCGGCTACCTCGTGCCCGCCGTCGAGACCCGGGACGTCAAGGCCGTCACGTTCAGCACCACCAAGTGGCCGCACCTCACCGGGGGCTCGCCCGACCTGGTCGTCGCCCGCTGCTCCATCGGCCGGTACGGCGACGAGCAGGCGCTCCAGCGCTCCGACGAGGAGCTGGTGGCCGCGGCCATGACGGAGCTGGCCCGCACCGGCGACGTCACCGAACTGCCCATCGACACGCGCGTCACCCGGTGGGGCGGCGGGCTGCCGCAGTACACCGTCGGACACCTCGAACGGGTCGCGCGGATCCGCGCCGCGGTCGCCGGACTGCCCGGTGTGGCGGTCTGCGGCGCGGCCTACGACGGCGTCGGCGTACCGGCCTGCGTCGTGTCCGGCCGGGTCGCGGCGGCCCGGGTGCTCGACCATCTGAACGGTCGGGGACAATCGGACCGGGGAGCCGAGCCGGTCGGCGACCGGCCCGCGACCCCCAGGCGTTCCCCCGGACAGCGAAGAGGAGTGCGACCGTGAGTGCCGCAGAGACGGGCCGACCGAAGGCACGGGAGCTCAACCAGGTCATCCGGTACACCATGTGGTCGGTGTTCCGGGCCCGTGACCTCGCCGAGGCCGACCGCGCCGCGGTCGCCCGCGAGGTCGAGGAACTGCTCGAGCAGGCGGCGGCCAAGGACGTCACGACCCGCGGGCTGTACGACGTGGGCGGGCTGCGCGCCGACGCCGACTACATGTTCTGGTGGCACGCGCCGAGCTCCGACGACCTGCAGGAGATCTACCACCGCTTCCGCCGGACGGCGCTCGGCCGCGCCTCCGAGCCGGTGTGGTCGGTGATGGCCCTGCACCGCCCGGCGGAGTTCAACAAGAGTCACATCCCGGCGTTCCTCGCCGACGAGGAGCCTCGCGCGTACCTCTCCGTCTACCCGTTCGTCCGGTCCTACGAGTGGTACCTCCTGCCCGACGAGGAGCGCCGCGCGATGCTCGCCGAGCACGGGATGATGGCGCGTGGCTACCCCGACGTGCGGGCCAACACGGTCGCGTCGTTCTCGCTGAACGACTACGAGTGGATCCTGGCCTTCGAGGCGGATGAGCTGCACCGCATCGTCGACCTGATGCGCCACCTGCGCGGCGCGACGGCCCGCCGCCACGTCCGCGAGGAGATCCCCTTCTACACCGGCGCTCGCAAGCCGGTCTCCGAGCTCATCGCCGCCCTGCCCTGACCCGCCACGACACCGGCCACTTCATCAGTGCCGAGGATTTTCGTCGCTCCACCAACGACGATGATCCTCGGCACAGGCGCGCCAGGGCGTCCGGCTCACCCAACTCGACCTCGCCCGCCGCGACGGCACAACTCCGATTGACTTCGGAACATGTTCCGAACTACCGTGAAGGCGTGTCCACTCCTGTCGTTTCATTCTCCGAGCTGTCGAAGAACTCCAAGCGGGTCGCCGAGACCGTCGAACGTGCTCAGCGCGTCCATGTCACTCGACGGGATGGCGAGGACCTGTACCTCACCACCGAAGGGCACGACCGGCAGCGCGAAGAGACCGCAGACGTCACCACGCGGCTGTTCACCGCACTCATCAGCAGCGATGAGGGCGCTCGTGCCGTCCTCCTCGCCCTTCCGCAGGTGTTTCCCTGGGTCCGTCACCTCTCGGCGGCAGAGGTTCGCGAGTTCGTGGTAGAGCTCGTGGACGCCGTCCGTGACGCGGCCGAGCTGGACGTGCATTCCAACGTCCATCGCGTCATCGTCGAGTGGCGGGCTACCGCTCGCATCCTGGCCGATCCGGAACTGGCGGCCCGGCTGGCCGCCCCTCTTCCCGATGAGGATCACGGAGAGGTGCCCGCTCCATGAGCCCGAAACGGGGCGACGACGTCCCGTCGCCACCGGTCGGCGACGAGTGGCGGCTGCGCTTCGCCACGACCGACGCGGCCAAAGGCTGGGCGGAGCTCTGCAATGAGGCCGCAGGTAACACCCGGCGGTGTCATGAGGCGCTGCGCAGCGATCCGATCTCCATGCGCGATCCCGATCGTCAACACCGGCTGCGCGGCCGCCTCGCGACCGCCACCCTGGGCGGTGTCGAGTATCCACAGTGGGAGTACGAGGTGACCGCCGGCGGCCGCGTACGCTACCTCGTCGATCGAACCAAGCGGACCGCGTATCTCACCTACGCTTCCCCGCGACATCCCAAGGACACGGACGGCTGATCGTGATCCGGTCCTGACCGAGTCCGGCCAGCCGTGCAGCAGCACGACGACGGGGGCTCCGTGATCTGCGGACCGCTGGTGGATCACCCGCAGGCCGGCGCCGCCCGCCCGGACCGTCACCCAGGGGAACGCGCCGACGCGGCGCTCGTGCACGCTGAGCGCCACCATCCGGCGCCTCGCCGACGGGTGAGCGCATGACCGGCCATGTCCGGCGGATCCCGCGGCGCTAGGCCATCGCCGGGTACCAGTGGCTTCATCGGAGGGTCAAGGGTGGTCGAGGAAACGGCCATTGGGCGGGTCGGTCGGTGTGCGGCGGCGGAGTATTCCACGCGTGACTCGATCAGGGCGCCGGAGGGGGCGACATGTGCGGCCGCGCGACGGCGTGCCCGGCATGGTCGCCCGGCTGCTGCCGGCCTCAGTCGTACGCCCGGCGTGCCTGCTCCTCGGCGGGGTGGCCGGACTCGTGCTGGTGGCCGTCGCGTTGACCCCGTCCGCCCCGCACCGGCGGCCGGGCCGTCCGGTGGTCGACGTGGAACGCCCGACCCCGGTCGCGGCGCCGAGCACGACCCCGACCGCGCCGGCGTGGCGTGACGACGCCCGGGACACGGCCGCGGTGGTGTACTACCGGAGCGCGGATCCCCGGGCCGCCGGGCATGTGCGCGACGTGATCTGGACCGCGCCGATCCTGCGCGTCTACACCGACCTGCCCGCCGCCGACGCGAACTCGCCGGACGCCCTGGCCCTGTGCCGGACGGGCGCGGCGTACCTCGAGGTCCGGGGCCGGTCGCCGGTGGTCTTCGTGCACGCGCGCGAACGCGACGGATATCCCGTCCTCGCCAACAAGATGGACCTCAAGGACGACTGCCGCCTGGGCCGGGTGCCGTAGGAACCGTGGCCCGGCGCGGTGACCCGCAGCGCGGAAATCCGCGTGCGGATCTGGCGTGCTCGGCTCCCGGACTCCTAACGTCGATGCTCTGACACGCGAGGAGTGAGACGTGGCCGATGTGCTTGTCCGTGGGGGATGGGTGGTCGATGGGACGGGTGCCCCCGCCTACCGCGCCGACGTCGCGATCTCCGGTGACCGGATCACCGAGGTCGGCCCGCTGCCCGGGGCGCGCGGCGCGACGGAGATCGACGCGACCGGCCGGTACGTCATGCCGGGCTTCATCGACACCCACGTCCACGGCGACGCGGCCGTCTTCGCCCCCGAGGTTCAGCTCGCCGCCCTGCGCCAGGGCGTCACCACCTTCGTGCTCGGCCAGGACGGCGTCTCCTTCGCCCCGGCGAGCGCGGCGACGCTGGCGTACGTCTCGCGGTACTTCGCGCCGGTCAACGGCCGGCACCCCGGCCTCGACGGCGGCCCGGTGACGGTCGCTGCGCTGCTCGCCGGCTATGACCGGCGCCTTCCCCTCCACACGGTCTACCTGCTCCCGCACGGGACGATCCGGCGCAACGCGCTCGGCGCCGCCCGCCGCGCGCCCGACGCAGGGGAGCTGGCCGCCATGCTCCGCGACGTCGAACGCGGCCTGGAGGAGGGCGCGGCGGGCCTGTCCACCGGCCTGGAGTACTTCCCCGGCGCGTACGCCGAGGCCGGCGAACTGGCCGCGCTCTGCCGGCCGGTCGCCGCCGCCGGCCTGCCCTACGTGACGCACATGCGGGGGTACGAGGCCAAGGCCGGCGACGGGATGGCCGAGGTGCTCCGGATCGCGGCGTCCAGTGGGGTAGCCCCGCACGTCTCCCACTACCACGGCCCCCGCGAGCACCTGATCGCGTTGGTGGACGACGCGCGGGCCGAGGGCGTCGACCTGACCTTCGACAACTACCCCTACCTGCGCGGATCCAGCACCCTCACGCTGGTCACCCTGCCCGGCTGGCTGCCCGTCGCCGACCTGGACGCGACCCTGGAGGCGCTGGCCGACCCCGCCGTACGCCGGCGGCTGGAAGGGGAGTGGACCGCCGACCTGTGGCCGCGCATCACGCTGTCGCACGTGCCGGCCGACGACCTGCGCTGGACCGAGGGCCTGACGCTGCTCGAGGCGGCGGAGCGGGCCGGCCGCTCCCCGGGCGAGTTCTGCTGCGACCTGCTCGTGGCGACCCGTCTGGAGGCCGGGTGCGTCTTCGGGCAGCCGCCGACCAACACCGAGGAGTCGGTACGGGCCCTGCTGCGCCACTCCGCGCAGACCACCGGGTCGGACGCCATCTACCAGGGCGGCCACCCGCACCCGCGCGGCTGGGGCGCGTTCGCCCGGCTCCTGGCCCGGCACGTCCGCGAGCTCGGCGACTGGACCTGGGAGCAGGCGGCCGTGCACATGTCCGCGCACGCCGCGCGCCGGTTCCGCCTGCTCGACCGGGGCCTGGTCCGCCGCGGCTTCGCGGCCGACCTCGTCGTCCTGAACCCCCGTACGGTCACCGACCGCTCGACCTACGAATCCCCGCGAACGCCCGCCGACGGCGTCGATCACGTCCTCGTGGCCGGAGTGCCCGTCCTGGCCGGGGGCGCCCTGACCGGCGCGCTGCCCGGTCGTGCCCTCACCCCCGGCTGACCGCACCGTGCCTCCGCCGCACTCTCGTAGCGGACACCGGTGCGGGTCCGCGAGATGGGGCCGGTGGCGCTCCGCACGGCAGGCGAGATATCACGGAACCTCGGAACCACGCGACACGGCGCTGCAGAGGGGAACGTCCAGTGAGCGAACGCGGCATCGGCGAGGCGGCCACCGACCAGGCGGACGGCACCGGTGAGGCGACCACCGGCCGGGCGGACGGCATCGGCGAGGTGACCGCCGGCCGGGGAGAGGGCGCCGGCGTGCGCCTCACCGCCCCGCCCGCGCGGATCGGCGCGCTGACCAAGGGCCTGTGGCACCCGGGACCGGCCGAAGCGGCCGAGGACTTCGCCGCCGCCCGGCACCACCTGTTCGGCGGGGCCTTCACCTGGCCGGTCATGGTGGCCCGGCGCTCGGCGATCGAGCACAACATCGCCCGGCTCGCGGCGTTCTGCGCCGAGCACGGGCTGGAGTTCGCGCCGCACGGCAAGACCACGATGGCACCCTCGCTGTTCCAAGCGCAGTTCGACGCCGGAGCGTGGGGGATCACCGCCGCCACCGCCAACCAGGTGCTGGCCTACCGGACGTTCGGCGTGCCCCGGATCCTGCTGGCCAACGAGCTGCTCGACCCGGTCGCGCTGCGCTGGATCGGCGAGGAGGCCGACCGCGGCCTGGAGTTCCTGTGCTACTTCGACTCGGTCGCCGGAGTGGAGACGATCGCGTCGGTGCCCGGGTCCTTCCGGGTCCTGGCCGAGCTCGGGCACGCCGGCGGGCGCACGGGCTGCCGCACCGCCGCCGAGCTGGCCGAGGTCGCCCGCGCCGTCGCCGCCGCCCCGAACATCGAGCTCGCGGGCGTGGCGGCCTACGAGGGCGGCCTGGCGAGCGTGCCCGCCGTCACCGCGTACCTGAACGACGTGCGCGCGGCGACGCTGGAGCTGTCCCAGGCCGGGCTGCTGCCCGAGACCGTGATCGTCACCGCCGGCGGCAGCGCCTACTTCGACGTCGTCGCCGACCGGCTCGGCGGCGACTGGCTGCCCGGCCACCGGCTGCGCGCGATCCTGCGCAGCGGCGCGTACGTCAGCCACGACGACGGCGTCTACCGCGTCAAGACGCCCTACACCCGGATCGAGGGCTCGCTCGACGCGGCGCTGGAGGTCTGGGCGCAGGTCACCTCCACGCCGGAGGACGGGCTGGCCCTCGTCGGCATGGGCAAGCGCGAGGCGCCGTACGACGAGGGGCTGCCGGTGCCGCGCCTGATCCGCCGTCGCGACGGCGGCGAGGAGCCCGCCGACGGTCTCGTCGTCGAGCGGATGAACGACCACCACGCCTACCTGACCGGCGACGTCCGGCTCACCCCCGGCGACCTGGTCTGCTTCGGCATCTCCCACCCCTGCACGGCTTTCGACAAGTGGCAGGTCATCCCGGTGATCGACGAGAATCGCACGGTCGTCGACCTGATCCGCACCTACTTCTGAGACCCCGCAGGCGCGCCGCCGGCGAGTGGTACGCCCGACCATCGATTGGAGAAGACCATTCCTTCCAAGAAGCGCGTCCAGCCGGAGAACGTCCCCGCACCGGGCGGGACGTACTCGCATGGGATCGTCGCCGGTGACCTCCTCTTCACCGCGGGGATGGGCCCGATCGACCCGGAGACCGGCCAGGTCGTCGGCGACGACGTGGCCACCCAGACCCGGCAGGTCCTGAAGAACCTGGCCGCCGTCCTCGCCGCCGAGGGCCTGACCTTCGACGACGTCGTCAAGTCGACCGTGCACCTGCAGGAGCTGCACCGCGACTTCGCCGCGTACGACGAGGTCTACCGGGAGCACTTCAGCGAGCCGTACCCGGTGCGTACGACGGTCGGCTCGGATCTGATGAACATCCTGGTCGAGATCGACTTCGTGGCGTACAAGGGCTGATGGACTCCACCGTCTACACCTTCGTCGAGGACGTGCGCGGCGAGGGCGCCGCGCCGGTCCTCGACCGGGTTCTCGGCTACGGCTGCACCGGGCTGACCGTCGCGGCGGCCTACCACCGGGCCCGTGACGTCACCCCGCACGGGGCGTCCCGGGTGACCTTCCGCCACGACGGCGTGCACTTCCCGCCCGGCGACCTGTTCGGGCGGCTGGTGCCGCCCGTGCGGGCGGGCGCGGAGGAGGACCCGCTCCGCTCGCTGCGGGACCTGACCCGCTCGCGCGGCGCGTCCCTGTACGCGTGGGGGGTCTTCCTGCACAACACCACGATCGGCCTGGCACACCCCGACGTGACGCAGGAGAACTGCTTCGGTGACCGTGCGGCCCCGGCGGACCTGTGCCCGTCCGACCCGGACGTCCGCGCGTACGCCGTGGCCCTGGCCCGCTCCATGGCCCGGTACGGCGTCGACGGCGTCGTCGCCGAGTCGCTGCACTTCGGGTTCTTCGGTCACGGGTACCACCACGAACGCTCCTTCGTGGAGCTCGGGCCGGTCGCCGAGTACGCCCTGGGCCTGTGCTTCTGTCCGCACTGCCGACGCGTCCCGGGGGCGGAGGCGGCACGGGCGGAGGCCGCGCGCCTGGTGGAGGAGGCCTTCGAGGGCGGTGGCGCCCGGCAGGCGGAGGCCGGCCCGCCGGAGGTGATCACGGAGTTCGCGATGGCCCGCCGGGCGACGGTCACCTCGCTCGCCGCCGAGGTGGCCGAGGCCGTCGCCGCGGAGGGCTCCCGCCTGATCTTCCTCGACCTCACCGGCGCGGTGAAGGGGTACGCGGACGGCCGCCCGGCGGGCGGGCCCGCGGCGTCCGACGCGTGGCGGATCGGGATCGACCCGGCCGCGGTCGCGCGGGTCACCGGCGGCTACGCCGTCACCGCGTACGCGCGGGACACCGAGCGGGTGACGGCCGACCTGGAGGCGTACCGCGCCGCCCTCGGTCCGGGCCGCGAGCTGCGGGCTCTGCTGCGCCCGGGCCCGCCGGACACCGCCTCGGCGGCCGAGCTGGCGGCCAAGACCGGCGCGGTCGCGGCGACGGCCGACGCGGTGGACTTCTACGCCTACGGGCTGCAGCCGTTCGGCGTCCTCGACCGGCTGTCGGTCCTGCGCTGAGCGGGCGGCGCGCCACCCTCGCCGGGCGGCGCGCCGCACTCAGGGAACGCGTCGTGATGAGGGGACGCGTGCCGTGGTCCTCATGCGGCCTTAATGCGCTTCATTCCGCTCTGAAATTCATTTCATGCGGTTCCTCGTCGTGCTTCATTGTTTCTCCAGGCGGGCCGGTTAATTTGGTCGGCATCTGAAAGACCTGCGAACACGAGGGAGTGCAAATGAATCTGCGCAATCGGGCCGTCGCCGTCGTCACCGCCGTGACCATCGGCGCGGGTGGCATCCTGGCCATGGGGGCGACGGCGGAGGCCGCCGTACGGCCCGCCGCCGCGCACGTCCTGAGCGCCCACGCCTACCGGGTCGTCGGCGTCAGAAAGGGCCATGAGCTCACCGTTCGGGCGGCGGCGAACGCGAAATCGCGGGTCGTCGGCCACCTCGCCGCCGGTGCCGCGACCACCGGCACCGGCCGGTCCTCCCGCGGCTACCTCGAGGTCAGGGCGGGCAACGGCAAGACCGGATGGGTGCCGGCGAAGAACCTTGAAACGATCGAAGTGAAGCGCCACTGACAGTCGTCGAAAATGCGCCGGCGCGGCCACGTGCCGGCGCAATTTCTATTCCGTCCGAGGGGCCTATTCGGCCGGTTCGAGATTCAGCGAGACACTGTTGATGCAGTACCGCTGGTCGGTCGGGGTGGGGTAGCCCTCGCCCTCGAAGACGTGGCCCAGGTGCGAGTCGCACCGGGCGCAGCGGACCTCGACGCGGATCATGCCGTGCGACGTGTCGCGCAGCAGCGTCACCGCGTCCGACTCGGTCGGCTGGTAGAAGCTGGGCCAGCCGCAGTGCGAGTCGAACTTGGTGTCCGAGCGGAACAGCTCCGCGCCGCAGGCCCGGCAGCGGTAGACGCCTTCGGTCTTGGTCGAGACGTACTCCCCGGACCACGGCGGCTCCGTGCCCGCCTCACGCAGGACGTGGAACTCCTCCGGCGAGAGCTGAACCTTCCACTCTTCCTCGCTCTTGCGAATGACTGTCATGTCCCGCATAACCCGGGCGGGGCGGTCGCCATTCCGGCGATCTGTCGCCGGGCGGTTGTACCGTGCGGTTATGGCATCGCCTTACGTGGAGATCCAGGTCGGAGATCGCGTCGTCAAGATCACCAATCCGGACAAGGTCTACTTCCCGGCGCGGGGGGAGACCAAGCTGGACCTGGTGAACTACTACCTGGCCGTCGGTGACGGCATCCTGCGCGCGCTGCGTCGCCGCCCGACGACGCTGGAGCGCTGGCCGGGCGGGGTGTTCGAGGGCGCGAAGATGGCGACGCGCGCCGACAACCGGGGCGACGCGTTCTACCAGAAGCGTGTGCCGAAGAACGCGCCCGACTGGCTCGAGACGGCCCGGATCGCGTTCCCCAGCGGGCGCCACGCCGACGAGATCTGCCCCACCGAGCTCGCGGCCGTGGCCTGGTGCGCCAACCTCGGCACCGTCACCTTCCACCCGTGGCCGGTGCGCTGCGCGGACGTCGACCATCCCGACGAGCTGCGCATCGACCTCGACCCCCAGCCCGGCACCGGCTTCGCCGAGGCCAGGAAGGTTGCCCTGGAGGGGGTCCGCGAGATCCTCGACGAGCTCGGCTGCACCGGCTTCCCCAAGACCTCCGGTGGGCGCGGCGTCCACATCTACGTGCGGATCGAGCCGCGCTGGACCTTCACGGAGGTGCGCCGCGGCGCGCTGGCGTTCGGACGGGAGATCGAGCGCCGGATGCCCGGCCTGGTCACCACCAACTGGTGGAAGGAGGAGCGCGGTGAGAAGGTCTTCGTAGACTTCAACCAGAACGCCCGTGATCGGACGATCGCGTCCGCCTACAGCGTCCGCCCGAAGCCGTACGCCCCGGTGTCGGCGCCGCTGACCTGGGAGGAGCTGCGCGACGCCGATCCGGAGGACTTCACGATCGCCACGATGCCGGAGCGCTTCGCCAAGGTCGGCGACCCGCACGCCGCGATCGACGAGCGGGCGTTCTCCCTGGAGACGCTGCTGGAGTGGGCCGACCGGGACGAGCGGGAGCATGGGCTGGGCGACATGCCCTATCCGCCGAACTATCCGAAGATGGCGGGTGAGCCCAAGCGCGTCCAGCCGAGCAAGGCCCGCCGCGACTGAGCCCCTGATCGGGCGGCTCAGGTCTCGATCAGACAGGATTTCTCGCGGGTGTTCGCGAGCACCGAGTCGTGGCCGTAGCCGCTGTCCTTGAGGCCCTCGAACGGCAGGCCCGGAGGCATCTTCCGGTAGGTGTTCACCCAGACGGTGCCGGCCTCGACGTCCCGGCACATGCGGTGTGCGCGGCCGAGGTCCCGCGTCCACACGCCCGCCGCCAGGCCGTACGCCGAGTCGTTGGCGATCGCGATCGCCTCCTCGTCGGTGTCGAAGGGCAGCGCCACGGCGACCGGGCCGAAGATCTCCTCCTGGCAGACGCGCAGCGCGTTGTCCTCGGTCGTGAACAGCGTCGGCTCGACCCAGTAGCCGCCCGCGTACGCCTCGTCCACGATCTCGCCTCCGGAGCGCCCACCGAAGACCAGCTCCGCACCCTCCTTCGCGGCGATCTCCAGGTAGCCGGTGACCCGCTGGAACTGCTCGGCCGAGACGATCGGCCCCATCGTCGTCTCCTCCGACAGCGGGTCGCCGAGCCGGATGCCCCGGGTGATCGCCGTGATCCGGTCGATCATCTCGGCGAAGACCGGCCGCTGGATGAGGATGCGCGAGCCCGCCACGCACACCTGGCCCGCGTTCGCGGTGAAGACGCTCTGCGTCGACACGCCGAGGGCGGCACGGTCCAGGTCGGCGTCCGCGAAGACGATGTTGGGCGACTTGCCGCCGAGCTCGAAGGCGAGGGGTTTGAGGGCGTCGGTGCTGGCCCGGGTGATGATCCGCGCCGTCTCGGTGGAGCCGGTGAGGCTGATCCGGTTCACGCCGGGGTGGCGGACGAGGGCGTCCCCAGCCTCCTCGCCGAGGCCGGAGACGATGTTGAGCACCCCGGGCGGCAGGACCTCGCGCAGCAGCTCGCCGAGCCGCAGCGTCGACGCGGCCGCCTGTTCGGCGGGCTTGATGACGACGGTGTTACCGGCGGCCAGCGCGAACGCCGCCTTCGCCGAGAACGTGGAGATCGGGGAGTTCCAGGGGATGATCCCGACCACCACCCCGTACGGGACGCGCCGGGTGAATCCCAGGCTGCCGGGTCCGAGGATGACGGTTCTGCCCTCGACGGCGGCGCCGCACTCGGCGGCGGCCAGTTGCCAGAGGTAGGTCATGCCGGGTAGGTCGCGCCGGGCGGTCTCGGTGATGATGCGGCCGTTGTCGCGGGTCTCCAGCTCGGCCAGTTCCCGCGCGTTGGCGGCGAAGACCCCGGCCACCTCGCGGAGCAGGTGCGCCCGCCCGGCCGCCGGCATCGCGGACCAGGCGGGGAACGCCGTGCGGGCCGCCGTGACGGCCGCGTCCGCGTCGCCGGCCGTGCTGCGCGGGATCCTCGCCCAGGCCCTCCCGGTCGAGGGATCGACGGAGTCGAGCGTGCGGTCGGCGGGGCGCGGCTCGCCGCCGATCAGGTTGGAGAACTCCCGCATCGCGACCCCTTCTCCCGGGCGCGGCCGAATCCGTCCGCGCCACTCGGCATTTTGCCAAAGCGTACGCTTGGTTGGTATGCCGGGAGAAGAGCCGCGCGTTCTTCTGAAGAAATCCGGGGAGACGGTGTCGGATCGGGGCGGTGGTGTTCGTAGCAGGGGTGAGGCCGCCCACGAGGGGCGGCGCCGAGGCGAGGGAACCGCCATCATGAAGCTGATGACGATCCAGGTCCACCGGCCGGCCGGGCGCCCGCGGTACGCGCCGACGGCGTGAGATCCCCGACCGGAGTACGACGCCGTCTCGGCGCCACAGGAGAGGATGTTCAGATGCGGTACCTGGTCTCTGTGATCGATGACAAGAGCAATCCCGGCAGCACGGACAGGCAGCCCGCCATCAGCGCGTTCAACGAACGACTCATCGCCGAGGGCCACTGGGTCTTCGCGGGGGGGCTCGCGGACACCGACGCGGCCACGGTCGTCGACAACCGGGGCGAGCAGGTGGTGTTCAGCGACGGGCCCTTCGTGGAGTCGAAGGAGTACCTCGCCGGCGTCTGGGTGTGGGAGGCCCCCGATCTCGATGTGGCGCTCAAGCTCGCCGCCGAGGCGTCGAAGATCTGCGATCGGAAGATCGAGGTGCGGCCGTTCCTGTGAACGCCGCCGACGTCCGCGAGGCGGTCACCCGGGCCCACCACGAGGAGTGGGCCCGGGTGGTCGCCTCCCTGACCAGGCGTTTCGGTGACCTCGACCTCGCCGAGGAGGCGGCCGCCGAGGCGTTCGCGACCGCCGTCGAGCGGTGGCCGGCCGACGGCGTGCCGCCCAACCCCGGTGCCTGGCTGACCACCACCGCGAACCGCAAGGCCATCGACCGGATCCGGCGTGAGAGCAAGCGCGACGGTAAGCACAGGGAGGCTCAGATCGTGTTCGACGACGATCCGCCGGAGCCTGTCGGCGCCATTGACGACGACCGGCTCCGGCTGATCTTCACCTGCTGCCACCCGGCGCTGGCGATGGAGACCCGGGTGGCGCTGACGCTGCGCATGGTCGGCGGTCTGACCGTGCCCGAGATCGCCCGCGCCTTCCTGGCGCGGGAGACCGCCATGGAACGGCGGATCACCCGCGCGAAGGCCAAGATCAAGGCGGCGCGCGTCCCCTACCGCGTGCCGTCCGCCGAGGATCTGCCGGCGCGCGTCTCCGGCGTGCTCGCCGTCCTGTACCTGGTGTTCAACGAGGGTTACCTCGCGACCGGCCCCGGCACCGACCCGGTACGACGCGACCTGCCCGCCGAGGCGATCCGGCTCACCCGCCTGATCCGTGCCCTCCTGCCGGACGACGGCGAGGTGGCCGGGCTGCTGGCGCTGATGTTGCTCACCGAGGCCCGCCGCCCCGCGCGGGTCTCGGCCGGCGGCGAACTGGTCGCCCTCGCCGAGCAGGACCGGGGGGCCTGGGACACCGGCCTGATCGCCGAAGGCCACCGGCTGGTGCGCGAGCGCCTCGCCGCTGCCGCCGCCGGGGCGGCTCCGGGCCGCTACCAGATCCTCGCCGCGATCAACGCCGTGCACACCTCCGCCCGCGACATGCGCGACACCGACTGGTCGCAGATCCTCGCCCTCTACGATCGGCTCGTCCGCCTCGACCCCTCGCCGATCATCGCCCTCAACCGGGCCATCGCGGTCGCCGAACTCGACGGCCCGCAGGTCGCAATGGCGGCCGTCGACCGCCTCGAGGACGAGCTGGCCGGCTATCACGCCTACCACGCCACCCGCGCCGACCTGCTGCGCCGGCTGGGCCGCGGGCATGAGTCCCGCGCGGCCTACGACAAGGCCATCGACCTGGCCGGCAACACCGCCGAGACCGCCTACCTGACCCGCCGCCGCGACCAACTGGGGTAGCGCCCTGGGCGTCACCCGTCCCGCGGGGCCCGGGGCGGTGCGCCGGCGAAGCGGCGGGTGCGGGCCGGGAGGGTCAGTCGCCGAGGATGTCGTCCAGGTCGTACGCGACGGGCACCTCGAGCTGGTCGTACCCGCATGACTCCGGCGTGCGGTCCGGCCGCCAGCGCCGGAACCGGGCGGTGTGCCGGAACCGGCGGCCCTCCATGTGGTCGTAGGCGACCTCGCACACCAGCTCCGGGCGCAGCGGCACCCACGACAGGTCCTTCTTGCCGGTCCACCGGCTGACCGCCCCGGGCATCCGGTCGACGGTGGCGTCGGTCTGCTCCGCCCACCCGGCCCACGGGTGCCCGGCGAGGTCCGTGACCCGATAGGGCTCCAGCTCCGCGACCAGCTCCTCGCGGCGCTTCATCGGGAAGGACGCCGAGACCCCGACGTGCTGGAGCCGGTCACCGTCGTACAGGCCGAGCAGCAGCGAGCCGACGACCGGCCCGGACTTGTGCCAGCGGAACCCGCCCACGACGCAGTCGGCGGTGCGCTCGTGCTTGACCTTGAACATCACCCGCCGGTCCGGTTCGTACACACCGTCCAGGGGCTTGACGACCACGCCGTCCAGCCCGGCACCCTCGAACTCGTCGAACCAGCGCAGGGCGACGTCGTAGGAGTCGGTGGCGGGCGTGAGATGGACGGGCGGCTTGGCGCCGGCGAGCGCCTCGGCGAGCCGGGCGTGCCGGTCGCCGAACGGGGTCTCCAGCAGCGACTCGGCGCCGAGCGCGAGCACGTCGAAGGCGACGAACCCCGCCGGCGTCTCCTCGGAGAGCAGTTTGATCCGGGAGGCGGCGGGGTGGATGCGCTGCTGCAGCGCCTCGAAGTCGAGGACGTGGCCGCTCCGGACGACGATCTCCCCATCGAGGACGGACCGCTCGGGCAGCTCACGGCGGAAGCCCGCGACGAGCTCGGGGAAGTAGCGGTCCAGCGGCTTGCCGTTGCGCCCGTAGATCGCCACCTCGTCGCCGTCCCGGAACACGATCGCCCGGAACCCGTCCCACTTCGGCTCGTACAGGACGTCACCCCGGGGCAGCTCCTTGACGGCCTTGGCCAGCATCGGCGCCACGGGCGGGCTCACGGGCAGGTCCATGACCTCACACTAGAACACGCCTACGACGCTCCTCCGTCGTCCACGCGGCGCGTGTACCGGAGGAACAGGAAGTCCTCCTCCTCCAGGACGTGCCCGAGACGCAGCCGGGTCGACGCGGATCCCGGGCCGTCGATGATCCGTGCCGCGTCGCCCGCCGTGATCTGCGGGCTGACGGTGAGGCACAGCTCGTCGAGCCGCTCCGCCGCGACGAACTGGGCGAGCAGCCGCGGGCCGCCCTCGGTGAGCTGACGGGTGAGTCCGCGCTCGGCCAGCGCGTCGAGGGCCGCGGCCACGTCGACCGCGTCCTCCCCGGCGACGATCACGTCGGCGTGCTTCGCACAGCCCCTGCGGCGGTCCTCCCCGGCCGCGGCGCAGGTGATGATGATCGTGCGGCTCGCCGCCTCGGTGAAGACGGGCGCGTCCAGGTCGAGGTCCAGGGAGCGCGACACGATGGCCAGCGGCGGCGCCGGCGCCCGTCCCGTACGGATGTCGCCCCACCACTCGCCAGGGCGGACCGGGCCGTACCCCTCGACGCGGACCGTCGCCGCGCCGACCACGACGACGTCGGCCAGCCCGCGCAGCAGGGACAGCAGGCGCCGGTCGGCCTCGTTCCCCAGACCTCCGGCCTTGCCCTCGAACGTCGCGGCGCCGTCGGCGCTGGCGACCATGTTGCCCCGGAGCCAGGGGGCGGTGTCCGGATAGGCGTACGCCTCGGCGAGGTCCGCGAGGCCGGCGGGTTCGAGTCGTCGCATGACACCCAGGGTGGCACAGCGTTCGGTTCGTGACGTTATCGCGCTCTTGTCGCAGCGTTGTCCGGGTGACACTTGAGGAAGAGCCGGGTCAAAAGGGGGACGAGTTTGGGCATCGCCGCGCTAGTGATGTGGATCCTGGCCGCGGTCGCGGGCGCCTACCTGCTGATCGTCTGGCTGGCCAACGGCGGTCTGCGGCGCCAGGGCACGAAGGTCACCCGATTCCCGCTGGTGGTGGTCCTCGGCCATCCCGCGCTCGCCGTGGTGTCCCTGGGCGCCTGGGTGAGGTTCCTGCAGACGGCGCGCGTCGCGTACGCGTGGGAGTCGTTCGCCCTGCTGGCGGTCGTGGCGCTCCTGGGCTTCACCCTGCTGACGCGCTGGCTGACCGGCCGTGGCGGCAAGCACGCGCGCGGCGCCGAGCAGCACTTTCCCCTGATCGGCGTGCTCGCCCACGGCACGGTCGCCATCCTGACGTTCGTGCTGGTGCTGCTCACCGCGATCAGGGTCGGCCGGGGTCAGC
Source organism: Actinoallomurus spadix (assembly GCF_024055725.1). Classification (GTDB taxonomy): domain Bacteria; phylum Actinomycetota; class Actinomycetes; order Streptosporangiales; family Streptosporangiaceae; genus Actinoallomurus; species Actinoallomurus spadix. Next base: position 117,837 of record NZ_JAMXMX010000005.1, on the reverse strand, counting down.
CCTGACCGTCGTCGACGGCCCTGGCCGGTCCTGACCAGGCGGGGAGGACGCGGCGCAGCAGGACGAGGGCGCGGTCGGCGACCGCCAGCTCGTCGTTGGCCTTGACCGGCTCGCGGTCGGCCGGTCTCGGCGTCGCCGTGTCGAGGACGATCTCCCAGCGCTCGCCGAAGCGCTCGTCCGGGATGTGGAAGACGATGCCGTCGGAGTGCGCGTTGAACAGCAGCAGGAAGGAATCGTCGCGGACCCGCCGTCCCCGCGGGTCCGGCTCGGTGATCGCGTCGCCGTTGAGGTACACCGCGACGGCCTTGGCGTAGCCGATGTTCCAGTCCGCCTCGGTCATCTCCGTTCCCGAGGGGGTGAGCCAGCAGATGTCGCGCTGGCCGTCCAGCTCGCCGCCGTGCGTGCGCCCCTGGAAGAAACGCCGCCGCCGGAAGACCGGGTGCTCCCGGCGCAGCTCCGACACCGTGCGGATGAAGCCGGCCAGGTCCGCGTCGCCGTCCCAGGACACCCAGGCGATCTCACCGTCCTGGCAGTAGGCGTTGTTGTTGCCGTCCTGCGTGCGGTTCAGCTCGTCGCCGTGCGACAGCATCGGCACGCCCTGCGACAGGAGCAGTGTGGCGAGGAGGTTGCGCTGCTGGCGGGCGCGCAGCGACCGGATCGCCGGGTCGTCCGTCTCGCCCTCCGCGCCGTGGTTCCACGAGCGGTTGTCGTCGGTGCCGTCGCGGTTGTCCTCGCCGTTCGCCTCGTTGTGCTTGCGGTCGTAGGCGACGAGGTCGTGCAGGGAGAACCCGTCGTGACAGGTGACGAAGTTGATCGAGGCCAGCGGGCGGCGGCCGTCGTCGGCGTACAGGTCGCTGGAGCCGGTGAGGCGGGAGGCGAACTCCTGCAGCACGGGCTCACCCCGCCAGAAGTCACGGACAGAGTCGCGGTACTTGCCGTTCCACTCGGTCCACAGCGGCGGGAAGTTGCCGACCTGGTAGCCGCCCTCGCCGACGTCCCAGGGCTCGGCGATCAGCTTGACCTGCGACACGATGGGGTCCTGCTGCACCAGGTCGAAGAACGCCGACAGCCGGTCGACGTCGTGGAACTCCCGGGCCAGGGCCGAGGCGAGGTCGAACCGGAACCCGTCCACGTGCATCTCGGTGATCCAGTACCGCAGCGAGTCCATGATCAGCTGGAGCGCGTGCGGGTGCCGGGCGTTGAGGCTGTTGCCGCAGCCGGTGTAGTCGAGGTTGTACCGCTTGTCGTTGTCCCGGAGCCGGTAGTAGGCGGCGTTGTCGATCCCGCGGAAGCTGAGCGTCGGCCCCAGGTGGTCGCCTTCGGCGGTGTGGTTGTAGACGACGTCGAGGATCACCTCGATGCCCGCCTGGTGCAGCGCCCGCACCATGGCCTTGAACTCCAGGACCTGCTCGCCGAGCTGCCCGGTGGAGGAGTAGGCGTTGTGCGGCGCGAGGAACCCGATGGTGTTGTAGCCCCAGTAGTTGGTCAGCCCGCGCGCCACCAGGGCGTGCTCGGAGACGAACTGGTGCACCGGCATCAGCTCGATCGCCGTGACGCCGAGCTGGAGAAGATGGTCGATCATCGCGGGGTGGGCGAGCGCGGCGTAGGTGCCGCGCAGGCCCTCCGGGATGGCCGGGTGGAGCCGGGTGAGGCCCTTGACGTGCGCCTCGTAGATCACCGTCTCGTGGTACGGCGTCCGCGGCGGGCGGTCGTCACCCCACTCGAAGAACGGATTGATCACGACGTTCTTCGGCATGTACGGCGCGCTGTCCTCGGTGTTGAGCTCCGCCGGCGCCGCGAACCGGTACGAGAAGAGGGACTCGTGCCAGCGCACGTCGCCGTCGACGGCCTTGCCGTACGGGTCCAGCAGGAGCTTGGCGGGATTGCACCGGTGGCCCCGCGCCGGATCGTACGGCCCGTGGACCCGGTAGCCGTACCGCTGACCGGGGCCGACGCCGGGGAGGTAGCCGTGCCAGACGAAGCCGTCCACCTCGGGCAGGACATGGCGGCTCTCGATGCCGTCCTCGTCGAACAGGCAGAGCTCGACCCGCCGCGCCACCTCCGAGAACAGCGCGAAGTTCGTGCCGGTCCCGTCCCAGGTGGCACCCAGGGGGTAGGGGGTGCCGGGCCAGACCTCCTGCATCGCTCTCCTCGGTGTCCACGGACATGCCTCATCGAATTGTCGCCGTACCGGGGCCGAGACGCGAATGGCATGGCCGGGCACGTCCGGGAATCCGCGCCCCGGGCCGCGCGGCCCGGGGCCGGTCGCGCGGCTGACCAGGGCATTTATCCGGATCCGCCAGGGATGCACTCTACGTGAGGTCAGGAAAGGCCCGTGCCAGGGTGCGTCTCCGGCCCGGTCACCCGGTCGGCCTCCGCCCGGTCCGGCGGCAGGGCCGGAGCGCCACCGAACTCCACGCCGTGCGCCTCACGGCCGAACGCGGTCAGCAGGATCACGGCGAGGAGCGTCGGCGCCACCACGACCGCGAAGGCGAACGAATACCCGTGCGCGTCCGCGAGGCGCTCCTGCAAGGGCAGGTTGATCGCGGCGAGCAGATTGCCGAGTTGGTAGGTCACGCCCGGATAGAAGCCGCGGATGGCATCGGGCGACATCTCCGTCAGATGCGCCGGGATGACGCCCCAGGCACCCTGGACGAAGAGCTGCATGAGGAACGCGCTGATCGCGAGCATGGCCGTGCTCTTGGAGTAGGCGAACAGCGGCACCACGAGCAGGGCCAGCAGCGCCGAGCCTACGATGGCCCGCCGACGGCCGAAGCGCTGTGAGAGCGTACCGGCCACGACACCGCCGAGGATGGCGCCGACGTTGTAGATCACCGCGATGCCGACCGCGAAGTGGGGAGAGTGCCCCAGGCCCTTCTTCACGAAAGTCGGGTATACGTCCTGCGTGCCGTGGCTCATGAAGTTGAACGCGGTCATGAGCAGCACGAGGTAGAAGAACCGGACCAGGACCTTCCGGTGGAAGAAGACCTCGCGTAGCGGCGTGCGCGTCATCCGCAGCCGCGCGTTCGTGCGCTCCCAGACCTCCGACTCGCCCACGCGGTACCGCACGTACAGCGCGAGGAGCGCGGGCACCGCCCCGAAGACGAACAGGCCGCGCCAGCCGAAGATCGGGGTGATGACGAAGTACGCGAGCGCGGCCACCAGGTAGCCCGCCGGGTACCCGACCTGGAGCAGTCCGGAGTAGAACCCGCGCTTGGCCGGCGGGATCTTCTCCATGGCCAGGGACACGCCCAGGCCCCACTCGCCGCCCATGCCGATGCCGTAGAGGAACCGCAGCACGAGCAGCATGGTCAGCGAGGTCGAGAAGCCGGAGATCATCTCGATGACGGAGTAGAACAGCACGTCCGCCATGAGCGGGATCCGCCGGCCGGCCTTGTCCGCCCACAGGCCGAACAGGTACGCCCCGAGCGGCCGGGCGATCAGCGTCAGCGTGGTCGCGACGGTGACCTTCTCGGCCGAGGTGCCGAAGTCCTTGGCCACCTCGGTGATCACGAAGACGAGGAGGAAGTAGTCGAACGCGTCCATCGTCCAGCCGAGGAACGCGGCGAGGAAGGCGTTGCGCTGGTCTCGATCGAGGCCGCCGGCCTGGTCACGGATGTCGCCGAGGAGGGGTACGCCCATGTGTCGTCCTTGGTCCGGTCCGTCGCTCCCGGCCGATCTTTACCCAGAGTTGGGACGGTCAATTCCATGGTTTCCTAGTAGGAAATATTGACTAGCCCTGGTTCGTCGTGTTTCCATCGATTCCATGCGCGTCCGGCCCGCTCTCACCCGCCGGCGGCACGTCGACCTGGTCCGTGTCGCCGCAGCCCGCTGTCGCGGCTGACGACCTCGCCGTTCTCCCTCTCCCGTGACCCCACCGCCGGGTCGCGTCCTCTCCTCCCCGTGCCCGTTCGCCCGTGACGGTGCCCCACGGCACCCGTCCGGCGAGTGCGCCGTGCCCGAAGGCGGCGCCGCCCCGTACAGGAGCGCATTCCCCTCATGCCCAGAAGATCTCTCTCGGCCGTCCTGGCCCTGACCCTGGCCGGCACCGGCTGCGCCGCGCAGGCGCGATCGTCCGACACGCCGACCCTGAAGATCGGATACTTCCAGGGGGCCGTCGCCGGCCCTGAGGCCGTCGTGGCCGCCGACCCCGGCCTGTCGTCCCGCGTCAAGGCGAAGATCGAGCTCCGCCCGATCGACAGCGGGGTGGCCGGCATGGCCCAGCTGCGCGCCGGCGCCTTCCCGGTGGTCTCCGGCGTCGGCAACCCGCCGTTCGTCGGCGCCTTCTCCTCCGGCACGGACGTGGAGGTGGTCTTCGCCGAGAGCATCGACGAGTCCGGGCTGGTCGTCAGCGACGCGATCAAGTCCAGCGCCGACCTGAGGAAGGTCGGCGTCCTCGTCGGCTCCACCCTCGACTTCCAGCTCCGCGGCTGGCTGAAGAGCCAGGGCCTCGCCGGCAAGGTGCAGATCGCCAGCTTCGCCAGTGAGGCCGCCGAGGCGGCCGCCTGGAAGTCCCACAAGATCGACGCGGTCTACATCAGCCAGGCGTTCCTGCTGGAGCTGAAGAAGCACGGCGGCCGGGTGCTCACCACGGCCGCGGACATCGCGAAGCTCGGGTACGCCGCGGTCAACCTGCTCGCCGTCAGCCGGCCGTACGCCGCGAAGAACCCCGACGTGGTCCAGCGGCTGGTCTGCCAGATCTCCCAGGCCCAGACGCTCGTCCACGGCGACCAGGCCGCCAGGTACGTCCGCCCGGCCGCCCGGTTCCTCGGCGTGCGCCCGGACGACGCCGTCGAGGCCACGAAGAGCTACCCCTACATCCCGGCGGCCGAGGAGACCGGCTGGCTCAAGGGCGAGGACGGAACGGCTTCCTCCGGCCGGCTCGCGGCGAACTTCCAGCGCACCGCCGAGTTCCTCGTGTCGCAGGGCCGGGCGAAGAGCGTTCCGCCCGCCGCTCGGATCGCCGCGCACATCGACCCGCGCTTCTGGGACAAGGCGCAGGCCGGAGGCTGCTCGTGAGCGGGCCCGGAGCGTCCCGTACGGCGGCACCGGAAGGCGCGCCGGCGAACACGGTCGTCGAGGAGCCCCGGATAACCGAACGGCCGTCCGCCGTACGGCTCCGGGACGTCGGCAAGACCTTCCGAGGGCGGCGCAGGCGGACCTCCGCGCTGGAGGGTGTGAGCCTGGACATCGAGGCGGGGGAGTTCCTCTGCCTGCTCGGGCCCTCCGGGTGCGGCAAGTCCACCCTCCTGGGCATCCTCGCCGGGTTCGTCCCCGCCGACTCCGGTGAGGTGCTCGTGGACGGCCGGCCGGTTAAGGGGCCGGGCCCCGATCGGGGCGTGCTGTTCCAGACGCCGACGCTGTTCCCGTGGCTCACCACGCGCCAGAACGTCCTGTACGGCCCCAAGGCCCGAGGCGCCCTGACCCGGGAGACGGAGGAGGAGGCCGACGCGCTGCTGGAGACCGTCGGGCTGGCGGACTTCCGTGACGCCTACCCGCACGAGCTGTCCGGCGGGATGCGCCACCGCGCGGCGTTCGCCCGCGTGCTGATCAACCATCCGAGCGTGCTCCTCATGGACGAGCCGTTCGGGGCGCTCGACGCGATCACCCGTGCCGGGATGCAGCGGTTCCTGCTGGAGCTCTGGCAGCGGCACCACATGACGATCGTGTTCGTCACCCATGACGTCGAGGAGGCGACCCTGCTCGGGGACAGGGTGGCGGTGCTGTCCGGGCGGCCCGGCCGGACGAAGGCGGTCGTCGACATCCCGCTGCCGCGCCCCCGGGCGTACGAGGACACCGAGACGCTCGCGTTCGTCACGGCCAAACGGCGTATCAGGGAGGTGCTGGAACGATGAGCGAGCCGATCGTGTGCGCGGCGCGCCCGGCCGCCCTGGAGGCTCCCGGCGGCCTGGAGTCCCCGGCGGAGGCGCCCGGGACCGGCGGGACGCGGGAGCGGCGGAGGCGGCGTTCGTGGCGGCGCGTGGCGTACGGCGGCGCGGGCATCCTCCTGGCGCTCGGCGTCTGGCAGGTCGCGGCGCTGGTCATCGGCGATCCGGTGACGCTGCCCACCGTCTCCGGGACGGTCCGCGAACTCCTGCACTACCTCACCCACCCCTACCCGGAGTCGCAGGGCAAGACCCTCGTGGAGGACGCCCTGATCAGCACGGGCCGGATCCTCGCCGGCTTCGGGCTCGGCACGGTCGCGGGCCTCGTCCTGGGCGCGGCGATGGCGGGCGTCCGCGTGGTCCGCGAACTGGCCGACCCCCTCATCGCGGTGATGCGGCCGCTGCCGCCGATCGCGTTCATTCCGCTGCTCGTGGTCTGGTTCGGCATCGGCGAGACGTCGAAGGTGGCGCTGCTCTTCTTCGGCGTGCTCCCGGTCATCACGATCGCGACCCTGGGCGCCCTCGACGCCGTGCCGGCCGAGCTGGTCAACGCCAGCCGGAGCCTGGGCGCCTCGCATTTCCACACGATGGTGCACGTACGGCTCCGCGCCGCCGTCCCCGGCGTGATCACCGGCATGCGGATCGCCATGGGCGGCGCCTGGACCAGCATCATCGCGGCCGAGATGATCGCGGCCACCGGAGGGGTCGGCTTCCTGATCCTGCAGGCCGGCAACTACCTCCAAACCCCGTTGATCTTCAGCGGGATCATCGTCATCGCCGTCCTCGGCTTCGCGTTCGACGGCCTGCTGCGCCTGCTGCTGCGCGCCGCCGACCCCACTACCCGTCACTCGTGACACCACTGAGAGAGAAGAGGAAACCCATGTCCACCCTCGACATCCGCAAGGTCGGCGGACGCATCGGCGCGGAGGTCACCGGCGCCGACCTCGACCACCTCGGCGACGAGGAGTTCGGCGACCTCAACGCCGCCCTGCTGGAGCACAAGGCGCTGGTCTTCCGCAACACCGGCCTCGACGACGAGGGCCAGATCCGCTTCGCCGCGAGGTTCGGCGAGCTGACCACCGCCCATCCCACCGTGCCGTCCGTGGACGGGAACCCCAACATCCTGCCGGTCGACGGCGAGGAGGGCATCCGGTCGAACCACTGGCACACGGACGTGACGTTCGTGCGCACGCCGCCCAAGGTCACCACGCTCCGCGCGCTGGTCGTGCCGCCGTCCGGGGGCAACACGCTCATCGCGAACGCCGCGGCCGCCTACCGTGACCTGCCGGAGCCGTTGCGGGAGTTCGCCGACCGGCTGTGGGCCGTGCACACGAACGACTACGACTACGTCCTGCCCCGTACGAACACCGAGAAGGCGGTGGAGTACCGGGACACGTTCATCTCCACGCGGTACCGGACCGGGCACCCGGTCGTGCGGGTGCACCCGGAGACGGGCGAACGCGGGCTGTTCATCGGCGGGTTCGCCCAGCGGATCGTCGGGCTGAACAGCACCGAGTCGCGTGACATCCTGCGCCTCCTCCAGGAGTACGTCATCCGGCCGGAGAACGTCCTGCGCGTCCAGTGGAACCCCGGCGACCTCGTGGTGTTCGACAACCGGATCACCCAGCACTACGCCCCGGACGACTACGAGGACCAGCCGCGCAAACTGCACCGGGTGACCGTGGCGGGCGACGTTCCGGTGGGTGTCGACGGCGCGCGGAGTCACGTCATCGAGGGCGACGAGGCGGGTCACTACACCCCGGTGACCGCCGCCGCCTGATGAGCGCGGGACCCGGAGGCGCGGCTCCGGGTCCCGTCCGGCGGCCGGGCGGGCCCCCGGACGGGGAAGGCCGGCCCGCGGGTCAGGCGGGGTCCGGCCGGGTCCGGTCGAGGCGTCCGGCGGCCCGGGCGTGCGCCTCCTCCAGGAGGGAGCGCGCGAGCACGGCGGTCCGCTCGCCGGGGTCGAGGACGCAGACCCAGCCCTGGACGGCGTAGGCGGGGTGGGGGAGGAGCCGGTCGGTCACCGTGAAGTCGACCGCGCCGCGGTGGTCCGCGGCCGCGGCGGGCGGGTAGCCGAGCAACTCCTCGAACCTCCTGCGCCCGACGGCGAGGTTCAACCGGAACACGCCGGGACGGTTCAGGTCCGAGGCGGTGTCGAACCCCTCGTAGTCCTTGGTCACGATGGTCGCGAAGGGGAGGAATCTGTCGGCGGGCGCGTCACCGTGGGGGTCGTAGGAGATGAACGTGTCCCCCCACGCCGGCTCCGGGGCCCCGGTCTCCTCACCGGCCGTGACGACCACGGTCCCCGGCAGGCCGGCCGCGAACTGAATGATCTCGTCCTGCGTCATGACGCCTCTTTCGCTCTCGGTCGCGTTCTCCCTTCAATGGTTTCATTGACGTTCCCTGTGAGACTTTTCACGGAAATGCCAAGGAACTACGTGGTCGTATCCGGCGGACCCTCAAAGCGCGGGTGAACCCCGGGCCGCAGAGCTCAGGCGGTCTTCGGGCGGGCCCGTTCGATGATCGCCGCGAGGTCGGCGCCGGCCGGCAGGGTGCCGAAGGCCCGGCCCCAGTCGCCGCCCAGGCGGGAGGCGCAGAAGGCGTCGGCGACGGCCGGATGGCCGTGCCGGACCAGCAGCGAGCCCTGCAGGACCAGGGCGAGGCGCTCCACGACCCGCCGGGCGCGCAGCTCGATCGTCGCCACGTCGGTCAGCGAGTCCTTCACCTCGGCGACGGCGGCGTCCAGGCGGGCGTCCGAGCCCGAGGCCAGGCCGACCTCGTCGAAGAACGCCTCGATGGTCTCCGGCTCCTTGACCATGGCCCGGAGCACGTCGAGCGCCGAGACATTGCCCGAGCCCTCCCAGATCCCGTTGAGCGGCGACTCGCGGAACAGCCGCGGCATGCCGGAGTCCTCGACGTAACCGTTGCCGCCGAGGCACTCCAGGGCCTCCGCCGCGTGGGCGGGCCAGCGCTTGCACACCCAGTACTTGCTCACGGCGAGCCCGAACCGCTTGAACGCGGTCTCGCCCCGGTCCGTCGCCCCGGCCAGGCGGAGCATCAGCACCGTCGCCGCCTCGGACTCGACGGCCAAGTCGGCCAGGACGTTGCGCATCAGCGGCTGGTCGATGAGGTACCGGCCGAACGCCCGCCGGTGCGCGGCGTGGTGGGCCGCCTGGATCAGGCCCTCGCGCATCCCGGCGGCCGCGCCGATGACGCAGTCGAGCCGGGTCATGTTGACCATCTCGATGATCGTGCGGACGCCGCGTCCCTCGTCGCCGACGCGCCAGGCGACCGCCTCCTCGTACTCGACCTCGGCGGACGCGTTCGACCGGTTGCCCAGCTTGTCCTTGAGCCGCTGCAGGCGGATGGCGTTGCGGGTGCCGTCGGGCAGCACCCGGGGCAGCAGGAAGCAGGTGAGACCCTCCGGGGCCTGCGCGAGGACGAGGAACACGTCGCACATCGGCGCGCTCGTGAACCACTTGTGGCCGGTCAGCAGGTACGTGCCGTCGGGCCGCGGCACCGCCCGTGTCGTGTTCGCGCGGACGTCGGACCCGCCCTGCTTCTCCGTCATCGACATGCCGGCGAGGATGCCGCGCTTGCCGGCGGGGTCGCGCAGCCCGAAGTCGTACGTGTCGGAGGTCAGCAGCGGTTCGTACCGCCGGGCCAGTTCCGGCGCGTGCCGGAGCGCCGGTACGGCGGCGTAGGTCATGGAGATCGGGCAGCCGTGACCGGCGTCGACCCGCCAGACGTAGAACTTGGCGGCGCGGGCGACGTGGGCCCCGGACCGCTCCGTCCAGGCGCGCGCGTGCAGCCCGTGGCCCACCGCCACGCGCATCAGTTCGTGCCAGGCGGGGTGGAACTCGACCTCGTCGATGCGGTGGCCGTACCGGTCGTGGGTGCGCAGCACCGGCGGGTGCTCGTTCGCGAGCCGCCCCCACTCCCGCGCCTGTTCGGTGCCCGCCAGCCGGCCCAGCTCGTGGACGGCCTCCGCCGCCCAGCCGCCGCCCTCGCGGAAGATCCCGTCGAGCAGTGCCGGGTCGTCGGCCACGTCGTGGCCGATCAGCGGGGGAACCTGGTTGAAGACCTCATGCGTTGTCACTGACCGCTCCGATGCTGCGCTGGGCGAAGGAGATGAGATTCGGGATCAGGCCGGCAGGCGGATCCGTGGCGGCGTGGCGTTCGCGGTCGTCGGGCCGCGCCGCGCCGACCGCGAGCGGCCCGACGAGGGCCTCGCCGATGGCGCCGACGAGCGCGGCGGCGCTGACCTCGACGTCCTGCTCGGGAAGCTCGCCGGTGGCGATCCCGCGGCTGATGAGCCCGGCGAGAACGGCGGCGTACGCCCGGCGGAACACCAGCCGCTCGGCGTCGACGGCGGGGTCCACCGGCTCGGCGAGGAGCGCGTACGCGATGCGGGGCGCGCGCAGGGCCCGGCGGGCGAAGGTCCCGATCACCGCCGCGAGGTCCTCGGCCGCCGTGCGCGCCGGCGACGCGGCGCGCGCGAACGCGTCCACCTCACGCTGTGAGGCGACCCGGAAGACCTCGGCGACCAGCTCGGACTTCGACGGGAAGTGGCGGTACACGCTGCCGGTCGCCACGCCCGCCCGCCGGGCCACGGCGGCGATCGAGAAGCCGGCATAACCCCGCTCGGCGACGACCGCGAGCGCGGCGGCGCGGATGCGCTCCCGTGAGGCGCTGAGCCGGGCCTCGATCCGGGGCGTGCGGCGGTACGGCACATAAGGATTGAATCTCAGTTCACTCCTTCCGGCAAGCGTGCACCGGCGAGCGGTGCAACGCCTTTCCGGTGAGCGTCGCACGCCTTCCGGCGGGCGAGTAGCGCGCAACGGCAACGGCGCGGGATCCCGAGGGGATCCCGCGCCGTTCGGCCGGCAGGCGAGGGGGAGCGGGTTACGCCGTGCCGGTGTCCTTGTGTGCCGTGATCACGCCTTGTCGGCCTTGACGGTGCCGGTCGCCGTGGAGTAGCCGGTTCCCGAGTGGCGGTACACGGGGCCCTTGCCCAGCTCCAGCACCTGGAACTTGACCGTGATCGAGTTCGACGCGGTGCCGGTGAGGTGCTTCATCATCTTCTCCGACAGGTCGATGAGCGCCGGCGGGTTGTGCTGGGCGACCGCCCACTCCGCCGGGCCGAAGTCCTGGACGATCCCGATCTCGCTCTTGCCGTTGTAGGTGACCTTCACCTTCGTTCCGAGCGGCCAGTACGGGCTGGCGATCGTCTCGTACGCCATCGGCTTGCCCGACGCCGTCGCCGGGTCCCAGAAGGAGGTCGCGGTGGAGACGCCGGTCGGCAGGGCCGGGGCCTTGGCCGCCTTCGTCTTAGGGTCCTTGTCCTTCTTGACCGACAGGAGCATCCGGTCCTGCGCGGCGCTCTGGGCCCGCTTCTCGGTCTGCGCGGGTGCCTGCTGCGAGGTCTTCGCCGGGGCGCTCTGCGCCTGGGGCGACGACGCCGCCTCCGAGGTGCCCCCGTAGGTGAGGGCGGTGGTCACGCCGGCGCCGGCGAGGGTGACTCCGGCGGCGACGCTGGCGATGGCCTTGGCCGAGAACCTGATCATCGCTTTCCTTTCGGGGGCATGAGGGGATGAGGGCATGGGGTTACCGGGGAAGGGGTGAGAGAGATCCGGAGACGAGTCCGGGAGGGTGAGGTCGCGCGTGCCGCGTCGCCCGCGGCGCGCGGCACGCGCCGACGGTTGGATTACTGCTGGTAATCCGGGTAGCCGTAGCCCACGACGGTGGAGGTGCTCCGCGTCCGGACCTTCACGGCGTCGTCCGTGTTGCCCTCGATAGTCTGGATGGTGCCGTCGTGGTTGTCCTTGACGACCAGGCCGACGTGGTCGATGCCGTCGATGCCGCCGCCGTTCCAGGAGAAGAAGACGACCGCGCCGGGCTTCGGCGTGCTGCCCCAGCGGCCCTGCGAGGCGAACCACTTGGCGTGACCGGGGGTGAACGCGTCACCGCCCATGCCCTTGACGCCGAGAGTGTCGCCGACCCAGGTGACGAACATGTCGCACCAGGACGCGTTGGCGTAGTCGCTGACGGAGCCGCCGTAGCGGGCGACGCCGGCCTTGGCGTACGGAGTGGTCATGAACCACTGGTTGAACTTGCTGCTGCCGGTGGCGTTCTCGGTCGTCCCGACCTGGGACTCCGCGAGTTTCAGGACGTCCGCGGCGGTGGGCAGCTTCTTCTTCTGCTCGGCGACGGCGTGCATCTTGACGCGCGGGTCGTTGCCCACGGGGCGGGCGTGTAGCGCCTTACCCGTACGCGGTACGGGTACCTGCTCGGCCTGGTGGGCGGCGGGACGGGACGCGGTGGGTGTCTGCGCGGACAGCGCGGGCCCTGCGCTCACGACGGTCATCGCGGCCGCACCGGCGGTGACGGCTCCGGCGACGAGGCCGGTGAGGCACTTCCTCTTCGAGGTGAAGCGGGATGTGGCGTGTCGAGGGGACACGTGGGGGTACTCCTTCGGCTTCCATGCCGCTTACCGGGTTAGCTGACGGGTTCGGGCGTGGAAGCTGCCCTACGGCACGAGAGTGCCGATTCACCCCAAATGCGGTGGGTCCCCGGTTCCGCGAGGTGCGGATTCAGCGGGTCGCCCGCTTGCGCGGACGGCACGAACAAAGAGACAGGGTCTGGTCGTGGCGGTCCCAGGGGAGGGAGGACGACCGGCTATTCAGATCAGGGAAGACTCGTGGACAAGGTCCTGAGATTCGCGGACAAGTTCTGACTCCTTACTTCCAGTACGCCTACCGGGTTAGCTGACGGGTTCGGGCGTGGAAGTCGCCCTACGGTACGACAGGTGTACCGATTCACCCCGGGACTGCTCGTGGGTCCCCGGCTCCGTGATCTCACGGACTCGACGTTGCCGCTCCCGCTCCATGTGGATGGAGGGATACTCCGCGGGAGCGGCGTCCTTTGGATATGAACCGTCTCGGCTCTGTACGGAGGCCCTCACGCGTCTTCGCGCCGCGCCGTCTGCGCTGGTGGGCCGGCCGCCGCCGGCGGGTGTCCGGGGGGCGCATGGGGGGCGTCCCTCCGGGCTTAGTGGGAACATAGCAGACAAATATCGGTCGACCAAATACCTAGGTTTGCGACATGGCTCACATGGTTTGCCGGAATAAAAGATCGCTTTATGATCGAATTCTGGTGATCGAATTCATGTGATCCGATAAAGATCGCGGAATTCGTGATCAGTCGAAAAGCCTTACGGCACAGGGCGTTCCGGTACTCCGGAAGAGATCGCGGACCTCGCCGTCGCGGGTCGCTCAGCCCGCCACCGCGACGGGGGCGGCGCGCAGGAGCGCCTCCCGGTAACGCTGCGCTGTGATCTCCGCCAACTCCGGGATGGCACCCAGGGCCGGTGAGACGGCCACCGCACCGGCGGCCAGGGCCTCGTCCCGCACCTTGTCCGCGAAGAAACCCGGCGCCAGGAAGTAGGACGCCACGACCACCCGCCGCGCGCCGGCGGCGTAGAGCGCGCGTACGGCCTCCGCGGGCGTGGGACGGGCGGCCGAGGCGTACGCCGGGACGACGGTGCCCCAGCCTCGCCAGCCGCGCGCCATCCGGCCGATCGTCGCGTTCGCGGCCGGATCGCTGGAGCCGGCCGCGGCGAGCACCACGGCCGTCTCCGGGTCCGGCCGGACGCCGGCCTCGGCGAGCCGGCGCTCCAGGGCGCCGATCATCAGGGGGTGGGGGCCGAGTGTGGCCCCGTAGTGGAGTCTCAGCCGGGGGTGGGCCGCCCGTGCCTCGTGCAGCACGCCGGGGATGTCGGTCTTGCTGTGATAGGCGGCGGTGAGCAGGAGGGGGAGCACGACGGCCTCGTCGGCCCCCTCTCCGACGAGACCACCGAGCGCCTGCCCCGGTGCCGGGGGAGCGTGGTCGAGATACGAGGTCACGACCCGCACCCCCGAGGAACGACGTACAAGATCGAGAAGTTCCTCGACCGTCGCCGCCGCGCGCGGGTCCCGGCTGCCGTGGGCCACCGCGACCAGGGGAACGTCGGGGGCCACGGGGCGCTCCGCGACCAGGGGACCTCGGGGGAGCAGGAGGCCCGGGGGAACCGGCCCCCGCCCTCCGGCCCGCCCGGCCCTCACAGGTTGATGCCGCATTCGGTCTTTCCGGTGCCGGCCCAGCGGCCGCTGCGCGGGTCCTCACCCGGCGCGACCTGCTTGGTGCAGGGCTCACAGCCGATCGAGGGGTACCCGTCGTACTGCAGCGGGTTCACCAGGATGCCGTGCTTCTCGATGTAGCCGTGCAGGTCCTCCTGGGTCCAGCGGGCGAGGGGGTTGACCTTCACCTTGCCGCGCGCGGCGTTCCACTCGACGACCCGCGACCCGCGCCGGTGAGAGGTCTCCTCGCGCCGGATGCCGGTGATCCAGGCCAGGTAGGGCTCCAGGGCGCGGTTCAGTGGCTCGACCTTGCGCAGGTGGCAGCACAGGTCGGGGTTCCGGCCGTACAGCCGGGGACCGAGGTCGCGCTCCTGCTCGGCGACGGAACGGGAGGGGGTGACGTTCACCACGTTCACCGGATAGACGGCCTCGACCGCGTCGCGGGTGCCGATCGTCTCGGCGAAGTGGTAGCCCGTGTCGACGAACAGCACGTCGATCCCGGGCCGTACCTTCGAGGCGAGGTCGACGAGCACGGCGTCCTTCATGGACGATGTGACGCAGATCCGGTCGCCGAACGTCGCGATCGACCAGCGGATGATCTCTTCGGCGGACGCCTCCTCCAGCGCGTCCGCGGCCGATTCGACGATGTCGGTGAGGTCGAGCGCGGCGGTGGGGCGCTCGTACAGGAGCGTCATGCCGAGCCCTCCCGCCGGGGAGCGCCCGCCGAGCTCAGCGCGCCGAGCCCGACGAAGCGGAGCCGGAACGCCCGCGTGCAGGCACGGCAGTGCCAGCCGCCGTCGCTCTCGTACGGCTCGAGGTCCTCGTCTCCGCAGTAGGGGCAGTAGAAGGGAACGGCTCTCTCGGTCACTTCAGCTCACCTTCCTCGGCACGCTGCACCCAGGCGGCGAAGGACTCGCCGTCGTTCCTGCCCTTCCGGAAGTTGCGCAGGACCCTCTCCACGTAGTCGGGCAGCTCCTCGGCGGTGGTCTTCAGACCGCGGATCTTCTTGCCGAACTCCCCGCCGATCGAGCCGCCCAGGTGGACCTGGAAGCCCTCGACCTGCTCCCCGTTCGCGTCGGTGACCAGCTGGCCCTTCAGGCCGATGTCGGCGGTCTGGATGCGGGCACAGGAGTTCGGGCAGCCGTTGATGTTGATCGTCAGCGGCTCGTCGAAGTCCGGCAGGCGGCGTTCGAGCTCCTCGATGAGGTCCATGCCGCGCTGCTTGGTCTCGACGATGGCGAGCTTGCAGTACTCGATACCGGTGCAGGCCATCGTCTGGCGCCGGAACGTCGACGGGCGGACCCGCAGGTCGTGGGCCTCCAGCTCGGCGGCCAGCGCCTCCGTCCGCTCCTCCGGGACGTCCAGGATGACCATCTTCTGCTCGGTCGTCGTGTGCACTCGGCCCGAGCCGTACTCCTCGGCCAGGTCCGCGATGACGTGCAGCAGGTCGCCGTTGATCCGGCCGACCTTCGGCGCGAAGCCGACGTAGTACCGGCCGTCGCGCTGCCGGTGGACGCCGACGTGGTCGCGGCGCTGGTCCCGGGGGCCGCCGGGCGCCGGCCCGTCGGCGAGGGCGTACCCGAGGTACTCCTTCTCCAGGACCTCGCGGAACCGCTCCGGACCCCAGTCGTTCATCAGGAACTTCAGCCGGGCGCGGTGCCGGAGCCGGCGGTAGCCGTAGTCGCGGAAGATCCCGGTGATGCCCGCCCAGACCTCGTGGGCCTGCTCCGGCCGGACGAACGCGCCCAGCCGCTTGGCGAACATCGGGTTCGTGGACAGGCCGCCGCCCACCCAGACGTCGTAGCCGGCCTCGCCCTCGTCGTTGACCACGCCGACGAAGGCGATGTCGTTGATCTCGTGGATCGTGCACTGCGCGGTGCATCCGGACAGCGCCGTCTTGAACTTGCGCGGCAGGTTCGAGAAGTCCGGGTTGCCGATGTAGCGGTCGTGGATGTCGCGGAGCTGTGGCGTCGCGTCGATGACCTCGTCGGCGTCGATCCCGGCGAGGGGGCAGCCGAGGATGACCCGGGGCGTGTCACCGCAGGCCTCGGTGGTGTGCAGCCCGACGGACTCCAGGGCCTCCCAGATGGCCGGGACGTTCTCGATCTCGACCCAGTGGAGCTGGATGTTCTGCCGGTCGGTGATGTCCGCCGTGCCGCGGGCGTACTTCGACGACACGTCCGCGATCGTCCGCAGCTGGTCGAGGTTCAGCCGGCCGCCGTCGATGCGGACGCGCAGCATGAAGTACCGGTCGTCGAGTTCCTCGGGCTCCAGCACGGCCGTCTTGCCGCCGTCGATGCCGGGCCGGCGCTGCGTGTACAGGCCGTACCAGCGGAACCGGCCCCGCAGGTCCGCGGGGTCGATCGAATCGAAGCCGCCCTTGGCGTAGATGTCGATGATGCGACGGCGGACGTTCAGGCCGTCGTCGTTCTTCTTGCTCTCTTCGTTCTTGTTGAGCGGTTCACGGTAGCCCAGGGCCCATTGGCCCTCGCCTCGTTTCCGCTGCATACGGGATGGCATCGTGCGCGTCCTCCGTGGTCGTGGGGGACGCGAAGCACGCCGGCAGATCGCACTGCTGGCTCAACGCTGAGCTTTGGAGAATGACACCGGCATACCGCGCGCCCATGAGGCAGTGGCGGTGGTCAGGTGTCAGCGACAGATCGCGCTGCCCACGCGGAGATAGTCGACGTGCCGGCGCATAACCAGCAACGGATCCGCAGCAGCCATGTCTCGATGATGACATGTGGTTCGATGACTGTCCAACCATGTCCGAAATGCGGACGCGCGTCGCATTGGTCGGTGGACGGGCGACCGCAGGTCTCAGCCCTGCCGGAGCCAGTTGATGTCCGGCTCGCCGCCCTCGGCGGGCGCGGCCGGCTCCTCGGGAGTGTCGGCTTCGGGCGGCCGGTGCTGACAGTCGCACCACGTGCCGCCCCGGCACTCGCCGTGCCGCCGCTCCCGGCACGCTTCGCAGATCACGTATCCATTGTGCCCACTCGGCGCCCGGCTCACCGCCCGCGCCGGGTGCCGCGTGCGTACGCCCGGCGCCTGGTCACCGGCCGCGCCCGGTGATCGCCCGGCGCCTGGTGACCGGCCGCGCCCGGTGATCGCCCGGCGCCTCGTGACCGGACGTGCCCGGCGTCGCCGCGGCAGCGGTGACCGAACTTCGTTCTGTACGCTGGGCGCGTGGCCGTGGCGATCGATCAACTGCTCACCGACCTGCGCGAGGAGACGGGCGATCTCGAACGCCTCCTCACGCCCGGCGTCTGGGACCTGCCCACGCCCGCGGAGGGCTGGACGGTACGCGATCAGGTCACCCACCTGGCCTGGTTCGACGAGGCCGCCGTACGCGCCGTGACGGACCCCGGCGCCTTCCGCGACGAGGTCCGCCGGCTGGCCGAGGAGGGCTTCGACACGGACCGGATCGTGGCGGAACGGCGCGCCATGCCCGGCGGCGAGGTCCTCGCATGGTTCCGGACGGCACGGGGCCGCATGATCGAGGCGCTCGCCGCCCTCGACCCGAAGGCCCGGATCCCCTGGTACGGCCCCGACATGGGCGCGGCCTCCTTCGCGACGGCCCGCCTGATGGAGACCTGGGCGCACGGCCAGGACGTGGCCGACGCCGTCGGCGCCCGGCGCGCGCCCACCGACCGGCTCCGCCACGTCGCCCAGCTCGGGGTCCGGACCCTGTCGTGGAGTTTCGCCGTCCACGGCCGGCCGGTGCCGCAGGCGCCGGTGCGCGTGGAGCTCGCCCTCCCCGGCGGCGGCGCCTGGACCGCTGGGCCGGAGGACGCCGCGGACGTCGTACGCGGCCCGGCCCTGGACTTCTGCCTGGTCGTCACGCAACGCCGGAATCCCGCCGACGTCGGCCTCACGGTCACCGGGCCGGTCGCGGAGGAGTGGATGCGGATCGCGCAGGCGTTCGCCGGACCGCCCGGCAGTGGCCGGCCGCCGGGGCGATTCGCCTGAGATGTGGCGATCGTCACAGTGGAATGATGCGTCCGCCGCCCTGACCGGGTCATCTGAGGGAGGAGCCTTCGGATCTCCGTTCCGGACGGGGATCTCCGGCCCCGACCCGGGTCCGGAGCGGCCGGCCGAAGGTGATCGGCGAGATGAGCGTCATGCCGCACACCGGGCGTATCAGCCCCTACGGTAGGGCCTCATGACCTCCGCCTCCGATGCTTCGACGGGCGTCGCCGGGCCGTCCGCCGTCGCACGGATGCGCTCCGCCGTCTGGCAGGTCGTCCGCGGCACCACCCTGTCGGCGTTCCGCTACCGGGTGACCGGGCTGGCCGCGGAGGCGGCGTTCTTCACCCTCCTTTCACTGCCGCCGCTGGCGCTCGGCCTGATCGGCCTGCTCGGGCACTTCCGGAACCTGCTCGGTGAGAGGACGATCATCGAGACCCGTGCGTGGGTGCTGGACCGCGCCCAGACGGTGCTCACGGACCAGACCGTCAAGTCCGTCGTCGAGCCCCTGCTCGACGAGGTCCTGCGCGGCGGTCAGGTCGGGATCGTCTCGCTGAGCTTCCTGATCTCGCTGTGGGCCGGCTCCCGCGCGCTGAACGTCTACGTCGACACGATCACGATCGCGCACGGCCTGTCCGGCGTGCGCGGGGTGATCCGCACCCGCCTGCGCGCCTTCTTCCTCTACCTCGCCGGCCTCGGCGTCGGGCTGATCGTCATCCCCGTCCTGGTCGCGGGGCCGACCCTCGTGCTGCACTGGGTCCCGGCCGGCGCCGCGGTCGTGCGCGTCCTCTACTGGCCGGTCCTCGTCATCGTCGCGGTGATCTTCCTCGCGCTGCTGTACCACCTGAGCGTCCCGGTGCGGACGGCCTGGTGGCGGGAGCTCCCCGGCGGGATCACCGCGATGGCCATGTGGGGGCTGGGCAGCCTCGTGCTCCGGCTCTACCTGGACGGCTCCACGACGGCCGTGTCGGTGTACGGGTCGCTGGGCGCGGCCATCGCCGTGCTCGCCTGGCTGTACGTCACCGCGCTGGCCGTCCTGATCGGCGCCGCCCTGAACGCCGAGATCGACAAGCTCTGGCCGGGGGAGTTCACCTCGCGCGCCCGCCTGGAGGACGAGGCCCCCGCGCCCGGCCGCGAGTCCTGAGGCTCACCGCCGGGAGCCGGGGCCCGCCGCAAGGAGCCGCGACTCGGGAGCCGGGAGGCCCGCCGGACCTGGGGCCCGCCGGGGCCCGGGAGGCCGGACATGGCGGAAGCCCCCGCCGGGGCGGGGGCTTCCAGGGGACGCGGGGCTCCGGGACCGGGTCGCGGAGCCCCGGGACGAGACGTCCGCTCAGTGGGCGACCGGGGCTCCGGTCTTCGGGTCGAGGATGAGACGGCCCGCGCGCGGGTGGCGGAAGTCGAACATGCCGCTCAGGCTGCCGGCGCGCTGGTCGAACGACGTGTCGCCGATCCGGCCGACGCCCCAGTTGTCCTCGATGAACCTCAGCACCGAGGTCTGCTCGGTGGAGCGGTGGTCGACGTGGTTCACCTTGGCGTACGGCGAGATGACGAGGAGCGGGAGACGCTGGCTCGGGCCGCACCGGTCCTGGTAGCCGCCGGCCACCTTGGCCTTGCCGCACAGCGCCGTGTCCTGGGACGCGTCCGCCGAGCCGTTCAGGATCCGCGGGGCCTTGTGGTCGTACCAGCCGTCGGAGTCGTCGTAGGCGATGACGACCGCGGTGGACCTCCACTCCGGCGACTGCTGGAGCTTGTTGATGGTGTCCACGTAGAACTGCTGCTCGTCCAGCGGGTCGGAGTACCCGGCGTGGCCGTCCTGGTAGTTGGCGGCCTTGAGGAAGCTGACGGCGGGCAGGTTGCCGGCCTTCAGCGCCGCGTCGAAGTCCGACAGGTCGTACTGGTGGTTGGCCTGGTCGGTGCGGCCGATCGCCGCGACCGAGGACGGCGGCAGGTGCTTCTCGTTCGCCGTCGACTCGTAGTACTGGAACGGCTCGTGGTGCGGGTTGTAGTCCGTCTGGGTGATCCCGCCGATGTTCTGGTGGGTGGCGCCGCAGACGGCGTAGCCGCCGGCCTTGCCGGTGGGCCGGAAGCCGCCCTGGAACCAGCCCCAGGTGACCTTCTTCTCGTTGAGCAGGTCACCGATGTTCTTGCCGGTCATCACGGCGAGGTTGTGGCTCGACGTGTGGTTGTTGCCCGAGCAGTCGTCGAAGGCCGGGTCCGGGTCGTTGATCATCGTGCCGACGCCGTTCGCGTCCGGCGACTGGACGACGTAGGAGTCGCTGACCTTCTTGTGGGTGACCGGGTCGACGGCGTAGACACCGTGGGTCTGGCCGGAGATGAGGTTGATCGCGCCCGGGGAGGACGGGCCGAAGACCGTGTCCCAGGAGTTGTCGCTCATCGCGTAGTTCTGCGCGTAGTTCCACAGCGCGGTGACGGTGTTGCCGTCGTAGTAGTCCATCACCAGACCGGGCTCGCCGAACAGCGGAGGCTGGCCGGTGCACGTGTCCTTCTCGGTGTACTCGACGAACTTGTCCATCTTGCCGCCGTTGACGGCCTTCTGCTCGGCCCCGTACCCGTGGTCCTGGTCGCAGGTGAGCGCCTGCGCGGAGGTCAGGCGCTTCGGGTTGTACTGGTTCGGGTTGTGCTTGAGCAGTTTCTTCGTCAGCCCGTCGACCCGGGGCGTGTGCCGCTTGGCGATGAACTTCGTGCCGTCGGTGTTGGCCGCCTTCGGGTACGTGCCGAAGTAGTGGTCGAAGGAGATGTTCTCGCCGAAGAGCACGACGACGTGCTTGATCGGCGTGGCGGTGCGGACCTGCGTCACGGCCGCGGTCAGCGAGGCGCCCTCCTGTCGCCCGCCGCTCGCCCAGCTCGGCACCGCGGCCAGCGCGAGCGCTCCGGCCGCGGCCACCGATCCGGCGATCAGCGCGGACCGTCGGCCCTTCCACTTTCCGGGACCCATCCTGTTGCCTCCTGAAGTTGTGAAACACCGGTCCTCCGACGGAGCCCCGGCTCAGCCGGGATCCCATCGACCCGCAACGACGATCACGCTGACACAAGGTGACGCGTACGTGAACAGGACGCCATGGCTCCTTCAAATCTCTTTATCTGATCTTTATCCGATCTAGGGGCCGTCTGTCCCCGGAACGGCTGATTCGCCCCATCAGGGGCTCTTACGCCGACGATGGGGTGTTCGACGCGGCCGAGGGAGCGCTCAGCTCAGGAGGGCGCGGGCGTAGAAGTCCGCGGCGTCGCGGACGCCGGGCAACGCGAAGAAGTAACCGCCGCCGAACGGCCGGATGTAGTCGGTCAGCGGCTCGTCCGACAGCCGGGTCTGGACCGCCTCGAACTGGCGGGCGACGTCCTGCTGGTAGCAGGTGAAGATCAGCCCCATGTCGAGGTTCCCGACCGCGTCCACGCCCCGGTCGTAGTTGAAGCTGCGGCGCAGGATCCGGCTGTCGGCGGCCTGCGGCGTACGCGGGTTGGCCAGCCGGATGTGGCTCGTCAGCGGGATGACCTTCCCGATCGGGTCCTCGGCGTACCGGGGCTCGTCGAGCTCGTGGTTCCCGTCGAGGGGGGCGCCGGTGTCCCGTGCCCGGCCGAACATCTGCTCCTGCTCGGTGAGCCCCACCCGGTCCCAGAACTCCACGAGCATCCGGATCAGCCGGATCACGGCGTACGAGCCGCCGGCCGTCCACGCCGGCTCCGGCGCGTCCCGGCCGTGCCCGGTCGTGCCGGGGGCGGCCCAGACCAGGCGGCTCATCTCCCGGGCGTCCGCCGCGTCGGGGTTCGCGATGCCGTCCTTGAAGCCCATGAGGTTGCGCGGCGTGCCGCTGGGCCGCGGCGGACCGGCGAAGCCGTTGATCTTCCACCGCACCTGCAGGGCGCCACGCGTGTGCCGGGCGACGTCCCGCAGCGCGTGCACGACCGTGTCCTCTTCGTCCGCGGACAGTTGCACGCTCAGGTCACCGTGGCACCAGGCGGGGTCGAGCGCGTCGTTGGGGAAGGTCCGCATGGGCGTCAGGCCGGGGGGCTTCCGGGACGCCAGTCCGTATCGGTCGTCGAACAGGGACGCGCCGACCCCGACGGTCATCATGAGCCCGCCGCCCGGCAGGTCGGGCCCGAGCACCCCCGAATCGGCGGGCGGTGCGCTGATCCCGGCCTCAACGGGCGCGCCCCCGGCGGTGAGCGCGCGGGCGCGGTCGGTGAGGGTGCGGAACAGCTCGGTGAGCTCCCCGCGGCCCGTCGCGATGACGTCGAACGCCACGACGGCGGTCCGCCGCCTCGGCGGTTCGAGGATGCCCGCCTGGTGCGGACCGTGGAAGGAGCGGACCGTGGCCCGGTCGGCGGGGGAGCCGGTCACGGCTCCGGCCGCCCGGGCGGCGGAGGGACCGGTCACGGCTCCGGCCACGCCGGCGGCCAGGGCGCCGCGCAGGAAGGACCGGCGGTCGGAGGGCGTCATTCCGCTCCCTGGGGGCGACGTCGGGGCGCGCAGATCGTGGCGATCGGGGCGAGGCGTTCGAGCAGTTCCCCCGCGGCGCCGTTCAGGCGTTCGCGGTCGGCGCGGGAGAGCGCGCCGACCGATGAGCGTCCCTTCAGGAGGGCGGCCATCCGGTCCATCGACGCGTCGACGCCGGCCAGGCCGGCGTACCGGGGGCGCAGGAGCGGGCGGAGCAGGTCGACGAGCTCCCGGGTGCCCTCGAGGTTGGCGGCGGCGGTCCGCAGTGTCGTGCCGCTGCCCTGGTCGGCCTCGCCGGTGAGCTGGAACTGCAGGGTGTTCTCCAGGATCTCGTGCGCGCGCAGCGGCAGGTCGGCGGGCTCGACGCGCTCGTCGGGCCACGCGGACCGCAGGGCGCGGACGTCCCGCGCGAGACGGTCCGTCGCGCCGGCCAGCGAGGAGGCGGACTCGCCGTGCCACAGGCCGTACTCCACGCGGTGGAACCCGGTGAAGCCCGCGTCGTGGACACCGCCGGGCAGTCCCGCGGGCCGGCCGTCGATCCGGCCGTCGAAGTCGCCGAACGTGCCGTACGCCGCCCCGAGGCGCTCGTACGCCAGGTGCGCCGGCGTCCAGGCGGCCCGCGCCGCGCCGAGGTCGCCGTCGTCGACGGCGGACCGCAGCGCGTCGGTCCGGGCGACCAGACGGCCGAGGCCGGTGGAGACGTAGGTCTGGTAGGCGCGCGCCGACGCGTACAGGTCGTTCTCGGAGACCGGGACGATCCCCGGCGTCCCGCCGCCCCCGGTGCCGGTGATCCTCGTCACGGGGCCGGTGACCGGGTCGCCGGGGCCGTCCTGCGCGCAGCGGAAGGCGTACGAGCCGGGGCCGAGCGTGACCCGCAGCGAGCGGACGGTCCCGGGGCCCATGCCCTCCAGCTCCGCGTAGATCGCGCCGGTCCGGGGATCGATGAGGGTGACGTTCGTGGACGTGCCGCCGTCGTTGCGCAGCGGCAGCACCTGCGGACCCGGCCGCAGGGGCACCCGGCCGGTGCCGCAACGGGAGGCGCCGGCCTCGATCGCGGGCGCCGGCGGCGCCTTGGGCGCCGGGCCCGCGCCGTCGCCGGCCACGGCGAGCAGCAGGGCCGCGCCCGCTGCGAGCGCCGGCAAGCGCATCGCGAACTCCATCGGTTCCTCGGGGCCCGGCGTGCCGCCGTCCCTGGTCGGTGGTCGCCGCCCGCGCCGGCGCGTTGATCGTCGGGCGGACGGACTCCGACACTCTAGAACGTGGTGGCGGGGGCCGAGGTCCCGGATCCGGTGCGCGCTCCGCCGTCGTTCGGGTGTTCACACCCGCGTAACGACGGCGTCACCAGGGTCTTCTTCGCGGATGGCGCATGGAACCGCCCGGAGATGGTTAGGTTAGTCTCACCTAACCAAATGCGCGTGACCGTTACCGGCTCGGCGCCGAGCCGGCCGATCGATCAGGGGACCCTGTGGCGGACGACCGCTGTGCACACTGCCCGGGAAGTCACACGGGGGAGCGCCCGTGCCTGGCCAGCGCCACGACCGGGGCGCGCTCGTGGCTGCTGATCGAGCACCCGGGGCCGTGGCCCGAGCGCGTCGAGGACACCGACCTGCCGGAGCCGGTCGCCGACGCCCTCGGCCGGGCCGGACGGCACGGAGTGCGCGTCCAGTTCATCCGGGCGCCGCGCGGGAGACGTCCCACTCCTCCGCTGTGGGTGTACACCGGCTTCTCCGGGGACACCGCCCCGGACGGCCGGCCCGTGACGCCCTGGCTGGAGGCGCGCGAGCTGACCGCCCCGGCCGAACTCGGCGGCCTCGACCTGGCGGCCGTGGCGGCCGGGCGGCCCCCCGGCTTCGGCCGGCCGGTCCCGGGCCCGCTCCTGCTCGTCTGCGCCCACGGCCGCCGCAACGCCTGCTGCGCGCGGACCGGCGCGCCACTGGCCCGCGCACTCCGCGAGCGCTTCGGAGCGCAAGTGTGGGAAACGACACATGTGGGCGGTGACCGCTACGCCGCGAACCTCGTCTGCCTCCCGCACGGCCTGTACTACGGCGACCTGGACGAACGGCGCGCGGTGGCGGCCGCGAGGGCGTACGAGTACGGAGAAGTAGTGCTCGACCGCTACCGTGGACGCGCGGGCCTGCCCGAGCCGGTGCAGGCCGCCGAGCACTTCGTGCGCGCGCACACCGGGGTCCTCGCGGTGGACGGCGTCACGGTGGAGTCGATGGTCGCCGGCACCGCCGTCGTACGCGCCGGCCAGGCAAGATACCGCGTCCGGGTAGAGCGGGCCGGCCTCGGCGGTTGCGGCGCGGGATGTTCGGAGAACCTCGCCACGTATGTTAAAAGGGACCTGGCCCTTCTCAACGGGGCGGCCCTCGTGTAGCCTCTCCGAGGCCCTATTCGCCGTTCCCAAGGGGACACGGCGGCTCTCGGGGAACATCACGGCGCTTCAAGACGTTGCAAGATTTTGCGCGCTTCTTACTGCTGTAGCGCCCGTGACCGAAATTTGCTCACCAGCAAGCTACGAGGTGGTAGTTCTATGGCTCAGGTACGTCGGCAGGCAAACCTCCCCCGTCCCAGCTGGGGCTGGCAGGACGCTGCCGAGTGCCGGGGGGAGGACCTCATCCTGTTCTTCGGCCCCGACGGCGAGCGTCAGCCGGAGCGTGAGATCCGCGAGCGTAAGGCCAAGGCCGTGTGCATGCGCTGCCCCGTGCGCAACGAATGCCTTGATTACGCCGTCTCCCGGCCCGAGAAGTACGGCACTTGGGGCGGCCTGAACGAAGACGAGCGCGCGTCCGAGCGCCGCCGTCGCATGCGTCGCGCCAACGCCGCGTAGCGTTCCCCTCGCTACGCGCGGCCGCGAGGCCGAGGCCCGCTGGCCGCGGGCCGAACGGCGAGAGCGCCGAGAATCTCAGAAGCTTCACCCCTTCATGCGACGGGCGAACGAATCCCCCGAGCGCCGGGCGACCTCCGCGAGTGCGCCCGGCTCGGCCGCTTGGTGGCCCGCACCAGGCGCCGGCACGGTCGCCGTGCCGGCCGTCATCCGCGCGGCCGCCGGTTCGTTCAGCGGCGACAGCACGTTCAGCTCGCGTCCGCCCACGATCAACAGTGTAGGCGCACGTACGACCGCTGAGGACTCGTCGGCGAGGCGGGCGGCCGCCGCGGGACACCACCGCGGCGCCGCCCGCGCGCGGACCCCGCGCCACGGCGGGACGGCAGGTCAGAGCAATCTCTGCACGTCGGCGTCGGACAACTGGTCGAAGCGCACATACCACTGGCCCACCGCGCGGAACGTCCAGGGGGCGGCCAGCACCACGATGTCGTCGGCCTCGCCGGCGAGGGCCTTCACCGTCTGCGCGGCGCCGACCGGCACCGCGAGCACGAGCCGCCGGGGCCTTCCCGCCCGGACCGCCGCGAGCGCGGCCCGCGCCGTCCCGCCCGTGGCCAATCCGTCGTCGACGACCACGACGTCCCGGTCCTCGACGGACGGCAGGGCCCGATCCCCCCGGTAGGCCGTGACGCGCCGCGCGAGTTCGGCGCGCTCGCGTCGTACGGTCTCCTCCACGTCCGCCGGGGTAAGTCCCACCCGGCCCATCAGGTCGGCGTCGAAGACGGGTTCCCCGCCCTCGGCGATCGCGCCCACGCCCAGCTCCGGCTGGCCCGGGCAGCCGATCTTCCGTGTCACCAGGACGTCGAGCGGCGCGTCCAGGCGGCGGGCGATCTCCCGGCCGACCGGCACGCCGCCACGGGGCAGGGCGAGGACGAGCGGATCGTCGAGTCCCAGCGGCACGAGCTCCTCCGCGAGCAGGCGCCCGGCCTCGTCGCGATCGGTGAAGGGCAGCCGCACACCCTGACGGCTCCAGCTCACGGCGACCACCTCGCACGGGTGAGTGGCCTTTCTCACTGCAGCCCTACCCACAACGGCGAGCCGCATCCGGGCGTTCGCCGGGTACGACGCGTCAGCTTGGGTAAGAAGTGTGAATACCGTCAATCCCCCACCAAAACCGGCAAATCTGCGGCACCGCCTCCGGCGGACCGTGCGAAGGGGGCGAGGCGTGTGACCGGTGCCGAGATGAGGTGGGACGCCGGGAGCCCCGCGGCCGCACCCGGCAGCGTCTCCCCGGATGCGGCGCCTCGGCCGGCCGGTGACGAGACCGCTCCGCCGTACGAGCGGGTGGACATGCTCATCCACCGTCTCTTCGAGGTCGGACTCGACCTGCACGCCGCGCTCGGGCACTTCCGCGAGCACGTCGAGGTCGAGGTGGGCGCGCGGAAGATCTACGAGGCGATCGCCGCCCTCGACGAGGCGATCAAGGAATGCCGGGGTGTCGTCATCGACCTCCTGCCGCCGGACCGATGCGCGCCGGACGCCCTCCGCCACGGCGCCCCGGACGCGGCCGAGAACCCGTACCGGCCGGGCGGTCCCCGTCCCGTCCTCGCCCTGAGCGGTGAGACGGACCGCCCCGAACCGGTGCCTCCGTCCCGGCGCTCCGGGGAAGGCCCGGCGGCCGGCCCGGCGGCGCGGTGACTCGCCCGGCGGCGTACTTTTCGCCGGGACTGTGAGCGGGCCCGCGCCTCGCCCCCCGGTGCGTCCCTGGCGTGGCGTCCTCGCCAGTGACCCGGTGGCGTCCTACCGTGACGCTGTGATCGCGATGGAGCCCGTTCCCGCCTGGTGCCTCGTCAACGGCGAGTGGATCGAGCGCGAGGACCCGGTGATGGCGGCCTGCGACCCGCAGGGCGGCGACGTGTACGCCGCGATGGCGGGGCTGGGGTTCGAGGCCTGGTGCCGGATCGGCGACGAGGAGTTCGCCGCGGCCCCGCTGACGCTGGCGGTCTACTCCCGCGAGAAGCCGCCCCTGCAGTTCCTGCTGCAGCTCGAGGGGAACGCCGGGGACGTCGTCGAGCACGTCTTCGCCGAGACCCTTCCCGACGCCATGAACCTGCTGGCCGCGTGGGTGCCGGTGGCCCAGGCCGGTGCCCTGGTCGAGCTGGTCCGGCGGCTGTCGGCAGGCGACGGCGAGCCGTCGTCCGTGGGGGGACCCCGGCCGGCGCCGCCCCGGCCGTTCGCGCCCGGAGCGGCGCACGCGACCGCGGTGGAGATCTGACCGCGGGCCGGTCCCCGGCCGTACTGCCGGGGCGGTCCCGGGTCAGGCCTGCCGGGGGCCCTTCGGGACGCCGTCGTCGATCTCGGCCGGAGCGTTGATGGTGACGCGGTGCATCTTGCGGCGCTGGGTGTAGTCGGCGACCGCGTAGTGCTGGGTGGGGCGGTTGTCCCAGAAGGCCAGCGTGCCGACCCGCCACTTCAGCCGCACCTGGAACTCCGGTGACCGGACGACGTCCTGGAGCAGCGGCAGGAGCGCCTCGTTCTCCCGGTCGTCCAGCCCGACGAGGCGGGTGGTCGAACTGCGGTTGACGAACAGCGCCCTGCGGCCGGTCTCCGGGTGGATCCGCACGACGGGGTGCCGTACGGGCGGCCACGCGCGCCGCATCTCCTCCAGGTCGAGCCGGTGGCCCTTGGCGATGGCCTTCGTCACCGACATGGTCAGGTCGTGCTCGGCCTCGAGCTCGTCGCACAGCCGCTGGATCGACCGGGGCAGCGACTCGTAGGCGAGGTACATGTTGGCCCAGAGGGTGTCGCCGCCGACGTCGGGCAGGATCACGGCGCGCAGCAGCGACCCCATCGGGGGCACCGGCATGAAGGTGTTGTCGCTGTGCCAGGAGTCCCCGCCCTCGCCCTTGGGATCCTTCTGGTCGAGGACGTGGATGGCGCTCGCCGACGTCTTCATCGGCGGCTCGTTCAGCGTGCCGAACCGCCGGGCGAAGGCCAGGTGCTGCTCGTCGGTGATCTCCTGGTCGCGGAAGAACAGGACCAGGTGGTCGAGCAGGCCCCGGCGGATCTGTGCGACCTCGTCGTCGGACGGGGGTCTCCGCAGGTCGACTCCTGTCACCTCGGCGCCGATGTGCCGTGTCACGGGATGGAATTCGATCATGTCGGGCCCTCCGTCGGTGCACCGCGCAAGAAAGCAAGCAATCGCTAGGTTGCCACTTTTCCGCACGCCTGGCCACCCCCGGAGGCGCGGAGGGGAGGGGGCCCGGCGCCGCGCGCCGACCGGGCATCCCCCGGCGGCGGGCCGGGCCCGCAGGGAGACGCGGTCAGCGCGGGCCGGCCGCGGTGGGGGCGTGGGCCAGCGCGCGGCGGGCGGCGGGCAGGGCGGCTCGCCGGTCGGCGGGGACGAGGCCGACGCGGGTACGGCGGTCGAGGAGGTCGGACTCGTCCAGGGCACCCTCGTGGAGGACCGCCCAGACCAGCTCGGCGCCGATGGTGGCCGAGCCCGGCGCCACCGGCTCGGCGAGGGCGGGATCCGCGGCCGCGAGGGCCGCCACGGCGGTCGCCTCGGCGCCGTACCGCCGGACGAGGCGCGCCGGCGCGGTCAGCCGGCCGAGCTCGGGCGCGGCGCCGACCAGGGGCAGCCGGGCCGTCCGGCACGGCCCGGCGCTGAGCCCGCGCGCCTCGATCGCCGCGTCGACGGCGTCCTGGGCCATGCGCCGGTAGGTGGTGAGCTTGCCGCCGACGACCGTGACCACGCCGTTCCGGCCGGTCAGCACCGCGTGCCGCCGTGAGAGGTCGGCGGTACGCCCGCCGGGCCCGTCGAGCAGCGGGCGCAGGCCGGCGAACGCGCCCGCGACGTCGGCGCGGCGCACGGGGACCTCGAGCGCGGAGTCGACGATGTCGAGCAGGAAGCCGATCACGGCCTCCGTCGGCTGCGGCACGTCCGGGATCGGAGCGTCCGCGGGCTCGTCCGTCAGCCCGACGTACACCCGTCCGTCGTCCTGGGGCAGGACGAGGGCGAACCGCCCCGTCGTCCCCGGAACGGGCAGGTGCAGCCCGGCGAGCGGCGCGCCGAGCGTCTCGGCCCGCAGCACGAGGTGGGTACCGCGGGAGGGCCGCAGCCGTACACCCGGGGCGAGTTCCCCGGCCCACACCCCGGTCGCGTTGATCACGGCGCGGGCCCGGATGGCGTGCTCCGCGCCGGTCTGCTCGTCCCGGACGTCCGCGCCGTCGCCGGTCAGCGCGAGGGCCCGGCAGCGGGTGAGGATCCGGGCGCCGTGCGCGGCCGCCGTCCGCGCGATCGCCGTCACCAGGCGCGCGTCGTCGGCGAGCTGGCCGTCCCAGGACAGGATTCCGCCGCGCAGGCCGTACGAGCGCAGCGCCGGCACCAGCCGCAGCGTCTCGACGGCGGACAACCGGCGCGGGCGGGGCAGGACCGAGCGGCGCGTGCGGGCGCTGAGCCGGAGCAGGTCGCCGGCCCGCATCCCCGCCATGGCCAGGGCCGCCGCCGAGCCGGACACCAGCGGCGTGAGCGGCAGCACGAACGGCAGCGCGCGCACGAGGTGCGGGGCGGTGTGCGCCATGAGCACCCCGCGCTCGACCGCGCTCTCATGCGCGACGCCGAGCTGCCCGGAGGCCAGGTAGCGCAGGCCGCCGTGCACGAGCTTCGAACTCCAGCGGGACGTGCCGAAGGCGAGGTCATGGGCGTCGACGGCGGCCACGGACAGGCCGCGCGAGGCCGCGTCCAGGGCGACGCCCGCGCCGGTCGCCCCGAGCCCGACGACCAGGACGTCGACGACCTCGCCCGCGGTGAGCGCGGCCAGGTCCCCGGCCCGCCGGACCGCGTTCAGGGAGGAGGTGGACGGCGTCATGGCGCGAGGTACCGGTCGAGGATCCGCCGCAGCTCGTCGTCGAAGGCCTGCGGCGACAGGGCCGGGGCGCCGTCGGCGACGATGTGCCCGGACATGGCGAAGGACTGCACGACGAGCAGGACGGCGCGGGCCTGCCGGGCGGGGTCGCCGGCGCGGATGGTGCCGTCGCGGTGGCCTGCGCGCAGAGTCTTCTCGAACGCGTGCAGCATGGCGTCCTGGGTCGTGCCGCGCCGCTGCAGGAGGTACGGCAGGAGGACCTCGGGGTCGACCTCCAGGATCTTGTGGAACAGCGGGTGCTCGCGGAGGGCGGCGACCCCCGCGACGAGCGCCTCGACGGCCTGTGGCCGGACCGGGGCGCCATCGCCGGGCGGGATGACGCGGGCGACCACGGCGGCCCACTCCCGGGTCATCAGGTCGGCGACGAGCGTGCGCACGTCCGGCCAGCGCCGGTAGATCGTCATGCGGGACACGCCGGCGCGCCGTGCGACGTCGGTGAGCGTCGTGCGCCGGACGCCGACGGCGAGGACGCAGTCGCGGGCGGCGTCGAGCATCGCGTCCTTCTTGTGACGAATGGACGTCATGTGTAACAGTGTAAATCCCGACGCGTCCCGCAGGAAGGGAGGGCCGATGCCGGCGATGCGCTGGAACGGCTGGGGAGACCCGGACCGGGCCACCCGGCTGCCCGACTCCGTCGTCGGGCTGCTGCGGGAGCTGCTCGGAGTCCGGCCGGATCCCGTCCCGTCCGTGCCGCTCGCGGAGGTGGCGCCGCCCCCGCCGGCCCCCGCCGTGCGGGCGCTGACGGAGATCGTCGGTCCCGGCGGCGTGCTGACCGACGACGAGACGCGGATCCGGCACACGCGGGGGAAGTCGACGCCGGACCTGCTGCGCCTCCGCGCGGGCGACGCGAGCGCCGCCCCGGACGCCGTCGTGCTCCCCGCCGGCCACGAGGAGGTCCTCGCCGTCCTGGACCGGTGCTCCCGCGAGCGCGTCGCCGTCGTCCCCTTCGGCGGCGGGACCTCGGTCGTCGGCGGCCTCACCGCGGCGGGGGACGGGTTCGCCGGCGTCGTGGCGCTCGACCTGCGCCGCCTGGACCGGATCACCGCGCTCGACGCCGTCGCGCGGACCGCGACCCTCCAGGCCGGTCTGCGCGCCCCGCGCGCCGAGGCGCTGCTGGCCGAGCACGGGTTCACGCTCGGCCACTACCCCCAGTCGTACGAATGGGCGACGATCGGCGGATTCGCCGCCACGCGGTCCTCCGGCCAGGCGTCGGCGGGCTACGGCCGGTTCGACGAGATGGTCGCCGCGCTGACCGTCGCCACGCCGCGCGGCACCCTGACGCTCGGCCGGGCCCCGAAGTCCGCGGCAGGCCCCGACCTGCGGGAACTGGTGCTCGGCTCCGAGGGCGCCTTCGGCGTGATCACGGACGTCACCGCCCGGATCCGCCCGCTCCCGGAGACACGCCGGTACGAAGGCTGGCGGTTCCCGACGTTCGCGGAGGGCACCGCCGCCGTGCGGGCCCTGGCCCAGGACGGGCCGCTGCCGACCGTGCTCCGGCTCTCCGACGAGACCGAGACGATGATCGGCCTGGCCCGGCCCGGCGAGATCGGCGCGGCGAGCGGCGACGGCTGCCTGGCGGTCTGCGGCTACGAGGGCCGCCGGGAGGACGTGGCGGCGCGCCGCGCCGGCACGCACGCCGTCCTGACCGCCTGCGGCGGTGAGCCGCTCGGCGACGCTCCGGGGGAGAGCTGGGCCGCGGGCCGGTTCTCCGCGCCCTACCTCCGCGACGCCCTCCTCGACGCCGGCGCCTTCGCCGAGACGCTGGAGACCGCCGCGTTCTGGTCGGCGGTGCCGCGGCTCGCCGACGCCGTCCGGCTGACACTGTCCCGCGAACTGCCGTCCTCGCTGGTCATGTGCCATATCTCGCACGTCTACCGGGACGGGGCGTCGCTGTACTTCACGGTGGTCACCGCCCAGGGCGACGACCCCGTCGGGCGGTGGCGGCGCGCGAAGGCCGCCGTGAGCGACGCGATCATCGGAGCCGGCGGAACGATCACCCATCACCACGGCGTCGGCACCGACCACCGGGACCGGCTCGCCGACGAGATCGGCCCGCTCGGCGTCGAGATCCTGCGTGCCGTCAAGGACCGGCTCGACCCCGCCGGCGTCCTCAACCCCGGCGTGCTCATCCCGCCCGCCGCCGGATGACCCGTACGATCCGGCGCAGGACCCGTACGATCCGGTCGAGGACACGGCCGCCGTGCGCGGGGCCGGACTCGCGGTACCGGAAAGAAGGGTGCTCAGGATGCGTTCGTTCACCGCCGTGGTGAACCCGGCCGCCGGTGGCGACGCGGCCGCCCGGCTCATCCCGCTGGCGCGGTTGCTGCGCGAGGCCGGCGCGGAGATGACCGTGGAGTACAGCCGCAGCCTCGAGCACGCGGCCGAACTCGCGCGGACCGCGGCGGACAAGGGCCACACGGTCGTCGCCGCGGGCGGCGACGGCATGGTCGGCGGGCTGGCCGGGGCCCTCGCCGGCACGGACGGCGTGCTCGGCATCCTGCCGGCGGGCCGGGGCAACGACTTCGCCCGCCAGCTCGGCCTGCCGGAGGAGCCGGACCGGCTCGCCGCCCTGCTGCTGGAGGCCGAGCCGCGGCGGATCGACGCGATCGAGGTGACCACGCCGGACGGCGGTTCGCGCGTCGTCGCGGGCAGCGTGTACGCCGGGGTCGACTCCGTGGCGAACGTCCACATCAACCGGCTCACCCGCCTGCCCGGCCCGCTCGCGTACTACCTCGGCCCGCTGCGCGCCATCGCGACCTGGCGGCCGGTCTCCTACCGCGTCACCGTGGACGGCGAGCTCCACGAGGAGCGGGGCTACACGGTCGTCGTCGCGAACTCCGGGTTCTACGGCTACGGCCTGCACATCGCGCCCGGCGCGGCGGTCGACGACGGGCTCCTCGACGTCGTCATCATCCGGCACGCGCCGAAGCGCCTGTTCTTCGCCGTCATGCGGGAACTGCCGAAGGGCACGCACGTCCACCGGCCGGTGGTCGAGGTGCTGCGGGGCCGTGAAGTGCGGGTCGAGGCCGACCGGGACATCCCGTACGGAGCCGACGGCGAGCTGCTGGGCGACCTGCCGGCGACGGCGCGCGTGCTGCCCGGCGCGCTCAACGTGATCGCCGATCCGGCCTGACACTTGGCGCGCGGTTTACCGGCCTCAGGGGGCGACGGCGATACGGTCCCGGGTGTGCCGTGACTTCGGGGGCGATCACTGTGAAACACGCGCTGGCCGCGGTGGCGGGCATCGCGCTGGGCCTGCCGGTGCTGGCGGCCCTGGCTTCCCGGCAGGACGGGCGGCCCGCTGGGGGACTGCCGGCGCGGTACGTCCCCTGGGCCCGCGTGGGGCACCGCTTTCCGAGGACGTATCCGGACGGGGCCGAGCCGGAGCGCCGGGCCGTCCGCGGCACCGCCGCTCCCGGCCCGGGCCGGACGCCACGGCCGGCGCCGTCGGCCCAGACGATGGCCCACGGCCCTCTCGCCGCCCCGTACGGCCGCCGGCCCGCGCGCCCGGCCCCCGGCCGGACGGCGCGGCGCGGTGCGGGCCCGGCCGCCGCGCACCAGGCCGCGCCGGCGCGGAACCCGTCGTCCACGCCGTCGCCGTCCCCGGCCGGGACCCCGTCGGTCCTCCCGGCGGAGCCGCCGCCGAAGGAACCGGCCGACCGGTCCGCGCGGTTTCCGGCAGACCGGCCATGGCGGTTCCCGGCCGACCGGCCCTCCGGTGAGGGGCCGGCGCGCCCGGCCGACCTGGAGCTGTCCATCGTCGCGCCGCCCACCGTCCGGCCCGGCGGCCGCTTCTCGTACGCGGTGCGCCTGACCAACCACGGGCCCGGGACGCCCGGCCCGGTCACGGTGCGCAGCGCGCTGCCGCCCGGGACCGTACGGACCGGGGCGTGGCTGCCCACCGGCGTCGACGGGTACACCGGCGCGCGGGAGGCGGCGCTGGTGGTGCGCCGGCTCGAGCCCGGCCGGTCGCTGGCCGCGCGGTTCGACGTCCGGGTGCTGCCGGACGCCCGCGGTGAGCTCGTCGCGCGTGGCCGGATCGCCGCGGCCGGCGGCGTGCCCGATCCGGTTCCCGGCGACGACACGGCCCAGGTCTCCACCCTGATCCGCCCTCGGTGACGCGCGGCGCCCCGATGCCCGGGAACCACCGCGCCTGACAGAGCGTCTGACTCTGCGAACGAGGCGTCACCGGTCGGGAAGAAACAGGGAACATGCGGACCATCCTCAACATCATCTGGTTGCTCCTCGCGGGGCTGTGGCTGGCGATCGGCTACGTCCTGGCCGGGATCGTCTGCTGCGTCCTCATCATCACGATCCCCTTCGGGATCGCCTCCTTCCGCATCGCGGCGTACGCGCTCTGGCCGTTCGGCAAGACGGTGGTGCGGCGAGGCGACGCCGGCGTGATGTCGGCGATCGGCAACGTCATCTGGTTCGTCGTCGCCGGGCTGTGGCTGGCCATCGGTCACCTGTTCACCGGGATCGCGCTGTGCATCACGATCATCGGGATCCCGCTCGGCATCGCGAACTTCAAGCTCATTCCGGTGTCGCTGCTGCCGCTGGGGCGCGAGATCGTCTCCACCGGCGACCCGCGCGCGTTCGCGTGAGCGAGCGGTAGGGCCGGGGCCGGTCACCGGCGCGCGGCCGGGTGCCTGGGGACGAAGGCCCGGGTGAGAAAGATCATCCTCTTCGGCCGCGGGCTGGACAGCCGGCGGACCCCGGGGACACACTTGCCCCATGTCAGCGGCCACGCCGTTGCCCAGGCAGGGCGACGTGTTCTTCGACTCGCGGGGAGCGGACCGTGCGCTGCGGCTCAGCCGCCATCCGGACGCCGGGGTCGTCGTGCTGAGCATCTGGAACGGCGGCGTGTGCCAGGGGACGTTCCGGCTCCCGTCGGACCAGATCGCCGTGCTGGCCGAGGCGCTGCTCAGCGCCGCGCCGGAGACCCGGCCGCCGCTGCCGCAGACCGGCCAGTACGAACCCCCGCCCGCCGGCCGGTACGACCCTCCGCTCGCCGGGGAGTTCGAACCCCCGCCGGCCGGGCGGGACGAACCGCGGTCCGCGGACCGGTACGACCCCGGTCCGGCGGAGACCGGGCCACGGCCTCCCGCGTCGTACGAACCGCGGCCGCCGGGTCACCACGAGTCCCGGCCCCCCGCGCCGTACGACCGGCCCGAGCCGTATCCGGCGGGCGACGAGCCGCCGCCGCGCGAGCGGTTCGAGCAGCCCCGGCCGCCGGGCCACACCGGGGCGTAGGGGCTGCTCGAAGCCCCGCCGTGCTCCCGCGCGGGCGCCCGGACGGCGCCTCGCGAGGGCGTCGCCGACGGCACTGCGGGAGCCCTGGCCGGAATGCGCCGAACCGGCGGCGATGCGTGATCTTCACTGCTACGGTGCCCCGGTGCCCCCCTCTTCCCGCGACTCCGCGGCCGGTGCCGGCTGGACGTGCCGGGAGCCGGGAACGTACACCTCCCTCATGCCGAGCCGGGTCCGCGCCCTGTCCTGGGTGAGCCCCGCGACGCTGTGGCGGGCCCGCAACGACGTCCTCGCCCGGTGGTTCGGCGACCCGACCGACGACGAGCGGGCGCGCTGGGTCCGCGAGCAGGCGGCGCGTGGCGCCGCGCCGGACCTCGCGATCGAGCGCGACGACCCGGACTCCTTCTCCTTCATGATCCTTGGGGACACGGGGGAGGGGGACGACTCCCAGTACGCCGTGGTGCCGGGCTTCGAGCGGATCGCCGAGGGCACCCGGTTCGCGGTCATCGCGAGCGACGTGATCTACCCGACGGGGAGCGTGAACGACTACCCCGCGAAGTTCTTCCGCCCCTATCAGGGCTACCACGCCCCGATCTACGCCGTGCCCGGCAACCACGACTGGTACGACGGCCTCGGCGGATTCATGCGCGTCTTCTGCGGCGCGCCCCCGCTGTCCCCCGACGGCCGGCCCAGGACGTTCTCGGCCGCGTGGTGGCGGCGGCTGTTCTGGAAGGAACCCGAGGTCGCCGACGAGGAGCGTCTCGCCGCGGCGGAGGTCCTGCGGGGCGCGCCGGGACAGCGGGCGGTGCAGCCGGGACCGTACTGGATGATGGACGCCGGCCCGCTGCGCCTCATCGGGATCGACACGGGCATCCTCGGCGGCATCGACGCCGACCAGGGCGCGTGGCTGCGGCGCGTGTCCCAGGGGCCGAGGCCGAAGATCCTCATCACGGGCAAGCCGCTGTACGTCGACGACGCGGCGCACCCCTGCCCGATCGCGGGCGGCGGGACCGTGGACGAGATCGTCCGCGACCCCGCCTGCAACTATGTCGCGGCGATCGGCGGGGACATCCACAACTACCAGCGGTATCCGGTGCGGGTGGGGGACCGCGTGATCCAGTACATCGTGGCGGGCGGCGGCGGCGCCTTCATGCACGCGACCCACACGATTCCGAGGGTGACGGTGGGCGGCGTCACGGA
This sequence comes from Actinoallomurus spadix, assembly GCF_024055725.1. Lineage (GTDB taxonomy): Bacteria > Actinomycetota > Actinomycetes > Streptosporangiales > Streptosporangiaceae > Actinoallomurus > Actinoallomurus spadix. The sequence goes on along the minus strand of NZ_JAMXMX010000005.1, from coordinate 81,214 downwards.
GGACGAGTTCCGCTGTTACCCCATGCGCGGCGACTGCCTCGCCTTCTACGGCAGGCTGTACGGCAGGAGGCTCCGGCTGCGGCGGTTCTTCGAGCTCACCGAGGACGAGGCGGCCGCGGTGATCGAGCAGCGGCTCGGGATACCGCCGCGGCGCCCTACCCGGGCGGCGGTGACGTTGCGTTGCAGGATCGTCGCGTCGCTGCTCGGCGTGCCGTCGCGGCCGCATCGACGGTCCCGCCTGCGCCTCCCGGTCCGGCGCATCTATCAGCGGTTCCTCTCCCCGGTGTCCGACTGTGATCGGCCGCCTCTGTTCAAGAGCTTCCTTCGCCTCGACGTCACCCCGGATGGTCTGCGGATCCGCTGCTTCGCGGCGACCGGATGCCGGGAACACGAGCTGGACCCGCCGCTCGAAGACGAACTGACGCTCGATTTCCGGAGATAACGGTTCTCCCGTGTGAACCGTTCCGCCCTGTCCGGCGTCTGACTGATGCACGAACGGCGGCTTTCGCCCTGCCGCACCCCCGACCTCAGGAGAGGCCTTAATGAGCAACCCCTACCCTCAGCAGCACCAGCAGTACGCGGGGGCGACGCCGCAGTACCAGGGGCAGCCCGGCTACCCGCAGGACCCCGGGCAGATGGTGCCCGCCCAGCACGGGCAGCCGGCCCTCATGGGCATCCAGATGAAGCGCCGGAACCCGCTCGGCGCGTGGCTGGGCCTGCCGCTCATCACCCTCGGCATCTACGGCCTGGTCTGGTACTACTCGGTGCACGCGGAGCTGGCGAACTTCGACCGCCGGCGTCCGGTCAGCGCCGCCGCGGCGCTGTGCTCGATGCTGTTCGGGTGGATCACGCTGGGCATCTGGCCGCTCATCCAGTGGGTCAAGCTGGCCGGGCACATCCGTAACGCCCAGCAGGCCGCCGGCCTCCAGCCCACCTGCAGCGGCGGCCTCGGCTTCATCCTCGGCTTCTTCGGCTTCGGCGTGCTCTACTACCAGATCGAGCTGAACAAGGTCGTCGACCGCTACGAGGGCGCGCCCGCGGGCGCCCAGGTCCCCCTCGCGGCCTGACGCAGAAATCTCGGAGGAAGGCCCTGGTCACGGGGCCTTCCTTCTTCATTCGCGCGCATCCGCCCGGTTCAGCTGCGGGCATCCGCCCGCTCGGAACGTCGGTGGGGCCGGGCAGAATCGGCTCATGCGGATCGCAGCCGGCGCGGTGGGTGAGGGCGGGGTGCTGCGGCCGGTCGCGGAGGACGGCACCCCCGCCGGACCGGCCGAGCCGGTCGCCGACCTCGTCGCCGCCATCGCCCGGCAGGAGGCCACGGCGTCCCCGTCCGGCGGCGTCCGCTGGGTGTGGTCCTCGACCGCCGGCCTCTATCCGCGCCTGCTCGGAGCCGGGGTGCGGGTGGCGCGCTGCCACGACCTCGAGCTGACCGAGACGCTCCTGCTCGGGCACGCGGGCCGCTTCGGCGAGCCGCGATCCGTCGCGGCGGCCCTGGCCCGCCTGCGGGGAGGTCCCGTCCCTGAGGACCCCGTCGGCGCGGGCGACCTGCCGACGCTGTTCGACGAGGGCCCGTCGGACGACATCGACGCGGTCGTCGCCGTCCACGCCGAGCAGCAGCGCCGGGTCGCCGCGACCGGCCTGCGGATGCTCGCCGCCGCCGAGTCGGCGGGCGCGCTGGCGGCCGCGGAGATGGGCCACGACGGCCTGCCCTGGCGCGCCGACGTCCACGACGCGCTGCTCACCGACCTCATGGGCCCCCGTCCGGCCCCGGGCCTGCGGCCGCGCGGGCTGCCGCGCCTCGCCGACCGGATCGGCGAGGCGCTGGGCCGCCGGATCAACCCGGACTCGCCGTCGCAGATCGTCAAGGCGTTCGCGCAGGCGGGCGTGCGGATCTCCTCGACGCGGTCGCACGTGCTGCGGCAGGTCGAGCATCCGGCCGCCCGGTTGCTGCTGGAGTACAAGGAACTCGCCCGGCTCTACGTCGCGCACGGCTGGTCCTGGCTCGACACCTGGGTGCGCGACGGCCGGTTCCACCCGGAGTACGTCGTCGGCGGCGTCGTGTCCGGGCGCTGGGCCACGAACGGCGGGGGAGCGCTGCAGATCCCGAAGGTGCTGCGGCGCGCGGTCGTCGCCGATCCGGGATGGTGCCTCGTGGTCGCCGACGCCGCGCAGCTGGAGCCACGGGTGCTGGCCGCGCTCGCCGGGGACGAGGCGTTCGCCGCCGCGGCGGGGGAGAACGACCTGTACTCCGCGCTCGCGGGCGTCTTCGGCGGCGCCCGCGACAAGGCCAAGATCGCGCTGCTGTCCGCCATGTACGGCGGGACGAGCGGCGAGGCGCCGCAGCTGCTGGCGGTGATGCGCCGCCGGTTCCCCGCCGCCTACGACTACGTGGAGGCGGCGGCCCGCGCGGGGGAGACGGGGCGCGTGGTGCGGTCACGGCTGGGCCGTACGTGTCCGCCGCCGTCACAGGAGTGGCGCGACCTCGCCGTCCAGGACGGCGGCGGATCCGCGGTGCGCAGCCGTGGCCGGTTCACCCGCAATTTCGTCGTCCAGGCCAGCGCCGCCGACTGGGCGCTCGTTCTCCTGGCGGCGCTGCGCCGGAGGTTGAACGCGCTGGGCTCCGGCGACGCCGCCCCACGGCTCGTCTTCTTCCAGCACGACGAGGTGATCGTGCACGCCCCTCAGGATCTGGCCGGGGCGATGATCGCCGCGGTCCGGGATTCGGCGGCGGAGGCGCGCCGGCTGGTGTTCGGCGACACTTCGGTCCGGTTCCCGATGGAGGCCGTCGCGGTCGAGTGCTACGCGGACGCGAAGTGAGGCTCGCCTGGTCACGGGCGAAGTGAGGCCCACACGGCCGGGGACATGCCGGGGTCAGCCGGCGATCGGCCTGATCGGATCCCACGACTCCCGCTTGTTCAGGGCCTCGGCGTCCAGGTCGGTGGTCTGTTTCCAGATTCCCCGCACACTGGCGACCTCCTCGGCGTCGAGAACGTCCTCGATCCGGGCGAATCCCTCGGGCGCGCGCTCGGCGATCAGGTCGAGCATCCGGTCCAGCGGCATGTTCCGGCAGGCCATCGCCACCGCGTTGGCCTCGGGGCGGCGGATCTCCTCGTACGACCGGAGCCCGGCCTGCGGGTCCGTCGCCGAGGAGGCGAGTTCCCGGGCGAGGACCCGGGCGTCCAGGATCGCCTGCGAGCCGCCGTTGGAGCCCACCGGGTACATCGGGTGGGCGGCGTCCCCCGCCAGCGTCACCCGGCCCCGGCCCCAGAAGGGCAACGGGTCGCGGTCGACCATGGGGTAGTCGAGGATGGACTGGGAATTCGCCAGCAGTTCGGGCACGTCGAAACCGTCGTGGCGCCAGTCGGCGTAGTAGGGGAGCACGTCCTCCAACCGGCCCTCGCGAGTCCAGTTCGCCGAAGCGTCCTCGCCCTGAGGATCCGAGGAGACGCGAAACTCCGCCACCCAATTGACCAGGCAGCGACCACGCTCGGCCGCCGTCCTGGAGATGGGGTACAGGACCATGCGCCCCACATTGTGGGAGCCCATGACCAGCATGGTGTCGCCGGTCAGGAACTCGTCGACCTCGGTGACGCCACGCCATACGCGGACACCGTTCCACAGGGGCTCGCCCTCGTCCGGGTGCAGTAGCCGCCGGACGGCGGAGAAGATGCCGTCCGCGCCCACCAGCACGTCCGCGCGCAGGGTGACGGCCTCACCGCTCGCACGGTCGCGCAGCCGCGCCTCGATCCCCTCGGAGTCCTCACCGTAGGTCTCGAAGGAGAGCGCGGTCCGTACGGCATCGCCACCGAGCCGTCGGCGCACCGCGTCGAGGAGCAGCATCTGCAGCTCGCCGCGGTGGATGGAGTACTGCGGCCAGGCATACCCCGCGTGGCGGCCGCGTGGATGAACGGCGATCCGGTTGCCGAACCGGTCCATCGTGATCATCTCGCGGGTCTGGATCCCGCTGGCCTCCAGCGCCTCGGCGAGCCCGAGCTCGGTCAGCTCCCGTACGGCGTGCGGTTGCAGGTTGATGCCCACACCAAGCGGCCCCAGCCGGGGTGCCGCCTCCACGACGCGTACGCCGAAACCCGCCTTGTGCAGCGCGAGTGCGGCAGTGAGGCCGGCGATGCCCCCGCCCACGATCAGCACGTCCACGACAGCGTCCCTCCTGGAAAGAGTGGTCGGACACGAGGTCCGCGAGCGCATGGGTCCCTACGGCCGACCGCCCGCGTTCACACAAGTCCACGGCCGAGGCCGTCGTCAGCGACCGGTCACGCCGCGGGGTTGGCCTCCGCGGCCTGGCGTACCAGCCGGCCGATCTCGGCACGGAGGTGAACGAACTCCGGCAACTCCCGCGTGGTGATCTGGTCGTGGTTCCCGGGCAGGGCGACGGCGACGTCGCCAATGACTCGGCCGGGGTGACGGCCCAGCACCACGACGCGGTCGCCGACGTAGACACTCTCGTCGATGTCGTGGGTGACGAGCAAGATGGTCATCTCCTGGTTCGCCCGGACGCTCAGCACGAGGTCCTCGAGCTCCTCGCGGGTCTGGGCGTCCACCGACCCGAACGGCTCGTCCATCAGCAGCAGCGCCGGCCGGTAGGCGATAGCGCGTGCGATCGCCACCCGTTGCTGCATCCCGCCGGAGAGCTGCCAGGGGTACTTACGGGCCGCGTAGGAGAGCCCTACGGCGTCCAGCGCCTCCTCTGCGGCCGCTCGCCGAGCCTTGCGGTCCATGCCACGCCCTCGGAGCGGGAACGCGACGTTGTCGCGGACCGACATCCAGGGCAGCAGTGACCGGGAGTAGTCCTGGAAGACGACGGCGAGGTTGTCCGGCACATCCTGGACCAGGGTGCCGCCGAGCCTGATCTGCCCGCTGGTCGGGCGGATCAGTCCGGCGATGGTCCGCAGCAGAGTGGACTTGCCACAGCCGGAGGGACCCACGATGCTTACGAGCTCGCCCGAGTCGACCTTGAGGTCGATGTTCTCGAGTACTTTCGTGGCTGCTTCGGCGTATGCGTGGGAGAGGTTCTTCACTTCGAGCATCAAAGGTCCTCTGAGAGCGGGCCGACGCCGGGTCGGCCGACAAAATGAGCAAGATCAGTACTAGGGCGATCCGCACCCGTACGATCTCGCTGAACGTCGACGACAACGGTCACAGTCCGAACAACCGCTCCGCGTTGGTCTGGAAGAACGCCTTCTTATCCGCGTCGTCCATTGGCAGGCGATCCTGCGCGATGACCTCGTCGACCTCGTATTGGTACGGGTAGTCCATCGCGTAGAGCACGCGGTCGGAGCCCAGGACCTCACGGCAGAACATGATCGCCGGCTCCCAGGCGTTTCCGCTGGTGGTGACCCAGACGTTCTCGCGCATGTAGTCGCTAGGCTTCCGGGCGAGGGGGCGGATGGCCGCATACCGTTGCGAGCGGACCGTCGCGGCATGGATGAAGTCCACGCGGTAGAGCCAGAACGGCAGTGCCTCACCGAGGTGACCGAGGACCAGCTTCAGGCGCGGGAACCGGTCGAAGACCCCAGAGGTGATCATGCGGAGCGCGTGCATCCCGGTCTCGACGCCGAACCCGAACATCGCCCCGTCCAGCCCCGCCTCCAGGAGCGGCTTGATCATCGTGCGGGGCGGAGCCGTCGGATGCAGGTAGACAGGTGCGTCGAGTGCCTCGGCCGCCTCCAGAATGGGCCAGAACTTCTGGTCGTCGAGATACTCACCGTGTGTGTGCGAGTTGATGATCACACCCTTGAGACCCAGCCCGGCTCCGCGTTCGATCTCTTTAGCGGAGGCGTCGGGATCCTGAGGGGCGACGGCGGTCAGGCCGGTGAATCGGTCGGGATGACGACCGCATGCCTCGGCGAGCCGGTCGTTCGCCAGGGTGGCCATGGCCACTGCCCGGTCGGCGTCGAGTATCTGAACACCCGGCGCGGTGAGTGAGATGATCTGGCGGTCGATACCGGCCGCGTCCATGTCGGCCAGCCGACGCTCGCCGAGGTCCTGGAGACGTTCACGCGTCGTCCTGGCCCGCTCGCTGCTGTGAGTGTAGAAGTAACCGACCAGGCTGACGAAGCCTGGATCAAGGTCGCCGCCGCTTTCGAGCATCTCGCGCCACAGCGTGATCAGCTCTGGGGGCGCGAAGGCCTCCTCAGTGGCGATGCGCTTGTAGCCGGCCTCTCCGCCGATACGCGGTGGCGTGGACGGTTCGGTGGTCATGTCCTCCGTGAATCCTTTCCCGGCGTGGAATGGTCCACACCGATTTTGCCGACGCGTCGGCGCGGGGCGGCGAGCGGCGTGTGGTCACGCTGCCCGCCGCCCCTACGGTCAGCGAGCGGTCAGGCCGTCAGCCGTCACTCGAGGGTCGACGCGTCGAAATGGGTGGTGAGCACGTGCTGCTGGAGCATGAAGTCCGCGACCCGCTGCGCCCGGCTCTTGTTCAACGAGGTGGGGAACGTACCGATGGTGATCGTCTGAGCGGCCTGCGGTGTCAGTCCCTTGATGTAGGTGGGCAACACCTGCGCCACCTCGTTGCGGTCGGTGGCGGCCAGGGTTTGAGCCTTGGCCATGGCCCGCTGGAACGCGGCGACCGTCTTGGGATTCTGCTTCGCGAATCGCTCCGAGGTGTGGTAGCAACCGATCGGGAAATCGGCGGTCGGTCCGTTGATCGTGTCCAGCACGACGCGAGCGCCGAGGGTCTGCTCGAAGCGGGTGAGGAACGGGTCGGTCGCGAAGGCGGCGTCGATGGATCCGTTCTGCAGGGCGGCTCCCATGTTGGTATATGGGACGTCCACAAACTGCACCGACTTAGTGTCGACCCCGGCAAGCTGCAGGGCCGCACTCGTAAGCAGCGCCGGCAGGCCTTTGCTGGTGGTCATGCCGATCTTCTTGCCGGCGAGGTCCTTCGGGGAGTGGATCGAAGTCTTCTTCGGAGTCACGACGACGTACATGTTGGACTTCGCCTGAGCGCCATCAATGATGATGCGCAGCTTGAGGCCCCGGTTCGACGCCATCGTCGGTGAGACGTAGCCGTTGTGTGCGAAGTCGACCGCGCCCGACACATTCTTGGAGATGGCCTCTTCGGGGTTGGCCATGGTCACCGGGGTCACATTAAGACCCTCGGCCGTGAAGTAGCCCTTCTTGATGGCCAGGTAGACGGCGGCCGCATCCCACGTCGGCAGAACGCCTACCTTGATGTTCTTCTTCTCCAGCCCTCCTGAATCTTTTTTCTCTGCTGCATTCGACCCGCTGCATGCGGCGGCGAACAGGGCCATCAACGCGACGGCGGCCGTCGCGAATATCTGGCGGCGCGTTTTCACTTCAACTCCTCTGTTGAGGCTGGACGACGTGGAGCGTCGGCTCAGGAATCGTCCGAGGGCGGAGACTGTGACTATCATGTCCCGTTGCGGGCGCAATCATCGGGGACGCCCGCGTCGCGGAGAATGATAGGAGACTGAGAAAGGATGATACAAGTGGAGGTGTCGGGCTGCCGTTCTCAATGAACCGGTCCGATTCCTTGGATTACTGAGAGTGATATATGTATCGCAATCTTGAGTAGCCTGCCGAGGTTTGGTGTCCGGCGACCGTCAGTCTTCGATTCGCCGGGTGTTGCGATGCCATCCCATAATTCGCCGCTCGACCTGCAACAATGCGCTGTTGAGGACGTATCCCAGGATGCCGAGCAACACGATCGCGGACCACATCTCGGGCAACGCGAAGGTCTTTTTGGCGTTCGCCAGGAAGAATCCGATCCCGTTGGAGGCGCCGACCAGCTCGGAGGTCGTCATCAAGATGATCGACAACGACAGGCTGATGCGCAGGCCGGCGAAGATCTTGGGGGCGGCGGCGGGGACGACGATGAGGGAAAGCCGGCGCAACCGGCCCAGCTTGAACACCCGGGCGAGATCGAGCTGGAGGGGTTCAACCGACCGCGCGCCTTCGAGGGCGTAGATGAGGATCGTCCAGATCACGCCGAACACGATCACCGACACCCGCATCGCGGTGCTGAACTTGAACAGCACGATGAACACCGGGATGACCGTGGTGGCGGGGATGGACCGGCCGAAGTGTATGAGCGGCTCGACGTATTCGACGGCGTGTTCCGACCGGCCCAGGGACACACCGAGAACGATTCCGACCACCGCTGACACCGCCCAGGCACCGAGCAGGCGGGCCAGACTGGGCAACAGGTCGTGGGTCGCCGTCGCCGTAAGGAAGGCGTGCGAGGCCGGGCCGGAGAACCAGGTCCGGTACAGCTGGTCGCCGATCGTGGTGGGTGGGGGGAAGTAGATCTGGTAGTCCTCGGGGACGACCGTGCGAGTGGCGAGCTGCCAGAGGCCGACCGCGACGGCGAACACCGACCAGCGCAGCGCGGTCCCGGTGAGCGCCTTACGGAGTCGGCGCCGTTGGGGCAGGGACGTTCGGATACCGGTGGCCGCAGCGCTCATCCGTTCTTCCCCAACCGGTCGAAGTGCCATCGGAAGGCGCGGCGTTCCCCTCGGGTGAGCAGAAGGTCCAAGGCCAGGCCGAGCGCGCCTGTGATCGCCACCGCCGCGAAGACGTCAGGCGTGCCATCGGGATCCCCACTGGCGGCGAAGATGTACTGGCCGAGCCCGCCGCCTCCGCTTCCGTAGATCAGTTCGGTGCTGATCGTCACAATGAGGGCCACCGAGGAGGCCAGGCGTACTCCGGTCGCCACGAACGGGGCGACACTCGGCAGCGCGATCCGGAGCAGCACCGCGCTCGGACGCAGGCCGAAGCAGCGTGCCATGTCGCGGGCGACCGGATCGACGTCCCCGACACCATAGATGGTGTTCATCAGGATCGGCCACATCGCGGCGTACGCCGCCAGGGTGCGCTCCATCTCGCTCTGGCTGGCGATGAACAACACCACCAGCGGGGCCAGCGCGACCGCGGGGATCGGCCGCAGGAACTCGACGAGGACCCGGGCGGCGGAGTTCACGATCGGCACGCTGCCGATCACGAGGCCGGCGGGTACCGCGATGACGACCGCTATGACCAAGCCCGACGACCACCCGCCGAGGGTGAACAGGACGTCGCGCAGGAAGTCGGCGTTGACCAGAAGGCGGCCGGCGTGGACCAGGACGACGGACGACGGCGGAAGGTAGGAGCGGTCCACCAGGCCGGTGCGGCCGAGAACCTCCCCGGCCAGGAACAGGACGAAGACGCCGATCAGCCCGCGCACGACGCGTCCGCTGCGACGTGGCAATATTCGAACTCTGGCCTCCGAACGCGGTTCGGAGGCCAGAGTGTCGGCAGGGAAATCAGTCAATGAGCACTCCCGGCAAACGTGCTGCCCGCGTGCGGCGACGAAGAGACCCCTCGGAGAATCGACGTGTAATGGCAGGCTCTCCCTTACGTGCGTCTGTTTCGCCGCCATCGGCGAATTGACTTTTCGCAACGCGATAACTACCCGGAGTGAAGGGTGATGCATCGCCGACTCACCTTCAGCTCCCAAGGCAGGGGAGTCTAGCGATCTGGAAGACGAGGGACCAGAGTAGGAGCCCGTCGCGAGACACCTGGCGAGGGGGCGGAGTTGTGGCCGGGCGTGCAACATTGCGAGCCGAATAACGCTGACAACCGCATTCGGGGTCAATGCGCGGTGTATGTTCTGTTCCGGTTCGCGGGTGCGAGGGCAATCTTGTACCCACCCAATACGAGGGGGAGGCAGAGGAGGGCAGTGCAGACAGCGACGTCAAGTGGCCTGGATCGAGGTCCGGTGGTCACGCCACCCCCAGACAGCGCCAACGCGGCCACGACCCGGCATTCTCGATGGCGGCGAATGAGTCTGCGTAACTGGCGTGTGCCCGTGCGCCTGGTCGCGCTGATCGCCATTCCCACGGCAGTCGCCGTCCTGCTGGCCGGCCTGCGGGTCTCGAGCGCGCTCGGTGACGCTACCGTCTTCGCAAGGATCGAGCACCTCGCCGGCTTGGGCCAGAAGGTGACCGTCTTCGCCCAGGCGCTCGCGGACGAGCGGGACATGACCGCCTTCTATGAGACCTCGTCGGACGCGGCTGTGCTCGCGGAGCTGCGGCAACGTCAGCGGACGACGGACAGCGCGGCCTTGGCGGTCAGGGCGAAGGCCCGTGGCATCGACGCGGGATATTCGCCGCCCGTGCGCGCGGGAGTGCAGAACCTGCTCATCCGCCTCAACTCCCTTCCGGCGCTGCGGCAGATCACCGCCCAGCCTGGTCTTCCCGCGCTGCCCGGCATCAGCAAGTACTCGCAGTTGATCTCCGAGCTCTTCGACCTCGACGACCGGATCGCCCAGGGCAGCACGGAGACCGACGTATCCGAGGCGGTGCGGGCCCTCGGGGCGCTGTCCCGCGCCAAGGAGGCGTCCTCGCGTGAGCGGGCTCTTCTCACGGCGGCGCTGAACTCCGGGCGGTTCGAGCCGGTCGAGCTTCAGGCGCTCCAATCGGCGCGTGCCGAGCGGGACAGCGCGTTGAGCACGTTCGACGTGTCGGCGACCGTCAACGAGCGCCAGCTGTACGAGGACACGGTGACCAGCCCGGAGATCGACCGCTCCGAGTACACACGCCTGCAGGCGATAAGAGTCGCCCAGGACTCACGGGCGCTCAAGTTGAAGCCGCTTGGCCCCCAGGACACCCGGCGGTGGTTCGACGACATGACGAACCGCCTGGACCGGATGAACACGGTCGAGCAGAACATCGCCAGCCATATCCTCTCTGTCAGCGGGAAGCACAAGAAGACGGCCCAGCGTGGTGCCGTCATCGACACCTCTCTGCTGTTCTTGGTCTTGATCCTGGTCCTCATGGCGACCGTCATCGTGGCCCGTTCGATGGTGCGCCCGCTGCGAACGCTGAGGGCCGGCGCGCTGGACGTGGCGAGCAACCGTCTGCCCGAGATGGTCCGCCGACTGCGCGAACCCGACGCGGGCAACGAGCCGCTCCACGTCGAGCCGATCGACGTGCACACCACCGACGAGATCGGTGAGGTCGCCCGGTCCTTCGACGAGGTCCACCGCGAGGCGGTGCGCCTGGCGTCCAACGAGGCGTTGCTGAGGAGCAACGTCAACGCGATGTTCGTCAACCTGTCCCGCCGCAGCCAGTCGCTGATCGAGCGCCAGTTGCGGCTGATCGAGGACCTGGAGCAGAGCGAGCAGGACGCCGCCCGGCTGGAGTCGCTGTTCAAGCTCGACCACCTGGCGACCCGTATGCGCCGTAACGGGGAGAACCTTCTGGTCCTCGGTGGCCAGGAGCAGACCCGCCGCTGGAACAAGCCGGTCGCCCTGGTCGACATCGTCCGGGCCTCGCTGTCCGAGGTGGAGCAGTACGAACGGGTCACCCTGCGGATCCAGGACGACGTCTCGGTCATCGGCCGGGTCGTCAACGACCTCGTGCACCTGACGGCCGAGCTGGTGGAGAACGCCACGTCGTTCTCGCCCGAGCACACCAAGGTCGCGGTGTCGGGTCATCTGCTCAGCGGCGGTGGCGCGATGCTCCAGATTTCCGACAACGGCGTCGGCATGTCACCGCAGGAGCTGGAAGAGGCCAACTGGAAACTGGCCAACCCGCCGACCATCGACGTCTCGATCTCCCGCCGGATGGGCCTGTTCGTGGTCGGTCGGCTGGCCCAGCGCCACGGCATCCGCGTCGAGCTGCGCGCCGCCCTGTCGGGCGGCCTGACCGCCTTCGTCATCCTGCCGGCCAACGCCATCCAGGACGGCAACCCGCCGACGCCCCGCCGTCTCGACTCGCCGGTGGAGGCGGCCCCCCGCCGGGCGTCCTCGGTGGAGGCGCCCGCCGTCCACGGGCAGCTGGCGCGCGGCGCCGAGCCGGTCGCTCCGGCGCCGGTCCCCGACACGCCGTGGGAACCCGCCCGCGCCGTTCCCGAGACGGGGCGTACCGCCTTCGAACCCGCGCCGATGGAGGCCGAGCCGCCCACGAGCCCCTTCGAGTCGCCGCGGAGCCCCGCCGAGCCACTGCGCAGGCAGGCGGAGCCGGTCTGGGACGAGCCGGAGCCGGCGGAGCCGGTCTGGGGCGGCCGGCGGGAGCCCGAACGGCGTCCGGCCGAGCCGGCCGAACCGGCGTACGGCCAGTCCGAGCAGCCCCGGGGCCCGCAGGGCGCGCCCCTCCCCAAGCGGAAGCAGGCGAACACCTCGCCTCCGGGCAGAGGCGCCGCCTCGTCGGCCCCCGGCCGGGCGGGGACTCCGGGCGGCGCACCGCCTCCGGCGCGTCCGTCCCGGCCGCAGAACCCCCCGTTCCCGCCGGCGCGGCAGTCGACTCAGCCGCCGGCGACCGGTTCGATGCGCGAGGAAGGTCGTTTGGGAGACCAGAACGGAGGACGTTCCCCTATCTTCGAGGCAATGCAGTCGGAATGGTTCCAACGCCGCAAGACAGGATCAATGGCTAGATCTGAGTCGACTCCTCCGCCGGAGTGGTCCTCGCCCGCAGACGAGGGGTTCCGGGCGGCGGAGACGGTGCGGGCCCCCGCGGTGGGTGGGAAGACCGCGGCAGGGCTGCCGAAACGGGTGCCGGGCAGTAACCGGATCCCCGGGTCGATCGCCTCGGCGAGGCCGGCACCGCAGCCTCAGCAGTCGATGCAGCAACCGATCCAGCCTCCGGCCCGGCCGGCCTTCCAGCCGCCGGAGGCCGAAACGGTACGGAACCGTTTCTCCAGCTTCCAGCAGGGCGTACGCAGGGGTCGCGCCGCGATCCGGCCCGAAGATGATGAACGGGAGAACCAGTGAACAGCCGCCAGGATCTCAGTTGGCTGGTGACCACATTCGTCGAGCGCGTCCCTCGCGTCGCGCACGCGGTCGTGGTGTCCTCCGACGGCCTGCCGATGGCGTATTCCGAAGGCTTCCCGGCCGACCGCGTCGACCAGCTCGCCGCGATCGCCTCCGGGTTGACGAGCCTCACGCAGGGCGCGGCGCGAATCTTCGAGGGCGGGGCGGTCACCCAGACCCTGGTGGAGATGGAGCGCGGCCTGCTGTTCGTGATGGCGATCAGTGACGGATCGGTGCTCGGCGTCCTGGCCGCGCCCGACTGCGACATGGGATTGGTGGCCTACGAGATGGCACTGCTCGTCGAGCGCGTCGGCCGGGTGCTCACTCCGGCGTTGCGCGCGGAACCAGGGATCGGTTAAGCCGTGGACGGGGGCCGGTACGGCAACCGGGACTTCGGCGGGTACCACGGGCCGGGGTCCGGACCGCACCACAACCCGCCACCGGGGCCGCCCCCGCAGCCCCCGGACGCGGGACAGGGCAGTTCGCTGGTGCGGCCGTACGCCGTCACCGGCGGGCGTACTAAACCGAGGTACGACCTGCCCATCGAGGCGTTGATCTCGGCGGCGCCGTATCCCCGCCGGGACATCACGACCCTCACTCCTGAATACAAAGCCATCATCGATCTGTGCCGGAACTGGCGTTCGGTGGCGGAGGTGTCGGCGCTGCTGAGGCTGCCGCTCGGCGTCGCGCGCGTGCTCATCGCTGACATGGCGCACGAAGGCCTGGTACGCGTGCACCAGTCCCCCTTCACCGAGGGGCAGCCCGACCTCCAGCTGCTGGAAAGGGTTCTCGTTGGACTTCGCAAGCTCTAGCCCGGGCGCTTCGCCCGGGATGACCTCCGTAAAGATCATCGTCGGGGGTGGCTTCGGCGTCGGGAAGACGACCTTCGTCGGCTCGGTCTCAGAGATCATGCCGCTGACGACCGAGGCCGTGATGACATCGGCCAGCACCGGGGTCGACGACCTTTCCGCCACGCCGGACAAGACGACCACGACCGTGGCCATGGACTTCGGCCGGGTCAGCCTCGACCAGGAACTCATCCTGTACCTGTTCGGGACGCCCGGTCAGCACCGGTTCTGGTTCATGTGGGACGACCTGGTGAAGGGCGCGATCGGCGCGGTGGTGCTCGTCGACACCCGCCGGCTGGCCGACGCCTTCCCGGCGGTCGACTACTTCGAGGAGTCCGGCCTGCCGTTCGTCGTCGGCATCAACGGCTTCGACGGCGTGTACAACCACGGCATCGAGGACGTGCGCGAGGCGCTGACGATCGGGCAGCACGTTCCGATCGTCACCTGTGACGCCCGGAACCGCGAGTCGACCAAGACGACGCTGATCACCCTCGTCGAGCACGCGCTGGCCATGCGCGCGAGGGGCGTGCCCATCAATCACTGACCCGGTTGACGGCCCGATGACCGCGTGTTGCATCATGGTCGGACGTGACTGAATCCTCGACGTACACCTCCTATGTCGCCATCGGCGACAGCTTCACGGAGGGACTGGAAGACCCGGCCCCGGCCGCGGGGTACCGCGGCTGGGCCGACCGGCTCGCCGAGCATCTCGCCGCCGCCGGGCCGGAACTCCGGTATGCCAACCTCGCCGTACGCGGCAGGCTGCTGCGCCAGATCGTCGACGAGCAGGTGCCCCGCGCGATCGAACTGCGGCCCGAGCTGATCACGTTCGCGGGCGGGGGCAACGACCTGCTCCGCCCCGGAGCCGACCCGGACGCGCTCGCCGTGGTGTTCGACAACGCCGTACGCCGCCTGCGCGCCACCGGTGCCGACGTGCTGATCTTCACCGGTTTCGATCCCGGAGGCGTGCCGGTCCTGCGCCGGATCCGCGGCAGGGCGGCCATGTTCAACCTGCACCTGCGCGCGATCGCGGACCGGCACGACTGCCGCCTCGTCGACCTGTGGTCGATGCGGCAGCTCCTCGACCCCCGGGCGTGGGCCGAGGACCGGCTGCACCTGTCCCCGGAGGGGCACCGCCGGGTCGGTTTCGCCGCCTGCGAGGCGCTGGGCGTTCCCGTGACGGGCGACTGGCGCGACCCGTGGCCGCCCGCGCCGCCCGTCGACTGGCTGACCTCCCGCAGGGCCGACCTCCAGTGGGCCCGCACGTATCTCCTGCCGTGGATCCAGCGGCGCCTGCAGGGCCGGTCGTCGGGCGACGAGATCGCCGCCAAGCGGCCGGATCTGCTGCCCTTTTGATCAACTCGTGGCCTTTCCCGGGCGGTACTCTTGACGAGCGCTCCCGGGGATGAGATGACAACGTTGTCGTCTTAGTGGACCGAGGCTGGAGCGAAGGGGGCGCATGCGTCCGACCATGCGGGACGTCGCGCGGCACGCCGGGGTGAGCCTCAAGACCGTGTCCCGCGTCGTCAACGGCGAGGTGGGCGTCCGCCCGGACACCGCGGAGAAGGTGAACGACGCCATCTCGGCGCTGGGGTTCCGGCGCAACGACATCGCGCGCGCCCTGCGCGGCGGAAAGCGCACCCGCAGCCTCGGCCTGGTGATCAAGGACGTCGCCAACCCCTTCTACTCGCAGATCGCCCGCGGCGTGGAGGAGGTCGCGCGCCTCCACGACCTGTTCGTCATCTCCGGCTGCTCCGACGAGGACCCGGCCCGCGAGCGGCACCTCATCCGCTCCCTGTGCGAGCGTCGCGTCGACGGGCTCCTCGTGGTGCCCTCCGCCGCCGACCACCGCTACCTGATCCCCGAGCTGAACATGGGGACCGCGGCGGTCTTCATGGACCGCCCACCCGAGGAGGCCATCCGCGCCGACGTCGTCCTGATCGACAACGTCGGCGGGGCCCGGTCCGCCGTCGAGCACCTCATCGCGCACGGGCACCGCCGCATCGCCTGCCTCGCCGACCTGCCCGGTATCTTCACCGCACGCGAACGCCGCCGGGGCTACGACGAGGCACTCCAGGCCCACGGCATCCCGGTCGACGAGTCGCTGGTGCGTCTCGGCCCGCACGACGTCGCCGGGGCGGAGGCCGCGACGGCCGAGCTGCTGGCTCTGGGCGACCCGCCGACCGCCGTGTTCGCCGGCAACAACCGGCTGACCATCGGCGCGCTGCGCGCCATTCAGGCGGCCGGGACGAGAACGGCCCTCGTCGGCTTCGACGACTTCGAACTGGCCGACATGCTGGCCACTCCCGTCACCGTCGTGGCGCACTACCCGGCCGAGATGGGCCGCCGCGCCGCCGAACTGCTGTGCCGTCGCATGAACGGCGAGGACCTGCCGCCGCAGCGCGTGCTACTGCCGACCCGCCTCATCGTCCGTGGCTCGGGGGAGTCGCCGCCGATCTGACCAAGGAAGGTGCACCGCCGTCTCCCTTCAAGCCGGTCGGCGCGAGATCCCCGGCGGGACGGCCGGGGTTCTCGCGCCGACGCCTCACCGGCCCCCGGTCAGCCGTGGCGCCGGCGACGGACGGCGTACGCCACGGTGACGGCCGCCAGCAGCGGCCCCCAGGCGATGAGCGGCGCATAGCAGAGATCGATGATCACGAGCTTGGCACCGTGCGGCATCTCCGGATCCCCGGCCGAGCCCGGTCGGCCCAGCGCGGCACCGGCCCCCGGGTCCCGCCGGACGCATCCGCCCGCCCGGTCCGTACGCCGACGGCGGTCATCGCGTGCCCTCGGCGGTCTGCCGGCCGGCCGCGGACTCGGGCCCGCCCGATCCCGTGGCCAGCATGGCTCCGGCGATCAGCGCCGTCAGGGCGGCGATCATCAACAGCTTCATCTTCAGTTTCCCGCTCAATGGGGCATCTCCGGGTGACGGCGGGTGGGACGGATCCACGATCGCCCGCGCGCCGGCCCGTGCGCCTCCCCTGACAGGACGGGGTTCCTACCCCGCAGGGGTCGGTCACGGACGGAACACACCGGCGCCCGCCGCCTCGGGGGAGGCGGCGGGCGCCGATGATCAACTGAGCCGGGTCAGCGGTAGTCGACCGTCGTTCCGGCGTGGGTCGTGCGGGCGGGGAGGGTGACCGTCAGAGTCCCCTTGCCACCGTCGTACGTCCAGCTCCCCTGGGGTGCCGGTTCGCCGTCGACCTGGACGGCCGCCGGCTTGGTCGCGGCGTGGAACACGACGGTCCACTGCCGTTTCGTGACCTGGCCGGTGAACCTGCCCTGCGAGGGTGCGATGCGCAGGCTGTGGCCACCGTCACGCTCGGTGTAGCGGATGGTGGTGGTCGCCGAGGCGTTCGGGTCGGTGGAGTGACCGTCGTCCTCGTACAGCCGGAACACGCCGTCGGTGCCGCCGGCGACGTTCACCGTGACCTTGGTCAGCGGGTTCTGCTCGTCGTTCGACACGGTGTCCGTCCGGGTCGGCAGGATTCCGCCGGCCTTGATGAACACCGGCATCGAGTTCCAGTCCGTCGTGACGTTCTGGGTGCCCGGGCCCGTGTAGGTCTTGCCGGTGAAGTAGTCGGTCCACTGTCCCGGCGGGAACCAGACCGACGTGGTCGCCGTCGTTCCGGACGAGGTGGCCGGAGCCACCAGCACGTTCGAGCCGTAGAAGTACTCCCGGGCCGCCGCGTCGTAGGCGCCCTGCTCGTCCGGGTACTCCAGGTACGTCGCCCGGACGACGGGCACGCCGGTGTCGGTGGCCTCCTTGGCCAGTGTGTAGGTGTAGGGAACGAGGTTCTCGCGGAGGTTCAGGAACTTCTCCGCCGCGGTGCGGGCCTGGTCGCCGTACTGCCACGGCAGCCGGTCACTGTGGTTGCTGTGCAACCGCAGGATCGGCTGGAAGGCCGCCATCTGCACCCAGCGCACGTACAGGTCGTCGGCGAGATGGGACGGGCCGTTGAACCCGCCGATGTCGTGGCTGACCGCAGACAGGCCGGTTGCGGCGGACTCACCCGGCGTGTAGCCGACCTCGAACTTCAGGGTGTCCCAGCTCGATGCGGTGTCTCCGGTGAAGTGCACCGTCGTGCGCTTGTCCGCCCACGGACCGGTCGGCACCGGGGCCTGACCGCTGTAGCCCGAGGCCTGGAGGGAGCTGTACGCCCGGGAGAAGGCGAACCCGCGGCCGACGCGCTTGGCGGTGTCGTCGGCGTACTGCTGGTTGATCCACGCGTCGGGCGTGACGCCGGCCAGCGAGGACTGGGAGCCATCACAGCACCAGTCCAGCCACCACAGGTCGTTGCCCTGCTGTTCCATCTTCTTGTGCAGGTCGAAGTAGGCGGCGAGCTGGTCCGGGTCGCCCCAGTCGAACGTGTGGCAGGTCTGTCCGGAGGGCGCTCCGCAGCCGGAGACGGCCAGCTTGTTCTTGGCCGTGGCCTGCGCCTGGGCGTAGGCCGGGTCGCCACTCGCGATGCTCGGGTGGATGTTCAGCGCGCTGTGTAGTCCCTGCGCGTGCTCCCAGGCGAAGAACGCCGCCGGGTCCGGGAACCTGTTGGTGTCGATCTCCCAGCCGTTCCAGTCGGTGGGCGCCTTGTAGTCCGTGTCGGTGACCAGGACGTCCAAGGGGACGCCCTCCGAGCGGAACTTCGGCAGGAGGTCGTTCTGGTAGGCGGCGGCGGTGAAGTCGTAGTACTCGGAGAACCAGATGCCGTAGGCCCACCGGGGCAGCAGCTCCGACGGTCCGGTCAGCGTCTTCAGGTCCGTGAGACCCTGCTTGTAGTCCTGGCCGTAGCCGAACAGGTAGCCGTCCTGGTAGGGCTTGCCGTCGTGGCCGGGCCGCGCGTGGACCGTGCGGGTGTCCGGGTCGAAGATGGCCGAGGGCGTGTCGTCGAGCAGGTACCACCCGTCGCGGTACAGCAGGCCGGGCGTGGTGACCGCGCTGCCGTTGACGCCGTCGAGGCCGCGCCGGTACCCCCCGAGCGGGCTGTGCGCCGGCAGGATCGCCGAGGAGGCCGGGGCGACCGCGACGGTGTCGAGGTTGACGTGGCAGCTGTCCGCCGTCGGGCAGCCGAGCGCGATCGTGTCGGTGCCCTTGGTCAGGGTCACCGGGATGACCGCCGTCGACCAGCTGTCCCAGTCGGCGGTCGGCGCGAGGTTCGCCGTCGTGGCCGTTCCGCCGTTCACCGCGGTCGAGATCGTCCGGGAGGTTCCGCCGCCGTTCGAGTAGCGGACCTGCAGCCCGTACGAGCCGTTGGCGGGGACGTTCTGGATCGTGACGGTGTCGGACGCGCCGGCCCGCTCCAGCCCGGCGGCGAACCCCTCACCGGAGTGGCCGTTGTGGTCGGCGGCGAGCTTCGCCCCGCCGGCGAGCGCGCCGGCCTCGGCCTCGCACACGGTGCCGTAGTCGCAGTCGGCCGACGGCGCCGTCGTCGGGTACGGCGCGCCGGGTGCCGTCAGCGCCAGGCTGTCGACGTTCACGTCGCCCGAGTCGCTCGCGGCACGGGAGACCACGAGTGTGTGCCGGCCGGCGGTCAGGTGCAGACCCGGCGCGGTGGTGAACGCCCAGGTGTCCCAGTTCGCGGTGGTCGGCATCGTGAGCGTCGCCGGCGTTCCGCCGTCGACGGCGGCGCTCAGCGTACGGGTCATGGTCTTACCGTCGCCGCCCTGGTTGTTGGCGTAGCGCAGGCGCAGGTCGTAGTCGCCGTCCTTCGGCACGTCGAGCGTATAGGCGAGCGACCCGCCGACGCTCTCGAACCCGGCGGCGAACCCGGTGCCGGTGAACCCGGCGTGGTCCGAGGCGACGCTCACCCCCTGAAGCAGGCCCCGCTCCGCCTCGCAGAGGGTGTCGGTGGCGCAGGTGACCGCGCCGGGGAAGGCCGGGTGCGCGATCACCTTCTGGCCGGCGGCGCGCACCTGTACGGAGACGTTGTCCGCGGTGAACGGGCCGGAGCCGACCTTGTACCGCAGCTTCACCGGCCCGGTGTCGATGGTCAGCCAGCCGTCCGAGACCTTCTTGGTGAACTGCGTCCGCCCGAAGCCGTCCCGTCCCACCGCGTTGAACGTCGCGGCGTCGGTGAAGGCGCCGTCGCCGGCGTACTCCATCCGGATCAGCGTGGGGGAGAGGACCTCGAAGCGGGCGTCGCCCGACCGGACGGCGTGCCTGTCGGCCCGTTGCCCGGGCGCGGCCGCGGTCGCGGGGGGAGAGCCGGTGACCACGAGGCCGGCGACGCCGGCCAGCGCGAGAGTGGCTTTGATGGTCTTGGATCCGGGTCCGGCACGTCGATGCGTGCGCCGCCGGCGAAATGCGGCATTACGCCCATGAGAGAGGAGGCTCACGGATTGGACTATGACGGCAAACGATCATATTCGTCAATGGATGGTCCAAATCGGTCACCGCACGGAACGCACCGGCGCCCGCCGCCTCGGGGGAGGCGGCGGGCGCCGATGATCAGCTGAGTCGGGTCAGCGGTAGTCGACCGTTGTTCCGGCGTGGGTCGTGCGGGCGGGGAGGGTGACCGTCAGGGTTCCCTTGCCGCCGTCGTACGTCCAGCTTCCCTGGGGTGCCGGTTCGCCGTCGACCTGGACGGCCGTCGGCTTGGTCGCGGCGTGGAAGACGACGGTCCACTGCCGTTTCGTGACCTGGCCGGTGAACCTGCCCTGTGATGGTGCGATCCGCAGGCTGTGGTCGCCGTCGCGCTCGGTGTAGCGGATGGTGGTGGTCGCCGAGGCGTTCGGGTCGGTGGAGTGACCGTCGTCCTCGTACAGCCGGAAGACGCTGTCGGCACCGCCGGCGACGTTCACCGTGACCTTGGTCAGCGGGTTCTGCTCGTCGTTGGTGACGTTGTCCGTCCGGGTCGGCAGGATTCCGCCGGCCTTGATGAACACCGGCATCGAGTTCCAGTCGGTGGTCACGTCCTTCGTGGCGGGACCGGTGTAGGTCTTGCCGGTGAAGTAGTCCGTCCACTGTCCCGGGGGGAACCAGACCGACGTGGTCGAGGATGTGCCGGGGGAGGTGGCCGGAGCCACCAGCACGTCGGAGCCGTAGAAGTACTCGCGGGCCGCCGCGTCGTAGGCACCCTGCTGGTCCGGGTACTCCAGGTACGTCGCGCGGACGACCGGAACGCCGGTGTCGGTGGCCTCCTTGGCCAGTGTGTAGGTGTAGGGGACCAGGTTCTCGCGGAGGTTGAGGAACTTGTCCGCCGCGACGCGGGCCTGGTCGCCGTACTGCCACGGCAGCCGGGCGCCGTGGTTGCTGTGCAGCCGCAGGATCGGCTGGAAGGCCGCCATCTGCACCCACCGGACGTAAAGATCGTCCGCGAGCTTGGCGCCGCCGTTGTGGCCGCCGATGTCGTGGCTGACCGGCGACAGGCCGGTGGCGGCGGACTCACCCGCGGTGTAGCCGACCTCGTACTTCAGGGTGTTCCAGTTCGAGGTGGTGTCCCCGGTGAAGTGGAGCGTGGTGCGCTTGTCCGCCCACGGGCCCGTCGGCACCGGCGCCTGGCCGCTGTAGCCTGCCGCCTGCAGTGAGCCGTACGCCCGGGAGAAGGCGAAGCCCCGCCCGATGCGCTTGGCGGTGTCGTCGGCGTACTGCTGGTTGATCCACGCGTCGGGCGTGACGCCGGCCAGCGAGGACTGGGAGTTCTCACAGCACCAGTCGAGCCACCACAGGTCGTTGCCCTGCTGCTCCATCTTCTTGTGCAGGTCGAAGTAGGCGGCGAGCTGGTCCGGGTCGCCCCAGTCGAACGTGTGACAGGTCTGCCCGGAGGGCGCCTGGCAGCCGGAGACGGCGAGCTTGCCCTTGGCCGTGGCCTGCGCCTGTGCGTAGGCCGGGTCGCCACTCGCGATGCTCGGGTGGATGTTCAGCCCGCCGTGCAGGCCCTGCGCGTGCTCCCAGGCGAAGAACGCCGCCGGGTCGGGGAACTTCTGGTCGTTGAACTCCCAGCCGTTCCAGGCGGTCGGCGCCTTGAAGTCCGTGTCGGTGACCAGGACGTCCAGCGGGACGCCCTCCGAGCGGAACTTCGGCAGGAGGTCGTTCTGGTACTCGGCGGCGGTGAAGTCGTAGTACTCCGAGAACCAGATGCCGTAGGCCCACCGGGGCAGCAGCATCGACGGTCCGGTCAGCGTCTTCAGGTCGGACAGGCCCCGCTTGTAGTCCTCGCCGTACCCGAAGAGGTAGCCGTCCTGGTAGGGCTTGCCATCGTGGCCGGGCCGCGCGTGCACCGTGCGGGTCTCCGGGTCGAACACGGCCGAGGGCGTGTCGTCGAGCAGGTACCACCCGTCGCGGTACAGCAGGCCGGGCGTGGTGAGCGCGCCGCCGTTGACGCCGTCGAGGCCGCGCCGGTACCCGCCGAGCGGGCTGTGCGCCGGCAGCACCGGCGACCCGGCCGGGGCGACGGCCACTGTGTCGAGGTTGACGTGGCAGCTGTCCGCCGTCGGGCAGCCGAGTGCGATGGTGTCCTCGCCCTTCGTCAGGGTCACCGGGACGACGGCCGTCGACCAGCTGTCCCAGTCGGCCGTCGGCGCGAGGTTCGCCGTCGTCGCGGTCCCGCCGTTCACGGCCGCCGAGACGGTCCGCTGCGTTCCGCCGCCGTTCGCGTACCGGATCTGCAGGGAGTAGGTGCCGTCGGCGGGGACGTTCCGCACCGTGACGGTGTCGGACGGGCCCGACCGCTCCAGCCCGGCGACGAACCCGTCACCGGAGTGGCCGTTGTGGTCGGCGGCCTGCGTCGCGCCGCCGGCGAGCGCACCCGACTCGGCCTCGCACACGGTGCCGTAGTCGCAGGGGGTGGGCGGCGTCGCCGTCGTCGGATACGGCGCGCCGGGCGCCGTCAGCGCCAGGCTGTCGACGTTCACCTGGCCCGAGTCGCTCGCGGCACGGGAGACCACGAGTGTGTGCCGGCCGGCGGTCAGGTGCAGACCCGGCGCGGTGGTGAACGCCCAGGTGTCCCAGTTCGCGGTGGTCGGCATCGTGAGCGTCGCCGGCGTTCCGCCGTCGACGGCGGCGCTCAGCGTACGGGTCATGGTCTTACCGTCGCCGCCCTGGTTGTTGGCGTAGCGCAGGCGCAGGTCGTAGTCGCCGTCCTTCGGCACGTCGAGCGTATAGGCGAGCGACCCGCCGACGCTCTCGAACCCGGCGGCGAACCCGGTGCCGGTGAAACCGGTGTGGTCCCGGGCGACGGACACGCCGCCCTGGAGCAGGGCCTGCTCGCCCTCGCAGAGGGTCCCGACGGCGCAGGTGACCGCGCTCGGGAAGGTCGGGTGCGCGATCACCTTCTGCTCGCCGGACCGCAGCCGCACGGAGACGTTGTCCGCGGTGAACGGGCCGGAGCCGACCTTGTACGACAGCTTCACCGGCCCGGTGTCGATGGTCAGCCAGCCGTCCGAGACCTTCTTGGTGAACTGCGTCCGCCCGAAGCCGTCTCGGCCCACGGCGTTGAAGGTGGCCGCGTCGGTGAAGGTGCCGTCGCCGGCGTACTCCATCCGGATCAGCGTGGGGGAGAGGACCTCGAAGCGGGCGTCGCCCGACCGGACGGCGTGCCTGTCGGCCCGTTGCCCGGGGGCGGACGCGGTCGCGGGGGAGGAACCGGCGACCACGAGGCCGGCGACGCCGGCCAGCGCGAGGCCGGCTCTGATCAACTTCGATCGCGGCCCCGCACGCCAATACGTACGAGGCAGGCGAAACTCGACATTACGCCGATAGGGGAGGAGGCTCACGTCAACGGACTATGGTGGCGAACGATCATATACGTCAAGAGACGGTATAAAACGGTCATGCCTCGTCAGCTGTACGGTCAGCGGCGCGGTCAGGACGGGCGCGCATGGCGACCCAGTCGGAGCGGTCGAGGACGTGGACGCGCACGGCCTCCCCGTACGGGCCGATGGTATCGCCGTGGTGCCGCATGCCGATCTTGCGCATGACGTTGCCCGAGGCGTGGTTCGCGGGCTGGTACAGCGCCGCGAGCCGCTCGGCGCCGTGATCGGTGAACGCCTCGTCCCGGAGTGCGGCCGCGGCCTCGGTGGCGAGCCCCATTCCCCAGTAGCGCGGATCGACCCACCACCCGATCTCGATGACGGACTCCTCGATCCCCGGCACGCTCCGGCGGAGATGGTTCAGCGCCGCCACTCCGAGGGTCCGCTCGTCACCCCCGTCGCGGAGAAGGATGCCGCGCCAGCCGAAGCCGTGCTCTGCCCAGTGCGCCAGGATCTCGCCGTGCCGCGTCAGGGCGCGCTCGCGATCCCACGGCCGGCCGTCCCCGAGGAACCGAGTGATCCGCGGATCCGCGCTCAGCCGGCACAGGTCATCCTCGAACCGGGCATCCCAGGGCGGCAGGACCAGCCGTTCGGTCGTCAGCGTGCGCACGACCGATCCGGCGACTCGACGACGGCGACGTCGACGCGGTTGGTGGCTTCACCGCTACGAGTGCTCTCGCGCCGGCGAGGGGACGGAGGCTTCTCTGCCGAACGCATGGCCGACCACTCCTTCGCGACGGCGGCGATGAGCTCCGTAGATGCTTCTGGAGGCAACGCCACAGACTCCAGGTCGTCGAAATCCACCTTAATCCGCCGGACGATCTCCGTGCTCATTCGGCCCGGTCGGCTCGAACCCTCATGAATGGCGGTGCGTGTGCATCCCGTTTCCGTGGCCATCGGCCGCCGATTCGCCCAGGACGTCGTCGCCGGGCACTACGACGAAGAGCATGCCTATACCAGCACCCTGGTCGTCTCCGAGCAAGACCGTCCACGTGGCGGTCGTCGCCCCCGGCGTCGCTCTGACGGCAGCCGAACTCCGAACGCTCCGGTGCTGAGTGATCGGAGGCTGTGCGCCGGTTGACTCCTGGCGCCAACTGTCAGTAGGACGTGGCAGACACCAGCGATCAACCTGCGGGGTGCGTCACCGAGGCGGCGGCGCGGACGAAGGCGGCGATCGCCGGCGAGTGCGCGTCTTGCGGCCAGGCGACCGCGAGTGTGGCCGGTTCCAGATCGACGACCGGCCGGTAGGTGATCCCGGGTAGCGGGTAACGCCGCGTCACCCAGGCGGGGAGGAAGCAGATCAGGTGCCCCAGCTCGACCAGGCGGAAGATCTGGGTGATGTCCGAGAGCGGCTGCCGGGTTCCGGCCGTGAGCTCGCGAGGTGCCGTCCGGGGCCGTACGGGATCGCGTCCGCCGGAGGGAACCTGCGAGCGCGGTGACTCGTCTCCCCCGACGAGGGACCCGTCAGGGAGGCTCCGGCCCGCCAGGTCGGCCAGCCGCAGGGACGGTCTGGCGGTGAGCGGATCGCCGGCCGCCAGGGCGGCCAGGCGGGGTTCGGTCAGGAGCGGCTCGGAGTCCAGGCCGCGGTCGTCGAAGGGGCTGACGAGCAGCGCGACGTCGGCCCGCCCGTCGCGCAGCGCCGGTGCCTGCTCGCCCCGGCCGCCGAGCACCAGTTCCACGCCGATCGCGGTGTCCTCACGTGCGTAGACCGACAGGATCCGGGGCAGCAGCCCGGCGTCGTTGTCGGCCTTGAGCGCCAGTCGCAGCGTTGGGGTTGCCCGGCCGGCGTCCCGGACCCGCCGGCCGGCCGCGGCGATCGCGTCGAGGGCGGTCCGGGCGTCCCGCAGGAGGACCTCCCCGGCCGCCGTGAGGGCGACCTGCCGGGTGGTCCGCTCCAGCAGCCGCACGCCCAGCCGGCGTTCCAGCTCCCGGATCGCCCGGGACAGCGGCGGCTGTGCCATGCCCAGCCGCTCGGCGGCGCGCCCGAAGTGCAGCTCCTCGGCGACCGCGACGAAGTACCGGAGCTCCCGCGACTCCAGGTCATTCATATCGGCAGGGTATCAATGGTGATCCGATCGGTCCTTCAGGTCCACGCCACCGCGGGATTGACTGCTCGACGTCCGCTCCACCGAGGGCGGATCCGGATGCGAACGCCTGCGGCGGCCGTGCCCATGCCGCTCTCCCCTGGAGGATGAATGATCGTCATTACGACGCCCACCGGCCAGATCGGCCGGCAGGTTCTCGGCACCGTCCTGGCCACCGGGAAGGAACCGGTCCGCGTCATCGCGCGCGATCCCTCCCGGCTCTCCCCGGATGTGCGCGAGCGCGTCGAGGTTGTCACGGGCTCGCACGATCGCCTCGACGTTCTCACCGAGGCGCTGGACGGAGCCGGTGCGGTGTTCTGGGTGGTGCCTCCGGATCCCCGCGCCGACAGCGTCGAAGGGCACGTGCTGGGCTTCGCCCGGCCGCTGTGCGAGGCCATCGCGGACCGGGGCGTCCAGCGGGTCGTCGGCGTCTCGACCCTGGGCCGCGGCTGGGCCGGAAACGCCGGACAGATCTCCGCGGCGCTCGCCATGGACGAGATGATCGAGGGCATCGGCGTGGACTACCGGGCCCTGCTGATGCCGGGCTTCATGGAGAACCTGCTGCAGCAGGCCGGCGTGATCAGGAGCCAGGGCGTCTTCTTCCTCACGCTGTCCGGGGACCGGAGGAATCCGGCGTGCGCCACCCGTGACATCGCGGCCGTCGCGGCGAGACTGCTGCTCGACGACTCCTGGAGCGGGCAGGAGGGCGTCCCCGTCCTCGGCCCGGAGGACCTGTCGCCGAACGACATGGCGCGGATCATGTCGGAGGTGCTGGGACGGCCCATCCGCTTCCAGCAGCTCTCCGGCGAGGCGTACAAGGCCACTCTCATGCGGAACGGGGTGAGCGAGGCCTGGGCGCAGGGGATCGTCGACATGGGCGCCGCGATCGACCAGGGCCTGTACCGCGCGCAGCCGCGTACTCCGGAGTCCACGACTCCGACCGGCTTCCGCCAGTGGTGCGAGGAGGTGCTCAAGCCCGCCGTCGCCGGTTAGGCCTGTCTCAAAGCCCCGCTGGCCTACTCCGCGGAGGCGCTGCCCGTGGGGCGGGCGCGGAGGTGGGCGCGTTCGCCCTGCCGGCCGAAGAGGCTGAGGAACTCGACCGCCCCGGCGTCGGCGGCGCCGAACCAGTGCGGCACGCGCGTGTCGAACTCGGCCGCCTCGCCGGGGGACAGGACCAGATCCTGGTCGCCGAGGACCAGGCGCAGCCGTCCGTTGAGGACGTACACCCAGTCGTAGCCCTCGTGGATCCGTGTCTCCGGCTCCCGCCGGGGGCTGCCCGCCGGAAT
Organism: Actinoallomurus spadix; assembly: GCF_024055725.1. Classification (GTDB taxonomy): domain Bacteria; phylum Actinomycetota; class Actinomycetes; order Streptosporangiales; family Streptosporangiaceae; genus Actinoallomurus; species Actinoallomurus spadix. Next base: position 54,477 of record NZ_JAMXMX010000005.1, on the reverse strand, counting down.
GATGATCTTGTACGCCTGGATGCCGCCGGCCCGGCGGGTCAGCGGCAGCAGCTTCATGCCGTAACGCTCGATCGGCCGCAGGTGGATGCGCGGGTCTCCGGTGGGCGGGGCGTCGACGAGCTCGTCGAGCGTGACCCCGTGGGCCCGGGCGAGCGGGAGCAGGAGCTCGAGGGTCGGGCGGCGGGCCCCGGACTCCAGCCGGGACAGGGTGCTCACCGAGATGCCCGTCACCGCCGACAGCTCGGCGAGCGTGGTCTCGCGCTGCCGGCGCAGCGCGCGGAGCCGGGGGCCGACCGCCCCGAGCGCCTGGTCGAGGTCCTCATCCATGCCATCAGTTTGCCATAACCGCAACGTGATTTGCGAGAACGGCCTATGTTCTCGCATCCTCGCGGTGGAGGTGATCGACGTGACCGATCTACTGAGAGACGGCTATGACGTGGTGGTGGCCGGTGGCGGCGCGGCGGGGCTGAGCGGGGCGCTCACGCTGGCCCGGTCCCGCCGGTCGGTGCTGGTGGTCGACGCGGGCTCGCCGCGCAACGCCCCCGCCGCGGGGGTGCACGCGCTCCTGGCCCGCGAGGGGATCCCGCCCGCCGAGCTGCTGGAGCGCGGCCGGGCGGAGGTCCGCGGGTACGGCGGCCAGGTGGTGCCCGGCGAGGTCGACGCCGTCGTCCGTGAGGAAGACGGGTTCGCGGTGACGCTGACCGGCGGCCGGGCGGTACGGGCGCGCCGGCTGCTGGTCGCCACCGGCGCGGTCGACGAGCTCCCGGACGTCCCGGGGCTGCGTGAACGCTGGGGCCGGGACGTCGTGCACTGCCCGTACTGCCACGGCTGGGAGGTCCGTGACCAGGCCATCGGCGTGCTGGCCACCGGCCCGTTCTCGGTGCACCAGGCGCAGCTGTTCCGGCAGCTGAGCGCCGACGTCGTGTTCTTCTCCCACACCGCGCCGCCGTCCGAGGAGCAGACGGAGGAGCTGGCCGCCCGGGGTGTGAGGATCGTCGACGGGAAGGTCACCGCGCTCGAGATCGCCCAGGATCGCCTCGTGGGTGTTCGGCTGAGCGACGGCACGGTCGTCGGGCGTGCGGCGCTCGCGGTCGCGTCCCGGATCACGGTGCGCGCGGGCTTCCTCGCCGGACTCGGGCTGCGGCCGGCGGATCACCCGTCGGGGATGGGCCAGTACATCCCCGCCGACGCCACCGGCCGTACCGAGGTGCCCGGCGTGTGGGCCGCCGGGAACGTCGCCGAGCCTGCCGCCCAGGTCGGCGCCGCCGCCGCGGCGGGCACGATGGCCGGGGCCCAGATCAACGCGGACCTGATCGCCGAGGAGACCCGCCGGGCGGTCGCCGCCTACCGGCGGGTCAGGGCCGGATGACGGTCAGTCCGAACGGCGCGCCGTGGCGGGCGGCGTGGGCCACGGCCTCCCCGGCGTCGTCGAGGGCGAACTCGGTGAGCGCGAACAGGCCGAGGTCCAGCCGCCCGCAGCGGGCCAGTTCGATGAGGCGGACGGGGGCGTGGCGCGGGAACATCCACTGGCCGCGGACGGTGACGTTGTTCCGCATCAGCCACCGGTAGGGGAGAGGGAGGTCGGCCCCGTCCAGCATGCCGACCCCGCCCATGAGCACGACCCGGCCGTATTCGCGGACGGTCATGGCGGCGGCGCGCACGGGCGTCGTCCCCGCGGTGGGAGGCAGCAGGTCCAGGACGAGGTCGATCGGCCCGTGCGCGGCGGCCGTCATCCGTTCGCGGTCCCGTTCCTCGTCACCGGTGAGCCGTACGGTCCGCACATGGGCGCCGAACCGGCGCTCGAGCCCGGTCAGGGCCTCTTCGTTGCGCCCGGGCGCGACGACGCGGGCGGCGCCCATCGCCAGGGCGACGGCCACGGCGGCGCCGCCGAAGTTGCCGGTCGCGCCGCTGACCAGGACCGTCTCGCCCGCCTCCAGGCCGCCGGCGAGGAGCCCGCCGTACGGGACGAGGCACGTGGTCAGCACGAGCCACCGCGCCGCGTCCGCCGGGTCGATCGGCCCGAGCGGCACGGCGTTCTCGGTGGGGATCAGGAGCCGTTCGGCGTACGAGCCCTGACCGAAGTGCCGCTGCAGGCGCAGTCCGCCGTCGCCCCGGGCGCTCAGTCCCTGCAGGGCGATGTCCGGCGTCAGCGCGTGGTCGCGCGAGCGTATGGTCGGGTCGCACAGCACCCACTGCCCCGGAGCGAGCCGGGTGGCGTCCGGCCCGACCTCGCGGACCCGGCCGACGGCCCCGGCGCCGGGCGTCACCGGGAGGGTGAGGGGGTACCTCCGCTCGCCGCTGAAGACCTCCGCCGCGTACGGCAGCACGGCCGCCGCGACGACATCGACGATCACCTCACCGGTCCCCAGGACCGGCTCCGGCACATCCTCCACCGACAGCGGGGAGCCGAACTCCTTCAATACCGCGGCCTTCATGGCGGTCATCTCCTTCGATCAGCCGTTCGCACGATCGATGGTGGGCGAGCCGGACGGGCGCATCCAGGCCCGGTATCGTCCTGGGATCGGCCAGTACCACCCAGCGAAGGCGGCGATCATGCACGAGCCGGCCGGTCGCGGACTCGGTGACTTCCTGCGGTCCCGGAGGGAGCGACTGACTCCCGAGACGGTGGATCTCCCGGAGCGGCGGCGCCGCCGGACGCCGGGCCTGCGGCGGGAGGAGGTCGCGGAGCTGGCCGGAATCGGCATCGACTGGTACGTCCGCCTGGAACAGGGACGGGCCGGCAGTCCTTCGGCCACCACGATCGACGCCCTGGCCGAGGCGCTCCGCCTGGACGCCACCGACCGCGACCACCTGCGGACGCTGGCGCGCCGCCCGCCCCGTGAGACCTTCGTCCGGGAAACGGTGCCGGACGGGACCAGACGCCTCGTCGAGAGCCTCGGCACTCCCGCGTACGTCACCGGCCGCCGCTGGGACGTGCTGGCCTGGAACACCGCCGCGGCGGAGCTGCTCACCGACTTCGGCCGCCTCGACCCCGGCGACCGCAACATCCTCGTCTACCTGCTGCTCATGCCCGAGGCCCGGCGTCTCTTCGGCGACGGCTGGGCCGCTCAGGCCGCGCACACCACGGCCCAGTTCCGCGCCGCGCACGACCTGTGGGCGCCGGACCCGGCGTTCACCGGGCTCGCGGACCGGCTCCGCCGTGGCTGCCCGGAGTTCGCCGCCTGGTGGGAACGGCACGACGTCCTTCCCGCCGGCGCCGGGCGCAAGACCCTGCACCACCCGTCCGAGGGCACGCTCGTCTTCGAGTACGCCACCTTCCAGGCCAATGAGGACCCGGCCCTCCGGCTGACCGTCTACTCACCCGCGTGAAGGATCGCGCCGAGGATCCGCGCCCCGGACGGCGCAGATCCTCGGCGCGGGCGCCTCAGCCGGGCTTGCGGCTGGTGATGATCTCGTCGATGAGGCCGTACTCGCGGGCCTGCTCGGCCGTGAGGTAGCGGTCGCGCTCGATGTCGGCGCGGATCTGCTCGGCCGGGCGGCCGGTGTGGCGGGCCAGGATGGTCTCCTGTGCGCTCGACGTGGGAGGGCAGGATGTAGCGGGCGGTGAGGCCGGTCACGGGGCGACGCCCCCGGCCTCGAGCGCGCTGGTGACGACGTGGTCGATGAGGCCGTACTCGCGGGCCTCCTCGGCGCTGAAGTAGCGGTCGCGGTCGGCGTCGTGCTCGATCTGCTCGTACGGCCGGCCGGTGTGCTCGGCGATGAGCTGCAGGAAGCGGTGCTTCATGTGCACGCTCTGCTCGGCCTGGATGCGGATGTCGGAGGCGGTGCCGCGGATCCCGCCGGATGGCTGGTGCATCATGATCCGCGTGTTGCGCAGCGCGTAGCGCTTGCCGCGGGTGCCCGCCGTGAGCAGGAACTGCCCGGCCGAGGCGGCCATGCCGAGGGCGACGGTCGAGACGTCGTTCGGCAGGTACCGCATCACGTCGAACATGGCGAACATCGCGTCCATCGACCCGCCCGGCGAGTTGATGAAGATCTTGATGTCGCGCTCCCCGTCCTGGGCGGCGAGGAGCAGCAACTGGGAGCAGACCCGGTTGGCCAGGTCGTCGTCGATCTCCGAGCCGATGAAGACGATCCGCTGGTCGAGCAGCCGCTGGAAGAGCTGCTGGGAGTGGACGTCCTGCGGGATCTCGGTGACCCGCGCGCGGGGGTGGAGAGTCGGGAAATCCATCTGCGCTCCTTCGCTGCCGCACGCGGGCGCGCGCGGCCGAGTCCACGCGCCGGCGCGCTCCTGCGCCGGGGCGAGTTCTGTACAGAATAACAAGAACGTACAGAATGATAGAATTCCTGCATGACGCGAGAGGTCCCAGTGACGCAGGCCCGGGCCGACCTGGCGGAGCTCGTGAACCGTGTCGGCTACACCGGCGAGCGCATCCTCCTCACCCGGCACGGCAAGCCGCTCGCGGCCCTCGTGCCGGTGGAGGACCTCGATGCGCTGGAGCGGCGGCCCGCGGAGATCGGCTTCACCTTGTCGCTGCCCGCCGAGGCGGAGCCCGAGCCCGAGCAGGCGCCGCGCCCGGCCGGCCCGATGCGCATCGCGGCGGAGCACCGGGAGGCCGGCCCCTCCGGCCGTCCCCACTGGGAGCGCTGATCTCCAGAGGGCTGCGACCCTCCTCCGGTCGGTCGTAAGGTCTACGTCGTGAGCCCCCCACGCCTACCGGAACACCTCGAACTGCTGCTGACCGAAGAACCCGTTCTGGACGTCTACGCGTACGGACCCTGGCGGGTCCCCGACGGGCTGTACGACGAGGTCCGCGAGCGCGCCCGCGCGTTCGACGCCGACGAGCGCGCCCGGGCGCTGACCGGCGGGCTCAGTGACTTCTACGCCGCGGGCACCTCCGCGGCGGGCGCGGAGCTGTGGTCGCTGCTCACCTTCCTGCTCGGGGCGGCGGCGCTCCGGGCCGGCTCGCGCGGCGACATCGACTACGAGCTGCTCACGCAGTTCCTGGCCAAGCCCGAGCCCCCGGTCCGCGACCCGGTCGCCTGGTTCAGCCAGGGCGGCCGGCTGCGGCCGCCCGGCCTGTGGCTGGTCGAGAACGCCGGTGACGACATCGCCCTCCGGGAGACGATGTTCGCCCTCGGCCGTGAGTCCCTCGACGTGTTCGCCGGCATCCCGCCGCTGGAGGAGCGCCGCCGGGCCCTCATCGCGCTCTTCGACCGGCACGCGGAGGACCCGGAGCTGCGGGCCCGCGACCTGACCACGCCGCACGGCGAGCTGGAGCGGGTGTGGGCGTCGGACCTGCCGGACGAGACCGTGTCCGCGCTGCCGGAGCTGGCCGGCCCGACCGGCTATCTCACCTGGGCGTGCGCCGGCTGGATCGCCGCGCACGAGCGCCTGCTCGCGGCGGTCCCGGGCGGCGACCCGCTGGTGACCGGGCTGGCGCGGCTGCTGTTGCAGGCCGACGTGGCGGCGGTGCCCGCGGATTTCGCGTTCGCCATCGGCGTCGAGCGGTACGAAAGCGTCCAGGAGCGCTTCCAGCACCTGCGGGAGGGCTTCCGCGCCGACCCGTGGCAGGCGGAGGTGCGGTCCTGGCTCGCCCGGGGCCTCGTCGCGGGTGAGGCCGACGCCTGCCGGGCCTGGCTGGACATGGGCCTGCGGATCACCGGATGCGCGCAGGGCCTGCCCGACAGCGCCGTGAGCCCGAAGAGCCGCCTGCCCGTCCGCGGCTTCCAGACGGACCTGCGCCGCCTCTTCCGCGCCCGTACGGTCGTCAACCCGCTGACCGCGCGGTTCGCCGGCGTGCCGCCCGCCGAGGAGGCGCGGACCGCGACGGCGGCCGAGGAGACCGGCGCCGGCCTCGTCGGCCAGCCGGACATCGTGACGGCGCTCGGCGACGTCCTGCGGACCGGAGAGTCCGCGCGGCCGGTGCGTCTCCTGCTCAGCGGGCCGGACGCGACCGGCAAGGGCACGGCGATCCGGATCGTCGAGCAGACCCTGACCGAACGCGGGGACGTCCGCGAGGCCGTCTGGGTCTCCGACCAGGTGTTCGCGAACCTCCACGTCAGCGACACGATCCTGTACTTCCTCGCACGGGTGCGCGAGTGCCTCGAAGGGCGCGTCCTCGTCATCGAGGGCCTCGACCGCATCCTCGCGCTGGAGCACTGCGGCGGGGCGTTCGCCGAGGAGCTGCGCCGCGTCCTCGAACGCCACCAGAAGCTGCACGTCGTCGCGGCGTGCCGCACGGGCGGCGACGAGCGGATCTTCGACGTCAACCCGGCCCTGCACCAGCACTTCCGGATCGCCCGCACGCGGGAGTTCGCCGAGGACGACTACGCGGAGCTGTTCCGGCGGGCCGTCGCCCGGCGCGGGCTGACCGCCGCCCGGGAGGCCGCGGTCACCGCCGGGCTGCTGCTGTCCCGCACTCCGCCGCTGCTGAACCTGCGGGGCGCGCGCCTCGTGGAGTACCTCGCCGAGCAGTGCGTGGCGGCGGCCGCCGCCCGCGGCGAGACGGAGGTCGCGGTCGCTGATCTGCCGCAGCGGGTCATCCCCGGCGGCGCCGCCGACGCCGATCCGATGGCCGAGCTCGACGCGTGCGTCGGCCTGAAGTCGGTGAAGAACGAGGTGCGCCTGCTCGTCGCCGAGGCCGAGGCCGCCCGGATGCGCCGCGAGGCCGGCATGCCGGTCGCCGCCCGGCCGAGACACCTGGTCTTCACCGGTAACTCCGGCACGGGCAAGTCGAAGGTCGCGCGCATCCTCGGCCGCATCTACGCCGACCTCGGCGTGCTGTCCTCCGGCCACCTCGTCGAGGTGGACCGCTCCGACCTGGTCGGGGAGTACGTCAGCGAGAGCGGCCCGCGCGTGCGCCGGGCGGTGGAGCGCGCGCACGGCGGCGTGCTGGCCATCAACGACGCGCACAACCTCATGCCGGGCGACTCCCCGCGCAACCGGGAGGCGATCGACGTCCTGCTGGCGGCCGTGCAGGCCCACCCGGAGGACCTCATCGTCGTGCTGTGCGGGCCGGAGGGCGCGATGAACGGTCTGCTGAAGAGCGACTCGGAACTCGCGGCGTTCTTCCCCAAGCAGCTGCGGTTCCCCGACCTGACCGAGGACGAGCTCATCGAGATCTTCCAGGCGAAGGCCGCCGACGCGGGCTTCGCACTGCGGGAGGGCGTGCTCGACAAGGTCCGCGACCTCGTGCGCGCTGGGGCGCGCGACCGGGCCGCCGGGAACGCCCGCCTGATGATCAACCTGCTGGACCGCGCGGTGGCCATGCAGTCGCGGCGCGTCCTCGACGACGGCGTGCTCACCGACGACGAGTCCCTCGACGAGATCCTCGCCGAGGACATCCCGGGCACGCTGGCCGCCGCCGGCCACATCGACCTGCCCGGCGACCCGCTCGCCGAGATCGAGCGGCTGATCGGCCTGGACGCGGTCAAGCAGGAGGTGCGCCTGCTCGTCGCCGAGGCCAAGGCCGAGCAGCTCCGCCGCGACGCCGGCATCCCGATCGCCTCGCCCACGCGGCACATGGTGTTCACCGGCAACCCCGGCACGGCCAAGACCACCATGGCCCGGCTGCTGGCCGCCGTCTACGCCAAGCTGGGCCTCCTGTCGTCCGGGCACCTGGTCGAGGTCTCCCGCGCCGACCTCGTCGGCGAGTACGTCGGGCAGACCGCGCCGAAGGTCCGCGCGGCGGTGGAGCGGGCGCTGGGCGGCGTGCTGTTCATCGACGAGGCGTACGCCCTGACACCCGCCGACTCCGGACGCGACTACGGGCACGAGGCGATCGCCGAGCTGCTCAAGCTGATGGAGGAGCACCGCGCCGACCTCGTCGTCATCGTGGCGGGCTACGAAGGGCCGATGCTGCGGTTCCTGGAGTTCAACCCGGGCCTCGCCTCACGGTTCCCGACCGTCCTGCGGTTCCCGGACTACACCGACGACGAGCTTGTGGCGATCTTCGAGGTGATGGCGGCCGACGCCGGCTTCCAGGTGGCCGAGGGCGTGCTCGACGCCGTGCGCTCCCGGCTGCGCGCGGCGGCCCGCGGCGAGTCGTTCGGCAACGCCCGGCTCATGCGGAACCTCCTGGACCGCGCCGTCGCCCTGCAGGCGCAGCGCATCACCGGGCAGGAGGCGCCGGACCGGGAGGAGATCCGCCTGCTGCGGCCGGCGGACCTGCCGGAGACCGACGCGCCCGCCGACCGCGACGAGCGCCTCGGCCATTACCTGTGAGCCGGCGCGGCATTGGTCAGGACCCGGCCCGGCGGAGGTACTCGAGGTAGAGGGGACGCAGGGCCTCGGCGACGTCGCCGCCGCCCGCGTGCACGAACTCGTTGAGGATCGAGGACAGGTGGGAGACGTCCGCCTCGGCCTGGTCCGGATGTCCCGCGGCCGCCTCGGCCGCGGGGATCGCCTTCAGCAGCCGCCACAGGAATCCGACGTCGAGATGCCGCACCGCGTGCTCGACGGCCCGGTCGTGCAGCTCCTTGGTCGACAGCGTCTCCAGATCTTCCGTCATGCCCTCATTCGACCACGCCTCCGCGGATCCCCCGCCGCCGGTCTCCGCACGGAGGAGGGCGGGCGGCCGGCCCGCACCCGGCAGAATGATGATCCCCGGCAGGTGAATCATCCGGGAAGGTGACGCGAGCACCCGATAGCGCCCCTTAACGTGGCCACCATGAGTAATCGGGCCGAGTACGGAGGGGTCGGCGCGTCCCCGTACGCCGACGGGCCGGGATCGCACGGCGGGGGCGGCGCGGCGCCACGGCGGCGGCCGCGCTGGGGGCGCCGTCTGCTGATCGCCTTCCTCGTCCTCCTGTTGCTGCTCGTGGGCTGCTACTTCTACCTCGACTCGCGGCTGCACCGCATCGACGTGTTCGAGGACTACGCCGGGCGGCCGGGGGACACGCCGGGCACCAACTGGCTCATCGTCGGCTCCGACAGCCGCGAGGGCCTGTCGAAGGCACAGCGCAGCGAGTTCAAGACGGGCCAGGCCGCCGGACGCCGGACGGACACGATGATGCTGCTGCACATCGGTGACCACGGCACGACGCTGGTCAGCCTGCCCCGCGACTCGTACGTGCCGATCCCCGGGCACGGCTCGAACAAGCTCAACGCCGCCTTCGCCTTCGGCGGGCCCAAGCTCCTCGTCCGTACGGTGGAGCAGGCGACCAGGATCCACATCGACCACTACGCCGAGATCGGCTTCGCCGGGTTCGTCGGTATGACCGACGCGGTCGGCGGCGTGCGGATGTGCATCCCCGAGCGGATGAAGGACCGCAAGGCCGGCATCGACCTCAAGCCGGGCTGCCAGACGCTCAAGGGCGGGGAGGCCCTCGGGTTCGTCCGCAGCCGCGCCTTCGCCCGCGCCGACCTGCAGCGGGTCGAGAACCAGCGTAAGTTCCTCGCCGCGCTCGTGCACAAGGCGACCAGCCCGGGCGTGATCCTCAACCCCTTCCGGATCATCCCGTTCGCGCTGCGCTCCACGGACAACTTCGCGGTCGACCAGGACGACCATCTCTACGACCTGGTGGGCTTCGCCCGGGCCATGCGCGGCGTCACCGGCGGCGACGGCCTGACCACCACGGTCCCGGTCGGCGGCACCGGCTCGGCGGCCGGCGTCGGGGAGTACATCACCTGGGACACCGCGCGGGCCGGCACGCTGTTCCGCGACCTGCGCGAGGACAAGCAGGTGCCGAGGAGCTTCGGGACCCGCTGACCCGCCGGGACCCGCTGAGCCGCCGGGCGACGCGAACTCGCCGAACGACGCGGACTCGCCTGGCGGCGCTGATTCGCCGGGCGACGCGGACCCCGCCCCGGCGCCCGGTGGGCGCCGGGGCTCCCGCGGAAACTTTTGCCGTTTGAGGACACCGCTTTGCGGGCAGCCGCTGCTGTCCGCGGCCAGAGCTGGGAAGTTACTCGTTGTATCTCACTCGATACGAGGAGTGACTCGCGATGAAGAAAGTCTTCAAGTGGGGGGGCCTGGCGTTCCTGGCGTTCTACCTCATCAGCCGTCCGCACAGCGCGGCGAACGTCGTGCACGGGGCGCTGGGCGGCATCAGCGGCGCGGCGAACTCACTGTCCACCTTCGTCAGCGACCTGCCGAATCAGTAGGCCGCCGGTCCGAGGACGGTGTGAGCAGCGCGGCCAGCTGGGCCGCGTTGCGCTGTGCGTGGTCGCGGTAGCAGTTGTTGAGGAGCACGTGCGTCGTGTCGGCGTCCTCGGCCAGGCGTTCGACCTTCGGCGCCCACTCCCTCAGCTCCCGCTCGGAGTACAGGTAACCGAAGCGCTCGTAGATGTTCTTGCTGGTCCACTTGTCCGAGTGCCCGTGGAAGCGCACGACGGCCAGGCCGGAGGTCGCGGCGAGCACCGGCGGGATCGAGCTCGGGTGTCCCTGCGGCATGTCCACGCTGACGTACGGCACGTCGTACCGGCGCAGGAAGTCCAGGGTCTCCTCCTGGTTGCCCTCGCTCATCCAGGTGCGGTTGCGGAACTCCACGCAGACGCGCATCGGCTCGCACCGGCGCTTCACCCGCAGGATGTACTCCTTGTTCGCGCGGCCGATCGGGAACCACTGCGGGAACTGGAACAGCAGCGCGCCGAGCCGGCCCGCCTCGTGCAGCGGCCACAGCGCGTCGAGGAACCGCTGCCAGACCTCCTCGACCACGTCGCCGGGGACGTCGCGCAGGTACACCGTCCTCTTGTCCGGCACCCGCTCCCGCAGGTCCTTGTACAGCGCGTCGCGGCGGGTCGGGTGCTGCGTCAGGAGCGAGAACGCCTTGACGTTGAAGGTGAAGCCCGCCGGAGTGCGGTCCCGCCAGTAGCCGGCCGTCCGCTCGGCCGGCGGCGAGTAGTAGGTCGAGTCGACCTCGACCAGTGGAAACCGGGTGGCGTAGTACTTCAGGCGATCCTCGGCGGTCTTCACGTCCGGCGGGTACCAGCCGCTCTCCAGGAGGGTCTTGTCCGTCCACGACGCCGTGCCGACCAGGATCTCGCCCATGGGTCCAGACTAGGATTCGGATGGTGTCGATCTACGACGTGACAATCGACCGCCTCGAGGGCGGCCCCGCGGACCTCGGTCAGTACCGCGGCAAGAGCGTGCTCATCGTGAACGTCGCCTCCAAGTGCGGCCTCACCCCGCAGTACGAGGGACTGCAGCGGCTGCAGGCGACCTACGCCGGCCGCGGGTTCACCGTGCTCGGCGTGCCCTGCAACCAGTTCGCCGGGCAGGAGCCCGGCAGCCCGGAGGAGATCGCCGAGTTCTGCTCGACGACATACGGCGTCGACTTCCCGCTCACCGAGAAGGTCGACGTGAACGGCGAGCACCGGCACCCGCTGTACGCCGGGCTCGTGACCGTCCCGGACGCGTCCGGATACACCGGTGACATCCGGTGGAACTTCGAGAAGTTCCTCATCGGCCCGGACGGCACGGTCGTGGCGCGGTTCGACCCGCGCATGGAGCCGGACACCGACGAGGTCGTCGGGGCGATCGAGCGATCGCTGCCCTGATCCAGGTCGCCGTGTGCGGTCCCCGCGACTGCACCGGCGCCGAGCGCGACGCCGCGCGTGAGGTCGGCAGGCTGCTGGCCGAGCGCGGCGCCGTCGTGCTGTGCGGCGGGTACACCGGCGTCATGGCGGCGGTGACCGAGGGCGCCCGCTCCGCCGGCGGCCTGGTGGTGGGCGTGCTGTCCCGCGCCGACCGGGAGGGCGCCGCGCCCGGGCTGAGCGCGGCGATCGCGACCGGCATGGGCGAGGCGCGCAACGCCGTGCTGGTGGCCTCCGCCGACGCCGTCATCGTGATCGGCGGTTCCTGGGGGACGCTGTCCGAACTGGCCCTCGCCGTGCGCCGGGGCGACGTCCCGGTCGTGCAACTGGGCGGCTGGCAGGTCCTCGACGAGCGCGGTGAGCAGCTTCCGGGCGTCACGCGGGCCGCGGACGCGGAGGAGGCCGTCCGCCTCGCCGTCGCCTGAGACCCCGGCGGGGCGTCAGGACAGCAGCGCCTCGATCCGCGCGAGGGAGTCGGGGCCGGCGAGCTCGACCGGCGGGACCGGCCCGTCGGCGAGCCGGTCGGCCAGCGCGGACACCGCCTCCGCCCTGCGGAGGACGTAGTCGACCTCCTCCTCACGCGGCGTGCGGCCGCCCAGCAGGACGGCGACCTCGACGAGCGCGAGGTGGCCCGCGTCCGTCGCCATCCCGGGCCCGGCGGTGCGCCGCAGCCGTTCGTACGCGGTGACGAGGCGGCGCACCGAGGGGTGGGTCACGTCGAGGAGGACGCCGCGATCGAGGGCGCGGGCGTGCCGCCGGAGCCGGTGCCGGCGCACCGCGCGCAGCGCGGCCGCCTGGGCGGGCAGCGCGAGTCCCAGCGCGAGACAGGCGACCGCCACCACGCTCAGCCAGGCGGGGAGGCCCGCCGCGATGACGGCGGCGAACAGGACGGCGCCGCCGGCCGCGAGCACCACCTCGGGGATTCCCATCCCCTTCTCCTCGTCTTCGGCCGGTCCGCGGCCGCCCGCCGTGACCGGCGGGTCGATGAGCGGGCCGGGCCGGTGCGGGACGATCACCTGCCACGACATGATCCGATTATCGACCGGCCCGCCCGCCGTCAAACGGGTGTACGGCCGCGCGGCCGGGAACGGCCGGTGGCCACCTCGCCCGCACCGCCTTGCCCGCGCCGCCCCACCGCGCGGGTACACCAGGGGTACGGGCCAAGAAACCGAAGCGCGTTCTAGTATGGGCGGCCAGTGGAGGTGTCGAATGGCGAAGTGGACCCCCGATGACATCCCGGACCTCACCGGGCGGCGTGCCATCGTCACGGGCGCCAACAGCGGGATCGGCCTGCGGACGGTCGTCGAGCTGGCCCGTCACGGCGCGGCCGTCGTCCTCGCCTGCCGGAGCGCCGAACGCGGCCGGGCGGCCCTCGAGCGCGTCCGGGCGGCCGTGCCCGGCTGCGACGTCGCGCTCGGCTCCCTCGACCTGGCCGACCTCGAATCCGTCCGCGCGTTCGCCAGGGAGCAGGGAGAGTACGGGCTCGACCTGCTGATCAACAACGCGGGCGTCATGGCGCTGCCGCACCGGACCACCGCCGACGGCTTCGAGCTGCAGTTCGGCACGAACCACCTGGGCCACTTCGCGCTGACCGGACTGCTGCTGCCCGCCCTGCTCGACCGTCCCGGCGCACGAGTCGTGACCGTCACGAGCATGATGCACCGGCTCGGGCGCCTCGACTTCGACGACCTCGATGGTGAGCGCCGCTACGGCAAGTGGAGCGCCTACTGCCGGTCCAAGCTCGCCAACCTGGTCTTCGCCAAGGAACTCGACCGCCGCGCCGGCGGCCGGCTGGTCAGCGTCGCGGCCCACCCGGGGTACGCCGCGACGAACCTGCAGCAGGCCGGGCCGCGGATGGCCGGCAGCCGGATCGGCGGGCTCATCCAGGGCCTGGGCACGGCTCTGCTCGCGCAGTCCGACGCCGCCGGCGCGCAGCCCACGCTGTACGCCGCGACCGCCGCCGAGGTGCGCGGCGGGCAGTGCTACGGGCCGCGCGGGCCGGGACAGAGCCGCGGTGCCCCGCGCCGGGTGCCGACCCTGCGCGCGGCGGACGACCCCGGCCTCGGCCGCCGCCTGTGGAAGGTCTCGGCGGAGCGGACGGGCGTCACGTACGACGCGCTCGGGGCACCGGCGGACTGATTGGGAACGGGGCGGAGCGGACGGGCGTCACGTACGACGCGCCTGGGGCGCGGCGGGCCGACGAGCACCGGGGTCAGGAGAGCGGACCGGCGGACGGGTCCCAGTCGAGGGTGGCGGGGATCGCGCCCTCCATGGTGAGCAGCCAGCGCTTCACCTCGACGCCGGAGCCGCCGCTGTAGCCGCCGAGGCCGTCGGAGGCCACGATCCGGTGACACGGCACCACGATCGGGATCGGGTTGGAGCCCATGATCGAGCCGATGGCCCGCGCGGGCACGCCCGTGCCGCTGAGGTCGGCCAGCCGCCCGTACGTGACCGTCTCGCCGTAGGGCACGCCGGCGTACAGCTTCTCCAGCACCTCGCGCTGCGCGCCGGAGGTGCGGTGCCAGTCGATCGGCAGGTCGAACGCCCGCAGCCCGCCGGCGAAGTAGCCGCTCAGCTGCTCGCGTACGGGCTCCGTGCGCTCCGGGGCGTGGACCGGTGACAGCCCCGCCCGCAGCAGCGCGCGGTCACGGGGGGTGTCCCGGAAGGACAGCCCGCACAGGCCCTCCGCGGTGCAGGCGAAGGCCAGCCGGCCCAGCGGCGTGTCCAGTGATCCGATCGCGACGTCCACCCTCTCTTCCTATCAATCCGCAGGGGCCGGACGCTCGCGAGAATCCGACATGGCCCTCGCGCGGCGGGACCCCGGCCGGTACGGTGCGCCGAAGCCGCGGCGGCCGCCCGGCGCGAGTGAGCTGGTGATCGAGTCGCGCGTCACCGCGCCGCGTGACCTGTGACCACGGCGGTCGTTCTTGACCCGGACCCGGACCGGCACCCGCCGCGCGGGCGGGTACGCTCAAGACGTGCGACGGTTCTTCAGACCCGGCTGGCTCGGACTGCACGCGATAGCGATCGTGCTGATGGGCATCTTCCTGCTGGCCGGCTGGTGGCAGCTGGAGCGCGCCCAGGGCGGCAATCTGCAGAGCTGGGCGTACGTCATCGAGTGGCCGATGTTCGCGATCTTCGTGATCGCCATGTGGGTCCGGATGGTGCGGGACGAGCTGCGCGGCGAGACGGAGGCGGACCCGGGGACGGTGACCCCGCCGGGAGCCGCGCCGCCGCCCGTGACCGCTGACATCGACGACGAGGACGACGAGGAGCTGGCGGCCTACAACCGCCGTCTCGCCCGACTGAACGACGAGGCCTTCCGCCGCTGAACGGCGCCGGTCTCACGGAGGGACGACCCTTGCAAGGAGCGGTGACCCGCTATCGCGTCATGGCGTACGTGACGGGCGTGCTGCTGATCGTGCTGTGCTTCGTCGCGGTGCCGCTGAAGCTGTTCGCGCACAACGGCGTGCTGTCCACCGCCGTGGGCATCCCGCACGGCATGATCTGCTACCCGCTGTACCTCCTGACCACCTTCGACCTGTACCGCCGCGTCCGCTGGCCGCTGGGGAAGATGGTGCTGGTCGTGCTGGCGGGGATCATTCCGT
This sequence comes from Actinoallomurus spadix, assembly GCF_024055725.1. Lineage (GTDB taxonomy): Bacteria > Actinomycetota > Actinomycetes > Streptosporangiales > Streptosporangiaceae > Actinoallomurus > Actinoallomurus spadix. The sequence goes on along the minus strand of NZ_JAMXMX010000005.1, from coordinate 39,369 downwards.
TCCTGACGTTCTACGTCGAGCGGCGCGTGGTGGCGGAGCTTCGCGAGCGGGCCGCTGCGGCGCCTCGCGCCGACGCGGCGGTCTGAGTCCGAGCCCACCTCTGGACCGTACGGCCGGTCGCGATTATCTTTGACTGCGTCAACTTATTCGTTGAGGTGGTCAATGAGTTCCATCGTGCCGCCGGACCGGATCGACGCCGTCCGCGCCTTCAACCGCTTCTACACCTCGATCATCGGCGTGCTGAACGAGGGGCTGCTCCAGACGCCGTACTCGCTCACCGAGGCCAGGGTCGTCTTCGAGCTCGCCCGGCGCGACGCCTGGGAGGTCGCCGAGCTGCGCCGCTCGCTCGGCCTGGACGCCGGCTACCTCAGCCGGATGCTGGCCCGGTTCGAGGCCGACGGACTGATCGTCCGCGGCCGTGCCGAGGGCGACGCCCGGCGGCAGTCGGCCCGGCTCACCGACCGCGGCCGCGAGGTCTTCCGGGATCTGGACTCCCGCTCGACGGCCCAGATCGAGCGGATCCTGGCCGGTCTCGCCGAGGACGAACAGCGCCGGCTGCTGGGCGCCATGGCCGCCATCGAGGGGATCCTGGGGGAGCACCCCCGGCCCGCGTCCTACCTGCTGCGCCCGCTCGGCCCCGGTGACCTCGGCTGGGTCGTCCAGCGGCACGGGGCGCTGTACGCCGCCGAGTACGGCTACAACGCGGCCTTCGAGACACTCGTCGCCCGTGTCGTCGCCGACTACGCCGAGGGGCACGGGCCCGGCGACAACGCGTGGATCGCCGAGATCGACGGCCGGCCCGCCGGGACGATCTTCTGTGCCCGGGAGAGCGACCGCGTCGCGCGCCTGCGCCTCCTCCTGGTCGAGCCGTTCGCCCGTGGCCGGGGAGTGGGCGGCCGGCTCGTCGAGGAGTGCGTCAGGTTCGCCCGCCGCTCGGGATACGAGGAGCTCGTGCTCTGGACCCACGACATCCTCGGGGACGCCCGCCGCCTCTACGAGCGCGCCGGCTTCGAACTGACCGGGGAGGAGCCGTCCGAGGAGTACGGGCCGTCGCTGAACGAGCAGACCTGGCGCCTGAAACTGTGAACGGGCACTGGCCCGCGGCGTCGTATGGTCCGCCGCGGGCCAGTGGGACCGTTCGAGTCGAGAGGGTTTCAGGCGTCAGTCCATCCAGGCTCCTTTCGCGCGTGCGGGCCGGCGGATCGGGGCGCCGGGCCGGCGGTGGGACTCGGGAGCACCGCCGGCCCGGCCAGGGTGGCGCCGATGCGATGGGGGCGTACCGCACCGGCCCCGGAGGACCTGGAGGGCCGGGTGCCGCACGCGCTGGCCCGGAACGAGTGGGGGGAAATCACCCGCCGGTATCGCACGGTCATGCCGGCCCTCCTCGAATCGCAGACGATGGGCGGGGCCCGGAGTGTCCCCGGCGATCCCATCACGTGGCGTTGCGATCTCGTTACTGTGAGTACCCATCGACCATGCGCACGTAAACCCAGGTCAAGCAAGAAATCTGCGGCCGGTCTCGCGGGGCAAAGATCACGTCAGCGGTTCGCCGGTCACGGTCGGTGGCGACCGGCCCGGTCGATGAGGCGCGCGCCGACCTCGGCGACGTCCGCGGCCGTCCACTCCAGGCCGGGTCCCGCGACGGTGACCTCGGCCATCGCGACGCCGGGCACCTCCGTGTCCCGCCACCCGCCGGCGAACCAGATCTTGTCCTCCTCGGCGAGCGCGAGCGCGGCCTCGTCGAGCGCTTGGGCCGGGTGCGGCAACCACAGGCGGAACTGGTGGGTGTGCGGCGGCTCGGGGAACACCCGCGCGCCGGGCAGCCCGGCCAGCGCGGCGGCGACCGTCCGCGCGTGCCGGACGTACTCGGGAACGCGCGGCAGTTCGCCGTCGAGACCGGCCATCGCGGCGAGCGCGGCGGGCCACTGCTGGAACACCTGGCCGCCGTAGCGGTGCCGCCACACCCGCGCGTACGAGGCGAGGTCCCGGCTCCCCGTGAGCGCCGCGCCACTGATCCCGTTCAGCGTCTTGTAGAAGGAGACGTACGTGCTGTCGGCCAAGCCCGCGATCTCCGTGAACGAGTGACCGAGGTACGGCGCGGACTCCCAGATCCGCGCGCCGTCCAGGTGCAGGCGCGCGCCGATGTCGCGGCAGGCCGCCGCGACGGCGGTCAGCTCGTCCCAGGTCGGCAGCACGAAGCCGGCGTCACGGAGTGGCAGTTCGACCACGACGGTGCCGACCGGTTCGGCGAGCGCGCGGATCTCCCCGGCCGTCGGGTTGCGCGGGGCGGTCGTCGGCCGGACGCCGCGCAGTCCGCTCACCCAGGAGTAGGCCGACCGCTCGTGCAGTTCCTGATGGCCGAGGGGATGCAGCGCGACCGTCGGGTTCCCCGTGCGGTCGGCGCCGTACCGGAGCGCGACCTGCTGGGCCATCGTGCCCGTCGGGAAGAAGACGGCGGCCTCCGTGCCCAGCAGCCCGGCGACGCGCTCCTCCAGGGCCGTGACGGGCCCGCCGTCGTAGAAGTCGGGCAGGGCGTCCGAATCTCCCGCCGCCTCCATCCGGGCGAGCAGCTCCCGCATCGTCGCCGGCGGGTTCCCGGAGAGGACGCGATCGCAGCCGCGCATCGCGGCCATCCGGCGCCGGCGCGTGTTCTCGGGCATCGGCCGATCGTCGCACAGTCCTCCAGGGCATCTCCAGGAGCTATGCCGCGAACATAATTGACCAATCGATCTAGAAATGGCTAGAGTTCCGGCGTGCGGCAGAGCGGATATGGGGACACGGCGGCCGATACTCGGAGCGTCAGGCGTGACAACCCAGCCCTAAGAATCAGAACGGTCGATCTTAAAAGGTCATCGATCGCCTTCGCGATGCTCGGGACCGTCCAGCTCACGCTCATCGCCGCGATCACGGTGATCACCGTCGCCCTGCCGGCCATCCGGCGAGACCTGCGCCTGGACGACGGCGGGGCGGTGCTGGTCAGCTCCGCGTACGGCCTGGCCTTCGGCGGGCTGCTGCTGCTCGGCGGGCGGCTGGCGGACTCCTTCGGGCGCAGAAGGGTCTTCGTCACCGGCGCGGCCGTCTTCGGCCTCGGCTCGGCGGCGGCCGGTCTGGCCCCGGGCGCGGGAGCCATGGTGGCCGCCCGCTTCGTCCAGGGGGCCGGCGCGGCGCTGGCGGCGCCCGCCGCGATGGCCCTGTGCGGCACGCTGTTCCCAGACCCCCGGCGACGGAGCCGCGCGATGGCGGTCTGGGGCGTTCTGAGCAGCGCCGGCGCGACCGCGGGCACGGTCCTGTCCGGAGTGGTGATCACCTGGGTGCCGTGGCGCTGGGTTTTCCTGGCACCGGTGCTCGTGTCGGCCGCCGCCGTGGCCACGGCGACGGCCCTGTTCCCCGCCGACCGGCCGGCCGGCACCCGGCGGATCGACTGGCCCGGCGCGATCCTCGCGACGACGGGCCTCGCCGCCGCGATCTACGGGCTGCAGCGCTCCGGCTGGGCCGTCGCCGCCGGCGTCCTGCTGCTCGCCTCGTTCTGCCTCGCCGAGCGGCGGTCCCCGGCGCCGCTGACGCACCTGCCGTTCCTGGCCCGGCGCGCGCTGCCCCTGGCGGCCGTCACGCTCTGCGCCGCGGCGATGGCCACCGCCTTCTTCATACTGTCCCTTCACCTCCAGCAGGCGCGCGGCCTGTCGCCGCTGCGGACGTCGGCCGTCTTCCTGCTGTCCGCCCCGCCACTCCTCGCCGCCGGCCCGCTCACCGGGCGGCTCGTCGCCAGGCTGGGCGCACGCCGCGTCCTGGCGGCCGGGTCGGCCACCGCGGCCACCGGGCTCGGCCTGCTCAGCCTCCTCGGCGCTCCCTACGCCGGGCTCCTCGTCTTCCCGCTCGGAGCCGGCACGACCTTCTCCGCCGCCCTGCTGGCCACGCTGCACGGCGTACGGGACGACGAGGCCGGACTGGCGGGCGGCCTGGTCAACACCGCCATGGAGGTCGGCCCGCCCCTCGGACTCGCGGTGCTGATCCCCCTCGCCGCAGCCCACTCCCCGGACCCGTCGAGCGGCTACGGCTTCGCCCTGCGCGTCGCCGCGGTCGCGCTCGCCATCACCGCCGTGTGCGCGGCGCTGCCGCGCCGTACCCGATGAGAACAAGGAGAGATCATGTCCGCACGCTTCACACACCAGGTGGCCCTCGTCACCGGCGGCGGCTCCGGGATCGGACGGGCGACCGCGCTCGCCTTCGCCCGTGAGGACGCCACCGTCGTGGTCGCCGGGCGGAACGCCGGGTCACTCGCGAGAACGGTGGAACTGATCGAGGGCGAAGGCGGCCGGGCCGACGCCGTGCCGGCCGACGTGTCCTCCTCCGAGGACGTGGCCCGGCTCGTCCAGACCACCGTCGAACGCCACGGCGGCCTGCACATCGCCTTCAACAACGCGGGCGTCGCCGAGACCGGCCCCCTCGCGGACATCGACGAGGCCGCCTGGGACCGCCAGCTCGCCGTCAACCTGACGGGCGTCTTCCTGTGCATGAAGCACGAGATCGCCCACATGCGCGCCAACGGCGGCGGCGTGATCGTGAACACCGCGTCGAACCAGGGGACGCACATGCGCTCGCCGTTCCTCGGCGCCTACGCCGCGTCCAAGGCGGCGGTGAGCGTGCTGACCCGCGCGGCGGCCAAGGAGTACATCGGCGACGGCATCCGCATCAACGCGATCAGCCCCGGACCGATCGAGACCCCGATGTCCCTGCGGCCCGGCGAGACAGAGGCCGACCGCGCCGAACGCCTGAAGACCGCCCTGCCGATCGGCCGGGCCGGCACCCTCGACGAGGCCGCCGCCGCGGTCCTCTGGCTCGCCTCACCCGAGTCGGGCTTCACCGTCGGCCACGACCTTGTCCTGGACGGCGGTGCCAGCGCCTGATCCGCCGGTTATGGTCGGGCCATGCCCGTCCTGGAGATCTCCGACCTGATCGGCGCGTGGGACCCCGACACGGGCGCGCACCTGCCGGTCGGCAAGGACGAGGTGGTCGCCCGGCTGCGCGCCGCGGGCGACCACCATGCCGTACGGATCGTCGAGCGGATGCCCGCCTCCGGAGGGTTCCTGGAGCCCGAGGCGGTCGATCGCCTGTTCGTCCGGGTCCACACGGAACTGCAGTGGCTCGGCGAGGAACTGCGGATGGCCGAGCGGTTCGCCGAGCTGCTGAGGCCGCTCGTGACCGCGGCCCGCCGCGCCGGTCGCGGGCCGCTGCGGATCGTGGACGTCGGGTGCGGCATCGATCCCGTCACGCGGGCGCTGGCCGCCTCCGGGACGCTCGGCCGCGACGTCGAGCTGATCGGAGCCGAGCTCAACCCCGTCCTGGTCGCCGAGGCGACGAGACTCGCCGAAGAAGAGCGGCTGACCTGCCGGTTCGTCCGCCGGAATGCCTTGACGCTCGCCGAACCGGCCACCTTCTACATCTCGAGCGGGCTCCTGCATCACCTCCCCGCCGCGTCACTCGCCGGGTTCTTCGGGGCCCAGGACCGGTCGGACACCGCCGGGTTCGTGCACTACGACATCGCGGCGAGCCGCCTGGCGCCGCTCGGCGCGTGGGTGTTACACCGGGCCCGGATGCGCGAGCCGCTGGGCCGGCACGACGGGGTCGCCTCCGCGCGCCGGGCGCACGGTGACGCCGTGCTCCTGGACGCCGCGTCGTCGGCGGAGGGGATGCGCGTCTTCCTGTTCACGCCGCCACGGCACGCCAACCCCTGCTGCGCCGCGATGCGGCCGGTCATCGGAGTCCGCCCCGGGCTCATCGAAGCGCTGCGACGAGGGCTGGGCCGCCGTGCCCGTGGCCTCGTCGGGCCCTCCGATACGGGGCAGGAACCCGGTGGCGCAGGGGAGGGGACCGGCGGGTGACGTGGATCCCGGCCCAGGAGGTCACGGTTCCCGTGGCGCTGGCGGGCCTGACCGTCGCCGACGGGGCGTTCGCCGGCCTGCGCGCCGCCACGGGCCGCAACGGGCGTATCCGCAGGCGGGCGTACATCGTGACGGCGGCCGGGCGGGGCGCGGCCGTGGCACTGGCGGGTCTCGCCGCGACCGCCGTCGTGTCACTGGGCGACCTGGGCCGTCGTCACCAGGCTCTGACCGAGGCGGGAGCCAGGACTCTCGCCGTGGTCGCGCCCTACGCCGCGCTCGCCGTGCTCTCACTCGGGGCGTACCTGCTGCTCCCCATGCGGGAGGGCGCCTTGATGGTCGTGGTCGGGCTCGGGCCTCTCATCCTCGTCCGCCCGATCGTCGTGGCGGGCGCCGTCGTGGCCGCATGTCTCGGTACCCGGGATCCGGTGATCTGGGCCGCGGCGGGTACGGCGGCGGCCGGTGTCCTCACGGTCGAGCCGCTGGTGCGCCGCCGCTGGTACCGCGAACCGCTGTGAGCCTCCCCTCTCGCGGCCGGCGCGGGTCGAGTTCGAGCTCGAGCTCATGCCCGGACGCCGCGGCGTTCGCGGCGACCGCGACCTGAGGTCAGCCGGCCGTCACGCAGACGCGTTCGACGAGCGTCTGCCAGCTGTCGGCGAGCGAGAGGTCGGACTCGACGGGCGCGGTCTGCTCCGGCCTGCACGCGGACGTGGCCAGATACAGCATGAACGGACCCTCGAGGGCCGCGGTGAGCTGGACGGCCAGGCTGTCGAGGTCGGCGATGTCCAGGCGCCCTTCCCGGCGGGCCTGTTCCAGGAGCATGCCGATGTGGATCGGGGACAGGCCGGCGACCCCGGCGGGGATGGGCTGGTTGCGTTCCAGGGTGGCGCGGGCGATCGCGCTCCGTGTGGGCCACGCCATCGGGCCGTTGCGCGCGGCCCCTGTTGAGGAGAAGACATGAGCCTGTTCCGGCTGGACGCCAGCATCCTTCCCGGCACCTCGGCCAGCGCCGAGCTCGCCGACATCGTGGAGGCCAAGTGGAGTGCCGCCCACCCCGGGGAGCCGATCGTGCGCCGCCATCTGGGCACCGACCCGCTGCCCGCCGACGCCTGGACCCAGGCCACGATCGCCGGGTTCACCCCTGAACCCGACCGCACCTCCGCCCACCAGGAGGCGCTCGCCCTGGCCGCCACGCTGGCCGGCGAACTCGAAGCCGCCGACGCCGTCGTGCTGGCCGTACCGCTGTACAACTACGGCGTCTCCCAGCACTTCAAAGCGTGGGTCGACCTGGTCATCGCCGGAGCCGGGGCCACCACCCCGATCCTGAAGGACACCCCGACCGTGCTGGCCACCGTGCGCGGCGGCGGGTACGGCCCCGGCACCCCGCGCGAAGGATAGGACCACTCCACCCCCTACCTGCGGCGCGTGCTGGCCGACATGTGGCAGGCCGACCTAACCGTCATCGAACGCGAACTCACCCTCGCCGGCGTCAACCCCGCCCTGGACCCGCTGCGCGAAGAGGCCGCCCGACTCCACGGCCACGCACTCGACGCGGCCCACGACGCCGGCCGGGCGCTCGCCACCAGGTGACCCCGCGCTTCGCGGCGGCGGGCCCCAGCGGAACCCGTCGCCGCGAAGCCGGGATCCGGCTCCAGCCGCCTGGCCGTCTCATGGCATGGCCCGCTTGACCTTGACACGGTGACAAGGTCTTCACTGCGGTCAAGGAGGTTTCCCGATGACCATGCCAGAAGAGGACACGAACACGATGCGCGTTCTCCAGGGACTGGAGAACGGCAGTTCGTCGGTGCGGCTGCGGGCGGCGATGGCGGCCGGCTCGGCCCCGGACCCGAGGTTCGTCGACAAGCTGGTCGAACGATGCGCGATCGAACCTGAGTTCTTCGTGCGCGAGATGCTCACGTGGGCGCTCACCCGCCACGCGTCATCGACGACGGTCTCCAAGCTCGTCGACGAACTCCGCTCGGAGAGGGCGCAGGCACGAAGCCAGGCGTTGCACACGCTGTCCAAGGTCGGGGATCGGCGAGCGTGGCCGGCGATCACCCGGGCGCTCCTGACCGACGCCGACGACGAGGTGGCGCGCAGCGCGTGGCGGGCGGCGGTCGTGCTCGTGCCCGAAGGTGAGGAGTCCGAGCTGGCCGGGGTGCTGGCGACACAGCTCGGGCGTGGTGAGCGTGAGACTCAGCTGAGCCTCAGCCGGGCGCTGATCGCGCTCGGTGAGGCGATCACGCCGGCCTTGCGCGCCGCGATGACGGACGCCGACCCTCACGTGCGCCGGCACGCGATCGCCACAGAACGGCTGTGGCAGGATCCGGACGCGGGTTTCGAGTTCGCGGTCGAGGAGGCGAAGCGCCTCGTGGTCCTCGGCCCGGCAGGCCAGGAGGGGCGGTAGGCGGTGCTGATCGGTGAGGTCGCACGACGGTCCGGGGTCAGCGCCCGCATGCTCAGGCATTACGAGTCGCTCGGCCTGGTGCGGCCCACGGGCCGCACCGGGGCCGGCTATCGCGCGTACTCCAGCGAGGACATCCAGCGGATCTTCCATATCGAGATCCTGCGGTCACTGGGGCTGTCGCTGCGTGAAGTCGGGTCTGCGCTGGATGATCCCGGTTTCGAGCCCTCGCAGCTCATCGACGACCTCATCCGCCGGACGCGAGAACGCATCGCGAGTGAGACGGAGCTGCTCACGCGACTGCGCCGGATCGACGCGGCGGAACCCGCCGGCTGGGAGGACGTCCTCCAGATCGTCGCGCTCCTTCATGCCCTGGGGTCGGAGAGCGCCGGGAAGCGCCAGCAGGCGGCCCTGTCCTCGGCCGAGGAGGCCCCGATGCCCGTGGAGGCTCTGGTCGAGGCGGCGCTGAGCGAGACGAACCCGAACGTCGCCGGAGCCCTTCGCTGGGCCCTGGCGCGATCGGGAGACGCCGGATTGGCGCTCCTGGCGGAGGGCCTCGGCTCACCAGTGGCCGAGGTGCGGGAACGCGCCGTCCAGTCCATCGCGGAGGTCCAGAGCGGTGCGGCGACCGCGCTGCTGCACGACGCCCTCACCGACTCCGACGTCGCGGTCCGCAGGCGTGCGGCTCTGGCGCTCGGGGCACGTGGCGCGGCCGACGCGGTCCCGACGCTCATCGACATGATCATCGAGGGGGCGAACGACGTCGAGGCGGCCGATCTTCTGAGCGCGCTGGCCGGTGACTCCGCGTCGGCGGATCGGATCGCCACCGGGCTCGTCGACCGCCTCTCCCACGACGCCGTCGACTCGTCCGCACGCCGCCGGCTGGCCGAGGCGCTCGCGGGCATCCCGGGAAGCACGACGTCACGTGCCCTCGCGGAACTGTCAGACGACGACGATCGTGCCGTCGCGCTCACCGCGGCCTACATCCTCAGGCTACGCGGCGAACGATGAGTGATCTCGGGGGACGCCGACGCTACGCGGTAGTGAGCGCACGGAGCAGGCGCCGTTCGTCGTGGTCGGGAAGCCCCGCGCGCCGTGGCCGCCCCGGGTCTCTGGTCAGTTCCCACGCGAGGGTGTCCGCGAGGGTCTCGGCCGGCGGCCGCGAGACCAGTCCCGCGGCTCTGGCCGCACTCCCGTCTCGGGAACCGGAACCGGCGTACTCCGGCAGAGGCAGCCACAGAGGCAGAGACCGCTCGCCCATCCACGGCTCGACGTCATGGGCGAGCAGCCAGTCCTGGTCGACCGCCACGACCGGGCCGCGGTGGCCGGCCACCTCACGGGCCACCGCCAGATGCTCGGGCAGGGGGAGCGTCTCGCCGACGACGTTGAAGACGCCGCTCAGGCCGCCCTCGCCGGCGTCGATGAGCCACGCCGCCACGTCGCGAACATCGATCACCTGCGCCATCTGGTCAGGCGCGTCCGGCACCAGCACGCTGCCATCGTCGGTGGCCGGCCGGGCGAACCGCAGCGGCCAGTAGCCCGTGCGGTCGGATTCGTCTCCCGGGCCGCCGATCAGCCCGACGCGGGCGATGAGCGAACGGCCGGGACCGAACGCGCTCGTCACGTGTCGCTCGCACGCGACCTTCGCCTGCCCGTACGTCTCCATGCTCTCCATGACGTCCCCTGCCAGCGCCGGCAGCAGGGCGGCGCTCTCATCGTCTCCGGGCCTGGAGCTATCGGCGTACGCGCTCACCGACGAGACGAAGAGGAAAGATCCGGCGCAGTCGGCGAGAGCCTTGGCCGCGCGCTCGACGTGCCCCGGCTGACGGGACACGTCGACCACCACATCCCACTCGGCGCGGGCGACCTCGCCGTAGGCGTCGGCGCCGTCCCGGTCCGCGTGCTCGAACTCCACGCCGCGCGGAGCGGTCCCGGACTCACCGCGGGCCAGGCAGGTGACGTGGTGCCCGCGTTCCAGTGCCGACGTCGCGATGTGGCCGCCGAGCCAGGCGGTGCCGCCGAGAACGAGAAGTCGCATGCGGACAGTCAAACCGGCCCACAGGATCTTCAGGACGCGGTTCGCCGGGGGCGTAAGGTCCGCGCGTTATCCGCTTGACTCCGGATGAGCCTGCGTGACGGAGACCAAGACGGCCTCTCAGGCGGAATCTCCCGCGCCCTCGGGCATCGCGATGCGGGACCAAAGGCCGGTCGTCTCCTCGGGAGGGAGTTCGGCTCGCACGGTGAGGTGGGCACGGATTCGGTCGTGGCAGTGGTAGCCGGGCGTCCAGGACTCCAGCGCGGACTCCTTCATGCCCAGCACGATCACGCGTTCGCCGGCATGCAAGGGAAAGTCGGCGGGGCTGTCGGTGAGGTCGATCCGGCGTCCCTTGTAATCCCATAGAGACCACACCTCATGCAGTTCTTCGGTCGCGTCATGGGTGGGCTGCGGTCGGCCGCTCTCGATTGCGACACAGCCGGAGCAGGGGCGTTCCCCTTCGAGTCCGCGGCCCTCGGCGCCCACGAGGGCGTCGACGAGCAGGGTATGCAGCTGGAAATTGCTCCAGACACCGTCGAAGGCCACCCGGAACCCGCGTCCCGACCGGCGGTCCAGGACCAGGGCGCTGACCGCGTCGGCCATCATGAGCAGCCTCGCGACCTGGTGGAACTCGCCCACGTTCCACCTCAACCGCCCGGCGGCGACCTCGAGGTCGAACAGCATGTGCTCGTCGGCGCGAACGGCCGCGCGGACCTCGGCGTCGGTGAGCATGGTCTTGGCGGCCAGGCCGAGACGGCGGGCGACGCTGTGCTGTCCGCCGGCCTCCCGGCGGGTATCGATGGATCCGGCCCAGGAATGCAGCATCCGCATGACCTGTACGCCGGCCGTTCCGGCGGGAACTCCGCCCTCGACGAGCGCGCCCGCCAGGACGGCAAGGTCCGCGACCAGTTCGAGGTCGCCGTCCTGCGGTGACAGCAGTGGCGCGATCTCGTTCGAGAGAGCGGCGCGTTCCGCCGGCGGCACCTGCGGCGACAGTTGGAAGACCTGGCGCAGTGAGGACCGGAACGTGCCGGTCTCCCCGTCGGCCAGAGCCTTGAACATCTCTGCGGACTTGTCCGCGAATTCCGTACCCATCCCGGCGATTCTTCCAGGAGGTGCGGATGCCCGGCTCTGCGTGCGCGCAGGTCGGGGTCGCCCCAGCCGTTCCCGCAGCTCAACGATGGCCGTCCGTGACAGTGCGACCGCAGAGATCCGCGGACGGGACGGCCGGGTGTGATCGCTGACGGCGAACGGGCGGGTGGGAATGGATCAGGGCTCTCCTTTCTTGAGTGTGGGTGACTCAAGCTTTGGAGGCCTGATGAGCAAGATCGTGACTCTGCCGGTGCTGCCCCTCGACGACGAGGTCGTGCTGCCCGCGATGGTCGTGCCGCTCGACCTGTCGGAGAGCGACGTGCGGGCCGCGATCGACGCGGCGCGGGCGAGCGCCGTCCCCCGGGGGCCGGGCATCCGGTCGGAGGACAAGCCGCAGGTGCTGCTGGTGCCCCGGATCAACGGGAAGTACGCCGCCGTCGGCACGCTCGGTGTCGTCGAGCAGATCGGCAGGCTGCCCGGCGGAGGGCCGGGCGCCGTCGTCCGCGGCGTCGCCCGCGTGCGCATCGGAGCGGGGACGACCGGACCGGGCGCGGCGCTGTGGGTGGAGGGCACCGAGGTCGAGGACACCGGGCTCGGTACCCGCGCCGACGAACTGGCCAAGGAGTACAAGACCCTCGTCGTCGGCGTGCTGGAGAAGCGGGGCGCCTGGCAGGTCGTCGACATGGTCCGGCAGATCGAGGACCCGTCGGTGATGGCCGACCGGGCCGGCTACGCCTCGTACCTCAGCGCCGAGCAGAAGGCGCGCCTGCTGGAGACGGCCGACGTCACCGAGCGCCTGCGGCTCGCGATCGGCTGGACCCGCGAGCACCTCGCCGAGCTCGACGTCGCCGAGACGATCCGCAAGGACGTCGAGGAGGGCGTGGAGAAGCAGCAGAAGGAGTTCCTGCTCCGCCAGCAGCTCGCCGCCATCCGCAAGGAGCTGAACGAGCTCAACGGCGATCCGTCCTCGGAAGAGGAGGACTACCGGGCGCGGGTCGAGGCGGCCGACCTGCCGGAAAAGGTCCGCGAGGCGGCCCTGAAGGAGGTCGACAAGCTGGAGCGGACCTCCGACCAGTCGCCCGAGGGCGGCTGGATCCGGACCTGGCTGGACACGGTCCTCGACATTCCGTGGAACGAGCGGACCGAGGACGCCTACGACATCGCCGGCGCCCGGCGGATCCTCGACGAGGACCACACGGGCCTGGACGACGTCAAGGACCGGATCGTGGAGTACCTCGCCGTGCGCAAGCGGCGGGAGGACCGCGGCCTCGGCGTGATCGGCGGCCGCCGCTCCGGCGCCGTCCTCGCCCTGGTGGGGCCGCCCGGTGTCGGAAAGACGTCCCTCGGCGAGTCCGTGGCGCGGGCGATGGGCCGTGAGTTCGTCCGTGTGGCGCTCGGCGGTGTACGGGACGAGGCCGAGATCCGCGGTCACCGGCGGACGTACGTCGGCGCGCTGCCCGGCCGCATCGTCCGGGCGATCCGCGAGGCCGGCACGATGAACCCGGTCGTGCTGCTCGACGAGATCGACAAGGTCGGCGCGGACTACCGCGGCGACCCGACCGCGGCGCTGCTGGAGGTGCTGGACCCCGCGCAGAACCACACGTTCCGCGACCACTACCTCGAGGTGGAGCTCGACCTGTCCGACGTCGTCTTCCTGGCGACGGCGAACGCGCTCGAGACCATCCCCGGCCCGCTGCTGGACCGCATGGAGCTCGTCTCGCTCGACGGGTACACCGAGGACGAAAAGGTCACCATCGCCCGTGACCACCTGCTGCGCCGTCAGCTCGACAAGGCGGGCTTGACCGAGGACGAGGTGACGATCGGCGAGGACGCGCTGCGGCTGCTCGCGGCCGAGTACACCCGCGAGGCGGGCGTACGGAGCCTGGAACGGGCGATCGCCCGGGTGCTGCGCAAGGTGGCGGCGAAGGTCGCGCTGGAGGAGCAGGGGCTGCCGGTGACGGTCGGCGCCGGCGACCTGCGCGACTACCTGGGCCGGCCGCGCTTCACGCCGGAGACGTCGCTGAACGAGTCCGAGCGGCGCACGGCGGTGCCGGGCGTCGCGACCGGCCTCGCGGTCACCGGGGCGGGCGGCGACGTGCTGTACATCGAGGCGTCGCTGGCCGACAAGGAGACCGGCGACACCGGCGTGACCCTGACCGGCCAGCTCGGCGACGTGATGAAGGAGTCGGCCCGCATCGCGCTGTCCTACCTCCGGTCGCGCGGCGCGGAGCTGGAGCTTCCCGTCGGCGACCTGAAGGACCGGGGCGTGCACGTCCACGTTCCGGCCGGCGCGGTGCCCAAGGACGGGCCGAGCGCGGGCGTCACGATGACGACGGCCCTCGCGTCGCTGCTGTCCGGGCGGCTGGTCCGCGCCGACGTCGCGATGACCGGTGAGGTGTCGCTGACCGGGCGGGTGCTGCCCATCGGCGGCGTCAAGCAGAAGCTGCTGGCCGCGCACCGGGCGGGGATCACCACGGTGATCATCCCGAAGCGCAACGAGCCCGACCTGGACGACGTGCCGGCCGAGGTCCTGGAGCAGCTGACCGTCCACCCGGTCAGCGACGTCCGGGAGGTCCTCGACCTGGCGCTGGAGCCGGCGACGACCCGGGACGCGGTCGCCGCCTGAGCGGCCGGGCGGTCCGGCATCCTCTGAGTACGCGGACGGTGCCCTCCCCATCCGGGGAGGGCGCCGTCCGTTCATCCGTGTGCCCGGTCCCGTGGTTCGAGGCGGAAGACCCGGAGCCGCCGCCCGGAGCGCTCGACGTACCGGTCGAAGGTGGGCCAGATCTTCACCAGCCGTGGCCAGACCTCGGCACGTTCCTCTCCTTCGAGGAGCCGCGCGGTGACCGGGATCGTACGGCCCCGGTAGTCGACCTCGGCGGCGGGCTCGTGCATGAGGTTGGCCGTCCACGCGGGATGGTGCTCGCGGCCGAAGTTGCTGCCGACCACGAGGAAGGAACCGTCCGGTTCGGGCAGGCAGGCCAGGGGGGTCCGGCGGGGCAGGCCGCTGCGGTGCCCGACGGCCGTCAGCACGAGGCTGGGGACGATGTACTGCGGGAGGAGAAGGCGGCCGCCGGACAGGCGGTGCAGCACGCGGTCCAGGGGCGGGACCACCTTGGGCCCCACCTTGGCGAACCACGCCGATCCGGCCATCCGCTGGACCGTCGGGGAGATGGCGTCCTTCAACCGGCTCGATGTCATGGCGGGGCCTGCCTCTCTGCGCGCGTCGATCGTGCCAGGGTCTCCTGAGCTCCGGGCCGGGCCCGGCCGCCCGGCTTTCCCGGGCGCGGACCGCCCGGCTCCTTCTCCGGGCACGGGCCGCCCGGCCGTCGCGGGTGCCAGGCGTCCCGCCCGCGCGGGGGAGAGGTGCCCGGCGGCGGCGAGCCAGCGCAGGGCGTCCGTCAGGCTCTCCTCGACCGGCCGGAGCGTGACGCCGAGCGCGTCGATGGCCGGGGCGTCGTCGGAGGGGACGAGCGTCACCATGATCCGCGCGGCGTCCCGGGTCAGTGGGTAGTCGAACCGGCGCACCCGCTTGGCCGCGTCCAGCAGTGACCCGAGAGCGACCATCACGCCTCCCGGGACCGGGACGCGGCGGCAGCGTACGCCGGTGAGGGCGTCGCAGCGGTCGGCCAGCTCGGGCCAGGTCAGGTAGTGACCGCCGAGGAGGTACCGGCGCGGCCCGAGGCCGGGAGTGACCGCGCGGGCCACGGCCTCGCCGAGGTCGCGTACGTCGAGGAGCGACACGCCGCCGCGCGGTGTCGGCCAGACGAGGTTGAGCGCCCCGGCCAGGCCCTCCATCATCGCGTCGAGGTGCGGCTGCCGGGGGCCGATGACGCCGCCGGGGTAGAAGGTGGTGACGGGGGCGCCGGCGGCCTGCAGGCGGCGCACGTAGTGTTCGGCCGCGACTTTCGAGCGGCCGTAGTCCGTGCTGGGGCGGGCGAGGGCGTCGCCGGCCCGGATCACCGGCCCCGCGGGCGGGACGAACACCGCGATCGTGGACAGGTGGATCACCGGGTCGAGCCCGCGGGCGACGGCGCCGCCGACCACGTTGCGGGTGCCGGTGACGTTGACCTCCAGGACGCTCGTCCGCGGGTCGGTGACGCCGAGCGCGGCGGCGGCGTGGACGACGGCGTCGCACCCGTCGAGGGCCTGGGCGACCGCCTCCGCGTCGAGCACGTCTCCGGAATACATCTCCACGGCCGCCGTGTCGACGCCCACGCCGCCGAGGGTCTTCCCCGCGCGGCCGGGATCGCGGGCGAAGACCCGGACGCGGTGACCGGCCCGGAGCAGCGCGGCGACAGCGTAGGAGCCCACGAATCCGGACCCACCGGTGACGAGAACGCGCATGAGGTCAAACTAACGCTTGGTGACCGGATGTGGTGGGCGGGCCACCCGCCCGGCCGGGCGGCCCGGCCTTGTCCGGCCATCCCATGGACGCGCCCCGGAAAGCGGTCTAGCTTGAGGGGCACCACCCTTGAACAATGTCCTGACAACTTCGGCCTGTGATGGAACGTTCCAATAGCTACTGAAGTCCGGGCCGTGAGTGTCCGGGTGAGGATCGCCGACCGGGAGGACTCTATGAGAATCGGGCTCGCGGGGGCCGGCCGCATCGGCGCGCGCCATGCGGAGACCCTTCGCGCACTCCCGTCCGTCGAGGCGTTCGTGGTGGCCGATCCGGACGATGGGCGGGCGCGCCGGATCGCCGAGGAGTTCGGCGGGTCGGCCGCCGACTCGGTCGACGCGCTGTTCGGCGAGCGGCTGGACGGGCTGGTCGTCGCCGCCGCCACGGACGCGCACGCCGAGCTCGTGACCCGCGCCGCGCGGGCCGGGATCCCGACCTTCTGCGAGAAACCGGTCGCTCCGGACAGTGTTGGAACGCTCCAAGTCGTCCGCGAGGTCCAGGCCGCCGCGACCCCCGTCCAGGTCGGCTTCCAGCGCCGCTTCGACGCCGGCCACGTCGCGCTACGGGACGCCGTCGCCACCGGCCGCCTCGGCCGGCTGCACACCGTGCGGTCCTGCACGCTCGACCCCGCGCCGCCGCCCGCCACGTACGTCCGGGTCTCCGGCGGGATCTTCCGCGACTGCGCGGTTCACGACATCGACGCGATCCGGTTCGTGACCGGGCGGCAGGTCGTCGAGGTCATGGCGACCGGGGCCAACAAGGGCGAGGAGTACTTCGCCGCGTGCGGCGACGTCGACACCTGCGCGGCGGTGCTGACCCTCGACGACGGGACCCTCGCCATCATCACCGAGACCCGCTACAACGGCGCCGGATACGACGTGCGCATCGAGGCGTACGGCGCGGAGGACAGCCTCGCGGCCGGGCTCGGCGACGGAACACCGCTCACGCCGGTCGACGGGCATGCCGCGGGCGCGACGCCGGGCGCCCGGCCCTGCCAGGGCTTCCTCGAGCGGTTCGGCCCGGCGTACGAGGCCGAGCTGGCGACCTTCCTCCAGGTCGCCGCGGGGCGGGCCGACAGTCCGTGCCCGCCGGAGGAGGCACTCGAGGCGTTCTACGTGGCCGAGGCGTGCGACCGCTCCCGCCGGGAGCGGCGCGCCGTGACGATCGAGGAGGTCCGCCGGTGACGAGTGAGGGAGTCCGCCAGTGACGATCGAGGAGGTCCGCCGGTGAGGATCGCGGGTGCGCCCATCTCCTGGGGCGTGTGCGAGGTACCGGGCTGGGGTCACCAGATGTCCCCGGGCCGGGTGCTGGCCGAGATGCGCGACGCGGGTCTGACCGCGACCGAGTTCGGCCCGGACGGCTTCCTGCCGGCCGACCCGGTCGAGCGCGAGGCGCTGCTGGCCTCGTACGGCCTGACGGCGGTCGGCGGCTTCGTCCCGGTCGTCCTGCACGAGCCGGAGCGCGATCCGATCCCGGAGGTCGAGCGGGCGCTGCGCGGGTTCGGCGGCGCGCCGATGCTCGTGCTGGCGGCCGTCACCGGCCGGGACGGGTACGACGAGCGTCCCGCCCTGTCCGCCGGGAACTGGACGACGCTGCTGGCCAACCTCGACCGGATCGCGGCGTACGCGGCCGGGTCCGGGATCCGCACGGCCCTGCACCCGCACGTCGGCACGATCGTCGAGGGACCCGGCGAGGTGGACCGGGTGCTGAGCGGCTGCGGCGTGCCCCTCTGCCTGGACACCGGGCACCTCCTGATCGGCGGCGCGGATCCGCTCGCGCTGGCGCGGTCGGCCGCGGACCGCGTCGCCCACGTGCACCTCAAGGACGTCGACGCGACCGCCGCCGACCGGGTGCGCGCGGGACGGGTCACGTACACCGAGGCGGTACGCGACGGGTTGTACCGCCCGCTCGGCGCCGGCGACGTCGACACGGCGGGGATCGTCACGGCGCTCGACCAGGCCGGCTACCAGGGCTGGTACGTCCTCGAACAGGACACGATCCTGGCCGCCGACCCGCCGCCCGGCGGCGGTCCCGTCGCCGCGGTGCGGGCGAGCGCGGCCTACCTGAACGGCCTGAGAAGCGTTGCCGACGTGCCGGGACGTTAACCGGCCCGCCGACGGGGAATGATCGCCCCCGTCAGGATGGGCGAGCCACCCCCCGGCCCATGTCCGAGATCGGCCGGCGCGGGGGTTGTGCGGTGTTCACTGGGTTCGTCGGGTCGGGATCTTCGCGTTCAGGCCGCCGAGGTGCGGCCGGTACGAAGGTCCGGTGGCCGGCCGTCGTCGCGGTCGCCGCCGTCGGTTCGGCCGCCGGGTGTTCCGGCGGCTCTCCGCAGAAGCACGGGCCGATGCCCGCCGTGACGGCTCTGAAGCCCGTCGCGGTCCAGGTGCAGGACGCCGCGGCGCGGGTGTGGCCGGAGGCCTCGAAGATCTGGCCCGGCACGGTCCTGAAGGACCGGCGGGTCATCCTCGGGGACGGCTCCCGCGCGCGGATGGTCAGCGTGGACGGCGTGTCGGATCTGAGCCCGGCCGAGCTGCGCAAGCACAAGATCGACATCCCGAGCGGCGGATCCTCCTACGCCCTCTGGGACGGGCACCCGGCCGTCATCCTGAACGTCGCCGACCAGTCCTTCCGGACGGACGCGGCGGCGTCGGGGATGCCGCTGGCCGCCACGCTGTTCGCCGCCGCGACCGACGAGCTCTTCCACGCCACGCAGCAGAAGTGGCAGGCTTGGAAAAAGAGCCGCGGGGAACTGCGCGGCACGGACTTCCCGCTCGCCGTCACGCCCCGGCTGTACCGTGCGATGGTCTACAACGACCTGGTGGCCGCCTACACCGCTCCCCAGCAGCGGAACCAGCGGCTGGCCGGCGCGGCCTACTGGTGGTCGCGGTGGCAGAAGGAGTTCCCCGGCGAGGTGAAGCGGGCCGCGACCTCCGACATCGGCGACGGCGCGGCCGGCTACTTCGGCGCGGTCGCCATGGCCATGGCGATGGGCGCCAAGCGCGGCGACCTCGCGGCGATCCGCAAGAACACGCAGCTGCGGCCCCTGGACGGGACGCTCGACCCCGGGCAGATCACCCTGGACGGGGAGAGCACGGAGCTGGGCGGTGTCGCCGGGCTCCTCCTCGACGAGACCCGCAAGGACTGGAAACGGCAGGTCACCCAGGGCCGCCGGACGCCCGTGGACCTGCTGCTGACGGGCGTGACCCCGGTCGCCGAGCCAGCGTCGGACACGCTGCGGCAGGCCATCCAGAACATCCTCAGCAAGCTGAACACCGACCTGATCCCGCAGGTGAACCCGCTCGTCTCCGCGTACCGGAACACCGCGAACGCGCTGGTGCTCGTTCCGATGAACACGGCGGAGGGCGACCTGGACGCGGGCGGCTACTACGTCTCCCGCGACGTCCCGTACGAGATCCTCGCCCGGCTCAGCGGCACGTTCCGGCTGGCGGGCGGGACGCTGCAGGCCAAGGAGGCGTCCGTGTTCGCGGGAACGATCGGCGGCCGCTCGTACCTGATCATTCCGCTCGGCGACGAGAAGACGAAGGGCCGGGCGTCGTCGAATCGCGTGGAGTTCGGCGGCGGGACCCTGACCGGCTCCTTCCCGGTGTCGCCGCGTCACGCGGACGGCCGCGAGCAACTCGTCGCCCGCAGACCGGCGTGCGGTCAGCGGGCCGGTGAGGCGGAGCCCGGGGTTGGCGCGCCGATCGTACGGGCGCGGATGTGGCCGATGCCCGACCGTGTGGCCAGCACGACGAGCCGGTCCCCGGGGATCAGCAGGTAACCGTCCTGGAGGTTCCAGTCGAAGCGGGGGCGGCCGCGGCGGCCGAGCGCCAGCACGCGGGCCTCGCCGGGCAGGTTCGCCTCCCGCAGCGGCCGGCCGTCGAGCTCGGAGCCCTCGCCGATCGGCATGTCGGCGATCAGCATGACGCTACGGCCGACCGGGATCGTCCCGATGACCTGGCGTTCCATCATGGCGGCGGCGAACGCCGGGGCCGCGAGGAAGGACACGCTGCGCGACACCGGGATCTTGAAATTGCGGTGCACGCGCGCCGCCAGATCGTCGTCGAACAACCGGAGCACGACGCGGACGTTGTCGCGCAGGGCCCGCGCGTTCAGCCCGGCCTCCAGGTTGGTGATGTCGTCGCTCGTGACGGTGACGACGGAGCGGCAGGTGCCGACCCACGCCGTGCGCAGGGTCTCGCTGCGGGTCGCGTCGCCGATCACGATCGGCAGCCCGAGGCGGCGGGCCAGCGGCACGCCGACGGCGTCCTCGTTCGCCTCGACGCAGACGACGGGTACGCCCAGGTCGTGCAGCTGCGACACGACGCGGAGGCCCACCTCGCCGAGGCCGACGACCACGACGTGTCCGCTGATCGGATCGCGCAGCCGCTCGAGCGGCCCCGCCAGGCGGGCCCGGACGACCGCGTCGACGGCGGCGGCGGTGATCGCGGGCACCAGCGCGAGACTGCTGAGCGTAATGAACACCTGCGTCACCTTGGCCGCTCCGCTGAGGTCCGTGTCGGGGTTGGCGGCACCGGCGACGTCGAGGAGGACGAGGTACAGCGCGTAGGTGAACCCGTGCCCGTCGCTGATGCTCAGCGCGGCGCTGCCCACGAAGATCAGTACCAGCAGGGCCAGCGCCACCTGGAGCAGCCGCCTGCTGAGCAGCAGCCGCAGGCTGCGGGTGAACCCGGACACCGGGCGGCTCGTCACCGGAGGGCCGGCGAGCGAGGTGGGCGACCTGCCGTCGGCGACCGCGAGCACCAGGTTCGCCCGGTCCTGGTCCACCGGCAGCAGCCGCGGCCTGCCGTCCGGCCTGCGGGTGTCCGCGAGCGCGCAGATGACGTTCCGGACGCGGTCGCTGCGGTGGGCGACGTACAGGGTGCGGCCCGCGACGCGCACGTGGCTGGGCGGCAGGTCACCGAGGGCGGCGGCCACGAAGGACGGCGCGGCCACCGCGCCGTCGGACAGGACGGCGCAGTCCTTGAAGAGCGTGCGGATGCGGTTGCCCAGGGTGGTGTTCGACATCCGGATGACCAGCCGGATGTCGGGATTGAGCTCCTGGGCCCGCAGGGCGGCGTGGATGTTGCCGACCTCGCTGTTGCTCACGAGGGCCACCGCGAGCGCCGACTCGACGTGCACGGCGCGGAACGTCTCGTCGTTCAGGTCCGCCGCCTCATGCACCCGGACGCGGGGCAACTCGCTGATCTGCGGCCCGTGGTTGCGCCTCTTGGCGGGCACGATGACGGTGACGTCCTGCAGGTAACGCGTTGACAGCTCGTCGGCCAGCCGGAAGGCGAGCGGCGTGTCGCCGCAGATGATCAGGCGCCCGCGGACGGGGCTCCTGAGGCGGGGGACGACGGTCGGCACGGCGTGATCTTAACCGCCGCCGCTCCGACGCTGTGTGTCCGGACGCACGCAGCGGGGATCCGATGACGGACGGGCTTGCCGCCGTGGAGGGGAGTCTCCGTCGCCCCAAGCGAGCGCTTGGCGAGCACCGAACGGCGCGCTATTCGATGACGTGCTGGAGGCCGAGCTCCTTTCTCCGGCGGGGTCGGTCAAAGGTGGTGGTGGGCGGAGCAAACAATGATGCGGGGAGATGTGTCAAGGACCCGCTGCGCACCGTGAGAACGCGACGGGGGCCGCGCGCAGCCCATCTGGTGTTATCCGCGCGGGACACCTCCGGACGGGGAAGGGCCGCGCTGAAAGTTTTCATTGAGATCCGCGCCAGGGAGGACTGTCGAAACCTTTCGGTGGCGTAGTCACCCATGGGAATAGCCGAGTGGCGGTGGCCGGCCGCGACGATTGCCCGAAATCTTTTCGAAAGTCTTGACATGTTTTCTGGGTGTTACTCACACTGAGCCCCGAGGCGGTCGGGCCTGCCGCGCGTGGCACGGCCGGCCGACCGGCGACGCCTTGGTGGTGGGCGTTCCCGATGAAGGGACGCGGCGTCGATTCTGCGGGATGTCCCGTGTTCTCCGACCTTTTCCCTGCTTCAGTTATGGAGGCTCAGGAGTGAGCACCAGAGAAACACCCTCGCCCGGAAGCCGGCGGCCCGTCCGCCGCTTGCGCCGGGCCCTGGGCGCCCTCGCCCTCGGTGTCGCCGCGACGACGGCCGTCGCCCTGGCGGTGGCGATGCCGTCGAACGCCGCCGCGAGTACGCTCGGCGCGGCCGCCGCGCAGAGCGGGCGGTACTTCGGCACCGCCATCGCCGCCGGCAGGCTCGGCGACTCGGCGTACACCACGATCGCGGGCCGCGAGTTCAACATGGTGACGCCCGAGAACGAGATGAAGATCGACGCCACCGAGCCGCAGCAGGGCCGATTCAACTTCAGCGCCGGCGACCAGGTCTACAACTGGGCGGTGCAGCACGGGATGCGGGTCCGTGGCCACACCCTGGCCTGGTACGCCCAGCAGCCCGGCTGGATGCAGAGCCTCAGCGGCAGCGCGCTGCGCCAGGCGATGATCAACCACATCAACGGCGTGATGGCCCATTACAAAGGCAAGCTCGCCTACTGGGACGTGGTGAACGAGGCCTTCGCCGACGGCGGCTCCGGCGGCCGGCGCGACTCCAACCTGCAGCGGACCGGCAACGACTGGATCGAGGTCGCCTTCCGCACCGCACGGGCGGCCGACCCGGACGTCAAGCTCTGCTACAACGACTACAACATCGAGGACTGGAGCGCCGCCAAGACCCAGGGCGTCTACAACATGGTCAGGGACTTCAAGTCCCGCGGCGTCCCGATCGACTGCGTCGGCTTCCAGTCCCACTTCAACAGCGGCGACCCGTACAAGAGCAACTTCCGTACCACGCTGCAGAGCTTCGCAGCCCTGGGCGTCGACGTGGCCATCACCGAACTGGACGTCCAGGGCGCCTCGGCCACGACCTACGCCAACATCACCAACGACTGCCTGGCCGTCTCGCGCTGCGTCGGCATGACGGTCTGGGGCGTACGGGACAGCGACTCCTGGCGGTCCGGCGACACCCCGCTCCTGTTCGACGGAAACGGCAACAAGAAAGCCGCCTACAACTCCGTCCTCAACGCCCTGAACGCCGGGTCCTCCTCCACTCCGACCGATTCTCCGACCGTCACGCCGCCCGGCGGCGGCGGACTGGTCAAGGGCGTCGCCTCCGGCCGCTGTCTGGACGTGCCCAACGCGAGCACGACCGATGGCGTCCAGGTGCAGCTGTGGGACTGCAACGGCAACAGCAACCAGCAGTGGACCTACACATCCGCCAGTGAGTTGAGGGTCTACGGCGACAAGTGCCTGGACGCCGCCGGCACCGGCAACGGCGTCAAGGTACAGATCTACTCATGCCACGGCGGTGACAACCAGAAGTGGCGCGTCAACTCCGACGGGTCCATTGTCGGCGTCCAGTCCGGATTGTGCCTGGACGCCGCCGGCCAGGGCACCGGCAACGGCACCCAGATTCAGCTGTACTCCTGCTGGGGCGGCGCCAACCAGAAGTGGACCGTGGACAGCGGCTCCGGTTCGTAGTGACGTACCGGTGGTGCGCTGACCGCGCCACCTGCTCTCCTTCCTGACGAGGAAGGCCTCCGGCGCGGGAGATCCCCGCGCCGGAGGTCGTCAGCCCAGGGGTTCCAGTGCGACGGCCTCTTTGAGGAAGACGATGCCGTCGATCCGATCGAGCCCGGCCGGGTCCAGGGGGAAGTAGGCGAAGTCGCGGGAGACGCGCGGGGCGGCCTGCGTGACGGCCTCGGCCAGGCGGCGGGCGTCGATGAGGGAACGGTCCCAGGGGAGCGTGGACAGGATGCCCTCGACGGTGTCCGGGGGCGGGGCTTCGTCGCCGGCCGTGCCGAGGGCCGAGGCCAGGAAGGCGTACCGGTCGCCCAGGGAGGTCGCGGCGATCGCTCCCGCGCTCCACCACTCCAGCCGCTGGTCGCCGAACGGCATGACGCTCTTGCTCCGCTGCAGGTGCAGGTTACCGGCGAAGACCAGGGCCGGGCCGTGCTCGGCGACGGCACGCAGGTTGGCGGCCATCATCCCGGCCCGCAGGGCCGAGAGCCGGGCCCACCGCGCCGGAGACGCGTCGGCCATCCAGTGGTGGTAGCGGAGCAGGCCGGTCGCGGTGCGCGCGTGAAGCGCCGCCCGCTCCCTGTCCGCCGCGCTCAGCCGCGGCAGCTGCGTGTCGAGCAGCCCCACGAGATCGTCGGCGATCAGCCGCAGCCGCCGGGCGTCGGCGGACCGGCCGATCGACTGGGACGGATCCATCGCCGTGGCCTCGTTCGACCACCGGTCGTCCGGGCCCAGCAGCGCGTCGAGGGTCTCCCGGGTGCAGGGGAGTGGACCGTCGAGGAGGGCGTGCAGGGCGGTGAGCGACTGGCGCGGGCTCTCCGCCCAGTACTCCAGAGGACCGTCGAACCCGAAGAACCGCAGCTTCTCGTCGTGCTCCTCGTTGTACGCGCGCATCCAGCGCACGAGTTCGCGGTTGGCCGGTGAGGTGCCGAAACGGTGGCTGAAGCCGCGTTCCATGACGTCGTCGAGCGTGCCCGCGCCCGTCCTGATGTGGTCGTCCACCACGAGGCCCCTGAGGCAGCCGCTCTCGATGGCGAACGACCGGTAGCCCTCGTGCTCGACCAGGTGCCGGAAGATCTCGTTGCGCACCTCGCCCAGTTCCCCCACGAAGTGCCTGGCCTCGCCCAGGCCGAGCAGCAGGGGCCGGGCGGGAAGCGACCGGAGGAACGCCGAGACGCCGGCGCCGTCGAGCGGCCGGGCCGTGTCGTTGATGTCCATGCCATGAACGCTATCGTTGAACCCTCGGTGTGAACTTCGCGAGAAAAAGACCACTTCGAGCGTGAGGAACCCTCAAACGGTGATGCACCCATGAGGCCGGTGGACCTGGCGCGCGAGCACGGTCTGTCCACCCAGGCGGTCCGGAACTACGAGGACGGCGGCATCCTGCCCGCCACGGAACGCACCGTTCACGGCTACCGCACCTACACGCCGCTGCACGCGCAGGCCCTGCGCGCGTTCCTCGCCCTCGTGCCCGGGCATGGTCACCGGACGGCCACGTCGATCATGCAGGCGGTCAACCGTGGTGCCGTCGAGGACGCGCTGCGGCTCATCGACGAGAGCCACGGCCAGCTCCTCGACGACCGCCGCACCCTTCAGGCCGTCGAAGCGGCGCTCCGCGACCTGGCGCCGGTGCCGCAGGAACGCGGCGACACGTTCATCGGCCCCCTGGCCAGGCGGCTCGGCCTGCGCCCCGCCACCCTGCGCAAATGGGAGCACGCCGGGCTGGTCCGGCCGCGCCGCGATCCGCAGACGGGCTACCGGGTCTACAGCGCGGCCGACGTACGGGACGTCCGGCTGGCCCACCAGCTCAGGCGGGGCGGCTACCTGCTGGAGCAGATCGCCCCGCTGATCGCTCAGGTCCGTTCGGCGGGAGGCGTCGCCCCGCTGGAGTCGACCCTGCGCGACTGGCAGGGCCGCCTGTCCGCCCGGGGCCGCGCCATGCTCACGGGCGCCGCCGAGCTGGACGCGTACCTCCGCGCCCGGGAGACGGAGTGCGAACAGCCGGCGTGCTGAGCGCCGGCGCGCCTGGACCTCAGGCGGCGGGCGTGAAGCGGGCGGCGATGCGGTCGAGGGCGCGGGCGATGGCGACGGTCTCGTCGAGGGGCATGACGGCCGACTCGGTGCGGCCGTCGGCGAAGCAGCGGGCGACCTCCTCGGCCTGGTAGGTGTAGCCGTGGCCGGGCAGGCCGGCGGTGAACGTCTCCGGCTCGGCGCCCTTGCGGTGCAGGGTCATGGCCGACGGCCGCCAGGCCGGTGAGGCCACCTCGACGCGGCCGGTGGTGCCGACGATGGTCGCGGTCTGCGGCGAGTCGCCGAGCAGGCCGCAGTGCAGCAGCGCCACCGCGCCCGAGGAGTAGCCGAGCAGGATGCCGGTGTTGGCGTCGACGCCGGTGGGCGCGCTGCTCGCGAACGCCTGGACGCTGTCGGGCTCGCCGAGCAGCATCCACGCGAAGGACAGCGGGTAGATGCCGAGGTCGAGCAGCGCGCCGCCGGCGAGTTCGGGCGCCCAGAGTCGGTGCTCCGGGTCGTAGTCGGCGGCGAAGGAGAAGTCGGCGTAGACCGCCGTGACGTCGCCGATCGCGCCGTCAGCGATCAGCTCGCGCAGCCGGGTGACGATCGGGTTGAAGCGCGTCCACATCGCCTCCATGGCGAACAGGCCACGCTCTCGGGCGAGGGCGACCAGCGCCTCGGCGTCCGCCGCGCTCGTCGTGAACGGCTTCTCGACCAGGACGCCGCGGCCGGCCTCGAGGCAGACGCGGGCGGCGTCGTAGTGCCCGCTGTGCGGCGTCGCGACGTACACGACGTCGACCTGGTCGTCGGCCGCGAGCTCGGCGTAGGACCCGTACGCGCTGCCGATGCCGTACCGGTCGGCGAACGCCTGGGCGGTGTGCGGGGCCCGGGACCCCACGGCCGCCACCTTGTGGCCGAGCAGGAGCAGATCCTCGGTGAACGTACGCGCGATGCCCCCGGTCCCGAGGATTCCCCACCGAATCGTCATGGCCGGGATCGTACGGGGCCGGGGCCGGCGGGTGGAACCCCGGCCCCGGCCCTTCGCAGGTCAGCCCATGCGGCCCGGATCGCCCGCACCGCCTTGGGACCCGCTGCGGCGAGGGCGCTGACCAGCCGGGAGATCGTCGGATCGGACGCCACCGGCCCGAAGATCTCCGGGGATGAGCGCAGCACCGCGACATCGGCCAGGCAGTCGCCGCCCAGGGCGAGCATCACCGCCAGATTGGTGAGGATCTTTCCCGGGTCATGCAGCGCCCGCGGCAACCGCCAAGCCTTCAGCTCTTCCGACAGGCCCTTGCCCATGCCGGAGACCCGCAGCGTCTCGATCAGCATCAGGCCACCGGCCTGACAGACCAACCCCTTACCGTCCCCAGAGACCACGATCTTGGGACGGCGACCCGTGGACGGCACTCGAAAGTGCCTTTCGAACTGGCGCGGACAGGACCCTCAGCACGTCCGATCCTCCCAGGTCAGGAGCGCTTTTCTCATGTGCACGATCGGATCACGCATAACCCGCGTGAAAGCGCGAGGTCAGGTCTTGACTACTGGTCCAATCCGTGGATCCGCTGCCGCTGAGCCACGCCGCGTACTTGCTCACCTGTCGAATTTTCGGCCATCCCATTGACTTTTATCGGTCGCGCCGCCACTCTGATCCGCACAACGCTCGACCAGGAGGCGCCATGGCGGACGAGACCGCTGCAGTGGGGAGCAGCCCGAGACCGACCGAGCAGATCCCGACAGACCACAGCACGTTCTCGCCCGGCCTGTTCGATGTCACGCCGACCGGACGCACGACCCTGCCGATGGAGAGCACCGTCGGTTCGTCTGGAGCGCATCGCGGCTCTCCTGACAGTCGCACGGAAAACAGCGACCAAGCGGTCATCGTAAGGAATGCTTATACCGACTCCCTCAGGCTTGCTGAGCTGCTGACTTTGCGACGACCCCGCTCCGTAGTCGGCGATCTCCGGCCTGTTCTCCGGGACTGTGACCCGCGTCAGGCCGACTGGGCTGATGCGCAGACACGACTGCGCCGTGCCAACGGCGTGGTAGGTCTCCTGTGCCAGCACGTCCAGGTACTGGACCACCTGCACCGCGAGGACTTCTTGGCCTTCAGGGATCGACTGGGGACGGCCAGCACGGCGGGGTCGACCTATTTCGGAGAGCTATCCGCGTCTCCTGTTACCCACGAAGCGTCCTGCTGAGGGCGAAGATTCCATGATCGGCGTTAGCCCTGAGTTCGTGGCCGCGTGCGAACGCGCGCGTGCCGCCGCGGAGAGATCCGGCCGGCCGGTTATCGTCAGCTGGGGTACACCCGTGCCGGCGGCATCTGGCCCTGCCCTGCTGGCGAGCGCATCCCGCGGGACGTACCCCGCCTTCGTCTGGGAGTCGGCGTGGACCGGTCGGTCGATCTACGCCAGCGGATCCGCGCTCAACCTGGTCGGGTGGGGTCCGAATCGGTTCGCTGCGATCTCCCATACCTGGCGGCAGCAGGCGCGCGCCGCCATCACCGTCGCGGCGGCGCAGCCCTGCCTGGTCGGGAGGTTCTCGTTTTTCTCTTCGTCGACCGGCGCGGCGTCGGATCGCCCCGACGGCCTGATGTGGCTGCCAGCCGCTCAGGTCACCCTGCGTGACGGCGGCGAGCCGGTGCTCACACTCAACGCCTGGATCACGCCCGACGCCATCCCCGAGCAGGCGGCCCGACCCGCGGCATGGCACGCCCGACGCCTGCTAGAACCCGCACCCCGGGTAAGCGAAGCCGAGATCGCTGCGACGATCCTGTTCGAGCAGCCGTCCCCAGAGGGCTGGCGAGACCTCGTAGACGAGGCGGTGACCGCAATGGCCGCCGCGGAGTTCGAAAAGGTCGTGCTCGCCCGCCAGACACTGGTGCTCACCCACAGTAGGGACCCGGCGGCCGAGCTGCTCGCCAGGTTGGCACGGTCGACCGCCGGTG
This sequence comes from Actinoallomurus spadix, assembly GCF_024055725.1. GTDB lineage: Bacteria > Actinomycetota > Actinomycetes > Streptosporangiales > Streptosporangiaceae > Actinoallomurus > Actinoallomurus spadix. The sequence goes on along the minus strand of NZ_JAMXMX010000005.1, from coordinate 11,058 downwards.
GCACTTTGATTGGAGTGGGACGCGACGGGGAGTGGCTCGTCGCTGCTACCCCTGAGTGCCTGGTCCGGCTGACCGATGGCCAGGTCCATACCCACAGCCTGGCCGGCACCGTACCGCGTGATCTCGATTCCGGCCACGATGCCACGCTGACCGCGCGCCTGCAGTCAGACCCTAAGCTCAGTCGCGAGCAGGCTATCGTCACCAGCTTCATCACCAACGCGCTGCGTGCGGCTTGCGACGACATCCGCGCAGACGCTGCGCGGCAGGTGGTGCGACTCGCCACTGTCCAGCATCTGGAAACCAGCATCCAGGCGACCGTGCGCGACCGCGACGAGACGTCGGTCCTGGACCTGGCGGGTCTGCTGCACCCCACACCGGCGGTCGGTGGGTACCCACGCGATGCCGCACTGCGCTGGATCGAGCGTCGCGAGCCGGGTCATCGTGGCTGGTACGCCGCTCCTGTCGGCTGGACCGACCTTAGCGGCGATGGCGAGATGGCGGTGGCGATCCGCTCCGCCTCCATCACGGGCAATCGCGCCACCGTGTACGCCGGCGCGGGACTGGTCGCCGGCTCGCGAGCGGCCGAGGAGTACGAGGAGACCAGGTGGAAGATGCGTCCCATGCTCGCCGCCCTTGGCGTGCCGGACATGGATCGGGCAGGCGCTACGGTGCCCACTTTGGAAGTGCGATGAGATGAGCAAACTCGACAAGAACACCCGCCAGATTTCCGCGATGTTCGACAAGGTCTCCACTGGCTACGACAGGACACGTGCGGTCATCTGGCTCGGCCAGGCCCCCCGGTGGACCAGGATCGCCACCGCCACGCTCGGCCTCAAGCCGGCTGACCTCGTCCTCGACGTCGCAGCCGGTACCGGCACATCGGCCCGAGCACTGTGCCAGTCCGGCGCCCGGGCCGTCGGCTGCGACATCTCCACCGGCATGCTGGCGATCGGCCAGCGCCGCGCGCCGACTGCGCGGTTCGTCGCCGGCGACGCGCTTCGCCTGCCGATCGCGACCGGGACGTTCGACGCGGTCTCGATCTTCTTCGGCCTGCGGAACGTCAACGATGTGCCGCAGGCCCTGCGCGAGATGTGGCGCGTTACCAAGCCTGGTGGACGGCTCATGGTCTGCGAGTACGCCCCCCCGACCGACACCCCGTTCGGCCACCTGCACGCCGCCTACCTACGCCGCGTCATGCCGAACCTGGCTCGCCTGGTCGGCACCAGCCCCAGCGCCTACCGCTACCTCGCCCAGTCGATCATGTCGTGGCCCACCCAGGCCGAACTGGCGGACATCATCGGCGCGGCCGGTTGGCGGTCGACCAGTTGGCTCAACCTCACCGGCGGCTTCGTCGCCGTCCACCAAGCGACTAAGGCCGACTAGTTGAATGCCGCCACAGCGGCGGCGAAACAGCCAACCAGAAAGGTAACGTGAGACACCAGCATGCTCGAGCAACTCGACCAGCCCGCCTGGGCGCACACGCCAGGGGCATCCGGCCCGGCTTCCCAGATACCCGACCTGCTGGGTCGGCTGGCGCGGGCTGACAAGACCGGCAGCGTCGCGATAATCCATGCCATCCTCGACCACATCTGGGTTGACGGCGAGGTTTTCCCTGCCACAGTCACCACGATTCCGTTCCTTCGTGAGCTTCTCGGGTTGCCGCCGAACTGGCTGCACCCGAAGTTGCTGTTGATCCTCGGCGTCCTCGCGGAGGGCCACGCCAAGGACGTCGCCACGACGGAAGCAGTCCGGGCAGCGGTGGGAGACTCCGTCGACCCCTACCTCGCACTCGCCCCAGCAGCCCAGGACGACTGGCCCGCGCTGGCGCTGTCGCTCGGCTACCTGCTCGCCCACTTCCCGGCGCACCGCGCCCGGATCGAGGCGGCCCTGGACGGTACAAGCCTGCGTAGCGCGGACCGCGCCCGTATCACCCGGTGCCTTACCATCCCGGATTTCTCCGTCCCCGCCACGATGGCGGCCGTCTCCCGGTCCTGGCCGTCGCCGGAGATCTGGGCGGGACGGCCCGGGGAGGATGAGATCGACCGGGAGTGGAAGGAGTCCTTTGGCATCGGCCCGGAACAGGCCGCCCGAATCTGGGATCTGGAGACCGAATCCATCCTGACCTATCTCGGTGCGCACGCCGAGTACGCAGTTTTTGAGGAGTCCGGCGTTGAGTAACCCGCTGACCGCCAGCCCCGTCCCTCCGCCCGGTGTCCTTGCCTGTCCCGCCTGCGGGGCGATTCTGGATATCGCCCCGGACCTGATCACCTGCCCCGACTGTGGCACGGTCTTCCCCCAACACAGCGGCTTCATCGACCTCGCTTCCGGCCAGCGGCTGTCCTCCACCACCGGCCTCGGCCCGCTGTTGCTCTCCCACCCCCTTCAGGTCGCCCGGTACGAGGACCTGACCAGGGTCGCCTTCCTCGAGGTCGCCGCGGCCAACTGGGCACCCGCCCTTACCCCCACGGACGAGTTCAGGTACCTGCGCGAGCACGCTTCCGCGGCGTCCGGGCCGATCCTCGACATCGCCTGCGGCGCCGGCCGTTGGACAAAGGCGCTGGCGGACAAGTTCGGCGAGTCGCGTATCATCGGTCTCGATCTGAGCACGGCTATGCTCGAAGCCGCCCGCCAGACTCTCCCGGAGAGTGTACTGATCCGGGCCAGCGCGCTCTCGCTCCCCTTTGCCGACAGCTCTCTTGGCGCCGCCAACTGCTCGGCCGCTTTTCAGATCATGCCCGACCCCCCGGGGCTGCTGATGGAAGTCGGTCGCTGCCTCCAGCCAGGCGGCACCTTCACCCTCGCCACCCTCACTCGTGCACGGCGGCCGGTGCAGCGCTACTTCCAGCGCCGCCAAGAGGATGCCTTCAGCACCCGGTCATATGACCCGAAGGTGGTTGCCGAGTGGCTGACTGCGGCCGGGCTTAAGATCGTTGATCAGTATGATCCTGCCTGCTTCCTGCTGCTCACCGCTGTCAAGGTGGGCTAGTGTCCTGCGCCAGGAATTCGATCAAGATATGAGGCGAGATGTTCGAGGTATCTCGTCGGCGGTCTTGGCCCAGATGAAGGGCTTGGGATCGGCGTTCCAGGCTTTCGTCCAGGCGCGGATGTCGTTCTCCAGCGCGCGCAGGCTCTTGTGAACCTCGCGCGCTGCTCGCGAACGCCTGCACGCTGTCGGACTCGCCGAGCAGCATCCACGCGAAGGACAGCGGGTAGACGCCGAGGTCGAGGAGTGCGCCGCCGGATGTACGCGTGATGCCCCCGGTCCCGAGGATTCCCCACCGAATCGTCATGGCCGGGATCGTCCGGGGCCGGGGCCGGGGCGTAATCCCGGCCCCGGCTCTTCGCAGGTCAGCCCATGCGGGCGATGGACTTGTACTCCAGGTAGGCGGCCAGGCCCTCGGGGCCGAGCTCGCGGCCGACGCCGCTGCCCTTGTAGCCGCCGAAGGGCGACGACGACTCGATCATGTACATGTTCACGCCGTACGTTCCGGTGCGGACCTGGCGGGCGATCTCCAGCCCGCGGTCGCCGTCGGCGGTCCACACCGTTCCGGCCAGGCCGTACTCGCTGTCGTTGGCGATCCGGACCGCGTCGGCCTCGTCCTCGTACGGGATGACCGACAGGACGGGGCCGAAGATCTCCTCGCGGGCGATGCGCATGTCGTTCGTGACGCCGGCGAAGACGGTGGGCGTGACGTACCAGCCGCGGTCGTACGGTCGGCCGGAGCCGCCGAGCGCGACCTTGGCGCCCTCCTCCTGGCCGATCCGGATGTAGCCCTCGACGCGTTCCTGCTGGCGCTTGGCGACGAGCGGGCCGATCTCGGTGGCGGGGTCGGCGGGATCGCCGATCTTCATGCCGCGCACGGTATCGGCGAGCGCGTCCACGACCTCGTCGTAGCGGTTCCGGGAGGCGAGGACACGGGTCTGGGCGACGCACGCCTGGCCGTTGTTCATCAGCGACGCCATCTTGAGCCAGCCCATCGTCGCGGCGAGATCGGCGTCGTCGAGGATGATGGCCGCGGACTTGCCGCCGAGTTCGAGCGTGCAGCGTTTGAGCTGCTCGCCGCAGATCGCGCCGATCCTCCGGCCGGCCGCCGTGGAGCCGGTGAAGGCGACCTTGTCGACACCGGGGTGACGGACGAGGTGCTCGCCGGTCTCCCGCCCGGCGGCGACGATGCTGACGACGCCCTCGGGCACGCCGGCCTCGGTGAGCAGGTCGGCGAGGACGTATCCGTCCAGCGGCGTCTCGGGCGCCGGCTTGATCACGATGGTGCAGCCGGCGATCAGTGCCGGGGCGAGCTTGAGCGCGATGATGAACTGCGGGACGTTCCAGGGGACGATCGCGGCGACGACGCCGACCGGCTCGCGGCGGACCGTGACCGGCCCCATGAGCCCGGGGCGCTCCTCCTCCCAGGCGAAGTCCCGGCCGAGTTCGGCGAAGTAGCCGTACACCGCCTGGGCCTGCCCGGTCTGGCCGAGCTGGGAGAACGAGATCGGGCAGCCCATCTCGGCGGTGATCAGCTCGGCCAGGTCGCCGAGGCGCCCGGCGTACAGCTCGGCCAGGCGGGCGACGACCGCGGCGCGTTCGGCGGGCGCCATGCGCGGCCAGGGGCCATGGTCGAACGCCTCCCGCGCCGCCGCGACGGCGCGGTCCATGTCCTCCGGGACCGCCTCGGGCACCCGCCCGATGATCTCTTCGGTGTGCGGGGAGACGACGTCGATGGTGCCCGAGCCGGCGGGCGCGGCCCACTCACCGCCGATGTAGAGCCGATCGTGTTCACGCATGCCGTACCTCCGGAGGCGGGAGGAGCTTTGACCGAGTGCTTGCTTGGTATCTTCTCCGTCCCCTCCCTCCCTGTCCAGGGTGGCACGGATCACGGCACGTCCCGCCGGGCCAGCGCGATCCCGGCCGCGCCGAGAGGCACGACGGCGTACGCGACCAGCACCGCGACCGCGGCGGCCGGCGGCAACCCCTTCCCGTAGATCGAGTTCTGCCCGCCGGAGCCGGCGATCTCCTCGACGAGCGCCGCCGGCAGCAGCGAACCGAGACGGTCCCCCCACGGCTCCGGGACAAGCTGCACGAGCACCGGCACGATGTGCCACAGGCCGGCGACGACGACGATGGCCCCGGCGGTCGAGCGGAGCAGGGTCCCCAGGCTGAGCCCGAGCAGCGCGAACACCATCACGACCACCCCCGCCGTCACGATCCTGCCGACGTGCGGCTCCTGCCCGTGGATGGGGCGGTCCCCGACGATCAGCCGGGCCGCCGCGAGCACCGTGAAGCCGGTGACCTCCCCGGCGGCCAGCGCCACCACGGCGACCACACCGGCCTTGGCGGCCAGGACCGTGCGCCGCCGGGGCAGCACGGTGAGGGTCGCCCGGATCATTCCGCTGGAGTACTCGGACGTGATCGCCAGCACGCCGAGGACCCCCATGACGAGGTAGTCCACCCAGCACGCCAGTTCGGGCAGCGAGGACAGTTCCATCGAGGACCGCCGCGCGGGCGGCAGCCCGTCCCACAGGTGCGCCGCGTACCACGCCAGGACCGCCATGAGAGCGATGAAGAGCGCGACCACGCCGAGGCAGTACCCGGTGGACCGTGCCGTACGGAGCTTCAGCCACTCGGCCGCGAGCGCGTCGGTCATCGGGCCGCTCCGTACTCCAGGCTGCCGGCGGTCAGCGCGAGGTACGCCTCCTCGAGTGAGGCCGTGCGCGGGGTGACCTCGTGCACGGGGATGGCGTGCCGGGCGGCCAGATCCCCGATCCGGACGGGATCCAGGCCCTTCACCGAGAGCGCGCCGTCGGTCTCGACGAGGACGGACGCCCCGGCGGCCTCAAGGGCGCGGGCCAGCTCGGGACCGCGGCCGGTGCGTACGAGCACGCCGCGCTGGAAGCGCTCCGCCAGCTCCCGCACCGTCGTATCGGCGATCAGTCGGCCCCGCCCGATGATGACGAGACGGTCGGCGGTGAGCTCCATCTCGCTCATCAGGTGACTGGAGACCAGCACCGTGCGGCCTTCCCCCGCGAGCGCGCGCAACAGCTCACGGATCCAGCGGACGCCCTCCGGGTCGAGCCCGTTGACCGGTTCGTCGAGCATGAGTACGCCCGGGTCGCCGAGGAGCGCCGCCGCGATGCCCAGCCGCTGCCGCATGCCGAGGGAGAATCCGCTGATCCGCTTGCGGCCGACGCCGGCCAGGCCGACCTGCTCCAGGACCGCGGCGACCCGGGCCGGACCGATCCGGTTGGTCCGGGCCAGGCAGCGCAGGTGGTCGAAGGCGGTGCGCCCGCCGTACGCGGCGTTCGCGTCGAGCAGCGCCCCGACCTCGTGCATCGGGAAGCGCAGGTCCGCGTACCGGCGGCCGGTCACGAGGGCGGCGCCGGACGTGGGGGCGGCCAGCCCCAGCAGGACGCGCATCGTGGTGGACTTGCCCGCCCCGTTGGGGCCGAGGAAACCGGTCACGTGCCCCGGCCGGACCTGGAAGGACAGCCGGTCGACGGCGAGCCCGTCGCCGTACCGTTTGGTCAGTTTGGTCACTTCGATCACGGTCCCGACGCTGCCGTACGGCGGGCCGCCGGCGCTTCGGAGCGGCGGCCCGATTCCGGCCTCCGCCCGGGCGCGGATGACCGTCACCGCCGGGACGCGGGATCCGACCAGGGGAGGAGCGACCCGGGGCGGAGGCGGCGGCGGGCGGGGGCCGGTACGGTTCGGGCCGTGCGCGACCTCGATCCACCGCCGGTCTTCCCGCGCCGGCTGAGCCGCGGCCGGCTGATCGCCCTCGACGCCGTGGCCGCCGCCGGATCGGCGCTCGTCCTGCTCGCCGTCGCGCTGACCCGGCCGGTGGGCCTGCCGGTGTGGACGGCCTGCCTGCTCGCCGCGGCCATCGGCCTGCCGGTCGCCGTACGACGCCTGTGGCCGCTGCTCGTCTTCGGTGTCGTGTTCACGGCGACCCTGCCGGCGCTGTACTGCGGGATGGGATGGGCCGCCCTGTTCGTCGCGGCGTTCGCGCTGTACATGGTCGCGCTGACCGAGCCCCGGCATCCGCGGGAGCCCACGCTCGTCATCGCGGGGATCAGTGCGGTCGGCGTGCTCGTGGGCACGATGGCGGGCCCCAGTGAGGGCAGCGGCGTCGCGGACCTGATCATCGTCGGCCCGCCGGTGCTGGGCGGGGCATGGACGATCGGCCGCGCCGTGCGGGAACGCCGCGCGTACGCCGAACGCTCGGCCCGCCAGCTCGCCGACCACGCGGTGACCGAGGAGCGGCTGCGGATCGCGCGCGAACTCCACGACGTCGTGTCGCACACCCTCAGCCTGATCGGGGTCAAGGCCGGCGTCGCCGGGTACGTCCTTGAATCGCGCTCCGCCGGGGGACCGGATCCCGGCGGCGAGGTACGCGACGCCCTGCGGGTCATCGAGACGACGAGCCGGGAGGCGCTCGTCGAGATGCGCCACATGCTCGGCATGCTCCGCTCGGACGACGCGTCCCCCGACCTGCGGCCGGCGCCCGATCTGGCCGGGCTGCCCGAGCTGCGCGACCGGGCGGCGGCGGCCGGCGTCCGCGTCGACCTGACCGTCGACGGCGCGGACGGGCTGCCCGACGGGCTGGGCCGCTCGGTGTACCGGATCGTGCAGGAGGCGGTCACGAACGTCGTCCGGCACGCCGCTCCGGCGCACTGCCGGGTCGTCGTGGCGGGCGACGCGGACGAGGTGTGCATCCGGGTCACCGACAACGGCCCTGGCGGCCGGGTCCTCCCGGGGGCGCCCGGGCACGGCATCATCGGGATGCGCGAACGCGCCCTCATGCACGGCGGCACGCTGACCGCCGGGCCGCGCCCTGAGGGCGGGTTCGAGGTGTCCGCCCGCCTGCCCCGTCACGCCCCGGAGGATCCATGACCGAGCGAAGCGAGGGAATCAGGGAGCACAGCACCTTGGTCACGGGGCCGACGAAGTCCATGACCGCACCCGTACGCGTCCTGGTCGCCGACGACCAGGCGCTGCTGCGCGGCAGCTTCCGCGTCCTCGTCGACACGGCTCCGGACCTGCTCACGCTCGGCGAGGCGGGCACCGGAACGGAGGCCGTCGAACTCGCCGTCCGCGAGCGCCCGGACGTGGTGCTGATGGACGTCCGCATGCCGGAGATGGACGGCATCGAGGCGACCCGGCGCATCTGCGGCCCGGACGGGCCGCCCGGCGTCCGGGTGCTGATCCTCACGACGTTCGACCTGGACGAGTACGTGCACGCCGCGCTGCGCGCGGGGGCCAGCGGGTTCCTGCTGAAGAACACCCCGCCCGCCGACCTGCTCGCCGGGATCCGCGTCATCGCCTCCGGCGAGGCGCTGCTCGCGCCGGCCGTGACCCGGCGGCTGATCGCGGAGTTCGCCCGGCGGCCGGCGCCGGCCCGGCAGCCCGCCCGGGAGCTGGAGGGACTGACGGGCCGCGAGCGCGAGGTGCTCACACTGATCGCCCGCGGCCTGGCCAACGGCGAGATCGCCGCGCATCTGCACCTGAGCCCGGCGACCGTGAAGACCCATGTGGGCAATCTCCTCGCCAAGCTCGCCGCCCGCGACCGCGCCCAGCTCGTCATGGTCGCCTACGAGACCGGACTGGTCACCCCGGCGCCGCGCGGCGGCTCTCCGACAGGGCACCCCCGTGACCGTTGAAACAGGTGTGACATGCGATGATAGGGGTATCCCGCTTCCACCAACCATCATCTGTCAGTGGATATCGCCATGCCTAAGTTCCAACGAGTTGTACACCGTTTCGTTCACCGCCGTACCGTCCGGCCCCACCGACTCGTGGAGAGCTTGGAGCAGTGGGAGAGGCTCGCGACCCCCGAGGAGCGAGCGCGGCTGCTCGCCAAGTCCGACGTGCGGAAAGCTGCCTGACACGGCAGCACCCATCGCAGCGGAGGCCCCCGGCGGATTCCTCGCCGGGGGCCTCGCGCGTGCGAGGGGATGTTCCTCACTTAAGGGACCTCTTGCGGCGTGTGGGGTCCATGTTGTCGGCGGGGCCTGTTAGCTTGCCGGGCATGCCCCGGCTCCTGCACACCTCCGACTGGCACCTCGGCCGGTTCTTCCACCGCGAGGACATGCTCCGCGCGCAGGAGGCGTTCATCGACCACCTCATCGAGACCGTCCGGTCCGAGCGGGTCGACTGCGTGCTGGTGTCGGGCGACCTGTACGACCGGGCGCTGCCGCCCGTCGACGCGGTCGACCTGTGCGGCGAGGCGCTGCGGCGGCTGCTGGCCGAGAAGGTTCGGGTCGTGCTCATCAGCGGCAACCACGACTCCGCGCGGCGCCTCGGCTTCGGCGCCGACCTGATGGACGCCTCCGGCGTGCACCTGCGGACCGACCCGGATGGGGTGGGCCGGCCGGTGCTGCTCGACGACGGCACCGCGATCTACGGCATCCCCTACCTCGAGCCCGAGGTCGTCCGCGGCGGATGGGAGCTGGCCGAGCGCGGGCACACCGCCGCGCTCACCGAGGCGATGCGCCGGATCCGCGCCGACGCGGCGGGGCGCGGCGGCCGGTCGGTGGTCCTGGCGCACGCGTTCGTCACCGGGGGAGAGGCGAGCGACAGCGAGCGCGACATCGCGATCGGTGGGGTGGCGAGCGTCCCGGTGAGCGTCTTCGACGGCGTGGACTACGCCGCCCTCGGCCACCTGCACCGCTCGCAGACCCTGTCCGGCGCCGTGCGCTACTCCGGCTCCCCGCTGGCCTACTCCTTCTCGGAGGAGGACCACACCAAGGGCAGCTGGCTGGTCGACCTCGGCGAGACCGTGCGCGCCGAGTTCGTCGAGGCGCCGGTGCCCCGCCGGATCAAGCGGCTCAAGGGCCGCATCGACGACCTGCTCACCGCCGAGCGGTGGGCCGCGTACGAGGACCACTGGCTACAGGTCACGCTCACCGACGCGCAGCACCCCGTCGCCGCGATGGACCGGCTGCGGCGGCGGTTCCCGCACGTGCTGGCGCTGGCGTTCGAACCGGAGCGCACCGCGGACACCGGCGGGCGGTCCTGGGCGGAGCGCGTCAAGGGCCGCTCCGACACCGAAATCGCCTGCGACTTCGTCACCGAGGTGCGCGGCGCGGCGCCGGACGAGGCCGAGCGCGCCCTGCTGCACGAGGCGTTCGAGCACTACCGGCGCGAGGAGGCGGCCCGGTGAGACACCACCGGCGCGCCCGACAGCGCGAGAAGGCGAGCTCGGTGAGACTCAACCGGCGCGCCCGACCGCGTGAGAAGGGGGTCCGGTGAGGCTCCATCACCTCACGATCACCGCGTTCGGGCCGTTCGCCGGCACCGAGCGGATCGACTTCGACGCGCTGTCCGACGCGGGCCTGTTCCTCATCAACGGCCCGACCGGCGCCGGGAAGACCAGCGTCCTCGACGCGGTGTGCTTCGCGCTGTACGGGCGGGTACCGAGCGTACGCAACGACGCGAAGAACCTCCGCAGTCACCACGCGCCTCCGGACCGCTCGCCCGAGGTCGTCGTGGAGGTGACGATCCGCGGCCGCCGGTTCCGGATCACGCGGTCGCCCCGGTGGGACCGGCCGAAGCTGCGCGGCACCGGCACCACCGAGGAGAAGGCCAAGGTCCTGCTCCAGGAGCGGCGCGCCGGTGAGTGGACGGGCCTGTCGACCCGCTTCGACGAGGCGGGGCAGCTGATCGGGGATCTGCTCGGCATGTCCGCCGAGCAGTTCTGCCAGGTGGTGCTGCTGCCGCAGGGCGACTTTGCGGCCTTCCTGCGCGCCGACGCGGAGAAGCGCCGCACGGTGCTCGAGCGGCTCTTCGCCACCGAGATCTTCACCGGGGTCGAGACGTGGCTGCGCGAGAAGCGCCAGGAGACCGGGCGTGCGGCCGAGGCCCTGCGCGCTGCCGCCGCGTCCACCGCGGACCGCGCGGCCGAGGCGGCCGGCGCCGGGCGGCCCGACCTCGACCCGGGCGCGCTCGCCGCGTGGGCGGCCGAGCTCGCGGCCCACATGGACGACGTACGCGCGGCCGCCGAGGACCGGGTCGCGGCCGACGCGGGTGTCCTGTCGGCGGCACGGGCCGCCGCGGAGCGGGGC
>NZ_JAMXMX010000059.1 GCF_024055725.1 Actinoallomurus spadix | reverse complement strand
GCGCGACTCCCACCGCCGGCGCTCCCGCGCCCGGCCACCCGACGCGCGGCGGGGCGTGCTGCTGGTGGCCAGCGACGAGAGGCTGGCCCTGCGAACGCTCGCCCGCGCGGGCGCCGGCCCGCGGTCGCTGGAGACGGCCCGCCGGTCCGGTCTGATCCGCGTGGACGGGGAGACGGTGGAGACCTCGGACCCGCTGATCCGGTCCTCCCTGTACGCGGACGCCTCCCTCACCGCACGCCTGGCCGCGCACCGCGCCCTCGCCGCCGCGCTGGACGAGGACCGGCTGCGGCAGAGCCGGCACCGGGCGGCGAGCGCCGGGGAGCCGGATCCCCGCCTGTGCGAGGAGCTCGTCTGCGAGGCGGCCGCGGCGCGCCGGTCCGGACGGCACGCGGACGCCGCGCCGGCCTGGCGGCAGGCCGCCGCGCTCACCGCCGACACCGGTGGCAGGGCCCTCCGCCTGCTGGCGGCCGCCACCGACTCCTGGCTGGCCGGCCGCACGCGGACGGCCCGTTCGCTGCTGCGCGCCGCCCGCCCGTACGCCCGGTCCGACGAGCTGCGGGGACTGTCCGGGCTGCTGTACGGGCAGATCGAGCTGCGCGACGGCGCGCCGGCCTCGGCGGTGCAGATCCTCGTCGACGCCGCCGACCGGCTGGCCGGCGCGCACCGCACGCGGGCGGTGCTGGCGCTGATGTTCGCGGCGGAGGCCGGCTGCCTGGCCGGGGACCATCGCCGGTACCGCGTGATCGGTGAGCGGGCGGCCGCGATCGGCCGGGACGGCGCCCGCTCGCGGGTGGCCGACCTGATGCTCGCCCATCTCGACGGGATGGCCGCGACGTTCGGCGGCCGGCACGAGGAGGCCACCGGCCCGCTCCGGCGCGTGCTGGACCTCGCCGAGGGCCTCGACGGCTGCGCGGTGAAGTCCTGGGCGAGCCTCGCGGCGTTCGCGCTCGGGGAGGACCGCAGGGCCCGGGATCTGGCGACCATGGCGGTGAACCGGGCGCGGCTGCGCGGGACCGCCGCGCTGCTGCCGTGGGCGCTGGGCAATCTCGCGCTGACCCAGATGGTCCTCGGCGAGTTCTCGGCGGCGACGTCGGTGAGCCTGGAGGGGCTGCGCGCCGCGCGGGCGTGCGGCCAGGGGAACGGCGCCGCCGACCACCTCGCCCTGCTCACGTTGCTCGCCGCGGTCCAGGGCGACCGTGAGACGGCGCGGACCCGCGCGACGAGCGTCACCGGGACGGCGAAGGAACGCGGCCTGACCCGGCCCGCGGCGTTCGCGGCGTGGGCCCTCGGCTGCCTCGACCTGGCGGACGACCGCCCCGAGGAGGGCGCGGCCCGGCTGCGGGCGCTGACCGGAAACCACCCGGCGGACCTGTTCACCGCCGTCCTCGCGGCCCCGGACTTCGTCGAGGCCGCGGTCCGCTGCGGTGACCGGGAGGGGGCCGAGGCCGCCCTGGCGGCGTTCGACCGCTGGGCGCGCGGTACGGCCGGTTCGGCCAGGGCCGCCGTGGCCGAACGCTGCCGCGCGCTGCTCGCCGAGGACGACGCCACCGCGGAGGAGCACTTCGCCGAGGCGTTGCGGCTGCACCGTCAGGGTGGTTCGGCGTTCGACCTGGCGCGCACCGAATTCGCCTACGGCCGGCGGCTGCGCCGCGGCCGCCGGCCGCGCGCCGCCCGCGACCACCTCCGCGACGCCCGGCGGCTCTTCGAGCACTGCGGCGCGGCCCTGTGGGCCGAACGCGCCCAGGCGGAGCTGCGCGCGGCCGGCGAACCCGGCGAACCGGGCGCCCGGCGCCGTACCGACGACCTCACCCCCCACCAGCGGGAGATCGCCCGGCTCGTCGCCGGCGGGGCGACCAACCGGGAGATCGCGGCGCGTCTCGTCCTCAGCCCCCGCACCGTCGACCACCACCTGCGGAACATCTTCGTGCGCCTGGGCGTCCGCTCCCGGGTGGAGCTGGCCCAGATGTTCCGCTGAGGCGGACGCGGGAGGCGGCCCGCCGGGGCTCCCCGGCGGGCCGTCCACCGCACCGGTGCCGCGTCAGGTCGCCAGGAAGGCGCGGACCGCGGACAGCACGACCGTGTCGGTCAGGTACGTGAGGTGGTTCTCGCACGCCACGTAGTTGTTGGTGGCGCCGCTCAGCATCGTGCTGGTGTAGGGGTTGATGATCCCGTCGCACGGCGAGTACCAGGTCGCGTACTTCGTGTCGCCCGGCGTCTCGTCACCCGACGACAGCGTGGTGATGAACGACGAGCCCGGGGTCATCTGCTGGCAGGTGACGTAGATCTCGCACGCCAGCGCGGCGGTGGTGCCGTGGTTCGCGCCGGCCAGCGACGCCAGGTGCCGGACGTACTGCCCGCCGCCGAGCTGCTTGACGTACCAGAGGCTGACCAGTCCGCCCATCGAGTGGTTGACGATGTCGACCTTGGCCGCGCCGGTCCGCTGGCGCACCTGCTGCACGTACGACGCGAGGGACGCCGCGTTGGTCCGGTTGTCGCCGTACGAGTCGTAGTTGAAGGCGTACAGCTCGTTCGAGCTGTAGCCGGCGGCCTGGAACACCGCCTCGGCGGTCACCCAGTTGCTCGCGCTGCCGGTGTAACCGTGGACGAACACGACGGGCGTGTGGCCGGCGGCGTGCGCGGTCCCGACGGTGCCGAAGACGACGCCGACGGCGGCGAGGACGGCCGCCAGCAACGAGCCGAGTGCTCGGCGCATGAACTCCTCCTGCGGGGTGGGAAGGGAGATACGCCGCAGATTCTCCGGCTCCGGAGCCGACGCGGCATCGGCGAAATCGCCAGTGTCCCGAAGCGGTGCCGTCCGGCTCCCGGAGCGAGGTCGCGTCGTCCCAGGGCACGGCGGGCGCCGTCCCTCAGGCCGGAGACCGCGGGCCTCCGGCCCTGCGGGCCGGCCGGCGAGCGCCGGCCCGCTCGGGCATCGCGGCGGCCCGGCGCCCTGAGGGGGTGCGGCGCACCCGGGAACGGCGCTGCCTGGCACACCGCCCGCGATCCGCCGAGACTCGGTACCACGCACCCGAGGAAGGGAATCCGCAGATGGACGAGACCACCGGCCCCCACGGCGCCGGGAACGAAGAGGACACCGGGAACGCCGACGTGGTCGGCATGTGGGTGACCGCGGACGGTCACATCCGCCAGGAACTGCTGCCGGACGGCCGCTACGACGAGGCCCGGGGCACGCGGCGCAGCGCGTACACGGGCCGGTACACGGTGACCGGGAACCACCTGGACTACGTCGACGACACCGGGTTCACGGCGACGGGCGACATCCGGGACGGAGTGCTCTATCACGAGCACCTCGTGCTGTACCGGTAGGACGCTCAGAGGTAGAAGCCGGTGCCGGACGTGACGGGCGCGGTCTCGAAGGGATGGCCGTCGCGGATGGCGTACAGCTCCGCCAGCGTCGCGCCGTCGGGGACGCCCTCGGTGGTGCCGAGCCAGGCCGCCGCCTCGGCGTGGGACAGCCGCCCCATCTCGATCTGCGCCAGGCACCGGCCAGGGCGGACGACGGCGGGGTGCAGGCCGGCGAGGGGCCGGTTCGTGGTGAGCGCGACGAGCACGTCGCGGCCCTGCCCGACCAGGCCGTCGGTGAGGTTGAGCAGGCGGGACAGCTCCTGCCCGGTCTTCTCGCCGCCGTCGGCGCGGATCAGGTCGTCGCAGTCCTCGAGTATCAGCAGCCGCCAGCGGCGGTCCTCGTCCTCGTCGTCCTCCTCCCCCACGGCGACCTCCATGAGGTACGCCGGGTTATGGAACAGCTCCTCCGGGTCGAGGACGCAGTCGAACTGGCACCACTTCGCCCACTCGCGGGCCAGGGCCCGCAGGGCCGTGGTCTTGCCGGTGCCGGGCGGTCCGTGCAGGAGGAGCAGCCGGCCGGTCACGTCCGCGGCGCGGATCGCGGCGAGCCGGTCGACGGCCGCCGCGGCCTCGGCCGCGTAGTTGCGCCGGATCTCCGCCCACGGCGGCGCCGTGATCGACCGCTCGCGGCGCTCCGCCCCGCGCGGGCTGGAGTACCAGAACCCCATCTCGACGCGGTTCTGGTCCGGGGACTCCTCGACGGCGTCGCGGACGGACTCCTCGAGCACCTCCGCGGCCAGTTCGTCGCTGATGGCGGTGACCTCGACGGTGCCCGACCCGCCGCGCCAGCGGACCGCGCGGAGCGTCCAGCCCTCACCGCAGGCCAGGACGGAGTCGCGGTTCTCCTCGCGGGCGGCGCGGAGCACCCGCGCGTCCCGTGGGCGCAGCGGCGCGTCGGGGCGGACGCGGTCCAGTCGTTTGCTGCGGGCGTACGGCTGCCGGCCCGGTGTGAAGGGCTGGAGGGCGAGGACCTCGATGGCGTCGCCGAGCGTGTCGGCCGTCTCGAGGCGGTAGTCCACGGGCGCCTCGGGCGCGGCCCCTATGATCGGGACGACGGGTTCGGACATGCCCTCGATGATCGGGGCGCCGTTGCACCGAGTCCAGTGAATTACACCATCCGGGCGCGCCGCCGCTCGGCGGCGGACCCGCGCACGTTCAGAAGGAGCATGACCATGGCCACCGTCCGTACCGCGAACGCTCACTGGGAAGGCCCGCTCATGGGCGGGCAGGGCAAGGTGTCGCTGGACTCCTCGAAGGTCGGGGAGTTCGAGGTCAACTGGCCGTCCCGGGCGGAGAAGCCCGAGGGGAAGACCAGCCCGGAGGAGCTGATCGCCGCCGCGCACAGCACGTGCTTCTCGATGGCGCTGTCGCACGGTCTCGCCGGGGCCGGCACGCCGCCGGAGTCGGTCGACACCCGCGCCGACGTGACCTTCCAGCCGGGTGAGGGCATCACCGGCATCCACCTGACCGTGCGCGCGTCGGTGCCCGGCCTGTCAGCCGAGGACTTCCAGAACGCCGCCGAGCAGGCGAAGGCCAACTGCCCGGTGAGCAAGGCGCTGGCCGGCACGAAGATCACGCTCGACGCGTCGCTGGCCTGAGCGAGTCCGGCGTGGGCGCCGCCCGTACGGGCCGTGCCCACGCCGGGTCCCGGGGTCAGGCGCCGGTTCGGGGCAGGAGCGCGTCGCCGAGCGTCCGCCAGTGCGGCATCGCCGACCGGCCGGGCTCGACGCCGATGACCTGGACGGCGACGTGGTCGGCGCCGGCCTCGACGTGGCCGCGGAGCCGCTCGGCGATGGTGTCCGGGTCGCCCCAGAAGACGAGGTCGTCGACGATGCGGTCGCTGCCGCCGCCGGTTATCTCCTCCTCCGAGTAGCCCAGCCGGCGGAACTTCGCGATGTTGTACGGGGTCGTCAGGTAGGTGTGCAGGTGCTCGCGCGCGATCGCGCGGGCCTTCCCGGGATCCGTCTCGAAGAGCACGGGGTGCTCGACGCCCAGGAACGCGTCCGTGCCGAGGACTTCCCGCGCCTGGCGGGTGTGGGCGACCGTGACGTGGTAGGTGTGCGCGCCGGCGGTGCGCTCGCGGGCCAGCTCCAGCATCTTGGGCCCGTACGCGGCCAGGACCCGGCGTGTCGGGGCGCGCGGTGCGGGGCTCGCCGCCTCGATGGCGTCCATCTCGTCGAGGTACGCGCGCATGGCCGCCAGAGGCTTGACGCCCGGCCGCTGCTCGCCGCCGAACCCCAGGCCGAGCACGTGCCGGTCCGGGTAGGCGTCGGCCAGGAGGCGGGCGCCGCCGTGGGCGGCCCGCGCGCCGCGCGCCCAGATCTGCGCGATGCCGTTGACGATGTGGATCCGCTCGGTGCAGGCCAGTAGGTATCCGGCCTGCGTGAGGGCCTCGCGCCCGCCGACCTCGGGGAACCAGAGCGCCCGCCAGCCCAGCCGCTCGAGCTCCTGGATCGAGTCACGCATCAGTGGGGCCGGCTGGTGCTCGAAGTCGAAGGTGTAGATCCCGAACGTCCCGAGATCCAGACCGTTGAGGTCGCCCATCGAAGATCTCCTCGTTCCCGTCACCGTGGCGAACACATCGAAATATCGCAGATCTTCGATATGAGATCAACCCGGCACCCACGGCGAGCATGTCCGGCGCAGGTCAGAGCGTACGGCCGAGCGTGGCGACGAGCTCGGCGATGCGCTGCTCGTCGCGCCGGTAGTGCGTCCACTTGCCGACGCGCGTCGCCCGCACCAGGCCAGCCCGCTGCAGCTCGGCCATGTAGGCGGACACCGTCGACTGGGCCAGGCCCGCCTTGGCCTGGATGTGGCTCACGCAGACCCCGACCTCGAGCTGGTCGGCGATCGCCTGCTCCGGCGGGAAGTGCCGATTCGGCTCGCGTAGCCACGACAGCATCCGCAACCGCATCGGGTTCGACAGCGCCTGCAACGCGCGGACCAGGTCGGGGTCCGGGGAAAGCGCATCCTCCGCCATGGACCCGGAGTATAGGTCGCTACCGGGCCAGCTCCAGGCGGGCGAGCTCGCGGCGGGACGACACGCCGAGCTTCGGATACGCCTTGTAGAGGTGGTACTCCACCGTCCGCGGGCTGAGGAACAGCTGCGCGGCGATGTCCCGGCTACTGTTCCCCTCGGCCGCGAGCCGTACGACCTGCAGCTCCTGCGGGGTGAGCCGCTCCAGCAGGTCCGCGGCGGCCGGACGGGCGGTGGCGGCGGACTCGCCGGTCGCCCGCAGTTCGGCCCGCGCCCGCTCGGCCCACGGCTCGGCGCGGAGTCCCTCGAAGACCTCCAGCGCCGACCGCAGCGGTCCGCGGGCGTCGGAGCGGCGGCGGGCGCGGCGCAGCCACTCCCCGTACAGCAGTTCGGTGCGGGCCCGCTCGAACGGCCGCCCGCCCTTGTCGTGGAGGCGCAGCGCCTCCGCGTACGCCCCCTCGTC
>NZ_JAMXMX010000058.1 GCF_024055725.1 Actinoallomurus spadix | reverse complement strand
CCACCACCATCACCCCTCAGCAGCCCGCGGAACTCCCGCAACAAACGCGGAGCCAGCTCCCTCCCCTCCACCGTCGGCGGAACCGGCATATCCTCCTCCGTCGCAAGACCACTCACCCGCGCATACAACTCACCCACCGTGCGCGGCGCACCCACCACCCCAGCAGCACCCAACGACGCCACCAACGCCTCACCGAACCCATCACCCCGGGCCCCCACCATCGGTGCCAAAAAGAACTCCACCTCACCGAACACAACACCCCGCCGACCAACCCGCACAAAACTCCCCGACGTCGCCAAAGAGGGGACCGCGGCGAGCGAAGGCACGGATGATGTCGCTTGGGGAGACGGCGCGTTCCACAACTCCCTCGCCGGATACCCCAACCGATCGGCCACGCCACCCAAGGCCACCCCGGCAGAGTCCTCCGCGGCACCGTAGTGGTCGACGCCTCCGTCGGCGCGATACGCCCGAACAGAGGTAGGCCGACCCTCCTTGTCCGGCAACGAATGAATCCACCACGGCGTCGGCGCCTGCACACCGAGCCACTCAAAAATCGTCAGCTTGAAGTCCCGGGCCACCCGGCTCAACTCGGCGGACGGCGCCACACCAGGATGCGTGCACCGCAGAAGGAACAATGTCGTGAAGCCCCGGCTGACGATCTCCCGCGCCGTGGCCCGGACGACGCCCACCTCGTCCGGCGGCTGCGAACCATGCCACGCCAGCAGATACACACCGGAACGATCATCGACCGGCACCTCCACCCGCACGGCCACCTCTCGGCCAGGCACCCCCCGCCAGGAAACAAACCCCGCATGCCGCAAAGCCCAATAAAACGGCGCCCGCGACGCCCAATCAGCATCATCGAAGAACACATCTCCGACACGATCACCATTCGGTGAAACAACCCGACGCCATCGTGGCTCGCCACGACTCCCCCAAACCACAGAACGTCGGCCACCCGACACCGAAGAAACCACCGGCGGCTCGGGAACCACGGGCTCGATCTCCACGGCCGGCCGGGAGCGCTGGACGCGCGTCAGGTCCGCTCCGCGTAGGCCGCCGCTCAGGATCGCCTGGCTTCGCTGCGCGGGCGTCAGATCGATCCCGGCGCGTTCGAGGTCGGCGAGGGAGACCTGCCGGTCCTCGTCGATGAGGGGCGCGGAGGCGGGCGGACCTTCATCCGCCGGACCCGTGAGCCCGTTCAGCGAGGGTTTGACGGCCGCGCCCGGCTCGTCGGGCGACGTGGTCACCGGCCGCGGGGCCTGAGGTGCGCTCTGCGGGTACCGGCTGATCGTTCCGTCGGTGTCGCGGGTGAGCAGTTCGACCGGTATGCCGGTCTGGGTGGTGATCCGCTTGGCCGTCGCGGCGGCCGTCGCCAGGTGGTCGGTGCGGGTCCACAGCCGCAGTGTCCGGCCGCGCAGCGCCGCCATGCCTCCTGCCAGGTCGATGATCTCGGCGGTGGCCTCGGGAGGGAGGGTGCCGCTCTCGGCCCAGGAGGCCGGTAGCTCGGCATCGCCCAGCGGCGGCCGTTCCAGGTCCGGCCCGAGGTCGTTGATCAGCCGGCGGGCCACCGTGACCGGGAGCATGCCGATGAAGCCGTCGGGAACGTCCAGGACGACGTGGTGCCCGCGCGGGCCGCTGACGTAGAACCGGGCGTCGAAGACGTAGTAGTCATAGTCGTCATCGCGCTGCCGGTTGGACTCGACGTAGTCGCCCGCCGAGTTCTTGTACATGCGGGCTTTCCGCTTGGCCTTGCTGTACGACCCCCCGGGATCGATTATGGGCTGGTCGGCGCCCTCCTGTATCGGCCGGGCGAACGCGTGGCCGACGTTGGTTTCGCCGGCGAAGGTCCATCCCCGTTCGGCTTCGTGTTCCCGCGCCGGCTCCTGAGAGTGCTCGGGGAAGTTGAGCCCGGTGAAACCGCCCCGCGTCTTCCATCGTCCCCGGGTGGGCACCATTTGAAGCGTGAGGTCGTCACCGCCGACGAGCGGGATGCGGTAGGTGCCGCGCAGCAGCTTGTCGATGTTGGCGGCGGCATCGCGTTCGTCGAGTGCGATATCGACGGTCAGGGTGTTCTCGTGGGCGGGGCCGAACCCCTTGGTGGTCGGTGCGACACCCCGCGCCACTGCCGCCTCGTCGATCCGGCGCCGGGGCATCGCGGCGGCCGGTGCCCAGCGTGCCAGGTGCTCGATTCCGGGCAGCGTCATGGCGTGCACGTGTTCGGCGAGCGAGGTGGCCAGTGCGGTGGGAGCCGGCGGCCGCGTGCGCGTGAGCGCCGGCGATATCTCGACCGGCGTCCCGGCCGCGTCCGGTCTCGGACCGGCAGCGGTCAGGTGAGTGGGCACGAGGACCTTTGCCCGGCCGTGTACATCCCGGCTGGCGGCCGCCGGAGTGCCGGCGGGGAACAGGTGCCGCCACATCCGGTGGGC
This sequence comes from Actinoallomurus spadix, assembly GCF_024055725.1. Taxonomy (GTDB): domain Bacteria; phylum Actinomycetota; class Actinomycetes; order Streptosporangiales; family Streptosporangiaceae; genus Actinoallomurus; species Actinoallomurus spadix. The sequence continues at coordinate 8,363 of NZ_JAMXMX010000058.1, read as the reverse complement.
CTCTCCCCGAGAAAGAACGTCCACGAGCTGGGGCAGGAGCTTCGCCACCTGCCCGGACCGCTGGAAGAGCTCGCTCGGCGAGTACCGGAAGAACACTTCAACGCGGTACCGGAGACTGTGCGAGAACTCCTGTGCGGTGTCCTTGGCCGTGGCACGCCGAACGTCCCGCGCGGTGGATTCGAGGCCGGTCTTCACCGCGTCTCTGCGCTCGTACGTCGCGCTTGCACCACCGGCGGGTCGCAGACCGAACGGCGCGGTCGCCCACCGGCCGTCGCCGAATCCTTCGACGTGCCAGCCGTGCCCCCTGCTCCGGTCCTTACCGATCTGGACGAACGCCTGCCCACCGGTCGTCAGCTTCACATCGGGCCTGGGCCGCCGGTAGGTGATCGAGTCCTCGATGGCGATCACGCGGGTCCCGATGTGCAGCGTGCCACCGGTGCGGGCGTCCATCTTCAGGTAGTCCCAGACACGGTGGCCCTCACCCCACATCGGGGCGGGGGTGGTGAAGATGCGGGGGATTCCGCCTCGGCGCGCGGTCTTGTACTGGCTGCGGATCGCCTCCTCGTCGTAGGCCGTCTCGATCGCGGTGAGCACGTCCGGGTCCACGTTCCCGCCGAGCAGTGCCTCGATCGTGTCGACGACGTCCGCCGCGTCGACCTCCTCGATATGCGCGGCGGCCATGGCCAGGTCGTCGTGAAGGTAGTGACGTTCGCCCTTCGCGGACGGCAGGTCGTCTCGGGCCGGCACGGGCAGGCCATGGTCGGCGGCAAGGACGTACGGGACCAGGAGCTCGACCCCCCGAGTGATCTTCACGTGCCGTTGGGCACGGTAGGAGACCCGCTCCCCCGCGCCCCTGCGGAAGGCGTTAAGGAGCTTGCGCGCGCCGCGCACATTCTCCCCCTCGCCCCTGCGGAAGGCGTCAAGGAGCTTGCGCTTGCCGCGCACATCGCGCCAGCGCCGGTACTCGATGGTGTAGACGACATCCGCGCCGAGTTGCTCGCCGTCACCCGAGTAGGTGCCCAGGTTCAGGTCCAGCGCACCGCCCATCTCCTTCTCGCTGCGGCCACGGGACGCCTCACCGCCGCCGACGAGGCCGATCGAAGCCCCGCTGGCCGCCTTATTACTCGTCGGCTCGTGCCCTGCGTCATCACTCGTCGGCTCGTGCCCTGCGTCGTCGCCCTCCCCGGAGGGGCGGTGCTGGAACACACCGGCCGGGCCGGCGGAGGTGTCGACACCGTAACTGGTCGCGTTCTCCTCACCGAACCGCAGGTCGGACTCGCTGTACTGCTCCAGGGTGGTGCCCTTGACCGTCTGCTCGTGGCGGACGTTGAACGTCCGACCCCAGACCCTGACCTCCTGCCGCCATCCGTGGGGGAGCGAAGGCAGCGGAATCCGCAGGCCACGGCGGGTCGTGGGCGAGGGCAGGACGCTGGACCCGGCCAAGCCGGCCGCGGTGTGCGTCAGCAGGCGCCGGGCGTTGGACTCCAGGAACGTGCGCGTTCCGGTACGCAGGATCTGCTCCGCGGCACCGTACCGGCGGCCGGACGGCACGAGCGCGGCGAGCACCTGCTTGAACGCGTCGTCCTGCGGTCTGACCCCGCGCACCTTGTTGTGCGCGCCCACCAGCTCGGCGATATTCGCCGAGATCTCGTTCGCGCCGGTCAGGTCGACATGGACACCGGTCAGGCTTTTGAGATGGAACTCCTCGCCCCTGTCCTTCCCCGGCGGGGCGGCCAGCCGCCGGAACCCCTCTTCGTCCATCGGCCCGGTCTTCACCGTGACCTGGCCGTAGGTCAGGATCTCGTCGGCGGGGAGCGGCTTGGCGGGCAGGTGCTCGTCGGAGACGGTTACGGCGGTCCAGTACTCGTCACCGGACCGCTCCCACACCCGGGCCGCGACCGGCTCCCCGGACGCACGCCTGGTCGTGACCGCCGGCCTGTACACGGTCTCGTATTCGAAACGGGTGGCGTCTCCGTTCGTCCGCGCGCGGCGGTACTCCTTGACCCCGGTGGCGACACCGATCTTGTGGTGCCAAGCGCGTTCACCGTGCAGTTCGAGCAGGTGCACGTCGAGGCTGAACAGGCCCTTGATCCTGACCCGGAAACTGATCTTGAACCCGGCGCCGACGGCGCGGCCCTTCTTGTCCTCGGTGTCCACCCCCGCGACGTTCTTACGCTGGGTGTCCAGGCTGACGTTCACCTCGGCCACCGGGTCCCGGCGCAGCGCCCGCAGTTCGGTGTGGAGCACCGCGGTGAACGTGTATCCGTCGATCGTCACCTCGTGGCTGATGTCGCCGTCGACGCCGTCCGCGGCGGTGCCGCGGCCACCGGGCACCCCGAACTTCATGGCCAGCGCCCGCGCCAGATGCTGACGCGCGGCGGCGGACATCCTGCCCTCGACGCCGGCCGTGCGCATCTGCCGGGCGAGCTCGTCGACGATCTCCCGGTAGACCTTCTCCCGGCCCGGCATCTCCCGCACGATGCCCCGGCCCAGGCCGGTACGGGCGGCCAGCGCGAGCGGCTCGCGGGGGTGCACCACATGGTGCCAGGTCCGCAGCGGACCGTGGGCCTGGCCGCGCTCGTCGAGAACGAAGCGTCGTTCGCCGGCCTGCTCTCCGCCCTCCTGCTCCGGCACTCGCCTGCCGTCGGGGGCCAGCACCTGGATCCGCGGCTCCGCCAGCAGCGCGTCGACGGCCTCGTGCAGGGTCCGGTCCTCGCCCGGATCCCGCAGCCTGCCCTGCAGCGCCTCGGTCAACTGGACCTGCGGCGTCCCGCCCGAGTTCAAGAAGTCGATGACGGCCGTCAGCCCCGCCGCGTGCAGCGGCGGCAGCAGATCCTCATACCACGGGCGCGGCGCCTCGGCCGTCATGGGCCTGTCCGCCGCCGGATTGGGGACGTACCAGCGCGGCTGCCGCTCGCCCTCCAGGTCGTCCATGAGAAGCGCGCCGACCACCCGGGCGTCCTCGTTGAGCACGTACCGCCACACCGGTCCGGGGCCACCGGAGTCCTCACGCGAGACCAGGAACGCGTGCTCCTCCGCCGGCAGGACCCAGGTGACGCCGGGATGCGCGTACAGCGCCTGCCAACCGCCCTGCGCGTCGAGCCAGTGGGGGACGTACGCATCGTGCAGCGCGGGGGGAAGGACGATCTCGATCGGCCCTCGGCCGGCCAGCGCGACGAGGTCGCCGGTGTCCCGTACGCCGCCGTCGGGGAAGGGCTCGGGCGGGCGTCCGTCCGTGAACCGCGACCTCAGCCACTGCGCGAAGTCGGCCCAAGACGGCGCCGAACGCCCGGTCCCGGGCTCCGGCGCGGTGGAGGCCTCACCGGCGGCCGTCGTCGGCTCCTGCGGTTCCGGCCCTGCTGCCACCTCCGGCCGGGCCGCCGCGTCCTCACCGGTCGTCTCACCCTGGACCGGCGCACTCTCGCCGATCGCCGCCGGTGACCGCTCCTCGAGCGCCGTGGACCCGGCGGGCGTGTCGAGTTCTTCCGCTGCCCCCGGAGCCTTCGGCTGCTCCGCGGGGATGAGCCCGGAGCCGGTGAGCGCTCCGCCGAGAGCGTTGCGCTCGAACTCCTTGGCGTGCGCGAGGCCGATCCCCAGTTCTCCGGTGACCAGGAGGGTGAACGATACGTCGCCGTGACCGGATCTGACCCGGACCGTCATCAGGAACTCGGTCTGGTAGCGGACCAGACGGTCCTTGCGCATGATGGCGTTCTTGAGCTGGCCTCCGGTGGTCAGGGTGCGCCCATACTCGTGGGAGGAACTCAGCTTCGGCAGATCGACGCTGGGCGTGGCCATATGGCGGCCCAGCTCGATGCCGAAGGCGACGCCCGGAGTGGTGCTCGCCCCGGTGCTGTACTTCTGGCCGTCGGCGATCCGCACCGTGTCCGCGATGTCGTTGCGGAGCAGCACCTCCTCATCGGTGGTCGTCACGTAGCGCACGGTGTGCGGCCGTCCGCTGAACTCCAGATGTCCCTGGAACTCGGAGAGGGTGGCCATCTTCTTGGCGACCAGGCTCGTCACCCAGCTGTCGGTCAGCCACCACTGGCTGCGGTCCTTGAACGTCTTCTCGTTGGCGTACTCTTCGGCGACCTCCTGCACGATCTCGTCGACGCCCTTCGCGGGGAGCCCGAGGTGATCGAGGACGCTGCGCAGCCCAGCCAGCAGCGGCTCGGGCACGATCGCGGTCACCGCATGGTCGATGCCATGGAGCACGTCCGGGTCCACGACCGGCACGACCGGGTGCCGGCCGTTCTTGGGTCGCGCCATGAGAACGGCGGCCTCGGCGGCGGACGTGTAGACCTTGGGGAACGCCAGTCGCGCCTTGCCGGGGAGCAGGAGATCCGGCCCCTCGGCCCGGTCGACGGTGGCCCGCACCCGGATTCGTGCCGTGTGACCGTGCGTGGCGTTGGTGATGACCCGGTTCCCCGACTGGACCTCCATCAGGATGGTCTGCCAGGAACCGTAGCCGCGCTCCGTTCCCGCCTTGAACACCGGCGAGAAGTGCGACAGAGCCACCTGAACCGCCACCGGAAGGAACAGGATCGGTTCGATCTGCCCGTGCTTGGCGCTTCGGCGTTCGCGCGAGTCCTGCTCGGCGTACGTGGTGTCGCCGTACTTGCTGAAGTACGTCTGGTAGCCCGGGTCGGTCCCCGCCTCCTCCGGCGACGCGAACTTCGCCTCCTCCACGGAGAAGGACAGCTTGACCCGCGTGTTCTCCTCGACGATCAACTCACCGTGGAGAAGCAGCCGCTCCCATCGCGCGGGCTCCTTCTCCGCCAGCACCGCGAGGATCTCCTTGCGGACCGCACGCGCCACGGACGACGCCATGCCCGAGGTGACGGCATCGATCCAGCGGCTGACCGCCTCGTCGGGCCGGCCGCCCGGCAGTGACCCGTCCACCACGTCGTCGACCGACGACACGGAACCGTCACCGAGTCCGCCGTTCGCCACATACCACGGCACGAGCGGTGTCGCGTCCGAGCCTGACGCCCCCCCAGTGCCGTCTCGCAACGGGATGCGGACGGCCATACCGCTCTCCTCGAGCGGCACGAGGTACATGGCGGTCTCATCCACCACGAGCCGGTGGGGCCGGGCCGCCGGGTCCATGGAGTACAGCTGCCCCAGCAGCGCGCCGTGATTGCCGATGTGACCGATCCAGCCGTTGTCCCCCCGCAGGTAGGCGCCGGTCGGCTCGTGGACGAAATCGTGTCCGAAGCTCGTCCAGTCATCGGGTGACAGTCCTCCGAGGAGCCTGATCACACCGGTGCGCTCGATCTCGTACGTGAACGGCGCCGAGTGAGACGGATGCGAGCGCTCCCAGACGAACGGCTCCCCGGAGGTCTCACCGATATCCGGCACCTCGTGCAGCGGCACCAGGTCCAGATCGGCGAGGTCGCCGGAACGCGGTTCCATGACCGTCAGCCGGCGGCCGACCGGCCACCCCTCCTCCAGCGGATTCCTCCCCTGGTCCGGGGATCCGCCCGGCAGGCGGCCGGGCCGTGAGGAAGGCCCCGCAGCGGGCGAAGACAACCACGCATCCGGCGCATCCGGCGCCCCCGAGCCGCCCTCCGGATCCTCCGCAGGCTGCCACTCCCTCAGGAACGTCGGCACCGCCCCGGCAACCTCACCCGCCGGACCGTAGTAATCCACACCCCCATCCTCCCGATACGCCTCAACGAACCCAGGCCGACCCGCCTCATCCGGCAACGAATGGAACTCCTCCGGCGTCAGCGCCGCCCCACCACGCCAATTGAAAATCGCCAGACCATGATCCCGCGCCACCCTCGCCAACTCCGGCGAAGCTTCCGGAGTAGCGTCCGTGCACCGCACGAGGAACAACGTCGTAAAGCCCTGGCCGACGATTTCCCGCGCCGTGGCCCGCACGACCCCGACCTCATCCCGCGGCGGCTGCGAACCATGCCACGCCAGCAGATACGCACTGGAACGATCACTGACCGGCAACTCCAGCCGCACGCTCACCTCACGGCCCGGCGCCCCCCGCCAGAACCGGAACCCCGCACCCTGAAAACCTCCATAGAACGACCGCAGTTCCGCATCGGCAGCCGGGAAGTACACATCTCCCACATGACGCCCCTCCGGCGACACGACCCCATGCCACCGCGGCTCATTACCACTCCCCCGAGCAACCGCTCGCCCGTTCCGCAACCTCGCGTCCGGAAGCGGACTCCTCTGAGTTCCAGGCCTGCGCACCAGGCGATCGAGCCAACGACGGCGCCGCGTCTGCGGGCCGGGCTCGGCGCGGTCCTCGCGCTGGGCACCGCGGGTGTCCACCCGGCGCGGCCCACCGCGGTGATCATCGAACGAGACCGTGACCGTGTCGCCGGCGGTCTTCGTGATCATGAAGTGCCCGGCGGTGAGGTGCGGCCCCTCGCTGTCGGCCTGACGCTCCTGCAGTTCGCCGTCCAGAAGCTCGAGGAAGGCAGTCTCGGCGGCCTCCGTCTGTTCGCTCCAACGGCCGCGCGCCGTGGCGGGGCCGGTGATGGTGACGGACGGCAGGTCGATCCTGTGGTCGTGGTTCCACAAGCCGACCTTGGCCACCACCCTGACGAAGGAGATCAAGTGATTCTTGTCGACTTCGGCGCCCGCCATGAACCTGACGGGCGCGGGCGAAAGGTAGTGGCCGAGCAGAACGACGGAGGTGAGCGGGTTGGCGACGGACGCGGGTCCCGGTTCCAGCAGTCCCGCGCTGACGTCGTGCATGCTCTCACCGGGACGCTTGGAGAGCATCCGCATGTACCACTGGCGTTTGACCGGGATGAGCTGACCGAGCACCTCCTCGAGATTCTCCAGACCGCTGATGACGCCCCGGATCTGCTTGTCCAGCGCCGCTTCGGCCGCCGCGCGTTCCGCGGACCCCTCGGCCGTGCTCAGCACCCGTTCCTGGGCCTCTTTGGCCCTGACCAACGCCCCCGCCGCATAGAAGTAGCCGTTCAGCTCCTTGCGGACAGGGTCGGTGCTGTCCCCGCCGTGCTGTGCGCGTCTTTCCTTCAGAGCCTCGGTGATCTGCTTCAACTCGTCGAGCGTGTAGTTGCTCAGATTCGCCTCGACCGTTTCCCGGCGCACGGCCTCCCACGCCGGCGACGCCTTCCGCGCGTGGTTCTCCAGGGTGATCTGGGTCTTACCGTCCTCGCTCTGGAGCACGACGGTCGCGAAGTGGTAACCGACATGCTTGGCCGGGTCGGAACCGGGCTTGGCGAAGTTACGCGTCAGATCCGGCCCTCCCCCGTCCCCCGGTGCGGCGACGGACTGGACCGCATAGCTTTCGCCCACATCGGCCCACGCGTGCTCGTTGATGCCGAGAAGGCGTGCCGCATAGGACAGGGCGCCACGGCGCGGGCTCGGGGTGTCGGACAGGGCGAGCGCACTGCCGTACCCCTCGCCGGGGAGCGGGCCACCGCCCCCACCGCTCGGCCGGGCGTCCTGGCGGATCTGCTCGGCCGCCCACCCTGGGGTCACGTTCTGCGGCGGGATCTTCCCGTCGGCCATTCGCGTCAGAGCCTCGGCGAGGTAATGGGTACCGATGATCTCGGTCGGGTCGGCCGCGTTGACCGGCGCGGTGGTCACCGGACCGCGCTCCCGGCCGCCGAAGACCAGGTGCGACACCCGGCCGGTGGCGTTCAAGTATTCGGTGAACTGCCGAGAGCCGTCATCCTGGGACTGCCCGGGGAGGGGCTTGAACTCCGGTTCGACGAGGAACAGGCGCCGGCTCTCCCCGTCTTCGGCAGGCAAAACGATGGCCTTCTTGCGATCGACCTTGAGGGCGACGATGTGACCCGCACGCCTCAACTTCGCGTTCGACTCCGCGACGGCCGCCTCCGTCGCGAAAACCCGTTGCCCCGCCACGCCATCCTCGACGGCGAGCGTACTGTCCGCAGAAATCCTCAACCGCGGCCGGTCGGAGACCGACGTCTCCACATACTCCTGCGCCAGCATGGTGAACTCCGGCGCGGCAGACGCCCCCTCCCACGCCCCCGGGGAGCGCCGCGCCAGAACAGGCTCCCCAGGCCGGCGGAACAGCACACCGTCACCGCGCTCGTCGATCACCTCGTACTGGTCCGTGGTCAGCGGCCTGGCCCGCCGCGTCTCCATCGGGCCGGTCGGCTTGGTCAAGGTCACCGCCGGGCCGCCGGCGTCGCCTGCGGACCGCGCGCCGTCCTCCGCGTCGCTCTCCGCACCGCCGTACATGTCGACGATGCTGGAAGTGGCTCCCTCGTCGCTCTCCGCACCGCCGTACATGTCGACGACGTTGAAAGAGGATCCCGCGTCGCTCTCCGCACCGCCGTACATATCGACGACGTTGAAAGAGGATCCCGCGTCGCTCTCCGCACCGCCGTACATATCGA
>NZ_JAMXMX010000057.1 GCF_024055725.1 Actinoallomurus spadix | reverse complement strand
CCACTTAACCGCGGTCTCCGACGCACCCAGTTCACGCGGCCCAAAACGCCAGACCAGGCCCTTATCCGTGTTAACCGGAATAATCAGCTGAGATTCACCCGAAACGTCCCTGATTCTGTCACGGAGAGCACGGAGGACATCGGAGAAGTGCCTGGTATCCTGACCGGCCCAGACCGCCTGGATGATCTCGTCTCTCGACACGGGAATACCGTGATTGTTGGCGAAGAACATCAACATCTTGCGCTCGAGGCGGGACAGCCAGATCTGTTCCCCGTTCCTGCGGACCTCGCCACCCGCGGCCAGATCGATCTCCAGATCCCCGACCCTCAGCAACCGCACCCCGGCGAGGAACTTCCCTCCCTCATCCTCGACCACCAACACGCCCCCCGGCGAATCAGGCCCATATCGGCGGACCACACCATCCACACCCACCACGGTGACCGGCACCAGATTCCACCCGACCACCATCGCCTTCCCGTGATCGACCCAGCCGCCACGAGCCCCATCCGCCAACAGGTCCTTGAAATTCGCCACCGACGACAACTCAGCCGGCACATCTGCCGCCGTCGCCCTCTCGGCCACAAACCCATTCAAGGCATTCACAGTGCCAGGCGCACCCTCCACTCCCGCAGCACGCAACGACTCCACCAACGCCTCATCGAACCCGGCCATCGGCTGCAGGAAGAAGTCCACACCCCCGAAAACGACACCCCGGCGACCAACCCGCTTGAAGACCTCCGAGGCCGCCGAAGAGGACGCCGTGGCCGCCGCGGACACCGCTGACGAACCGGCAGAACTCTCCACAACAACGGAATCCCCTGAAACCTGCACTGAGGATGACCCACCATCTGGCGCACCACCAGGCAGGACCACCGGCCGCCCGAGCCGGAAGATCTCCTCAAACGTCTCCCCACCGGCCACCCGCCCGGTCCCGTAAATCTGCGCGATGCTCTCACCGATCTGCCGCAGCGTGCGCTTCCCCTGCGGATTCAGCTGCCGATGCAGCTCGGGCAACCGACTCTGAAGCTCGGCCTCCTCCTCCGCGCCGAGCCCCACCTTCAGCTCCGCGAGCTCGGCGCGCACCTCCGCCCACAGGACCTGCTCGTCGTGCGAGTCAAGCCCCGGCACGCCCCCGACCTGCGGCCCGGCCGGGTGAGGAGCCGGCACCGAGGTGCCCGGCGAGGCGGAGACTTCGGGCTCCGCGTGCGGAGCGCTCGTCCACTGCGGCCAGCTGTCCCGCAAGTGCGACGAATGACTCCCAGCCGCGGTGGGGGACAGGCGGCCCGCGTACACCGAAGTGCGGGCCAGCGCGGCGGCCGCCTCCTTCACCGAGCGTTGCCGGCCACCTTGTTCTTCCGGGAACAGGGCCGTCGTCACCTCGGCATGGCGACCGCGGAGCACCTGCCGGAGCAGCGGATCCAGGTCCGGGTAACGCGACAACGTGCCGCGCAGCGGGCTGGCCCCCGGCAACGCGCCCCTGAGGATGCGCTCCGCCCCGATCCCCCACCGGCCGGCGTCCCGCAGGCTCTCCAGCAGTCGCCGGGCGTGCTGGACGTAGTCGGACTCCCGCGCCGCCAGAACGTGATCAAGGAGCCTGCCGCGCACGAACGCGTCGGTCTCGCGCAGCGTGCGCGCCCGTGCGTCCATCGGGTGCCCTAGGAGATGCGGCTCCGTGATCACCGCCGCCACACGTCCCAGCGGGCTCACGAGCCCGTCCCCGATCTCCTTCCAGCCCTCCGGAGCCCTCTCGTACTCGCTCCGCAGTGCGGCCTGGACGTCCTTCAGGGCACCGGTGAAGAACAGATCCTGGTCAACGCCGTGTACCCCGAGGCTGTCGAGCCACTGACCCGGCGTCTGCAGACCGGCCCTGAGCGACAGGTCCAGGATCATCCATCCCGAGGAGGTCCGGACGGCGGGCGCGGCGTAGGACCAGCTCTTCTCCCGGTAGTTCGGACCCAGCATCTGAGCGCCGTTGGGGAAGGACCCGGTGACCGCGATCTTGCCTACCGGCGCCCCCAACCGCAGCAGGTACAGCGTGGCCAGGTGCGCCCGCAGGTGACCGTCCTCGCGATGGTCGTGCGGGACCCGGACGTCGCCGACGCCGTCCAGGTGGACATGCAGATCGAGGAGCGCTTCGTACCAGTCGTAGAGCTGTTGAGCCGAGGTGACCCCCGCCGGGGGGTTCGACCCGAACAGGTCCGGGATTCCGCGGTCGAGGACCTCGGTCAGGGTCTCGGCGGTCACGACCGGTGGGCGAGCCTCGCCGCCGGAGGTCTGGCGGCCTGCCAGGACGTCGAGTCCGGTCTTCGGCGCATACGCGAAGAAGGGGCGATGCGAGGTCTGCGCGCCGGTCTCCGGGTCCACCGTTTTGACCGTACGGCCGGCGTGGTCCGCGAGTTCGGTGGCGAAGGAGTCCTCGCCGTCCGGGCCGGCGACCTCGGCGCCGGGGGCCACCACCAGCACCTCTCGGGGCTCCGTGGCGGTACGGCTGCGTGCGCTCCAGCCGTCCGTCTCGTCGGGCTGGTAATTGCGCGTGATCCAAAGGGCCGTCTCCTTAGGATCACGGGGATAACCGTTGAAGAATATGGTCCCGGTCGCAGAGTTTTGACCACGGCGTCGAATGCGTGGTGCGCGACGGAATTCCCCCACGACGATCGGAACATCCGAGGACGTCGGAAAACGCGGAATATCCGAGGACGTCGGAAAACGCTTTGGTTTCTTGGTCGACAGAGCCGAGAACCGGCGGAAGCCCCGGTAGAGCTCGTCTAGCGCGTAGTTCTGCCGGAGCGGGTTGACCTCGAGAGCCTGCCCCTCCGGTCCGTAGATCTCCTCCAGGACGGGAACCGGCTCCCCGAAGCGGTCGCCCGGCCCGTAGGTGTCCCGGAGCAGGTCTGCCATCTCCGGCATGTGCCGCTCGACCCACTCGCTCGTGTTGTTTTTTGGCAGGCGGGTTGACAAATCGATGCCGGCATTCACCCCGAACCAGGCGTTCGTCGCCTCGGCCCAAAGCTCCTGATCATCAACCGTCGAGTAGTTGCTGCTGCCGGACCTGTCCGGATTGGTCGGCAGCCCGTCCGGCCACTGCACCGTACTGCCGCGCGACTTCAGGTGATCGAACTGCTGACGAATCTTCTTATTGGCGTCCGGGCCGAGAACCAATCCCTGAACGAGGTGCGCCACCTCGTGAACGAAAGTGGTGTAGCCCGTGGTCCGGGAGCCCTTGATCAGGCCCAACAAGCCGAGCAGGTTCTCCTCACTTACGGCCGCGAACTTGCCGCTTGTCAATGCCCGCATGGTGTCGTAGGTCCTACCGTCGCCATGCTTCTTACCGGCGAAATGGGTGAAGCCGGGCAACGACGTGAGCTCTGCGCCACGCGGGATGATCACTACCCGGCCGCCCTTGGTGATCAGCTTCTGCGCAGCGTCCGGGCGATGAAGGAACATACGGGTGAACATCACATGGCCGGCCCGCCGGGCGGCCGCGGGCTGCTCGACCTCCGCAGGCACTATGAGCATCAGCTGCGTCACCACGGCCACGAAGTGCCCCGGCTTATCGCGGTCGGGCAGCAGCCGACGCAGTTCAGCCACGAACTTCGCGTTACCGGCCCAGGCCTCCCGTGTCTCCGCAGGCAGGAACGCCAGCGTCCCGGCTCGACCGGCCGGTGACAGCTTCGCCAGGAACTCGGCCGCCTTCGTCGGCGGAGCCCCCGGTTTCAGCGCCGCCGGGATCGGCTCCGGTCGCGAGCTCGACCCCGGTTTCAGCGCCGACCCCACGTTTTGGAAACTCTTCTTCGCGCGCTTCCAGACGCGCGAGATCGAAGCAGTGGGCTTCCCGGGATTGATGTCTCTGGCGGGTTTCGGGGCCGCGAAACCTTCCGGGGCGAGGTCAATGGCCGATTCAGGTACTCCTCCGACGGGCGGCGCGGCATCGGCCTGGGTGGCCGGCTTCGCCTCGCTCGCGCCATAGCCGGTCGCGCCGGGGGTTTCGATGCCGCGCAGGCTCGTCCCGGCGCCGCCCGGCGCGGTGGCTCCGGCTGCGGGCCGGTGCTCGGTTCGCGCTCCGGTGAACGGGTCGACCACCACGACGGTAACGCCGAGACGCGCCGCGAGTTCATCGGCGAAGGAGGGCCCGCCCGCCGGTTCGGGCGTTCCCGGCCCGGAGGTCACCGGCCCCGGGACCTTCCGGGTCGGCACCACCCAGACCGGCCCCTTCGTCAAGGTGTAGTGGCGGGTGATCCATCGCGCGGTCTGCTCCACGTCGTGCGGGTACGCGGCCGAGTCACGCTGATGGGGATTCTCGGCGATCGAGATCGTTCGTGTTACGGGGTCGAAGTGGCCTTCGACCACTGAGGCATCGGTGTGCGAAGGGGCCGGCGTCCGCTCGGCGTCGCCGCCGACCGGCGGGTCGGTCTCGGTGAGTCGCCGGTCGTCCCCGGTCGCCTCTGTGCGGGCCTCCGGATCGAGGGCTCGGACGTTCGTCATGAACATCCGGTAGCCCTCGTAGAGCGACTCCTCCGCGAGGGTCTGGCTGACGGGGTTGGCGTCCTCGATGCCTCCCGGCGGGCCGTAGATCCGCCCGAGGAGGTCGAGCATCGGCCCTTCGTGGTCGATGAGCCACTGCAACGTGTTGTGGCGCGGAAGACCGGTGGAATCGTCCAGGCCGGTGTTCGTTCCCAGGTAGACGTTGGTCAGCTGGGCCCAGTACTCCCGCACGTTCAGCGCGGAGTAGTTCCTGCTGCCGGGCCGTTCCGGGTTGGTGAGCGGGCCGTCCGGCCACTGCGCGGCCGTTCCGGCCTGGGTCTTCTCCGCGAAGTGCCGCTCGATGATTTCACGGTCCGCGGGATCGAGGAATCCGTAGAAGAGGTGCGCGAACTCATGCAACGCGGACGAGTATCCGCTGCTGTATGTGACGCCCCCCGGCTCCGTCTCGCCGAGGAGGTTCTCCTCCGCGATCGCGACGACCCCGTCACCGTGGAACCCGCGGACCTCGGCCCACGGTCTGCCGTCCTCGGTGTTCGTTCCCTCGAGGTGGCGGAAGCGGGGCAGAGACGTGAGAGCGACGCCTCGGGGGATGACCACCGCCACTGCCTTCGCGCCGACCCGTTCGGCGAGAGGCCGGTTGTAGGCGAGCGCCCGCGTCACGGCCTGCTGAGAAACCCGCCGGCTTGCCGCGGGTCGCTCGACACTGGACGGCACCTCGACGATCCGTTTCGCCACCGTGGCCGCGAAGCGCGCATCGGACACGGGGCTGCCGGTCGTCTCGGTACCGCCCGTGGCGGCCCCGTCGGACGCGGGCGCGCGTCCGGCCGGCGGTCGTGCGTCGTCCGCGTCACCGGTGCGCTCGGTCGATCCGGTGGCGGACGTGGCGGCCGCGTCCTCGCCGCTCGTCTGGTGGCGGACGTCCCCGGACATCGGAGGAGCGGCGCTCACGCTCGGCATGCTCACGGGCGGTACGGCCGGGACGGACGATGTGGTGTCGCCCGTGCCGCCGGACGCCGGCTGCGTCCCCGAGGCCCCCGCGTCCGCCGGTTGGACCTGTGCGTCCGCCGGTTGGACGTGCGCGTCCGACGACGTCCCGGTCTCCGGCTGCTCACCATCGGCCCGCGCGGGCGGTGGCGTCGGCAGTGCGGGGGGCTGTTCGGCCGCGCGGCGCGCTCGGTCGCCGAGTTCGGCGCGTACGGCCTGTTCGAACGTCTGCTGCCGGGCCTGCGCGCTCAGGTAGAGGCGTCCCAGCTCCTGGTAGCCGAGGCCGTGGCGGTCCAGCTCGGCGCGCAGCTCCGGTGACAGCAGCCCCTGCTGTTCGGCCATGGCCGAGGTGAACACACGGTGCTTGGAAGCGGCCTTGTCGAAGACCCACAGGCCGCCGCCGCTCGCGCCCGGCTCCCAGCGCGCCGTGGCCGGGTCGTAGAAGGAGGTTCTGCCGCCGGGCGAGCTCCAGGTCTGCCGTACGGTCCCGTCGGAGCGGGTGACGTCCACCCGTAGGTGCGCTCCCAGCGTGTGCGCGACGTCGCGGCCCAGGTCGGCGAGGTCGAGCTGCGAGATCGCCACCAGGGGGGGCAGCGCCACGGGCGCGCCGGCCGGGTTGTCCGGCCGGAGGGCGTGCACCTCGTTGACGGCGTTGATGATGTCGTTCATGGCCGCGCGGATGGTCTCGGCCGGGCCATCGGGGATCCGCGGCAGCGCCTCGGACCGCCGGAGCGCGTCCGGTTCCTCGACGGCCGGGTCGGCCTCGCGTGCCGCCTCGAGGTCGGCCCGCATGCTGCCCAGCCCCCAGTCGAGCACGGCCTGGTATGCCTGCAGGGCGATGGCCCTCTCGTCGGCGGTCAGCACCACCGGCCGGTAGCCGCCGACCTGCCGCCGGATGTACTTCGCGACGTCCTGGAACGCCTGCTGGGCCGCGCTCCCCTCCTGCGCCGCTCGGGCCAGGAGCGGTGCCAGGTCGAAGCTCGGCGCCTCGTCCATCGCGGGCCAGGACTCCGGCTCCGGCGGAGTCTTGGCGTTGTCCTCGGCGATCTTGGCTTGGATCTCGTTGACCTCGGCCTGGTACAGCTCCGCGTAGACGTAGCCGGTGATCGGGTCGCTGTAGAACCGGCCCTTCGGCTTGGGAGAACCGAACAGGTGGTGGTGGAACAGGTCGGCGATCAGACGGCCGCGGAAGCGCATCCGGACCAGGTAAAGCGGGCCCTTCTCCTTGGGGTGCTGCTCGCGGCGGAAGTTCTCGGTACCGGCCGAGGCGTCGGTGAACGACGTGGTACGGCCGTGGCTGGTGCCGGGATTCCACGAGTGGGCGGGCGTGTGGTCGCCTATCGGGCCGTGGGCGCTCCCCGCGACGTCCATCACGCCGCGCGCGTGATCGGTGCTCGCGCTGACCGTGGTGCCGCTCTGGTGCTTGGTGTACCGGCCGACGCCGGCGCCCTTCTTGAGGGGGGCGAGCACCTCCAGCGCGCTGAGGTCGCCCTTGAGCGACAGCGTCGCCCGTTTGCGGTCGGAGCCGGGCCGGAAGATGTTGTCGCCCAGTTTGTAGGTGTCCCCGCCGGTCGCGTCCCGCAGGTGGCCGGCCAGGTGCATCCGCGACAGCAGCGTCGGCATGGACAGGCTGGACCGCAGATCCGGGTCCCCGGGCCGTTCGCCGAGCAGCTTGCTGAACCAGCCGGGGGGGAATATCCGCGCCAGGAGGTCACGGCCGATCCGCACCGTGTCGTCGAAGACCACGCCGGTGATGACGGCGTCCTCCGGCAGCTTGGGCAGCGGCGTGAAGTTCGGCCGCGGGTGCGCGGTGTCCGTCGAGCCCGACTCGGCGAGCGCGCGCGGCAACTGGATCTCCAGCGTGCCGTCGATCGTGGCGGTCTTGGTGGCGCTGTGGTGGGTCCAGCCGTCGAACGCCTTGTTCAGCAGGTTGTTCAGCGGACGGTGGGGCATGCCGAGCCGCCGTACCTCCGCCGTCAGCTCGGTGTCGAAGCCGAGGACGTAGTGGTCGAACCCGTACTGCGTCTGTTCGACGACGCTGTTCTCGGTGCGGGTGACCCCTCGGTGGTTGCCCACGGAGCTCTTCGCCGCACCGGACCCGCCCCCGCTGGCGCTCTGCGGGCCGCCCGCGGAGAACTGGGGGAAGGTCGCGCCCTGGGAGACGTCACGCGAGGTCGACGTGGCCGCGCCCTGATAGCCGTGCGAGTAGACCTCGTTGTTCTCACCCGGCGCGAAGTCCCGTACTTCCGGCTTGCCCAGAGCGAGGCGCAGGTTGACCTCGACGACGTCCGCCAGCAGCCACCCGTTCGGGTGGACCAGGTAGAGGGACAGTCCCTCCTCGCCAAGGAGCTCATCGATCATGGTCTGGTCACGGCGTTTCGCCAGCAGAGCCTGCAGGGCGTCCACGCCGCCCTGCAGGCGGCCGATGACCCGGCCCTCGCGGTCCCAGACCTCCGCACCGGCCGACAGCAGGCCCGGCGCGACCTCATCGACCTGCGCCTTGACGAACTGGTACGTCGACCTGCCGTCCCGGTGCCGCCACGTGCGCAGGCCGCTATGGCCGGTGAACGGGCTCTTGCCCGTCAGGTACTCCGGCAGCCGGAGCTCCTCGAAGGGGAGCGGCGGTTCGGGCAGCTTCTTGCCGAAGGCCGCGTTGAAGGCCTCCCGGACCGCCTCGTCCCGGACCGGGGAGATCTCCTGGGTGTGCCGACCGGCCAGGGTCGTGGCCATGGCCGCGCGGTCGTCCGGCAGATCGTCCGGCAGGACGGGCACCCCGGTCTTCCATCGGTGCAGGATTCCGGCCGCGACGTCGCCGGTCAGCTCCAGGTCACCGGCCTGCCACGCGGTCATCGCCTCAGCCAGCCGCGCGTTCGACAGCGTCCGTGTGCCCGCCGCGTACTCGACCAGGTCCTGCGGCATCTTGATCTGCCGGCCGGTGACGGGCGGATCGGCCAGCGGCAGGTCGAATGCCGTGCCGAACCTCTCCCGGGTGGCGGGGTTCATCACCCGCAGGCCGCCCTTGCCGTGCATCCGTGCCAGGTCACGGGCCAGCTCGGTGACGAGTTCCGGCTCCGCCACTCCGGGGTTGGGCCGCGCCATCAGGTCGGTGTGCCACCGGGTGAGGATCCCGGCCACGACGTCACCGGTCAGCCGCAGGTCACCGTCGCGCCAGCGGGTCAGCGACTTGGTGAGCTCGGCGTCCGATACCGGCAGCGACCCGTCCGCGTACCACTTCAGCGCCTCGGGCTCGGTCAGGACGTACAGCAGCGTGCGGTCGTTCACCTCCCGCGGCGCGTGCTCCGTGTGCGAGGAGGGCAGCAGTTTCGCGTGCTTCTCCAGTCGGCCGGCCACCGTGAAGTGCGCGGGTGCCCGGTACACGAACGCCCGCTTGACGGCGACCTGGATGTACTCCTTGCCGCCGACCCGCGAGTCGACCTGCGACTGATTCCACTGCCAGCGCTTGTTGATTTCGCCCGCGCCGGTGAGCGCGACCACGTCGCCGGCGTTGCCGCCGAAGGCGGCGTTCAGCTGCTGCCAGCTCAGCCCGTACGCGCTGTTGGCGCTGCGCTTGCTCTCCTCCAGCAGCAGCTTGATGATGCCGAGCACGAAGTTGTCGGACGTGGCGCCGACGAACGTGGACGGGCCCAGGTCGCCGGCGATGTCCAGCGCCGCGAACGCATCGCGGAAGAGCCCGGGGTCGACCAGCTGGTCGGTCGTGTACTCCTTGTTGAAGATCTCTTTCAGATGGGCTCGCACATTGGTCAGCCCGGCGAACGCGTTCACGTTCTGGTTCGCCGCTCCCGCCGGTCCGACCAGGTCCCCCAGCATGGAGGCCGCGGCTTCGGTGAGGCCGGTGGTGTCCGCGTGGAAGACGACGCCCTGCTCAAGGACCTCGGCCGGCGTCCACTTCTCGGCGTTCATCAGCTCGGGCACCGACATCTGGTCCGGTGCCGGCTGCTCGGCCAGGTCGATCGGCATGAGGTGCGCGATCGCCTTCTGCCCCTCCAGCGGGGGAAGGGTCAGATCACTGGTCTTGCCGGGGAAGCGCAGAGTGACCCGGTAGTCGTTGGTCAGCAAGACCTCGAGCGCGTCACCCGGATGTTCGAGCAGGTCGGGCTGGTTGTTGATGAAGGTCACCGCGTCGGTGGCGCCGATGCTCCGCTGCGCCTCGAGGCCGCCCCCCGCGCCCTGGAGGAAGTGGTACAGGATTCTGAGCTTTGCGCCGACGGCGGCCTTGCGGGAGTGGCTCGTGGACATCCCGGCGGTGTCCATGCCCATCGGCAGGTTGACGAGGTGCCACTCGGGCGTGGTCCGCAGGTACTTCGGCGGCGTGTCCTTTCGCTGCGTCGCCTTGATCTCCACCTCGACGGAGTCGACGTCCAGGTCGACGCCCGTGGTGCCCCGGCGCTCCTTGAGCGTGAACCTCATGCCGTCCTGGAGCATCGAGTCGTAGTGGGAGGAGAAGCCCCACAGCGAGACCATCTTGTCCAGGAGTTCTTCGTTGTCCAGCCGACTGATGATCTTGTTGCCGTGGGTGTACCAGTGTTCGCCGGCGAACGGGTCCTCATCGTCCTCCGGCAGGAACCCCATCGGCCGCAGCGCCGACGCGATCATCTCCTTGATCGTGTCGATGGTCTGCTCATCGGGCCTGACGGTGCCGAACCCGATCCCCTTCCCCTCGAACAGGTACTCCGGCAGCTCGACACGCTGCTCCGCCTCGCCGGTCTTCGCGTCCTTCCCGGTCTCCGCGTCCTTCGCGTCCTTCGCGTCCTTGCCGCGGGGACCGGTGGTGAGCGCGTCCGGGGCGTACGGAACGGTGCCGCCGGTGGGACGAAGTTCCGGCTTCAGCGCGTCGCGGTCGACCGGGAGCCCGTGCTTGAACGCCTCGGGCTCGGGCAACCGCACCAGCCCACGGCTCCGCACCGGATTCGTCGTCGTCCGAGGGTTCGTCGTCGGGTCGGGATCACGGACCATCACCTTCGCCTGCAGCGCGAACTCCATGGCGTACGCGGCGGTGTGGCCCGTATAGCGCGGCACCATCACCCACAGGCCCGTCTTGCCCGCCGACACCGAGTCGGAGTTGCTGGAGGTGTAACCGGCGGAGAAGCCGCCTGTGACCCCCAGCCCCGGAAGCTTCGGCGGAGCGAAGCCGGCTTCGAAGTTGAGCGGCGTGAGCGTGCTCGAGTGCGAGACGGTGTGACTGCCGCTGGTCCCGTCGATGCCGGTTCGGGGGACCTCCACGTGCACCTTGTCGCTGGTGGCTCCCACCCGCTCGGTGCCCTCCATCAGCCGCACGGCGTGCAGCTGCACCATGGCGAGGGGATCACCGTGCTTGTCATGCAGCGTGAAGCGGTACCCCCTCTTGTCGTCGACCGCCTTGTCCAGGTGGGTGTTCAGGTTGTCCAGCTTCTGCAGCAACTCGTCGCGCGTGACGCTGCCGATCTTCAGGTGCAGACCCTGTGAGGCCAGCGTGTCGAGGATCTCGTCGAACAGAGCCGGCAGGTTCGTGAGCCCCGAGGCGTAGAAATGCCGCGGAAACCGTCGGGTGTCGACGCCCTCTCCGGTCGCGGTGACGGGATCGGCCGAGGGTTCCTTCGTGTACGGCTCGGGCGCCCACAGCAGGAGCTCCTGCGTACCCGGATCCTCGATCCGGACCGGCTTGATCTGCTTCCAGCTCGGCGTCGTCTCACCCTTGCGCTCGGTGCGCAGCTTGAACGAGATGTTGGGGCGGAACGCAAGCAGCGTCGAATCGCCCCGGTAGTCCTCGACGTGGCCGCCCTCGGCGTCCTCGACATGGCTCATGCTGCGGTTCGACTGGTTCGCCGTCCCGCTGAGCGAGGCGCCGGCCCGCACGATGTTCAGGGGGCCCACTCCCAGACCGACTCCGAACATCACCGCGACCGCACCGCGGGTCTGCTCCGTCTGGCCGCCGGTCGTCTGGACGTGCGCGCCGGTGGCGTACGCGGAGTTGATCGTCTCGTTGCTGACGAACTCCCCGTCCGGGGCGGGCAGGGTGGCGGGCCGCCCGTCCATCGCACCCGCGGGGTTGTCGAGAGTGTGCGGATCCGTCGGATCGAAGGTGATCAGCACCTCGGCCTTACCGAGCCGAACGATCAGTCCGCTCGTGTTCTCATCGTTCGTGCTGTCACCCAGCGCGTACGCGTAGTTGCTGACCAGCCGCTTCACCAGGGTGAGCACCTGATCGTCGGGCAGCGTGACACCCTGCGCGGCGGCCGCCTGCCGGATCGCCGCAATCAGCTCCCGCATGTACGGCAGCCCGAGCCGGGGCGTCATGGCCGACAGCGCCCTCCGGTCGACCTTGATCGGCGCCGACTGCGCCTGCGGCTGCGGTGGAGCCGGTGGTGCCGGCGGCTGCGGTGGAGCCGGTGGTGCCGGCGGCTGCGGAGCCGATGGTGCCGGCGGCTGCGGTGACACCGGTGTTCTCGGCGTGCCCCCGTCCGTCATCGGCTCAGCGGTCCCGGCATTCGACACGGCCGGCTCCGTGTGCGCCTCGTCGGCGCTCGTCGTCGCGGCGCTCGTCGTCGCGGCGGTCGACGGAGCCTCGGCGGGGGCGGTCAGCACCGAAGAATTCGTCGGCAGCACGGCGTACGCCGGCTCGTCCGATCCCTCTCCCTGCCTCACGGGGACATAGGCCTCGAAGCGCGTCTCATTCGGCCGGCCGACCGGGGCCTTGCCGCTGTCTGCGGCGGTCATCGTTCTCTCATCGACGTCGATGAGCACGCCGTGCGGAGCGATCAGCACCGGGCCGCCGGTCGCGATCGCGAGTGGCCCGGCGATCTGCCTCGACCCCGGCATCAGGAGGAACGGCTGGTATCCGGGTGCCCGGGCCGCGATCAAGGCGGCCAGTACGGCCGGGTCCACCGGTACGTCACCGACCGTCAACTTACCGTCGCGTACCCGCCCTGTGACGAGCACCGTCTGAGGCAAGACGATCCCCGCGAGCTCAGGCCGGTCGATCCCCGCGAGCAGCTCGACGGTCCGCTGGTCGAGCCGCCGGCCATCCTCGGTGGATCCCGGCAGCTCGAGCACCGCCGGACGGAGATCCGCCGTGACGTGCAGCGTCACGTTCCCGATCAGGTCCTCGATGTGCGGCGATGGGGGGGTCTCAACGGACACTCCGCCTGGCGCGGGGCGGGTCTCGGTCTCCTCCTGACCGCCGGCCGGAGACGCGGGGACCTCCCGGGCTCCGTCGCCCTCCAGGTCCGCCCGGCGGACGCGCTTGCCACCGGACGCGACCCGTGACGACGTCGAACCGTCACCCGGGCGGGATCCCTGGTTGCGAGCGATGCCGGCGCCGTCCATGCCGGACGGGTCGGCGGCCGGACCATTGCCGTGATCCGCCACAGCACCGGTTCCCTCAGCGGCGGAGCCGTCGCTCACGCTGGTCGAGTCGGCCGGCGGCTGCCAGGTGCGCGGCCTGCCGTCCTCCGCTGGTGCCGGTGGCCGGTGCTCCACCCAGCTGCGGGTGCCGGACGACGTCTCCTGAGGGGTCAGGACGCGCCCGCCGAGACGCTCGGCGGCGGCTTCGGCGAACGACGGACTGCCGTCGGGCCCACGAACCCCCGCGTCGGGAATGTTCAGGAGCAGCGGGTCGCTCGGCTCGTACGGCGTGTTCTTGCCGACCCACCGTATGAATTGGTCCAGGTCCCGGGCGCGACCGCCCACGGAGATAGTGGACGAACTCGGGTCGAACTCACCGTCGATCCACACCGCGCCCGACACAATGCGGAAACCTTCGGTTCCGCGCGCGGACTGGGAGGTGGCAGGTTCGCCGGTCCCCTGAGTGTCCGCCCGGGTCTCGGCCGCCCCCGACGCCGGCGTCTCCTGCCCATGCGGGACAGGGTCATCTGCCCTGACCTGGGATTCCCCGGAGCGGGTACCGTCCTGAGAAGCGGTACGCGACGTGCCACCCTCGACGCCGCCGACCCCAGTGGACTCGGAGTCACCCGGCGTCGTCGTCCCCTTGACCGGCTCACTGCCCGCTGCACCACCAGCGGTGCCATCGGCCTGTTCCGAGCCTGCAACCGAATCACGGCCCGCACCAGTCCGGGCACCGATATCACCGAGATTTTCCGCGATCCAGCGCTCACGCTCTTCCCGCACACGGTCAGCGAACGCAGCCCGCAACGCCCTCAAGGCGTCACGATCACCCGCCACCTGCGCATCATTGAAACGCTTCATCCACGAAGACGCCTCATCAGCAGGCAACCCACGAGCAATCGCCAACTGCTCATAACTGTGCGCCGACGCCCCCGCGTAAAACTCCCT
>NZ_JAMXMX010000056.1 GCF_024055725.1 Actinoallomurus spadix | reverse complement strand
ATCGGTCCAAGCAAGAGGAGTGGCGTAAGCAGGATCAGGACAGGGCGGATGCGGCCGCGGCGGCGGCCGCGGCGCAGCAGGCGACGGAGCTGGCCAAGCAGGAGAAGCTGCAGAAAGAGCAGCAGGAGGAGGCGAAGCGGCAGTACGAGGACCAGAAGCAGCAGCAGGACCTCGCCCGGCAGTTCTTCCAGCCGCAGGGGGACCCCTACCAGCTTTCAGGCGGGCAGTTGCAGCCCAGCCAAATCTTCACCCATTCGGTCCACAACCCTGACGGCACCGTCACCACCACTTTCGGCGACGGAAGCTCGGCCACCTACGACCCGCAGACGGGCCTGCCCCACCTCCAGCCCGGTCAGACCCTGAGTCATACGTCGCTGAACCCCGACGGCACGATCACCACGGACTACAGCGACGGCACCTCCACGACCATCAACCCGCACACGGGTCTGGAGACGACGACGCACCCGGACGGATCGGTCACGACGGAGCACCTGACCGGTGGGCACACGCTGACGAACCCGGATGGCAGCCAGACGACGGTCAACCCCGACGGCACCATCACGACCCACAACCCGGACGGCAGCGTCACCACGATCAATCCGAGGACCGGCAGCGCGGTCACCCACGAGCCGAACGGCGAGCTCATCACGACACCGCTCGGCCCCCGCGGCACGGCGCTCCCGGGCCTGATGACGCTCCCGGGCGGAACGGGCCTGGGCGGAACGGGCCTGGGCGGAACGGGTCTGGGCGGAACGGGTCTGGGCGGAACCGTCCCGGGCCTCGCCGCGAGCCCCTCCTACGAAGAGGCCGTGCACGACCTGCCGTCCGTGGGGAACGCCCTCGGTTCGCCGTCGGCGGCGCTCGGCGCCGGGCCGGCCGCGACCGACGCGCAGGGGGGCTATCCGATGGGCGGCGGAGGCATGGGCGGCCTCGGCGGTATGGGGGCCGGTGACAAGAACAACAGCGGCGAGCGTGTGCGCCAGGTCTACGACGACGAGGACATCATCCCCGCCGACGGCGGTCTTCTCGGGCGGCGTGCGCGCAAGAGCCGCGGCTACGAGGAGCCGGTGCCGGCGAGCCGCACCGCCACCAGCTCCGGCTACGACCCGTACGGCGGCGAGGAGCATCAGCAGACGCAGAGCGGTGAACGTGAGCGCGAGACGTGGCTCCCCGAGGAGGAGGACGTCTGGGGCACGGACGAAGGCGGCGCACCGGCCGTCATCGGCTGAGAACGGTGAACGGCCGGATCTATCCGATGGTCGGCCGGCGCATGAGAGGAGTACCGAAGGTGGAGACGGAAGAGTCGTCGTGGGACGACCGCGTCGCCGAGGCGAGAGCACGCCTCGAAGCGACGAAGGCTGCGGTGGCGAGGGCCCGCGCCGACCTCGGGAGTTCGTCATCGACCGCGCGGTCCAAGGATCGCGCGGTGGAGGTGACCGTCGGCCCGCAAGGCGAGTTGCAGCGGGTGAAGTTCCTGGATGAGCAGTTCCGCACGATGGAGGCGTCACAGCTCGCCGCGTCCATCGTCGAGGCGGCGGGTAAGGGCCGGGCGGCGATGGCCCGGCGGGTGAAGGACACCTTCTCCGCGCTCGTCCCGCAGGGGAACGAGACCGGTGAGCTCCCCGGATACAAGATCGACTGGGAGCAGATCTTCGGGTCCGCCCTGGCCGGGGGGCGGCGCGGACGGGGCGCCGCGGGCCCGGCACGGCCCGCCCCCCGCAATGGCCGGCGGCCGGTGAGGCTGCACGACGAGATCGTCGAGGATGGTGACGGTGACTGAGACGGGCGCGTACAAAGCCAACCCGGCGCGCGTACAGAAGGCTGTCGATGACATGCAGGTGGTTTCGGACCACGTGCGCTCCCTCCTCGCGGCCTTCACGGATGGTCTCGCACGCGCCAGCGACGTCTGCGGATATGACGAGACCGGGCGTCAGATCTATCGCGCGGTAGAGGATGCGCGTCGGTCGCTCGTGGAATCGGGACAGGCGGCGGCGGACGCTCTGGGCGCGGTCCCGACGCTGGTGACGGCGACCGCCCGGCGCGTCCAAAACCAGGTCTCCAAGGTGAACACAGCCGTGGCCGACGCCGCGGGGCGTCAGGGCGCGAATCTGCCGGGGGCCGGCGGGGGAACCAGGAAGTAGGGCAGGAACGACCGTGTCGGATGCTCCGTGGGGTGGCGTCGCCTTCAACGACGACGAGCGGAGGCTCTTCCTCGTTTTGATGGGGGAAGAGCCTCCAGAGGCGGTCCCTGGCGAGGTGTACGGGCTCTCCCAGCCCTTCTACGACTTCGCCACCAATCTCGCCAACCTGCCGGGACAACTGTCCGACACGCTCACCAAGATCGATGGGGCGCTGCCCGATGAGGTGGTCGCGCAGTATAAGGAGGTGATCCGGGACCTGACCGGCGGGGGCACCGGGGCGAATCACATCAACGAGATCATCGACGCGGCCACCTCGGCGGGTGATCAGGTGGCGGCCTGGTCCCGGGAGCTGATGAAGGCGCAGCTCCAGATGATCATGACTTTGATCATGCTGGAGCTGCAGCTGGCGATCATGACGGCGATGGCGTTCTTCACCGGCGGTGCCTCGCTGGGGGAGGAGGCGGTCGCCTACGCCGCCGCGCGGCTAGAGATTTCGATGACCTTGCAGTGGCTGGCGGCGTTGCTGATAGACACTTCCGTTTCGATGGCGCTTCAAGCGGCGATCGGCGGGTTGATGATGATGACGGCGAGCCTGCTCGGGAACGCGCTGGACGGTGACCCGGACACGTTCGGGGTCGACTGGAAGATGGTCGGAGCGGGCGCGCTGGGGGGCGCGCTGAGCGATCTGGGCTGGCGCGGTGCAGGCTTGGGCCTGAAGGGCCTGGGCAGTGCGTTCGATCATCTGGCCGGCGATGGCCTGAAGAAGGTGTTCGCCACTGACATCGCCCAGGAGATCAAGAACATCGGTGGCGACTTCGTGCAGGGGGCGGCGAGTGCGGCGCTGTCCTCCACGTTGACGTCGGGGGCGGTCTACGGGGAATGGGAGTTCTCCCCCGGAATGGTGATCGGCGGCGGTGTCGGCGGAGTGGTCTTCGGCGCCCAGGCCCGGATGATGCGGGCAGCGGGGCCGAAGGTGTTCAACTACCGGACGATGTCGATCGATCCGGTGCGGCTGCGGGGATCCGGCTTCAAGCCCTCGGACGACGCGCCTGGTGGCGGGGAGGATCCCGGTACGGGCGGCGGCGTCGGGGAGAATGCGTCCCCGGCGGCGTCGGATTCGTCGCGGACCCCGCCGCCATCGCCGCTGCCGCGTCCGTCCGCCGGGCGGCCGGAGCCGGTGGCCACCGTCGGCAGAGAAGACCCGCTCATCCGGCCGGGTGGGGAAGTCCCGCTCCCACGGGGCGAGTCCGGCGACCCGGGAACGTTCGGCGGGGTCACGTCACCCGCGGCGCAGGGCCGTAACGTCCCGCCGCCCGCAGGAAGGCCGCTCCCCGAGAGCACCGGCCTGAGTGGCGAGAACGGCGAACGGCTTCCACGGCCCGCGTCGGCTCCGTCGGGTGAGCACGTGCCGCCCGCCGTCACGCCGCGGGTGACCTTCGAGCCCCATCCGGAGCCGGTGTCCCCCCTGGAGCGTTCCACGCCGGGATCGGAGTCGGAGTCGCCGGTCGAGAGCCCCGCGTTCCGCCCGGATGCGGCCCCCGGCGAACCGCTGAGCCCGCGGAACCTCGCGACGCCGGAAGCCGGCCTCGCGGCGTCCCCGCGCCCGGATGCCCCGGCTCCCGCCCCCGGCGGCGGGCGCGTCGAACCGGGCGCCGCCGGCAGGGTCCCGCCCCGCTCCTCGGGCGCCGAGACGCCGGTGCGGCCGTCCGAGCCGGCGCGGAGCACGCCGGGCGCCGAGGAGACCGTGACGCCGCCGCCCCGGCCGCGGACCACGTCGACGACCCCGGCCGAGACCTCACCGCGACCGGAGCCGGGCACTCGCGCCACCGGGCCGGCCGCGTCGGCACGGAACGCGGGCCAGGGCGGCAGCCGCCCGATGCCCGAGACCGAACGGCCCGGCGAGACGACGACGCGTACGGGCGGGTCCCCGGCATCCGCCGGACCGCGCGCGGAGGCGCCGTCGGAGCCGCTCACCGGGTCGACCACGGTGCCGCCCGCCGAGTCCTCCGCCGTGCCCGTACGGACGGAGTCCGGCAGGACGCCCGCGTCCGGTGAGCCCGTGGCCGAACCGCGGCCCGGCAGCGGACCGGGCGCGGCCACGGGTAGTGGCTCGAGGCCCGGCGCGCAGACGCCGCCCACGCCGGCGCGAACCGAGACCGGTTCCGCCCCGAGGCCGGCGACCGCCGAGGAAGGGCGGCAGAACCCGTCCCCGCCGGCCGGCCGGGAGCGTCCCGCGACGGAGACGCCGGATCCGGCGTCGCGGAAGGACCGGCGTGCGTACGTGCGGGATGCCTCCGAAGAGGAGACGTCCACGCCGGTCCGCGAGGCGAACGCCTCTGCCGGCGAGCGGCCCGCGACGCCCGTATCGACGGAGTCGGTTCCGGCGTACTCGGAGCGCTCCGACGAATCTCCGCAGGACCCGCCTCCTTACGCCGAGCACGGCGAGACGACGACGGAGGCCGCCGCGCCCGGCGGTCACCGCCCCGACGAGAGCCTGGTGGACCCCATGGCCCTCGACGATGGGAACGTCACGCCGAACTACCGGTTGAACGCCGGCGAGCCGATCACGCAGGGCCGGCGGGATCTGGACCGGGCCAGGCTGCTGGAGGAGACCGAGAGCCGGCTCACCGAGGAGGACGGCCGGCAGCAGACGGCCGACCAGCGGGTGGACGCGGCCATCGCCGCGTACCACGACGGCCCGAACATCTTCGGCGTGCCCGACCTGGGGACGAACGCGGACCCGGCGATCCGCCTGCGCGAGGCGGGCTTCCCCGACCGGCTCCACGGCCCGATCATCGAGGCCTACCGGGCCGCTCTGGCCGAGGACGACAGGGAGCGGGCGAAGCCGTCGCTGCCGCGCCTCACGTCCGACGGAGAACAGGCGCTCATCGATAAGCCGCCGACGCTGCAGGAGCGGCTCACCGCCAAGCTCGAACCGGTGCTCGGGGTCCACGAACACCCCGCGTCGTCGTCCGAGGTGGCCGCGCTGCTGCTCCGGCGGGCCCCCGGGTCCGAGCCGGAGGGCTGGGCACGTAAGGCGGGCGTGCCGGAGGACCTCGTCTCCACGGTCGCCGAGGCGTACCGCACCGCCCGGGCCCAGGAGAAACATGCCTCGGCGGACGAGGCACGGCCTTTCGAGCAGCGCCTGACCGACGCGCTGGAGACCCGGCTGTACGGACTGGACCACGACCTGTTCGTTCCGGCGGTGGCCGACCGGATGATCCGTGAGCAGGCGCGGCTCGACGCCGACCGGACGCGGCCGTGGACCTTCGACGTACGGGACCGGTTCGACTCGCGGTGGAAACCGGAGTTCGAGCGTCACCTGCGCGGCGAGCTGACGCGGGACCGATTCGAGCGGTCGTTCCAGCAGCTGGTCGACGGGCTGCACGGCGAGCTCGAGGTGGAGGCCGCGGTACGCTCGGTACGGGCGCGCGCCGAAGCCGCCTTCGACGCGGTCGTGGACCGGGAGCGGTTTTCACCGGCGGAGGAGGCACGGGCGCTGACGCGGTTCCTCGACGTGAACGAGGCCGAGGTCCGCCGCATCGCCGAGGAGGTGGGCCTGCGCGGCGAAGCGCCCCGCGCGAACGCCCTGTATGAGCTCCAGGACCGGGCCGGCGCACGCACCGCCGAGCTGGTGCGGGGACTGCGGACCCGGTTGCAGCTCGAAGACGAGGCGAAGCTCCACTTCCGGAGACTGACGGAGGAGACGGGCCTGGACCCCGCCTCCGACCGCGCCCGGACCCTGCGGGCGGACTACGACGCGTCCTTCGAGGCCTTCACACGGACCCTGCCCGACGGCAGGGAGACGCGCACGCTTCCCGTCGGGGAGTTCGAACGGCACGCGACGGAGCTCGGACCGGCGCTGCGGGAACTGGACGAGCGCTTCATCGCCCGGATCAGCGCCCAGAAGGCCGAGGACGGCCTGTTGACGCGCCTCGGCGACGAACTCGTCCACGAGGAGTTGTACTGGCGGGGAGTGTCGGACCGTCCTCGCGCCGAGGTCGACGGTGTGGACTACGACGCGGTCCTGGAGGAGGCCCGGACCGACCTGCGCGACGAGAGCACCCGCCTCCTCGGGGGGCGTTCCGTCGCGGAGCTGACCGCCCGCGACTGGGATGATCACACCCGGGCGCTGACCGCCGCGTCCGGGCGCCTGATCGCCGAGCTGCAGGGACGGCTCGACGAGCACGCGGGCCGGGCGGCGATGCTGCGCCGGATCGACCGGGCGCTGGAGGGCACCGGCCGGCCCGACTCGCACGTCGAGCGGGTCCGCGCGGACTTCCGCACGGCGATGACCGACGCGCACAAGGAGGTGGTCGGCCACCCCGGAGAGGGCCTGTGGTCCCGCGAGGAGCTGGTCGGCCGGGAGGAGAGGTTCTACCACGACCACTTCCTGCCCTACCTGCATTCGCTGGCCGACCGTCTGCGGCTCGAGGCGAGACTGGACGACGCGCTCGCTGAGGGGGCGGGCCGGTTCAACGAGCTGACCACCGAGGCGAGTGAGCTCACCGAGCGGGCGCAGCGGCGCTTCGCGCTGCCCGAGACCAGGTTCCAGGAGATCGCCAACGACTTCCGGAACAAGTGGGCGAGGATCGAGCTCGAGCACTACGGCCCGAGCGACCGGGACCCGGCGAAGTGGCTGGAGCTGGAACGAGCCCAGAAGGACGTCTTCGGCGTCAGGCTGCGGGAGCGCTGGGAGGCGCTCGAGGCCGAGACCGACGCGTCACGGCTGGCCCGGCGGCGCGAACGGGCCGCGGTCGGGAACGCCCGGAACCGAGAACGGCTGGCGGCCGCTTACGTCGACATGGTGCGCAGGGCCGACGCGCTGGAGAGCCTGGAACGAGTCTTCGAGCAGGAGCGCCCGACCCTGCGATCCCCGCGCGCGTTCGTCGACTACCAGGCCGGCCAGGACTCGCTCCGGGCACGCCTGGGCGGCAAGATGAGCAGGGCCTCGAGCGAGGAGGTGCGCACCGCGATCCTGGCCGAGGCGCGCAAGGGCCTCGCGGCGCTCCGCGAGCAGGTCAAGGCCAGAGAGCAGGCATACCGGGACTGGCGCGAGAAGCCGGAGTGGACCCTCGACCTCAGGCGACTGGAGCTGACCCGCACCCCGCTCGTGGAGTACGAGCGGCGTGCCGGGCTCGTGCCGGAACCGGAGGCCGTGCCCGCCGCCCCGGAGCCGCCGGTGGAGCAACGGGCGTTCCAGGCGTACGTCGAGGACGCCCCGGAGGAGGGCGCAACGCCCGCCGAGGTCATCGAACAGGCCCAGGTTCTGATCGAGGGCCTGCCCCTGGAGGTCCGGGAGACTCCTCCGGAGGTTCGCGAGACGCCCCTGGAGGTCCGGGAGACACCTCCGGAGCTTCGAGAGACGCCGCCGGTGCCGAGCCCGGCGAGACTCGCGGCCGAGGCCCGGGCCACCGAGGAGCTGGCCCGCCTGCGCACCGAGATCGAGCAGCGCGACAAGGCCCACCGGGCGTTCGACGCGGTGCTCGCGGAGCAGTCGAACCGCGGCTCCACGATGACCGGGGCGGGCGACCGGATCATCAGCGCGCGCGAGTGGTTCGTCCAGCAGTGGGTCACCACGGACCCGGAGAGCCGCAGCGGGCTGGAGACCGAGGTCATCCGGCGGCTCGTGGAGGCGCGAGCGGTCGCCGACGCGCGGCGCGTCTTCACGTGGGAGGTCGTCTCCTACACGCGGCCGGCGGTGCGCGCCCTGGACCCAGAGTTCCACTACGGTCCCCAGGTCACCGCGCTACGAGACGAGTTCGTCCAGGCGATGACCGAAGGTCCTGTCCCGACGGAAGACGCGCGGGCCCGGCTCGTGGCGGAGTTCCGCGGCAGGTACGACGACGCGGCCCGCGCGTGGCGGCAGCAGCCGACCACCGAACCGGCGTCCCAGACGACGTCGGCCACTCAGGACGGACAGCAGACCGCGCACCCGGACGGCGAGGCCCCGCGAGGCGACGCGGTGCCGGAAACTCCTGCCTCGACGATGATCACCGACCGTGCGCCCGACCTGAAGTGGACGCCGGAGGTGACGTCCTGGTACCGGCGGGAGCAGGCCGAGATCGCCAGGCGGATCACCGACTTCGTCGAAGGCCGGACGCTCGACCCGTCCACGCAGGCCAGGCTGGCGGCCGACCACGCGCGGCAGCTCGACGCGCTGCACGACATCGCCGAGCGCCGCGACGTCGCGCAGCGGGAGTTCACCCGTTTCCTGTCCGCGTGGAACGGCGGCCAGGTGACGCTCCGGTCCGGAGCCATGGCCGACTGGGTCCGCCGCCACGTCGCGGACCTTCGCCGCCGCTTCGACGACGTGGGCACGCCGTACGTCGACACGTACCTGGCCGCCGCCGCGGCACACGACGCGGAGGAGCACGGGTGGACGCCCGTCTCCGCGCCGTCCTACGCCGAGCCCGGCGACTGGCGCACCCCCGCGTGGCACGCGGCGCAGGCACGCCTGTACGAGACCCTCGAAGCCGCCTTCACCAAGCACGACGCCGAGATCGCGCAGGCGGCCTCCCCCGCCGACCGGCGGGCGTTCGAGGAGATCTACGAGTCGTGGGCCCCGAAGGGTGCCGGCAAAACGTTGCGCGACCACCTTGTAACGATCCGTGAGCGGGTGCAGGAGTCGTTCGAACGCCGCATCCTCGCCGGCGACCAGGAGCGGCAGGAGATCCTCGACGGCCTGGCGGACGAGCTGGACCGGGAGGCCGCCCGGCAGGTCGCCCTGCAGGCCGGCCAGGAGGCGTACGAGCGGGCGTTCCAAGATTGGAGCCGGCGTCTGGACGCGGCTGGCTCGGACGCCATCGTGCTGACCGAGGACATGGCCAAGTCCGTACTCGAGGGAGAGCGCCCCGGCTTCCAGGAGAAGTGGGAGACCGCCGTCGAGGAGCTCCTCGACGCCGTCACCGGCATCACCGGCATCCGTGCCGTCCTGGCGCAGGCCCTGCCGGAGATGCGGCGCGCGGTCGAAAGCCGCCTACGGGAGCTGACCGGCGACGACCTGTTGAAGTCCTTCGACCGGCGCGCCGATTACGCGTTGGAGCAGGAGCGTTTCGCCAGGCTGGTCTTCTCGGCCACCGAGTCCTTCCGGGAGAACCTGTCAGCGCCCGACCGGGACCTGCTCGCCGCGCTCGCCTCCGAGAACGCCGTGCCCTCGGAGCCCGGCCGCACTCAGGTCGTGTTCGACGGGTGGCGTGAGCTCGACACCGCGTACGAGGAGATCTTCCCGCCCGGCGCCGAGGTCACCGCCGAGATGCGGCAGCGGTGGCAGGCGAGGTTCGACACGGTGGCCGCGTCCGTACCGTCGGCGCTGGCCCACCAGACCGCCCGTGAGGGCGCGCTGACCAGCACCCTCGCCGACGTCAACACCGCGATCGAGGCGTGGCGGACCGCGCCGCCGGAGACGCTGGGGGAGTTTCGGAAGCGGTTCGACGTCGCGTTCGGCGGCGCGCTGCCCGACGGTGTACGGCGGTCCGTGGAGGAGTCCGTCGCCCGGTCGGTGAACACCCGGTTCGGCGAGCTGTTCACCGGCGAACAGAGCGGGACGCCGGCGGAACGGCTCGAACAGTGGCGCACCTGGTACGGCGAGACCATCGGCAGACCCCGGCTGCACGCGTTGTTCGCGCGCGAGACGGCCAAGCAGATCGTGGCCGCGCAGGCCGCCGAGATCACCGCCTCGGCGACCGCGAGGTGGCGGCAGGACCACCCGGAGACGGTACTGTCCGACGACGACGCCGGCCGGGTCCGTACGGGCCTGACCGAGCGGATGACCACGGCCTTCGACGAGATCTTCGGCGGAGCCCTCGACAAGCCGGAGGACCTGGCCGAGCGGACCGTCTCCTGGGACCGGCAGGTCGAGCGCCTCACCTCCGAGCTCCCCGCCCACTTCGCCTTCGAGGCCACCGTCCCGGCCGCGCTCAAGACCGCGGGCCGGTCGTTCCAGACCAAGGGCGCGGGCCACGACCTCGACGACAGCGAGTGGGTGAACCGGACCGCCGAGGTCTTCCGTGAGGACTTCTTCGACGAGTACCGCCTGTGGTGGGCGCCGATGGACCGCGCCACGGTGTCCGCGGAGGACGAGACCACCGCGGACCTGTTCAAGGCGGGCCGCGCCGAGGCCGTCGCCCAGACGCGACCGGCGATCAGCACCGAGACGGCCATCGGCGCGGAGACACCGGTCCGTACCGACGTCGCCGAGACGACGTCGGCGGAGACGCTCGCGCCGCGGGACTGGCCGGACTGGACGAGCTCATCGGATGACGTCTCCGAGATCAGCGACGACGAATCGGTGATCAGCACCGAGAGCACCGAGAGCACCGTCAGCACCGAGGTCGCCAAGACGACACCGACCGCCGAGGTGAGGCCCTCGCAGGAGGGCGCCTCGCCGGCCGAGAGAGACGGACTGAGCGTCGCCGGTGAGGTGCGCGAGGCGACCGAGGTGGGGCCGGAGGACAGTCTGTCGTCCGTACCGGGAGAGGTGGCGCTCGACGATTTCGGTCGGTGGCTTCTGCACAACGGGTACCAGGCCGAAGTGCGGCGGCACGGTTGGTCAGGTCGTCCTCTCGGAGTGGAGTGGCCTGGCCGCCAGTGGGGCCGGAAGGGAGAATGGCCTTCCGGCCCGCTCGACCAAGAAGGAGTGGTGCAGAAATATTCGGAGCTGTATTCGTCGTTGAAGCGAACTCCGCTGGAGACCGCGGGTGACCTGATCGCCCGGCTTCATATATTCGGGCGAATGGATCCGCAGGGCAAGGGGTCCGGCAAAGAGAAGGAGTACTGGAACGTCATTTCGCTCCCGCGCTTGGAGGCTGAAGCCGCCAGCAGAGGTATCGATCTAAGGCAACTCGACAACAAGCTTGTGCTGGCGAATGGGCCGCATGGTGCGCAACTCGTCCTCGAGACCAAGAAGGTCTATCTAGGTCCCGGTGGCCGTTACTACACCAAGGAGAATAGGGCGAGGGTCGCAGGCGGCACCGGCGAACAAAGGTACGTGGCGATCGTTGAGCTGGTCTACGGCGTGGTGGCGGAGCTCCCGGGAGAGAGCTATGCCGACCGGGACCTCACGTACGAGGTGGAGGCGCGCACTGAGGATTCGTTGAGCAACATTCCCGGGACGCGTGGCTCCGGTCCGAGCATTCCTCTCCTGGAGGTTCTCGGGCCGGGATGGTCGCTGACGAAACACGCGGAGGGTGCGCTCATCGGGCCGCCGCCGGTCGGCGCGCCGTCCGCTGCTCGTGACCACTACAACGAGGGTGTTCCCCCGGCGGTGGGGCACGAGTACCTGAAGCGCGTTCGCGCAAGCACCTGGCGCGACCAGCGCACCGGATATTTCGCCGGTGACCATCTCGATGACGCCTTGGCGTTCGCCGACCAGATCGCCGCCCGCTTCCTCTCTCAGGAACTCCTTGGCTATATCGTCGAGGACCCGCAGGTCATGTACCGGTTCCTGGACGTCTCCGACCTGGCGCTGCAGGAATTGCGGTTCCATGCCGCCGCGCTTTACGTGCATGCGGCGACCTATCTCACCGAGTTCGTGCATTATGCCATTACGAAGGCCCATGCCGCCGCCCTTGTGCGGCATGACCCCGCCACCCTCTACGCCGCACTTCCGGAGCGGGCACGAGGTTTCCTGGCTGAAGACCGGGACGCGTTCGTCGAAATCTTCGAGCAGACGTTCCTGCGCAGGATTCCCGACTACGACGATCGTTACCTCAAGCTCGAAGGCGAGCCGCGTCCGGACGTGGATCTGTTGTCACCCATGCGGAATGGTGACATCTCGCCAAGGCGTTTCTTGGATGCCGGTCTCGTCGGTGACAGAAGTGTCATGCTAGGTAAATTCATCACTGGCGTGACTGTCTTGCGGAAACTGGACACCAATGGCGGGCTGGGCAAGGCCGTTGTCGAGGCGCGTTACTACGGACAAGAGGCGGCCGCCCTCGTGCAGAGGGCCACGGCGTCGCAGTCGCGGCAGAACCAGCAGGACCTCGGCGATGAGGTGCGGCGGCTGTACTCCAGGGCGGAGCGGCTGAATCACCCCTCGGACGACGATCGCCTGGCCATCAACGCGGAGATCGAGGCCGCCCGGGCGGAGGCGAGGCGGCTGGCGCCGCCGCGGGGCGAGGGACTGCCCGAGCCACCCGTGAGATTCGGTGCCATCTACCGGAACCCGCGGTGGCCTGACGTCAGCCAGGACTACGAGAGAGAGGTCGCGAAGCGGCTCAGTCAGACCGGGCTTGATGTCGCGCGTAAGGCTGTGATCGAGCTGTACAACGCCTTCACCGGCGAGGCCCGAACGGACGTCGCGTCGTGGTTCGGGACAGAGAACCTTCCGGTCCGTTCGATTGAGGAGCTCGCGTACTGGGTCTCCGTGAACTCGACGTGGGGCCTGGACGAGACGATGACCGCCTTGTCCGCCGCGGCGCGACGTGGCGCCGAGACGGGGTTGAGCGGCCTGTCGGCTCGCGGAGCCGGGCCGTACAGCGGGTGGTGGCGTGAGCGGATGCGGGCGCGCGGTTACCGTCCGGCCGCCGCGCCGCCTGACGGCGTTGAACTGGTGTTCTCGACGTACCGGGACGTGATGCCGCGGTCTGATGACGGCCGGGGGATCCTCGCGGCGATGATCGCCTGGCGGGTGCCTGCCGGGGACTCGCTCTTCGACATCGTCCTCGCCTGGCAGCGGGCCGGGTATGACGATGAGTGGGTGCGCTCGGCGCTGCACTCCGATGGCGCAGCGCTCGGTGAATGGGTCAGCCACACGTTCGCGTGGATGCCCCTGCCGCCGCATCTGCTGATGTACGACGGCATGGTCCGCTGGGACGTCACCCCGGACGTCGCGGAGGCCGCCGGAAGGGAAGGCCTGACGCCGCGAGAGGCCGCCGCCCTGCAGGCCATCGAGCGTCTGCCGGCCGATGGCACCGACGAACTGGCCGACCTGCAGTGGGAGGTCGCTCGGCGGGCGGTCGACCGTCTTCCGCGCGCAGCGGCGGATGAGGGTGAGGGGTTCTGGGCGGCGCGGTGGCGGCCGGGAACTGAGCCGCCCTCCGTCACCGGAGCCGATGCCGAGGTCGCGGTGCCTCCGGTCTGGCAGGTCTGGGGCTCGGCCGAGGACGCTCTGGACTGGGTCGAGTGGGGAGAGGGGCCCGGCCGGGTGGAGTTGATCCCGGTGCCCGACCAGGTGAA
Organism: Actinoallomurus spadix; assembly: GCF_024055725.1. Lineage (GTDB taxonomy): Bacteria > Actinomycetota > Actinomycetes > Streptosporangiales > Streptosporangiaceae > Actinoallomurus > Actinoallomurus spadix. Next base: position 910 of record NZ_JAMXMX010000056.1, on the reverse strand, counting down.
GGTGCGGGCTTCGGGCGAGTTGGGTGAGCGCATTGGTCAAGGCGAGCTGTATTACGTGCTGGACGGCGGCACGTTCGACGTCGCCGAGGTGCACCCTCGGCCGGACCTGGATCCAGACGGGCTCGTCGTCGAACTGAAGTTGCAGTCGCCCTTCGACGATGGTGATTCGGCCATGGACGTCGGTGGGTCGCGGGTCGGTCTTCGTGGTGGGGCGCCGGGTGGTGATTCGGGCCTGGTGGGGTCTGAGGTGGTGATTTCGGGGCCGCGTGTGGCTGGCGTGTGGTCGGTGTCGGTTCGTGATGTGCCGGCTGTTGCGGCAGGGGCGGGGGGTAAGGAGGCTGAGCGCTGGTTCGATCATGCGCGGAGGGATGGTTCGGGTTCGCAGGCGTCTGGTTATCGGGTGAGTTCTGATGGGTCGTTGGCGTTTTCCGATGGCGTGGTGTTGTCTCCGGATGGGTGGGTGCGGATTGGTGTGGCGGGGGCTGATTTCGTTCATATGCCGGAGGGGGTGGTGCTGCGGGCGGATACCGGTGAGATCGTTCGGGTCGGTAACAGAGATCAGCTGGGCCGGATGCTCGCGGACAAGCTGTTCGGTGCGGTGCCGTACACGCTTGTTAGAGGGCCGGCTGGTTTGTATTTGGTGCCGGCGGGGGCGAAGGATGGCTTGGCGGTGTACGTTCCGCTGTCCGCGGATCTTGGTGCTTTCGTTGCGTCGGCGTGGTCGGTGACGCCGGGGGGGCTTGTGCGGGCTGGTCGGTGGGGTGTTGATTTCGGTGGGTTGAGGTTTTGGTTGCAGTCGGTGGTGGGGGCCGCCGGGGGTGATGGGTTCGGTGAGGCGTTGGTGGCTTCGTTGGGTGCTGCTGGGGTGGTGGGTGCGCCGCGCACGGTGGGTGAGTTGTATGCGCGGGTG
>NZ_JAMXMX010000055.1 GCF_024055725.1 Actinoallomurus spadix | reverse complement strand
GGGTGTGGGGGCGGGTCGAGGTCGATGAGCCAGGCGGCGGTGCCGGCGGGGCCGTCGGGTGGGCGGGGTGGTCCGTCGCGGAGGGTGTGGTGGAGGGCGGCGTGGACGGTGGTGACGGGTTCGGTGATGGGGATGACGTCGTCGGCGTGGAGTTCGGTGCGCAGCCGCCGGTCGAGTTCGGTGAACAGTGGGGGGCATTCGCGGAGTACTCCCCCGCCGGCGGCGATGGTGAGGGGGCCGGTGAGGCCGGCGCGGTCGCGTGCGGCGCGGACGCCGAGGATGAGTTCGTCGAGGGCGGTGGTGATGAGGGCGGTGGCGGTGTCGTCGCCGTCGAGCCAGGCGTCGGTGACGGCGGGGGCGAGGGCGGCGACGGCGGCCTTGGGGAAGGCGGTGGCGGCGAGGTGGCGGGCGAGTTCGGCCGGGGTGTGGTGGTGGGTGGCGGTGAGGCGGGCGCCGATGGTGGTGGCCGGTCCCCTGCCGTCGTCGGCGCGTACGGCGGCGCGCAGGCCGGCGAGGCCGAGGGCGTAGGCGCTGCCTTCGTCGCTGCCGAGGTATTCGCAGCCGCCGGTGCGGGCGAGGTGGGGGTGGTCGCCGGCGGCGATGAAGCCGGAGCCGGTGCCGCAGACGAGGGCGACGCCGCGGCCGTGGAGGGGCGGGGCGACGAGCCGGGGCAGGGCGTCGTTGGACAGGATGAGGTGGCCGCGGAGGCCGGCGTCGCGGGCGAGGCGGCGTAGGCGGTCGGGTTCGGTGCCGGGGTCGGTGAGGTCGACGGTGGCGGTGGCGAGCCATCCGGTGGCGGGGGTTCCGCCGAGGGTGCGGGCGAGGTCGTGGAGGAGGGTGCGCAGGGTCCGGTCGGCGGTGTCGTGGCCGGTGGAGGCGGGGTTGATCGGGCCGTAGGTGGTGACGGTGCCGGTCGGGGTGCGTGCGGTGGTGGTGGTGCCGCCGGCGTCGACGGCCCACAGGGCCGTCACGGGCACCCTGCCGGGAGGTCGTCGGCGGTGGCGCGCAGGAGGGCGTCGCGGACCTCGTCTTCGGTGACGTCGTCGGCGATGAGGGTGGTGCCGAGTTCGAGGGGCAGGACGAAGCGGAGGCTGCCGTCGCGGATCTGGCGGATCTTCCCGAGTGCGGCGAGGACGTCGTCGATGGGGGGTACGGCGCGGAGCTGGTGGAGGCGTACGGGGAGGTCGAGTGCGGTGAGGAGGTGGGTGATGCGGTCGGCGGTGGCGGGGTCGAGGAGGCCGCGGGCGCGGGCGATGTCGGCGGCGATGACCATGCCGAAGGCGACGGCTTCGCCGTGCAGGACGGGGCCGTATCCGGTGGTGGTCTCGACGGCGTGGCCGACGGTGTGGCCGAAGTTGAGGGGTCGGCGCAGGTCCTGTTCGTAGGGGTCGCGGCCGACGAGTTCGGATTTGATGGCGCTGGCGGCGCGGACGAGGGTCTCGGTGGCGGGGAGGTGGTGGTGGAGGAGGTCGTCGGTGTGGGCCTCGATGAAGTCGAAGAACTCCGGGGAGGCGATGACGGCCTTTTTGACGGCTTCGGCGAGGCCGGCGCTGGTCTGCCGGGTGTCGAGGGTGTCGAGGTGGGTGAGGCAGGAGATGACGGCGCGGGGCTGGTGGAAGGCGCCGACGAGGTTCTTGGCGGAGTTGTGGTCGACGGCGACCTTGCCGCCGAGGGCGGCGTCGACCTGGGCGAGGAGGGTGGTCGGGACGTTGATGTAGGGGACGCCGCGCATGTAGGCGCTGGCGACCCAGCCGACGGTGTCGATGATCATGCCGCCGCCGAGGGCGATGATGACGTCGCGGCGGGCGAGGTCGAGCTGGGTGAGCCAGTCGATGAGGAGGTAGGCGGTGTCGAGGGTCTTGCTGCGCTCCCCCGGTGGGACGGCGATGGCGCCGAGGAGCAGGCCGTGCCGCTGGAGGGTGCTGGTGATGGCGTAGGGGGGAAGGGAGGCGACGGTGCGTTCGGTGATGACGGCGGCGCGGCGGCCGTCGAGTTCGTCGAGGAGTGCCTGGTGGGCGGTCTGCGGATCCGCTGTGATGTGGATGCGGTAGGTGTCCTCGCGTCGGTGGGTGACCTGGAGGGCTGCCGGGGGCGTGGACAACGGGATGCGATCGCGAACGATATGACCGTTTACGGCCATCTTCCTTCCTTACTTCGATCGACCAAATGTGTCGAAGTTACCCCGTGGGACGAACGATAACCTTTTGACGGGCGTGTTTGGCAAACGTCAGATTTGTCAATGATGTGTCCTGATGCGCGAATCTGAGGGTGCCGGCCGCGCCGGCCGGCCGGGCCTCGGCGATGCCGCTCCACGCGGCGTACGGGAGGTGCCGGCGTGCTGACGATGGTGGTGGGCAGCGGGTATCTCGGCGGCCACATCGGCGCGCGGATCCGCGCGCTCGGCGGCAGGGCGGTCCTGTGCTCCCGCAGGCCGCCGGCGGCGCGGTCCGCCGCGGGACTGCCGTGGCGGGAACTCGACGTGCGCGACGCGCGGGCGTGCCGGGACCTGGTGCGCCGCGTGGCGCCGGACTCCCTCGTCGTGGTGCACGGCCCGTCCGACATCACCTGGTGCGAGCGGCATCCGGACGAGGCGATGGCCGCGCACGGCGCGGGCGCGGAGAACCTGGCGGCCGCCGCCGGCGGGATCCCGGTGCTGCTGATCTCCACGGACAACGTGTTCGCCGGGACCCGGGACAGTTACGGGGAGTCCGACGAGGTCGCGCCCGCCAACGCCTACGGCCGGGCGAAGCTGGCGGCCGAGCGGACGTTCCTGGACACCGGCGCGGCGCTGGCGCTGCGGGTCAGCCTGGTCTACGGCTGGGACCCCGACGGGCACCGCCCCAACTACTTCACGACCTGCGTGCGGGCGCTGCGCGCGGGGCGCGTGGTGGAGGCGCCGCAGGATCACTGGAACACGCCGGTGCTGGTCGACGACGTCGCCGCATGGTCGGCGGAGCTGGTCCGCACGCGGCGGACCGGCGTGCTGCACCTGGCCGGCCCCGAGCGGCTGTCACGGTACGCGTGGGCGCGCCGGATCGCCGCGGGGCTGGGCCTGCCCGAGGACCTGGTCCGTCCCGTCGCCCAGGCGGGAACGGCGTACGCGTGCCGGCCGCGGAACGCCTGCCTGCACAGTGAGCAGGCGGCGGGACTGCCGGAGCTGGCCGGTCTGTGGCCGGTCGATGTGGACGAGGGCGCCCGGCGCCTGGCCCCGGTGGCGGTCGCCGCCGATGGGCCTCCTGTCGTCCCCGCCCCCCGACCCGTGGAGGAGTGAGATTTGAGCAAGCGGGTGTTCCTCGCCAGCAAGCGCGCGGTGGTCAGCTACGCGCCGGACCCGGAGACCGGGACGCTGCGCGCGTGGCTGGCGCCCGGTGGCACCGGGAACGTGGTCGCCGAGCAGGCCGGGTACCTGGACGTGGCGTGGATCGTGAGCGCGGACAGTGACGCGGATCACCGCGCGGCGCTGGAGAATCCCGAGGGGATGCGGATCGAGCTGCCGTCGGGGCGCGGGGTGCGGCTGCACCAGCTGCGGCACGACCGGGAGACGTTCCGCGTCGTGCAGGACTTCTTCACCGCCGAGCTGATGTGGGCGGGCAACAACTACGGGTGGGACCGGTGGACGCGGCCGTCGTTCGGGGCGGAGACGCGGGCGGCGTGGGAGCGGTTCGGGGAGTTCACCGAGGACTTCGCCGGGGAGCTGCTGCGGCGATCGGAGGGTGAGCCGGACCCGGTGTTCCTCGTCCACGACTATCAGCTGGTGCGGGTGCCGGAGCGGCTGCGGGCGAAGCGCCCGGACGCGCCGATCCTGTTGTTCGTGCACATTCCCTGGCCGTCCGCGGACTACTGGCGGATCCTGCCGAAGCGGATGCGGACGGGGGTGCTGGAGGGGATGCTGGCGGCCGACGTGATCGGGTTCTTCGCGGCGCGCTGGTCGGCGAACTTCCTGGCGTGCGTGGCCGACCTGTTCCCGGACGCCGAGGTCGACACGGCCGCGGGCACCGTACGGCGGGGCGGGCACGTGACGCGGGTGTGCACGCAGCCGCTGGGGTACAGCCCGGAGACGCTGCACCGCCGGGACGCGCGGCTGCCCGGCGGGATCGCCGAGTGGGCCGGGGACCGGCCGCTGGTGGTGCACTCGGGCCGGACCGATCCGATCAAGAACGCCGAGCGTGCCGTACGGGCGTTCGTGTCGGCGGTGGAGGAGCATGAGCGGCTTCGTGGGACGCGGATGCTGGTGCGGATGAACCCGAACCGGCTGTACGTGGAGGCGAACGACGCGTACCGCAGGCGGGTGGAGGCGGCGGTGGCCGAGGCGAACGTGGTGCTGGGCGCGGACACGGTGCGGACGCACTGCGACAACGACGTCGGTCACACGTTCGGGTGTTTCGAGCGGGCGGATCTGCTGGTGTTCAACTCGACGGTGGACGGCCAGAACCTGAGCGTGTTCGAGGCGCCGCTGGTGAACGGGCGGGACGCCGACGTGGTCCTGTCGGAGATGGCGGGCGCGGCGGAGATCCTGGGGCCGGTGTGCCGGACGGTGAACCCGTTTGACCTGGCCGAGCAGGCCGAGGCGATCGCGGCGGGGCTGCTGGCCGATCCGGCGGAGCGGGCGGAGGCGGCGCGGCGGCGGCGGGAGACGGCGCGGCCGTGGACGCTGGAGGCGTGGGTGACCGCGCAGCTCGCCAGCCTGGGCGTGGCCTGATGGGGGGCGGCGCGGACGCGCAGGCGTTCGCGTACTACGAGCTGGGTGATGTCCGGCTGGTGCGGGGTGAGGGGGTGCGGGTCTGGGACACCGAGGGCCGGGAGTACCTGGACTGCGTGGCCGGGACGTTCAACCTGGTGCTGGGGCACAATCATCCGGCGGTGCTGGCGGCGGTGCGGGGGCAGCTGGAGGATCTGGTGTTCGCCAGTTCCTCGTTCCGTACCGAGCCGACCGACCGGGTGATGGAGCTGCTGGTGGAGCTGAGCCCGCCGGGGCTGACGCGGGTGAATCTGCGCAGCTCGGGCGGGTCGACGGCGAACGAGGGCGCCATCAAGATCGCCCAGTGGGTGACGGGGCGCCGGGACGTGATCGTGCCGTTCCGGGGGCATGTCGGGCAGAGTGTGGCCGCGACGAGTTACAACGGGACGTCGCGGATGCGGGCGCCGTTCCCGTACCAGCTGCCGGGGGCGGTGCACGTCCCCGACCCGTACTGTTTCCGGTGTTTCTACCGGCAGACGCCGGACCGGTGCGGGATGTGGTGCGTGGACCGCATCGAGGACTTCCTCACCTACGCCAGTTCCGGCAGCGTCGCCGCGATGATCATCGAGCCGATCAGCGGGGTCGGCGGGAACGTCGTCCCTCCCCCGGGCTATCTGCGGCGGCTGCGGGAGTTCTGCGACGAGCGCGGCATCATCCTGATCTTCGATGAGAACCAGACGGGCCTGGGACGCACGGGCCGGCTGTTCGCCGCCGAGCACTTCGGCGTCGAGCCGCACATCATGACGGTGTCGAAGGGGCTGACGGGCAGCGGCCTGCCGCTGGCCGCGATCCTCACCGAGGAACGCCTGGTCGGCATGCCGCGGTCGATGCACGGGTTCACCTACGGCAGTCACACGCTGTCGGCGGCGGCCGCGGTGGTGACGCTGCAGGAGGTGCGCCGGCCGGAGTTCCTCGCCGGGGTGCGCGCGTCGGGCGGTGTGCTGCTGGAACGGCTGCGGGCCCTGCAGGCGGACTTCCCGTGCGTCGGGGACGTGCGCGGGGTCGGGCTGATGCTGGGGGTGGAACTCGTCGAACCGGACGGGTCCCGCTCCCCCAGGCTCGCCACCGCCCTGAACAAGGCGCTTTACGACCGGGCGGTGATCACGCGGGTGTCGGAGCACGGCCTGGGCAACGTGATCGAGCTGCGGCCGCCGCTGGTGCTGTCGGTTGAGGACGCCGGCCTGATCGCCGACCGGTTCGGTGAGGCGCTGGAGACGCTGCGGCCGTGAACGCGGTCCCGGGAACGGGCCCGCCGCCGGGCCCGCTGAGCGTGGAGCTGACCGGCTCGGGGCCGCGCCTGTCGCGGGCCCGGCCCCGCCGCCCGGACGGCGCGGACGCGGTCCTCGTCGAACCCCTGATCGTCGGGGTCTGCCGTTCGGACCTGAAGGAGATCGCCGGGCGGCGGCCCGGGCCGAGCCAGTTCGGCCACGAACTGGTCGGGGTGGTCACGCGCAGTTCCACGCCGCGGCTGCCGGTGGGCGCGCGGGTCTGCCTGGACCCCAACGTGCCCGTCACACGGGGAACCGGCTTCGCGCGCGCCATGTGGGTGGGCGGGGACGCCGAGGCGCTGGTCCGGGCGCTGCCGCTGGCCCCCGCCGGGGTCGCCGAACGCCGCCTGGTGTTCGCCGAGCCGCTGGCGTGCGCGGCGCACTGCCTGAGCATGGCGCGGCGGCACCGGGGCGGCGGGAGTCTGCGCGGCGCGGCGGTGTGCGTGCTCGGGGCGGGGACGGCGGGGGTGCTCATCGGCCGGCTGGCCGAGGCCGACGGCGCGCGGGTCCTGCTGGCGAACCGGGACGCCGACCGGCTCGCGTTCCTGGCGGAACGGCGGATGCTGCCGGACGGCGGCGGCGTGCCGCTGGCGGGCCTGCCCGGGCCGGCCGCAGGCTCCGCCGGGGAGCACGACGTCGTGATCGTCGCCACGAGTTTCGTGCTTCCGGAGCTGCTGGAGCACGCGCTGCGGCTGGTCCGCCCGGGTGGGCTGGTGATGCTGTACGGCGGTACGGCCGCCGGTGACCGACTGCCCGGCCTGGACTGTGACCTGGACCGGGTACGGCGCGGGGAACGGGTCGCGGCGGCGTCGTGGCGTGGCAGGCCGGTGCGGGTCGGCGGGAGTTACGGCACGACGCCGGGCGACTTCGGGGTGGCGCTGCGCGCCCTGGCCACGGCACCGGACGGGCTGGGCGTGGAGCGGCTGATCACGGCGGAGGTGACGCTGCCGGAGCTGCCGGCGGCCCTGGGCCGGCTGGCGGCCGAACGATGCTTCGGGAAGGTCCTGGCGCGTCCGTAAGGGGAAGCCGCTCAACGCGGTGGCACGGCCGCCGGCAGGCCGGCGCCTGACACCGCCGGCATCGGGCTCCGGCCGCGGCTCCGGCATCGCGTGTTCGTTCAGGGGACGCTTCGCGAGCGCGCCTGCAGCGGGAACGCCGCCGTTCGTACTTCCCGGCGCGCGCCTCACCGGCAGGCCGATCTGGCCGCGGCCCGGTCGAGGCGGTCGCGGACCTCCCACAGCACCGGGACCAGCTCCGGCGGATCCAGCACCTCGAAGTCGAACCCCTTCACCGCCACGTGGACGGCCAGCTCACGCAGCGAGTTCGAGCCCGCCGTGAACAGGCAGGTCCGCGCGTCCACGGCCTCCAGCCGCCCGGCAGCGGGCGACGTGCGCGGCGCCACCGCCTCCAGCGGGGCGTGGAAGAGGACACGGGCCTGGTAGGCGTACGGCGCCGAGGTGATGCCGCGCGAGACGTAGGCGGCCGTGTTCTCCTCGGGCGGCGTGCGCGGCGCGGAGCGCGCGCCCGGCGGTCCGAGCGGCTCCTCGATCCGGTCGACCCGGAAGGTCCGCCAGTCGTCCTTGGCCACGTCCCAGGCCAGCAGGTACCACCGGCGCGGGGTGTGCACCAGCCGGTGCGGCTCGACCTCGCGTACGGTGACGCCGTCACGCCCGCGGTAGCGCAGGCGTACGCGGCGCCGGTCACGGCACGCGGCGGCGATCGCGGCCAGCAACTCGGCGCCGACGTGCGGATCGGCCGCCCCGGGCAGCGCCACGGTCGCCGCGCGGAACGCCTCCATCCGGTGCCGCAGCCGGGACGGCAGGAGCTGCTGGAGCTTGGCCAGCGCCCGCACCGCGCCCTCCTCCAGGCCGGCGACGCTGCCCGTCGCGGCCATGCGCAGGCTGATCGCCACCGCCACGGCCTCCTCATCGTCGAGTAGCAGCGGCGGCAGCGCGGCCCCCACCCCGAGCCGGTACCCGCCCGCCACCCCCGGGGTGGCGTCGACCGGATAGCCCAGCTCGCGCAGCCGTTCTACGTCGCGCCGCACCGTGCGCAGGCCGACCTTCAGCCGGTCGGCGAGTTCGGCGCCGGTCCAGTCCGTACGCGCCTGCAGGAGCGACAGCAGCCGCAGCAGCCGCGCGGAGGTTTCCAACATGAACACCATTGTGACCGCGATCGGTGCCCGAACCTGACACCAATGGCCCCTACCGTGACGGACATGACGAACGACATCAAGCCCTACAGCGTTGAGATTTCCAAGGCCGACCTCAATGACCTGCACGAGCGGTTGCGCCGTACCCGCTGGGCTCCCGAGCTGCCCGGCACCGGATGGGAGCGTGGCGTGCCGACCGGCTACCTGCGGGAGCTCGCCACCTACTGGGCCGACGGCTTCGACTGGTACGCCCAGGAGGCGGCGCTCAACGGCTACCCGCAGTTCACCACCACCGTGGACGGTGCGCAGGTGCACTTCCTGCACGCCCGCTCCCCCGAGACCGACGCCACCCCGCTCCTGCTGCTGCACGGCTGGCCCGGCTCGGTCGTGGAGTTCCTCGACCTCATCGGCCCGCTCACCGACCCCGTGGCCCACGGCGGCGAGGCCGCCGACGCCTTCCACCTGGTGATTCCGTCACTGCCGGGGTACGGCTTCTCCGGCCCGCTGCCCGGCACCGGCTGGACCGACGGCCGCACCGCCGTGGCGCTGACGGAGCTGATGTCCAGGCTCGGCTACGACCGGTACGGCGTGCAGGGAGGCGACGTCAGCGCGTTCATCGCTCCTCTGGTGGGACGCGCCGCGCCGGACCACGTCATCGGCGTGCACGTCAACGGCCTGCTCACGTTCCCGAACGGCGATCCGCAGATCCTGGGCTCGCTGAGCGAGGCCGAGCGCGGGCGGCTGGCCGGGATGAAGGACTGGCAGGAGAAGCTGGGCGCGTACATGCAACTCCAGGGCACGCGCCCGCAGACGGTCGCGGCCGCGCTGCACGACTCCCCCGCCGGTCAGCTCGCCTGGATCGTGGAAAAGTTCAAGGACTGGACCGACCCGGCCGCCGAGCTCCCCGAGGACGCGGTGGACCGGGACCGGATCCTCACCGATGTGAGCATCTACTGGTTCACCGGCACCGCGGGCTCGGCGGCGCACACTTACTACGAGCGGTTCAACGACTTCACCATGTGGGCTCCGAAGGAGCGCGGGACGGTGCCGACCGCGGTCGCGGTGTTCCCCGCCGACTTCTCCATCCGCCCCCTGGCCGACCAGGTCCACAACGTGGTGCGCTGGTCGGAGTTCGAGCGCGGCGGCCACTTCGCGGCCCTGGAGACCCCCGACCTGATGATCGCCGACCTCCGGGCGTTCTTCCGGACCCTGGGCTGACCGGACAGCAGGGGCCCACGCCGTGCCCCGCGGGTGGCGGCCGGCCAGGCGCTCACGGCGCGGGCCGTCGTCCGGCTTCAGCCGAAGCAGCGATTCGTCCAGGGTGGCGCGCAACGGAGGAATCAGTGATCACGGCTCAGCGGCCGCCGTCCCCGGGCTCGAGCAGGCGGGGAGCCAGCCGCAGGACCGTGGCCAGGCCGCGGGCCGTGCCGGCGGACCGTTCGCTGGGCAGCAGGTACACGGGCAGGCCGGCGCGGACGGCCGCGCCGTCCTTGACCGGGTCGTCCCCGACGTACAGGACGCGCCCGGGGGGTGCGCCCAGGCGTTCGCAGGCCAGGGTGAACAGCGCGGGGTCGGGTTTGGCGATGCCGTGCTCGCAGGACAGCACCACGGTGTGCAGCGTGTCGAGGACACCGGCGCGGGCGAAGGCCGGCCGGATGTCCCAGCCGATGTTGCTGAGCACCCCGGTGCGGACGCCGCGGTCGCGCAGGGCGCGTAGCAGCGGGACGGTGTCGGGGTAGGGCCGCCAGGCGTGCGGGTCGGTGAGGCAGGCGTAGACCGCCTCGACGAGCGGGGGGGCGAACGGGCCGGCGTCGGCGATCAGCGTGGTCCAGGTCGTGCGGTGGGCCCGCGGGGACAGGTCGCATCCCTCGCGGGCGGCGAAGCCCTCGGGTGAGTCGACGTGCCGCAGGGTCCGCCGGATCACGTCGGCGGCCGCGGCCGGGTCGAGGTGGACACCGTTGCGGGCGGCGGCCGCGGCGAGGGAGGCCGGGTCCAGCACGCCGGTGTCGTCGAACAGGGTGCCGGAGAAGTCGAACAGGACGGCTTCGACGCGGGCGTCGGGGAGATCATCCACGGCGCCAGCATAGGGCGCCGGTGGGGTCAGGCGCCGGCGCGTTCGGGGGCCGGGTGCGCGGCCGGCGGCGCGGTGAACCCGCTGAGCCTCAGCAGCGGCGCGGTCAGGGCCGTCAGGGCGGCGGCCAGGGCGGCGACCGCGACCATGGCGCCGCGCAGGCCGGTGGCGTCCGCCCACAGGCCGACGTAGACCGGGCCGAGGAGGAAACCCATGTAGGAGACGGTGCCGACGATCGACGTCGCGCGGCCCCGGTAGGACTCCTCGACGTTGCGGGACACCACGCCCAGGAGTGTGGGGAACAGGACGGCGGTCCCGGCGCCGCCCAGGACGAGTCCGGCGGCGGCGATGAGCAGGTTCGGGGCGGCCGCGATGACCAGTGCGCCGAGCGCGGCGGTGACGGCGCCGCCGAGCAGGACGGTGCGGGCGTGCGCGTCGCCGAGCCCGCCGAGGCAGAACCGGGTGATGGCGACGGTCCCGGCGAACACGGCGGGTGCGACCGTGGTGAGCCACGCTCCGGCGTGCAGTTCGTCCTGGGCGAAGACGGCGCTCCAGCTCTGGTGGGCGTTCTCGCTGGCGAACGCGAGGGTGCCCAGGATCCCGATGAGCAGCAGGGGGACGAGGCGGGACCGGGTGGCCGGGGCCTGCCGCGCGGGGGCGGCCCGCTCCTCGGTACCGGTGCCGGTGGTGCCCGGTGGGAGGGCGATGAACAGGGCCGTGCCGGCGGCGACGGACAGGGCGGCCACGACGGCGAAGGGCACGGCGAGCGGCCAGGACGCGGCGGAGGCGGCGCCGGTGCCGAGGCTGGTGAGGACGACCAGGGCGGAGAACGTGCCGTGGGCGCGGGTGATGACGGGCCGCCCGGCGAGTTTCTCGGCCCGTCCGGCGACGGCGTTCATGGCCACGTCGGCGGCGCCGCTGGAGGCGCCGGCGACGGCGAGGCCGGCGCACAGGGCCGGCAGGTTCACCGAGGTGAGGGCCAGGGCGGCGCCGACGACGCCGAGCAGGGCGATGACGGCGGCCGACACCCGCAGCCCCCAGCGGTCCAGCGCCCGGCCGATGAGCATCATGGCGGGCAGGGCACCCGCGCCGACGAACAGCAGGGCGAAGCCGAGCTCTCCGTCGGTGACACCGGCCTGGTCCTGGACCCGGGGCACGGACGCCCCCCACACCCCCCAGAACCCGCCGAAGGCGGCGAACGCCGTGAACGCCGAGAGCATCAGACTGCGTGGCGAGGTAATGACAGAACTCCTTCGGCCCGTCTCGGTGAGCATCCGGATGATCACCGTACCGAAGGGCGCCCCCTGTCCGGCGCTGTTCTCTCTCCTCTCCCCCGCGCGGGTGCGGGGGTCAGCGGCGTACGGCGACGGGGCAGTCGGCGTGGTGCAGGACGGCCTGGCTGACCGAGCCGAGCAGCATGCCGCGGAACCCGCCTCTGCCGCGGGAGCCGACGACGAGCAGGTCCGCGCCGGTGGAGGCGTTGATCAGCGCTTCGGCGGGGTGGCCGGGCACGGTGACCAGGTCGGCGGGCAGGTCCGGGAAGCGCCGGGTCTGCCATTCGATCGCCTCGGTGATCACCGGGTCGGCGCCGGCGGTGGGGTGGTCGGTGGCGTGGATCGCGGTCAGTTCCGCTCCGCGGAGCGCCGCCTCCTCGAACGCGTAGGCGAGGGCGTCCAGGGAGGCGGGCGAGCCGTCGACACCGGCGACGATCCGCTGTGCCTTGTGCGGGCGGCCGCGTACGACGACGACGGGGCAGTCGGCGCGGGCGGCGAGTTCGACGCCGGTGGAGCCGATGAGCAGGGTTCCGACCGCGCCGATGCCGCGGGAGCCGACGACCATCAGAGAGGCGTGGGCGGCCTGCTGGAGCAGGGCGGGGATGGGTGAGCCGTCGAGGACGACGGATTCGACGGGAACCTCGGGCGCGCGGGCCCGTGCGCGGTGCTCGGCGGTGCGCGCGATCTGGCCGGAGGTCTCCCGGAGAGAGTCCAGTTCCGGGCCGAGGAGCGGCGCGCCCAGGGGGGCGTACAGCATCGGCAGGACGAACACGTGGACGATGCGCAGCGGGACCTCGCGCAGGCGCGCCTCGTCGGCGGCCCATTCGGCCGCGGTGAGGCTCTCCTCGGAGCCGTCGACGCCGACGATCAGGGGGCCGGTTCCGGGCTGGTGGCGCATGGGGACCTCCTTCGGTCGTGTTCAGCTCATCAGGGGCGGTGCGGTGCGGGGCAGGGACCTTCGGCCCGCCGCCGGCGGCCATGAGCCCTCATCGGTCGGGCCGGACGGGGGCCGCGGGTGCCAGAAGGGACTTTGGTCCTTGGAATCGGGGGCGTGCCGCCCTGCCGCGCGGGCGGGACCGGTGCCTACGGTGGGCGTCTGCGTGAGAGCGGAAGTGAGGCGGACATGACCGTCCGGGTGTTTCTGCTGGATGATCACGAGGTCGTCCGGCGTGGGGTGGCGGCCCTGCTGTCCTCCGAGGCCGACATCGAGATCGTGGGTGAGGCGGGCACCGCCGAGCAGGCGCTGGCGCGGATTCCGGCGGCGCGCCCGGACGTGGCCGTGCTGGACGTTCGGCTTCCTGACGGCGACGGTGTCAGCGTGTGCCGGGAGATCCGGGCGCGGCTGCCGGAGGTGGCGTGCCTGATGCTGACGTCTTTTTCCGATGAGGAGGCGTTGTTCGACGCGGTGATGGCCGGGGCCGCGGGATACGTGCTCAAGCAGATCCACGGGTCGGACCTGGTCAGCGCGGTGCGGACGGTGGCGTCCGGGCAGTCGCTGCTGGATCCGCGCAGCACCGCGCAGATGCTGGCGCGGCTCCGGGAACGGCAGACCCGCAAGGATCCGCTGGCGGCGCTGTCGGCGCAGGAGCGGCAGATCCTCGAGCTCATCGGGGAGGGGCTGACGAACCGGCAGATCGGCGAGCGCCTGTTCCTGGCGGAGAAGACGGTGAAGAACTACGTGTCGAATCTGTTCTCCAAGCTGGACATGCGCCGGCGGACTCAGGCGGCCGCGTTCGTGGCGCAGCTGAAGGCGGCCGAGGGTCGTGAGCCCCGTGCCGAGTGACGCCATGCCGAGTGGCCTCGTGTCGAATGGCCCCGTGTCGAATGGCCCCGTGTCGAATGGCCCCGTGTCGAATGGCCGCGGGCAGGGTGAGGCCGTGCTGGACTCCGGGGGCCTGGAGATCCTCGGCCGGGAGGAATGCCTGGCGCTGCTGGGCGCGGTCCCGATCGGCCGGATCGTGTTCACCGACCGCGCGTTGCCGGCGGTGCAGCCGGTGAACTTCGTGCTCAGCGGCGGCGACATCGTGATCCGGACCGGGGCGGGGTCGAAACTGGCGGCGGCCTCCCGCGGCGCGGTCGTCGCGTTCGAGGCCGACGCGTTCGACCCGGTGACCCGGACGGGGTGGTCGGTGGTGGTGACCGGGCCGGCCCGTGTCGTGTCCCAGGCCGGTGAGCTGCGCCGCCTGCGGGACCTGGCACTGCCGGTGTGGGCGCCCGGCGAGCGCGGCGACTACCTGGCGATCACTCCGGAGCTGGTGTCAGGGCGGCGGATCCCGGCGCCCGCCGCACCGGTGGCGTGAGGCGCGGCCGGCCCTGCGTCACAGGTACGCGCGCGGGATCACGCCGGTGTCGTCCCACCGGTAGCGCACGTGGTCGCGGACCTCGATGACGCCGTCGACGGCCTCGATGGCGCGCAGGAGGGCCTCGGCGGTGGAGCGGTGCCGCACGGTCCCGTGGACGGTGACGGTGCCCTGCGCGACGGCGACGGTGAAGTCCCCGGGTTCGAGGGCGAAGGTCTCCTCGATGACGTCCCGGGTGATCTCCCGGTGGATGTCCTCGTCGTGGCGTTCGTAGACCGTGAGCAGGTCCGAGCGGCTCACGATGCCCCGGAGCCGGCCGGTGGCCGGGTCCACGACGGGCAGGTGATGGATCCGGTGGCGGTGCATGAGACGCGCGGCCCGCCGCACGGGGGTGTCCGGCGTGACGGTGACGGCCGGGGCGGTCATCAGCCGGTCGGCGGTGAGGGCGGTGCGCTTGCGGTGCTCGGCGCGCCGCCGCCGCGGGCCGGTCAGGGCACCGCCGGGCGGGGTCTCCCGCAGCAGCAGGTCGTCTTCGGTGACGACACCGATGACCCGGTTGCCGGTGTCGATGACCGGCAGGGACGCGACCCGGCAGCGGTTCATGACCGCGGCGATCTCGGCGAATGTCGCGTGTTCCCGTACGGCGATGACGTGGTCGCTCATCACCTGGGCGACGCAGACGCTCATGGCCGCCCCTCCTCCGGTGCCCGGGCACCACCGGCCGGCGTGGCCGCGGCCGCGGCGGCCGGTGACGCGACGTCGGTGCCGGTGGCGGGGGCGGGCGGGACGAGGCGGCGCAGCCACTCGTAGTCGCCCTGGAGGGCGAGGCGGGCCTGCTGCGGGCGGTCGCCGCCGTTCTGACTGCGGTGGGCGCGGGCGGCCTGCCGCTGGATCCGCCGGTCGACGCGGACCTCGAAGTCGATGCGGGAGTACAGGTCGCCGCTCATCGCCGGGCCGCCGGCGTGCCGCGCCGCGCGCGCCAGGTCGTGCGGCAGGGTCCAGGCGAGGACGGGGATGCCGCGTTCGCGTCCGGCGTGGACGGCCGCGCGGGCGGCCGTCCGTTCGGTGCCGCGCCCGTCGACGGTGAGCAGCAGGTCGGCGTCCCATTCGGTGATCGCCCGGGTGACGTGCTCGGTGAGCTCGTCGATCGGGTAGCCGTTCAGCCCGTCGTCGGGGTAGTCGATCAGGGTGCGGTACTCGGCGTGCAGGACGGCGGTGGCCGCGTCGAACTCACGGGGGCGGATGGTCTCCAGCCGGCACAGCGAGTCGTTGTAGGGAGACTTCTCGCCGCGGGTGAAGCACAGTACGCCGATGTGGGCGCCGTGGGAGCGGAAGGTCTCCAAGACGGCGCCGAGGTACCAGGTCTCGTCCCCTGGGCGGGCGACCACGGCCAGGACACGGCGGGCCGGTGGCAGGCCGGTGGCCGGTCGCCGGGGCCGGGACACCGCCGTGCGCGGACGCGTGGTCCCGGCCGATGGCGCGCTGATCGTGGTGGTGGTCATCGGGCGGCTCCCGTTCGTGGGTCGTCTTTCCACCTCCGAGGATCTCGGGCCGGGGCGGGTGGCCGGCAGTGGCGAAGGTCCCGAGCCGGTGGGTCTTCGGCCATCCGCGCCGGGCCCGCGTGCCGGCGCGCTCCCCTGGCTCCGGACGCGCTCGCGCCGGCGCGCTGCCGCGTCCTCGTCGTGGGGGCCGGCCCCCGGGCCGGCACCCACCTCCCCGA
>NZ_JAMXMX010000054.1 GCF_024055725.1 Actinoallomurus spadix | reverse complement strand
AGCAGCGGGGACGGCCGGGGGGCGGCGCCGGCGGCGCCCCCCGCCCGTGACCCGCTACTGGACCTGCTGGGCCGTGTAGTAGCCGGTGTCGATGAGGGTCTTCTGGACGTTGTCCTTGTAGACCGTCACCGGCTGGAGCAGCATCGACGGGACGACCTTGACGCCGTTGTTGTAGTCCTTGGTGTTGTTCACCTCGGGCTTACCGCCCTTGAGGACGGTGTCGGCCATCTTGACGGTCACCGCGGCGAGCTGGCGGGTGTCCTTGTAGATGGTGGCGTACTGCTCACCCTTCATGATCGACTTGACCGAGGCGAGCTCGGCGTCCTGGCCGGTCACGACCGGGTACGGCTGCCCGGAGGTGCCGTAGCCGGCGCTCTTGAGGGCGGACAGGATGCCGATCGACAGGCCGTCGTACGGGGAGAGCACGCCCTGGACCTTCGCGCCGCCCTTGTAGGCCTTGGTGATCAGGTCCTCCATGCGCTTCTGCGCGGTGGCCGGGTCCCAGCGCAGGATCGCGACGGTCTTGAAGTCGGTCTCCTTGCTCTTGACGACGAGGGTGCCCTTGTCGATGTACGGCTTGAGGGTGTCCATCGCGCCGTTGTAGAAGAACGTGGCGTTGTTGTCGTCCGGGGAGCCGGCGAAGACCTCGATGTTGAACGGGCCCTTGGCGGTGCCGTCGGAGCCGTCCTCCTTCTTCAGGCCGAGGCCGACGAGGAGGGAGGTCGCCTGGAGGACGCCGACCTTGTAGTTGTCGAAGGTCGCGTAGTAGTCGACGTTCGGCGTCTTGCGGATCAGCCGGTCGTAGGCGATGACCGGGATCTTCTTGTCGGCCGCCTCCTGCAGCTGCGTGGTCAGCGCGGTGCCGTCGATCGAGGCGACGATCAGGAGCTTGGCGCCCCGGGTGATCTGATTCTCGATCTGGTTGACCTGGGTGGGGATGTCGTTCTCCGCGTACTGCAGGTCGACCTTGTAGCCCAGCTTCTCCAGCGAGGACTTGAGGTTGTCCCCGTCGTGGATCCACCGCTCGGAGGACTTGGTCGGCATGGTGACGCCGATGAGCGCACCCTTGGCCGAACCGGCGTCGGCGCCCTTCTTGTCGACGGTCTTGGTGCTCGAACCGCACGCCGCGGTCACGCTGAGGGCCATGAACAGGCCCGTGGCCATCGTGGCCAACTTAGTGATCTTCATGTCTCACCTTGGGTGGAGGCTGGGGCGGTTACGTCGGGATTACGGCCGGGTTTCCCACTGCTGTGTCGGGAGTGTTACCGGTCACAAAACCCATGTCAAGACACGATTCGGCAACGCCCCCTTCGCTGCTCAGCCATTGACTTTGTCCATGTGACCGGTAACATCCGGCTCCCGGGAGGTCATCGCGGCCCTGCCTCCGGCCCGAACCACGAGGAGCGTTGCTTCACATGCGCATCACCGGAATCTCCACCCACGTCGCCGGCACGCCCTGGCGCAACCTGACATTCGTTCAGGTCCATACCGATGAGGGGCTCACCGGTGTCGGCGAGGCGCGGATGCTGAGCCACACCGACGCGCTCATCGGCTACCTCGCCGAGGCGGAGATCAACCACATCAAGGGATCCGACCCCTTCGACATCGAGGACCTCGTCCACCGGATGAAGTACGGCGACTACGGCCGCGCCGGCGAGATCGTCATGTCGGGCATCGCCTGCGTCGAAATGGCCTGCTGGGACATCCTCGGCAAGGCCCTCGGCCAGCCGGTCTGGCGGCTCCTCGGCGGCAAGGTCCGCGACAAGATCAAGGCGTACGCCAACGGCTGGTACACCGTCGACCTCACCCCCGAGGCCTTCCACGACGCGGCAAAGAAGGTCATCGAGCGCGGCTACAAGGCGCTGAAGTTCGACCCGTTCGGCACCGGCACGATGGAGCTCGATTACGCCGAGACGATGCGCGCGGTGAGCCTCGTCGAGGCCGTCCGTGACGCCATCGGCCCCGAGGCCGAGCTGCTCGTCGAGATGCACGGCCGGTTCTCCCCGGCGACCGCGATCCGCCTCGCCGGCCTGCTCGCGCCGTTCAACCCGAGCTGGCTCGAGGAGCCCTGCCCGCCGGAGAACCTCAAAGCCCTCGCCAAGGTCTCCGCCCACACCGACCTGCCGATCGCCACCGGCGAGCGGATCCACGACCGGATCGAGTTCCGCGAGCTGTTCGAGTCGCAGGCCGTGGACATCATCCAGCCGGACGTCGGCCACATCGGCGGCATCCTGGAGACCCGCAAGCTCGCGGCCACCGCCGAGACGCACTACACGATGATCGCCCCGCACAACGTCGGCGGCCCGGTCCTCACCGCGGCGAACCTGCACCTGGCGGCCTGCACGCCGAACTTCAAGATCCAGGAGCACTTCAACGACTTCGCCGACTCGGCGATCAAGGGCGTAGCGCCCGGCCTGCCCGAGGTCGTCGACGGGTACTTCTCGCTGCCCGAGGCCCCCGGCCTCGGCGTCGAGCTCGACCTGGACGCCCTCGCCGAGTTCCCCCGCCAGCAGGCCAACTTCAACCTGTTCAAAGAGAACTGGCACTTCCGCGACCCGGCTCGGACCAAGTGAGCCGGTCCGTCCTCCTGGAGCAGCCGGGCCGGCACCGGCTGATCAAGGGAGAAGTGCCCACGCCCGGCGCGGGCGAGGTCCTCGTCCGCGTCGCCGCCGCCGGCATCTGCGGCAGCGACCGCGAGCTGTACGAGGGCGGCCGCCCCGAGGCGTACCGCACGTTCCCCATCGTCCCCGGCCACGAGTGGTCGGGGACGATCGCGGACGTCGGCCCCGGCGTCGACCCGGCGCTGATCGGCCTGCCGACGGTCGGTGAGGGCTTCGTGAGCTGCCAGACCTGCGTCCGCTGCCGCGAGGGCGACACGAACCTGTGTCACGCCGGCTACGACGAGATCGGCTTCACCCGGCCGGGCGCGTTCGCCGACCACCTGATCGTGCCCGCGCGGCTGCTGCATCCGCTGCCTCCGGGCACCGACCTGCGGGCCGCGGTGCTGCTCGAACCGGCCGCGGTCGCCGCGGCGGCCGTCCTTCGCGCCGCGCCGCTGCCCGGCGAGCGGGTCGGCGTGGTCGGCGCGGGCACCCTCGGGCTGCTCACGATCCAGCTGCTGGCCGCCTCGTCCCCCGCCGAGCTCATCGTCAGCGACCCGCGCGCCGGCCGCGAGCCGGTCGCGCGGGCCGGCGGCGCGACGGCCTACTTCCCCCCGGACGAGCTCGGCGAGCTCGACCTCGACGTCGTCGTGGAGACGGCGGGCGCCCGCGACTCGGCGGCGGCCGCCGCCCGGCAGGTGCGCAAGGGCGGGCGGCTCGTGCTGACCGGCATCCCCGGCGTGGAACCGGAGATGCTATCCCCCTCGGACATCGTCGGCCGTCAGCTGACCATCACCAGCGTGTTCGGCGCCTCGTCGGCGGCCTGGGCGCACGCCGTACGGGCGTTCACCGCCGGGCTGCTCGACCTCGGCCCTCTGGTCACGCACGAATTGCCGCTGGAGGATTATCCCGAAGCGGTGGCGCTGCTCGGCCGGGGCGGCGACGACGTCGGCAAGATCATTCTCAGGCCCTAGGAGTACCCGTAATGAGCGTTTCCCGGTATCCCGGTGAGCACCTGCTCGACCGGCTCGGCATGCCCGCCCGCAGCGACGCCCCCGCCGCCTCGGAGGCCCGGTTCCCCGACGGCGGGAGCTGGCGGACGGAGCTGCCCTCCTGCGAGGGACCGGAGGTGCTGGCCGCCGCCCTCGAGGAGAGCGAGCGGCTGGAAGTGCCGGTCCACCGCATCAGCCAGGGCAGCGGCATCTGGATGCTCACCGACGCCGAGATCACCGAGATGGTCAAGGCGTGCGAGGAGCGCCACATCGAGCTGTGCCTGTTCGTCGGTCCCCGCGGCACCTGGGACATCGGCGCCGGCGTCAAGGCGTCCTCCGGCGGCTCCGGGCCGCGCGCCCGCGGCCGTGACCAGCTCGCCCAGTGCGTCGAGGAGGCCGAGCGCGCCGTCGCCCTCGGCGTCCGCTGCCTGCTCGTCGCCGACGAGGGCGTGCTGTGGACGCTGCACCGGCTGCGCGCGGCCGGCGTCCTGCCCGCCGACGTCACCTTCAAGGTGTCGGCGCTCGTCGGACCGGTCAACCCGGCGGCGTACGCGATCTGGGAGAAGCTCGGCGGCGACTCCATCAACGTGCCCAGCGATCTCACGATCGGGCAGATCGCCGAGCTGCGCGCGCACAGCGCCGCGCCGATGGACTTCTACGTCGAGGCGCCCGACGACCTCGGCGGGTTCGTGCGGCTGTACGACGCGGCCGAGCTCATCCGCTGCGGCGCGCCGATCTACCTGAAGTTCGGGCTGCGCAACATGCCCGGCATCTACCCGGTCGGCCGCCACCTGCGCGACCTGGCCGTCAACGCGATGCGCGAGCGCGTCCACCGGGGCCGCCTGGCCCTGGACATCCTGCAGCGCCTCGGCGCCGACGGCGGCATGTCCCCGCTCGGCTCCCGCCTGCCCGGCACCCTGAACCGTTTCCCCACCGACGGAGACCCGCGATGACGCTGCTGTACGGAGTCGATCCCCGGACCGGCGACCGCCTGGAGCCCGGTGTCCCGGAGACCTCCCCCGAGACCGTCGCCGAGCTGGGCGCCGCCGCCGCGAAGGCCGCGCGTCCCCTCGCGGACCTGCCGCTCGCCGGCCGGGCCGCGCTGCTCGAGGCCGTCGCCGACGCCCTGGAGGCCGCCGCCGGCGAGCTCGTGCCGCTCGCGGACGGCGAGACCGCGCTCGGCACGACCCGTCTGAGCGGCGAAGTGGAACGTACCACCGGCCAGTTGCGCCTGCTGGCGGCCGAGGCGCGCGGCGAGGGCTTCCAGCTCGACACCGCCGAGCCCGGCTTCGTCCGGGGCCTCCTGCCGATCGGGCCGGTCGCGGTGTACGCCGCGAGCAACTTCCCGTTCGCGTTCTCGGTCGCGGGCGGCGACACGGCGTCGGCCTGGGCGGCCGGCTGCCCGGTCATCGTCAAGGCCCACCCCGGCCACCCGCGCACCTCCGCCCGTACCGCCGAGATCATCACCGAGGCCCTCGCCAAGGCGGGCGCGCCGGAGGGGATGTTCGCGCTCGTGCACGGGTTCGAGGCGGGCATGGCCCTGATCAACGACCCGAACATCAAGGCCGCCGGGTTCACCGGCTCGGTGCGCGGCGGCCGGGCGCTGTTCGACGCCGCCGCGAGCCGCCCGGAGCCGATCCCGTTCTACGGGGAGCTGGGCAGCGTCAACCCGGTGTTCGTCACGCGGGCGGCCGTCGCCGCCCGCGGCGAGGAGATCGCCCGCGGCTACGTCGGGTCGTTCACGCTGGGGTCCGGGCAGTTCTGCACGAAGCCGGGCCTGCTGTTCCTGCCCGCCGGGCACGGCCTGGAGCCGGTGCTGGCCGAGGCCGTCGCGGCCGTCGCCGCGCCGGCCCTGCTGACGCCGCAGATCACCGAGGGCTTCCGCACGGGGGTCGAGCGCATCGCTGGCGAGGCCCGGACCGTCGCGGAAAGCGACGGCGCGCGCCTGTTCACGGTCACCGCCGGGGAGTTCGCGGCGCGGCCCGAGCTGACCGAGGAGTGCTTCGGCCCGACCTCGATCATCATCGAGTACTCCTCCGAGGAGGACCTGCGCGCGGCGGCGTCCGCCGTGCCCGGCTCGCTCACCGCGACGGTGCACGCCGAGCCGTCCGACGCCGACCTGGCGCGCGGCCTCGTCGCCGAGCTGGCCCGGCACGCCGGCCGGATCGTCTACAACGGCTGGCCCACCGGCGTCGCGGTCAACCACGCGATGCACCACGGCGGCCCCTGGCCCGCGACGACGTCGCCGCTGCACACCTCGGTCGGCACGGCCGCGATCCGCCGTTTCCAGGTCCCGGTCTGCTTCCAGGGGCTCCCGGAGGAGCTGCTCCCGCCGACCGTACGCTGAACGACCATTCCGGAAGGCCCGGTGGCACGCGCGGACACGCACGCGCCACCGTGCCTTTCCGCCGCCACCAGGTCTTGGGGAAGATGGGCTGGATGCGGAGGTCCCTTGATTGAACGGTTGTCCGGACCGAGAGGGGCCGTTAGCGTGTGCGACGGCACGAGTGACGCCTGATCACTCGGTGACGAGAGGGTTGATGACCATGGCTGCCGCCGGCCGTCTTCAGCATGCCCTTACCCGGTCCGCGCGCGTCGAGAGCGTGATCCGGGTCGTTACCGACGACCAGGAGCCTCAGGTGTCTTCCTCCTCTTCCTCTTCCTCGACCGTTGCCGATCTGACCACCGACCGCCTCATCCTGCGGGCGTGGGCTCCCGGCGAGGTCACCGCCGTCCTGGACGGCGCCCGGCCGTCCCACTGGGCCCAGGACTTCCCCGACGAGGGCGATCTCGTCATCGCGGGCCTGTTCGCCGAGCATCCGGTGTGGCTGGGCGAGTACGGCCACCGTCAGATCATCGAACGCGACAGCGGCCTGGTGGTGGGGTCGATCGGCCTGTTCTGGCCGCCCGTCGACGGCGCCCTCGAGCTCGGGTACGGCATCGTGCCCTCCCGGCGAGGTCGCGGCTACGCTCCCGAGGCCACGCGCGCGCTGAGCGCGTTCGCTCTCACCGCACCGGGGGTCCGCACGGTCCACGCCAACGTGGAATTGTCGAATCCCGCCTCGATCCGGGTCCTGGAGAAGGCCGGCTTTCAGCGGAAGCGCACCGACACCGAGCAGAACACCGCCCGGTTCGTCCTGAGCACGGCAGCCCCGGCCCGGGAGTAACCGTCCCTCGGATCGGCCCGGAGCTCGGCCCGGTGATCACCGCAGACTCGCCGCGGACCCTCGAGCCACTGGCCGCACCGCCGGACGAGGCGCGTTCCCAGTGCGATGACCTCCGGGTGGGGTGACACGTCCGGGAGCGGAGGTCTGCTGTAGGCGCCGCCCTCGGCATGCGCTGACACGCCGATTTATAGAGGTGTTTACAACTCCCTAACGCAAGCGCTGCATACTAGGGTCATGCTTTCTGTATCGATCAAGTCCGTCCCGAGGACCCACGGATCCCCATCCGGGGCCGATGCCGATAGGAGCGTGCGACCAGCGGTGGACGGACGGGGGCAACGTCCAAGGCGCGGCCACTGGCATCGAGCGCCGGGATCTCACGTGCCCCGGGGCGAGGGCTCCATCTGGACACCTACCGTGAGCGCCATGGCCTGTCCGCGACGCCGCCTTCGGCCGCCGCCGACCGCGCCGAGGCCGCCGAGCCGGCCGACCGGCCGCCCGCCACCGGTGAATGGGACTTCGACCACTATACGTACGAACGTGAGCATTCCCGGTGATCGAGGAAAGCTCCTGGGTCTCCTCCAGCGTCTGCGCGACGTCACTGGTCACCGATGAGAACGGGGTCATCCAGGAAGTGACCGCATGCGTCTCGGTCGCCGTCGTCACCACCTGATCCCTGGCCTCGGGTAAGGCTCCAGCGAGCCGGGCGCGCCCCCGCCTCCGGCCGCCGCGCGCCCGTAGCCGCCGGAGTCCGCCCCCACCGGCCGCCGCCGGCCGTCCCTGCCCATGCGTCGAGTATCTGATCAAAACGCCCTGGGACTGCGGGTGAACCGCTCGCCCCGCTGGGCCGTATGCCACATCGTGAGCCTCCCCGGCTCCGTCCTGACCGAACGAAACAAATCTGGGGAC
The DNA here is from genome assembly GCF_024055725.1 of Actinoallomurus spadix. Taxonomy (GTDB): domain Bacteria; phylum Actinomycetota; class Actinomycetes; order Streptosporangiales; family Streptosporangiaceae; genus Actinoallomurus; species Actinoallomurus spadix. The sequence goes on along the minus strand of NZ_JAMXMX010000054.1, from coordinate 8,005 downwards.
CCGATCGTGACGTGGGCAGAACGGAACGTGACCGTGCAGGCGGCCGAGTGGCACAAGTCCACTCTGAGCACCGCAGCATGCGTGCAGGTCGCCAGCGGGCTCCCTGTGCGGGACCACGACGGGAACATCATCGGCATCCGGGCGTTCGGGGTGGGCGAGGGGCGGAGCCTGGCCGAACTGCAGACCGTGGTCAAGGGTGTGGTGGACTGGGCGGCGCGTGAGAAGAACCTGCCGCGTGATGAGGAGCAGGCGTGCTTGATGCTGGGCCGCCAGTTCGCGAAACTGTATTTCCCCGACCGCGGCGACGGCTCACACGTGTTCTCCGGCCCCCACGAGCCCGCCCACCGTATCCGCTCGGCCGGCACCGCCGATGAGGCCCTGACCGCGCCCGACACGGAGAACCTGCGGTACTTCGATCTCCCCCGCTCGGACTGGGGATGGGTGGAGTCATGGGAAACCCTGACCGGCACGCTGGCTCGGCCCCGGCAGGAAACTCCCGGGACCGGCACCACCCAGACCACCGTCCGTGACGCCGACGATACGACGGTTCCCGCCGCCGTGTTCGTGGTGGTGAACCCACCCGCGAGGAAAGCACACTGGTTCGGGCTGATCCCCACCACGGACGAGGGAGTGCAGGTCTTCGACCCGCGATTCGACGCCGACGCATGGCGGGCGATCGATGCCGGCGAGGGCGACGAACTCGTCGAAAAATGGCTGCGTCAAGCGGACCCGGTGGACGAGACCCTCACCTGGCCCACGACCGGCGCCCGCGCCCTGATTCTGGACACGAACGGCCGCGTGATCAGGCCCCGGACGGAGAACGCCGTCGCCCTCGCCCCCAGCCCGGCCCCACAGTCGGCATCGGCCGCATACGCGCTCGCCGACCCGTCCGACCCCCGCATCGGATCCCCATTGCGCCGCTTGCTCCAGCCCAACGCCGCGCGCTGGGACCGCTCAAATCGGCAGAACCCCAGGCGCATCCCACAGCGGAACACTGTGCCTACGCCGGAGCAGCAGAACACAGGCCCGGTCGAGGCTCCGCCGGAATACGAAAACGTAGTGTCCCAGGAACACATACCCGGAGGAACCGGCACCAAAAGAGCTACCGGGCTACAGTGAGCGCCTGCCCGGTGACGACCTGATGCATGCCGGCCCGGTCGAAGGGGTGCCTGGTTCGGCGGGCGGCTCCGCGGTGGTGTCGAAGGAAGCGGACGATGCCGAGGCGGGGCATCTGGTGCCGGCGGTGGGCTCGGGTATCAGGGGTGCCGATGATGTCTTCTCGGTGCTGTCCGGTGCTGGGGCGGTCGGCGTTGGGGTGGGGGGGAGGTGGGCAGAGTCGCAGTTGGAGGATGTGGTTGCGGGGGTTGCTGAGTGGGCGGCGGGGATGCCGGCTGAGTTGTCCGCTGGTGAGGAGCAGGCGTGTGCGGTGTTGATGCGCCGGTTCGCGACGGGGGGTGTCAGGAATGGGACGCCTCGTGGTGAATCGGATGATGGTGCCGCGGTGGGCGCCGGTCGTCGCGATCGTGGCCTGTTCAGCCGTCTTGTTTCGGCTTCTGTTGTCGATGACGCGGTGGTGGGTTCTGATGCGGTGAATGTGCGTTCTTTGGGTGTGCCGGCTGAGGATTGGGTGCCGGTCGATACGTGGAAGGAGCTTTTTGATGTCCTGACCGGCGGTGTTGAGCCGGACGCGGTCGGCTCGGTTTCGGATGGCGGACGAGGGCGTCGCGCCGGGGGCGGCGGGGTTGTTGTTCCGGCGGCGGTGTTCGTGCGGGTGCGGCAGGCCGGGACCACGTGGCATATGGTGGGGCTTCTTCCGGTCGCGGGTGATGACGGTACGAAAAGTGTGTGGCGTTTCAACCCTGACTTCAGTTCCGCTGCGCGGCAGGCTGAAATCGAAGCCCTTGAGCGGAGCGGCATTGCTCCCGAAAAGATCCCGGGGCTGATCGCCCCCGGCTGGGCCGGGCAGTGGCTGCACGAGACAAGCCTAGACGATATGAAGCACTGGTCTCCTGCTACCGCCAGTGCTTTGTTCGTGGACGAGAGCGGCCATGTTTTCAAGCCGTGGTCACGTGATGCCCCTCAGGAGTCGGAATCGCTTTATTGGGCGCTCACCGACCCGACGGATCGCCGCGTCGCAGGTGACAAAAAACGTCTACTATCGAGCGCCAAGAAGAATTTGTGGGAAGACCTCAAAAAAGCGGGGAGAGCAGGCCTTTCCGCTAATCACATTTATAGTAGAACCAAGCTTCCGAAAGAAAAAATCAAAAAGATTAGGAACCTCCTCGCCAGCGAAAATTCCGGCGCAATCCGAACCTTCAAGATGCCTGGTAGAGGAGTAAAAGCGACCCACCGTTGGGCACTGAAATTCGACCCCGACAATCCGGATGTACACTACACCCCACCGGACGGTGCTTATGACATTGAAGACCTGAACGTTCCTCCTAAAACCGTGGAGTGGCTGCGGGAAACTCTTACCGAAGCAGGGCAGGCCGGCCTGCCCGAGACCGAAATCGCCCTAGAGGCGTTCAACGCCAGGGAGCTGCTCGATAAACTTGCCGACAGTGACCGTGGGCAATTCCGGACCTGGATGGTAGTGCGCACAGCGGGTAAGCCGGAGCGATTTTATGGTCCGACATCCGATGCCAACGGTGTTCCCTACCCAGCCCCGGCCAACGTCAGTGAAGAGTATGAACTCCTGCCCAGTGGCACTGCCGACGAACGGTTGGTGAGGCTACGATATATCCTGCTCATTGCGGGCCGTAAGCAGTCGGCCGGTATGCTCCGTCACGACATTCACGATATATTCAGTAGTTTCTCAGCAAAGAGACGCGACGAGCTGGTCGCCGGACTCGGTTTCCATTGGCCTGGCCAGTTCCGGACCTGGAAAATCAGCAACGGCAACTATGTCGGGCCGGTGTACCACCCGTATGGGAAGGAGACGTACAAGCTTCCCGAGGGGGCCGAAGACATTAAGGTGCTGCACGGGGTTGCCCCCGCGCTTGGAGGCGGTCCTGTTCCAGCGCACGCCGCTGGAGGGGGCCTCAACGCGGACGAGCTCCTGCGAGATGACATGGAGCAGCTGAGGTATGCCATCATCGGGGTGGGGGAGCATGGTCTGCGGGTCGATGAAATCGAGAGGCTGATGCCCAGGACCGAGTCCGGTCTTCCTCCGAGTAAGTTGATCAATCGGCTCGGCGACTTCTACCCCGACCAGTTCCGGACCTGGCAAGTGCATGAGGCGAATCGTTATATCTCTTATTACGGGCCGGCGTCCAACCCGCGGGGTATTCCCTATCCGCCCCCGGCTGAAGCCTATCTAGGATTGTTCTCTGTTCTCGGTCGCAGCTCTGCGTCCGGGTCCGATGATAGGGGTTATGGGTCTGGGGTCTCGGGTTCTGGATGGGGGTCTCACGTAAGGGTTTCTGGGCGGGACTCTAATGTAGCGTTTTCTCAGTATGAGCATGGTGGTGCGGGTTCTGGTTCTGAGGGTTTTGAAGCTGGTCGCGTCCTTGGCAATTTGGGTGATTTCGATAACCTTAAGGGTGTGGTGGATGTGGCCAGTGCGGCGCTTAGGGAGCGTGTCCTTTTTGAGCGGTATTTGGCTGATGTCAGGGAGAGAGGTGTTGATGAGCCGGTTGCTCGGGCGGCCTGGAAGCAGGCCGTTGATGAGGCTCTTTCGGGTGGTCAGGGCTATGGCTCCTCAAACAAGGGCTATGGGTATGACGCGTCGGGTTATGGGAGCTATGAGCCTGATAATGTTGCGGTTTCTGGGTGGGGACCTGTGGCGGGGTGGTCGGGGTATGGCGGGTCGGGTTCTGGTTCTGGGGGTGCTGAGGCCGCTGGTGGTGTGGCGTCTGTCGTTGCTGGTCAGTACCCGGCGTTGGAACAGGCGGCCACGTCATATCATCGGAGTGGTGTCCCTGGTGAGCAGTTTGTGATTTACGCGGGCCGCGAGGGCTGGGATGACGATATTGCCCGGCAGGTGTGGAATCTGATCGATGCTCGTGAGGGTTCTTCGAGTGGTGCGGCGGGGCCGGAGTATTCGGTGTGGCATGCGACGTTTGAAACGCCGTCGTTTGAGGATGTTGTTGGTGCGGCTGGTGGTGGGGAGAAGCCGGTCGCCGGTGATAGTGGTGCTGGTTCTGGTGCGGGTTTGGTGGGTGTGCCTGGTCGTGTGCGGTGGGTGAATGCTCTTCGGGCGTATTCGTGGGGTCTGGAGTTTGTTCCGGGTGTTGCGGGGCGGGTTGGCGCGGCGGGAGCGGATGCTGGTGGCGGGACGGTGTATGCGGCGGCGGTTGCGGGGTCGGGTGGGTTGCTGCCGGTGGTGGGTGACCGGTTGGTGAGTGATCCGGGTGAGTTGCGGTCGTTGCTGCATGCGGCGATGCTGGAGCGGCCGAGGGATCTGTCGGACTGGCCTGAGGTCCGTGATGGGTATGTGGCGGCGGTCCAGGAGGCTGTGAGGAAGAACGATCCGGATTCTGTGACTGAGGCCGCAGAAGCTGAGGCCGCAGAAGTGGCTCGTGCTCTGGTGAGTTCTGGTGCGGCGTGGGAGCATCTGCAGGCCAGTGTGTCCGGGACGGCGCCGTGGCGGGATTTGGATGACCGGGTCGTTCCGTTCTTGTTCGGGGAATATCTGGGCGTGCGTGGGTTGGTGCTGGGTGTTGATGGGTTGAAGGCCTATGGGCCGGGTTCGGGGCCGGAACCGGTGGTGATGGCTCAAAGGCCGGGTTCGCGTGGGGTTTTGCAGTGGGTGGGGGTTCGCAGGTCGGTGGCCGGGCCGGTGCTGGGTGGGGTGTCGCCGGCGCAGGTGGTGCGGGCTCATAAGGCGGGGTTGGTGTTCACCGGGCGTCGGGGTGGTGGTGATCTGTTCGAGGCGCTGGCGGCGGCGGGTCGTGCCGGCGGGGTTGAGGCGTTGCCGGGTGATCGGCCGGTGGTGCGGCGGGAACTGGCGCAGCGGATGCAGACCATGGTGTTGTCGGCGGCCGATGTCCAGGAACTGGCCGAGGCCGCCGGTGCGGTGGCCGGTGCGGTGGCCGGTGGTGAGCCGGTGGCCGGTGATGAGCCGGTCGCCGGGCAGGTCGGCTCGCTGCTGGGTGATGGTGAGGCCTGGCAGAGGCTCATCGCCGATGTCCGTGAGGGCCGGCCGGTCACCGGGGCCCGCGCGGTGCTGGTGACGGTGCTGGTGCAGCGTTTGTTCAAGGTCGGGGTGCTGGGACCTGACGGGAAGGCCTGGCCCTGGGCCGGTGATGAGGTGCCGGGTGTGGCCATCGCCCGGCTGGGCGCCAAGGGCTGGGATGAGGGGTGGGTGGGGCTGGCGCCGGTACGGCCGGCGCGGATGCTGGGTGCTGGTACCCGCCCGGCGGAGGTGCCCGGCGGATGGGCTACGACCGTCGACACCCCCACTACCCCCGAGACCCCCACTACCCCCGCCGCTGCCCCGGCTGCCTCGGCTGCCGCTGTCTCGGCTGTCTCTGGTGGTGGGGTGCCGGTCATGCCGGTGGGGTCGTTGGCGGGCGGGGCGCCGGTGGGGATGAGCGCGAAGCAGCACAAGTGGGCGCTGGCTCATCGGCGGCGGTTCGCCGGTGGCGTGGCCGGTGTTGATCAGTTCGAGGCGCTGGTCCTGGCCACTGATGGTGGTTTCACCACTCCCGATGGGGTGTTCGTCACCAGTGGTGCGCGGTTGCGTGAGCTGACGGCCGGGGTCGTCCCGGACAGCGTTCGTACCGATCTGGGGTTGTGGGCGACGGTGGGCACGATCTACACCAGCGCCTATGCCGAGCGTGAGGGCGGGCGTCCGGGCGGGGATGTTCGGGCCGGTGCCCAGGCGGCTGCCGTGGAGCGGATCGAGGATGGGCGGGCGTTGGAGGACATCATCGCCTCGATCACCGACCCGGAGTTTTGGCCGCAGCTCGCCGAGCAGGTCACGCCGTTCTTTGTGAACAAGCTCGGCCTGGCTCCGCGGATCATCGGAACCGATACCGCCCAGGACTGGTACGGCAATGGGTGGCCGGCCGATATCGCGCCGCTTTCCGGCGGCTCTGGTGCGGGCCGCAGGTGGGTGGCGTTGCCGCCGATGGTGGGACGGTTCGCGGGCGGATCGCCGCTGGCGGCCCCGAACCTGTCCGATCCGGTGCTGGTCCGCCTCGGCCAGGCCACCGACACCGCCAAGACCACCGCCGAGACCACCGGTGAGACCGGTGGGGTGGCCGGCTGGCTGGAGGAGACCGCCGGGGACTGGCGGGCGAACTCTTCGCTGCTTCCTGCGGCCACCGACCCGGCCGGGCAGGCCGAACGGTGGGACCCGGCCGGGCAGGCTGAACGGTGGGATCCGGTCGCTTTGGCCGGTGTCCTTGCTCGAATCAGCCCGTCTGAGCGGCTGCTGGAGCAGGCCGCGTCGGTGGCGCGGGGTTCCGTGGCGGGTGGCGTGGTGGCTGCCGGGATGGGCCTGAGCACGGCGATCAAGCTGGTCCAGGCGTTGTTCGCCGAACACGGCGGCCTGCACGCCCCCACCACCCCCACGGCGCGAACCGGGCAGGCCACACCCCAGGCCGCGTCCCAGTCCGCGTCCCAGTCCGCGTCCCAGACGATGGCGGAGACCACGCCTCGAACCGGGGTGGGGGTCGGCGCGGACCGGTGGGTGACGGCGCCCTCGCTCACGGAGCTGGTCGGGGTGCTCCCGGATGGGGGGGTGGTGTTGTGCTTCGATGACACCCGCTCGTGGGTGGCGGTCGATACCACCGGCGGGTTGCGGCTGGTGAAGTTCGACCCGGCCGGCGGGGGCGCAGGGCGGGTGATCGCCCCGGACCCGACGGTGAACGACGAGCTGGACCGCCCGGGGCTGGGACTGGTCCTCGACGGCCACGGGACCCCGATCACCGCCGACCGGCTCGACGGCGCGTTCACCCCGGCCACCGGCTGGGACGGTGAACTGATCACCGTCCCCGCCGGTGGCCCGGCCGGGATCAGCACCCTCCAGCAGGCCGTGGCCCGCGACCACCAGATGGAATTCGGCGAGGTCTTCACCGGCCCGCACGCGCCGTGGGACGCGGCGCTGGACGCGGCCGCCGGCCGCGGGCTCACCATCGCCGGTGTCCGGGCCGATGACCCCGAAACACTGAACCGGCTGATCCTTAAGAACCTGCCCAAGACCGGGCAAGGCCCGCTGGGCTCGATGATGGCCGCGGCGTTCCGCTACCTGGCCCCCGAACGCATCCTGACCGAGTTCTTGGGCAATGACCTGTCCCGCTACGACACCCAAGCAGTCCACCAGCAGATCAACGAACACCTGGCCGGCGGCAAAGCCGACCGCTACATCCGCCAGGCCTTCGCCGAACCCGGCTACTGGAACGAACTACGCGACACCCTCGCCCCCGCCGTCCTGGCACACCTGACCGAACAGAACACGCTGACCATGGACACCGACGGGCACATCCACGCCTACGGCGACCCCGAAACCGAGCTGGTCCTGGCCCGCACCCTCCCCACCGCCACCAGCCCCGCCGGCTGGACCACCCTCACCCCAACGACCGCACACCACCCCGCCCGCATCACCCCCGACATCCACCACCCACTCTCCGACCACCCCCCGGCCACCACCCCCGCCACCGACCCCGCCGCCGACATCCACAGCGCCATCCTCGCCGCCGCCGGCGGCAGCATCCAAACCGACCGGCACACCTTCATCACCACCCCCACCCAAATCCCGGCCGCCCTGGCCCGCCTCGTCCGCCAACGCCCCGACCTGCTGCCCCCCGGCCTGGACACCGAGACCACCATCAACACCCTCACCGACCCCACCACCCCCCAAACCCAGCTCGAACACCACGCCCGCCAACTGGCCGGCCCCTACCTCGGCATCGAATCACTCACCCCCACCCCCCACCCCACCACCACCGACCTCCCCCAACTACCCGGCCTACCCACCCTCACCGACCACGCCGACCCCAAAACCCCCCCCCCCCCCCCCACACCCCACCCCCAAACCCCCCCACAAACCCCCAACAAA
>NZ_JAMXMX010000053.1 GCF_024055725.1 Actinoallomurus spadix | reverse complement strand
GCCCCGCGCCCGTCTCCACCGCGCCGACGGCCGGTGCGCCCGGCCGCCGGCCCGCCCGCCACTCGGCCCGCCCCCCGCCGGGCGGGCCGAGTGACGTGACGTGTCCATGGCCACGACACCGCGGCGGAATCGTGGCGACACTCCCCGTCGCGGGATCCCGGCCGCCGCGTCGTGGGGTCCCTTTTCGTCCCGCGTCGCTAGGCCGGGCTCGGTTCGTTGCCCGCCGCGGCGCCCTCGGACTCCGCCGCGCCCTGGGACGCGGCGACGATCTCTGCGTCCGCGACGGCCGCGCCGTTCGTCACGGCCTGCGCGTTCCTGGTGGTCTCGGCGGGCGCGGCCGGTGAGTTCGCGGTGACGATCTCGGGGTTCGCGACGGCCTCGGCGGCCTGGAGGCCGTCTTCGGCGTCCCGGGTGTGACCGTTGAAGATCTTGGGGCGGTAGACGTCCCAGAGCTCACTCAGGAAGAAGTGGCCGAAGCGCTCCAGGGCGGGCAGACCGTCCGGGCCCTCCGTACGGAAGGTGGTGAGCTGCCGGGCGAAGTCGTCCAGGCCCAGGCGGAGGATGCCGGCGCCCGCGATGGCCGCGTCGTCGTCGCAGCCCTCCATCACGTGCCCCTCGAAGACGCGGAAGAACAGCGTCGTGGTGTCCGGCCAGACGCGCGTCGCCGCGCGGTGGCGGATGTCCTTCCACCCGGAGAGGGTGCGGGGCCGGCCCGTGGAGTCGGTGAAGTGCAGGCGATACCGCATGAGCTTGCGGTCCGGCGCACTCCCCGGACAGAACAGGTTGAACCAGCCCCGCTGGATGTGACACCGGCCCCCGCAGACATCGGCGTCGATCCATCCCTCGGCCCGTGCCGTGTGCCCGGGCTCCTCCAGGAAGCGGTCCACGTCGTCGACGGTGATGGTGAGCCGGAACCCGAGTCGATGCCCGTGCTGCCGGCCCGCCTGCTCCCCCGCCCCGGGAGCGTGCTCACCCTCGGCGTAGAACCCCTTCATCTCCTCGGTGAACGACAGCGACGTGCGCTCCGCGGCACCCCTGCCGACCTCGGGAACACGCGTCGTGTCGTTCACCGCCCCTCCGACCGGGCGCGTCCCGTGAGCGCGCCCGGCGTTCTCCAGCAACCGCGTGCACATCCGGTCGGACAGCGCCGCGATCGTCAGTGACGGGTTCGGCCCGACCGCGCCGGGCAGTGCCGCCCCGTCCGCGATGTACAGGCCGGGGAACCCGTGCACCTCCCCGAACGGATCGCAGACCCCCTCGGCGGGGGTACGCCCCATCGGTGCCCCGCCCCCCGGGTGCACCGTGATGATGCGCTTGCGGAACCAGATCGGGTTGTCGGCGTAGGTCGCACCGAGCACGGCGGCGATCCGCTTCATCGTGGAACGCAGCCGCGCGAAGTACTCCTCGCTCGTCTTGGTCGTCCAGTCGGCGTGCAGCCGCCCGCCGCGCAGGCGCAGCACGCCGTCCGGGACGTCGCGGCCCATGCCGAGCAGCGGCAGCGAGCTGACCGACACCGCCCCGTCGCCGATCAGCTGGGACAGCTCGCTGGACATGTTGGTGTCGGGCGCGCCGGAGATGAACGAGACGAACCGGTCGACCATCAGGCGGACGACCCGCGCGACCTCGTGCGCGACGTCGGCCTGCTCCACCATCCAGCCGACGAAGTCCGGGTAGCCACCGTCCTCGATGTAGGCGCCGCGCCCCGCGCCCGGCACGCCGTCGACCTCGTCGGGGAGCCGGATCGCGCTGGTGATCGTCGGGCCGCGGCTCGCGTCGAGCGGCCGGATCCGGTCCCGGTCCTTGGCCCGCAGCAGGAAGGTCAGCAGGTCACCGTTGCCGGTGAACCGGGTGCCGAGCGCGTCGCTCAGCCCCGGGAACCGTTCCTTGTCGCGCAGCAGGAGGTGCGTCGTGCCGTACGCGCCGGCGGCCAGCACCAGGCGGTCGCAGGAGATGGTCCGCGGCTCCGGTCCGCGCGCCTTCGTGAGGGGGTCGTGCCGGACGTAGTCGACCTCGTAGCCGCCCTCCGGGCGCGGCCTGATCCCGCGTACCTCGTGCAGAGTGCGCAGGTCCGCGCCGTGGTGCTTGGCGGCCGACAGGTACGTGTGGTCCAGGCTGTTCTTGGACCCGTCGTTGCAGCCCAGGTAGCACTCGCCGCAGAGGCGGCAGGTGTTGCGCGGCACGCCGTGCAGGTTGCCGAACGAGGGTTCGGCGATGGGCAGCCCGAGCCCGGGCTCGGCCCCCGGCGTCGGTGCGAAGCTGACCGCCAGTGACGGCAGCTGCCAGTCGAGCCCGAGCTCGGCCGCCGCGTCCTGCATCGCGTGGGCCTTCGCGGTCGTCGCGAAGGAAGGATGGTCCAGCGGGTAGGGCGTGCCCCCGAGCATGCCCTCGACCGCGTCGTAGTGCGGGTCCAGCTCCGCGCGGCTCACCGGCCAGGTCTCGTACCCGCCCCCGGGCAGCGCCTGCTCCTCGACGAACCACTTCTCGTCCTTGCGGAGCAGGACGTTGGCGTAGATCAGCGAACCGCCGCCCAGGCCGCTGGAGACGACCGAGTCGAACCCCCGGAAGGCCCAGACGTCGTACAGGCCGTACAGCCCCTCGGCCGGGTCCCAGAAGGCGCGGCTCATCTGCGCCGGGGTGCGGGCGAAGGTGCCGGGCGGGTAGTCCTGCCCCCGTTCGAGGACCACCACCGACAGACCCGCCTCGGCCAGGCGGTAGGCGGCGACGGAGCCGCCGAAGCCGGAACCGACCACGACGACATCGGCGTGCTCGGAGTTCATGAATCCTCCTTCGTCGGAGGGGTGACCAGAGGTGCTGCGCTCATGGGCTCACTCGCTGCGCTCGCGCGCGAATCCTCCTTCGTCGGAGGGGTGACCAGAGGTGCTGCGCTCATGGGCTCGCTTGCTCGCGAGGTCTGCCGCTGCAGGAAGTCGAGGATCTTGGGGAAGACGTCCACGTGGGCGTTCTCGCCGATGAAGGGGTCGATGTGGCCGTAGCCGGGAAGGGAGGCGAACTCCTGCAGCCCGGGGCGAACCCGCTCGAGTGCCTCGTGACAGGAGGCGTTCGCCCCCGGGAAGACACGGTTGGCGTCACCCGACAGGAACAGGATCGGGGTGGCCACCCCGCCGGCCCGCGTCAGGTAGGCGTCGGGCAGGGCGGCGTGGCGAGGGTCTGCCGGGTCGTACTTGACCGCCTGGCCGGCCGCCACCATCTTGCGGATGTGCCGGAAGTAGTGCACTCCGGTCGGGCCGAGCAGGTCCGCGATCCGCTGATGGGTGACGGGCGCGAGGTTCTCGTGCTCGTACAGGGCGGGATGACCGCTGCCCCACATAAAGCTGATCATGTGGCAGTCGCGGACGTCGCACTCGCGGTGGAACAGCGAGACCATGCGGGAGACCATCCAGCCGCGGGTGAGCGGCGGCGCCGCGCCGAAGCGCGAGTCGAGGTACGACAGGCCGATGAGGTACTCCGACAGACCCGGGCCGGCCGCGAGCTTGCACCGCGACCAGGTGGGCACGCGCGGGGTCAGGGAGACGCTGTTGCTGACGAGGCTCGCGACGCCGTCCAGGGCACCGCCGAACAGGCTCATCGAGAACGACACCGACCCGAGGCAGTGCGCGATCACGTGCACCCGCCGGTTGCCGACGTGCCGGCGCAGCTCGCGCAGGGCCGCCGGATGATCCCAGGCCGCGATGTCGTCGAGCGTGTAGCGGTGCGTCTCGGCGTCGTACGGCAAGCGGGAGCTCATGCGGAAGTCGAGCGCCCACACGTCGGTGAACCCGTTGTCCAGCAGGACGGTCACCAGGTTCCGGTGCTCGGGCATGATGAACATGTCGATGGACGCCGTGAGCCCGTGCAGCAGGAGCACGACGTCGTCGCAGTCCGCACGGCGGAAGCGCGTCAGGTTGAGACCGAGGCCGTCGTCCGTCGCGAACGGGTGCACGGACACCTCGGCTCCGGTCACACCCTCGAGGGTGTATCGCGCCGGAACACGATCCTCCATGCCGTTCACCTCCCTGCCTCCGCACACACGATGGCAGGCGCGCGGGTGCGTGCGGCATCGTGGTAAACCCTGATTTCCCCCTACGGGGACTAAGGGTTCTGGTTCAGCGCGCTGACGATACCGACACGCGACGACACACCGAGCTTGGCGAAGATGTGCGACATGTGCGTCTCGACCGTCCGGATGCTGAGGAACAGGCGTTCGGCGATCTGCTGGTTCGTGCATCCCTCGGCGACGAGCGTCGCCACCTCGAACTCCCGCGGCGACAACCCGTGCGGGCCGCCCGCCCGGCGGGTCGCGCCCGGTACGCGGACGCCGACCCTGCGCTGCGCCTGCACCGCCTGGGCGTGGAGGGTACGGGCGCCGCAGGCGGTGAAGGTCTCGGCGGCGGCGCCGAGCTCGGCCCGGGCCTGGGCGCGTTCACCGGCCGCGGTGTAGGCGATCCCGGCGCGGAGCCGCGCCCGCCCGGCGTGGATCCGCATGCCGCCCTTGTCGAGGATGGCGGCCGCGGCCTGGGCCTGTTCGGCGGCCACGTCCGGTGCGGACGCCGTCAGCGCGTGCGCGCGGGCCAGCATGGCGAAGCCGCCGTTCGTCTCCAGACCGGACCGGGCGAGCACGTCGGCGCGGTCCGCCCAGCCCGTGGCGTCCTGCGGCCGGCCGCGGGCGGCGTCCACGTCGGCCAGCGTCTCGCAACAGGCCATCAGCGTGCCGGGGTCGAGCTGGGGGTCGTCGAAGTCGCCGCAGGCGGCGATGAGCTCCTCGGCGCCCTCGTCCAGTCGCCCGGTGTGGATCAGCGCCATTCCGCGGGCGTACCGGGCCATCGCGGCCCACCATTCCCCGCGGCCGAGTCTCAGGCCGGCGAGCTCCTCACCGAGGCGTACGGCGGCCTCGTGGTCACCGGACCAGCTCGCCGCCAGGCACTGCTGCGTCATCGCGAAGCCCAGCGACTCGTTCGAGCGCAGGAGGCGGGCCACCTCGGCGGCCTCCTCGGCGGCGGCCGCCGCCTCCTCCAGCCGGCCGAGGATGGTCAGCGTCTGCGCCTGACCGGCCATGATGTGCGGCAGCATGGAGCTCTGGCCGGTGTCGCGGGCCACCGTCAGGAACCGGCCGAAGTGCTGCAGGGCGTCGGCGTACCGGCCCATCATCAGCTCCAGCCAGCCCAGCCAGATGTCCGTGTCGAGCCAGTCGGCGAGGTGGTCGTCCGGCGCGACCGCCATGAGATCGGCGGCCTTCGTCGCGTAGCGGGCGGCGTCGTCGATCAGCCCGGCGGCGTAGGCGGGCATCGGGCGTACGGCGGCGACCGCCAGCACCAGGCTGGGCTCCCAGCCGTCCGCGCTCTCCGGCATCAGGTCGAGCACGGCCTGCGCGGCGCGGAAGTCGCTGCGCATCAGGCTCTCGGTCACCAGCCGCACGCGGAGCTCGACGGCGGCCGGCGCCTGGGTGTCGGGGATCCGCCGCAGCTCGTCGAGGAGGAGCGCCCGGGCCTCGTGCGGCCGGTCGAGCTGGCGTTCCATGATGCCGCACAGCCGCGCGGCCCGGGCACGGCGCGGGAAGTCGTCGGGCGGCAGCAGGCGCAGCAGCTCCCGTGCGGTGTCCTTCCCCTCGGAGATCCGGCCGCTGACCGCCTGCGCCCGCGCGAGCTCCAGGAGCAGCGCCAGCCTCATGTCGGGGGTCTCCGGGACGAGCCGCAGCGCCTCCTCCAGCCAGTGCGCGGCGGTCGCGGGAGCCTGTGCCGCGACGGAGCGGGCCGCCTCGACGAGCGTCGCGATGGCGGCCTGGTCACCGATCCTGGCGGAACGCTCGACATGCGGGGCCCGCGCCCTCGCCGGGGCGCGCAGGTCCGCCAGCCGGTCGGCGATCCGGGCGTGCACGGCGTGCCGCCAGCCCGCCGCCGCGGACTCGTACGCCGCGTGCCGGACGAGCGGATGCCGGAACCGGAACCGGCCCGATGCCGCCGGCCGCACGATGTCACGGGCGACCAGCTCGTTGATGGCCTGCAGGGTGCGGTCCTCGGACGTCTCGGCCGTCACCGCGACGAAGGCGGGTTCGAACTCGTCGGCGGCCACGGCGGCGGCCTGCGCGACGAGCAGGGCGGTGGCGGACAGGCCGCTGAGCTCCATGCCCAGCGCCGCGCGCACGGCCGGGGGCAGCTCGCCGATCTCCGCCGGCTCGCCGGTGCCGTCGAGCGTTCCGTCGCTCGTTCCCATGCGGGCCAGCGCGTCGAGGTAGAAGGGGTTGCCGCCGCTGGCCTCGTACAGGGCCCTGCGGCGCGCGCGGTTGACCTTCGGGCCGAGGAGCTCGCCGACCTCGGCCTCGCTGAGCGGATCCACCGGAATCCGTGTCGCGATCTCCATCAGCGCGGCCAGCCGGGGCGAGGACTGGGCCGGCCGGTAGGCCACCGACACGAGCAGCCGTCCGCGCGGCGGGTGACGCGCCAGGTGGTCGAGCAACTCGACCGTCGCCTCGTCGGCCCAGTGCACGTCGTCGAGGATGAGCACCAGACCGTCGGGCGCGGCCAGCTCCTCCAGCAGCCGCCGGACGGCGCGGTACAGGTGGTACCGGCCGGTGGCGGACGCGATCGCGTTGACATCGGCGGTCGCCGTGACGGAGAGCGCGGGGAAGATCGTGGCCAGTATCCCGGCCGCCGATGCGCCGAGCCGGTCGGGCAACTCCTTCGCGACGGTCTCCAGGCGGTCGTCCAGCGCGTCCAGCACGGCGCCGAACGGCATCTCCTCGAACTCGGTGGCCCGCCCGGACAGAACGGGCAGCCGGCGCCGGGCGGCCTCGGCGGCCAGTTCGTCGAGCAGCCGCGTCTTTCCCGCGCCGGGGTCTCCGGCCAGGCCCACGAAGGCGAAGGCGCCGTCACCGGCGTCGTCGAGGAGCGTTTCGAGGCCGTCGAGAACGTCGCGGCGCCCGACCAGCGGGGGGTTGATCTCACCCGTCATGTCGTGCCCGCCGCCGACGATGCACCGGTCGAGGCGCCGACATGACGATCCATACCGTTTCCTTGAGGTGGCGGTACTTCGCGACCCAACTGACCCGAGAGGTCGTCGACGGTAGTTTACCGAGACAGGCCTTCCGGCGTCCTCGTCGGAGTTTCGGGCTTCACCTGGTCAACGACAGGTCGGGGTCCGGGTGATCAGATTGTTACCCCGGCGGGCATGCCGGCGAAGGAGATTCTCACGCCTGCGGGACGGTGAGGGCGGCCCACACCGCCTTGCCGGCCCGGGGCAGGGGTGTCCAGCCCCACGTACAGCTGAGGGCTTCGATGACGTGCATCCCGCGGCCGTTCTCGGCGATGTCGCACGGGTCGCGTACGAGGGGTTCCTGGCGGCTGGCGTCCGCGACGACGCACACGACCAGCGAGCCGTGGCGGACGAGGGTCAGCCTGATCGGCCGGTCGTCGGTGGTCACGAAGCCGGCGGGCAGGCCGTAGCGCAGGGCGTTGGTGACCAGTTCGGAGACGATGACCGTCGCGTCGTCCGCCAGGTCGGCCAGCCCCCAGGCCCGCAGCGTGGCGATCGTGAACTCGCGTGCCATGCCGGGGGCGGCGCCGTTGGCCCGCAGCGGGCACATCGCGTCCGGTGAGTGGCCGAACACCGAACCGTACGCCGCGAGCTTGGGCAGCACGTAAGCGCTGTCGCGCACGCTCGCCGGAGAGGGGGTCTCCTCGGCGAACTCGTGCCTGGTAGAGGTACAGCTCGTGCGATAGGGGGGCATCTGGCGGCCTCCAGACGACTCGGGCGGGCCGAGTAGGGCTTGATCGGCTATCTTCCCCCGCCCGGGCGCTGGATGCAAGAACTGATGCACAATCAAATGCACGTGCAAATGCGCGTCCCAAGCGCACCTCACGCCCGATCGGCGACCACCCGCCGCAGTCGCCCGGGCCTGGCAGGGCGCCGGCCGGGTGCCGCCCACGACGGGGTGACGCGCCCTGCCCCCTCAGGCGTCGTCTCCTCCGAGGCGTCGTGTCCCCTCCCCGGCGTCGCGTCCCCTCCAGATGCCGTGTCCCGGACGGTCCCAGCCCGGGGGCCGCTCCCGCTTCCGTACGGAAAGGGCGGTGACGTGTGTGGCGCCGTTTCCTCCGGTCGGCCGTCCGTGCCCGAACGCGTCCGCGGATATGGCACCGAGCGCTGCTCGCCGGAATTCCGGTGAATTCCGCTCGTAGCCTTTGCCGGTCGATTGCCGCGGGCGGTGATCTTCTAATTGAGCGGCCGGGTAATCACTCAGCGGCGAACGACCGCGGACGCGGTCCGGAGTGGCCTATTCCAATTCCCGGCATACGCCGCCTGCGGTGCCGCGCGCCGTAGCCGAGGACATATCCGGACCAAGGGTCGACTCGCCGAAGTCAGTCCCCGAAATGGGGGACCGGTGACGTAATAGGAGAGTCGATGCAGTTCTCGCGACAGCCGGCACGGGGTTTCCGCCGAGGGGCGGCCGCGGCCGCGACGCTCGGTCTCACGGTCGCGCTCGCCATGTCCACACCGCCCGCCGACGCGGACACCGCCCGTCCCGACACGGTGTCCCCGGGCGTGCCCTGCGTCTCCGCGGACCCGCTGCACCCGTCCGTGGCGAAACAGAACGACTGCGTGCCCTCGGCGGTCGCCTCAGTGCCGGGTGGATCGGACGGCGTACCGCCCGCCGAGGTGATCCGCGGATCCGAGGAGGAAGAAGAAGAGGAGACCGGCCAGGAGCAGCGGATACGGCACCGCCGCCCGGTCACCCCCAGACCGGCGCGCCGGGTCGTATGCGGGCCACCCTTCGTCAGGGGAAATCCCCTCCTCGGCCCCGTCTTCCTCCCGCGAAAGGGACTCATCGGCTCGCTGCTCTTCCACTACATCCGTTATGGCGGGTTGACGCCGGAGCAGTTCCTCGCCAAATACCGGTCCGCCACCGGCTGGATCTTCCCGCCGGACGACGGATTCGCCCGGAACAGCCAGGGGCAGTTGCTGCGCTTCAGGCTGACGCTCTTCCCCACGCAGTACATCGACCGATTCGGTAACGAGTTCGGCCGCTTCCTCGGCGCCGGCGGGACCTGGTTCATCGAGCGCGCGCTTCCGCCGGACAGCCTGAACACCCCGGCGGACGACCCGGCGCACGTCTGCAACTACCACCTCTACCGGGTCCTCAAGTCGTTCGACGTGGACGGCGGACCGGCCGCGCCCTGGTTCGAGCAGCCGGGCGGAGGCCTGCAGTACGCCATCAACCCCGCCTATCTGCCCGCCGGGGCGACCGCGCCGTTCATCCCGTGGCTCGTGGACCACGGGTTCCTGAAGCGGGTCATCTGACGAGCGTGAACCGACGGGAACTCGCGGCGACACTGTCCCGCGCCGGTCTCCGGGAGTACCAGATCCAGGGCGTGCACGAGCCCGACCGGCTCCCGGAGGCCTTCCCCTATCTCCGCGGGGAGGCGGGGCGATGGGTCGTCGGAATCTGCGAGCGCGGCGCGTACACGCCGATCCGTGACTTCCTCGAGGAGGACACGGCCTGCCGCTTCTTCCAGTCGCTCATGCGGCATGCCACGCCACCTCCACCGCCGACCGGGATCCTCGATGAGGAGGCGCCCGGCCTGCTGGCGCGGATGGAGCGGTGGGGACGGGCGGCATGGGCCGAGTACCGGCGGGCACGGCGCCGTTCGGGCGGAGGTGGTTCCGGCCCGGCCGGACCTCATCCGGGAGACCAGCGGTAGTGCAGCTCCGGCCGGCCGACCTGGCCGTACCGCGGGGTCCGTATCGCCTGCCCGCCGTCGAC
Organism: Actinoallomurus spadix; assembly: GCF_024055725.1. GTDB lineage: Bacteria > Actinomycetota > Actinomycetes > Streptosporangiales > Streptosporangiaceae > Actinoallomurus > Actinoallomurus spadix. The sequence goes on along the minus strand of NZ_JAMXMX010000053.1, from coordinate 7,897 downwards.
GAGATACTCCAGATAGCGGCGGGCGGTGATACGGGACAACCCCGTGGCGGCCGCGACCGCACCGGCCGTCAGGCCTTCCTCCGCGGTGCGCAGGGCGGCCGTCACGGTCTCCAGCGTCGAGGCGCTCATCCCCTTGGGCAGCGCGGGCCGGTCCGCGCTCCGTAGCGTGGCGATCGCCCGGTCGACCTCCTGCTGGTCGGCCGCCTGGCCCGCCCCGGTGACCGTCGCGTGGAAGCGCGCGTAACGCTCGAGCTTGGCACGGAGCGTGGCGAAGGTGAACGGCTTGAGGAGATACTGCACGACGCCGATCGAGACCGCCGCGCGTACGGCGGTCAGATCACGGGCCGAGGTCACGGCGATCACATCAGCCAGGTTCCCGGCGGCACGGAGCCGCCGGCAGAGCTGCAGCCCATGACAGTCCGGCAGATAGAAATCCAGGAGCAGAAGATCGGCCGGCCGCCGCTCCAGCGACCGGACCGCCTCCGCCCCCGAGTGCGCGACGCCCACGACCTCGAAGCCGGGCACCCGCTCGACGTACATCCGGTGCGCGTCCGCGGCCACCGGATCGTCCTCGACTACGAGGACGCTGATCATGCCATCGCCTCTCGCGCCAACGGCAGTGTCACGGTGAACACCGCGCCGATCTCCCGGCCCACCTCGACCCGCCCACCGTGGCGGGCGGTCACCTGGGCGACCAGGGCCAGCCCCAGGCCGCGCCGGGCCGGGCGAGTCCCGTCCTTCGTCGACCAGCCGCGATCGAAGATCTCCTCCACCGCGTCCGCGCCGACACCGCCGCCCGTGTCGGCGACCCGGAGCAGCAGCCGGTCACCCGAGACACGGGCGGTGACGAACACGCGGGGGGCGTCGCCACCGGCCTCCATGGCGGCGTCGACGGCGTTGTCGATCAGGTTGCCCAGGATCGTCACCAGGTCGCGGGAGCCCAGCGTCTCGGGGATCATGCTGTCGCCGATCTCGGTGTCCGGTGTGACGACCAGTTCGACCCCCCGCTCGTTGGCCTGCGCGGCCTTGCCGAGCAGTAGTGCCGCCACCACCGGCTCCGCGACCGCGCTCACGACCCGGTCCGTGAGGCGCTGGGTCAGCTCCAGTTCGGCCGTGGCGAACTCGATCGCCTCCTCGGGCCGTCCGAGCTCGATGAGCGAGACCACCGTGTGCAGCCGGTTGGCCGCTTCATGCGTCTGGGACCGCAGCGACTCGGCGAATCCCCGTACCGAGTCGAGTTCGCCGCTGAGCGCCTGCAATTCGGTGTGGTCCCGCAGGGTCACCACGCTGCCGAGGTCGCGCGTGCCCGAGGTGACGGCCGACTTGTTGACCACGACGACGTGCTCCCGGGTCACGTGGATCTCGTCGACGCACGGGCGGCCGGAGGAGAGGCAGGCCCGCAGGCTCTCCGGCAGGGCCAGCTCGCCGACCTCGCGTTCCTCCACGTCCTCCGGCAGGCGGAGCAGTTCCCGGGCGGCGCCGTTGGCGAGGGCGACCCTGGCGTGCGGGTCGAGCAGGAGCAGCCCCTCCCGTACGGTGTGCAGGATCGCGTTGTGGTACTCGTACATGCGGCCGAGCTGCGCCGCGTCCATCCCGTGGGTGTGTCGCCGCAGCCGCACGTTGACGAGGTACGTTCCGGCACCGCCCACCGCGAGCGCGAGCAGGGCGAGCAGGATCAGCGCCAGCAGTTGGTCGCGGACCTGGCGATCGAGGATCCGCACCGTGATCCCCGTACTGACCAGCGCGACGACCCGATGGCCACGGTCGAACACCGGGGAGACGCTCCGCACCGACGGCCCCAGCGTCCCGGTGAAGGTCTCGGTGAAGGCACGGCCGGCCAGCGCGGGCTCGGTGTGGCCGAGGAACGGCCGGCCGATCATCCGCGGGTTGGGATGGGTGTACCGGATGCCGGCCGGGCTCATGATCGTCACGAAGGCCACTCCGGTGTCCCGCCGAACCTGCTCGGCGTACGGTTGCAGCGCTCGCGACGGATCCGGGCCCACGACGGCGGCGACCACGGCCGGTGAGTCCGCGACGCTCGAGGCGACGGCCGTCACCCGCCGCCGCGCCGACTCCTCCGTGCTCCCCGCGGCGTGCAGACAGGCGAGCACCGCGCCGCCGGCGACGACCGCGGCCACCACGATGATCTGCATGACGAAGAGCCGGCCGGCCAGGCTCCAATGCCGTCGACCCGCAGGCAGGGAGACCCATCGCATGGAGGCAAGTGTGCACCGCAGGTTCCGATGATGTGAACGACCGGCGTCCGTGAACGAAATGAACGCAACCGTGACTCGGGCCACATACCTGCGCATAGTCCTGGCAGATCTCCCCCGCTGAGAAGGAGCCGGACATGTCTGCCGAGGCCCAGGGCCGTGCGCCCGGACGACGCCGCGAACGCACCCATCTGCTCTATCTGACGGTGCTGGCGGCCGTGATCGCCGGCATCGTCGTCGGCCTGGCCGCCCCGAAGTTCGCGGTCGAGCTGAAACCGCTGGGCACCGGCTTCGTCAACCTCATCAAGATGATGATCAGCCCGATCATCTTCTGCACGATCGTGCTCGGAGTCGGCTCGGTGGCCAAGGCGGCCAAGGTCGGGGCGGTCGGCGGCCTCGCTCTCGGCTACTTCCTTCTGACCTCCACCGTCGCGCTGGCGATCGGGCTCATCGTCGGCAACCTGCTGCACCCCGGCGCGGGCATGCATCTCACCGCGGCGCTCCGCCAGTCCGGTCACGCGCAGGCCACCGGGGCGAGCGAGGGAGCCGTCGACTTCCTGCTCGGCGTCATCCCGAAGACCCTGCTGTCGGCCTTCACCGAGGGGCAGGTCCTGCAGACGCTGCTGATCGCGCTGCTCACCGGCTTCGCCCTCCAGTCGATGGGCCGCTCCGGCGTGCCGATCCTCCGCGGTATCGAGCACATCCAGCGGCTGGTCTTCCGGATCCTGGCGATCGTGATGTGGGCCGCTCCGGTCGGCGCGTTCGGCGCGATGGCGGCCGTCGTCGGCGCCACCGGCGTCGACGCGCTCAAGAGCCTCGCCGTCATCATGGTCGGCTTCTACCTCACCTGCGCCATCTTCGTCTTCGTCGTCCTGGGCGCGGTGCTGTGGCTCGTGGCGCGCGTCAACGTCTTCTCGCTCCTGCGCTACCTCGGCCGTGAGTTCCTGCTGATCGTCTCCACCTCGTCCTCCGAGACCGCGCTGCCGCGCCTCATCGCGAAGATGGAGCACCTCGGCGTCGGCCGGTCCGTCTCCGGCCTCACCGTCTCGACCGGGTACTCCTTCAACCTCGACGGCACCGCCATCTACCTGACGATGGCGTCCCTGTTCATCGCCACCGCGACCGGCGCCCCCATGTCCGTCGGCCAGCAGATCTCGCTGCTCGTCTTCATGATCGTGGCCTCCAAGGGCGCCGCCGGCGTCACCGGAGCGGGCCTGGCCACCCTCGCGGGCGGACTGCAGTCCCACCGGCCCGACCTGGTCGACGGTGTCGGCCTCATCGTCGGCATCGACCGCTTCATGTCGGAGGCCCGCGCCGTCACCAACTTCGCCGGCAACGCGGTCGCGACCGTCGTCATCGGGACGCTGACCAAGGAGTTCGACCGCGACCGCGCACGCGAGGTCCTCGCCGGACGGGCGCCGTTCGACGAGACGACACTCCTGGACGACCGGCGGCCGGCCGAACCCGGCGCCGTGCCCCCGCCGGCGGCGCCGGGAGACACGGCGACGCCCGCCCCGGCGAACGCCTAGAGCTCTGGGACGGGCCCTGGCGGCCGACCTTTCGGCGGTGCCCGCGCACTCGGCTGTGTCCGAGTTGCGCGGGCGTCTGCGGGCAGGCAAGGTAGTGGGGCTTGGTACTCGCTACCCTCGGGGCGGTAGCTCAGCCGGTTAGAGCAGGGGACTCATAATCCCTTGGTCGTGGGTTCGAGTCCCACCCGCCCCACCCGACGGAGCATCGGCCGCCGAGACAGGGCGGCCTAGGCCGGCGTGGTGACGAGTTCATCGACGACCCACCGCGCGACGCCGGCGGGGTAGGGCGCCGGGAGTCCGAGGACGACGTGCTCGAAGCCGGCGGCGACCGACTCGGCGATCGCCTCCCGGGTCGCCTGCGGCCGGTCGTAGGAGACGGGCAGGTGGATCGAGCGGGTGATCGAGGCGGGGTCGCGGCCGATCTCGGCGCAGTAGCGGTCCAGCAGCGCGCTGCGGCGGACGACGCCGTCGATGTCGCCGCCGGGGATGTTCCACAGGTCGGCGTGTTCGGCGACGACACGTAGCGTCGCGGACGACCGGCCGCCGATCAGGATCGGCGGGTGGGGGCGCTGGACCGGCTTGGGGCTGCCGAACGCCCCGGTGAGCCGGACGTGGGCACCGTCGAAGTCGAACGGCTCGTTCTCGGTCCACAACCGCCGGATGGCGGTGCACGCCTCGGAGAGGCGCTCCACCGAGTGGGCGAAGTCGTGGAAGGGCAGACCGTGCGCCTCGTACTCGCGCCGGGCCAGCGGGTGGCCGGGACGTGAGCCCGCGCCGATGCCGAAGTCGAGCCGCCCGCCGGAGACGATGTCCACGGTCGTGGCGATCTTGGCCAGCATCGCGGGTGGCCGGAAGCGGTTGCTGGTCACGAGGAGACCGAGACGCAGCCGCCGGGTCTGGGCGGCGAGGGCGGAGAGCAGCGTCCAGCCTTCGTAGGCCGGTCCGTCCGGGTCACCGCCGATGGGCATGAGGTGGTCGAACAGCCACGCGTGCTCGATCTCGGGGATGGCGTCCGCTTCCTGCCAGACCCGCAGGACGTCGTGGTAGCCGACCTGCATGGGGGCGGTCATGATTCCGATGCTCGGCATGGGGGCCGGTGATCCTCTCGGGTGATCGGGGGTCGGCCGCCCGCCCCGCCGGGGGCGGGCGGTGCGGTTCGCGGCTCATCACTTCGACTCGATGCGGCCTATCGGGGCGGCGCTCTCCGACAGCGACCTCCGCGCCGCGGCCCAGCCGGCGTCCTCGATGCCGAGCGCGTGGCGCAGGTAGGCCGACGTGACCCGCTGGACCAGGGCGATGCGCTCGGGGTCCTCGTCCGTCGTCTCCTTGATCTCGTAGCCGGCGACCCCGCCCAGCGAGTGCTCCGCCCCGAACAGGGTGAGCAGGCTCTTGGGCCTGGGGCTCAGGAGGTAGCCGTCCGTGAACCACTCCGGTCCCCGGACGGTCAGGGCGGACTGGTCCTTGTCGCCCGCGACCATCAGGGCGGGCGCGGTCATCTCCGCGAAGTCCGGGTTCATGAAGGAGAGGTGCTCGGCTGCGAACGGTGTCAGGTCGTCGCCGCCGGTGCCCGGCAGGGCGAGCAGCACCCCGGCCTTGATCCGCGGGTCGGACATGTTCTCGCCCGGGACGCCTTCGGCGCCGATGACCCGCGCGCCCAGCAGCATGCTCGCCGTCTGGGCGCCCCAGGAGTGCCCGGCGACGGCGATGCGGTCCCGGTCCAGGCGCCCGGCGAGGCCGGGAAGGGAGGACTCGATGAGGTCGAGGTGATCGAGGATCCGCGTCAGGTCCTCGACCCGGATGCGCCAGATCTCCGAGTAGCGCGGATCATCGGGCGTGACGTTCAGCGTCCGCGAGTCGAGGTGGGTGGGCTGCACGACCGCGAAGCCGTGGGCGGCCCAGAAGTCGACGAGCGGGGCGTAGCCGTCCATCGACTGGCCGAATCCGTGGGAGAGGACGATGACGGGCAGTTCGCCGCCGGTGACCGGGGCCCATACCCGTACCCGCAGGTCCTCGCCCCGGCCCGGGGCCGGTAGCACCACCGGGCGCAGCGAGAGGACGGGAACGGGCGTGCCGGCGGCTTCTTCGAGGTGACGCATGGGGATCTCTCCGTGAGAAGTGGCGTGAGCGGTGATGCCCGGCATGGTCAGGAACGACGCGGCCTGGCATCATGGAAGTAAGCGGATCGACGTTCCGCTAAGGACGATACGGAACAACGTTCCGGATGGCAAGGCGAGTGACGGAGGTAACGGCGCAGTGGCCGACACCGGGAGCGGGCCGGGATCACCGGCTCCTCGCAAGCGGGCCGATGCCCGGCGCAACCAGGAGATTTTGCTGGAGGCGGCGGCCGCGGCCTTCGTCGCCTCCGGCGTCGACGCGCCCGTGCGTGACATCGCGGCCAAGGCGGGCGTCGGCGTCGGCACGATCTACCGCCACTTCCCGACACGGGCCGATCTCGTCGTCGCCGTGTACCGGCACCAGGTCGAGGCGTGCGCAGAGGCGGGCCCGGCCCTGCTGGCGGACGCCGACTCGCCGCATACCGCCCTAACGCGGTGGATCGATCTGTTCGTCGACTTCCTGGTCACCAAGCACGGCCTCGCCGAGGCGCTGCAGTCCGACGACGCCGCCTTCGCGACCCTGCACGCCTATTTCCTCGACCGCCTCGTGCCCGTCTGCGCGGAGCTGCTCGACGCCGCCGCCCGGGCGGGGCGGATCCGCTCCGACATCCAGGCCCTCGAACTCATGCGGGCCGTCGGCAACCTCTGCATCGGCGCCGGCAAGGACCCCTCCTACGACGCCCGTCGCATGGTCGGGCTCCTCCTCGCCGGCCTGCGCCTCCATTGATCCGGGTCTCGTCGTCTTCCCGGAGACGCCGAAAGCCCCGTGACGGCCTCGGAAGTGGTCGTCGCGGGGCTTTCGGCCGGCGAGTGTCAGATGTGGCCGAAGCGGCAGTCCATCGGGTGGGTCGGGGTGATCGAGACCCCGTCGACGACCGGGCCGAAGGCCCCGGCGGTGGCGCTGCCGAACGTCAGGGTGACCGAGGAGCCCAGGGCGCGGAACCTCAGTCGCTGGGATACGTATCCCATGTCCGCACGGGTCTTGCCGGTCGTGTCGAACGCGAAGTTCCGCTGGCTCGATGAGTGGCCGAAACCGCGCTGCGCCACGCGCACATAGCCGCGTTTGAGCGCGGGTCCGCCGTCCGGGTTGCCGGCGAGCGAGAACGTGAGGTTGTAGCAACCGCCGAGACGGGTCGGGACCGACTGCTCGATCGCTCCGGCCATGTCCCCGTCGAGGTCGATGGACTGGTTCCCCTCCGCGGCCTGCCAGAAGCCGGAGCCGATCACGTCGACGTTCCCGGAGACGACCCGCCAGGCGCCGATGTCGCTTCCGCCGGTGAAGGTCGTGAAGCCGTTCGCGGGTACGACCGGGTTCTCGAAACCGCCGTTGGAGAAGGCCGACATCGGGGCGACCTGGGCCTGGGCCGGCCGGGCGGCGGTCATGCAGACGGCGAGGGCGGCCACCGCCGGAAGCGCGGTGACCGTTCGCGTGACGCGCGGACTGAGGGTCGATGGAAGCGCCATTGCCTCTCCTGATTCTCGGCGTGGTCTGTACGCGGCGTATCGATCCGCCGGAATGGAACCGGACGGGCTGATCAGACGCGCCGGTTCACTCAATGTAATCAAGTGATCTTGTTCTGTACTCGAGTGAACGCGCGTTGGGCGGGATATCGGGGCTTCCTTGCCCGCGGTTTACGGCCCGGCGCCGGCCGGTGCGCCGACGGGTCCGGTGGGGTCGCGCGTGGCCCGCTTCGTTTGGCCGGATGTGGTCAGATGGGAACGTAATAGTCTGCTACGGGATAGGCGTCGCGCCGATGGCGGGCCGGTGGGGGCATTGCCGGCCGGACGCCGTGCCCGCGCAGTTCGGAATGGGATTCCCCTGCGCATCTCCGTTCCCGGCGATCACCGCCGGTCACGTCCGGATCGGGCCGAGTGTGCACCGGGCTCGAAGTTCTACGCGGTTTCGTCGAGGCGACGCTACTTTGAGGGTTGTATCCGTCACTGCGCGTGGGACACTGGGCGGATTCCGGTGTCCTGAGGGGAGCGCATGATCGGTTCTGCGCCTGATGGCGAGACTGCCGTGAGCAGCATGTTCGGTCAT
>NZ_JAMXMX010000052.1 GCF_024055725.1 Actinoallomurus spadix | reverse complement strand
AGGTTCCTCGCCGCGGTGCGGGTGCTGCGGGTGGGGGATGTCGACATCGATTCTGCCGGCGGTGGTGTTGTCCGCAAGAACGGGAATTATGTCGAGCTGACCGATCCCGAGAAGAAAGTTTTGATGCACTGGGCCGCCAATTACGGGTATCCCGTGCCGCGAGCCGAGATCGTCTGGATGGTCTTGAATGGTGAGTCGTAGCAGTAATCTTTACGGCCGTATTGTTGGAAGTCTCCGTGAAAAGGTCGATGGATCTTCTGGGCTGATCACTCTTGTTAACACGGATGTGGGTCCGGCTATCCGTTTTGGGCCGCGTGCACTAGGTTCGGGGGAGGATGCGGTCACGTGGGTGCGGGTCGGAGCTCTCGCGATCGATGTGGTGGGTGGCGAGGTCCGTAAGAACGGAGAGCCGATCGAGCTGACCGCCCTCCAGTGGAAGGCGTTGAAGTATTTCGCCGAGAATCTCAGGAGGTTCCTGCCTGATGACGAGGTGAAACGGGAAGTCTGGGAAGGGCAGAACGTCCATCATTCCTCGTACTCTTACCTCATCAACCGTATTCGTGTATTGATCGGGGATGATCCGGATCATCCTCGCCTGCTCGTTAACACTCAAATGGGCAAAGTTTATGGCCTTCGCTTCGAACTGGCGGAAGGACTTAGGTCGCAGGGGCTGGAAGCCGGGGCTGTGGTGCCTGGGGTTCAGGGGGCGGAGGCCGGTCCGATCCGGGTCGGGTCTGAGGCGGAGATTCGGGGGCTGCGTTCCGAAGGCGGGTCCACCGGCGCTGCGAAAGCGTATGCGCTGGTGCAGAAGAACGCGCGGGCGCTCTTGGACGGCGAGAAGACGACGACCCAGTTGTTTTCGGAGGCGCGTACCGCGGGTTATAGCGGCTCGGCGGCAAGATTCGAGGTTTGGGTTTCCGATGCGAAACGGCGGGTGAAGTATGCGGAGGGTGACGCGCCCTCCCTTTGGAGTGCAAGGTGGAAGCAGAATGGCGTGAGTGATGATGTTCTGACGCTGCTGAAGAACAGTGTCGAAGACCTGATTAGCAAAACAGTCACGCCGGCCGGTCTGTTCGATACGGCGAAGGAAAATCTCGGATACGACAAGACGAAGGAGCGGTTTTACTCCATGGTCCACGATCTGGTCGTGGCCTGGGAGGCCAAGCCGGATCCGGCTTTGCGGCAGTCGGCGCCGGAGGGGCCGCTGCTGAAGATCGAAGATCTCGAGATCTATCGGAGGGACGTCCGCAAGGGCGGGGAGTTTATCCTCCTGGGTGCAGTCGAGCGAAGAATGTTGGATTACTTCGTCGAGAATCGCGGGAAGTTCCTGACGCGAAACATGGTGATGCAGGCGGTCTGGGGTGAAATTGTCCCTGATAGTAAGTTTGGGAAAGTTTACGCTCGGCTGCGTGCAAAGATCGGGGCACATCTATTCGTTTCGGAATGGAGCAGGTCCGAACGTATCAGAGGCGTTCGTTTCGCGCCGCAGGGATTGGCGGGAGGGCATGGCCCGGAGGGGCTGGAAGCCGGGGCTGGGGTGCCTGGGGTTCAGGTGGCGGAGGCTGCCTTTGGTAGTGCCGTTGAGGTGGCGGAGGCGCTGGGATTCTCAGGCATGGAGGTCGGCGGGGCTGGTTCGGGGGAGGGCCAGCTGGGGGCCGAGCCTTGGTGGGACCCCGATGATGAGGTGGACCTTTCTACTCCTCCGGATCCGGGTGTTTTGTTCCCCGAGATGGTTTGGGGACCTGCGGGGGGTTCGGGGTTCCGGGATTCGGGTGCGGGGATCGATGAGCGGTCCGGTGGGGCGCTGGGCGGTCTCGGTGGGGTTGAGTCGGCCGGGGATGAGATGTCGGTCGATGGGGAAGAGGAGTGGCGGCCCTCGGCGCCGTCGGCCGGCGATGAGTTCATGCTGGGCCGTGGTGGGGTCGGTGCTCTTGGCGGGGCGCCGGGTGGTCTTCGCGGGGGGGTGTCGGATGCTGGGAGCGACCGGGTCGCCGGCCCGCTTCCCGCTACCACGCGGGTGCCTGCCGCGGAGGGGGTGATACGCCCGTGGCCTGTGGATGGGGCGGCCGGTCTGACGCGGGTTGAGCTGGAGGACCTGTGGCAGTTCGTGCGCAGCGAGTTCGCGTCCAACCACGTGCGGGTGGTGGGGGATGTCGCGGCGGTGCTGCAGGAGCGGCTGCCGGAGTTGTATGAGGACCTCGAGCCGGAGTGGAAGCGTCCGCTGCCGCAGGCCGGTGCGCGGATCGCTCAGATCGAGCTGGCCAAGGGAATCAGGGCGCTGGGCGTGGGACCCGGCGAGGAGGAGTCCTTCCCGGGTACGACCGTGGAGGCGGGTGCCTCGGCCGCGCGTCCGCCCGTCCCCGCGTCGCGAAGCGAGGTCGCCCAGGCGTACGCCAGGGCTCGCACCGAGTTCCGGCTGCCCGGCACTTACCGGTTCACCTCGTCGCACGCCGTCGCGATGCGCGAACTGCTGCGGCTGGCCGGGGCGGAGCACGATCCGAACGCCCGCCCGAACTGGATCGCCCTGGCCACCCGGGTGAACCGCGGCTGGCAGCAGAACGCGGTCACCGACGCGGTGAGCGCGGTCCTTCCGGCGGACCTGCCGGGGCTCCTCTCGGCGGCCAGGCTCGCGCTCGACGTGCACGGTCCCGGCTTCACCCTCGACCAGCTGCGGAACGCCCGGCGGCTCGCCGACGCCATGCGGGCCGACCCGGCAACGCTGGCCGACGTCCTGCAGCGGCCCCGCAGGGAGCCCGGGGACGAGGTCAGGATCTCCGACCTGCGCGAGCTGATCCACTCGTTCGGCGGCTACGGACCGCTCGAGTATCCGACGGTCGACGACGTGCGGATGGTCGCCGCCCTGGTGGCCGAGGCGTTCGGCTCGGTGCCGTTGACGGTCGCCGGGCTCCGTACGGTCTGGGAGACCGCCGCCGAAGTGTCGCGCTCGGAGGCCGCGGCGGTGCTGAGCGAGGCCGGCCTGGCGGTGGCCGAGCTCGAACTGTCGTTCTCGGTGCTCGGTGCGGACGTGGCCGCCGCACACCGCACCGAGCTGGAGGAGCGGCTGGGGCGGCTGCGCGCGCTCGCCGACGCTCCGTGGCGGCCGAACCAGCGCATACGCGTCGACCGGCTACGGGACGCCTTGCGGGAGGTCGACGAGCGGATCGCCGAGATCCACGCCGCCGCCGTGCACAGCCTCGAAGACCAGGTCAGGACCGAGCTGGCCGGCTCACCCCGGGACGCGGACGCCGCCGAGGCCCTCCGCCAGAGGCTGGAGAGCCGGACACCGGACACCGGCCCGGTGGCCGTACACGAGTTGCTGGCGATCCGGTCCGAAGCCGCGCGCCTGGCGACGCCGGAACCGAACCCGGACCCCGAGGGCCACACGGAACCGGGCACCGAGGCCGCGCCGCGACCGCTCGTCCGGCGGCTGCCCGGACGGATCCGGTACGCGGCGGAGGAGAACGCCCGCCGTGGAGTCGACCGGTGGACCCTGCCGTGGGGCGAGTGGGGACACGTCTCCCGGGTCGGTGACGTGCGGCTGGGCGAGGACCGGCGGCTGGCCGCGTGGATCGCGGAGCCGCTGCCCGCGGAGCTGCGGGGGCCGGTCGAGGACGGTGTCGTCGCCGCGTTCACCCGTCTGGGCAGCCAGGAGGCGGGGCGCCGGCTGGCGTCACCGACCGGGATGCGGGTGCCGACGCCGAAGGGGCCGGTGGTGGTACAGCTTGCCCTGGGGCCGCTGATCGGCGAGCACGGCCCGCGCTACCGCCGTCCGCAGGAGGTGCAGTCGGTACAGATCGGCGCGCGCCCGTCGCAGGCCCTCGATCTGCCGCAGATCGTCAAGCCGTCCACCTTCACCGACGTCAACGACAACCGGTCGATCGCGCCGGAGTCGAAGGGCGACGGCCTGATCTCCATCGCGACCGGCTGGAACATCCTGCCGGGCGTCGGCGTCATGCCCACCGTCACCGGCCGGGGCTCGCGGGGCTTCGGCGCGTACGAGGGCGCGGTCATCCAGACGGTCCAGCAGATCTGGCACGAGCAGTACGCCTACTTCGAGGTTCCCGCGAACCACGACGACCCGGCGAGCGGCAGCCGCTTGTCCGTGACGTTCCCCGGTGAGGCCGGGAGGGAGACCGTCGTACGGCCAGCCGACGTGCTCCTGGCCTTCGCCGAGGACGAGTCCCCGCCGGAGGAGGGCGCACCGCCGGCCTTCGGTCCGGAGCGCGCGCTGCCCGACAAGGCCCCCGCGACGATGGCCGAAGAGTTCCACCGCGTGCTCTGGCGGGTGACCACGATCGGCGAGTCGTTCGTCGTGGACCGGGGTCCGGAGGCCGTCGCCGTGCGGATCGCACTCCGCTTCCCCGACGCCGACGCCGACTTCATCTCCGCGGTGACCGATCTGTTCTCCGAGTTCCAGCTGTTCCGGGTGCACAAGGACGTCCTGGGCGAGGGTTACCTGTCCGGAGAGTTCCTGGTGAACCAGAACACCCAGGCCTGGGCGGCCTTCCGGCTGCGGGGCCGGATGACGGCCTTCCGGCAGGTCGACACCGCCGAGGGATACGTCCAGCAGGACGCGCGGCACCTGTTCTGGTCGGGCGAGTCGAGTTCGATGAGCGGTGGTGTCGCCTCGGACCTGACCCTGAAGCTGTCGCCGCCGACGTTCACCGTGCGGGACACGCCGGTGCAGACCGGCCCGGCCGGCGGCGTCAAGGCGTCCGGATCGGTCGTCCGCAGCCTGGCGGCCTCGATGGGCGCCGGCGACTGGCGCAGCGTCGGCTATACCTCCGGCCGGCGGATCTACCGGCTCACGATGGCCCTCGAGGTCGACGTCCGCTCCTCCCGGCCGGCGGCGGCACGGCCCGCGCGGTTCGCGATGACCGCGTACGTCGAGGTGCCGGAGTGGGAGGCGGACCGGTTCGAGCGGGAGCTGAACGACGTGCTCTCGGGTGTGGCCCTGGACCGGCCCGGAGGCGACGGCCGGATGATCGTGCCGGCCGACGGCCCTCATCTGACCGACCGCATGCCACCGCTCGGCATCCTGAAGGGCCGCAGCCGCGGAGCGTCGGTCCCCGACATGCTCGGCGGGTTCGAGAAGGTCGTGCCCCGGGCGATGGAGCTGATCGACCAGGCGTTCGGTGACCCGCGGCTGACGAGCGTCGCTCCGCGTCTCACCGCACGACAGCGACACCGGCTCGAACGGGCGATGAACCAGAGGTTCTCGGTCACCACCGCCCTGCCGTACACGAGTCAGCTCATCAACCACCGGATCCCCTTCACCCGGCTCTACCAGGCGCCCGGCGGCCGGGTGCGGATCACGGTACGGGCGTGGTCGCAGCAGGGCGAGGACTGGACGGGCGCCCGGCTGGAGAAAGGCCGCATCGACCACAACCCGGTCTACTACGACGACCTGGGCGCGACCGAGCAGGTGGCGGCCCAGCTCGGCTACCGCGGCGGTGGTCACCTCGAACTGGGCCCGCTGTACAGCGCCCTGCGCAGGCTGAGCTTCCCCAGCTTCCCCGCGCAGTTCACTTACGCCCGGGCCCACACGGCCGCGCTGACCGCGCGTTCCGGTGTGTGGTCCGCACTCGGCTTCATCTACGAGGGCCCGCTCCGTGCCTTCCTGTTCGGTACCCGCTATCACGTCGACGTCGAGCTGACCTTCGAGCCGGAGGCCGCGTCCGGTGGCACGCTCGCCGGGCTGGCCGCCGGCGCCGTCCGCCAGTCCGTCGGCCTGCTCACCGGCACGCCGCCGCAGGGCCTCCCGACCCGTACGGTCCGCCGCCACGACGACTGGCCCGGGCTCATCCGTTACCTGGTCCCGGAGGGGCTCAGCCCGCTGACCGGCGGTCATTCGATCCCACGCTCGCCGGCCCCCGAGCTGGGCCGGGCGCTGCGACGGCGGCGGCCCATCGCGCCGGTGACATCCCAGGACCTGTGGGGATGGGCCGCCGGGGAACCTGAACGCCTGCGGTCCGACGACCAGCCGTTGGAGGTCCTCGGCGTCGAGGAGCTGGGACAGGTGACCGGTGAGCTGCTGGAGGCCGCCGGAATCCCGCCCGAGACCTACAACGACACGCTGGAATTCGAGGTCAACGAGGACCAGCTCATCGGACGGATGCTCTGGGGCGGCCCGACCGCTCACACGTTCGGGATCAGGCACAGCGGGTCGGTCGGGAACCGGCACGCGGTGGTCTCGCTGCGGGGCACGGTGCTCCGGCTACGTCCCCAGGTCGGTGAGGTCGGCATGCGCGAGAGCGCCATAGGCGACTCCGAACCGGCGGTGATCTTCACCGGCCAGCGCTCCACGTCCCATGTCCTGTCCGGCAGCGCCGACCCGGCCGGCGAGTTCGAGGACGGCGGGCCGTCCGGGAGCTGGACGCTGCGCAACGTCACCGAGACGAACCTCGACTCCAACGAGCCGCTGTCCGGCCGCTGGATCACCCAGGAGAACCGCGAGTACCGGCCGCACCGCGGCACGATGCTGTGGGACGTCACGGTGACGAGCTGGAGCGCGAACGCCCTCGGTAGCTGGTCGCCCAGGACCGATCGAGTGCAGGTGCTCGTCGTCGGCGGCCTTCTCCTCCTGCGGCCGGTGCCCCAGCCGCCGATCGAGCGTCCCCTCGACGTGCCGAAATGGCTGTCCCTGGAGGAGCTACCGCTGGCGGCCGCCTCCGACCGTATGGAGTGGCCGCGACCGGACCACACGCCCGACGGCCCGAACCCCGTGCTGACCATGGTCCGGGGCGTTCTGCGCGCGGTCGACGAACAGCTGCTGTACCGGCAGTGGCGCATCGTGAACGGCGAACCGAGGGCGGTGCGCTCGGGTGTGCCGACCACCCTGCAGTCGCTCCTGCAGAAACCCGCGCTGTTCGGGCACCGCGACACCCTCCTGGGCCCCGGCCTGGTCCTCCACCTGGCCCGCTCGCTGCCCGGCGCCGGCAAACAGTTCACCCTCGTCCTGCGCGCGGAAGCGCTGGAGGAGTACGAGTACGTCGACACCCGCGCCCGCGACTTCGCGCTGTACCGGATCAACACCCAGCGCCAGGTCGGCCGGTACGGCACGACCTCGGCGCACAGCGTGGGCGCGAACTTCGGTAGCACCCGGATCCCCGCCACCGGCCGGGCGGTCAGCACGTACCTCGAAGGCACGGCCGAGGGCGACCACTACGAGCAGACGACGATCGGGCAGGGCAAGATCCGCCGCACCCGCGACGTGCAGACGGTCCTCGGCGACACGCACGCCTACATCGGCGAGCTACGGATCACCGCGACCCTCTACCGCGGCTACAACGCGTCCAAGGCAGCCCAGGTGCTCACGCTCGGACTGGCGGACTCGGGGCTGGCGCTCTTCATCGATCCCAACAAACCCGTGCCGGTCGCCGTGACCGATTTCGTGGACATCGTCGAACGCGTCCAGTTCCCCGCCTCGATGCTGCCGGGCCGGCCACCGAACATCGCGCCGGTGGCCGACCGGGTGGGCCGGCTGACCGCGGCCACGACGCCCGAGGAGGTGCTGACCGGCGCCGGACTCACGCCGTTCGCGGTCGGGCGGGCGGACATCCTGCGCCGTGCGGTCGTCCCGATCGGCATCGACCCGTTCGCGCTACGGACCCTGTTCGACGCCTCGATCGCGATCTTCTCCGGCACGGCCCCCGACAGCGACGCGCCCGCCGTGGTGCGGAGCCTGATGACCGCCACGGGAATGCCGTGGGAGGCGTACGCGGCGCTGCTCAGCCGGCACCAGTTCATCACCAGCTTCCACCTGACGCTCGACGACGGACACACCTTCCCGACGCTCGTACGGGAGGACGGCCCGGCCACCGACGCGCGGGGCGAGGCGTTCATCCAGACCCGCCTGCACGACCCGAAGCCTCTCGGCTGGGTCGACAGCCGGCTGCACTCCGAGACCGACCACGAGGCCCAGAACGAGCTGCTGGACGCAGCGGGCACGACGTTCGGCGTCTCCCTGGACGGCGGACCGGCGCTGGCGCCGCCGAGCGGCAACCCGGTGGTGCCCGTCGAGCCGTCCGTCTCGCTCGGGCAGAGCCACGACCACGGCCTCACCGCCGGCGAACAGCTCGTCCGGTCGATCGCCTTCCGGCGCCACGCGTACTACCTGCGCGTAGAGGCCGGCGTGCTGGTCGGCCTGCGGATCAGCGCGGTCAACGAACGCCGCGACGTCCGGTACGGAGCCGGCGAGTCCCTGCTCTGGTACAGCATGGACGACTCGGCGGAAGTACTGCTGGACCCGGAGACCGCACTGGCCAGGCGGATGCTGTCCGGATCGGAGGGCATCCCCGGCCTGGACCACCGCCGCTACCTGCCGCACGTTCCGGCCGTCGCCCCGCCGCGCGGCAGCGAGGCCGCCGCCGAGGAGCTGAACCGGCTGCGCGCCGCCCTTGCCCTGCCCCGGTACGGCGACTGGTACATCCTCGCCGGACACTATGACCCGGCCGCCCGGCAGGTGGTCCTGAACGCGATGCGGGACGAGGCCACCGGCGACCCGGCATTCGTCGTCGAACGGCACGACGTCGCCGGTTTCGCCGAGCTCCTCACCGGCTTCGAGGACCTCGGCGACCGGCCCATCGTGCTGGTCATGGGTGGGATGGACGTCGACTTCGCCTCGGCCGTCGCCCGGCGGATCGGGCATGACCTGCTGATCAGCTCCGACGACATACGGCAGGACCACGCCGTCCAGGCCGTCCGCGGAGACGGTCCGGGCAACTGGCTCCTGGTGCGGCGCGACGGCTCGGAGCCGATCACGTACGGCGCCGACCTGGACGAGGTGCTGACCAGCCAGATCGTTCCCGAGCTGCGCGGCGCGCGCCTCGACGACGAACCCGGCACGATGTACCCGAACCCGGCGGTCACCTGGTCGGCCTACCGGGCCGCGACCGTTGAGGCCCAGGACGCACCGGCCCAGGATTCGCCGCCGTCGCGGTTCGAGCGCGTGCCGGTCCCACTCGAATCCCCGGTCCCTGACGAAGCCTCCGCGGAGGAGATCTCGGCCGGCGGAACCCATGTCGGCGTGTCCGCCACGGTGGACTCGTCCGTGGTACGTGCCGTTCTCTTGGGCGAGATGCCGGCGGTGGACGAGCCGGAGGAATCGGTGCCGTCGCCCGACGGCGGGGAGCTGACGCTCGGCGGTGATGCGGTCGCCCATTTCAACCCTTGGACGAAGAGCAGCCACAGCCGCGACAGCGGAGCCTGCGTCGAGGTTACCCTCGCGACGCTGGTGACCTCGACATCACCGCAATCCAGGCACACGGTGACGATGGGCGACGCTGCTGCCACGGGGGCGGACGTGGCGCAGTCGATGGCCGGCACGACGAACGAGATGCCAGGCGGTCTTCGTGATGAAGACCTCCTCGATGACGTGATCCCCCCGCATCTTCGTGAGGCCGGCGAGCAGGCCCTTACGCCGGTCGGCGAGCACGAGCCGGCCCCGGCCGGCCCGCTCCCGGCCACCGCTCAGGTGCCTGCGGCAGAGGGTGACGTACGGCCGTTCCCGGCGGGCGGGGCGGCCGGGCTGAATGAGTATGAGTTGCAGGTGCTGTGGCATGAGGTGCGCAGGGAGCTGAGGCGCAACCACCAGCAGGTCACGGGTGCTGATGCGGCGGAGCTGCGGGAGCGGTTGCCGAGGCTGTATGAGGAGCTCGAGTCGTGGTTGCGGCGTCCACTGCGGCGTGCCGGTGAGGCGATCGCGCAGATCGAGCTGGCCGAGAAGGTCTTCAAGCTGTCCGGCTGGGGATCCAGCAAGGAGAAGGAGTACTGGTACCTCCTGTCGCCGCCGGGCGATGAGCCTTCCGATGAACAAGACCGCAAGAAGGTGCTGGCGCGGGGTCCCTACGGTTTCAGGCTCGAAGTCGAGGAGAGGAGGGCCTACCTGGGGCCGGACGGTCGTTACTTCAAGGACGGGAACGAGGCGGTCGCCGCCGGCGGTATCGGGGCGGCCGTGTCGGTCCGGATCGCCGAGGTCATTCCTGGACTGATGAAGGACGTGCCGGGAGAGACCTACACCGACCCGGACGCCATGTACGCCGAGGAGCAGGCCATGGACTCCGCGTTGCGCGGAATCCCCGGCGCGCCCGGCGATGAGCCCGTTCTCCCGCTGAAGGACATCCTTCCGCCGGGATGGGAGCTGACCGAAGAAGGGGCCGGCTGGCTGATCGGGCCACCTCCGGTCGGGGCTCCTTCCGGTTCGCACGACCAGTACAACGTCGGTGTGCCGATGGCGGTGGGCCACCCGTTCCTGCGGTACGTGCTCCAGCGCACCTGGCGCGACCAGAGTCAGGGGTATCCGACCCGGGACAATCTGGCCGACGCACTGGACTTCGCCGACCACATCGCCGCCCGGTTCACCTCCTATGAAGCCCTCGGGTACATCCCCGATGACCTTCGGCCGGTGTACCGGTACCTGGACCTGCCCGACCTCGCGGTGCAGCAACTGCGGATGCACGCGGCCATGCTGTACGTGCACACGGCGATGTTCCTCAGCAGCCGTGTCGGCGCCGGCATCACGAAGGCCTACGCCGCGGCCCTGTTGCGTTATGACCCGTACCGGCCGTGGAAGGAGCTCCCGGAGCGGGCGCGGAACTACCTGCAGAGGGATCAGGCCGCCTTCCCGCGCATCCTCGAGGACACCTTCCGGAGCCGGTTCCCGGACTACGACGAACGCCATCTCCTCTCCACGGGCGAGCCTGTGCAGAACGGTGGCCTGCTGTCGCTGCCATTCACGGAGGCCGTATCCCTTCGGAACTTCGTGCTCGCCGGAGTCATCGGGAATAGGCGAGTCCACCTCGAAGACGTCATTGACATGTCCGTCTTCGAGGAGTTCGACAGGAACGGCGGGACGCTGCCGAAGGCCGTGCTCGAGATCCGGTACTTCGTTCGCTTGATGGTGACCGCCGGGGAGTCGCGGGAGTACCACAAGGGCCTCACGGATGAGATACGGCGGCTCTACCCGCAGGCCGTTCGGCTGCACAATCCCACGCCCGAGGACCTGGCCGCCGTTAATGCGGCACGGGCGGAGCTGCGACGCCTTAAGTTGCCCGGGCAGGCCGTACCCTCCGAGCCCCTGCGGCTCGGTCTGCTGTACCGCGACGCCGCCTGGCCGGCCGCCCGCCGCGCTTACGAGACGGGCCTCGCCGGGGTCCTGTCGACGCGTGCGAAGGCGTTCGCCGCGACACGTAACGCCATCAGTCGCTTGTATGAAGCACTGTCGGCCGCGCCGGCACGGGACGCCGCTCCGTTCTTCGGTACGGCGGAGCGACCGGTGGGTTCCCCCGCGGACCTGCGGGTCCTGCTCGCCGACGGTTCGGCGCCGGGTCTGGCCCGGATGCTGGACGCCTACGCGGCCGGAGTCGCCAACGCCTCCTGGTACGGCCGCAACAGGGTTGTACTTCCGGACTCCGGACCGCGCAGCCGGACCTGGCTTCAGTGGATGCGGGCACGAGGCCATCACCTGGGCGACGCGCCGCTCGATCGGCTCGAACACCTCTTCGCCACGTACCGGAGTCTGGACCCGGACACCGATGACGGCAGGGATTTCCTGGCGGCGGTGATCGCCTGGGGGGTTCCGCAGGGGGATGCGCTGTTCGACGTGCTACTCGCCTGGGAGCGGGCGGGATTCGACGACGAGGCGCTGAGCTGGGCGCTGCGCCGCGAGCCACGAGAGGTGTACGAGTGGGTCGACCGGCAGATGAACCCACGGGAAGGATTCACGAGTCCGCCTGTGGCGCTGACGCCGCCGCACCTGCAGGTCTACGACCGGCTCGTTGACTGGTCCGTGACGCCGGACGTCCAGCGGGCGGCCGGCGCGGTCGGCCTGGCGCCCCGCGAGGCCGCCGCCCTCCAACGCGTCGGGACGCTGCCGGCGGAGGGCACCGACGCCCTGGCCGACGTGGTGTGGGACCTGGCCCGGCGGGCCGTCGCGCGCCTTGGCCAGGATGAACTCATGGGCTGGTCGGCCCGATGGCAGCCCGGCGAGCCGGAGTCGTTCCCCGGTCTGGCGGAGGGCGCCCGGGTATCGGTGCCGCCGATCCTGCCGGTGTGGCCGTCACCGGAGGAAGCCCTGGCACACGTGCAGCCGGAGGACGGGCCCGGCTGGGTGGTCCTGAACCAGGTGTACCGCCTCGTGCACGCCGCAGGCGCCTTCGGCGAGGCGACCGGTCAGGGCGAGCTGTACTACCTGCTGGACGAAGGCGACCTCATCGTCTCCGAGGTCCGCCCGCACACCGGCGAGTGGAACGGCGTGCGCGTGGTGGAAGTCAAGCTCGACTCCCCGCCCCCCAACGCATCGGCCGAGGACGCGATGTCGCTCGACGAGCCGGAGGAGAAATCCTCGTCGGCGTCGTCGTCGGGCGACGAGGAGTCTGCGGTCGGCGTTGAGCCGGTGGTGGGTCTCCGCGGGGGAGCGGCCCCCTCCCGGACGGATCGATGGTTCCGCCGCGTGCCGAGCATCCGCGATCTCAGCTTCTGGCGGATTCGGGGTCGGAGCGCTTCCCCCGCTCCGAGCCCGTCCGAAGGGGGCGCGTGGACCCGCGGCCTCGTCCGCCGGGCCTCGGAGCTGTTCGCATCTCGTCCCGGGGCTCGGAGCGGTTCGGCCGCCGTCAGCCTGACGGGGCCCGGGGGCCGGTCGGCGACGTTGCTGCCGTCGGAAGAGTCGTTGCGACAGCGCGATGCCGTGACCGGCTCGGCGCCCGTGCGCCCTCGGCTGCGGCTGACGGACCCGGATGGCGAAGTCGCGACGATCCGGTCGGGCGTCACCGCTTCCCGCAGGTCCGGTGAGTCGGCGGGCGAATCTCGTGAGGGGCGGCCGGAAAGCGGCGGCGACCCGGTCCACAGTGGTGCGACCGGGGCGGGATCCGCTTCGCCCAAGCTGGAGCTGCCGGAGGGCACCGGGGACTTCGTGCCCGACCTCATGGATACCATCAGGAGAAGCGTGCCGACCGTGCCCCGGCGTATCGCCGGGCGGTTGCCTTCTCTGCGGCCGACCGACGACGAGGCGCTGACGCCGGAGCGCCTGGTCGGTGAGTTCGGGATCCCTGCGACGTACCAGAAGTCCATCCAAGACGTCGCAGACCGGTTCAACCTCGTGTTGGACGTGCGGCCGACGAATCCGGACTCGGTCCCCTGGCTGGAGCGCGGCGCGCTCCCCAAGCCTCAGGAGATCAAGGCCAAGACGATCGGGAAGGCGGACGTCCACCTCGGCGCGTCGGAACACCACATCGGCCTCGTCGGCTATTTCCAGCCCCGAATGCCGTCCGAGGACCACCTCGACCGTCTCTCGACACGGGAGCGCCAAGAGGTCCTGCGCCGCTTCGAGCAGAGACAGAACGAGTTCTCGTCCCTGGCCGCGGAGATGGCCGAGCGCGTCCAGAGCGGACGGTTCCAGGTTCGTGACGGGCTCGTCGAGGAACGCGGTCCGGACGGCGAGTTCCATCTCCTGGCCGGTGACCTTGATCTGTACGACGTCAAGCTGCCCGACGACGGCTCCCGCCTCGAACAAGATTCCTACGAAAGGACCATCTGGCTGCTGGAGCGCGTGAACGTCGGGATCCGGCACGGCGCGCACGCGTACTGGCACCCCAAGAACGCCTTCGAGGAGCAGCTCCGCGCCGAGATCATCGCGCGGCATCGGGCGGACAGCGACAATGCCGTGCCGCTGGTCCGGTTCGCGCCCGGAGAGCCACCCATCCTGGTGTTCGCCGACGACCAGCCCGGGCCGAGCACGACGTCCACGACGGTGACGTCCGGCGTTCAGACCCAGGTGGTCGCCCGGCTGGGGGCCTGGACGTGGCCTTCCCCGGCAGATACCCGGACGCACGCCGACAGGCAGGAGCCCGGACTCTCGCCGCATTCCTCGGTCGAACGGTTGCGGTCCGTCTCACCTGGTCCTCGGGGGGAGACGAGTCGTCTCCGTGGGGAGGCTCCGCCGGCCGGCGTTCACGCGTCCCCGTCCGCGCCCGAAGACCTGCGGCCCGCCGAGAGCGTCGAGGACGAGGACGTCTATCCGCTCATTCCGGCCACGGACCTGGACTGGAAGCAGCGGGTGCTGGAGGCCGCGCTGCAATCGACGGGCTCGTACGAGTGGTCGCGGTCGGGACCCGATCCGGAGAACGGCCTCAGGCTGTTCCAGGAATACGAGGAGCGCCCCGGTGAGAGGCGCGTCAACGATTTCGCCCGGTGGCTTCACGGCGGGGGCCCGGCGCTGTCGTCCCGGAGCAAGCTGAACTGCTGGGAGCCGTTCCTCTACACGGCCTACTGGACGGGTGCGGTCGACCGGGCGTGGCTGGAGGGCATTCATCTGCAGGCCGCTCAAGAGGCGAGCAGGGCGGTCTACCAGGCACGCCAGGGCGGCGAGTCGAATCGCGACGTCCTGGCGGACGTGCTGGACAAGGCGTACTTCGGCACGTTGCGGATTTCCATGACGGCCGGCGACTTCACGCGTCACGACGTCGATCCGCTGACCGAGCTGAGCACACCGGACGTCCCGCGGGGGCATCTCGTGTTCTTCGGTGACATGAAGCACGTCGCGATGGCGCTGGGAACCCGGGACGCCCAGGGACGCCAGGAGGTCCTGAGCCACTGGAACTTCCCCGAGAGCAGGCCCGGGCGGCCGACGACCAGTCCGTCCGGTCCGGGATTCCTCCAGCGGACCACGGTGGAGGAGATCCAGGAGGCGCTGTCCCTCCTGGACCTGGCCACGACCGTGACCTCCGCGGCACCGGCGTGGCCGGTGGCCCGTACCGGCGCCGACCCCCGGAACGGCATGCCGGCCGCGGTGGAGCAGCCGGCCGCCAAGGTCGAGACGCCGGCGAGTCCCGATGAGTGGCTGGACCGGCGGTTCGACGCGCCGGTGGCGAAGATCGCGACAGAGCGGTACGACCCGAAGATCACGTTCTTCCAGGGCGAGCCGGGGACGGGCGCCGGGTGGGAGACGCTGATCCGGGTCAACGTGCAGCGCATCCAGGCGGCGAACGGGACCTGGGTCCGCGTCCACGTCATCACCCTGCCGGTCAAGCCCATGTTCGGCGTGACCGAGACCGATGTCCGGGCTCTGCAGGCGTCGCTGAACCGCCTGTACGACAAGCACGTGAACCGGGGATACAAGCTCCCGCGGTCGGGTGACCAGCTGTTCATGGCGGTGAAGCTGGTCGTCGACCCCGGCCACGGTGAGGCCGTCGAGATACGCCCCGGACGTATCGCGGATGCGCCGGACCTCAAGGAGCGGAAGCCTCCGGTGAAGGGTCCGGACGCCCGCCACTGGGGTCTGGGTGATTTCCTGATCAAGCTCGCGCATGAGTCGTCACACGCCGCGGGGCTGCCGGACGAGTACCTGGATTCGGAGTCGTTGTTCCGCCGCCTGGCGACGCTGACCGTTGTGGGAAGCAACAGGGTCCGTCGTACGGAGCCGCGCTCGGCGGTCAAGTTCGACGGGCTCATGGCGGGCGGCCCGTTCGACCCGGCCCAGGAGATGCCGGCGCGGTACCTGGAGCGGATCGAGTCGGTGGTGGACGCCACCGCCGTGCTGGTGGACCACCCGCTGGAGTCCTCCGGCGCGCCCGCCTTCACGATGGTCGTGACCACCGAGCAGAGCGGCGCCGCCGACACCGTCGCGTCCTCGGACATCTACGAGGTCCTCGGCCACCGGGATGACCTCTCGTCGTACCCTGCCCCCTCCGCACCGGGAAATCAGGCGCCGCCCGTGCCGGCTCGGCACGGGTCCTGGTCCTCGGCGCAGGGGGCGTACCAGCGTGCGGTGGGACAGGTGTTCGGAGCGGACCCGGCCGTGGTCGGCGTGGCTCTGGAGGTCGCCCGTCGCCTGTTCGACCTCCTGGTCAACCTCACCGGGGACGAGGAGGCAAAGGCCGGATTCGCCGTTCCGGCGAAGGAACTCCACGAACTGCTCAGTGGCGTTTCGCAGTGGCGACTCGATGAGCTGATGGCCGCGATCCACCGCGCGGTGCACCATCACCACGAGGCGCTGACCGAGCTGTTGGGCGAGAGCCCCCGGAACCGGGGCCCGCGCGATGGGGCCTGGCTCGCGGAGATGCGGGGCCGGGGGCACGATGTGGGTGTCCTGCCGCCCGATCAGACCGAGTGGATGCTGCGGGTGACCGGGCGGCTCGGGTTCACGGCGATCGAGGGTCGGTCGTTCCTCCAGGCGGTGATGTCGTGGGGGATCGAGGTGTCGCAGTCGTTCTTCGACACCTTGGAGGCGTGGTCGTCGGCGGGGTCGGGGAGGGACCTGGGCTTCGCGGTGCCGGGTGAGGTGCTGGCCGGTGGACCGTCGGAGCTGCACGCCTGGATCGACGCGCAGTTCGATCCGCGCGGCCGTACCCGGGATCCGCGGTTGCTCGCGGATCTGACACCGCCTCGGCTGCGGGACCATGGCGAACCGGCCGCCCCGGTCGCCGAGGACACCTCACCCCAGGAGCTCCCGTCCAGGGACGCCGACCGGCCCGATCGGGCCGGTCGGCCGGCGGTGGGGACGGGCGGCGCCGTCAAGCGCGTCCGCTGGGCCGACCAGGAAGGCGTCGACCTGGAGACGCCCGCAGCCGTCGAGCACCAGGTCGTTCTTCCGGCCGGGAGTATCCGGACGATGGCGCCGCGCCTCCGGCCGGCGGCCGGCGTCGCGGACGCCGATGTCTATGCGTTCGATCCGGCCACGGTGCTCAGCTGGACGCACCGGCTGGTCCTGGCGGCGCTGGGATCGATCGGCTTCCACGAATGGACCTACTCCGATGTGGACGGCCTGTTCCGGCTCGACCCGGTGACGAACCACGGCACCAACCACTTCAACCAGTGGCTCCGCGGCGAAGGTCCCACTCCGTCGTCGGAGAGCAGGCTGAACTGCTGGCAGGCGTTCCTCTTCACGGCCTACTGGTCCGGCGCGGTCGACCGGGCCTGGCTGATCGAGATTCACCGGGATGCCGCCCGGGCGGCGTTCGACGTGGTCCGGGCACGGCTGGGGCAGCCCGGGGTGTGGCCTGGGCTCGCATTGTGGGAGGCGAAGCAGGCCTACCTCGCCACGCTGAGGCGTTCGATGACCTCCGGGGCCTCCACGCACCACGAGGTCGATCCACAGACCGGGCTGCTGACATCGCCGATTCCCACCGGGCATCTCGTCTTCTTCGCCGACATGGATCACGTGGCGTTGTCGCTCGGAACGCGGGACGCCGCAGGACGCATGGAGGTGCTCAGCCACTGGACCCGTCCCGAAGGAGCGCCTGGCCGGGGGACGTCCGGTCCCCCCGGGTACCTGCAGAAGACCACGGTCGAAGAGATCTGGAATCTCATGGATCCCCACCCGCGCATCGAATCCGCGCCACCCGCGTGGTCGACGGCCCGGTTCAGGGACGATCCTCGCGACGGTGTGCCGAGCCCGGTGGAGACACCGGCCGCGAAGGTGGAACGAGCGGCGGGTCCTGAGGAGTGGCTGGACCGGCGGTTCGACGCGCCGGTGGCCAAGGTCGTCACGCAGCGCTTCGACCCGGGGACCCGCTTCACCGCGGCCGGCCCGAAGGACAAGTCGGCGGGGACGGAGAACCTGATCCGGCTGAACGTGCAGCGCATCCAGGCGGCGAACGGCACGTGGGTTCGCAACCACGTCGTGGTCCGGCCGGTGAAGCCGATGCCGGGCGTGACCGCGCCCGACATCACGGCCCTCCAACAGGCGCTGAATCGCGTGTACGACGCCTACGTGAACCGGGGCTATGCGCTGCCGAGATCGAAGGACCAGCTGTTCATGGCGGTCAAGCTCGTCATCGATCCTGAGCACGCGGAGGCCGTCGAGCTACGACCGGGACGCACGAAGGACGCTCCGGACCTCGAACTGGAAGGCCCGGACGCGCGGCACTGGGGACTGCGAGACCCTCTCATCGAGCTGGCACATGAGGCGTGGCACCCGGCGGGCCTGCCGGATGAGTACCTCGACCCGGCCTCGTTGTTCCGGCGGGCCTCGACGTTCACGGTGGTGAACCCCAACGGGACCCGGCGAGTGGAGAGGCGTACGACCGTCAAGAGCGACGGGCTCATGGCGGGCGGACCGTTCGACCCGGCCCAGGAGATGCCGGCGCGGTACCTGGAGATCATCGAGTCGGTGGTCGACGCGACGACGAATCTGCGGGACCACCCGCTGGGCGCGTCCGGCACGCCGCGTTCCGCGACCACGGAGCACAGCGGCGTCGCGAACACCGTCGCGAACACCGTCGCGGGCACGGAGCTATACGAGGTGCTGGGCCGGCGGGACGACCCCCCGTTGTACCCCGCCCCCTCCGCACCGCTCTCGGCCCGGCCTGGTGTCGAGCCGACCGGGACCGAGCCTCTCGCCCTCGCCGGCCCGTCCGAGGAGGAGTACGC
>NZ_JAMXMX010000051.1 GCF_024055725.1 Actinoallomurus spadix | reverse complement strand
ACCGCGTGAACTGCGGGCGTCGGAACGCGCGGTGGAGCTGGTGCGGGTCGGAGATTTCACGATCGATGTGGTCGGTGGCGAGGTCCGTAAGGGCAAAAAGCCGATCGAGCTGTCCGGCCTCGAGTGGAAGGTCTTCAAGTACCTCGTCCAGCATCACGGGAAGCGCGTGCCGCGAGCTGACCTGATCCACATGTTCTTGAGCGGGGTAAAAATCCCAGATTCGGGTCTCTTGGAGGTCATTTTCAAGCTCCGGGTAAAGATTGGGGATGACCTGGATCATCCTCATCTGATCGTTGTAGTCGGCAGGTCCGTGCGGTTCGGGCCGGAACTGGAAGTGGGGGCCGCTGCGCAACTGCGGCGAGTGAATTTCCAGTCCAGTGGCGCGCTGGCCGATTGGCGCGATAACTGGGCGAAGAAGGGAGTGAGTGACGCGGTCTTGAGGCTGCTGGAGCAGCGCGTCGAAGACCTGGCAGAGAAGACGGTGACTATCAAGAGACTGTGGGATGAGTCGAAGGACAATCACGGCTACGGCAACGGTCGTGCCATTTTCTATAGAATGGCCGGTGAGCTGAAATCGGCCTGGGATGGTGCCCTGGATCCGGATTCTTCAGACGCTGAGTCGGTGTCGGCCGTTCCGGGCTCCGACGGTGGTGCTGATCTCGGTGGGGGATCTGCCGCCGCGGCTCCTTCTCCGGCGGGCGCGGGGTCGGTTGGGCCGGTGGAAGCTATCAGGGGGATTGGTGAGGGGGCCGAAGCCCGGGCTGTGGTGCGCGGGGCCCAGGCTACGGAGGTAGGGGCTGCGTCTGGTAGTGCCGTGGAGGGTGGATCTGCGGGAGATGCCGATATTCGGTCCTCCGCCGCCGTGCGACCGGATTCCTCAGACGCTGGGTCGATGCCGGCTGTTCCGGGCTTTGATGAAGCTGATTTCGGTGGCGGATTTGCGGAGGATTCGTCGGCGTGGGTTGGGCCTGAAGCCGGAAGTACAGAAATGGAAGTTGACTTCTTCGGCTACGGGGACGATTCTCTGCGCACTCCGGAACCGGGAACTTCGGGACCATCGTTTTCGTGGGATCCTGCGGCGGGAGACCTGGGGCGTTCGGAACCGGGGGCCGGTCCAGGGGCGGCGGTACGGGCCGGAGATCTCACGGGCGTGGAGTTCGGTGAGGACGCTGTACGGCAGCATCTCTCAGACGTCGAATATGCGTCGGATGCGGCGGCCGGTCCGGGGACGGAGGCATTGGGGCACGAGGCTTCTTCTTCGGCGGGCGCGGAGGTTGTTGTGCTGGTTGGTGAGTGGGGTGCTGTGTTCGAGGGGATGGGTTTGTTCTTGGAGCCGGCGGTGGGGGTTGTGAGCGATGGGTTCGATGAGGCCTTGTTGGGGTCGTTGCGCGCTGCCGGGGTGGTGGATGTCCCTGCCAGTGTGGATGACTTGGATGAGTGGGTGAGGGAGAAGGCGGCCGATGAGGACATGCCGGCTCCGGGGTTGCTGGAGCAGTTCCGTGGGCGGCTGGAGCGCGGCGAGGCACGTGGAGGTCCTTTCAATGACATTAAGGCGATGGTGGTGGGGCGGCACTTGGTGCCGGTCACGGTTGTGTGGGCCGATGGCGGGGTTCGCCGGTATGGGCATGATTGGCCGGTGGGTGTTTTGGTGGTGGAGCGGAATGGGAGGTTCTTTGCCGCTGTGCGATCGTTGCAGGCCGGAGATGTCGAGACGACGAACTCGGCCGAGGTCGTGGTCTGCAAGGGCGCAGAGCGGATTTCGGTGGCCGACGGCGCGTGGGACATGTTGAAGCACTTCATCAAGCACCGCGGGGAGACCCTGCCGCAAAGCGAGATAATGCGGGCGGTCTGGCCGGGCAAGGATGTCGTTATCTCGTACTTCTACAAGCTCCTTCGGAACGTTCGTCGGTTGATCGGGGACATCACGTATTGGCCTCGGCTGATCGTTGAAGTCGCTGCAGGCATGGAGCCGGCCTTCCGTTTCGGGCCGCCAGAACGACCTAGGCTGAGGAGAAGGCTGCAGATCGGAGATCTCGAGATCGACTTCAGTGGCGGCGAGGTCCTCAAAAACGGGAATCCGGCCACGCTCAGCACCCACTCGTGGAGGATGCTGGAGTGCATCGCCTGGTACCACTTGGACCACGAGAAGCCCATACCGGTGGCCGACCTGCAGGCCTGGGGAGGGCTCCCGGAGGACTCGAGCAACTTCAGATCGAGCCTGAATACGCTCCGTCGTGCTGTTGGGGACGATCTGAAGGTTCCTCGGCTGATCGTGCAATCCGGAATAGGCGAGAACAGGGCCTTGGGTTTCGGGCCGAGCGTGCGTTTCGTTCCGATGAGGCAGGACGCTCAGACTGTGGCGGGTGGCGTGCAGACGGCCGACGCCGAAACTGCCGCTGAGAGACTGCGGGCGGAGTCTTCCTCCGCTGCGGGGTCGGAGATGGATTGGGAGCCTGCGGAGGGTTCGGGGAGCGGTTCGGGGGTGCCGGATGCGGGGCTGCGGGATGAGTCGGCCCGGATGCAGCCGGGCGAAGGCGTCGACCGCCATGCCGCAGGTTCCCTGGCGGACTCCGGCGCCGAACGCCGGAACCGGGCTCCGCGCCGGGAGTACGCGAACGACGTGGAGCTCGCCGTCGCCGGCCCGGTGCACGCCGGTGACCACGCAGGCGTGGGGCAGGCCGCTCCGGACGTCTTCCCCGTGAGCCGACCGCGGTGGCACGAGGTCCGCTCCTCGGACGGGGAGGACGTCGGACGCGTGTACTTCCCCGATGAGGCCTTGCGGCTCCGCTCGCCCTTCTACGGCGACCTGCGGAACGCGAAGTTCTGGTCCTGGTCGGGGACACCGGGCCGGGAGGTGGCTGTACCGCTGGAAGTGCCGCTCGGTGACCGATCCGGCGTGTATCTCCTGGCGTGGCACGGCTCGCAGCCGCCGCCGGACGAGGTGGGCGTCGTCAGGGCCACGGCACGGGAGATCGTCAGCCGGGGCTTCACCACGCTGTTCCTCCTGCGCTGTACGGAGGCCGGCGTCGCGCCGTCCCCGGAACTGAGGCGGGTGGCCCGGGACTACCGTCTGACCATCTTCGAGGGGACCGGCCGGGTCGCGCCGACGCCAGACGCGATCAACCTGCTGCCGGACGCCGGCGGCCGGGCCCTGCCGGGCCGCGTCTACCGCCCCGGCGGAGACGTCGTCGACCATTACCCCGCTGCAGCGCGGGTGGAGCCGGGCGGAGGCGCCGACCGCCATGCCGCCGATTCCCCGGCCGGCTCCGGCGGGGACCTGGTCGAACTGCGGGTCGCTCCGCTGGAGGGCGAGACGCTCGGCAGGGCGCTGGCACGAACGCTGGACCAGAGGTCGTCCCTCCTGCGGACCGGGGACGACGAGAGCGCGCTCGGTGACCCGTCCGCGGCGACAGGCTCACCGTTCGACCGGTTGATGGCGGGTCTGACCGAGGAGATCCTGCCGGAGCCGGCGCGGCTCTTCGACGAAGGCGGAACCGTCCGGGTCCAGGACCTGGAGAGCGCGGGGATCCCGCTGACGACCGTCCAGCACACCCAGGCGGTCCTGGGAGGCGGGACCCTGTCAGTCGAGAGTCTCACCCCCATCCAGCGGTTCCGGCTGGCGTTGGAGAGCCCGCTGCTCACGCCCGAGACGCGGGCGGAGATGCTGGCGGCCCTCGACTCCGCGGCCCAGGCGCTGGGCGTGCGGCTGGTGCTGACCGGGGCATCGAACCTGCCCGGTCCGGCGACCCTGCCGGATCCCGTCTTCCACAACGCGTCGACCGCCACCGGCACGGGCCGGCTGACGGCCGTCGTGCGGCGTCCGGAATTCCAGGACCTGAACGACGACCCGGAGTCGATCCCCGACGACTACGGGAGGCCCCTGGAGTACGCGGACGGTACCCGCGTACCGTTGTTCGACGGGGTTCCCACGCGCCAGCAGATCCATCAGGGTGGGCTCGACGACTGCCAGCTGATCACCCTGATCGGCGCGGTCGCGGCGCGGCACCCGCGCATGATCAGCGATCGGATGCGCGAGACCCCGGACGGGAACTACCAAGTGCTTCTGCACGAGACGGAGTACGTCGAGGAGGACGATTTCTACCGGCCGACCGGAAGGCTCATCTCCCTCACCGTGACACCCGATCTCCCGATCTTCACCGACGACCCTGGGACGCCCGCATTCGCGCGCGGCTCGGGAACGGCGTGGGCGCCGATCCTGGAGAAGGCCTTCGCCGGGCTCGACGAGACCTGGAGCGCCGAACGATGGCAGCGATGGATCGACGGGTGGGCGTCGATGGGAGAAGATGAGGATGCCGTGCCGCGGGGATACCGTCGCCTCAACCAGGGCGGGCTTCAGGAGGAGGGCGCCGAGGCGCTCGCTCAGCTGACCGGCCGGCCGTCGGCGTTCCTGGAGATCCCGGGTTTCTTCGAAGCTTCGGGTCCCGACGCCGATCGACAGCTCCTCGACGGCTTCCGCGCAGCGCTCCGCGGCAACCGGCCGATCGTGGTCGGCACCTCTTCGCCGGAGGAAGGCGATGATCAGCTACTCGCTGCCGGCCTTCTCGCAGGCCATTACTACGACGTCGTCGGCGTGGACGGCGCGGGACGTATTCAACTCCACAACCCGTGGAACCGGCTGCATCCTCCACGGCTCACGGTGCAGGGATTCCGGTCTGCTTTCTCGGGCTTCTACATCACCTGGTTGGAATCATGACGACAGAGGACATGCCCCCGATCCCCGACTCGATCCGGGAAGCCGCCCGGCTCGCCCCGGACCACTGGCTGGGGATGGTCGATCCCGCCTGGACCGGTGAGGGCGGACCTCCCTCCTGGGCCGTGGTCGGCCAGTGGCGGTCGAGCCCGGAGGGCGAGATCGTCGAGTGGCGGGACAACGAGGAGTACCGGCCGTCGCCGGCGGCCCTCGGCTGGCCCGAGCCGGCCGATGACGTGGACGCGGCGGTGCAGCTCGCGGCGACCGGCTACGGTCCCGGCGATGCGGTGCCCCGGGCGCTGGCCGCGATGGGGGAGGTGGCGGTCTTCGTCACTCCCGACGGCGACCCGGTGGCCGCGACGGCACCGGACGGAACGACCCCGGTGGTCCCCGTCTTCACCTCACCCGTCTACCTGCACGCCGCCGGCCGGTTGGCGTTCGAGCTGATGGACCTGTGGGAGCTGGTCGACGCACTGCCCGAGGGGCACGTCCTCTACCTCAACCCCTCCGGCCCGGTGAGCATGACGGTGGAGACCGGCGTGCTCGTGGAGGCTTTGGACCAGGTCGGTACGGACACCGGCGAGACCGGTGATCGGGAGTCGGACACCGGGGGGGTCGACGATGAGGCGGTGGAGGTCCCGCCCGCGGCGCGTCCGGCCACCGTCGGCGGCGCCCCGGCCGGAGAGGAGTCCTGAACCTTTCCGGCCGTCGAGGAGTCTGAATCTCAGGGGCGACCGGGAGCCTGAACCCGCTCCCGGTCGGTCATAAGACCCGATTCCGGTCTCATCCGCAGCCGTCGTTGAGGTCCGTGACCAGAGGAAACGGGCACAACGGCCGGGACCGCGAGAATTCGGTCGCTTGAGTTGAACCAAAAGCGGCACCGCGTCCGTATGCGTATGCGAGGCCATCTCTCGCCGAATCGCCTCCGCGGACCGAGAGGTGACCTCGGATCGCTGTGCGTAACCCGAAGGAGGTGCGCGGTGACGGATCCGGTGACCGAGTGGTCCTTCACCGCGGCCGAAGCCGTCGCGGGAGGTGATCTGTGACCCGCTGGAGAAGGGCGGTCAGCCGCCGGTCCGGACAGGGCGGCCAGGATGCCGCCGTCCCGACCGGGTCAGGGGACCGCGGCCCCGCCCGTGCGAGCGGACGGGCGGCGGTCGTGGTCGACGAGTACGACGGTCTGATCCTGCTGCGCTCCGCACCGGACGTGGCGCCACGGCGTGAGGACGTCGCCGAACTCGCCCGCGCCCTCGCCGGCGCCGATGAGTACTTCACGCTCGTCGTCGGCGCGGACGGCGCGGACGGCGAACTCTGGGCCCGGCTCGGTGCCGTGCTCGACTCTCTGCGGGCCAAAGGGGTCACCGCGATCCGGCTGGTGCTGTCGGGCGCGGGCGCTCGGCGCACCGGGCGTCCCGCCCTAGCGCAGCGCATCGCCGACGCCTGGGGCATCAAGGTGATCGCTCCGGACGGGGGTGTCCTGATCCTGCCCGGTGGCTCCCTGCTCGCCCAGGACGCCGCCGGACCTGGTCACGGTTGGCAGTCCTTCACACCCGGCGCCGAACCGGTGCCCCTCGGGCCGCGCAGCCCGGCGCCGGTCTGGCAGCCCGCCGTCACCCGGCTGCCCAGCCGTACCGCGGGCGGTTACGTCGTGGAGCAGGTCCCCGCCGGCCTCCTCGTACGGTCGGCGCGGGAGCCGCGGGCCTGGGGAGCGAATCTCTGCTACTCCACTCCGGTGGACGCCGACCACCTCACCGTCCTGGTCGGCGCGTCCCGGCTCAGCGGCGACGCGGAGGTACCGGCCGAGGAGATCGCCTCCCTGCTGACGGCCCTGCCCGCCCCGACCCGTTCGGCGGTCCGGCTCGCTCCGTGCGGCCCCGTGGACCTCCTGTCCGTCGCCCAGGACATCGCCGAGATCCTGGGCGATGAGGTGGAGGTGTGGACCGGTCTCCCGCTGGTCATCGGCGCCGGCGCCGAGACCGTCGTCCGGCCGGTCCTGATCGGCGCCGACGCCGAGCCGACCTGGGCGCCGTTCGTCGAGACCGTCGCCTGCCGGCCGTACGGTGCCGACGGCACGGACGGTCCTGCCGCGCCCCGGCTGCTCCGCTGGCGTTCGCCTCTCGCCGAAGGCGCCCAGACGGACACCGGCGTCATCCGCCTTTCGGATCGTTGGCAAGTCGCCGTGACGAGGTCGGGGCTGCTGGTGGGACCGCACGGCGAGCCGCCTACTCTCGCCGGACGGCCCGTGGCACCGGAAGAGCTGGCCATCGAGGTGAACCTCCGGGGCGCTCCGGCGGACGACGCGCTCTTCGCCGGCCTGTCCCGCCTGCTCTCCGGCCTGGGGGCCGACGTCCGTAAGTTCGTCGCCCTGCACCGGGTCGCACAACCAGGAGGGCCGGACGACGGAGCCTTCGGCCTGCTCCGGCTGGCCATCGAGCACAACGTGTCACTCGTGGAACCGAAACCGGTCGAGGACGCGCCCGCTCCCGCGCCGCCCACCGTACGAACCGTCACGACGCCGCGCACCGCCCCGCCGCGAGCGGAACCGTCCACGCCCGCACCGGCGGTGGAGACGAAGAGCTCCGCCTCCGCGGCCGAACACGCGGCACCCGTACCGGTCAGCGCCGCCGGACCGGACGCCGACGGGTCCGCTCCGCCCACGCGAGTGACCCTTCCTGACCGCGTCGCGTTCCCACGCCCCGCGCAGGCAGGTCCGCCGCCCGTCCCACGGCCCGCGCAGGCGAGCTCGCCCGGATCCGTGCGCGAGGACCTTTCGGACCTTCTGCGAGCGGATCCTCCGGCGGACGCGGCGGAACGCCCTGCGCCACCCTCGAGCGACGATCCGTCACACCGGCCGGAACCACCGGCGCCGGCCATCTCCACGGCCGAGGATCCGAACCGTGCCGATCCGCCGACGCCGACCCGGCCGAGGCAGGAGCAGGGGGCGAGACCACTCCCGCCGCACCTGGCGAGGATCCCGATGATTCCGATCAGGCCGAAGGAGCCGGCCGCGCCCGAAGCCCCGAGCACGCTCACGGGACCGGCACTCGCTCCAGAGCTCCCGGCGGCCCCGCACGCCCCGGCGACCCTCGGGTCTCCGGCGGCGCCGTCGGTCCCGGTCGCTCCTGCGTCCCCTGTCGCGCCGCAGACCAGGGGAGGGGCGCGTCCTCCCGAGCACGTGGCGGAAGGTTCCGCACCGCGCCCGAACACGCCGCCCCTGAACGAGGAGCCGTCACACGCGCCGGAACCATCGGCGCCACGGCCCCACGGCGCGGACCCGGAACCGGCACCGAGCCCGGGGCCTCCGGTCGCCCCCGGTCCTCTGGTCGCCTCCGTGCTGCAGCCCACGCCCCCGCCGCGTCCTCCGGCCGCCGAGGCCCCGGCCGCTCCGGCGGCTCCGGTCACGCCCTCATCGTCACCTGGCGAGCACCGGGCCGGTCCCGCTCCGACCGCCGGGGGAGCGCGGCCCGGACCCGTCGCGAAACCCCTCCGCCGCAGTACGGAGACGGAACGCGCGGAGTTCCGGTCCCTCGTACAACCGGTCTGGGAGCGGCACAGCGCCGCGGTGAACCGTGCGATGACGCAGATGCCCGCGCTGCGCGGTGGGCAGGCGGACGCGGCGCGGACCGATCTCGTCGCGGTGCACGTCCACCTGTCGGGCGGGCTCGGCGAGCCGGACGGCCCTGAGCCGGGGGCATCGGGCGGAGCCGCGCTCCCCCACGCGTACCTGGCCTGCCTCGCCTCCGGCCTGAGCCGGCTGCCGTCGTACCGGGGGGCCGCCGTGCGCGGCGGGCTGCCCGCCGACGGCGACCTGGAGCGGTTCGCACCGGGGACGGTGCTGCACGGGCCGGGGCCGGTCAGCGCGCTGCCGATCGGGCAGGCGGCGGGGCTGACCACCGCGACGGGGGGATACGTCATCTGGTCCGCGACCGGTCGGCGGGTGCGCCCGCTGGTCGCGTCCGGGCACGGTGCGGTGGCGGACGAGATCGTGTTCCCGCCCGGAACGGCCTTCCGGGTGCTCGGCGTACGGTCCGCCGGTCAGGCTCCGATCGTCCTCCTCAGCGAGATCGTCCGCGCCGGATCGGAGACCGAGACCGGCGATCGGCCCGGAGTGCTCGGTGACGCGGACCGGGCGGCTCTGGAACGGCTCGACGAAGCGCTGCGCCGGCAGGA
This sequence comes from Actinoallomurus spadix, assembly GCF_024055725.1. Taxonomy (GTDB): domain Bacteria; phylum Actinomycetota; class Actinomycetes; order Streptosporangiales; family Streptosporangiaceae; genus Actinoallomurus; species Actinoallomurus spadix. The sequence goes on along the minus strand of NZ_JAMXMX010000051.1, from coordinate 10,121 downwards.
GCCCACGGCCGGAGGAACGTCTCCGGCCGCCTGGCCGGTCCGCTGCGCGGAGCCACTGGGGGAAGCCGCGGGCCGGTAGGAGGCCGCCCGCAGACCCGGTGAACCACCGGCCCCGTCCGCGTTCTGATACGAGATTCCAAGGAGACATATCGTGCCTTCCCAGTCGAGACCCGACGACCGTACGCAGCCGCTCCACATCCGCCGACCGATCGAGATGCCGGTGACGGACGTGGAGGCGGCGGAGGACCTGGCGCCCGCCTCCGAGGTCGCGGACGAGACGGCGCCGGCCCTCGCTTCCGCGTCGGCGCGGGAGCGGGCCTCCGAGACCACGCCCGCGAAGGAGCGGGTGCCGACCGCCGGGTCCGCGTCCGAGGGGGACAGCGAGCAGTCCGCTCCCGCCGGTGACGAGAACACCGACGCCGATGCCCCAGGACCGGCCGCGGCCGAGGAAGATGCCGGGAACACCGCGGAACCGGCACCGTCCCCGGATGAGGGCACGGAGCCGACGGCCGGCGGCGAGGCGGGCGCGAAGGACGACAGTGCCGGCGGCGAGGAAGGCGAGAAGGAGAAGGCCGGGAAGAAGGCGAAGCGCGGCACGTGGCTGCGGAACGTCGCGGCGGCGTCGGCGTCACCGGACGGTGCTGCGGCGGCCGGCGATGAGATGCCGCCGGACCGGCCGCGCAAACCGGTACTGGCCGCTGTCGCGATCGGCGGAGTGGTCCTGCTCGCGATCCCGATCCTGCTGGTCGGGACCGGATCCCACGACGGCAAGAAGCAGCGCACCACCGTGGCGGCGAACAGGGTCATGACCGGCGACGGCCCGGCGGCGCCGGGCGCGTACGTGCCCGTCACACCGACCCCCACCGTGTCACCGTCCGGGTCACCGTCCGCGTCGTCGTCCCGGTCGGCGTCGCCGTCCGCCTCGGCGAGGATCGCCATGCCCGCGCCGACCAAGAAGAACGCCGGGGCGGGACAGGGCGTCACCGCCCAGTCCAGGGACGGGTTCAGAGGCGTCGCGAACGTGCTGCTGAAGAACGTCGTGGGCGGGAGCTGCGCCGACGTGCCGGGCTACGACAGGGAGTGGGCCGGCCTGAACCTCCAGACCGGTGACTGCACGCCCGGCGACACCGACAACCAGGTCTGGTCGCTCAGAGTGGAGAACGGGCTGAACGGGCCGGGCGGCCGCGCGCTGTTCACGATCCGTAACACCAAGAGCGAAGCCTGCATGGACCTGCACGGCACCGGGGCGGGGAGGTCCGGCACCGCGGTGGACCAGGACTACTGCAGGCCCACGAAGGGCGACAACCAACTCTGGTACCTGACGCATGTCCGCGGCAGCCTGTACGAGATCCATAACGCCGCGAGTCACGGGCTCTGCCTCGGGGTGGGGGGACGCTCCGGCGCCGCCGGTAAGCCGCTCCAGATCCACCGATGCGGCGGCAGCGACGGTTGGTCATGGTCGAGCGGCGGGTGACCGGACCGACCTTCGCGACGATCATGCGCGTCCTCGTCCGTACCACCATGACCGGCATGTGTGCCGACGTTCGAACCATGCCCTGAGCCGGCCGAGCAGGGAAACACGCCCATGCTGTGGAAGGCGAACGATTGACCGATCACCTCAAGTTCGTGCTGTTGGGCCCACTGGAAGTCTGGTCGGGCGACACCGAGCTCGACCTCGGCCCGCCTAAACGGCGGGTCCTCCTCGCCCGGCTGCTGATCGCGGGCGGCCGTCCCGTGTCGGTGGACCGTCTGCGCGAGGACCTTTGGGAAGGGCGTCCGCCCGCGGGCGCCCTGTCCTCCATCCACGCACACATCAGCCGGCTGCGCGCCGTGCTGGAGCCGGACCGTGCGCGGCGGGGAGACCACACCGTCCTGCTCAGCGGACCGGCGGGGTACACACTCGACGCTCCGCCCCACACCCGGGACTCGACCCGGTTCGAGGAGGCGGTCAACCACGCGCGCGGGCTGCTGACGCGCGGACGGCTCGTCGAGGCCCGCCGGGCGGTGCAGCGCGGACTGACCCTGTGGCGTGGCACCGCGCTGGCCGACGCCGCCGGCTACGCCTTCGCCGAGCGGGAGATCGCCCGGCTCGAGGAGATCCGGCTGGTGGCGGAGGAACTGCACGCCACCGTTCTCCTCCACGAGGGCCGTCCCGATGAGGCGGCCGTCATCGCCGAGGAGCTCACCGCTCGGGCTCCCCTTCGCGAGGCCGCGTGGGCGCTGCTGATGCGCGCCCTGTACCTGGCGGGCCGGCCCGCGGAGGCGCTCCAACGTTTCGCGGCGATCCGGACGTTGCTCGCCGAAGAGTTGGGTGCCGCGCCGGGACCCGAGCTCAGTGACGTTCACGTGGCGGTGCTCCGCCAGGACGTCGCGGCCCTGGCCCTCTCCCGCTCGCACACCGCGCCCGGCCTGTCGGTGACGCCCTCGGCGGGCACGGTCTCGTCGTCCATCGTCGGCCGATCCGGCGAACTGGCCCGGTTCGACGAGATCCTGAGCGACGCGGGCCAGGGCCGTACCCACTGGGTGGTGCTGTCGGGGGAGGCGGGCATCGGCAAGACGCGGCTGGCCGAGGAGTTCGCGACCCGCGCCGCGGACGCCGGGTTCGAGACCGTATGGGTCCGGTGCGGCGCCGACCCGATCTGGGAGAAGGGCGATGGGGACGGGTCGGACGTCATCGGCCGGCTGCTCTCGACGGTGTACCCGGACCTCCGCCTGGAGGGCGGATCCAAGGCGATCGCCGGCGAGCTGGCGGAGCGGCTGACCCGGCAGCCCACCCTCTTCCTGATCGAGGATCTGCATCGGGTCGGCGCTCGTATGCGACACCTGCTCGGCGGCTACGCCACACTGCTGCGGGACGTGCCGCTCATCGTCGTCTGCACGACGCAGGACACCGATGACCCGGGCCTGCGCGAACTCCTGGCGCTGCTCGTCCGGCAGACCCACGCCACCCTGCTGCCGCTTGACCCGCTCACCGTCGCGGACGTCCACGAGCTGATGCGGCGCCGGGCCGCCCGGTTGGACCCGAGCGTGCCAAGCGGCGAACTCCACCGGCAAGAGGCCGCCGAGCTGCACCGGCGCGGCGAGGGGAACCCCTTCCTCATCACCGAGATCCTCGAGCTGCCCCATGACGCATGGACGGGACCGGGAGCGCGGCTTCCCGCGTCCGTCAGCAGGGTGCTGCGCGCGCGCATGGACCTGCTGGACGAACGCGTGCTGAGGATGCTGCAGGCGATCGCGGTGACGGGCGGAGAACTCGACCCCGAGCTCCTGTTCCGGATCCAAGCCGTCAGCCGCGAAGAGCTGCTGTTCCTCATCGACGCGGCCGTCACCGTGCGGATGCTCAACTGGGAGGACGGCATGGACCCCGGCCGTCCGGGGCGGTACGTCATGCCCGACCTCCTCCGCGAGCTCGTGCTGCAGGACCTCACCCCGGCCCGCAGACAGTCGCTGCACGCGGCCGCGGCCCGCGCGCTGGCCGAGTTGCCGCGCCGTGACCCACTGCGCGTAGCCCACCACCTCATGGCGGCCGGCCCGCTCATCGCCCGTGAGGAACTGGTCGACGCGGCGTTCGCGGCCGGCCACCGCTGCAGCGAGGACGAACGGTACGCCGAGGCGGCGCTCTGGTTCGACCACGCCGCGGCGCTGGCGGAGGACCCGGGCGTACGGGCGGAGGCCCGGCGCGCGGCGGACACGGCCCGCGGGCAGCTCGATCAGCGGGAGCGACGGATCGGCCATCCGCGCGGTCCCGCCGACCGGCCCGAGGGCTCCGCGTGGCCTCCCGATCCCGAGCGGCGCGCCGGCTGATGAGACGACGTTGTCGCCGTATCATCCGGGCGTGACCTGCTGGTTCAGTTCGGTTGGCAGGGATCCGAGATCAGTGGGCCCGGACCGACACAGACGGGCGTGCCCGCCTGCCGGAGCAACCTCCTGGCGTCCTCACCGGCGAGGAAGGTGAGGAACGCCGCGGCGGCGCTGCCGTTCGGCGGCGGCCCGTAGGTGTAGAAGACCTCCGGGGCGACGAACGGGTAGCGGTCCATCGTCGGCGACGCCGTCGGCATCCTGCCGTCCAGGGCGAGAATGCGCACGTTGGGGTAGCGGCGGGTGTCCGAGGCGACGTGCACCTCGGCGTACCCGATCGTGCCAGAGACCGTGTCGACCGTGTCGAGTACCTGGCCCTGGCTGCTGCGTTCGCACCGTACGGCGTGCAGCGCGGCGCGCAGCTCGTCCTTGCGGCGGCAGTCGCTGGACGACAGGTCCGGCTCGGGTCCGCGCAGGACGTGCTCCTCGAAGATGCCGCGCGTTCCCGATCCCTCGGTCCTGCTGACCAGGCGGATCGGCAGGTCGCTGCCGCCCTTGATCGACTTCCAGTTAGTGGGGCCGTCCGGCGCGTAGATGGAACGCAGGTCACGCAGGGACAGGCCGGTCACACCGGTGTCCTTGTTGGCGATGACGGCAAAGGCCACCAGCGCGACGGGGTAACCGCGGAACCCCCGGAGCCTGATCTCGTCGGAGTCGGATCCGAGGTAGCCGTCGTGCATCGCGATGGTCGAGGCGGCGTTCTCGGCGGTGAGGGCGCGTACCCCCTCGTTGGACCCGATGGAGCTCACCGCGATCCTGGCGTTTCGGCACCGGGCCTCGTAACCTCGCCGGAGGACGTCGGCCGTCCGCTCGAAGGCGGTCGAGCCGACAAGGTGGAGGGTTCCGGAGAAGCACTCGGACCGTTCCGCCGGGGATGTGGCGCCGCCGGCCAGCCTGCTCGCCCCGGCACCGGCGGCGAACACCAGCACCGCGGCGGCGGCCGACAGCGATCGCCGTCTGCGGGACGACCATCGCTCTCGCGGCCGCCCGTCCGTCTCCTCCGGGCCGGACTCCCGTTCCGCGGGTCGCCGGCCGTCCGCCGCCGGGCGGGCCGGCAGCTCCGCGGCGTCGGCCGGGGGTTCCCTGGATCGTTCGGCCTCTGCCAGGCGTTCCCGCAGCTCATCCACCTCGGCCCGGGCGGCGGCGAGCCGGCGCCGCAGCTCGGCTCCCTCGGCGCGGGCGCGGGCCAGGTCGTCCGTCGGGGGGACGTGCCGGAGCCGTTCGTACGCATCCACCCAGCGCGCGACCTCGGCGGCGGGCAGCCCGCAGGCCCGCGCGAAATGGCCGATCCTGGTGCGTTCCCGGTCGCTGGTCGAGCGCCAGCGGTCCTTCTGGAGCATCGCGCTGATCGTGGCGTCGGGGAGCGTGCCCCACGAGCGTTTCTCGATCTCCGTCTGCCGGGGCGATCCCGCCCATTCCCGCAGCTCCGCCAGGAGCGCGTAGAACTCCCTGATGTCGCCCGCCGCCGACGGGTCGGGCAGCCGCCGGTCCGCGGCGAACGCCGGCTCGGTCCAGGGCTTGAAGGTCACCGGATACCGCTCGGTCAGCTGCCGCCACGGGACCTTCTCCCGGTACGCCTCGACCGCCTTCGTGGGCTTGCCGTGCCCGTTCCGCTCGAAGGCCGTGCGCAGCTCCTCGCCCCATTCCGCCCACAGGGCCTGCTCGGCCGCGGCCCACCGGCCGCGCAGTGCGCCCATCTCGACACCGTCGGCGCCCGCCGCGGCCAGGCATGCGCTGACGACCTCCCACGACATCAGCTCACCGTCGCCGGTCAGCAGCGCACGGACCGTCGCCTCCAGCAGCCCGGTGCGCTCCGCCAGCACGGCCGGGTCCACGCCGTCCAGACGGGCGGCCAGGTCGCGGGCGAACTCCGCCTTCTGGCCGACATGGGAGTCCAACGCCCCGTGCTCCGTCCGTCTCGCACCTTTTCGCCGCGGGCGCGCGTCGCGCGGCGTCCCCACTACAGTGCCGCCGGAATCGGCGCCGGCCTCGCCAGTTATCCGAAAGTTCGCGTTCCCGTCCCCATCTGTACGACCGAAGGCGCCGCCCGGGAGGGTTCCAGGAACGCACCAGGAATCCCGGGAGGGAACCAGGAAGCGGTGGAACGCACCAGGTCACCCGCTGATCGGCTCTACCGCCCGGTATTCCGCCACCCTGGCATCCATGAGCCCAGGACACCGCACCATCTCGTACGCCGACCTGGTGATCGACCGATTCCGGGACTGGCCGCTGACGGAATGCCGCGCCGACTGTCCGCCCGGCCGTGCCCTGGCCCTGCGCGGCCTGCAGATCGTCCATCTCCACCGGGAGGACGTGGCCGAGGTCCTCCTCACCCAGGAGGTCATCCGCCGGCTCGGCACCGCGCTGACCGCCTCGGGCCGCGTCGACCTCCCCGCGGTCACCGGCTGGGTACGGGTTCATCTGGACACCGTCGGCGATCTGTTCCTGCTGCAGTCCCTCGTCAGCCTGGCGATCCAGGCCAACGACCCCGGAGCCGGCCCGCTCCGCCGCACGATCACGACCTGCCCGACGTACGTCGCGGAGCGCGCTCCGCGGCCGTCGTGGCGAAGGCACCGCACGGTGACGCGCCGGGGCTGGGCGAACACGCTCGCCTAACCGCCGCCGCACGCGGCCCCGGCCACCCTGGGGAGCGGGGAGGGGTCCCTTCATGGCACGCTGTGGAGAGCGTCTGAAAAGGGGGGATCCGGGTGGCGGTGTCCGAAGGGGCGGCGTACCGCAGCCGGTGCTGAGCCCGCTGACGACCGCCGCCGTGTTCCTCGTGCTGACGGTCGATCCGGGCGGTGAGCCGGAGGCACGCGAGCTGCTGGCCGACCTGGCCGGGCTGACGCGGTCGGTCGGTTTCCGGGTGCCGGACGGCCGGCTGAGCTGCGTCGCCGGCATCGGGTCGGACGCCGGGGACCGCCTGTTCGACGGTCCCCGGCCCGCCGAGCTGCACCCGTTCCGCGAGGTCGCCGGGGCCGTGCACCGCGCGGTCGCGACCCCCGGCGACCTGCTGTTCCACATCCGCGCCGAGAAGCTCGACCTGTGCTTCGAACTGGCCTCCCAGATCATGAACCGGCTCCGCGGGGCGGTGACGGTCCAGGACGAGGTCCAGGGGTTAATGTACTTCGACGTGCGGGACCTGCTCGGCTTCGTCGACGGCACGGAGAACCCGGTGGGTCCCGCCGCGGCCACCGCCGTCCTGATCGGGGCCGAGGACCCCGCCTTCGCGGGCGGCAGCTACGTGATCGTGCAGAAGTACCTGCACGACCTGGAGGGCTGGAACGCCCTGCCGGTGGAGGAGCAGGAGCGGATCATCGGCCGTACGAAGCTGGAGAACATCGAGCTGGACGACGACGTCAAGCCGTCCGACTCCCACGTCGCCCTGACCACCATCACCGACCCCGACGGCACCGAACGCCGGATCCTGCGGAACAACATGCCGTTCGGGAACGTCGGCCGCGGTGAGTTCGGCACCTACTTCATCGGCTACGCGCGCACGCCGGCGGTGACCGAGAGATGCTGGAGAACATGTTCATCGGCGACCCGCCCGGCGACCACGACCGGATCCTCGACTTCTCCACCCCGGTGACCGGCACGCTCTTCTTCGTGCCGACCGCCGACTTCCTCGAAGACCTCCCGCCGGAGGCCACCGAAGGCGCCGCCGCGACCGAGGACCTCGGCGCGGGCACCGCCGCGGTCACGGCGGGGACGGCTTCCGGCAGGCCGGAAGGCTTCTCCGACGGTTCGCTCGAACCCGGTGCTGCTGGTGGGCGGCGGCTCGGGGATCGTGCCGCTCATGGCGATGATCCGCGCCCGCTGGCAGGCGGGCAGCCGTACGCCGTTCCGGCTCGTCCACTCGGTACGGACGCCCGCCGACCGGTACTACGCGGCGGAGCTGCGCCGGCCCGACCCGGGCCTCGACGTCACCCACGTTTACACCCGTGCGGCGCCGGAGGGCCTGCGCCGCCCGCCGGGCAGGCTGACCGTCGCCGACCTCGACACGGGCGGCCGGCCCGCGGAGTTCGCGCCGGACTGCTTCGTGTGCGGACCGACCGGGTTCGTCGAGACGGCCGCCGACATCCTCCTGTCCCTCGGTCACGACGCGCGCAAGATCAAGACAGAGCGATTCGGCCCGTCGGGAGGCTGACGGAGGTTCGGCTCGACCTGCGCGGCGGCGGCGCCCTCCGCATCTCCCCGGCCTGACGCCGGCCGGGGCTCCCGCGAAGGGGATGGGAACGCCGTTCGCCTACACCCCCGCGAGCCGCCGCCTCAGGCCCGCGCGCCTGCCGCCGGGGAACGGGCGGGACGCACCGCCGGTTGCGGCCGAAGCGGATGGCCGCAACCGGCGGTGGGTCGGCCGTTGTCAGGGGCTGCTGCAGGTGAGGGCCGGGGTCGATGGCGTGCCGTTCGCGAGGAACCCGAACGTGGTGGACGCGGACGCCTGGAGCGAGCCGTTGTACGAGGCGTTCGCCACGGAGGCGGTCGATCCGCTCGTACTCAGCGTGCCGTTCCAGACCTGGGTGACGGTCTGGCCGCCGCCGAGGCTCCACCGGACGGTCCACCCGTCGATCGCCGCGCCGCCCGCCGTCACCGTGATCTCCCCCTGGTAGCCGCCGGACCAGGAGTTGACGGTGCGGTAGGTCGCGCTGCAGGCGCCGCCGTCCGGCGGCGTCGGTGTGGTCGTCGGAGTGGGCGAGGTTGTCGGCCCGCCCGGCGGAACGTACGGGCACTTGGCGCGGTACATCGAGACGCCCGTCGAGTCCTTCAGCGGGCAGAGGAACTGCGTGTAGCGCGTGTCGTCGTCAAGGAAGATCTTCAGCCAGGGGATGAGCAGCCGCATCTCGGTCGTGTTCGGGTGCGTGTAGGCCACATGATCGGCGCCCGCGAGCTGGACGAAGTCGCTCTGCGCCGAGGCCGGCATGGTCGCGTACAGCCCGTCGAGGTAGGACGGGGTGACCACCGTGTCGTTCTGCCCGGCCATGACCATCGTCGGCACATGGTCGGTGGACATGTCCTGCGAGGGGGAGAAGGGCGCGAGCGCGACCGCGGCCTTCAGCGACGGCCGGTGCTCGGTGGCGTAGACGACACCGCCGCCTCCCATGGAGTGCCCGATCACGCCCAGCCGGGCGGAGTCGACCCGGTCCCGTACGGGGCTCTTCTGGGTGAGGTAGTCCAGGGCGGCCAGCAGCTGGGTGCCCCGCGCGGTGTCGAAGTCGTTACGGCTGTTGGTCTCGATGCCGATCACGACGAATCCGAAGGACGCCAGCCAGGGCCCCATCCAGGCCTCTTCGTTGGCGAACAGCGCGGTGTAGCCCGGCACGATCGCGACGGCGCCCCAGGTCCCCTGGGTGGTGTCGGTCGGGTAGTAGATCGTGCCGCCGTTGAAACCGTTGCCGGGCGGCACGCTGACCTGCGCGGTGGCGAACGTCCCCCGGCTCGCCGCGACACTGGCCAGGGTGGGGTCCGGGCCCCGCTGGTACGGATTGCCGGCGGCGGACGCGGGCCAGGTGGCGACCGTCAGCGCGATCGCCGCGGCCAGGGCGGTGACGGCGGCGACGGCCCACCGCAGCGGCCGGGTGAGGAGGCCGGAGCGCGTCGCGGCGCCCGCCGCCTGAGGTCGTGTGGTTCGTTCTGCCATGAGGGATTCTCCTCGCCGGTGCTGTATGCGGCGGTCGGCGTCTAGGCCCAGGGCGCGTCGACGACCCAGCTCACGTCGTCGGCCCAGGAGGTGGGGCTGTCGAAGGTGTGCGAGCCGCCGTCGCCGGCGACGTAGACCGTGTTCGCGTAGTGGCGGATGAACCGGTCCGGGTAGTTGTAGGCGGCCAGTGAGGTGCCCTGGCCGTTCTTGCCGCTCTGCGGGCAGAAGGTGGCATCCGCGGCGAACTGCGCGCTGCCGTCGTTGTGCTGCCGGTACACCTGGAAGTTCTGGTGCCGCAGGTAGTCGCCGGGGTAGTTCTTCGACTCGAACGACACGCACGAACCGCCGGCCAGGCCGCTATGCACGATCCACGTGGCGTCGTTCTTGTCGAGCGACGAGCTGGACGAGTTGATTACCGAGGTGACGGCCTGGTCGTTCTGGTGACGGATGTAGCGGTCGGTGCAGCAGGCCGTCGTCGCGCGCAGCGAGACCGACGAACCGGGGGTGAGCGTTCCGCCCGTGCCGCCGCCACCGCTCGAGGTCGCGTATCCGGCGGAGACGATGTTGGCCTGCACCGCGTTCTCGGTGGCGTCCGAGGGGTAGCCGGAGGTCATCGCGCCCT
>NZ_JAMXMX010000050.1 GCF_024055725.1 Actinoallomurus spadix | reverse complement strand
CTACCGCGCCGGACGCCTCTACCAGCAGGCCATCACCGCCCGCCAGGCCGGCTAGACCACCATGGCGATCAGCGTCTTCGACCTGTTCAAGATCGGCATCGGCCCGTCCAGCTCCCACACGGGCGGGCCGATGGCGGCGGCCCACCGCTTCGCCCGCGGCCTGCGGGACGACGGCCTGCTGGAGAAGACCGCGTCCGTGCAGGTGATCCTGTACGGCTCGCTGGGCCTGACCGGCAAGGGGCACGGCAGCGACAAGGCGGTGATCCTCGGCCTGGAGGGCGACAAGCCGGAACTCGTCGACGTCGGGACCGCCGACGAGCGGGTCGCGCGGGTCCGTGAGCGCGGCGTGCTGCGCCTGTTCGGCGAGCGGGAGGTGCCGTTCGCCGTGGGCGAGCACCTCGTCTTCGAGCGCAAGGAGTCACTCCCCCACCACCCCAACGGCATGCGGTTCACCGCCCGCGACGCCGACGGGACGGAACTGCGGGAGAAGGTCTACTACTCGGTCGGCGGCGGCTTCGTCGTCGACGAGGACGCCACCGGCGCCGACCGGATCAAGCCCGACGACACGGTGGTGCCCCATCCCTTCGCGACCGGCGCCGAACTGCTCGACCAGACCCGGGAGACCGGCCTGTCGATCTCCGCGCTGATGCTGGAGAACGAACAGGCCTTCGGCCGCGACCCCGCGCAGATCCGCGCGCTCCTGCTCCGGCTCTGGGCGGTCATGCGAGAGAGCGTGGACCGCGGCTGCTCCCGCGAAGGACTGCTGCCCGGCGGGCTCAAGGTACGCCGCCGCGCCCCGCACCTGCACCGCAAGCTGGTGACCGAGGCCGCCACCGACCCGCTGCACGCGATGGACTGGGTCACGCTGTTCGCCCTCGCCGTGAACGAGGAGAACGCCGCGGGCGGCCGGATCGTCACCGCGCCGACCAACGGGGCCGCCGGCATCGTGCCCGCCGTCCTGCACTACTACGACCGCTTCGTGCCCGGCGCCTCCGACGACGGGATCGTCCGGTTCCTGCTGACCGCCGGGGCGATGGGCGTGATCATCAAAGAGAACGCCTCGATCTCCGGGGCGGAGGTCGGCTGCCAGGGCGAGGTCGGCTCGGCCTGCGCGATGGCGGCGGCCGGCCTCACCGAGGTCCTCGGCGGCACCCCCGAACAGGTGGAGAACGCCGCCGAGATCGGCATCGAGCACAACCTCGGCCTCACCTGCGACCCGGTCGGCGGCCTGGTGCAGGTGCCCTGCATCGAACGGAACGCCGTCGCGTCGATCAAGGCGATCAGCGCCGCCCGGATCGCGCTGCGCGGCGACGGCCGCCACTTCGTCCCCCTCGACCGCGCGCTCAAGACGATGCGCGACACCGGCCGCGACATGCTCGACAAGTACAAGGAGACCTCGCGCGGCGGCCTCGCCGTCAACGTCATCGAATGCTGACCGGCCGCCGCAGGAAGGCGTCTCCCGGCCTACCGCCTCTCGACGTCGGGCCGCATCTTCCGCATCACGGCGGCGGCGTGGTCCACCCTCAGCACTTCTGTCGGCGTGATCGTCCCGAACGAGTGCTCCGTCGCCCACACGCACGTGTCCGTCGGCCCGTCGCCGACCGTGAAGCACGCGGCCCGGCCGTCACCGCCGGCGTCCACGTCGACGACCTTGTCCTCGACCGAGGAGGTCACCCCGGGGGCGGGCCGGAGATGCTGGATGAAACTCCCCGGATCTCCCATGTCGCCAGTGCCGCCCACGAATACGACCCCGCCGGTGACGGGCATGGAGGGCGGAGCCGCCGGATCGCGATAGAAGCCGGAGACGAGCGTGCTGATTCTGGCACCGGTCGCGCGGGCCGCGGCTCGCCGTCTCGTCAAGATCGCCATGATTGCAGGTTCGGTCGAATCACTACGGGCGAAACCGCCCGCCCTCGGCGGAGTACTGACCTTGGAGCGGCTGGCCGAGCCTCCCACGACAACGACCAGAACGACGATCAGTATCGCCAGTACGACGCAGCCGGTGATGAGTCCGGCGACCAGACCGGCGCTGGACCGGTGCGTCCGCGATTTCGACCCGGGACCGGTCGAACCGTCTACCTGCGCGTCGAGTCCACCCCGGTCCTCACGCACGGCATTGCTCGGTGATCGATCGGCATCCGTCATGCGTCGCACTCCTTACGGCCAGGCCGTGCGTCAGGGCACACGCCATTCGGCGCGGTCGGTGGCGAAGCCTGCGTTGAGGGCGTAGGTCACGGCGACGACCTTCGCCTTCTTCGGCACGGCGAAGACCATGAAACCCGCCTTGGCCTGCCCCTGCCGGAGCCGGACGACCTTCGGGAAGCCGGGACCGGCGGTCACCGACGCCACCGTCGGGTCGTAGGTCCGCCCCGCCGCGTCCACGACGTTCGCGCCGTACGTGGGGCTGTCGTCGTACGCGGTGTCGCCGACGTTCTTCAGCACGAAGCGGACGGCGACGAAACGCTCCCCCTTACGGGGCTTTTGGAACGCGCCACGCCCGGTCGCGGTGGGAACGACCTGCCGGACCTTCACGGCGAGGCGGAGCCGGTCCGCGCCGCCGGACTCGTCCGCGCCGGTGAGCGTGATGATCTGGCCGACCCTGGCCTGCTGGACCCGCGGTGTCGGCGAGGGGGTAGAGGTCTGCGGGTTGTTCGCGGTCCGCGCGGCGTTGCCGCAACCGGCGAGCAGCGCCGCCGACACGGCAGCGGTCAGGGCCAGCCTCCGCACGACACCGCTCCCCATTGGACGAACTGTCAGCACACCGCTGGATCATGATAGGGGCCGCCGCATGACGGCGGGGGCCGAACGACCCGCCCGGCCGGCCTCAGCCCGCGGCCAGCCGGCGGAGGGCGAGTTCGGCGAGCAGGGCCGCCCCGTCCGCCAGCACCCCGTCGTCGAAGGCCGCGTCCGGCGCGTGGTTGAACGGCGCGGTCGCCGGGTCGCGGTCGGGCGGGCAGGCACCGAGGAAGACGAACGCCCCGGGCACCTCCTCCAGCACGTACGAGAAGTCCTCCGCGGCGGTCAGGGGATTCGGCCCCCACACGAACCGCTCCGGGCCGTACAGGTCACCGGCGACGCCGGCGGCGAACTCCGCCTCCGCCGCGGTGTTGACCGTCACCGGATATCCCATGACCTGCTCCAGCTCGACGTCGAGGCCGTGGGCGGCGGCGACGCCGCGCAGGACCCGGTCCACGCCCTCGAGGACCCGCGTGTGGGCCTCCCGGGAGAAGGACCGGATCGTCAGCTCGAACCGCGCCTCCGCCGGGATGACGTTGGCGGCCGTGCCCGCGTGGAAGCTGCCGACCGTGATGACGACCGGGTCGAAGGCGTCGAACGACCGGGTGGTGAGCGTCTGCAGCGCCGTCACCATCTCGCAGGCCGCCGGAATCGGGTCCCGGGCCAGGTGCGGCTGGGAACCGTGGCCGCCGGCGCCGCGCACGATGACGTGGATTTCGTCGGCGGCGGCCATCAGCGGACCCCGCCGCGTCATGAAGAAGCCGCCCGGCAGCAGCGACGAGGTGACGTGCAGCCCGTACGCGGCGACGGGCCGTGTCCCCGCCGCGTCGAGCACCCCTTCCTCGATCATGAGGCGCGCCCCGCCGGAGCCCTCCTCACCGGGCTGGAACATGAAGATCACACTGCCCGCGAACTCCACGCCCGCGAGGATCCGCGCGGCCCCGACCAGCATCGCGGTGTGCAGGTCGTGACCGCAGGCGTGCATCCGGTCCTCGAACCGGCTGGCGTACTCCAGGCCGGAACGCTCGGTCAGCGGAAGCGCGTCCATGTCGGCGCGCAGCAGGACCGCGGGACCCGGCGACGAACCGCGCAGCACGGCGGTCACCGAGGACAGGGACCGCCCGAGCCCGATCTCGAGGGGAAGGCCGTCCAGGGCGGCCAGCACCTTCTCCTGGGTGCGCGGCAGCTCCAGGCCCAGCTCGGGCTCCCGGTGCAGCGCGCGGCGGAGCCGTACGAGATCACCGGAAAGGTCGCGGGTCACGCGCGCGGAGTGCATGGCACCCCAGATTACGCCGCACCCTGGGGCTCAGCGGAAGACCACGGTGCGCTCGGCGTTCAGCAGGACCCGGTGCTCGGCGTGCCAGCGCACCGCACGGGCCAGGGCCAGGCACTCCATGTCCCGGCCCACCGCCATCAGCTCCTCGGGCCCCTGCGTGTGGTCGACGCGCGCGACCTCCTGCTCGATGATCGGCCCCTCGTCGAGCCGCGGCGTCACGTAGTGCGCGGTCGCACCGATGAGCTTCACGCCGCGCTGGTGCGCCTGGTGGTACGGCCGGGCACCCTTGAAGCTCGGCAGGAACGAATGGTGAATGTTGATCACACGGCCGGGCAGCTTCGCACAGAAGTCGTCGGACAGCACCTGCATGTACCGCGCCAGCACGACGAGGTCCGCCTGGTAGTGCTCGACCAGGGCGAGGATCTCCGCCTCCTGCGCCGCGCGCGTCTCGGGCGTGACGGGCAGGTGGTGGTAGTCGATGCCGTACGACTGGGTCAGCGGCCGCATGTCGGGGTGGTTCGAGGCGACCGCGACGATGTCGACGTCGAGCAGCCCGGAGCGCTGGCGGTACAGCAGGTCGTTCAGGCAGTGCCCGTACTTGGAGACGAGGATGAGCACGCGCGACCGGACGGCCCGGTCGTGCAGGTTCCAGTCCAGCGCGAACTCCCCCGCCAGCGCCCCGAACGCCTCCCGCAGCGCGTCGTCCAGCCCCTCGGGCGCCTCGAACTGGATGCGCAGGAAGAAGCGCCCGGTGCTCCGGTCGCCGAACTGCTGGCTCTCCAGGATGTTGCACTCACGCTGGGCGAGCGCCCCGGAGACGGCGGCCACGATGCCCGGCCGGTCGGGGCAGGAGAGCGTCAGCACGTATTCGGACATGGCAGACCTTCGAGACGTCGGATCGTACGGTGCGGTGCGGCGGGCGCGAACGTGGAGCGGTTCCCGCCCGCGACGCCGCTCTGAGCCTAGACCTGCGACGACCTCCCGGCACGCACCGCCCATCGGCGAGGATCGCCGATGGGCGGTGCGGAGCGACAGGCAGGCGCGACCGGCTGAGCTTGCCACCGATACATACCGCGGCAGACATCTGTATGGCTATAATCGCATAGCGTGAACACCAAGTAACCGTAAGGAGTCGATCGAACGTTGTCCGCTCTCCAGCGGACCCCTACCGTGAAAGGAGGTGGCAGTGATGCTCATGACCGCGAAGAAGGAATGCCACATCGAGCTGCGGACCGACGCCACCACACAGCGGCTCATCGCACGGGCCGCGGAGGCGCTGGGCGAGTCGGTGTCCTCCTTCATGCTGCGCGCGGCCAAGGAGGAGGCCCGGCGCATCCTCGCGAGCTCCGACGTCACCTGGATGCCCGCCGACCAGTTCGACGAGCTGCTCGCCACCCTGGACGAGCCGGACGAGGTCCCTCTGGCCTTCAAGCGCATGGCCGGGCGGCCGCGCCCCTACAAACGCGCATGACGGGATATCGTTCCGAGCAGCTGCACCAGGTCCACGAGCACGAGGGATTCGACTGCGGGACAGGCTTCCTCAACGACTAGCTGCTTCGGGAAGCTCATCGAGCCCAGCGCTCGGACATCGCCCGATCGTACGTCTGGATCGAGGAGGGCTCCCTAGCCGTCCTGGGCTACTACGCGATCACGCCGACAGAAGTGCTCAAGAACGAGCTTTCCCGATCCTTGGCGGGCGGTTTCTCGGTCGTCCCCGGCTACCTTCTCGGACGTCTCGCCGTTGACCGCTCGCTGCAGGGCTCGGGACTGGGCGGCTGGCCGCTTCACGACGCTCTGGAGACAGCGGTCAACGCATCCGAACTCGCGGGCGGGCGCATCATCGTGGTCGACGCGATCGATGACCAGGCTGCAGCCTTCTACACGCACCACGGATTCCGTGCGGTAAAGGGGAACCCACGCCGATTGGTCCTCAAGATGTCGGCGGCGCGGGCAATCCTCGATGAGACTGCCCCCAAACCGAACGAAACCACTTAGACCAGTCAGGTCTCGCCCGCAGACGGCGTCGCGCGTACGGGGTGTGACACACAAGGAGGAAACGCCCCTTACGCGGACTTGTGCGGCCGGTGAGTAGTTCTGGCGGGGGCGGGTGGGTTGGATCGTCGCATGCGACGGGTCACGGTGTTCGCGGTCGTCGGTCTGCTCATCCTCAGCGGGTGTAGGTCGCCGGGCTCCGGTGGGGGCGCCTCGCGCCCGGCGTCGCATTCGCGGCACGGGGTGCCGGCGGCGGTCGGTGATGTGCCGACGGCGGCGGGCACGCATCGGATGAAGATCGACGTGGGCACGCCCGGGCACCGGGAGTACCTCGTTCACGTTCCGCCGGCGCTGGTGAGGCAGCGTTTCCGGTCGGGGCGGCCCGTGCGGCCGCTTCCCCTCGTCGTCGCGCTGCACGGCGGGGCGGACAACATGTTCGGGTTCGAGAAGAAGACCGGGTTCGACGGTCTCGCCGACCGGCACGGGTTCCTCGCGGTCTATCCGGACGGGTTCGCCTTTACCTGGAACGCCGGGGACTGCTGCGCGCCCGCCCGGCCGGCGCACATCGACGACGTGGGTTTCCTGAACCGGCTCGTCGACCACCTGACCGGCACGGGCCTGGCCGATCCGAAGCGGGTCCACGTCGCGGGGTTCTCCAACGGCGCGGGCATGGCCTACCGGTTCGCCTGTGAGTCCGCGGGGAGGGTCGCGGCGATCGGGGTGGTGGCCGGGGCGCTGGCCATGACGTGTCGTCCGGCCCGGCCGGTGTCGGTGATGATCTGGCACGGCACCGCGGACCACAACGTCCCGTACAACGGCGGCGGGCACCGCGATTTCGATGATGCGCGGCCGTACCCCCCGGTCGGCCGGGCGGTGGACTTCTGGCGCCGGGCCGACGGCGTGTCCCCGCTCCGGGCGGGCGGGGGGCAGGGCTGCCGTGCCAGCGGGCGCGGCGACGGCGGCGTCGAGGTCGTGCTGTGCACCGTCACGGGCGGCGGGCACGCGTGGCCGCCGGACGCAAGCCGGCGGCTGTGGGACTTCTTCGCCACGCATTCCCGGACATGAACTCTTTTCATATTCGGTCGGCGTGTGGAACGCTGCGGGAATGACGCTCCGCAAACGGTATGACATCGCCACATCTCACCTTGAGCCGCCGTTCGCGATCGTCGACCTGGCGGCGTTCCGCTCCAACGCGGCGGACCTGACCCGGCGGGCGCGCGGCAAGCCGATCCGGGTCGCCAGCAAGTCGGTGCGCTGCCGGGCCCTGCTGGAACAGGTACTGGCGATGGACGGGTTCGCCGGCGTCATGGCGTTCACGCTGCCCGAGGCCCTGTGGCTGGCCGAGACGAGGGTGAGCGACGACATCCTCGTCGCCTATCCGACCGCCGATCGGCAGGCCCTCGCGCGGCTGGCCGGCGACGAGCACGCGGCGGCCACCGTCACCGTGATGGTCGACTGCGTGGAGCACCTCGACCTGATCGAGAAGGCCACCGGCGGCGGCCGCCCCGTCCGGGTATGCCTCGACATCGACGCCGCCTGGCGCGCGGCGGGCGGCCGGGTCCGCGTCGGCGCGCTCCGCTCACCCGTCCGTACGCCGGAGCAGGCCGCCGGGCTGGCCCGTGAGATCGGCCGGCGTCCGGGGCTCCGGCTGGTCGGGCTGATGGCGTACGAGTCGCAGATCGCGGGGGTCGGGGACGACCCGCCCGGCAAGCCGGTGTTCTCCCGCGCGGTACGCCTCGTCCAGTCGCGGTCCCGCGTCGAGCTGGCGCGCCGCCGGGGGCTGATCGTGCAGGCGGTGCGGGAGATCGCCGACCTGGAGTTCGTCAACGGCGGTGGAACCGGCAGCGTCGAGAAGACGGCGGCCGAGAAGGCCGTGACCGAGGTCGCCGCGGGCTCGGGGCTGTACCAGTCCGTGCTGTTCGACCACTACACGAACTTCTCCGGCAGCCCGGCCGCGCTGTTCGCCCTGCCCGTCGTACGGCGCCCGGCGCCCGGAGTGGTGACCGTGCTCGGTGGCGGATACCTCGCGTCGGGGATCGCGGACAGCAGCCGGCTGCCGCAGCCGTACCTGCCCTCGGGACTGCGCTTCGACGCGCGGGAGGGCGCGGGCGAGGTGCAGACCCCGCTGCTCGGCGCCGCCGCCGACGGGCTGCGGATCGGCGACCGGGTGTGGTTCCGGCACGCGAAGGCGGGCGAGCTGTGCGAGCGGTTCGATGGCCTTCACCTCGTCGACGGCGAGCGGGTCGTCGACACGGTCCCGACCTACCGCGGAGAGGGAAGGACGTTCCTCTGATTCCCTAATGTGAGGTAGGGAATCGCCCGAAACCCTCCGGGGAACGGTCCAGCAGCGCGTAATGTCGTACGACAGTGTTTGGATCCCCTCCGGAGGGGAGGCGCCGTGGACCACGTCAAACCGATGATCGCACCGCCGGGCCGGCCGCCCGAGCCGCGGCTGAAGGCCCCCTGTGCCGAGCGCGAGGCCGCCGCCGAGATCCTGCACGGCGACGCCGGGGGCCTGGACGTCTTCCTGGCCGGCACGGTCTTCATGGACATGATCTTCACCGGCCTGCCGGGCCTGCCGCCGCCCGGGACCGAGCTGATCACCGACGGCCTGGGGTCGGCACCCGGCGGCATCGCCAACATCGCGGTGGCGATGAGCCGGCTGGGCCTCAACGTCGGGCTGGCCGCCGCGTTCGGCGACGACATGTTCGGCGCCTACCTGTGGCGGACCCTGTCGGAGCAGGAGGGCGTCGGACTCGCCCACTCCCGGCGGCTGCCCGGCTGGCCCACGCCGGTCACCGTGTCGCTGGCCTACGACGCCGACCGGAGCATGGTCACCTACCACCGGCCCATGCCAGTGCTGCCCGAGGCCCTCATCGGCACCCCGCCCAAGGCCAAGACCTGCTTCCTCGACCTCGCCCACCCCGTGCCGTCGTGGACCGCGACGATGCGCGAGAGGGGCGCCACCGTGGTCGCCGACGTCGGCTGGGACCCCACCGAGACCTGGTCCGTCGACGTGCTCGACCGCCTCGACCTGGTCGACGTCTTCCTGCCCAACGCCGTGGAGGCCATGGCCTACACCCGGACCAGCTCCCCCGAACAGGCACTCGACGCCCTCGCCGACCGCGTCCCCGTCGTGGTCGTCAAGCGCGGCGGCGACGGCGCGATCGCGGTCGACACCACCACGGGCGAGCGGGCCGAGGCCACCGCGCTGCCGGTCAAGGCCCTCGACCCGACCGGCGCCGGTGACGTGTTCGCCGCCGGTTTCGTGTACGGCACGCTCGCCGGCTGGGGCCTGAGCGAGCGGCTGCGGTTCGCCAACCTCTGCGCCGGGCTGTCCGTCCGCCACTTCAGCGGATCGCTCGGCTCGCCCTGCTGGGGGGAGATCGCAACGTTCGGCGAGTCCGGCGAGGTCCCGGACGAGGTCCTGCGCGACTACGCCTTCGTCGTCCCCTACATCCCCGACGCCTCGGTCGACACGGCGACGCGGGCGGAGCCGACCGTACGGCGGGCGTGACCGTAACGCCCACGGTCACCACCGAGAAGATCTTGGTGTAAGGCGCCGCCCGTCGGTTGACGAAGGAGCCCCCGCCATGCGGAAACCGTTCGTGGTCCTGACAGCGGCGCTGGTCGCCGTGTCCGCCTGCGCCCCCGGCTCGGGCGGTGACAAGCCGAAGACCCCCGCACCCGGCGCCGCGAGCACGGACGTCGCCAAGGCCGGTCCGGTCACGCTCACCGTCTGGGACCAGGAGGTCCTCGGCGGCCAGAACGAGCAGATGCAACGACTGAACGCCGCGTTCCACGCGAAGTACCCCAACGTAACGATTAAGCGGGTCTCGCGGTCGTTCAGCGACCTGGAGAAGACGCTGCGGCTCGCGCTGTCCGGCAGCAACCCGCCCGACGTCGTCGAGGCGAACCAGGGGTACGGCATCATGGCCGCCCTCGTGAAGGCCGGCGCGCTGATGCCCCTCGACCCGTACGAGCAGGCCTACGGCTTCCGTAAGCGCTTCCCCGCCGGGCTCACCCAGCTCAACAGCGTCAGCGCCGGCGGCAAGGCGATCGGCTCCGGCAGCCTGTACGGCGTCGCGATGACCGGCGAGGCCGTCGGGATCTACTACGACACCGACAGGCTCGCCAAGCTCGGTCTCAAGCCGCCGGCGACCTGGGCGGAGTTCGAACAGGACCTCGCCACCGCCAAGAGCCGGGGTGAGACGCCGATCTACCTCGCCGACCTGGAGAAGTTCCCCGCCATCCACACGTTCGGCGTGCTGCTCGGCCAGACGACGGGCAAGGACAGGCTGCGCGACCTCGTGTTCGGCCGGGGCGGCGCGTGGACCGATCCACCCGTCGTACAGGCCGCGCAGAAGCTCGCCGACTGGGCCAGGAAGGGCTACTTCCCCACCGGCGTCAACGCCGCCAAGTACAACGACTCCCCCGCGCCGTTCGCCAAGGGCGAGGGCGTCTTCCTCATCGGCGGGCCGTGGTTCGCCGCGGACCTGCAGAAGAAGCTCGGGGACAAGGTCCGCTTCATCCTCCCGCCGCCCGCCCAGGCCGGCGGCGCGTCCGCCGCCACACTCGGCGGCCCCGGCCTGCCCCTCGCGATCACCGCCAGGTCCAAGCACCCCGGCGTCGCCGCCGCGTACCTCGACTTCATGACGAGCCCGCAGGCCATGGACGTCGTCACGCAGACCGGCGGCCTGGCCGCGCTCCCCCCGCCGAGCGCGCAGCCGGCCTCCGCCGTCGGCCGCGACCTGTCCGCCGCCTGGAAGACCGCCAGCGCCAAGGACATCCTCGTCCCCTACCTCGACTACTCCACGACGACCTTCCTCGACACACTCGGCGGCGTCCTCCAGGAGATCATCGCCGGGCGGAAGACACCACAGCAGGGCATGCAGGACGCCCAGCGCGACTACGCCGCCTTCCTGGCCAAACGGTGAAGCCCCCGGACACCCGCACCCGGCCCGCCGCGGACCGTACCCGGCACCGCCCGGCGGGCGCCCCACCACCGGGCGAACCCCGCCGCGTCGCCTACCTCTACGTGCTCCCCGCCCTGCTGGTCTACGCGGCGTTCCTGCTCTGGCCGCTGCTGCACGGCGCGTACCTCTCGCTGTTCCGCTGGGACGGGCTCACCGTCGGCACCTGGGCCGGCCTCGGCAACTACACGCAGGCGTTCAGCGACCCGCACCTGCGCGGGACGTTCGGGCACGCCGCCGTCCTTGTGTTCTTCTACGCCGTCCTGCCCTGCTGCATCGCGTTCCTGCTCGTCGCCGTCATGTCCCGCTCCCGGCCCCGCGGGCTGACGCTCTTCCGCACCGTGCTGTTCCTGCCGCAGGTCGTCGCCATGGTCGCCGTCGCGGTCGCCTGGCAGTGGATCTACTCCGAGCACGGCCCGATCAACGGCACCCTCCGCCTCCTCGGCCTCGGCGGACTCGCCCGCGGCTGGCTCGGCGACTTCACCTGGGCGCTGCCGTCCGTCGGGCTCATCGGCACCTGGGCCGAGATCGGGCTGGCCATGGTCCTGTTCCTCGCCGGCGTGCAGAAGATCCCCCGCGAGCTGTACGAGGCGGCGCGCGTCGACGGCGCCGGAGCCGTCCGCGAATTCTTCGCCGTCACCCTGCCCGGCCTGCGGCGGGAACTGTCCGTCGCGCTGACCCTCACCATCATCGCCGCGCTGCGCAACTTCGACCTGATCTACCTCACCACCGGCGGCGGCCCCGGCGACGCCACACGCGTCCCGGCGTACGAGGTCTACAACCGGACGTTCAACACCGGAGAGGTCGGCCTGGCCTGCGCGATCGGCATCATCATCGCGGTCGTGGTCTTCGCCGTCACCGCGGGCGTCGGCCGTCTCGTGGAGGGCCGCCCATGACCCCGGCCACCTCACGGGCCGAACGCGCCACGACGTACGCCGTCCTGATCGTGTTCGCGGTGATCGCCGTGTTCCCGCTGCTGGCGGTGGCCTCCCAGGCGCTCGGCCTGCCGCACCCGTCCGCCGCCGCCTTCACCGGCGCCTGGCGGAAAGGACACTTCGCCCGCTACCTCACCAACAGCCTCATCGTGGTCACCGCGGTGGTCGTCGCGGCGTCGGTGCTGTCGATCCTCGCCGGGTACGCCCTGGGAACCATGGAGTTCCGCGGCGCGACCCTGCTGTTCTACGTCTTCCTCGCCGGGCTGATGGTGCCCACCGAGGCCATCGTCGTCCCGCTGTACTTCGACCTGCGCTCCGCCGGCCTCGACAACACCCTGCCCGGCCTCATGCTCCCGCAGATCGCCCAGTCCGTGTCGTTCGGAGTGTTCTGGATGCGGGCGTACTTCCGGTCCGCGCCGCGCTCACTGATCGAGGCGTCCCGGATCGACGGCGCCTCCAGCTGGACGACACTGTGGCGGGTGCTGCTGCCGGTCGGCCGCCCGGCCATCCTCACCATGGTCGTGCTCATCGCCATGTGGACCTGGAACGAGTTCCTGCTCGCACTAGTGATCATGAACTCCAACGAGGACCTGCGCACCGCGCCGCTCGGCTTGTCGATCTTCCAGGGCCAGCACCAGACCGAATACCAGATGCTCATGGCCGCCGCGCTCATCGTGGCCGCGCCCGTCGTCCTCGTCTACGTCTTCCTCCAGCGCCACTTCATCGCGGGAATGCTCTCAGGAGCCGTCAAGGAATAGTGCCGTCCGGACAAGGAGCCCACCCCCATGCGCAAGAGCCTCGCCCTCTCCGTGACGCTCGCCGCGGGCCTGCTCGGCCTCGCACCGCCCGCACAGGCCACCGCGGGGGACCCGCCCCGGCCCGGCCGCCTCGACGTCCTGTTCATCGGCGCCCACCCCGACGACGAGTCCTTCAACCTCTCCACCTACGGCCAGTGGAACGAGAAGGCCCACGTCAGGACCGGTGTGCTCACCATCACCCGCGGCGAGGGCGGCGGCAACGCCGTCGGCACCGAGGAGGGCCCCGCCCTCGGACTGCTCCGCGAGAACGAGGAACGCGCCGCCGTCGCCAAGGCCGGCATCACCGACGTGCACTACCTCGACAAGGTCGACTTCTACTACACCGTCAGCGACGAGCTCACCCGCTCCACATGGGACCACGACTCGACCCTCGCCAAGGTCGTCCGCCTCGTACGGGAGACCCGCCCCAAGGTCATCACGACCATGACACCGTCCCCGATCCCCGGCCAGCACGGCAACCACCAGGAGGCCGGACGCCTCGCCGTCGAGGCGTACCACCTCGCCGCCGACCCCACGGCCTTCCCCGACCAGCTCACCAAGGAGCACCTGCGGCCCTGGCGCGCCGCCCGCCTCCTCCACCAGGAACACCTCGTCAAGAGCGGCACCGGCCCCTCCTGCGAGACGACGTTCACCCCCACCGACCCCAGCGCCGACGTCTACGGCGTCTGGGACGGCCGCGCGTCCAAGAACGGGAAGACCTGGGCGCGGATCGAGGCCGAGGCCGGACGCCTCTACGCCAGCCAGGGCTGGGCCCACAACCCCGACCCCCCGAGCGACCCGAACAAGATCGGCTGTGACTACTTCACCCTCGTCGACAGCCGCGTGCCGTTCACCCGCGGGAACCACGACCCCCTCGCCGCCCTCGAAGGCGCGACCTACCCCGCCGAGGGCGGCCTGCCCCTCGGCACCGAGTTCTTCCTCACCACCGACCGCTTCGGCGTCGCCCCCGGCGAGCCGTTCACCGTCACCGCCCACGCCTCCGTCCCCGGCCGCGTCGCCCTGAACGCCCCCGCCGGCTGGACCGTCACCGGCTCCGGCGTCCTGCGCCACGGCACCACGACCTTCACCGTCACGGCCGCCGGAAGACCCGGGCGCGTACGCCTCGGCGCCACGCTGACCACCGCGCACGGCACCGGCACCACCGGCCGCGCCGTCGAGGTCGAACCCGCCGTCACCGGCCGCCAGCAGCCCCTCCCCCGCGTCTCCGACTTCGACACCTGGGCCACCGCCACCGGCGCCCCCCAACTCTCCGACCGGGTCAAACGGGTCCTCACCCTCCCATCCGGCGGCTCCCGG
The DNA here is from genome assembly GCF_024055725.1 of Actinoallomurus spadix. GTDB lineage: Bacteria > Actinomycetota > Actinomycetes > Streptosporangiales > Streptosporangiaceae > Actinoallomurus > Actinoallomurus spadix. The sequence goes on along the minus strand of NZ_JAMXMX010000050.1, from coordinate 5,621 downwards.
CAGGTCCGCGTCGACCTCACCAACACCACGAAACAGGACCAGAAGGGCACCGTCGCCCTGACCCTGCCCAAGGGCTTCACCGCCGACGCCGCGGCCAAGCCGTACACCCTCACCGCCCGCGCCAAGGGCGCCGTCACCTTCACCGTCCGCGACACCGACCCCGCACTGCCCACCGCAAACCAGGGCGGCACCGGCGGCGACTACGACTACACCATCACCACCACGTCCACCGGCACCCCCGACGTCGCGACCGCCGCCCTCGAACTCGTCCCGGCCACCACCATCCCGCACCCGGCCGGGGAACCCACGATCGACGGCAAGGAGACCGCCGCCGAGTACCCCGGCCCCACCCTGAACCTGTCCCGCCTCTGGGAGGGCACCGCCTGCGACTCCGCCGCCGACTGCTCCGCCACCGGCAAGGTCGCCTGGTACGACGACGCCCTCTACGTCCTCGTCCACGTCACCGACGACAAGCAGGGCAGCGTCCTCGACACCGCCGACTGCAAACGGCACTGGCGCACCGACTCCGTCGAGATCGCCCTCGACCCCCGCGGCGACGCCGAGAACACCTCCACCACCTTCAAGACCGGGATCATGCCCACCACCACGAACGGCGCGCCCTGCTTCGAACGCGACGCCGACAACCACCAGGGCCCCGGCACGGACACCGCGCCCGGCATGCGGGTCGCCTCGGTCGTCGACACGCCCTACACCGGCTACACCATCGAGACGAAGATCCCGCTCGCCGACCTGCCCGCCGCCGCCGACCCGGACCACCTCGGCCTCGACATCTTCGTCTACGACTCCGACACCACCGACAAGACCGGCCAGACCCGCATCGGCTGGTCGACCTGGGGCGGCGTCCAGGGCGACCCGTACCGCTGGGGCCTGGCCACCCTCCCCGGCTACACCCCACCGTCCGGCCGATCCACCACCGCACCGCCCCCGGTGATCTCCAAGACCGCGGCGCTGTCCGTCAACTCCCCGCAGTCGATCCTGCAGGCCGCCAGGATCGGCGTCCCGCTCGCGGCCGGACCCGCGGCACCCCACTCCGACACCATTCGCGTCATCGGGCGGCCCACCGTCACCGGCGGCTCGGTCACCGTCCGGCTCCACGCCACCGGCCCCGGCACCGCCTACGCCTACGTCTGGAACGGCGGAATCCTCGGCCAGGCCAAGGTCGCCTTCACCGCGGCGGGCACCCGCACCGTCACCGTCCCCGGCGCCACCGGCACCCTCGCCGTCGCCTTCGACGCCCAGGCCGGCGGCACCGCCAGCACCGCCCTCCCCCTCCACTGAGAACGACGAAGCGTCCAGGTTCCCCGGTCAGGAGCCTGGACGCTTCGCCCGTGCGGTCAGCGGCGGCGCCGGCGCAGCATCATCCGGAGCGCGAGGGTCGTCACCACGAGACCGGCCCCGATCAGCACCGGCCCGGTCAGCGGGCTCCGCATCCGGTCCTGCTTCTCCCGCCGGACGAGAGTGCCGATGTCCTCGGCGACGAGCCCGGCCTCTTCCTTGACCTTCGCCATGCCACGCTGCGCGGCGTGCTTCGGGCTCAGCCGGTCGGCGAGCTCGTCGATGCTGCGCGCCAGCTCCTCGCGCGTCTGCTCGATGTCCCGCTCAATCGCCGCTGGATCGCGGGCTCTGTCGGCCATGAGGTTTCCTTCCTGCGGTGGTGATCGGATCGGCGGCATGATCCCCGGCCAAGTCTGTCAGGTGCCGCCGCCTGACATCGCTCCCTGGCCGACTTGTACCCCGATCCGGCGTCGTATGCTGCGACCCGGGTACCGTGGGAAGTCAGCCTGACGGGAAAGGTGATCAAGTGACGGAGCGACTGCAGGCCGGAGACGTGGCCCCGGAGTTCACGCTTCCCGACGCCGACGGGAAGCCGGTGTCGCTGTCGTCGTACCGCGGCCGCCGCGTGATCATCTACTTCTACCCCGCGGCCATGACGCCCGGCTGCACCAAGGAGGCCGTCGGCTTCCGCGACGCGCTCCCGGCGCTGGACGAGGCGGGCGTCACCGTGCTCGGCATCTCCCCCGACGAGCCCGCCAAGCTCGCGAAGTTCCGCGACCGCGAGGAGCTGACGTTCCCGCTGCTGTCCGACCCCGACACCGAGGTCCTCAAGGCGTACGGCGCGTACGGCGAGAAGAAGCTGTACGGCAAGACCATGGTCGGCGTCATCCGCTCCACCTTCATCGTCGACGCCGACGGCAAGATCGAGAAGCCTCTCTACAACGTGAAGGCCACCGGCCACGTCGAGCGCCTTCTGAAGGAACTCGGCCTCTGAGCCACCCGCTTCCCACGCGTGGCCGTAGACTCACGAGCACTTCGACAGCGGAATCGTCGAAATCAAGCTCAGATGTGCAACGAGGAATGGCGTCGCCCCACCGCAAGACACCTGACGGAATCCGCGCCCTCTGCCCGTGTTACTACGGCGACGTAGCCCGGAGTCCGGCAGGCTGAACGCTGTTCCAGCAGTCAGCGGGATCTCGATTCCTCTGCCGGAGTTTGCCGCTAGAATCAAGAGCAGAAGACCGAGGGGCCGTAGTCCAACGGCAGGAGACACACGGTTTAGGTCCGTGCCAGTGTGGGTTCGAATCCCACCGGCCCCACGATTTTCTACATCCGCGAGGTAGCACTTCTCTGTGCCGAAGGCTCCTGATGTCGAGGAGTCTCGCCGGGTGCTGGCCGAGCACGCGGTGAGCCGATCACGGGAGTGCGCGTACGGGACGCCGGGGTGCCTGCCCGGTCGCCGGGCCGGCTCAAGTCGGCGCTGACCGACCAGTCGCTGTTCGCCGGCCTCGGGAACCTGCTGGCAGGCGTGAATCAGCCCGCCGGGCGGTAACGAATCTGAGCTAGTGCGGTGACCACATACGTTGACCTGACGTGACAACCCGACCGGGCTTTCGGGCCTGCCCTTCTCGATCCGCGGCTGTCACCTGAGCAGGCGAAACGTCCGTGTCCGCCCTGTGGCGCCTGGCCGTCTCGGCAGCGGGTCTCCGGGGGCACGACCGTCTGGTGCCGCACCTGTCAACCCACCTGATCGGCATGGGATCACTAAGATGACCGCGTGGACGATGCTACGTTCCGACGGAATTTCTTCCGCGCGCTGAATGACATGGCGCTTGAGCCGGACGATACGCGCTATGTGCCGATCTATGACGATACGCGGATTGCCGCCGACGATCCGGTCGCCATGATGCAGACGACGGTGGAATGGACGATCGAGACGAGCGTGCAGCTCTTCTCCGGTTTTCGCGGCACCGGGAAGAGCACGGAGCTGCGTCGTCTGCGCAAACGGTTGCGGGACGCCGGATATATCGTTCTGTTGTTCGACGCCGAAGACTACTTGAACCTCTCGATCCCCGTGGACGTGCCGGATTTCCTGCTCGCGGTCGCCGGAGCGGTCGGCGAGAAGGTCGTGGAGGAAGGGCTTCTTCCGGACGATCCGGCGAAGCTGTCGTACTGGGAGCGTTTCGAGGGCTTCCTCAAGAGAATCCGGGTTCCGGAGGTAAGCGCCGAGGTCAACACCGGTCTGGTGAAAGTCGGCGCCAAGGCCAACCTGCGCAGCGATCCGGAGTTCACCCGGATGCTGCAGCAGCGCATGACCGGGCATCTCGGCGCGTTCGTGGACGACGTCCGGGGTTACATGCACGACGTCTCGATGGCGCTTCGGAGTGCACACCCGGACGCCGAGGGCGTCGTGCTGATCGTGGACTCGATCGAGCACATCCGCGGTATCTCCAACAACGCCGAAGAGGTGCAGCGGTCCGTGGAGAGCCTGTTCGCCGTGCACGCGTCAAAGCTGCACTTCAAGGGCTTCCATCTGATCTATACCGTGCCGCCGTGGCTCAAGGTCCTGTTCCCGGGGCTGAGCTCGCTGTACGAGCCGGGTGGCGTCCAGGTGCTGCCGACCTTGAAGGTCTGCGGACGCGACGGCAGACAGCCGTTCGAGCCGGGCCTGGAGATCATGGAACGGGTGGTGGCCCACCGAGGCGACTGGCAGCGATTGCTGTCCCCCGAACAGCTCCGGCACGTGACGCTTCAGTCCGGCGGCCACCTACGCGACCTCCTTCGCATACTCGCCGATCTTCTACGCCGTACGACGAAGCTGCCGGTGACCGATGAATTGGTACAGCGCACCCTCGCGGCCGCTCGTAATGAATTCCTGCCGATCGCGGAGGACGACGCGCGGTGGCTGGCTCAGATCGCCGGCGACAACAGCGTCGCGCTTCCCGACGTCGACCGCCTGCCCACGCTCGCACGCTTTCTCGACACCCACCTGGTGCTCTGTTACCGCAATGGCGAGGAGTGGTACAACGTGCACCCGTTGATCCGCGAAGAAGTGCTCCGCGAGGCGTCCCCCTCGAGACCATGACTCATCCCGAATCGCTCGATCCGGCGATCGAGGAGGAGTGGCGGAGGCTGCGTTCCCAACTCGACCTAGCCTCCGGTTTCTGGCTCGGCTTCGCATTCCTCACCTCATCGGGCACCTCCCGCGTGTTCGAGCAACGCGTGGCGCGAATCCTCCGTTCGCACGCCCGTAAGCCAGCCGTCATCGAGGCCGCCGTGCCCTCGGACACCGAAGAGATTCTGCCCACCCTGCTGTCACAGCGCAGCCGCTCCGACTGCGTCTGGGTGGACTGCGTGCACGCCGCGACGGCCGACTGGGACGAGGCGATCTGGCGCCTCTTCCTCCGCCTCAATGAGCGCCGGGACGCGATCCGCCGCGGCCTCCCCGGCGGCCTCGTCTTCGCCCTTCATCCGTCGATGAAATCGCGCGTACGCGAGGCCGCCCCCGACCTGTGGTCCGTCCGCTCCCTCGTCCTGGAACCGGCGGCCGTGGCTCCACTCCGGCCGCGTCAGGAGGATCTCGCCTCCCGCCAGCGCAGCGCGCCCTTGTCTGCTTCCGCTGGTTGGGCTCCGACCCGAGCGTCGGCACCGGACCTGCGCCGGCAACTCGGTCAGGTGGCCCGGCTCCTCGACGATGAGCGGGAGGAAGAGGCGGTCGACATCGCGAACCGCGCGCTCGCCCTCCTCACTCCTCGAACAGACTCCGGCGATGCGGCCACCGCGCTGATCTGGGCGAGTCGCGCCGCGGAGGCGGCCGAAGACGATGGTGCGGCGACCGATCATGCGGAACGAGCACTCGATCTGCTGCCTACCGACGACCACCCGCTACGGCGGGAACTGCTCGACCGTATCGCCAGGCTCGCCGAACGGCGCCAGGATCTCCGAACCGCCCTGGTGGCACGCCGGGCTCTTGTTGCATTGGCGCGTTCGGCCATCAGCGAGGTTCGCCCGACCTCTGACACGCTGGAGCAGCTCTCGACCGCGTTGGTCGATGAGGGGGACGTCCTTCGCGATATCGGGCAACTGGACGCCGCAGCGACCGCTTATGCGACATCTCTTGAAATCGGGCGCCGTATTCGCAACAGCGAGGGCGACACTCCAACCACACTCCGCGACCTGTCCGTCAGCCTCGAGAGGGTCGGGGACATCGCGTACGACGCTGGGGACCTCAACGCCGCCCGCACCGTCTACACCGAATCCCTCCAACTCCGCCGCCGCATCCTCGACACCTACGGCGACACCCCAACCGCACTGCGCGATCTGTC
>NZ_JAMXMX010000004.1 GCF_024055725.1 Actinoallomurus spadix | reverse complement strand
GATCTACACCTGCAACAAGACCGCCGCCCGGCGCGTCAGCCCGGCAGTGTCCACTGCTGGGCGGCGGTCTTGTTGCAGGTGTAGATCTGCAGCTGGGTGCCGTCCGTGGTGGTGCTGTTCGGGTCGTCGAGGCACTTGCCGGACTGCGGGTTGACGAGCGCCTTGGTCGTTGCGTCGTAGGTCCATTGCTGCGCGCCGGTGGAGTTGCAGTCGTACAGCTGGACCTTCGTGCCGTCGGCGGTGCCGCTCTGGTCGACGTCCATGCACTTACCGAAGGCCGTCAGGGTGCCGTCCCCCTGCACGGTCCACTTCTGCGCGTTGGTGTTGTTGCAGGTGTAGAGCTGGACGTGCGCGCCGTTCGCGGCGGAGCTGTTCGCGACGTCCACGCACTTGCCGGCGATGCCCGAGGTGATCGGGCCGGTGCGGGTCGTCGTACCGCCGCTTCCCGGGTACGACGGGGGCGCCGACGAGGCGGCGGTCGCCCAGGACGTGTTCGCCGTCGTGCCGAGCGTGACGGCCAGCGTGCCGCCGGCCGTCACCGCCGAGGCGGGCAGGTAGGCGTTGTTCCAGCCACTGCCGTTCCAGGTCGCGCTCTGCACGTACGGCGCGTCGGTCGCGGCCTGCGGCGCGTTGACGGTCAGCTTGTTGCCGGTGCTGAGGGTGATGACGACCTGGGTGAACAGCGGGCTGCCCAGGGCCAGGTCGGCGGTGCCCGGCGTCTCGGGGAACATCCCCATCGCCGACCAGACGTACCAGGCGCTCATCGTGCCGAGGTCGTCGTTGCCGACGCCCCAGCCGGTGGGGGAGTCCGGCCACAGCTTGTTCTGGACGTTCCGGATGACCTCCTGGGTGCGCCACGGCCGGCCCACGTAGTCGTACTCCCAGGGCAGTTCGACGCTCGGCTCGTTGCCGAGGTCGGCGTGGTCGCCGCCGCTGCCGTCGTACGCCGCGAGCACGTGGTCGAGGTAGCCCACCATCCCGGCGTTGCCGCCCTTCGCGTCCGCCAGGCCGCGGACGTTGAACGGCACCATCCCGGTGTACTGCCAGGACGTGCCCTCGACCATCTCGGTGCCGCTCGTCGGCGAGAAGCCGCCCGCCCACGATCCGCTGGCCGTACGTGGCTGCATGAAGCCGCTGGAGGTGTTCAGCAGGTTCTTCCAGTTCTGCGCGCGGTCGACGAACTTCTTCTGGTTCGCCGTGTCACCGAGCGCGCCGGCGAACGCCCCGACCGCGAAGTCGGCCGTGTCGTACTCCAGGGTCGTCGAGACGGACCCGTAGTAGTTGCAGCAGCCGTACGTCCCGTCGCTCGGCAGGTAGCCGATGCTCGACAGGTAGTTCAGCCCGGGCCGGTCGTCGTTCGCGGCCGTCGCCTGATGGATCATCGCGTTCTTCGCCGCGGTCGTGTCGAAGTCCCGGCCGCCGAACGCGTAGATGCCGGCGATGATCGGGGCCGCCGGGTCGCCGACCATGACGTACGACTCGCCGTTGGCCTGCGCCCATTTGGGCAGCCGGCCGCCCTGCGCGTAGTCGTTGACGGCGGACTGCGCCACGTCGCTCGCCTGCGCGGGAGCGATCATGCCGAGGAGCTGGGCCTGGCTGCGGTAGATGTCCCAGCCCGAGTAGTTGGCGTACTGCGCGTGCCCGGACGCGGCGGTGTGCACGGCGTTGTCGAAGCCCATGTACTGGCCGTTCGCGTCGCTGAACACGTTGGGGTGGAGGAGCGCGTGGTACAGGGACGTGTAGAAGACGTGCTGCTGCGCGGTGGTGCCGCCCGCCGTCTGGATCCTGCCCAGCACGCCGTTCCAGGCGTTATGGGCCGCCGTACGGGTGGCGTCGAAGTCGAAGTTCGGCACCTCGGCGTCCCGGTTGGCCTTCGCGTTCGCGTCGGAGGTGAACGAGATGCCGACCCGCGCGGTCACCACGCGGTTCGCGGTCGTGTCGAACGTCAGGTACCCGCCGTTCGGAGCGGCCAGCGGCGCCGCCGTGCTCGCCGCCGGGCCGTGCAGGCGAGGCCGTCCGGGCCGGTCCGCCGCGTGCGGCGACACGGCGGCGCGGGTGGCGCTCGCGGTCGACCGCTGCGCCAGCCGCCGGGCGCCGGCCTGCACGCCGGACGCGAGCCAGGTCCCGGTGCTGAACGGGTGGTCGAACGCCACCGAGAAGTGCAGCGTGTAGGAGTTGCCGGCGCCGCAGAAGCGGCCGCTGGTCACCGAGCCGGCGACCTCGGTGTTCCCGACGGTCTGCCAGGTCGTCGCGGAGTCGCCGTTCTGGCTGCCGGTCAGCTTGAACAGCAGGTTCGCCTGTGTGGTGGACGGGAAGGTGAAGCGGCCGATGCCGCCGCGCGTCGTGGTGGTGAGCTCGGTCTTGACGCCGTTGCCGAGCGTCACGCCGTAGTACCCGGGGGAGGCCGACTCGTTCGCGTGGGCGTACGCCGAACTCGCCGACCCCGGGCTGCTCACCGCACCGGTCGTCGGCATGATCGGCACGTCACCGTACGCGCCGCAGCCCGGTCCGGCCATGTGGGTCAGGCTGAAGCCGGTGATCGTGGAGCTGTTGTAGGAGTAACCACCGCCCAGCGCGCGGCTGGACGTGTCGGGACTCCACTGCAGCATGCCGAACGGGACGTCGGCGCCGGGGAAGTCGTTGCCGCCGTTGGTCGTGCCGAGGAGCGGGTTGACCAGGGAGGCGGGGTCGGAGACGAGCGCGGCGGCGCTCGCGGGGGCGGGGAGGGACAGCGCGCCCAGCAGGACGAGCGCGGGAGTGAGAACACGCAGGGGGCGGGAGCGCGCGGACCTGAGGAGACGGAGGGGGCGGGGGAGCGCGGGCGGGAGCGCCCGCGGGCGGGGGAGTGCCATCCTCGATTGCCCTTTCGCGGAGGGAGCCAGGGCGATGACAACGTTGTCGCCTGTTCTTATGCCAGCATTCAGGGCGAGTCAAGAGCTTTGTCATGAGTCGGCCATTTTCGTGCGCTCCGACGGTCCGGGCCCCGGCGGGCGGCAGGTTTTCGCCGTCTCACGTGCGGGAAGTCTTGCGAGGTCGGCCTCCCTCGGAGGCTTATCGCTGCGCTCACGGGGGAGCGGACCTCATGCCGGAAGACCGGAGGATCACGGTCGCGGTGACCGGCGCCGGCGGCGTCGGCGCGTCGAAGCGGCTGCTCGCCGCGCTCCAGGAGGATGACCGGGTCACCCACGTCGACCTCCTCGTGTCGGCCAACGGCCGCAAACTGGCGGCGCTGGAGTTCGGCACGCGGGAGGACCCCGACTCGGTCGCTCAGGCGCTGGGCGCGGCGTCGCCGAAGGTGCGCATGCTGGATCCGGCCGATCTGTCCGGCCCGGTGACCAGCGGGAGCTACCCGTCCGACGCGATGGTGATCCTCCCGTGTGCCGCCGGAGTCCTCGGCCGGATCGCCCACGGGCTGGCGCTCGACCTGATCGAACGCGCCGCCGACGTCACCCTCAAGGAGCGCCGCAGGCTCGTGCTCTGCCTGCGGGAGACCCCGCTGCACCTCGCCCACCTGCGCAACATGGTCGCGGTCACCGAGGCGGGCGCCATCGTCTACCCGATGATCCCCACCTACTACAACGTGCCGGAGACGCTGGCCGAGTTGCAGGACGAGCTCGTCGAGCGCCTGCTCCAGCTGCTCGGGCTGCAGCGCACCGACCGGTACCGCTGGGACGGCGTCAGCACACCCGCCCGCCGCGAGCACACCGGAACGCCCTGAACGGGAGGTGGCCGTGCGACTCGTCGTCGCCATGACGGGGGCCACCGGCGCGATCATCGGCGTGCGCCTCCTGGCCGCCCTGCGTGATCTCGGCGTGGAGACCCACCTGGTGGTGAGCCGCTGGGCGCGAGCCACCATCGCGGAGGAGACGCCGTACACCGTGCGCGAGGTCACCGACCTGGCCGACGTCGGCTACGCGCCGGACGACCAGGGCGCGGCGATCTCCAGCGGATCGTTCCGCACGGACGGCATGATCGTCGCACCGTGCAGCATGAAGACCGTCGCCGGCATCCGGACCGGCTACGCCGACGGGCTGATCGGCCGGGCCGCGGACGTCACGCTCAAGGAACGCCGGCGGCTGGTGCTGCTCGCCCGCGAGACGCCGCTGTCGACGATCCACCTGGAGAACCTGCTGGCGCTGTCCCGGATGGGCGCGACGATCCTGCCGCCCGTGCTCACCTTCTACAACGACCCGGCGACCGTCGCCGACGTCGTCGAGCACATCGTCGCGCGCACGCTTGATCAGTTCGGGCTCGAACTGCCGACCGCCCACCGGTGGACCGGGATGCGGCAGGACCCGCGCCGGGCCACGGCGACCGACGACTCCGTGGCCGCCACCGCGTGACCTGACCGGGCTCGCCGGCGCGGGCGGGTGGTGCTCAGGCCGAGCGGGCCTCGATCGCCCCGGGGTCGGCGGTCAGGCGGGCGTCGCGGCGCACGAGGGCGGCGTAGCGGCCGCCGAGGGCCAGCAGCCCGTCGTGCGTGCCCCGCTCGGCGACGCGCCCGTCGTCGAGCACGACGATCTGGTCGGCGCCGCGGACGGTGGACAGCCGGTGCGCGATGGTGATCGTGGTGCGCCCGGCGGACAGCGCGTCGATCGCCTCCTGCACGGCCCGCTCGGTCCGCGTGTCGAGCGCGCTCGTCGCCTCGTCCAGCACGAGGATCGGCGGGTCGCGCAGCACGGCCCGCGCGATCGCCAGGCGCTGCTTCTCCCCGCCGGAGAACCGGTACCCGCGTTCGCCGACGACGGTGTCGTAACCGTCGGGCAGCGCGGCGATATGCTCGTGGATCTGCGCGACGCGCGCCGCCTCGACCAGCTCGGCGTCGGTGGCGTCCGGCTTGGCGAACCGCAGGTTCTCCGCGACGGAGGCGTGGAAGAGGTAGGTCTCCTGCGAGACGACGCCCACGGCGCGGGAGAGGTCGTCGAAGGACAGGTCGCGGACGTCGACGCCGTCGATGGTGACGCTGCCCGAGGTCACGTCGTACAGCCGGGGGATCAGGTAGCTGAGGGTCGTCTTCCCCGAGCCGGTCTCGCCGACGACCGCCAGGCTGCTCCCGGCGGGCACGGTCAGGTCGACGTCGCGCAGGGTGTCGTCCGCCGCGCCCGCGTACCGGAATCCGACGGCGCGGAGCCGTACGTCGCCGCGGATCCCGCCGACGCGCGCGGGACGCTGGGGCTCGGCGACGTCGACGGGCAGATCGAGGTACTCGAAGATGCGGCCGAACAGCTCGAGCGAGGACTGCAGGTCCACGCCCACCTGGAGGAGCTGCACGGTGGGGCGGAACAGGCTCTGCTGCAGCGTCGTGAAGGCCACGAGCGTCCCGATGGAGATCAGCATGTGGCCGTTCCGGCCGGTGAGGCCCGTCGCCCAGTAGATCACCGCCGGCATCGAGGACATGACGATCTGGATGACGGACTGCCGCCAGCGGCCCGCCATGTTCGCGCGGACCTCCAGGTCGGACAGCGTGGCCGACTCGGCGGCGAACGCGTCGGTGAGCGTACGGGAACGGCCCATCGTGTGGCCGAGCAGGATCCCGCTGACCGACAGGGACTCGTGGACGATCGAGGCCAGCGTGGCGAGCTGCGCCTGGCGGGCCCGGGTGACGCGGCGGCGCTCCCGGCCGACGCGGCGGCTGACCCACACGAAGACCGGCATCATGATCAGCGACACGAGCGTCAGCCGCCAGTCCAGCGCGGCCATCGCGATGACCGTGGCGACGACGGTCGTCAGGTTCGACACCAGCGTGGTGGCGGTGGTGGTCACCGTCGCCTGCATGCCGCCGATGTCGTTGGCGATGCGGGACTGGACCTCACCGGTGCGGGTGCGGGTGAAGAAGGCCAGCGACATGCGCTGCAGGTGGGCGTAGACGGCGGTGCGCAGGTCGTGCATGACCCGCTGCCCGACCTTCGTGGACACGTACGTCTGCGACACGCTGAAGCAGCTGTTGGCGATCGAGACGACGATCATGCCCGCGGCCAGCACGGTGAGCAGGCCCACGCGTTGCCGGGGCAGCGCGACGTCGATCACCTCGCGGATCAGGAACGGGTTGAGCAGCGACACCAGCGATGACGCGGCGACGAGCAGGCCGACGAAGGCCAGGCTCCAGCGGTACGGCGCGAACAGGCGGACGACCCGCCGCAGGGGCACGCGGGGAGGGGCGGGGCGATCGCCTTCGGGAGAGTGGGAGTTCAACGGCGCCTCACGATTCAACCGGCAATGGCGATAACAGAGTAACACTCATACTGTGTCGCACTCAGTGTGAGTTTGCACCGGTATGCTCGCCGGTATGGATCAAGAGGAGTCGTCGGCGCAGCTCGCGGACCTGTTCCAGCGGCTGACCAAGCGCCTGCGACGGGCTCAGCTGGCCCGGCTCGCCCCTCTGGGGCTCACGCCCGCCCAGGAGCGGGCGCTACGCGTGATCACCCGCAGCGACGAGCCGCTGCGGATGACCGAGCTGGCTGACCGGCTCGGCGTCGTCCCCCGCTCGGTCACGACCGTGATCGACGCTCTGGAGCAGGCGGGCCTCGTCCGGCGCGCGGTCGACCCGGCGAACCGGCGCGCCATCCGGCTGCATCTCACCGACGCGGGACTGGCCGTACGGGAGGAGATGCGGCAGGCCCGCCGGCAGGCGAGCGAGGACCTGCTCGCGCCCCTGTCCGCCGACCAGCGTCACAGCCTCATCGAACTGCTGTCCGTGCTGGACGACGCCCCGGGGAGCGGCGGCCGGAAAAGCGGAAGCAGCCCACACGGCCGACCGGGTGGGCTGCTTCCGGGACGTGATCCGAAGAGTTCTTAGTCGCAAAGGCTCCAGATGTCGCCGTCCTTGCCCTTGGCGGGCTCGAGGACGCGCAGCGCGTCACGGCGGCCCAGCTCGATCGCCTGGTCGATGAACTCCTGCTCGAACATCAGGTAGCTCATCAGCTCGCCCCGGCTCATCGTCGGCCCGATGAGCGTGCTGAGCAGGCGCAGCTCGGGGTGCTGGAGGGCGCGCAGCCCGGCCATGCCCGTCGACAGGACGGTGGTGGCGAGCTGTCCCAGCTCGTCCACGTCGCCCGGAGCCGGTCCGGCGAAGAGGGAGTCGACGACGCGGTACTTACGGCCGGAGCCCCGGCTGATGACGCCCGTGCCGCCGGCCCGTACGAGCTGGTTGATGTCGCGGAGCGTGTTCAGGTCCTCCATCATGTAGTCCACCAGCGCGCCGTTGAGAAGCTGGGCGAACGTGTCCTGAACGGTCGGCGGCATCCCCGCGTGGTCGCGGATCGGCCTCTTCAGCCGCCGGCCGGGGTCGGTGGCGATCACGACGACGCGTTCGACGCCGAGCTCGAGCGCCGGCTCGATCGGCGCGTTCAGCCGGACGCCGCCGTCGATGTACCAGCCGTCGGTCTCCTCGGTCTTGATGCGCACCGGGGGGAACAGCACCGGGATGGCGGCCGAGGCCATGACGTGCTCGGGCGTCAGGTGTGCGTCGACGTAGTCGATCGCGCGGATCAGGTCCGGCTCGGGGGTGCGGATGTTCGAGCTCTCCAGGAAGATCTGCGTCCGCCCGGTGTGGCTCGCCGTGGCGGCGACGGCCACGGCCTGCACCGCCCCGGTGCGCAGGTTCTTGTGCAGGTCCCGCCAGTTCAGCATGCCGGCCAGCGCCGTGCCGAGCGGCCGGGTGTCCAGCAGGCCGCCGGTCATCGGGACGGGAACGTTGCCCAGCCTGAGCAGGTAGCGCATCGCCGCGAACGGCAGCGACGGCAGGACCGGCTTGAAGACCATGCTCCGGCGCACCGACCGCCACATCGCCAGCGCGCGCTCCGCGGCCTCGGTGGCGTCGAGATGCGCGAGGGAGGCGAAGAGCGCGGCGTTGATGGCGCCGGCGCTGGTGCCCACGTAGACGGACGGCCGGTAGCCCCGGTTGTCGAGTTCGGGCAGCAGGATCGACATCACCCCGGCCTCGTACGCGCCGCGCGCGCCGGCCCCCGCCAGGACGATGCCGACGGTGCCCTCCGCCGGCTCCTCACGCCGACCACGCTGGGACCGTTCCCGTTGCTCCTCGCGCTGCTCCTGCTGACGCGTCCGCTGAGCCGCTTCTGTCATCGGTGCCCTCCTCGAGTTCCGTGCCGTTTTCGGGACATGCGAGGGGGTCAACCACGCAATGCCCCGTCTCACGGCGGGGAACCCCAAGGGAACGCACAGGTAGTTCGCGGATTGCCCGCGAACTGCGGCCCGCGAGCGCGCCGGCCGGCCCGCGGCGGTGCGGCGGAGAACGCGTCAGGAATGCGGCGGGAACGGGGTCACGGCTCCTGCATCGCCGGCCTCCGCTGCGGGTTCGTCGTCCAGGACAGCAGCGCCGACACGACCGCGCAGGCCATCATCACCCAGTACACGGCCGGGTAGCCGGACGCGCTCGCGATGAGGCCGGCGAACGGGCCGCCCACCGCCAGCCCGACGTCCCAGAACGAGGTGAAGCCGCCCAGCGCCGCGCCCTGCTGCGCCGGCTCCGTACGGTTGATGACGAGCAGGGCGAGCGCCGGGAACAGCAGGGACAGGCCCGCTCCCATCACGAGCCCTCCGATGATCACCGTGACCAGGTTCGTGGCGACGGCGACGATCAGCAGCCCGACGGCCTCGACGACCGCCGACCAGAACGCCACCTGCCGGGCGCCGAGCCGGTCCGGCAGGTTGCCGATGACCAGGCGGACGCCCACGTACGTCACGCCGTAGGCGTTCAGCCCGGCGATCCCGTCGGAGACGCCGCGCGCCGCCATGTGCAGCGCGACGAACGAGGACAGCGCCGCGTAGCCGAGGGCGGCCAGTGACAGCGCGATGCCCGGCAGCACCGTGCTGGCCGGCAGGATGGCGGCGCGGGCCGTCGCCGTGGTCGCGGCCTGCTCCGGGCGTTCCCGGAGGGACACGACGAGGAACCCGAGCGCGCCGACCGCGACGCACAGGCCCCAGACGGCGGGGAACCCGCTCTCCCGCATCGCCACCGTGCCGAACAGCGCGCCGAGGGTGATCCCCAGCCACATCGAGATGCCGTACAGCCCGACGACCCGGCCGCGCCGCTCGGGCGGGCACAGGCGCACCAGCCAGGCCGCGCCGGAGGTGTAGACGGTGCCTTCACCGATGCCGTGCAGGACCCGGACGGCGACCAGGACCGGGACGTCACGGGCGGCGTAGTAGCCCGCGCCGGCGAGGACGCAGATCGCCGCGCCGGCCAGCATGACGACTTTATAGCCGTGGCGGTCGCCGAGCCGCCCCGCGATGGGCCGGGTGACGACCGCGGCGACGGCGATCGTCGCGGTCACGACGCCCACCTCGACCTTGTCGCCGTGCAGCTCCCGCAGCACGTAGAAGGGCAGGGTGGCGAGCGACGCCCCGACGCCGAGCAGGCAGCAGAAGATCCCGCCGAACATCGCGGCGTACGGGCGGTAGAAACCCGGTCTCATGCGGCGGCGCCCTCGGGGACCACGAGGTAGAACAGCGCGGGGAGGAGCACGGCGAGGCCCTCGTAGACCTCGGCGCAGACGGCGACGCCCGGCCGCGCGAAGGTCCCCGGCGGCGGTTCCGCCACGCGGATCACGGAGCGGCGGGCGTCGAGGAGCCGGGCGCCGACCGAGATGTCACCGACCAGGGCCGTGCCCGGGGGCACCCACCGGTTCCGGCTGATCTTCATGCCGTTGCTCGTGGCCAGCTCCGCCAGCAGCCCGTCCCGGCCGAGCAGGCGGTGGTAGAAGTCGTTCGGGTTGACGATCATCGCGTGCGGGGTGGCGCCGGTCTGCTCGATCTCGTCGCAGGCCGTCAGGACCCCGGTGACGTAGTCGCGGTAGGCGATCCGGGCGATGTCGGGGTGGTTGATCAGGCCGTACGGCCCGTTCGTCAGCGCCTGGTTCTCCGCGGTCGCCAGGCGCACGAGCAGCCGGTAGTCGAGGAACTCGGCGAGTGCGTCCGGGTCGCCGGCGAGCCCCTCGGGGATCTGCACCCAGGCCCGGATCGGGTGGACGCCCGCCTCGGCCATGCCGAACCGGAACGCCGACTCCCGGCGCACCTCGGCGTCGAGCACCGCTCCCGCGTCCTGGGGGTCCGGGCGCGTCTCGGTCCAGAACCGTACGACGTCCACGTCGACCGGGCGCACCCTGAGCAGGTTGCGGACGGTCAGCCGCGGCCGGTCCTTCGTTGGCTCGTGCGCCTCGGTGATGGTGTAGTCGAACCGCACTTCGGCGCGCCCGGGGTCGGCCGCGAAGGCCGCCGCGAACAACCGCCCGGGGGACTGCCGCAGCGGACCGGGGGTGGTGGCCTGCGCCGGCACTGTCTCTGTCGTCATGCCTGCTCCTGCTCAGAACGCGTGCTGGACGAGTCGCTCGTAGAACGGCAGGTGGTGGTCGTAGTAGGACTTGAGGGTGGTGTCGTTGTCGACCGTGACCGGATAGGTCTTCCGGCGGTCGGTGAAGCCGGTGCTGTGGCTCGCGTCGACGTGCCACTCACGGGTCCGCCGCCACTCGGGCCGTTCGCCGGCGTCCCAGGCGAGCGCCTCGGGGAGGAACGGCAGCCCGGTGTAGGCGCAGAACGTCTTCACCACCGTCTCCGGGTCGCGTACGAGGTGTTCCGCGCGGATGACGAGCGGCACGCGGCCGGTGGCGGACCGTACGGCCTCGAACAGGCCGTACAGCCGCTCGTAGCCGATCTCCGCGCAGGTCACCGCGGGCTTCACCGCGTAGTGCGAGCTGATCGTCTGCTTCGGGTCGCGGACGATGAAGGTGTGCGTCAGCGCGGCGAGACGCTCGCGGGAGAGGCCGTAGTCGTAGTCGACGACCTCCTTGACGAAGACGGGCCGGGTCCGGCCGAGGTCGGTGAGCCGGGTGAGGAGCTCCTCCGGTGACCGGGCGGTCGCCCGGCCGCCGTCCGCCGCCGGCACCGTGACCTCGCCCTCCTCGGTCAGGGCGAGGAAGGGCTCGTGCAGGACGGCGACGTCACCGCGCTCGATCATCATGCGGAGGAACGCCGTCGAGGCCGAGCGCGAGTGCGCCCACATCACGATCACACCGGCGCTCACATCGACCACCACGTCGGGACGCGGTCCCACCGGTGGTTCCGCAGCTCCCGCAGCAGGGCGTCGTCGAGCGGCCGCCCGTCGCTCACCGCGAGGTTCGCGCGGACGTGCGCGGGCCTGCGCATGCCGGGGATCACCGTGCTCACCGCGGGATGGTGCAGGATGAACCGCAGTGCCAGCTCGGGCAGCGACATGCCCTCGGGGAGGATCTCCTTCAGGCGCTCGGCGCGTTCGACGCTCGGCTTGAGGTTCTCGTCGCAGAAGTAGGTGGCGCGCCAGTCCTCCTCCGGCCAGGTGCTGTCGGCGGTCAGCGTGCCGGTGAGCGTTCCCTCGTCGAACGGCACCCGCGCGATGATCCCGATGCCGTCCCGCAGCGCCCGTTCGAACAGCTCGTCCTCGGGTGCCTGGTCGAAGATGTTGTAGATCACCTGGATCACGTCGATGAGGCCGGTGTCGAGCGCGGCGAGGCAGTTCGCCGGCTCCCAGCGGTTGACGCTGATGCCGACCGCGTCGACGACGCCCTCCCGTTTGAGGTCGGCGACGGTCTCCTGCCAGCGCTCGTCGCCGGCCCAGCGGTCCTCCCACGTGTGGAACTGCAGGAGGTCGATCCGGGAGACCCCGAGGTTGTCCAGGCTGCGGTAGGTGTACTCCCGCATGTGCTCGGCCGGATAGGCGTCGTCGAGCGTGTCGCCGGCGCCGGGCGGCCACTCGCGGTTCTTCGGCGGGATCTTCGTCGCGACGTACAGCCGCCGGTCGGGGTGGCGCTTGAGCAGCGCGCCGAGCATCTGCTCGCTGATGCCGCGCCCGTACACCCAGGCGGTGTCGAAGAAGGTGCAGC
Organism: Actinoallomurus spadix; assembly: GCF_024055725.1. Classification (GTDB taxonomy): domain Bacteria; phylum Actinomycetota; class Actinomycetes; order Streptosporangiales; family Streptosporangiaceae; genus Actinoallomurus; species Actinoallomurus spadix. The sequence continues at coordinate 387,454 of NZ_JAMXMX010000004.1, read as the reverse complement.
CCAGCTCGACGGCCTCGTCGAGGCAGCGCGGCGCGAGGTCGTAGTCCCAGCCGGTGAAGTTGCCGGGGCCGCCGCCGATGCCCCACATCCCGTAACCGACCTCGCTGACCTGCCAGCCGAGTCTTCCCATCGTGCGATAGCGCATTGGCTCGCCTTCCCGTCCTGTCGTCAGCCGGTGGAGACCTGGCGTCGCGCCGCCGGCGCGTCCCGGGGCTCCGGTGTCTCCCCACGGACGAGGCGGGCCCGGTACGCGTCGATCGCGCCGTCGAGCCGCCCGTCGGTGAGCCCCCGGCGCTCCTCGAGGCGCCGGCACTCGTCCTTGCGGAACAGCCGGGGGTTGTCGGTGAGCATGGCCGCGAAGGCGTCCTTCAGCGTCCGCTCGTCCGCGTCGGGCCGCCCGGGCAGGAGGGAGGCGAGGGCGGTCAGCTCCCGGTCGCCGGTGGCGAGCGCGGCCTCCCGTACGCGGGCGAGGAAGTCGCCGCAGGGGACCACCGGGAGCGGCTCCATCACCGCGCCGAAGTCGACGCTCTCGGGGTGGAAGACGTCGAACGTACGGCCCCAGGCGTCCCGGTCGCGGACCGCGGCCACCACCCGCGCCGCGACGTGGTCGACCGGCGTGTAGTCCGACAGGATCGCGGCGTCGGGCCGCACGCCGAGGCGCGGGAACGCGGCGAGCAGCAGGTGGGTGAGCGCCGAGGTGTTCGGGTACGCGTTGTCCTCGCTCGGCATCACCTCGCCCAGCCGCAGCACGGTGACCAGCGCGCCGCGCTCCCGCGCCGCGGCCAGGTGCCGTTCGGCGACCAGCTTGGAGCGGGCGTACCCGCCCTCGGGCATCCGCGCGAGGAACGGGCCGAAGTCCTCGGGGAGCGGCCCGTCGTGGTGGAGCGCCTCGGTCTGCAGCGTCGCCAGCGTCGAGACGTGGTGCAGCGGCACGGGCCGGTGCGCCATCGCCAGCCGCAGCAGCTCCACCGTGCCGCGGACGTTCGCGTGGCGGTGCGCGCGGTAGTCGAACAGGAAGTTGACCATCGCGCCGTTGTGCAGCACCAGGTCGCAGGTGCGGGCCAGATGCTCCCACGTCCGGGGGGGCAGGCCGAGGCCGGGCCGGGCCAGGTCGCCCGCGTAGCCCTCGATCCGGTCGGCGAACCGCGGCTCCCACAGGCCGCGTTCGGCGAGCGCGCCGACCACCCGCGCCGTCGCGCCGAAGTCGCCGCCGGCGCGGGTCAGGCAGAGCACCCGCAGGTCCGTACGGGCCAGCAGCTCGTGGACGAGGCGGCTGCCGACGAACCCGGTCGCCCCGGTCACCAGCACGGTCCGCAGCCTTCCTGCGCGGTCGGCGGCCCGGATCGGCTCGCCGTCCGGCACGGCCGCGTCGCGCGCCATGAGCACCGATTCCGCCTCGATCACGGCTCCGCCGCGCCGCCGGGCCTCGATGAGCGCGGTCAGCCCCGCGGCGGTCGGATGCTCGTACAGGTCCTGGACCTCCACCGGGACGCCGCACTCGGCGGTCAGCATGCGGACCAGCGACAGCGCCTGGAGCGAGTCCCCGCCCGCCTCCATGAAGTGCGCGCCCGGGGTCAGGTCCGGCCGGCCGAGCACCGAGCGGAGCGCCCGCAGCACCTGCTCGGCCGGTGTCGCCGCGGGCGGGCCCTCGGCCAGCCGCGCCGCGTCCTCGGCGAGCCGGGCGACGAGGATGGCCTGGAGCCGTCTCCGGTCGGCCTTGCCGTTGTCGTTCAGCGGGATCTCCGGCAGCAGGAAGTAGTACCGGGGCACGCTGATCCGGGGCAGTGTGCGGCGCAGCCCGTCCCGCAGCGCGTCGACGGTCAGGCCCGTGCCGGAGGCGAACAGCGCGAGCGACCGCGTGCCCGCCTGCTCGGCGACCAGGACCTCCGCCTGCCGTACCCCGGGACACTTCTCGGCCGCCACCGCGATCTCGCCGAGCTCGATCCGGACGCCGCCGATCTTGACCTGGAAGTCCTTGCGCCCGGAGAAGTACAGCAGCCCCTCGTCGTCGAGGTGGCCGAGGTCGCCGGTGCGGTAGAGCCGGTCGCCGGGGATCCGCGGGAACGGGTTGCGGACGAACGCCTGCGCGGTGGCCGCCGGCGCGCCCAGGTAGCCGGCGCCCAGGCAGGCGCCGCCGATGACGATCTCGCCGACGGTCCCGGGCGGCACCGGCCGGAACGCGTCGTCCACGACCACCGCGTAGCAGTTGTCGATCGGGCGGCCCAGCGGCACGAGGTCGCCGTCCTCGGGGGAGACGGTGTGGAAGACCATCCCAATGCTGGCCTCGGTGGGCCCGTAGCCGTTGGTCACGGTCAGGCCCGGGAGCTGGGCCATCATCCGGTGCACCGCGCCGGGGTTGAGCGGCTCGCTGCCCACGATCAGCCACCGCAGCGACGCGAGGCGGCGCAGGGACTCCCCGTCCCGGTCCACCTCCGCCGCCAGCGCGTTGAAGATGCTGGAGACGAAGTCGGTGGCGGTCACGCGGTACTCCGCGATCGTGTCGATCGTGCGCCGCAGGTCGAGGAACTCGCCCTGGACCTGCAGCACGGCGTGCCCGCCCGTGATCAGCGGCAGGAACAGCTGCCAGAGCGAGGAATCGAAGGTGTGCTTGCTGTTCTGCAGGACGACGTCCGCGCCGGTCACGCCGAAGTACCGCGCCATGGCGCGCAGCCGGTTGGTCAGCCCCTCGTGCCGGTTCATCGCGCACTTGGGCGTGCCCGTCGTCCCGGAGGTGAAGAAGCCGTAGACCAGGTCGCCGGGGCCCGGCTCCGCGAGTTCGGGCGGCTCCGCGGGCGCGATCCTGTCGACGTCGACGACGACCGCGCGGTCGCGGTGCTCCTCCGGGAGCGCGTCCGCCGTGGCACACGGCACGGGCGTCCGGGGCAGCACGCCGAACGTGTCGCGGATCCGCTCGCGCGGCCACGCCGGGTCCAGCGGCACGAACGCCGCGCCGAGTCGCATCAGCGCCAGGTACGTGATCGGCAGCTCGAGGCTGTTGACCAGCAGGACCGGGACGACGTCGCCCCTGCGCACCCCGCGTTCGGCCAGAGTGGCCGTGAGGCCCTCCACCAGCTCGCCGAGCCGGCGGTAGGTGAGCGTGCGCCCGCCGCACGACACGGCCGGGCGTTCGGGATGCCGGTGGGCCTGCTCTTCGATCAACGCGGAGACCGGGCGGAACCCGCCGTGGTCGACCGCTCGTCCGGTGAAGCTCCGTGTGGACGGGTCGTGATGGTCTTTCGAATCGTCGGCCGACTGTCCGGGCATCCACACCTCCCCATCGGGGGTCACAAAAGGTGAGCGGGACCCTATTCCGGGACCCGCCGGATATTTCGGTGCGAAGCTGGCGGTAAATTAAGCTTCCCGCCGCGGATTTCGCAAGGCCCTCTTCTCGACGGCTTCTTCGCCGCCCGCCACAGCGCGGATGGTGGCCGTCTCATCGCCGTACGGAGTTCTCCCAGGAAACGCCGTGCCGGCGGGACGTCACCCGGCTCCCGCGCCGACTGCCGGAGTTGACTGACCGCCGCCGGGCAGCGGCACGATGCCGTGACCTCAGCTTCCGTCCCTTGTGGAGCCCGTGGCGGCTCCGGCGGGAAAGGGCGCAGGCCGCGGAAGCGGATGCGCGAGATCGCCCGCGACCCGGTGTTCCGGCCGGTCAGGTGACTCTTCGGATATGCGGCGGTCGTCGATCGCGGTGGTCAATTCAGTAATGGACAGTGCGCAATCATCGGCCACTTATTCCGTGGCCATGTGGCGGATCGGGAATGTTTCTGACTCCGTAATATGACTCGCCGCGGTGAAGCGGCCGGGGGACAGTGCCGCCGGATCGGCGCCGTCGGCGGGCGGCGGCGTACGGGTCGCGGCGGCCGCGGCGATCCGGCCCATGGCGGGCGACGTCTGCACCCCGTACCCGCCCAGGCCGGCGAGCCAGACGAACCCCGGCGCGTCCGGCGCCTCGCCCACGACCGGGGTATCGTCAGGCGCCGTGGTCCGCAGCCCGGCCCACGCGCGCCGGACGCCGCGGATCCGCAACGTCGTGGCCTCCTCCACCCGTTCGACCGCGAGCGCGAGGTCGAGGTCGTCCGGGCGCGCGTCGCACGGCGGCACGGGCGTCGCGTCGCACGGGGAGACGAGCAGCCGTCCCGACTCCGGCTTGACGTAGAAGGTGTCGGCCACGTCGGTCACCATCGGCCACCCGGCGGCGTCGGCCCCGCCGGGCGGGTTCGCCATGAACGCCGTGCGGCGCAGCGGCGTGAGGCCCAGCGGGCGGACGCCGGCGAGCGCGGCGACCTCGTCCGCCCACGCCCCGGCCGCGTTCACGACGACAGGGGCGGCGAACGCGCCCGCGTCGGTCACCGCCCGCCAGCGCCCCCCGGTACGGGACAGGCCCCGCACCCGCGCCCTCGTGACGACCGCGCCGCCGCGCGCCCGTACGCCTCGCAGGAAGCCCTGGTGGAGCAGGTCGACGTCCATGTCCATCGCACCCGGCTTGACCATCGCGCGGGTGTACCGCCCGGCCCGCACGACCGGGCAGTACCGCGTGACCCCGGCGACGTCGATCTCCCGGACGGGCACGGGAGCGGACAGGCCGTCGGCGAGCATCGCGGCGAACCCGTCCTCGTCGCCCGCCGGGCACAGGGTCAGCACGCCGCGGGGGGACAGCAGCGGCCCGTCGGCGAAGCCGGGCGGCGGCGCCGTGAGGAACGCGCGGCTCGCCGCGGTCAGCGCCCGTACGGTGGGGTTGCCGTAGTACTCGGAGAACAGCGCGGCGGATCGCCCGGTCGAGTGGTACCCCGGGGCGGACTCCATCTCCAGCAGGGTGACGTGGCCGTACTCGGACAGGAAGTAGCCGGCGGCGGCACCGGCCACGCCGGCGCCCACAACGAGGAAATCGCCCATCCTCGCAACTGAACACACCGCGCCGGTCGGCGCAATGGGTCCCGCGCAGGGGATAGGAACCGGTCATTGACCGCTATAACGGACGGCCTCTACGGTGCGCTGGACGGAAGAGAACAGGTCGACAGGCAGGTAGTACCCATGAGCGGTGTCCAGGGCGGGGCCCCGGCGGGCGGCGAGAGCGGGCGGCCGCTCCGGATCGAGACGCACGGCATCGACGTGATCGGAGACGCCGACCGCAAGGGACGGCCCCGGCAGCTGTTCTTCCCCTGGTTCGGCGCGAACGTGTCGATCCTCGGCCTGGGCTACGGGTCCTTCGCGCTGGGCTTCGGCATCTCGTTCTGGCAGGCACTCCCGGCCGGGCTCGTCGGCATCGTCTTCTCGTTCCTGCTGTGCGGCCTCATCGCGGTCGCGGGCAAGCGCGGGTCGGCGCCGACGATGGTGCTGAGCCGCGCGGCCTTCGGCGTCCGGGGCAACCGCCTGCCGTCGGCGATCTCCTGGCTGCTCACCGTGGGCTGGGAGACGGTCCTGACCGCCCTGGCGACGATGGCGACCGCGACCGTCTTCGGCCGTCTCGGCTGGGGCGGCGGCACCGCCACCAAGGTCGTCGCGCTGATCGTCGTCGCCGTGCTGATCGTCGGCGGCGGCGTCATCGGCTTCGACCTGATCATGCGCATGCAGGCGGTCATCACGGTGCTCACCGGCGCGCTGACGATCGTCTACATCCTCCTGGTCGCGCACCGCATCGACTGGCACACCGTCAGCGCCATCCACGGCGGCTCCGCCCAAGAGGTCATCGGCGCCCTGGTCTTCATGGTGACCGGTTTCGGCCTCGGCTGGGTGAACGCCGCCGCCGACTACTCCCGCTACCTGCCCCGGGACTCCTCCAGCCGCGGCGTCGTCGGCTGGACGACCTTCGGCGCCTCCCTCGCGCCGGCCGTGCTCCTCATCTTCGGCCTGCTCCTCGCCGGATCCTCGGCCGACCTCGGCAAGGCGATCGCCGCCGACCCGATCGGCGCGCTCACGACGATCCTGCCCACCTGGTTCCTCATCCCGTTCGCCGCCGTCGCGGTGCTCGGCCTCGTCGGCGGCGCCGTCCTCGACATCTACTCGTCCGGCCTGGCGCTGCTGGCGGCCGGCCTGCGCGTGCCGCGGTACGCCGCCGCCCTGGCCGACGGCGTGCTCATGATGCTGGGCACCGTCTACGTCGTCTTCGTCTCCGGGAACTTCCTCGGCCAGTTCACCGGCTTCCTCACGACCCTCGGCGTTCCCGTCGCCGCCTGGTGCGGCATCATGCTCGCCGACGTCGCGCGCCGCCGCCGGGACTACGACGAGACCGACCTGTACCGGCCGGCGGGGCGGTACGGCGACGTCCCCCCGCTGCCCCCGCTCGTCCTGCTCGCCGCCACCGCCGTCGGCTGGGGCCTCGTGACGAACACGGCCGCGGGCTGGCTGAAATGGCAGGGCTACCTGCTGAAGCCCCTCGGCCTCGGCGGCCGGTCCGGCGCCTGGGCCTTCGCCAACCTCGGCGTGCTCGCCGCCCTCGTCATCGGCTTCGCCGCGATGTGGGCGCTGAACCGCTCGACCGTACGCGCCCAGGAGTCCCGCCGGTCCCCCTCCCCGGAAGCCCCCGAGACCGAGGTCGCCCAGGCGTGACGGGCCCGCCCGGGAGCCCATCAACCTCTGGACTGCGACGCCCGGAGGTCCACTTTCGTTCCCCAATCGGGTGAGCCGGCGCGCTACTCGTCGGAGGCCCTGTTCTGGGTGTCTGGAACAGGTGCATCGCTGCCGCTTGTTTTTTCCGCTCGTGACGGCGCGGGCCGCATAACGTCTCTTGAGACCGTGGTGACGACGCTGCCTGTTCTAGGGCTACTCCCCTCCTGTCTCTGAGGATATCCCGATAGGCAGCACTTGCGGCAGTGGCGGCATGAAAAGGTAGTCGTAACCGCCAGGGGCGGCAGCACTATCCGTAGGGCAGAGATCAGCGACGACCCCGCCTAGAAGTGACTGATATCCCTGGTTATCGGAACTTAGGAGATGTCGCTGCACCGTTCCGGTCTATGGCCGGAACTGCTATGACATGCATGGCTTCGCGAGGGTCCTGCCGTCACAGTGACCAGGCCTTTCCGCTGGCTGCCCCTGGCTGGTGGCACTTCCCGGAGGTATCGACGTTGCATGCACTTCTTCTTGTCATTACTGCACTTCTGTCCGGTCTTATCTCCGGCGTACTGGGCTACCTGCTCGCAAGGAGCCGAAACGGAGCCGAGTGCGGACGGCTGAAGGGGGATCTGAAGGCTACCGGCGCGTGCACGAGGTGCTGGAACGCCACGGTGAGCGGGTCAGCCCGGAACTGGTCCGGCAGTTGATGCGCGAGCTGGACCTGCGGGCCTGCCAGCCCGGGCCCTGGCGGCCCGCCACGACCGACGCCGACCTCCACCATCGCATCCCGGACCTGGTCGGGCGAGACTTCACCGCGAACGCACCGGGCACGAAGTTCGTCGGTGACATCACCTACATTCCCACTTGGGAAGGCTTTTTGTATCTGGCCACGGTCATCGACTGTTTCAGTAAGAAGGTCGTCGGCTGGGCGATGGCTGATCATTTCCAGACCTCGCTGATCGAAGCGGCGACCGACATGGCCGCAACGAACGTACCGATCGCCGAGGGAGCGATCTTTCATTCTGATCGCGGTTCTAATTACACATCGCTCGGCTACGCAGGCAAACTCAAGGTCATGGGGATGCGGCAGTCTATCGGCCGGACTGGTGTCTGCTGGGACAACGCGATGGCCGAATCGTTCTTGCTGAAGAACCAGTGGTTGAATCGTTTCGAGTTTACCGACCGCGCTAAAGCACGCCGTCAGGTTGTCAGATACATCGAAGGCGGCTTCATTCGGGACTCGGCTACAAGACGCCAAAAGAGGTTGAGGATGAGTATCTGAGTCCACAGCTCGCTGCTTAAATCGGACACAACGCAGCTGTCCGGAAAACGCGAGGCCCCTCACCGTCGAGCGATCACGCTGGAGATCGCGCCCGCATACGTGTCGGAGGAACAGGCGGCCGAGTGGCTGGCGCCCTTCGCCGACGAGGTCGGCGCAGCCCTCGAACGAGTGCTGGCCGCCCGTCGCTACGCCGCCACCGGCGACCTGCGCAGTCTGCAGGGAGGGTACCCCTAGCTAGATCGGCGGCTGGGCGTCTTACGCGGGGTTGATCACGGTGACTTCGACGCATTCCTTCAGGTGGGCGGGGACGGGCTGTCCGTCGGGGCCTTTGCGGCTGTAGCTGCTCGCCGCCCAGCGGACGTTGTTCTTGTCGCGGGTGATGTCAGGGCCCCGCGGGTTTTCGTCGCGGGTGATGTCAGGGCCCGGCGGTTTTTCGTCGCGGGTGATGTCAGGGCCCGGCGGCCGGTGCGAGCCGGTCCATGACGCCAGCGCCTTGAGCAGCTGGGCTCGAACGGCCGGATCGGTGGTTTCCTCGAGCATCCGGAGCAGCCCGCTGATCATCGGGCCGGATACGTCGACCTTATTGACCGAGAAACCCTCACGGGCACGGACCAGGCCCCACACCTGACCAGCGACAGCCGCATTCCAGCCCACGTCGGTCGCATCCTTGATGAACCGCCGAAAACCGCCCTCGCTCGCCGAATACAACGGGACCGCCGCCGCCAACCTGGAATGTTCCCCATCGATGTCGACAACAAGCCCGCCGCCACCACCAGGACCCTGGACATTCCCCGCACTAAATGGATCAGACCACTCAGAAACCGATACGCCCAGCTCCGGCGGGTAACCCCCGTAACCGCTCGCATCAGCCGGGTTGAAATTGAATGGAACAAGCGCCTGCGACCTGTCCACCTCCTTACCTTTGGAGCTCCCCTCGTCCAGGCTAACCGGAGCACTAAAGGAAACAGACCAATCAGAAACCTCTACGCCCAGCTCCGGCGGGTAACCCCCGTAACCGCTCGCATCAGCCGGGTTGGCATTGAATGGAACAAGCGCCTGCGGCCCGCCAGACCAGTCCTTGGACCCTCCGACCCCGAAATCATCGGGGGCGGCAGTGGGGTCGGGGGCGAGGCCGAGAATCTGAATCGTCCGGGGATCGACCCCCGGCGGGGGCGGGTAAAGCTCTCCCTCCGGGGTGAACACCGGCCCGTAATGAGCGACGTAATCACCGTGATCATCCCACGCCCACCAGGACCGGAACTGGCCGGGGCGAGCGGCGGCCAGCCGCTCGATCAATTCTCCCAAAGAACTACCGGGAATAGACCAGAACTCCGATTCGAGGGTGGAAGAGGCCAGGCCGAACTTCCCGAAATTTACGGCATTGGCCAAATTCTCCGCCAGCATGGCCACATCCGACTGGACAAGGGCCTCCTCGCCTGCGACCGCTCGACCAACGCCACCCTCCTGCACCCCCGTAGAAACAGGAGCCTGCGGCCAACCCGGCCTGTCCACCTCCTTACCCTTAGGCCCCGACGCCGCAGTGGGGTCAAGGGCGTTGGCGTCGAGAACACGAACCTTATCGGGATGGACCCCACGCGGGGTCGGATAAGGAGTCCTGTGCCGATCGGTCAGGTCATACCTCAGCCCGACATAGGAGACCTCAAAACCCAAGTCCGCGTCCAAAGCCCACCACTGCCGGAACTGGCGCGGGTAAACGGCGGCGAGCCGACCGGGCAAATCCCCCGAAGTCACACCCCAGCCGCCCTCGATGGCCGCGAAATCGAAGTCATACGAGGCCATGCCGGCCTCCCCGGCCTCGATGACAGCACCCGCGGCGGCCTCAAGATCAGAGCCACCCTCGGAAACCCGCGCAACCACGAGCCGCTTCGTAGTCACCCAGTCATTCTTCGCCTTCTTCCACGCCTTCGAGGCGACTTCAGCGTCGAACCTCCATTTGGGGGTGGCGTGCCCAAGAAAGTCCTTGAAGACCTGCACATTTGACACGCCATTTCCTATCGCATTGAGGGCGGCGTCCCGCAGGTGCGCCTCAGTGACCTTCCCCTGGGGGGCGGGGGGCGGGACCCACGGAGCCGGAGCCGGCCGCTCCTTTTTCGCCGCCCTCCACGCCTTCCTGGCAGCCTCCCCCCCAAAAATCCATTTGGCGGTCTCAAGAGCCTCCTTGAAGCCGAGCGAAGACATCACCTTTTGACTCACCGCCTTGCGGGCGGCGTCCAGCAGGTCCTCCTCACTGGCTTCCCCTCGGGGGGCGGGCGGCGGGGCCCACACAACCGGAACCGTCTGCCCGCCTTTCACCGCAGCCCATACCTCCCCGTCGGGCCCGCTTCTGAATATCCAGCCGGCCTCGCGAAGAGCCGTCATGAAGCCGGCCACAGATGTCACTTCGGTGTGCGGCGCGTCTTCGTACGGGTCTATACGCTGCGCGTGTTTGGCGGCGTCCAGCAGGGCCGCCTCAGTGACCTTCCCCTGGGGAGGGCGGGGCGCGACCCAGTCGATACCCGGATCCCGCTCTCCCGTCTTCGCCTCCGACCACGCCCCCCGGGCAGCCTCGGTTTTGACTTTCCAGCCGGCCTCGCGAAGAACCTTCAAGAAGTCGTGCACAGATGTCACTTCGGTGTGCGGCGCGTTTTCGTACGGGTCTTTGCGCTGCGCGTATTTGGCGGCGTCCAGCAGGGCCGCCTCAGTGACCTTCCCCTGGGGAGGGCGGGGCGCGACCCAATCGATACCCGGAGCCGGCTTTTTCACCTCCGACCACACCCCCTCGGCAACCTCGGTGTTGACTTTCCAGCCGGCCTTGCGAAGAGCCTTAAAAAAAACCTTCCCAGCTGTCACTTTGGTGTGCGGCGCGTTTTCGTACGGGTCTATGCGCTGCGCGTATTTGGCGGCGTCCAGCAGGGCGGCCCGCTTTTCCGCCTCAGTGAGCTTCCCCTGGGGGGCGGGGGGCGCGACCCAGTCGACGGGTTGCTTCCGCTTCGGCATGCCGATGTGGGGACTGGCCTTGTCGGTGAGCACGGCGACGATGTCCTGGCTGGACAGACTCGGGATGGTGACCTGGCCGGTCAACGGTCGTGCGGTGGTCAGCTCGATGTGCAGGGCGCGAGCCTGTTCGACCGAGCCGAGCGGGCTGTCGAACCGGTCGAGCATGGCGGGAGTCAAATCTTCGAGCACGGCGGTGTCGCCGTCATAGTCGAGGACTTTGACACCGTCGGTGGTGTTGACGGCGACGAGAGCGTGACTGACCTCCGGACGGCCGACGACGACGACCGTGGCGGTATTGTGCCCCGCGACCGTCTCGAACACCGCTTCCCAGGATCGGACCGGTTCCCAACTACCGGGCCGGTTCAGCCAGCGCCGCGCGCTCAGATCCGCCGACGCCGCCGTATCATCCACCCACCGCACCCCCGCAGAAGGTGCGATGCCCTGGGGAAACAACCCGGCCAAGACCGCCTCGGCGAACTGCAGGCACCGGCCCGCGACATCGGCACCAGCGCCCTCCAGCCGCCCGGTCGCATACGAGATCACCCCAAGCAGCCCATCAACGGCTCCGGCCGGCGAATCACCCGTCTGAGCCGGCGGCCGATACGGCAGGCCGTTCTCCCGGACGGAGGCCAAGACCCGGGTCCCGACCGCGCGCACGAAGCCGGTGTGGGAGTCCAGCGCACCGTTCAGGGCCTCAGACCGTGGATCGTCCGCCCGAACCGGGCCGGCAGAACCCGTCCACGCTTCGTCACCGAACGCCGGCGCCCCCACCCCCGGCCTTCCCACCCCGGACAGACCCTGATCAACGTCATCCACAGCCCCCACGACCGCGGCCGACGGCGGTCCAGACTCGAAGGCAGCCCGCAGGACCACCGCCCCAGGGCCGGCCCCCAACGTGACGCGCCCATCCGGCCACACCGTCGCCACACCCGCCTGCACACACGCCGCCTCACCCCCGGCCGCGCTGTACCGCGACGTACGCCACCCTGCCCAACAACCCACCACACCCATACCGCAAAACCCTAAACGACCCGGCCCGGGGCGTCATAGACCGCGCCCTACACGAGGCGACTGTTGAGGACATCGACTACATCGCCGGAGCGGTGATCGCCCGCCCCGTCCGGCAGGTCGCCGTCAGGGGTCGCCGCGGGCAGAACGTGCAGCACCGGGGAGGGGCTGCCCGCGTCCACCCACGCGCGCATGTGCTCGACCATTCGCCCGGCCGCAGCGGTGGCCGCCGCTCCGTGGGCGTATGCGCCGAGATCGAACTTCCTGTCGGGCCAGCGCAGCGCCGACCGGTAGGAGAATGTGCCGTCGTCGACGGTCGCGGGAGTGCCGAACCGCCAGGCCGGTCGCCCGCGCCCCCCAGGCCGCCGACGACGCCCGGGCCGAGCTGGAACGCGCCCGCGCCGACGCCGAACGCGAGCGCACCACCCTGCAGCACGCGCACGAGGCGCAGCTCGCCGCCATCGCCGAAATCACGTCGCTCATTACAGGGCCGGTGTTCACCCCGGAGGGAGAGGTTTACCAGCCCCCGCCGGGGGTCGATCCCGAGACAATTCAGATTCTCGGCCTCGCCCCCGACCCCACTGCCGCCCCCGATGATTTCGGGGTCGGAGGGTCCAAGGACTGGTCTGGCGGGTCGCAGGCGCTTGTTCCATTCAATGTCAACCCGGCTGATGCGAGCGGTCGCGGGGGTTACCCGCCGGGCGTAGAAGTTTCTGAGTGGTCTGATCCATTCAGTGCGGGGAATGCCCAGGGTCCTGGTGGTGGCGGCGGGCTCGTTGTCGACATTGATGGCGAACATTCCGGGTTGGCGGCGGCGGTCCCGAGTTATTCGGCGAGCGAGGGCGGTTTTCGGCGGTTCATCAAGGATGCGACCGACATAGGCTGGAATGCGGCTGTCGCTGGTCAGGTGTGGGGCCTGGTCCGTGCCCGTGAGGGTTTCTCGGTCAATAAGGCCGACGTATCCGACCTGATGAGGCGCGGGCTACTCAAGGTGCTCGAGGGAACCATCGATCCGGCCCTTCGAGCCCGGCTGCGTGAGGCGCTGGTGTCATGGACCCGCTCGCACCGGCCGCCGGGGGGACGAGCAGCTACAGCGGCTACGGCCTCGACGGAAAGCCCGTTCCCGACGACCAGATGGCATGCGTCGAAGTCGCCGTGATCAACCTCACGTAAGACGCCCAGCCGCCGATCTAGGGGTACTCGCCCTGCAGACTGCGCAGGTCGCCGGTGGCGGCGTAGCGACGGGCGGCCAGCACTCGTTCGAGGGCTGCGCCGACCTCGTCGGCGAAGGGCGCCAGCCACTCGGCCGCCTGTTCCTCCGACACGTATGCGGGCGCGATCTCCAGCGTGATCGCTCGACGGCCAGGTTGCGGGCGGCCTCGCCCATGACCAAGGGATCTTCTGCTGCGGCAGCGATCAGACGGGCACGGTCGGCGCCGACGTCGTCGCCGGTCGTGAGCCCGCGGACGAGGGCTCACGGTCGCGAGCGCGAAGACCTGGACTGGACTCGACCGGGCGTTCCGCACCCTTGGGGTGGAGCACGGCGGCGGCACGGCGCCGGAGCCGAAAGCCGAACTGGACGCTCTGCTCGACACGGCCGAACCCCTCATCGGCACCGAGGAGGCCCGCCGGCTGCGCCGGCTCCCGGGCGGCCGCTGATGCGTCGTGGTGGCCGCCCGCGCGGACACGGGCCCTTCGCACGCGCGTTCTGCCGGTGAGATAATGCCTGCTCACGTGCGCGGCCGGTCGTTCGACTGCTCGGCGCGGCAGGACGAGGGACGCGGCGAATGCGAGGCGGGCGAAGGTAGTGGCAGGCGTGGGCGCCGACCCGACCGGACTGGTCGGGCGAGACCGCGAGCTCGCCGAGCTCGCGGCGTTCCTGGACGAGGCCGGGACGGACGGAGCCGCCCTCCTGCTCACCGGTGATCCAGGTGTGGGAAAGACGGCGCTCCTGGACGCGACCGCCGAGCTGGCGGTCGCGAAGGGGATGCGCGTCATCCGCGGGAGCGGCGTCGAGTACGAGACGGACATCAGCTTCGCGGGCCTGCACCAGCTCGTCGTCTCGCTGTCGCGCGAGCTCGGCCGTCTGCCGCGTTCCCTGAAAGAGACCCTCGAGGTCGCGCTCGGTCTCGGCGTCGGCCCCGCGCCGCGCCCGATCGCCGTCCTGAACGCGGCCCTGTCGCTGTTCGGCGAGGTTGCGAAGGAACAGCCGCTGCTCCTCGTGGTCGACGACCTCCACGTCATCGACCACGCGAGCCGGTCCGCGGTGGCCTTCGTCGCCAGAAGACTGGGCGGTCACCGCATCGGGCTGCTCGGGACCCGGCGAGCGGAGTCCAGCGGGTCGTTCCGGCCCACCGGCCTGGCAGAGCTCGAGATCGCGCCGCTCGACGACGCGGACGCACTGCGACTGTTGTCCCGGCGCTTCGCTCACCTCCCTCGCCGGATCCTCCTGACGGTGGCGGGCGAAGCGCAGGGCAATCCCCTCGCTCTGCTCGAGTTCGCCGGGTCCACCAGTGCGTCCGGCGCTCCGTACGGCGGACGGGTGGGGTGGGTGAGCGGCCAGGGGCGAGAAGTCCGTACCCTGTACGCCGCCCGCGTCGAACGACTACCACAGGAGACGCGCGACCTGCTGCTTCTCGCGGCTCTCGAAGGCTCCGGCGACATCGGCGTTCTCGAGGCGGCCGGCGGGCCGGGTCTGCTCGACGGGCTCGCTCCCGCGGAGCGCGACCACCTGGTCAAGGTCGCGGCGAGCGGCCGCGCCGTGCGCTTCCGGCATCCGCTGGTCAGGTGTGCGGTGGTCGACGGTTCCACCGGCGAGCAGCGACGCGGCGCCCACCGCCGGCTGGCCGACGCCCTGGCCGACCAGCCCGAACGTCGCGGTGATCACCTCGCGAGGGCCACGACGGCGCCCGACGAGGTGGTCGCCGCCGTCATCGAGTCGGCGGCCCAGATCAGCCTGCGGCGCGGCGACGCCGCCGGCGCGATCATGCGGCTGCGGCGTGCGGCCGAGCTGAGCCCCGGCCAGATCGACCGGAGGCGCCGCAGGTCGCAGGCCGCCTACGTCGCCGCCTGGGTCGCCGGTCATCTGGAGATTTCGCACGAGATCATGCGCGAGGTGCGGGGCGACCCGGCGGCCCGGTCACTTGCGGCGGCCGCCGCCGCCGGCTTCCTCGTGCTCGTAACGGAGGGTGACGCGGACACGGCCCTCGCGCTCCTGCTGAAGACGATCGAGCAGGTTCCGTTCCCCTCCGGCCTGCCCCACGGCGAGCTGGAGACCGCGCTCTTCACCCTCACGCTCGCCGGCGAATACTCGGGCCGGCCGGAGCACTGGGAGCCTCTGGCCGGCATGCTCGCCCGGTTTCCCGACGCGCCTCCCGCCGCCGCCGTGTCGTTGGCGCGGATCCACCACGACCCCGGCGGCGTCACCGACGACCTGCTGCGCCGCCTGGACGACGAGATCGCGCAGCTGAAGGGCGAGACCGACGCCGACGTGGTCATCCGCACCGCCCTGGCCGCCTCGTACCTCGACCGCCTCCCGGCCTGCCGCGAGGCCGTGTCCCAGGTCATCCGCGACGGCCGCGACGGCGGCGCGGTCGGGGCGAGTATGCCGGGTCTGATCTTCGTTGCCCTCGACGACCTGTACGCCGGCCGGTGGCGGGCGTCGGCGGACGCCGCGGCCGAGCTGATCGCGCTGTGCGAGGAGACGGGCTACCATCTGTTCGCTCAGGTGGGGCACTACGTCGCCGCGATGGTCGCGGCCCAGCGCGGCGACCTCGACGCCTGCCGTGACCACTGCGAGGCCATCTGGGGCTGGTCAGGGCCCAGGGGGCTGCGGCGGATGGAGAACTGCGCTCACCAGGCGGCGGCCCGGGCAGCCTCGGGCGCCGGCGACTTCGAGACGGCTTTCCGGCACGCCACGGCGATCTGCACACCCGGGACGCTGCCGCTCTTCAACCCCGAGGCCGTGTGGTCCGCGCCGGACCTCGTCGAGGCGGCCGTGCGTACCGGGCGCCTCGACGAGGCGCGACGGCACGCGGACGCGGTGCGCGACGCCGACGTCGCCCGCCTCTCGTCGCGGTTCGCGCTGACCTCGGCCACGATCACGGCGATGACCTCGGCTTCCGAGGACATGCCCCGGCGCTTCGAGGAGGCGCTCGCGGTGCCGGGCATCGAGCAGTGGCCATTCGAGGTCGGCCGTGCTCATCTGGCGTACGGCGAGACGTTGCGCCGTCAGGGACTCAACCGCGACGCCCGCGTACAGCTGGCTGCCGCCCGCGACCGCTTCGAGCAGCTCGAGGCACGCTCGTGGGAGGCCCGGGCGGCGGCAGAGCTCCGCGCCACCGGAATGACGCGGACCGCCCCGGGCAAGGCCGGCGCGCCCCTCACCCCTCAGGAGCTGGAGGTCGCCAGGCTCGCGGCGACAGGGCTGTCGAACCCACAGATCGCGTCGCGGCTGTTCCTTTCGCCGCGAACCGTCTCGTCGCACCTGTACCGGGTGTTCCCGAAGCTGGGGATCACGTCCCGTGCCGCGCTCCGCGACGCCCTCGAGGCGCGGCCCCCCGAGCCGCCGGCCGCCCGGCCGTGAGATCCGCCCTCCGGGCCGCAGTACCGCCCCGGCCCTGATGTGAGCATGCCGGCCCTCAGATGTCAGTCAGCTGACGGAGGCTGCCGGCACGGCCGCTGAGCCACCCTCGTAGGCACATCAACCTGCCGGCTCGGAAAGGGATCAACATGACCGCGACCCCCAACGGCTACGTGACCGTCATCTGGGACGCCAAGGCGAAGGCGGGGAGGGAGGCCGACCTCGAGGCGTTCATCACCGCGGCCGTCACCCCCTCGCGCAACGACCCGGGCAACATCGACTACGAGGCCCACGAGGTCGAGGGCCGGCCCGGCTCGTTCGTCATCTACGAACGCTGGGAGACCCGCGCCCAACTCGAGGCCCACCTCGCCGCGCCCCGGATGCAGGAACTCGTCCCGCAGATGCTCGAGCTGATCGAAGGCTCCATCGAGGACGGCATCCGCCTGCTGCGCCCGTTCCGCCCCGCCCACTAGTACGACACGCCCTCACATCCACACCGACGGCATATAAGGAACGGCGAATGACGACCACATTGATCACTGGCGGCAACCGGGGCCTCGGCCACGAGACCGCGCGCCGGCTCATCGAGGCAGGCCAGACCGTCTGGATCGGAGCCCGCGACCCGGAGAACGGTCGCGAGGCCGCCGACCGGCTCGGCGCCAAGTTCATCCAGCTGGACGTGACCGACGACGCGTCGGTGAACGCGGCGGTCGAGACGCTGCGCGCGCAGGCCGGCCACCTGGACGTCCTCATCAACAACGCCGGAATCCTCGGTGAGGTCACCGCGCCCGAGGACATGACGGTGGACCAGATCCGCCACGTCTACGAGACCAACGTCTTCGGCCTCGTACGGGTCACCCATGCGTTCCTGCCGCTCCTGCGAGCGGCGACCGTTCCGTCCGTCATCAACGTCACCAGCGGACTCGGGTCGTTTACGCTGACCCACGACCCGGAGCGCGTCGAGTCGCGGTATCCGCTCGCCGCGTACGGCTCGTCCAAGAGCGCGGTCACCATGCTGACCATGCAGTACGCCAAAGCGACCCCCGACGTCCGCTTCAACGCGGTCGACCCCGGCCAGACCGCGACCGAGTTCACCGGCCACACCGGGCACAGCGTCGAGGAGGGCGCCGAGGCCGCGGTGCGCATCGCCACCCTCGGGCCCGACACGCCCACCGGCACGGTGACCGACCGCGCCGGTGTGCTCCCCTGGTGAGGCCGCGGGTCCGGCGCTCGGCCCTCACGCGCTCCTGACGTTCCCGGCGGCCGCGCCGGGCACCTCCCGGCGGAGGAGCGTACGGGCGTGCGCGATCGCCGCCGGGGTGTCCGGGAAGATCAGGCCGTCGCGGCGCAGATGGTCCGCGACGCCGAGGGCGGCCAGGATCTGGTCGTGCCCCGGCTTGATCCCCGAGATGAGCACGGTGACGCCGTGCTGTTCCAGACGCGTGATGGCGTCGCGGAGCACTCCCGCGCCGGTGGCGTCCAGGGTGGAGATCCGCGACATCCGCAGGATGACGACCCGGACGTCGGTGGCCTCGGACAGTTCGAGGAGGAAGCGGTGCGCGGCGGCGAAGAACAGCGGGCCGTCGAAGCGGTACGCGATGATGTGCTCGGCCAGCAACCGCCGCTCCTCGTCGGTGTGGTCGCCGGCCTCCAGCGGCACCTGGTCGAGCCGGGCCGTGCGGGCGACCGCGCGCAGCGCCAGGACGATGGCCAGCGCGACACCGACGGCGACCGCCGTGACCAGGTCGAACACGACGGTGACGAGGAACGTCAGGATCAGCACGACCCCGTCGCCGCGCGTGGCCCGGGTGATCGCGCGCAGCGAGCCGACCTCGACCATGCGGACGGTGGTGGCCAGCAGGACGCCGGCCAGCGCGGCCAGCGGGATCCGGCCGACCAGACCACCGGCCGTGAACACGATGGCGGCGAGCACCGCCGCGTGCGTCAGCGCCGCCAGCCGGGACCGGGCCCCGGCGCGTACGTTGACGGCCGTCCGGGCGATCGCGGCGGTGGCCGGGACGCCGCCGAGCAGGGGAGCGGCCAGGTTCGCGATGCCCTGGCCGAACAGCTCGCGGTCCGGGTCGTGTTTCTCGCCGACGCTCATCGCGTCGGCGACGGTCGCGCACAGCAGGCTCTCCAGCGCGGCCAGCGCCGCAACGGCCAGCGCGGACGGCAGCAGCGCCGCGGCCATGCCGGGGTCCAGGAAGCCGAGCGAGGGTGCGGGCAGACCGGCCGGTAGCGCCCCGATGCGGGCCACGTGGAGTGGGGCGACCTGCGCGACGAGCGTCGCCAGCACGATGCCGGCCAGCGAGAACGGCACGCCGGGCCGGATCCGGGCCCCGGCCAGCATGAGCGCGGCGACGGCCACGGCCATCACGGGGGCGGCGACCGTGGGATGCTCGCCGTACCGCGCGGCGGCCACGGCCGCCGCCCGCCAGACCTTGTCGGCGTGCACACCGGTCACCCCGAGCGCGGCGGGCACCTGCTGAAGCGCGATGACCACCGCGATCCCGGCGGTGAAGCCCTCGATGACCGGCATGGGCAGCAACCCGGCGAACCGGCCCGCCCGCAGCGCCGCGAGAAGCACCAGCACGAACCCGGCCATCAGCCCGACCATGAGCACACCGTCGGCGCCGTACCGGCCGACGATCGGCACCAGTACGACCGTCATCGCCCCGGTCGGGCCGGAGACCTGCAGGTTGCTGCCGCCGAACACGGCGGCCAGGGTGCCGGCGACGATCGCGGTGACCAGCCCGGCCTGGGCGCCCAGCCCGGAGCTGACGCCGAACGCCAGGGCGAGCGGCAGCGCGACCACCGCCACGATCAGCCCGGCCAGCAGGTCACGGCCGGGCGAGCGCCGGGCGGGCGCCCAGTCGAGCCGGCCGGGGAGTAGGCCGCCGAGGCGGCGCAGGGGCAGGGGCATGCTCACGCGGTCGTCCTCGCGGCCGGTTCGCCCTTCAGCTCGGCGAGCAGCTCACCCTGGTCGGCGAGCAGGTCGGTGAGGATGCGCCGGGCCGCGCGCATCAGGTCCGACACGTCACCGCCGGCCAGCTCGTACACGACGGTCGAGCCCTCCCGGTGGGCGGTCACGATCCCGGCCCGGCGCAGCACCGCGAGCTGCTGGGACAGGTTGGACGCCTCCACCTCGATCGCGGCCAGCAGGTCCCGGACCGGTGTGGGCCCCTCGCACAACAGCTCCAGAACCCGGATGCGCACCGGATGACCCAGCGTCTTGAACAGCTCGGCCTTGGCCTGGTAGAGCGGGACCGGCATCACTCGGCCTCCGTGTCGTCCGCGTCGACCCGCCCGGCCTCGGCACGCTCGCTCTCCTCGGCGGCGGACGCGTCGGCGCCCAGTTCCTTCCGCAGGCGATCGAGGTCGGTGCCCGCGCCGCCGTACTTCAGCCGGCGCGCGACCTTCGTCTGCTTCGCCTTCGCTCTCCCACGCCCCACCCGCTCGACCTCCTCGATCGGGACCGCGCACGGCCCGCATCCTTCATCAAGTCACCATATTAGCAATTGAAAAAACCTTCATGTCGCTGCCGGCGGCCGCATACGCCGCGCTATAGCGCTGGCTAACGCGTGCCCGTGGCTACCGGCGTCGCATCCCACCGTGAAGTGGCGACGAGACCGGCCTGAACCCGATCGGATCTTCGGCCGTAGGCATGGATGATGGCTACGAGGTCAGGTCACGGTGACAAGGAGAGTTCATGACGCTCACGCTCGACCTGCATCCGATCTTCAAGAGTCAGCGCGACGTCGATCAGGCCGTGCGCTCGATGATGTTCAGGGCGGCGCAGACGAATGCCGAGCGTGTGATCATCATCCCGGGCAAGGGGTCGCAGAAGCTGAAGAGCCGCGTGCTCGCCCTCTTGCGGCAGCCGCACCTCAGGAAGCTGTACAAGAATGTCGAGCCCGATCCGGAGAACCTTGGGCGGATCATCATCCGCTTCCGATGAGTTCCCCGGCGCAACGCCGTCGGCGGCCGGTGACTCTGAGCACCGATTCGCCTCCGGTGAGGAGTGACGGCTGCGGGCTGCGGCCGAGGCGGCGCGGTCGTCGGCTGAATGACGGTCATCACAGGGATCGGCCGGCCCCCGGCACCCGTACGCCGATTGCGCACCGGTGAACGACGAGGCGCTGAATTATCGCTTCTCGGTGGTGATTCCAGTCGACCATCCGTCGGCGGCTCAGGGGTTTGACAGATTATTTGATGAATCGAACAAAACTGCTGTGTCGACGTTCGTCTGCTGTGATCGCTGGAAACTCCTGGGGCTGTGTGTAACGATGATCAACGTTGTTCCCAAGTGGATTCGGGGCCAGGATGACGACCGCGCATTTTTCCGGCGAGGCCGAGAACGCCGGTGAATCACCGCTTTACGATGTCGACGTGCGGCGCATACGCCGAGTCATGGAGTTCACCCGCTCGTTGAGCACCGGCCGACTGCTCGCCGAAATACTGCCCGATGGCACGCCTGCGCATGTCGTCGCGGAGATCGCACGACACTGCCGTTTCGTGCACGGCTCGGTCATGGTCTTCCCGTCCGGCCGGCCGGATGCGTTCTTCGCCCGGCTGGCAGCGATGGGACTGACCGCCGCGTCGCCCCAGCCGAGCACCGTCGTACGCGGCAGGGTGGCCCGCGGATATGGCATACCCGAGGAGGATCTGCCGGTCCAGATCGTGCACGCCACGATCACCGGCGGCGATCCCGATCACGGCGGTGAAGTCGAGATCTTCGTTTGTCCCCCGAGATCCGGTGAACGATTCGAACGGCTGATGGACGACGAACGCCGGGCCGGCCACGAGACCCATTTCGCGCTCCACGTGTCCGAGCCTCACCTTACGGAACGGCTATGGGGGCTGCTCACCGGCCCCGCCGGAATGACGCCCGACGGCGGCGGGTTCAACCCCCACGAAGGGCCGGCCGGGTGCACCGTGCTGTACTTCCGTGCCGAGGGCCTGATCCGACCCCAGGGGTGGCCGCGCAGACTGGAACTGCTCGTCGACGGCCGCCATGAGCTGCTGACCACTCACCTGCGGTCGGCGGAGTCGTCTCGTCTCGCTCACACCGTGCCGGAGCCGTCCGCCGACGAAGACGCGACGCGGCGGATGTTCGAGATGTTGACCGGCGCGTGGACCACCCAGGCCCTGTGCGCGGCCGCGGAACTCGGGCTCCCCGACCACCTGGGTTCACAGCCGGCGACCAGCGCCGAGCTCGCCCTGCTGACGAACGCGGACGCCGACCTGCTGCACCGGGTACTGCGCTACCTCGCGTCGCTCGGCGTCGTGCGCCGAGACGGTGAGCGATGGGAGCTGACCCGGCTCGGCATGACGTTGCGGACCGGAGCGCTCCGCGACGTCGCCCGGCTGTACGGGGGGATCTTCTACCGCAGCTTCGGCTCCCTCACGCATTCGGTCCGCACGGGTGAGAACGCCTTCGAGCACGCGCTGGGCCTGCCGCCCTTCGACTATCTGAACGAGCATCCCGAGCAGGCCCGCGTCTTCCACGGTGCCATGGCGGCCGGGTCGTCATGGTTCAGCCGAGTTCCCGAGGTGATCGACTTCGCCGACGTGGGAACCGTCGTCGACGTCGCCGGCGGCCACGGCGACCTGCTCCGCCACGTCCTGAAGGCGGCTCCCGCCACTCGTGGCGTGCTGTTCGACCAGCCGGCGACCGCCGACGCGGCCCGCGAGGTGTTCGAGAAGGACGGCCTGCTCGACCGGTGCGAGGTCGTCGGCGGCGACTTCACCGAGCAGGTACCGCGGGGCGGCGACATCTACCTGCTCTCCCGCATACTCCACGACTGGGACGACGAGCAGTGCCTCAAGATCCTGGCGAACTGCCGGCGCGCCATGACGGAGAGCGCCCGGCTGGTCATCATCGAACGCCCCATCCCGACGGACGGCACACCGTCCCTGGCCATCGCCTGGGACGTGCACATGGCCGTCAACAACATCGGCGGCCGTGAACGCACCGACGAGGAATACCGCCGACTGCTGCGCGCGGCCGGCTTCGACCTGGTCGGCATCGCGCCGCTCGCTCTGGACATGGCGGCCCTGACCGCCGTTCCGACCGGCGGATCGTAGATGGGCGGCCGCGAACGCCCCGATTGCCTGGCCGGGACACGAGGCGTTCGCAGCGGCTACCCGATTGACGTCAGATCCTCCGGTGACGTGACCGACGTGTTCTCCGCCGCCGAGCTCGAGCGGGCCAACCTGTCGCACTTCGAAGACGCGTACGTCCGCGGGTGGTCCATGAGTGCCACGTCATGCAATCCTGGTTGAGGAAGTGAGACGCTCAGTGGCCTCTGTTCCTTTCCAAGTGAGTTCGGCGGCTTTCATCCTGTCCAGAGCATCGGTGAGCGTTTCTTGGGGCGGGCCGAGGTAGAACCGAATGTAGCCGTTCGAATCGTTGAGGGGTCGGCCGGGCGTGGTCATATGGGCCTCCCCGAGAAGAACTCCGGTCCGCCACAGACAGTAGGTGCGGTAGTCCGTCTCCGAGTCCGGAGAGTCGTGATACCAAGGAGGAATGCGCATCAACATGTAGCTGGTACAGTTCCCGGCGGAGAAAGCCTCGTCCGGATATCCGAACTCGTGGGTGAGACGCCGAGTGATCTCCTTGCGTTTCGCCGCGTACAGCGCACGCTGTTCGGCGAGGTAGCTGTTGCAGGACGGGTCCCGAAGCCACTCGGCCATCGCAGCCTGGAGGGGGACGGCGGACACGTAGGTGTGCTGCGGCAGAAGCCGAGTGAGCAAAGGTGTGAGTGTGTCGACTGGGCCGGTCATCGCACCGATGCCCCACCCGTTGCTGTTGAATTGCTTCCCTAGTGAACGCACTGCCAGCCAGCGCGGACGCCGACCCAGTGGCAGATCCCTGACCTCGTCCAGGAGAATGCGCAAGGCGTTGGTCGGCCTGACGTCGGGATCGTGCACGCCGTAGAAGGCGTCGTCGATGAGCAGGCAACTGCCGGTATCGAGTGCCGCGCGAACCATCGCATGCACCGTTTCCCGCGCCCAGTTGACACCACTTGGATTGTGCTGGGCGTTGATGATCAACAGGACGGGTCCCTGGGTGTCCTTGCGCGCCTGGCTCAAGAGGGCTTCGATCTCTTCGGCATCCGGTTGGTAGCCAGATCGTGGGGATAGAGGGAAGTACCGCATGTCAAAGCCGAGAGCCGTGTAGACGCCGGCGTGATCCCAGCCCGGTGAGGAGGTGATGGCGATGGGGCGGTGTTCAGCGGATGCTGCGTTCTCCTCGGCCAGCAGCCGTCCGAAGTGGAACATCGCGGTGCGGGTGCTGCTCTGAGAGACCGCCACCTCATAGTCGACGCCGAGGTCGGCGACCCCGGCCAGGTCGTGCGTGTCCGTGATGTACGAGCGCAGGGCACGATGAAGTGCGGGCAGGCCGTAGGGGCTGAGGATGTACCCATGGCTATGGAGGGGAATGCCGCCGCTGAGCGTCTTCCGCAGACCTGGGGCGACCTCGCTCCAGGTCTCGCCGAGACTGAGATAGATCACGTCGGCGGGGTCGTGGCCGGCGTTCTGATACTCGGTGAGGAGCGTCGCGTCGTCGTACGGGGTCGGAAGGCCACTGTCCGCGATGATGTCCGTGAGTCTCTGCATGATCGGCTTCCTTCGCTCATTCGCCGTTGCTCGGCGGCTCATGCCACGCGTCCTCACATGCGCCGGCGGCCGCAAGAAGCGCATCGTCGTTCTCTGAGCGGAATCGCACGCCGACGTCCATCACGCTGCCGTCTCCGGAGAGGCGGCGACCCCCAGCGACGGCGTGGCGGAAGGATTCGAGCTATGTGCGGATGGCGGCCCGATGCGTGAGCGCAGCCACGCCGCCCCGGCCGAACCGGCCGTGCCCGGCTCATCCCCGATCATTCTTTCTACCAGCGCGACGTGGGTGAGTTGCCATCGCCGCAACTCCCGCCCCAAGGATTCGAGCGCTTCCCGGACCTGCTCCGCCTGAGCTCCACCCCACGGTACGGCCCGATCGATGGCCACGGCCAGCAGACTGCGCTCGCCACCTGCCCCGGCCAGCGCGAACAGCTCCGCAAACTGCTCCGACCCTCCCGCGCGGGCCCTGCCAAGCCGATCCCTGAAGGCCAAGAAGTGCTCGCGCGGCAGATGCTCCAGTACCTGGACGTGCCGACAGATGAGGTCCACCACGCCGCAGGCACGGCGCAGTCGTGTCTCCGCGTCGGCCAGGTCGGGCTGATGCGCGTCACAGTCCCGGAGCACGGTCCGAAGATCGTCGATGACCTGCGTGAGCAGCAATTCCGCTGACTGGTGCACCACAATGAAGAAGTGCTCAGACGCGCGAACCGCGCCGTCCTGTATCCCCGTCCGGGGCTGTTGCAAGGTCAGCAACTCGCTGAGATTCAAGTAGTCAGAATAAGCGTTCCTTGCCATGGCTGCTTTCCTCATTGATCCTTCGTGTGACTCCACTGCGATGGTCGCGCCCGGGATAGTCCTCCTGGGGCGGCTGTCACGATGGATCACGGTAAAGGTCGGGCCGAGCGAAATCAATGGCCTGTCCAAAAAGGGGGGGAAGGCTCGTAGACCAGTACGGCTTCCGACGGGATGAAGGTCGGGTGCAGGCCGGCGGCCTCGCTGGGAGGGGGCGGCGACCAGGAACGACGAGCTGTGAACAGCGGACGGCGGCCGTCGAGATCGGCCGGTTCCTTTGCGGCGACGTTCGATTGAATGGATAATCCGAATCGGATGAACATTCAGGTTGAGGCGACGGTGAACCGCCGCGGCTGCGGGGAGGGTCCATCCCCTTGAATCACGGACGACAGGGCGGCCGGCGTGAAGCAACCTCCCCGGCGTGAACCCGATCGGGTCTCCGACCGTAGGTATGGGTGACGGTTACGGCCACAGCCAGGGCACGGGGGACAAGGAGAGTCATGACGCTCACGCTCGACCTGCATCCGATCTTCAAGAGTCAGCGGGACGTCGATCAGGCCGTGCGCTCGATGATGTTCAGGGCGGCGCAGACGAATGCCGAGCGTGTGATCATCATCCCGGGCAAGGGGTCCCAGAAGCTGAAGAGCCGCGTGCTCGCCCTCTTGCGGCAGCCGCACCTCAGGAAGCTGGACAAGAACGTCGAGCCCGATCCGGAGAACCTTGGGCGGATCGTCGTACGCTTCCGGTGAGTTCGCCGGCGGAGTCGTCGGTGACGGCCGCGGGCTGCGGTCAGGTGTCGGGTTCTTCTGGCCGGACGGTGCGGTCGGCGGCGGAGGCGGCGCGGTGGTCGGCCAGCTTGCGGGGAACCTGGGCCAGGCGCAGGGTCGTGACCAGCAGGATCCCGCCCAGCATGTTGCCGGCGGCTGCCAGGGCGGCGGTGCCGGCCCAGTCGGCGTAGCCGTACGGCGCGTGACCCGTCTGCAGGCCGGCGAAGATCAGCAGAGAGCCGACCACCACGTGGTTCAGGCCGCCTCCGCCGAGCAGGAAGGCCGTGGTCACCGCGGGTACGAGCTTCACGCCGGGTGACGTGCTGGAGTGCTGCGTCCAGGTCAGCAGCGTCATGACCACCCCGGCGAGGACGGCCAGGGCCAGGGCGCGCCACGTGGTGCCGAGCTCGATGAAGCTCGAACCCGCCTCGATCGCGGTGGGGCGCAGCCGGGGGTAGCCGACGATGACGATGTAGGTCAGGATCCATCCGGCGGCGAGGTTGGCGGCCAGCGTGACCGACCAGAGCCGGACCAGCTCGCGGTAGGTGGCCTGGCGTGCGATGATGGTCATCACGGGGATCAGGAAGTCCTCGGTGAACAGCTCGCTGCCGGCCATCGTGAGGGCGATGAAGCCGACGGAGAAGGCCAGCCCGGCGACCAGTTCGCTCAGCGGGGACGCCGCCATGGCGTGTTGGACCAGCAGGAGGGCGAGTACCCCGGTCACGATGTCGACGCCGCCGACCAGTCCGGTGGCGACCAGCGGCAGCCAGGGCCGTGACAGGCGGCGGCGCCCCTCGTCGACGACCCGGGTGAAGGTCTCCTCGAGGGCGACCGGCCGCGACGCCTCCTCCGCCCGGTCCTGCCCGTCCGGTTCCGCTTCGCCGCCCATCGCCCACCCCCCGTGTGTGAGCGCGCCGGGCAGGGCCGTGACCTGCCCGTTGGACACATCTTCGTTCCTGGGCGGTTCTTCCCGCATTTCGCCTGTTTGTGCGAGATGATCCGGTCCGTACGTGAATCACCTCAGGGGGAGCCGGGGATGTTCGGGATCGTGCGGCCCTGCCGTCATGTCTTGTGCGCGCCGCTGTTCAAGGACTGGATGGCGCACCTGTGCGGGCTGTGCCTGGCGCTGCGCGACGAGCACGGGCAGGCGGCCCGGCTGGTCACCAACTACGACGGCTTGCTGATCTCCGTGCTGGTGGAGGCGCAGAACCCCGAGCGGTCCCCGCACCGCAAGGCCGGGCCGTGCGCGCTGCGAGGCATGCGCACCGCCGACGTCGTCGCATCCCACGCGGAGGGGGCCCGCCTGGCGGCCGCGACGTCGTTGCTGCTCGCGGCCGGCAAGACCCGTGACCATGTCGCCGACCGCGACGGCGCCCACGCCCGGCGGCTCGTCGCCGCGACCGCGGGCTGGATGGCCGGCCGCTGGGACGCCGCGGGCGCCCGGACCGGCACGGCCGTGGGACTGGATCCGGGCGTGCTGCGGGACACGGTGGCCCGCCAGACGGCCCTGGAGACGACCTCCGGGCTCGGCCTGCTGCAGCTGACCGAGCCGACGGAGACGGCGGTCGCGGCCGCCTTCGCGCACACCGCCGTGGTGGCGGGCACGCCGCGGAACGCGGAGACGCTCGCCGAGGCGGGACGCTTCTTCGGCCGCCTCGCACACCTCCTCGACGCCGTCGAGGACTACGAGGCCGACCGGGCCTCGGGCGCGTTCAACCCGCTGCGCGCGACCGGCACGTCCCTGGCCGAGGCGCGCCGCCACTGCGACGACGCCGTCCGTGGCCTCCACCTGGCCCTCGGCGACCTGGAGCTGGAGCGCCCACGGCTGGTGAAGGCCCTGCTGGGCCGTGAGGTGCGCCGCTCGGTCGACCGCGCGTTCGCCGCGCACGGCCCCGCCGCGTACGGGCCCAGCGGCCCGCCGGACCCGTACGGCCCGCCGGACCCGTACGGCCCGCCGGACCCGTACGGCCCGCAGCACCCCTACGGCCCGGGGCCGCAGCCCCCGCCTCCGGGATGGCCGGGCGGGCCGCACCACCCCGGGCAGCGGCCGCCCGTCCGCCCCGGGTGGGGCCTGGCGTGCCTCGCCGGTTCGCTGGTCGGCTGCACCTGCGGGCTGTGGCAGCCCCCGTGGAGCGTCCACCGCGACAGTGGCTGTGGCGACCGGTGCTGGTGCAGCCGGGCCTGCGACGGCGGGTGCGATTGCTGTGACTGCTGCAACTGTTGCGAGTGCTGCGACTGCGACGGCTGTGACTGCGACTGCTGCTGCGACTGCGGTTGACGGGGGACATTCGGGGCCTGTCCGCGTAGAGTCCCGCTCGTGCGACTCCCCACGTTCCTCATGGTGCGCAACATCGAACCGCATCACCTGCAGCGGTACCTGCTGCCTCAGGAGGAGGACGCGGTCATCATCCGGCGTCATCCCGCGGTGCTGCTGCGGTACGTCCTGGAGGCGATCGCCGGCCTGATCCTGGCCGGGGTGCTGAGCGGCCTCGTCTCGCAGGGCACCGTGCTGACGGTGATCTGGTGCCTGTGGCTCGCCTTCCTCGGCCGCCTGCTGTTCAAGGTGTACGAGTGGTCGGACGAGTTCTTCGCGGTGACCGGGGTCCGGGTCATGCTCGTGCACGGGATCGTCACCCGCCGGGTCGACATGATGCCGCTGTCGAAGGTCACCGACCTCACGGTCGACCGGTCGATCCTCGGCCGGATGCTGGGATACGGCACCGTCGTCCTGGAGTCCGCGGGCCAGGAGCAGGCGCTGTCCAAGGTCACGTTCGTTCCCGAGCCCGAGGGCGTCTACCTGCAGATCTCCGCCGTGGCCTTCGGCTCCGGGGACGACTGAGGCGATCCGCGACGCGTCGCAGGCCCGGCGGCCCGGCGGCCCGGGTCAGCCCGGCGGCCCGGGTCAGCCCGGGGACAGGCGCGGGAGGCGGTGCCAGGCGGGCTCGGGTCCGTGCGGCCGGATCACGGCCAGGGCGCGTTCGACGGCGTCCCCGACCGGCCCGGACGTGTCGATGGTGGCGGCCTCCGGCCACGGGGCGGCCGCTTCGGCCATGAACGCGGCGATCTCCGGGTCGGCGTCGGACACGCCGCGCGGGCGGGTGAGCAGGCGCTCGCCGGCCAGCGGGCTGTCACAGCGCAGCTGGACCAGGTCCGCGCGCGCCCGGTCGGCGAGGCGGGCGGCGTCGGCCCGGTGCTCCGCGGAGGTCCAGGAGGCGTCGACGATGACGGACTCGCCGTAGGAGAGCAGCCGCGCGGCGCGGTCGAGGAGCTCGGTGTACGTGCGGCGGGTCCAGGAGGCGTCGTAGAGGCCCGTGCCGTACGGGGCCCGGGCAGGCGTCTCGGGGGACAGCTCGGCGAGTTCCTTACGGACGCGATCGCTGTTCAGGACGGTGTGGCCGAGGCGGTCGCCGAGGGCCTCGCTGAGGGCGCTCTTGCCGGTTCCGGGCAGACCGCCGACCAGGATCAGGCCGACCGAGCCGGCGTTCAGGTGCCGCAGCGCGATCTCGGTGTACCGGCCGGCGTCCCCGGCCGCGCGGGTGTCGCCCTGGTCCCAGCGGAGGCACGCGACCTTGGCGCGGACGAACGCGCGGTAGGCCACGTAGTGGTGCCGCAGCGACGGCGGGGCCGGGTCGTCGGCGTACTCGGCGTACCAGGAGACGAAGCGCCGGGCGAGATCCGGCGAGCCGAGGCGTTCCAGGTCCATGGCGAGGAACGCGGCGTCGTCGAGGCCGTCGAGCCACCGCAGGCGGTCGTCGAAGTCAAGGCAGTCCAGCACGCGGGGACCGTCGTCGAGGCAGAAGATGTCGTCGGCCATCAGGTCGCCGTGCCCGTCGACCACGCGCCCCTCGCGGATCCGGGCGTCGAACAGCGGCTCCCGGAACTCCAGGAAGCGCAGCGTCAGGCGCTCCACCTCCGCGGCGTCGTCGGCGTCGATGGCGCGCCCGTGAAACGGGCGAACCTGGTCGAAGCTCGCGGTCCACCGGGCGCACAGGGCGTCCCGGCTCCCCTCGGCGGAGATCGCGGCCGTGTGCGGGGAGGCGGCGTGGGCGCGGGCGAGCAGGCGCGCGACCGCCCGCAGGGCGTCGTCGACCGGGGCGTGCGCCCGGACGAGATCGGACAGGCGGCGGTCGGCGGGCATCCGGCGCATGACGACGAGGTGGTCGCGCGGCGTCCCCGGCGGCATGCTCACGTCGGCGACGCCCAGGTACACGTCGGGCGCGAACCGGCGGTTCAGGTCGACCTCGCGGTGACACGCGCGTTCGCGCAGCTCGCGGGTGGAGAAGTCCAGGAAGCCGAGGTCGACCGGCTTCTTGAGTTTGTAGGCGCGGTCTCCGAAGAAGAACACGACGCCCGAATGCGTCTCGGCGACGTCCGTACCCCAGGTCCCCATGGTCGCAGCCTCGCGCGGGAGGACGCGGGCCGAACAGGGGCGTCGGTCCCCCGGAGAGATGGCCTTGAGCCCTTTCCGGGGAGGTTCCGGCCGGTCGAGGCTGTGAGACATGGTCGAACCAGCGCGCCTGCCGGAGCACGCCCCCGCCGCCGCACCGGACCGCGTCCCCGGACACCCGCCGGAGGACGCCGCCGCGGCCGCACCGGTCCCCGTCCCCGGACACCCGGTGGAGCACGCCGCCGCGGCCGCACCGGTCCCCGTCCCCGGGCGACCGCCCGACGAGCCGGCGTTCGCGCTGCTCATCGACGGCACGGCGGTCCGGATCCGGCAGATCGGCCCCGGAGACCTCGCCGCCGTCCGGGACCTGCACCGCGGCATGTCACCGGACAACCTTTACCTGCGCTTCTTCGGCCTCAGCCCGCGCCTCGCCGACGAGACCTCCGAGCGCCTGTGCCGCGCGCCCGGCCCGGACCACGCCGTCCTCGGCGCCTGGCTGGGCGAGGACCTCATCGGCGTCGCGAACTACGAGCCCGCCGGCGTTCCCGGCGCCGCGGAGATCGCGCTCGCCGTCGCGGACGCGATGCACCACCGCGGCGTCGGCACGCTGCTGCTGGAACACCTGGTGTCGCTGGCCCGCGCGCGCGGCGTCCGTGAGTTCCGCGCCGACACCCTGCTGCAGAACGCCGTGATGCTGCGCGTCTTCGCCTCCGCGGGGCTCACCGTCGAGCGCGGCGTCGCGGGCGGCGTGGTCGACGTGCGGATGCCGCTGACGCTGGACGGGCGGTACCTCGACGCGGTCGCCGAGCGGGAGCGTTCCGCGGACGTCGCCAGCCTGCGCCACCTGCTCTGCCCGGCGTCCATCGCGGTCGTCGGCGCCGGACCGGCCGGCGGGGCGATCCTGCGCACCCTGGTCTCCGGGCGTTTCCCGGGCGCGGTGTCCGTGGTGGACCCCCGGGCGGGGACCCGGCTCGCGGGCGTGCCGTGCGCGCCCTCGGTGGCCGCCCTGCCGGAGGCCCCGGAACTCGCCGTGCTCGCGGTGCCGCCGGAGTCCCTGGCCGAGGTCGCGGAGGAGTGCGGGCGGCGGGGCGTGCGGGCCCTCGTGGTGATCACGCCGGGCGGGGACGGTCCCGCCCTGCTCGCGACCTGCCGACGGTACGGCATGCGGCTGGTGGGGCCCGGCAGCCACGGCGTCGCCAACAGCGCCGTACGGCTCGACGCGACGTTCGCCGCGCTCCCGGTGCGGCCCGGCGCGGCCGGGATCGTCGCGCAGTCCGGCGGCGTCGGCATCGCGCTGCGGGACCACCTGTCCCGGCTGGACGTCGGCGTGTCGTCCTTCGCCTCGGTCGGCGACAAGTACGACGTCAGCAGCAACGATCTCCTGCTGTGGTGGGAGGCCGACCCGGCGACGCGGCTGGGCGTCCTGCACGTCGAGTCGTACGGCAACCCGCGCAAGTTCGCGCGGACCGCCCGGCGCGTCGGCCGCCGCGTGCCGCTGCTCACCGTCGTCGCGGGACGGTCGGCGGCCGGGCGGCGGGCGGCAACCTCCCACGCGGCCGGACCGACCTCGGCGGTGACCCAGGAGGCGCTGTTCCGGCAGGCGGGAATCACCGCGACGCACGGCCTCGGCGAACTGCTCGACACCGCCGCCCTGCTCGCCCACCAGCCGGTACCGGCCGGGGACCGGGTCGCGATCGTCGCGAACGCCGGAGGGGCGGGCGTGCTGGCCGCCGACGCCTGCGCCGACGTCGGCCTGACCACCGCGGCGCTGAGCGAGGAGACCGTCCGCAGGCTGACGCGGCTGCTGCCGCGCGGGGCCGCCTGCGCCGGCCCGGTCGACACGACCGCGGCGATCGACCCCGAACGGTTCACGCGCTGCCTGGACCTGGTCGCCGCCGACGACGGGGTGGACGCCGTCCTCGCCCTGGTCGTCCCCACGGCCCTCTCCGACCTGACCGCCGCCGTCGCGGCCGGAGGAGCCGCCAAGCCGTTCACGGCGGTCGTCCTCGGCCAGCCCGAGTCGGTGCGCGTACGGTACGGGCCCGGCGGACGCCGCGTCCCCTCGTACGCCTTCCCCGAGGACGCGGCCCGCGCACTCGGCCACGCCCGCTCCCACGGCCGGTGGCTCGAACGCCCGGCCGGGAGCGAACCCGTTCTTCCCGACGTCCGGGAGGACACGGTCACCCGGATCATCCGCCGCTTCCTCGACGAGTCCCCGGAGGGCGGCCCGCTCCCGCCCGCCGACGTGCCGGAGCTCCTGGCTGCCTACGGGCTGCCCCCGGCGGGTCCCGGCCCGGAACCCTCCGCCGGCGCGCGGCGGACGGCCACCGGGGAGGTGGAGCTCCGGTGCGGGATCGTGCAGGAGCCGGTCTTCGGGCCCCTGGTCGTCTTCGGCCTGGGCGGGGCGGCCACGGAGGTGCTCGGCGACCGGGCCGCCCGGCTCACCCCGCTCACCGACGTGGACGCCGCCGAGCTGATCCGCTCGGTACGCGGCGCGCCCCTGCTGTTCGGCCACCACGGCGCGCCCGTGGTGGACACCGCCGCGGTCGAGGACGTCCTGCTGCGCCTGTCCCGGCTCGCCGACGACCACCCGGACATCGCCGAGGTCGACCTGGACCCCGTCATCGCCCGGCCCGCGGGCGTCGTGGTCGCCGGCGCGCGGGTCCGGGTCGTCCCGGCCCGGCACTGGGATCCCCACCTCCGCCGGCTTCGCTGACCCGGCCCGATCGACCACGAACCGGGCTCCCTGGATTGGGCCTTCGGACCGAGCGGCCCGGGCGGGAGGGACTTCGGGCCCTAGTCCCGGCCGGACCCCGGGCCGAGGCTGGAAAGGAGGGGGCTCGTCGGTGAGGAGGCGTGCGCATGGCCTGGATCCTCGACGGTGTGGCCGGGCTGCACGCCGCGCTGGTCGAAGCCGGTTACACGGTGATCGGCCCGACGGTCCGCGACCGGGCGATCGTCCTCGCCGAGCTGGAATCGGCCGACGACCTCCCGTACGGCTGGGGCGTCACGCTGGAGCCGGGCGGGTACCGGATCCGGCGGCGGGCGGACTCCGCCGCGTTCGCGCACTCGGCGGGGCCCCAGTCATGGAAGCCCTTCCTGCACCGGCCGCGCGCCAAACTGTGGGACGCGCGGCGCACCGATGACGGCTTCGAGGTCGCCGAGACCCGGGAGGAGGCGCCGCGCTACGCCTTCCTGGGGGTGCGCCCGTGCGACCTGCGGGCGATCGGGATCCTGGACCGGGTCCTCACCGGCGACCGGTACCGCGACGACGCCTACGCCGCGCGCCGCGACGGCGTCTTCATCATCGTCGTCAACTGCACCGAACCGGGCGAGACCTGCTTCTGCGTCTCGATGGGCACCGGGCCGGGCGCCGACTCGGGGTACGACCTGGCACTGACCGAGTTCGCGGGGGAGGGGCGGTTCCTCGTCGACGTCGGCACCGAGGCGGGCGCCGACCTGCTGGCGCGGATCGAGCACCGCCCGGCGGACCCGGTGACCGAGACGCGGGCGCGGGCGGAGGTGGACGCGGCGGCCGGACGGATGGGCCGGGAGATGCCCGCCGAGGGCCTGCGGGAGCTGATGGCCGGCAGCCTGGAGGCCGCCCGCTGGGACGACGTCGCCGGTCGCTGCCTGACCTGCGGCAACTGCACGATGGTCTGCCCGACCTGCTTCTGCACGACCGTCGAGGACGTCACCGACCTGACCGGGGAGCACGCCGAGCGGTGGCAGCGCTGGGACTCCTGCTTCGACCTCGACTTCTCCCACCTGCAGGGCGGCAGCGTGCGCACCTCCACGAAGAGCCGCTACCGCCAGTGGCTCACCCACAAGCT
This sequence comes from Actinoallomurus spadix, assembly GCF_024055725.1. Classification (GTDB taxonomy): domain Bacteria; phylum Actinomycetota; class Actinomycetes; order Streptosporangiales; family Streptosporangiaceae; genus Actinoallomurus; species Actinoallomurus spadix. The sequence goes on along the minus strand of NZ_JAMXMX010000004.1, from coordinate 353,631 downwards.
CGGAACCTGGCACGACCAGTTCGGATCGTCGGGATGCGTCGGCTGCGGGCGGTGCATCGTCTGGTGCCCGGTCGGCATCGACCTGACCGAAGAGGTGGCCGCGCTCCGGCGGGAAGGGGAGAAGAGCGATGGGTGAACGAACGACCGCGGTGCCGCGCTCCGCACTGGCCGCGCACGCCTTCGCCCGGGGACTGCCGGAAGACCAGGTCGACCGGCTGGCGGAGGTCGCGCGGTACGTCCAGGTCCCCGCCGGGCACCGCCTGTTCGAGGAGGGCCGCAGCGCGGACCGGTTCTGGCTGATCCAGGCCGGCCGGGTCACCCTCGACCTGCACATCCCGGGCCGCGGCCCCGTGATCGTCGAGACGCTCGGGCGGGGCACCGTGCTCGGCTGGTCGTGGCTCTTCCCGCCGTACGCCTGGCGGTTCGGGGCGCTCGCGGCCGAGCCGGTCCGGGCGATCGCCCTGGACGCCAGGGCGGTGCGCGTGATGTGCGCCGAGGACCCCGCCCTGGGATACGAGCTGACGCGCCGGTTCGCCGCCGTCATGCTCGACCGGCTGCAGAACACCCGCATGCGGCTCCTCGACCTGTACGGCGCGCCCTGGGGACGGGACGGATGACGGCCATGACCCCGGTCCCGTACCGGGTGACCGAACGCCGGGAGGAGACTCGCGACACCGCGACGCTCGTCCTGCGGCCGTGCGGCGCGCCGATCCCGCCCGTACGACCCGGCCAGTTCACGATGATGTACGCGTTCGGCGTCGGGGAGGCGCCCATCTCCGTCAGCCGGACCGGCACGGTCATGGAGCAGACGGTCCGCGACGTCGGCGCGGTCAGCCGCGCGCTGGCCGGGAGCGCGCCCGGCCGGATGATCGGCCTCCGGGGGCCGTACGGTGCCGGGTGGGGCGTCGAGGACGCGGTCGGCCGGGACCTGGTCTTCGCCGGAGGAGGGATCGGGCTCGCGCCGCTGCGCCCCGCCCTGCTGTACGCGCTGCGGCGGCGCGCGTCCTACGGCGCGATCACCGTGCTCATCGGCGCCCGTACCCCCGCCGACCTGGTCTACCGGGCCGAACTCGACGAATGGCGCGAGCGGGGCGCGCGGGTCGAGGTGACGGTCGACCACGCCGACGACGGCTGGCGCGGGCACGTCGGGCTGATCACCTCGCTCGTAAACCTCGTCTGCGCCGACCCGCCGAACGCCACGGCCTTCGTCTGCGGCCCGGAGATCATGATGCGGTTCACCGCGGAGGCCCTGGAGGCCAAGGGGCTGACCGACGTGCGGATCTCCCTCGAACGGAACATGCGCTGCGGCGTCGGATGGTGCGGCCACTGCCAGCTCGGCCTCCGGCTGGTCTGCCGCGACGGCCCGGTCGTGCCCTACCGGGACGTCGCCTCGGAGCTTCGCGTCAAGGAGCGGTGATGGCCCCGAAACTCGCCGTGTGGAAGTTCGCCTCCTGCGACGGCTGCCAGCTCACCCTCCTGGACTGCGAGGACGAGCTCCTGACCCTGGCGGGCGAGGTCGAGATCGCGCACTTCCTCGAGGCGTCCAGCGCCGTGACGGAGGGCCCGTACGACGTGTCGCTCGTCGAGGGGTCGATCTCGACCCCGGCCGACGCGGAACGGATCAAGGAGGTCCGGCGGATCTCGCGGCGGCTCGTCACGATCGGGGCCTGCGCCACCGCCGGCGGCATCCAGGCGCTCCGCAACTTCGCCGACGTGGAGGAGTACCGGTCGGTGGTGTACGCCCGGCCCGAGTACGTCGCCACGCTGGCCGAGTCGACGCCGATCTCGGCGCACGTGCCGGTCGACTTCGAGCTGCGCGGCTGCCCGATCGACCGGGGCCAGCTCCTGGAGGTGCTGTCCGCCTACCTGGCCGGGCGCCGGCCCGGCATCCCGAACCACCCGGTCTGCTTCGAGTGCAAGATGCGCGGGAACGTCTGCGTCATGGTCGCCCACGGCACGCCCTGCCTGGGGCCGGTCACGCACACCGGCTGCGGAGCGATCTGCCCCGCCTACGGGCGCGGCTGCTACGGCTGCTTCGGCCCCTCCGCCCGGCCCAACACCGGCTCGCTGAAGACCTGGCTCGGCGACATCGGCCTGGCGCGGCCCGAGATGGACCGGATGTTCGCCACGTTCAACGTCACGGCCTTCACGGAGGTGCCCGATGACCCACCGGCATGAGCGGACCCTGAACATCGGCGCCCTGGCGCGGGTGGAGGGCGAGGGGGCGATGCAGGTGCGGGTCGCCGGGGACCGTGTCGAGGAGATCCTGCTGAACATCTACGAGCCGCCGCGGTTCTTCGAGGCGTTCCTCCGCGGCCGGGCGTACACCGAACCACCGGACATCACCTCGCGGATCTGCGGCATCTGCCCCGTCGCCTACCAGATGAGCGCCTGCCGGGCCGTGGAGTCGGCGTGCGGCGTCGCGGTCGACGGGCCGCTGGGGGACCTGCGGCGCCTGATGTACTGCGGGGAGTGGATCTCGAGTCACGCCCTGCACATCTACCTGCTGCACGCCCCGGACTTCCTCGGCTATCCGAGCGCGGTCGAGATGGCCCGCGCCTACCGGCCGCTGGTCGAACGCGGCCTCGAGCTGAAGAAGACCGGCAACGCGATCATCGAGCTGCTCGGCGGCCGCGCGATCCACCCGGTCAACGTACGGGTCGGCGGTTTCCACCGGGTCCCCACGCCCCGGGAGCTGCGCGGGCTCGTGCCGGGCCTCCGCAGGGCCCTGGAGGACGCGCTGGCCACGGTGCGCTGGGTGGCCGGCTTCGACTTCCCCGACCTGACGTTCGACCACGAGTTCCTGGCCCTGACCGGCGAGGAGTACCCCCTGGAGCGTGGCACGCCCCGGACCACGACGGGCGCCGCGTTCGAGGTCGCGGACTTCGAGGACGAGGTCGCCGAGTACCAGGTGCCGCACTCGACCGCCCTGCACTCCCGGCTGGTGCACGGCGGCCGGTACCTCACCGGGCCGCTGGCGCGGTTCGCGCTGAACCGCGACCGCCTGTCTCCGCTGGCCCACGAGGCCGCCGCCGACGCCGGTCTCGGCCACGAGTGCCGGAACCCGTTCCAGAGCATCGTCGTACGCGCCGTCGAGATCGTTCACGCGGTCGAGGAGGCCCTGCGCGTCATCGCCTCCTATGAGCCTCCGCCGCCGTACGTCCCGGTGCGGGCACGGGCAGGCCGCGGGCACGGCGCGACCGAGGCGCCGCGCGGACTGCTGTACCACCGGTACGACCTCGACGGCGAGGGCCTGCTGACCTCGGCCCGGATCGTCCCGCCGACCTCCCAGAACCAGGCGGCGATCGAGGAGGACCTGCGCCGCCTGGTGCAGGATCGCCTCGACCTGGACGACGCCGCGCTCACCTCGGCGTGCGAACGGACGATCCGCAGCTACGACCCGTGCATCTCCTGCGCGGCGCACTTTCTCGACCTGAAGGTGGTCCGATCATGATCGTCATCGGAGTGGGCAACGATCTGCGCCGGGACGACGGAGCCGGCCTGGCGGTGGTCCGCGAGCTGCGCGGCCGCTGCCCGCCGGACGTCCGGCTCGCGACGTGCGACGGCGAACCCGTCCAGCTCATGGAGCTGTGGAACGGCGCGGACCTCGCCGTGGTCGTCGATGCGGTCTCGCCCGCCAGCGGTCCGGGCCACGTGCACGAGGCCGCCGAGCTCCCGACCGGAACGCACGCCGACACGAGCTGTCACGGTCTCAGCGTCGACCTGGCCGCGGAGCTGGGGCGGATCCTCGGCCGGATGCCCGGTGACCTCCGCGTCTACGGCATCGAGGGCGTGGAGTTCGGCTTCGGCTCCGGCCTGAGCCCGCCGGTGCGCCGCGCGGTCACGGAGGTGGCCGACCGGATCACCGCGCTCGCCTGCGACCGGCGGTCGTGACGGCGCTTCGTCCCGGCGTCATCCGGTCCCGGCGGTCCGCTCGCCGGCCGCGGCGGAGGTGGCGAACCAGACGGTGCGTCCCGCCGGGATCGTGGTGACCGGGCCGCCGTCCACGATCATCCGGATCGGCGGTTGCGCCGATCGGCGCAACCCGACCCGGACGCCCCGATGATCGGCGTGGAGGCGGATGCCCCAGTGGCCGCGGTAGCGCAGCTCCATCCCGAGCCCGGGCAGGCCCGGCGGCAGGTGCGGGTTGAGGCGCAGCACGTCGCCGCGCGGCTCCAGGCCGGTGTAGCAGCGCTGCGCCAGGTCCAGCGTGCCGGCCATCGCGCCCAGGTGCACCCCCTCGCCCGTCGTACCGCCCTGGACGTCGTGCACGTCGCCGTCGAGGGCCTCGAGGAAGAACCGCCAGGACGCGGCCCGGTCGGACCGGGCCAGGACCCAGGCGTGCACGACCGCGCTGAGCGTCGAGCCGTGCGAGGTGCGCGCGAGGTAGTACCGGACCGTCCTCGGGATCGCCGCGCGGTCCAGGCGGTAGCCGAGCCGGGCGAGCAGGGCGGTCAGCTCGTCGGCGGACAGCAGGTAGAACAGCATCAGCACGTCCGCCTGCTTGGACGCCTTGTACCGGTTGGGAGTGTCGCCCTCCGCCTCGAGGATGCGGTCGAGACGCCGGATGTCGCCGTACCTCGCCCGGTATCCCGCCCAGTCGAACTCCGCCAGGTCCTCGTACCCCTCGAACTGGCTGATGACGCCGTCGGCGTGGAACGGCACGCGCAGCCGCCGGCTCACGTCCTCCAGGCGGGTGATCTCCGCGGGGCCGAGACCGAGGCGTTCGAGCAGTTCGGCCCGGCGCTCGGACGGCAGCAGGGCGAGCACGTCGAGCGCGCGGCACAGCGCCCAGACCGCCATGACGTTGGTGTAGGCGTTGTTGGCCAGCCCGGGCGCGGCGGCGCCGGGAAGGGCGTCGTGGTACTCGTCCGGCCCCATGACGCCCCGGATGTCGTAGCGGCCGGACGGCGCGTCGAACGTCGCCAGGTCCGCCCAGAAACGGGCGATCTCCAGCAGCATCTCCGCGCCGTAGGACGACAGGAACTCCAGGTCGCCCGTCGCCTCGTAGTACTGCCAGACGTTGAACGCGACGGCCAGCCCGACGTGCCGCTGCAGCCGGGAGTTGTCCGGCAGCCACCGGCCGGAGCGGGGGTTGAAATGCGTGCGCGGCGTCTCGTCGCGGCCGTCACCGCCGCTCTGCCACGGGTACATCGCCCCGGCGTACCCCGCCTCGCGGGCCGCCGCGCGCGCCGCCGGCAACCGGTGCCAGCGGTACAGGAGCAGGGCCCGGACGACGTCCGGGAAGCGGAGGCCGAGGAAGGGCAGCACGAACAACTCGTCCCAGAAGACGTGCCCGCGGTAGGCCTCGCCGTGCAGCCCGCGGGCGGGCACGCCGACGTCGAGGCCTACCGTGTGCGGGGAGACGGTCTGCAGCAGGTGGAACATGTGCAGGTTGATGGTCCGCTGCGCCGCGCTCCGCCCGACGTCGAGGCGGCCCCGGCGCCACAGGTGGTCCCAGGCCATGACGTGCCGGTCGCACAGCTCCGCGAAGGCGGGCGCCCGCTCGGCGCGCGACCGGGCCGCCGCCAGGGTGCCGTCCGTGGCGCGGTCCCGCGAGGTGTGCAGCGCGACGACCTTCTCCACGGCCACCGCCTCCCCCTGCCGCAGGGGCAGGGTCAGGTGGTGCGCGATCCATCCCGGCTCGTCCCGCGTCTCCCGGCGGGCCACGGCCGCGCCCGTCACGGTGGTACGGGCGGCCTCGGCGATCCGCACCGCCGAGGTGACGGTCTCGGCCTCCAGCCAGATCACTTCCCGGTCGGCGCCGGCCGAGCGGATCGACAGGTGGGCGTCGGCCAGCCCGCGGTAGCGGGCCACGCCGTCGTTGCGGACCCGCCCGTCCAGGCCCGACCGGATCTCCAGCGTCCCGCTCCAGTTCTCCGGCCGGATCACGGTCCGCAGCGCCGCCACGTGCGGATCGTCCATGGAGACCAGGCGCTGCTGCTCCACCGTGGTGTCGCGGCCCGCGGCGTCACGGTGGCGCAGGCGCCGGATGAGCAGCCCGCGGCGCAGATCGAGGACCTGCCGGTGACCGAGCAGGTCCCCGGGGCGGGAACCGAACCACTCGCCGTCCGCGGCGCGGAACGTGAGCGGCAGCCAGTTCGGCGCGTTGACCAGGTCCTCGTTGGTCGTCGTCCGGCCCGCGACCGTCGACGTCAGCCGGTCGTAGCAGCCGGCGATGTAGGTCCCCGGGTGATGCACGGCGTCGGCGGACGCCTCGGGTGCCGCGCCCCGCGTCGCGAAGTAGCCGTTGCCGAGCGTGCAGAGCGACTCGCGCAGCCGTTCGCCGTCGGGGTCGACGCCGTCGTAGCGGAGCAGCCATGCCCCCATGGCCCGCCTCCTCCCCGGTGCCTGCGTCCATCCCAGCCGCCCGGAGTCCCGCGTACGAGAGGCGGACCGCCCGCCGATCGAGGACCTTCGGCCTCTGGCGGCCGGCGCCGGCGGCGGATGCGATGGGAGCGGGCACCGCCGGGAGCCCTTCCCGCGGCCGAGGAGAGGACGGGTCATGCGCGAGATCATCGTCGGCACCGATGGGTCGGACCAGAGCCTCCGGGCGGTCGAGTGGGCGGCCGAGGAGGCGGAGCGCAGAGCCCTGCCCCTGCGGATCGTGCACGCGGAGGCCGAGTGGATGTACGACACCCCGGTCGACCCGCGGCTCGTCGCGGTGCGGCAGTGGCTGCTGGCCGGTGACAAGGAGCTCCTGGCACAGGCGGAGGCCGCCGCGCGCGAGCGCGCCCCCGGCGTCGACGTCCGCGCGGAGAGCGCGCCCGGTCAGGTCGCGCGCGTCCTCCTGGAGAAGGCCGGAGACGCCGCGATGATCGTGCTGGGCGGCCACGGCATGGGAGCCGCGACCGGCCTGCTGCTGGGCTCCAGCACGCTGCAGGTCGTCACGCACGCGACGGTGCCCACCGTCGTCGTACGCGACCTGGAGCCCGCGCTGCGGCGGGAGATCGTGGTCGGCGTGGACGGGTCGGCGGTCAGCGAGCCGGCCATCGGGTTCGCGTTCGAGGAGGCCGCGCTGCGCAAGGCCCGGCTGCGGGCCGTCCACGTCTGGACGTACCCCGCGTCGAGCGGCCCGGGCGACATGCGTCCGCTGGTGTACGACCCGAAGATCGTCGCGGAGGAGGAGCTGCGCCTGGTGGAGAAGTCGCTGGCCGCCTGGCGGGACAGGTTCCCCGAGGTCGAGGTGGTCTTCGACGTCGAGCACGGCCGGCCGGTGCGGATCCTCGGCGGCGCGTCGGCACGTGCCGACCTCCTCGTGGTCGGCAGCCGGGGCAGGGGCGGCTTCACCGGACTGCTCCTGGGGTCGGTGAGCCACGGGTTGCTGCACCACGCCCAGTGCCCCCTGGCCGTCGTACCCGCCACCCGCTGAGCCGTACCGCGTGCGGGCGTCAGGGGCGGCCGGTCAGCGCGGGAGCCTTGCGCAACCGCAGCCGGGAGAGGTCCTCGATCACCGCGTCCGCGCCGTGGGCGCGCAGCACGGCGGCCCGGCCGACGCGGTCGACCCCGACCACGAGCCCGAACCCGCCGTGCCGTCCGGCGGCCACGCCGTCCGGTGACTGCTCGACGACGGCGGTCCGCGCCGGCGGCGTCCGCATCAGCAGCGCCGCCTCCAGGAGCAGGCAGGGTTCGAGGTGTCCGGGCAGCCCGGTGCCGGGCGCGTCCAGGCCGTCCAGCCGCACGTCGAACATGTCCGTGACGCCGGCCCGGGTGAGCAGTTCGGCGGCGTACCGGTCGGCGGAGATCGCGGCCGTGCGCAGCCGGTGACGGCGCGCCGCGCGGACGAGGTCGACGGTCGAGGCGAAGGGCGCGATCCCGTGGCGGCGGACCTCGGCGAGGAAGAGCCGCTCCTGGCGCCCGGCCAGCTCGGAGACGACCTCCGGCCTCGGCACCGGCCCCTGGGACGCGAGGAACTCGCGAACCCCGGCGGCCCGCGGCCTGCCGTGGAAGTACCGCAGGTAGTCCGCGCGGACCTCGAACGGCCGGAAACCCCCCTCCCGATCGCCGGCGTGGGAGCGCAGGAACGGGTCCAGCGCCGACTTCCAGGCGGCCGCCGCGGCCTGGGCGGTGTCGAGGATGACTCCGTCGACCCCGAAGATGATCGCCGCGATGTCGCCACCGAGAACGCACTGATCGGTCGGCACCCGCCTCACCCCTCTCGGCTCGCACCCGAACTTCGGCTCGCACTTTCACTTCAGGCGATTCCCCGGCCGGGTCGTAGGGGCGGAATTCCCCTGCGTCCGGGGACTTCTGTCCCTTGCCGGAGTAAAGGTCCCTTTGCCGGTAACGGCGCCGAAAGCCGGATCGGGCGCTGCCCCGGGTCGTGTCGGGCCGAAGGTCCCGTCCCACATGGGACAACGCCCCTGAGGTGCGGACGCCCGCCGGTGAGAGTTTGAGATCACAGCCCGAGCCGCGTCGGTCGCTCGGCCACGCCGGTGGCCGCGTCGCGGCGTCGACCGAGGAGGCGAACGCGGTGACCGTCGAGGCCGGTGCCGGAGAAGAGATGATCGAGTCCGACCAGCGCGGGTTGTCGTCGGACGAGGCGGCCGTGAGACTCGGCCGCGACGGCCCGAACGTCCTGCCGGGACGGCCGCCGACGCCGCTGTGGCGGCGGGTCCTGTCCCAGCTGCGCGACCCACTGATCGTCGTCCTGCTGGCGGCCGCCGCGCTGACGATCGCCACCGGCGACTGGACCGACACGGCGGTCATCCTCCTCGTCATCGTCGTGAACACGTCGGTGGGCGTGTGGCAGGAGATCCGCGCCGACCGGGCGATCACCGCCCTGTCCGAGCTCACCGCGCCGGCGGCCCGGGTCATCCGGGACGGGGAGCAGGGGCTGATCCCCGCCGCCGACGTCGTCGTCGGCGACCTCCTGGTGCTCGCGGAGGGCGACATCGTCCCCGCGGACGCGCGGGTGGTCGAAGCGGCGACGCTGCTCCTCGACGAGTCCTCGCTCACCGGTGAGTCCGTACCGGTGGGCAAGGAGACGGGGGCCGACGAGTCGCTGTGGGCGGGCACCGTCGTGGTCAAGGGCCGTGGCCGGGCCCATGTCACCGCGGTCGGCGCGGCCAGTGCGACCGGGCGGATCGCGGGGATGATGGACCGGGGCGGTGGCCTGACCCCGCTCCAGCGGCGCCTCGTCGGCATCGGCCGGATGCTCGCCGGTGTCACGGTCGTGCTGTGCGCCGTGGTCCTGGCGTTCGGGCTCGTCCGCGGGCAACCGGTGGAGCTCATGGTCGTGACCGCGATCAGCCTCGTCGTCGCGGCGGTGCCCGAGTCGCTGCCCGCGGTGGTGACCCTGAGCCTGGCCCTGGGCGCCCGCCGGATGGCCGCGCGGCACGCCCTCGTGCGCAGGCTACCGGCCGTGGAGACCCTCGGATCGGTGACCGTGCTCGCCACGGACAAGACCGGCACGCTGACCGAGGGCCGGATGGTCGCCCGCCGGCTGTGGACCCCCGCGGCCGAAGCGACGGTCACCGGCTCCGGATACGCCCCCCTGGGGGAGGTCCGGCAGGCCCTGAGACGGCCCGATTCGGATGCCGGCCGGCCGGTACCCGACCCCGCCGCGTCCGGTCGCCCGGTGCCCCGCTCCTCCGTGTCCGGTGGGCCGGCATCCGGATCCCAGGTGCCCGGTGACTCGATGACCGACCTGCTGTCGGCGGCGGTGCTCTGCAATGACGCCCGGCTCGTCCCCCCGCAGGACCCGGACGGAGAGTGGGAGGCCCTGGGCGATCCGACGGAGGCCGCGCTGCTGGCCGCGGCGGCCAAACGGGGACTGGACCGGGAGGAGCTGAACGCCCGGCTGCCCCGCGTCGCCGAGCGGCCCTTCGACAGTGAGCGCAAGCGGATGAGCACCGTCCACCGCCTGCCCGGCGGCCGGGTCCGCGTGATCTGCAAGGGGGCGCCCGAATCGCTGCTGTGCCCGTCGGTCCTGGCCGACGACCCGGGGCTGCTCGCCGAGGCCGCGACCCGGGCCGGCGAACTCGCGCGAGAGGGATTCCGGGTGCTGGCCGTGGCGTGGGCCGACCGCGAGCGGCCGGGCGATGAACCCGAACAGGACCTGCACCTGCTCGGACTCGTCGCCATCCTGGATCCACCGCGTACGGCCGCCGCCGGGACCATCGCCGCGTGCCGCCGCGCCGGGATCAGGCCGATCCTCATCACCGGCGACCACCCCGGCACCGCGGCCGCCGTCGCCGCCGAACTGGGCATCCTCGACGCCGGGGACGGCCGGTCCGAGTGCCGGGCCCTCGACGGAGCCGACCTGGACGACGGGGAGGTGGGACGCGTCGCGGTGTTCGCGCGGGCCACCCCGGAGCACAAGCTCCGGATCGTCCAGGCGCTGCGCGAGGAGGGGCAGATCGTGGCGATGACCGGTGACGGCGTCAACGACGGCCCGGCGCTGCGCCGCGCCGACATCGGCGTCGCCATGGGACGGCGCGGCACCGAGGTCGCCCGCCAGGCCGCCGACCTCGTCCTGGCCGACGACGCGCTCGGCACCGTGGTCGCCGCCGTCGAGGAGGGCCGGCGCGTGTACGCCAACATCCGGCGGTTCCTCATCTACGCGCTGTCCGGCGGCGCGGCCGAGATCGCCGTCATGCTCGTCGGCCCGTTCCTCGGCCTGCCGCTCCCGCTGCTGCCGGCCCAGATCCTGTGGATCAACCTGCTCACCCACGGACTGCCGGGAGTCGCCCTCGGCGGCGAGCCCGCGCGACCCGGCGACATGAGCAGCCCGCCCCGGCCCCCGGGCCAGAGCATCCTCGGCGCGGGACTCTGGCTACGCGTCATCAGGATCGCCGTGGTCGTCGGCGCCGTCACCCTGGGCGTCGCCGTCTGGGCGCACCACGCGGGCCGTCCCTGGCAGAGCATGGCGTTCTTCACCCTCGGCGCCACCCAGCTCGGCGTCGCCCTCGGCTCCCGCTCCCGGCTCCGCACCCGGGCGAACCCGCTGCTGCCGGTGGCCATCGCGTCGGCGCTGGCCCTGCAGGTGGCGGGACTCTATCTCCCGGCGCTCCGCGACCTGCTCGGCACCCGGCCGCTGACCGGCCTGGAGCTGGCGGTCGTCATCGCGCTCTCCGGACTCGGCTACGCCGCCGTGCGCCTCGACCGGCTGCTGCATCCGGGCCGGGCCGCCGGCGACCGCGCGGGACGGCCTGCCGTGTCCGCGCGGTCACCGGAACCCGGCCCGGAGGAGGACACCGTACGGTCGTGATCCCCGTCACGGGGACGGCGCCGGATCAGGAACCCGACAGCCGGTCGCGGGCCTTCTCGAAGGAACGGGCGTGCCGGGCCTCGTCCCGGGCGTTGTGCCGGAAGGTCCGGGCCGCCTCCGTGTCACCCGCGGCCTCGGCGCGCTTGGCGAAGGTCGGGTACATGGTCTGGGACTCGTACCGTTCGCCGGCGATCGCCTTGGTCAGGTTCTCGTGCGTCGTGCCGACGAGCCCGGCCAGACGCGCCGTCTCGGGCAGATGCTCGCGCAACTCGACCTCGCCCGTGCCCCGGAACAGCCGCGCGACGTCGGGGCGGGCGGCGTGCTGCCCGTACAGCCGGTACTTGGCGTACGCCAGTGCCTCCCCGTGCAGGGCGGTGTCCAGATTCTCCCTCGTCTGTTGCGCGCGGACCATGGGCGGGCCGGCCGGGACCTCGACCGGGTGGACGACCGGCGCCGCGGGGACGCTTCCGCTGCGGGACCGGGACTTGACGGCTCTGAGGGCCGTGTCGAAGGCGCGGGCGTGTTTCGCCTCGTCGCCGGCGATCTCCGTGAAGCGATTCGCCGCGTTGGCGTCGCCGGTGCTCTGAGCCTCACGGGCGAAGCCGGGGTACATGTGCCGGGACTCGTACCGCTCACCGGTGATCGCGTCGCGCAGGTTGGCCGCGTCGCCCTTCACCTGGCCGCTCAGCTTGGCCTCGGTCGGGAAATGCTCGTTCAGCTCGACGTCGGCGGCGCGTTCGAAGATCCGCGCCACGGACGGCAGCCCCTCCCGCCGGGCCTGCTCGGCGTACAGCCGGTACGAGGCGTTGGCGAACGCCTCACCGCGCATCGACTGTGTCAGGTCGGTTCGCGTCTGCGGAGCGGGCGGGTCTGCCGCCAGGGGCGCCGACGGACTCCCGGATGAGATCGCCGAGGCGGCGAACGCCCCGCTCGCGGGGCTTCCGAGTGCGATCGCGAAGGCGCCGACGATCAGCGCGCGCGTCGAAAAGGGTTCATGATCAAGGACCTCCTCGCCGGACGTGGAACGTCCATGGCCGATAGGAAGTGGCTACCCGGGTGAAGCGTCACTCACTGAACATCAACCTCTAATCAGTCATAACGGATGAAGCAGACTTTGCCGTTCGCGTGAGCGCTCTCCCGCGCCATGCCTTTCGCGGGGGCGTACCCCGTTTCCCCGTTTGCCGCCGCTTGAGGGGACCGGCGGTCCCGCGCGCGGCCCGCCTGCGGCACGATGGCCGCATGCTGGTCACCACGGGAACAGACGTCGCGGAGGAGACCCGCGCGTTCAACGACGAGCTCGCCGCCCTGTACGCCGCCGGACCGCAACTGCACGAGGTCGACGATCCGCCGGCGTCCCGGGCGGCCCGCGCTCGCGGAGAAGGACCGCTGGCCCCACCCGGGCGGCTCGCCGAGGGCCGCGATCGCACCATCCCCGGGCGCGCCGGCCCGATCCCGGTCCGGATCTTCACGCCCGCCGAGGTACGCGGCGTCTACCTGCACCTCCACGGAGGCGGCTGGACCCTCGGCACGGCCGACTCCCAGGACCCCATGCTCTGGCGGCTCGCCACCGAGGCCCGCGTCGCGGTGGTCAGCGTCGACTACCGGCTCGCCCCCGAGCACCCGTATCCGAGCGGCCCGGACGACTGCGAGGACGCCGCGCGGTGGCTTCTCGCGGCCGCAGGCCCGGAGTTCGGCGCCGAGCGGCTCGTCATCGGCGGCGAGTCGGCCGGCGCGCATCTCGCCGCCGTCACCCTGCTGCGGCTGGGCACGGCGGCGCGCGCGTTCCGCGCGGCGCAGCTGACCTTCGGCGCCTACGACCTGTCCATGACGCCGAGCCAGCGCCGCTGGGGCGAACGGAACCTGGCGCTGTCGACCCCCGTCCTTCAGTGGTTCATCGCGAAATTCCTGCCCGGCATGAGCCCCGAGGAGCGCCGCGCCCCGGACGTGTCCCCGCTGTACGCCGACCTGTCCGGACTGCCGCCCGCCCGGTTCGTCGTCGGGACCCAGGACCCGCTGCTGGACGACACGCTGTTCATGGAGGCCCGCTGGCGGGCCGCCGGGAACGAGACCGAGCTGGAGGTCGTCGCGGAGGCCCCCCACGGCTTCGTCGGCTTCCCGCTGACGGTCGCCGAGCGCGAGCTGGCCCGCCAGCGCGAGTACGTCGCGCGCTCCGTCGCCTCCTGACACGGACGCCGACCCCTCCGGCCTGGGGAGACCCGCCGTGCCGCACCGGACGCGTCCATGGCACGCTGGCGAACGAGTGTTCCACCGCGGCCGCCGGAGCCGGCTCCGGCGGCCGCGGACCGACCGTAGGAGGGACCCGTGCGCCCCGTCGTGCTGCCGCCCAATATGCCGCGTTCGTTCTACCGGGGCGCCGGCCGCATCGGCCGGTTCCGCGACGCGCCGACGCCGGCCGCCACGGACCCGTACTTCCCGGAGGACTGGGTGGGGTCGGTCACCGCGCGGCACGGCGCGGCGCCGGCCGGGCTCACGACGCTGCCGGACGGGCGCCTGCTGGCCACGGCCGTCGCCGAGGACCCGGAGACCTGGCTCGGCCCGGATCACCTCGCCCGCCACGGCGCGGACCCCGCCATCCTCGTCAAACTCCTCGACGCGGGGGAGCGACTCCCCGTCCACGTGCATCCGAGCCGTGGCTTCGCCACCGGCCACCTGGCCTCGCCGTACGGCAAGACCGAGGCGTGGGTGATCGTCGACGCGGCGCCGGACGCGGCCGTGCACCTGGGCTTCCGGCGGGACGTCGGCACCGAGGAACTGCGCGGGTGGGTCGCCGGGCAGCGGACCGGGGACCTGCTGGCCGCCACCAACCGGATCCCCGTCCGCCCGGGCGACGCCATCGTCTGCCCGGCCGGCCTTCCGCACGCCATCGGCGCGGACATCCTGCTGGTGGAGGTGCAGGAGCCGACCGACTTCTCGGTCCTGCTGGAGTGGGAGGGCTACGACGTCGACGCCGAGACCGGCCATCTGGGTCTCGGATACGACGCGGCGCTCGCGTGCGTGGACCGTTCCGCCTGGGACGACCGCCGGATCGAGGAGCTGCGCGGCGCGAACCGCGCCGGGCGCGGCATCCGCCCCGGGATCGACCGGCTGTTCCCCGCGGCGGCCGACCCGTTCTTCGCCGCCGAGCGCGTCCGCCCGGACCCGGTCGGTGTGCTCGACCCGGCCTTCTCGGTGGTCGTGGTCACGGACGGGTCCGGCGTGCTGGAGGCCGAGCACGGCGGCACGCTCGAGGTCCGCTCCGGTCAGACGCTCCTCGTCCCGTACGCCGCGGGTCCCTGCACTCTCCGGGGCGACCTTCGGGCGATCCGCTGTCGTCCGCCGTACGACACGCCCGGCACGGAGGTCTAAGCGGGTTCACCTGCGGTGACGGGCTCGGAGCGTACGCTGGGAGCGATGGCACGGACCGCGCTGACGCTGGGCATGGCGGGCCTGGCCCTGGCACACGCCGGGCCGGCGGCGAGCCGGCTGCGGGCCGTGCGCCGCCGCCTGCCGGGCCTGGCGGGGGAGGGCCGCCGAGATCACGTCGCGCTGACGTTCGACGACGGCCCCGACCCCGGCTCGACGCCCCTTTTCCTCGACGAGCTGCGGAGGCTGGACTGCCGTGCCACCTTCTTCGTCGTCGGGGAGACCCTCATGCGGCACCCGGACGTGGGCCGCCGCATCGTCGCGGACGGTCACGAGATCGCCGTACACGGCTGGCGGCACCGGTACGCCCTGCTGGCCCGCCCCGGCCGGGTCACCGCGGAGATCCGCCGGGCCGCCGACCTCGTCGCCGCCGTCACCGGCGCCGACCCGATCTGGTACCGGCCGCCGTACGGCGTGCTCAGCGCGGAGGCGCTGGCGGCGGCCCGCCGGCGCCGGCTGCGGCCGGTGCTGTGGACGGCGTGGGGGAGGGACTGGACCCACTCGGCGAGCCCGGCCTCGGTCCTGACCACCCTGTCCCCGGACCTGCGCGGCGGGGCGACGATCCTGCTGCACGACTGCGACCACACCTCGGCTCCGGGCGCGTGGCGCTCGGCCCTGGGCGCGCTGCCCGAGCTGGTGGCCCGCTGCCGCGCGGCCGGCCTGCGCGTCGGCCCGCTACGTGATCATGGTCTCCGGTGAGCCCATGCGGGCCGGCCGACGCGCCGGGTAGAACAGAGACATGGTGGAACGCGCGATCGAACCCCTGGAGCCGGGACAGGTGCCGGACGACGACATCGATGCGGTGACCTCCGCGGTCCTCACCGCGTCGCGCCTGCTGGTGGGGATCTCGCTGCGGTCGCTCACCGCCGTGCGGGAGCAGGTGACCTTGCCGCAGTTCCGCCTGCTCGTGGTGCTGGCCACCCATGAGGAGACCAAGCTGGTGACCCTCGCCGATCACCTGGGGGTCAACCCCTCGACCGCGATGCGGATGGTGGAGCGCCTGGTGGCCGCGGGGCTGATCGACCGGCGCGTCAATCCGGCGAGCCGCCGTGAGGTCCTGCTGCGGCTGACCGGGGACGGCAGCCGCGTCGTGGACGAGGTCACCGCGCGCCGCAGGGAGGAGATCGCGGCCATCGTCGCCGCGATGCCCGCCGAGCAGCGGGCGGGGCTGGTCGGAGCGCTCAAGGCGTTCACCGACGCCGGCGGCGAGCCGCTCGTGACCGAGACCCGCGCCTGGGACTGACCGGCCGCCGGCCCCGGCCGGGCGCACCTGCTCGCCACGGGCCGAGGGGCGGGCGCGTGGCGGCTCGCGCGGGCCGGTGGCCCGGGGGCGTGGAGGTCTCCGGCCCGGGCCGGGCGTGCCGGCTCACTGCGTGCCGGCTCACTGCGTGCCGGCTCACTGCGTGCCGGCTCACTGCGCGTCGGTTCACTGCGGGTCGGTGGCCAGGCGCGTGGCGGTCTCCAGGAACAGCGCGTGCACGAACGCCTGGGGCAGGTTGGCGCGGAGCTGGCGTTGCCGGATGTCGTACTCCTCGGTGAACAGGCCGGTGGTGCTGCAGCCGGACCGGAGCCGCTCGAAGCGCCGTACGGCCTGGGCCGTGTGCCCCTGCTGGTGTTCGGCCAGCGCGAGGAAGAACCCGCAGAGCATGAAGGCGCCCTCGGCGTCGCCGAGCGGGCGTTCGTCGATCTGGTAGCGGTAGACGAATCCGTCGTCGACCAGACGGTCGCGGACGGCCTCCAGGGTGGCGACCGTGCGCGGGTCGCCGGCGGGCACCGCGCCCCTGACCGGGGGGATGAGCAGCGACGCGTCGATCCGGTCGTCACCGGGCGCGCGGCGCCAGTGGCCGGCGGGGCTGAGGCTCGTGCGCGTGGTGTCCGCGAGGATGGACTCGGCCAGCGCGAGCCACTCGCGGACCTCCCGGGGCCCGGCGACGGCGGCCGCGGCGGCGCGCAGCCCGCCGACGCAGGTCAGGCGCGAGTGCGTCCAGCACTCGTCGCACGTCTCCCAGATCCCGGCGTCGGGCCGGCGCCAGTGCGCGGCGATGGCGTTCACCGCGACGCGGGCGGCGCGGGCCGCGTCCACGGGCAGGCGGTCCGCGCGGGCCGCGGCGGCGAACAGGTGCAGCGCCTCGCCGAAGGCGTCGAGCTGGAACTGGCGCTGGACGCGGTTGCCCGTGACGAGCCGGGAACCGGGATAGCCCGGGAGGTCGTGGTGTTCCTCCGCCGGGACCGGGTCTCCGGCGACGGTGTAGGCCGGGCGGAGGCGGTCCCCGTCGGCCAGGAGCCGTTCGGCGACGAAGCGCACCGACGTGTCCAGGAGGGCCGGCCGTGCGCCGTGGGCGGCCACCGCGAGTCCGGCATAGCACTGGTCCCGGATCCAGGCGTAGCGGTAGTCGTAGTTGCGGTCGTCTCCCATCCGCTCGGGCAGGGAGGTGGTCGCGGCGGCCACCATCCCGCCACGGCGGCTCGTGAGCCCGGCCAGCACCGCATAGGCGAGCTGGGCGTCCCGGGGCGCGAGCGTGTCGTCGCACCGTGGCACGTGCCTCCGCCAGCCGGCCTCGGTCGCCGCCCACAGGTCCCCCGCGTCGAGCGGCTCGTCGGATCGGCCGGTCGTCAGCTCGAGCACCAGGTCGTGGGCCTGTCCTTCGGCGAGTTCGAGCTCCAGGACGAGGCCGCCGTCCTCGACGGCCCGCGCGGCGCCGCTCCAGCGCAGGTGCACCGGGCCGCTGCGCGCGGTCCAGACGCCGTCCTCGGCGCGCAGGCCCGTCATCCTGCCGCCTCCGAATCCGGCATGCGGGTCCAGGCGGACGCGCACGCGAGCCGGCCCGCGGACGGCCTCGATCCGGCGGAGGAGGACGGCGCGGTCGTGGCGGGCCGGGACGGCGAGCGCCTCCCGGCACTCCACCACGCCGTCGCCCGTGACCCAGCGGCTGCGCCAGATCAGGCTCCGGTCCTCGTAGTAGCCGCCCCACACCCGCCACTCGTCGACGGGCTGGACGCTGTAGAGGCCCCGGGCCCCGACCAGGCCGCCGAAGACGGCCGGTGACTCCCAGGCCGGGAAGCACATCCACGCGATGTTGCCCTGCGGGCCGATCACCGCGCCGCGCTCTCCGTCGGCGACGAGGGAGTACTCACGGAGCACGTGCGGCCGAGTGATGTCCGAACCGGTCATACCCGCTGCCTTTCCCGAACCCGGCCCGCTATGCGGTCGGCGGGGAGGGGCTGTGGGCGGGGACCGGCGTGAAAGCCGATGAAAGCCGCATTGACCGGATTCCTCACCCCTCTTAACGTCGCGGTGCACATTATGTCGGACCTTGTTCGGAATATCGAACGAAAGGCTCCCCGCAATGCCGCCGCGTCAATTCCCCCTCCCGGGTACCCCTCTCCGGTGGGCCGTCGCCCTGGCCGCGGTGCTCCTGGCGGCCGGCGCCCTCATCGGCGTCGGCACCGCTCGCGCCGAGTCCAACGGCGGGGTACGGGTCATGCCCCTCGGTGACTCGATCACCGACGGCGTGACGATCCCCGGCGCGTACCGGACCGGCCTGTGGCAGCGCTTCACCGGCGGCGGGTACCGGGTGGACTTCGTCGGATCGCTGTCCAACGGGCCCTCCGCGCTCGGCGACCACGATCACGAAGGCCACTCGGGCTGGCGCATCGACCAGATCGACGCGAACATCGTCGGCTGGCTGCGCGCCTACACGCCGCACACCGTCCTGCTGCACATCGGCACCAACGACGTCATCCAGACCCACGACCTGTCCGGCGCGCCCGCGCGGCTGTCGGCGCTCATCGACCACATCACCGCCACGGTGCCCACCGCCGAGGTGTTCGTCGCCACGATCATCCCGCTGGCGTCCTCCGGCCTGGAGGCGAACGCCCGCACCTACAACAGCGCCATTCCCGGGATCGTGCAGAGCAAGGCGAACGCGGGGAGACACGTGCACCTGGTCGACCTGCACGCGGCGCTCACCACCGCCGACCTGCTGTCCGACGGCGTCCATCCCAACGCCACCGGATTCGACAAGATGGCCGCGGCCTGGTTCGCCGCGCTGCGCTCGGTACCCGGCAGCATCGGCGACACCGGCGGGGGCGGCCCGACGCCCACGCCACCGCCCGGCGACCGGACCTGCACCGCCGCCTACACCCTGACCGGGCAGTGGTCCGGCGGGTTCCAAGCCTCGGTCACGGTGACCGCCGGGAGCACCGCCATCACCGGCTGGACCGTCACCTGGCGCTACGCCGGCGGCCAGACCGTCACCCAGGCGTGGAACGCGACGGTCACGAGCTCCGGCTCCGCCGTCACCGCCCGCAACGCCGGCTACAACGGCGCGCTCGCCGCGGGAGCGAGCGCGGAGTTCGGCTTCCTCGGCACCTCGACCGGCGTCAACGAGGTGCCCACGCTCACCTGCACGGCGACCTGACCGGAGGACTCGATGAAACCCTCACCCCGCCGACGCCGGCTCGCCGCCCTCATGGCCGTGCTGCTCCTGCCGGTCCTGGCGCTCGTGTCGGCACCCTCGGCGTCGGCACTCGGCAACGGCCTCGCGCTGACCCCGCCGATGGGCTGGAACGACTGGAACGCCTACGGCTGCAACGTCAGCGAGCAACTGGTGGAGCAGACCGCGCTGGCCATGCACAACAACGGCATGCAGGCGGCCGGCTACCAGTACGTCAACATGGACGACTGCTGGATGGCCTCCAGCAGGGACGGGGGCGGCAACCTGGTCGCGAACTCCTCGAAGTTCCCGCACGGCATCGCCGCGGTCGCGAACTACGTCCACTCTCTCGGCCTGAAGTTCGGGATCTACGAGGACGCCGGCACGGCGACCTGTGCCGGATATCCCGGCAGCTACGGGCACGAACAGCAGGACGCCAATCTGTTCGCCTCCTGGGGCGTCGACTACGTCAAGTACGACTGGTGCAACATCCCGTTCGGGAACTTCTCCGGCCAGTCGCACCAGCAGGTCGCCAAAACCCTGTACACGCGGATGCGTGACGCGCTGTCGGCCACCGGCAGGCCGATCGTCTTCAGCATGTGCAACGGCTGGGACGGCAGCGTGCAGCCGGCGACGTGGGCCGGCCCGGTCGCGAACCTGTGGCGTACGACGGCCGACATCCAGCCCAACTTCGGCAGCATGCTGTCCAACTTCCACAACACCGTCGGTCTCGCGCCGTACGCCGGTCCCGGCGCGTGGAACGACCCGGACATGCTCGAAATCGGCAACGGGATGAGCGCGACCGAGGACCGGGCGCACTTCAGCCTGTGGGCGGAGATGGCCGCCCCCCTCATCGAGGGGGGCAACCTGGTCAACGCGAGCTCCACCACCCTGTCGATCCTGACCAACCGGGCGGTGATCGCGGTCGACCAGGACCCCCTCGGGAAGCCGGGGACCCAGGTGTCCTCCTCCGGCGGGCACGACGTCCTGGCCCGGCAGCTGTCGAACGGTGACGTGTCCGTCGTGCTCTTCAACGAGACCGGCTCCACCGCGACCATCTCCACCACCGCGGCCGCGATCGGCAAGTCGGGCGCGTCGAGTTACACGCTGACCGACCTGTGGAGCGGGGCCACGTCGACGACCACGGGGACCATCAGCGCCTCCGTGCCGGCGCACGGCGCCGTCATGTACCGGGTCGCGGGCGGCACCACCGGCACGCCCCCGTCCGGCACGGTCCACGCGGTCGGGGCCGGCAAGTGCCTGGACGTGCCGAACTCGACGCAGGCCAACGGCACCCAGGTGGACATCTGGGACTGCAACGGCCAGGCGAACCAGGCGTGGGTCAACAGCGGCGGCCGGTTCACCATCTACGGCGGCGCCAAGTGCCTGGACGCCTACGACAACCAGACCAGCCCCGGCACGAAGGTCGAGATCTGGGACTGCAACGGCGGCGCGAACCAGCAGTGGCAGGTCAATTCCAACGGCACCATCACCGGGGTCCAGTCCGGGCTGTGCCTGGACGTCTACGACAACGGCACCGCCAACGGCACCAAGGTCGAACTCTGGACCTGCAACGGCGGCGCGAACCAGCAGTGGACCGTCCGATGAGCGGACCGCGTACCGACCAAAGGAGGATCATGAAACGTCTCATCCGAGGTGACCGGCGCCGCCCCCTGGCGGCGGCGTCGGCCGCGGCGGCGGCGCTGGCCGCCGCGACCCTGGCGGGCATGGCCATGCTGGTGCCCGGCTCCGCGCAGGCCGCGAGCACCCTGGGCGCGCAGGCGGCCCAGTCCGGGCGTTACTTCGGCACCGCCGTCGCCGCCGGGAAGCTGGGCAACTCCACGTACTCCACCATCCTCGACCGGGAATTCAACATGATCACCCCGGAGAACGAGATGAAGTGGGACACCACCGAACCGTCCCGCGGTTCGTTCAACTTCGGCCCGGCCGACCAGATCGTGAGCCACGCCCAGGCACACGGGCAGCGCATGCGCGGCCACACCCTGGTCTGGTACCAGCAGCTCCCCGGCTGGGTCAGCGGCATCGGTGACGCGAACACCCTGCGCAGCGTGATGGACAACCACATCACCTCGGTGATGAACCACTACAAGGGCAAGATCTACGCCTGGGACGTGGTGAACGAGGCGTTCGCCGATGGCGGCAGCGGCCAGCACCGCAGCTCGGTGTTCCAGAACGTCCTGGGCAACGGTTTCATCGAGGAGGCGTTCCGCACCGCGCGCAGCGCCGACCCCAGCGCCAAGCTCTGCTACAACGACTACAACATCGAGAACTGGAGCGACGCCAAGACCCAGGGCGTCTACACCATGGTCCGGGACTTCAAGTCGCGCGGCGTCCCGATCGACTGCGTCGGCTTCCAGAGCCACTTCGGTTCCAACGGCCCGCCGGCGAGCTTCCAGACCACGCTGTCCAACTTCGCGGCCCTCGGCGTCGACGTCCAGCTGACCGAGCTCGACATCGCCCAGGCGGGCTCGACCCAGTACGGGAACACCGTCAAGGCGTGCATGAACGTCTCCCGGTGCGCCGGCATCACCGTGTGGGGGATCCGCGACAGCGACTCCTGGCGCAGCGGTGACAACCCGCTGCTGTTCGACGGGAACGGCAACAAGAAGGCGGCCTACAGCGCGGTCCTGTCCGCGCTCGGCAGCGGCGCGACGGTTCCGCCCGACAGCCCGCCGCCGAGCACGCCCACCCCGCCGCCGGGCAACGGAGGCTGCCGGGTGACGTACGCCGTCAGCTCGCAGTGGCAGGGCGGCTTCGGCGCGAACGTGACCGTGACGAACCTGGGCAGCCCGGTCTCGAGCTGGACCCTGACCTGGTCGTTCGGCGCGGGTCAGCAGGTCACCCAGGCGTGGAACGCCACGGTCTCGCAGAGCGGGGCGAACGTGACGGCGCGCAGCGTCGACTACAACGGTTCGCTGTCGACCGGTGCCAGCACGAGCTTCGGGTTCAACGGGTCCTGGAACGGTGGTAACCCGGCGCCCTCGAACTTCGCGCTCAACGGCACGGCCTGCAGCAGCGGCTGACGTTCCCCGCGGCGCGGCGGCCGCCACCCGGACATGGAGGGGCCGGGTGGCGGCCGCAACTTCTGCCTCCAGCGGTGCGCCCGCGGATGCCTCCGCACAGCGGCGTCGCAGCGCGGGCAGACCCGCTGGACCCGGTCCGCCCACCCGCCCGACTCGGGAAGGTTCTCCGCGTAACGGGGGAGCGTCGCCGCCCGCCGCCGGTCGGAGAGAATCGACGGCGCAAGGGTGAGGCGGGAACGCCGTCGCACGGCAGCGTTCCCGGGAGGAAGGGGTGCCCGGATGAGCCTGCTGCTCGGAGTCGACATCGGCACGTCCAGCACCAAGGGGGTGCTGACCACTCCAGGTGGCGAGGTCGTCGCGACGGCGGTGCGTGAGCACGCGGTGTCGCGGCCGCGCCCCGGATGGGCCGAGCACGACGCCCGTACGGTCTGGTGGGACGGCTTCGCCGCCGTCACCCGCGAGCTGCTCGCGCGGGCGGACGCCCCGATCGCGGGCGTCGGCGTCAGCGGCATCGGGCCGTGCGCGCTGCCCGCGGCCGCCGACGGCGAACCGCTGCGGCCGGCCATCCTCTACGGCGTCGACACCCGCGCGGTCGCCGAGATCGAGGAGCTCACCGCGCGGTACGGCGCAGAGGCGATCATCGAACGCGGCGGCTCGCCGCTGACCACCCAAGCGGTCGGGCCCAAGCTCGCCTGGCTGCGCCGCCACGAGCCCCGGGTGTGGGAGCGCACCCGGCGGCTGTTCATGGCGAGCTCCTACCTCGTCCACGAACTCACGGGCGAGTACGTCCTCGACCACCACTCGGCCAGCCAGAGCTCACCGCTGTACGACAGCCGCGAGCACGCCTGGATCGCCGACTGGGCGGCGGAGATCGCCCCGGGCCTGGACCTGCCGCCGCTCGCCTGGCCCGGCGAGGTCGCCGGCGCGGTCACCGAGACGGCGGCGAAGCGGACGGGTCTCGCCGCGGGGACCCCGGTCATCGCGGGCACCATCGACGCCTGGGCCGAGGCGGTGAGCGTCGGCGTCACCGAGCCCGGCGACGTCATGGTGATGTACGGCACGACGATGTTCCTCATCGAGGTCCTCGCGTCCCGCCGTACCTGGCCGGGCCTGTGGGGCACGGTCGGCGTGACGCCCGGCACGTACGACCTGGCGGCGGGCATGGCCACCTCCGGCGCGGTCACCGACTGGCTGCGGCAGCTGACCGGCGCGGCGTACGAGGAGCTCACCGAGGAGGCGCGCGCGGCCGGGCATGGGGCGGGCGGGCTGATCATGCTGCCGTACTTCGCGGGCGAGCGGACCCCGCTGTTCGACCCGGACGCGCGGGGCCTCGTCCTCGGCCTGACCCTCGACCACGGCCGCGGGCACCTCTACCGGGCGGCTCTGGAGGGCACGGCGTTCGGCGTCCGGCACAACCTGGAGGCGATGCGGGCGGCGGGCGGCACGGCCGCACGCCTGGTCGCCGTGGGCGGCGGCACCAAGGGCGGGCTGTGGACCCAGATCGTCTCGGACGTGCTCGGCCGCCCTCAGGAACTGCCCTCGGTCACGATCGGCGCCTGCTACGGCGACGCGCTCCTCGCCGCGCGCGCGGTCGGCCTGTCGGACGGCGCGGGCTGGAATCCTCCGGCGGGCACGGTCGAGCCCGACCCGGCCGCCGGCCGGACCTATGACGCGTTGTACGAGTTGTACCGCGGCCTGTACCCGGCGACCCGCGACGCGGCCCACGCTCTGGCCGCGCTGTCCCGCGACCCGGCCTGAGCAGCCGGACCGCTCCCACCGGCCGCTCCGATCGGGCCGGTCCTATTCGGCGATCCGCCGAATAGGACCGGATCGTCCCGCTCGCCGCCGAGCTGCGCGTCGCGGTGGAGCAGGCCCAGGCCGACCTGCCCGAACTGTGAACGCGCCGCGGTACGGGTTACCTCACACGCGGGCTTCTCGGCAGGTGATCGGCGCCGGCCGTGATGCGACCGCCCGGGCATGCCATGGCAGTGGTTCCCGGGGGCGTCGTCCTCGCGACGCGGTGGACCGGGGCGTAACGTCGGAGGTGAGGCGCCCGCCTCGTTCACCGACCGGATTTACCGCGGATGATGCCCGCCCACGACCCAGGTCCTCGGAAACGGCGATGCCCACGCTGATCGCCGGACTTCTCCTTGGCCTCGTGGCGGGGCTGGTCGCCGGTGTGATCGTGGGCCTGGTGGCCGGGCTCGTCGTGTTCCTGACGGCCGGACTCCTGGCCGGGCTGATCGCCGGCCTGCTCATCGGCCTCGTCCTCGGCCTGGCCGTCGGGTTGCTGCTGGGCGGCTTCCTGGCCCGGCTCCGCCGGTGACCGCCGTCACTGCTCGCGCATCCCCCACGGGGACCCGTACGCGGTCAGCAGGTCGAGGAAGGGGCGGGCCGGGAACGCCTCGGGGCCGAGCACGCCGGTGCCCGTCCACGCACCCGTGGCGAGGAGCTCCAAGGCGATCACCGGGTTGACGGCGGTCTGCCACACCACGGCCTGGGATCCGTACTCCCGCATCGACCACTGGTTGTCGACGACGTGGTAGAGGTACACCTCGCGCGGCTCGCCGTCCTTGACACCCTTCACCCAGGTCCCGGCGCAGGTCTTGCCGTGCATCCGGTCGCCGAGGCCGGCCGGGTCGGGCAGGGCGGCGGCGACGACGTCGCGCGGGGAGACCCCCGCGGGGCCGTGGTCGGTGGGCACGGTGAGCGGGGCGGTGCGGTCCAGACCTAGCTCGTGAAGGGTCTTGAGCTTGGCGATGAAGTCGTCGCCGAGCCCGTACTTGAAGGTGACGCGCCCGGCGTCGACCCAGCGGGGGACCAGGAGCACCTCCTCGTGCTCGACGTTGACGCACTCGACCGGGCCGATGCCCTCGGGGAAGTCGAAGACCTCCGGCTCGCTGAAGGGCTCCGTGGTGAACCAGCCACGCCCCCTCTCGTAGATCACGGGCGGGTTCAGGCACTCCTCGATGGTGGTCCAGATGCTGAACGAGGGCGCGAAGTCGTAGCCGTCGACGGTCAGGTTCGCGCCGTCGCGGATGCCGATCTCCTCGATCTCGTCGAAGAGCTCGTCCGCGGCGTACCGGGCGAAGACGTCGGACAGGCCGGGCTCGACGCCCATCCCGACGAGGGCGAGGAGCCCGGCCTCGCGGTAGTCCCCGGCGCGGGCGAACTGGTCGTCGCCGAGCTTGACCCCGCACAGCTCGTACGGGCGTTCCGGGTGCGGGTGGGACAGGGACATCGCCATGTCCAGGTAGTGCGCGCCGGCGTCGCGGGCCGCGCCGAACAGCGGCAGGACGAAGCGCGGGTCGGTCGCGTTCAGCAGCACGTCACAGCGGTGCTCCCGCAGCAGGCCCGCGACCGCGGCCCGGTCGGCGGCGTCGACCCGGGCGGCGCCGAAGCGAGACCCGGCCCCTTCCGCGGAGGCCACGGCGGCCACCGCGGCCTCCGCGCGGCCGAGGTCGTGGTCGGCGACGACCATGTGCTCGAAGTAGTCACGGCGGGCGGCGATCCGAGTGATCGCCGATCCGACGCCACCCGCGCCCACCAGCAGGATCCGCACCGTGAATCATCACCTTTCACATGGTTCATCCGTGAGTGAGCGGTTCACTCGCGCTGAGACGATCCAACGGCCGGTCCCCGAATAACGTCAACCCTGTTGGCATAAGGTGGCGGCATGGCGAAGAAGGTGGTGCAGGACGCCGAGCGCCGGCGGCGCCGGCGGACCAAGCAGGGACTGGTGCTCAGCCACGCCCTGATCGTCGAGACCGCGCTGCGCCTGCTGCGCGAACACGGCCCCCAAGGCCTCACCGCGCGCCGCCTCGGCCTGGCGCTGGGTGCCGACCCCAGCACCGTCTACCGGTACTTCGACGGCATGGACGACCTGATCCTCGCCCTGGCGGACGAGCTGATGGGGCGGGCCGTCGCCGGCTGGGAGACGACGGGCGACTGGCGGCGCGACCTGCGCGATCTGGGCCTGCGCATCCACGCCACCTACCTCGCCCACCCCCAGGCGGCCGTGCTGACGGCGGCCCGCGTCAGCGGACGCTCGCAGGAGATCGCCGCCGACGAGGCGATCCTGGGACTCCTGCGCGGCGCCGGATTCCCCGACCCGGCGGCGGTGCGGATCTACCACGCGTTCATCGACCAGGCCCTCGCCTTCGCCGCGCTGGACGCCGCGTCCCTGACCCTCCCGGAGCCCGCCCTCCGCGCCGACCGGACGATCTGGCGCGCGACGTACGCGCGGCTGCCGGAGCGGACGCATCCGAACATCACCGCGGTGGCGGACCTGCTGGCCGCGCGGATGAACTCCAGCGCCTACCCGGCGGCCCTCGACCTGATGCTCGCCAGCGCCGCCGCGGAGCTCGCCGCCGCGCCACGGGACGGCGGTAACGAAGTCGTACAGTCCGTCTGACTTCGTGTTCGGAACCGGGAAGATGGTCCCGGACTGCCGGGCGGAGCGGAGGAGACGGGATGGCGTCGGGTCGCACGAGGCTGGAGCCGCTGTCCCGGCAGGACCCCCGGCGGATCGGCGGATACGCCCTGCTGGGACGGCTGGGGAGCGGCGCGATGGGCCGGGTCTACCTCGGCCGTTCGGCGTCAGGGCGGCTGGTGGCGGTCAAGACGATCAGGAGCGAGTTCGCCGGCGACGCCGACTTCCGCTCCCGCTTCGCCCGTGAGGTCGCCGCCGCGGGCCGGGTGAGCGGCGTGTTCACGGCGGCGGTGGTCGCCGCCGACCCGGACGCCGAAATCCCGTGGCTGGCCACGGCGTACATCGCGGCGCCCTCTCTCGACCAGCTCGTACGGACCTGCGGGCCGCTGCCCGTCCCCGCCCTGCGCTGGCTGGCGGCCGGGTGCGCCGAGGCGCTGGAGTCGATCCACCAGGCGGGCCTGGTGCACCGGGACCTGAAACCGTCCAATGTGCTGGTGTCGATCGAGGGGCCACGGGTCATCGACTTCGGGGTGGCGCGGGCGACCGAGCGCGTCACGGCCACCGCGACCCACCAGGCGGTCGGCACCCCGGCGTACATGGCGCCCGAGCAGGCGCGTGACAGCAGGCGGACGACGCCGGCGAGCGACGTCTTCGCACTGGGCTCGACCTTACTCTTCGCCGCCACCGGGCACCCGCCGTACTCGGGGAAGTCCGTGACCGACGTGCTGCTCCGCCTCGCCGGCGAGCCGCCGGACCTCAGCGGGATGCCGGACGAGGCGGCGGACCTGCTGCTGGACTGTCTCCGCCGAGACCCGAAGGGCCGTCCCACGGCCGGCTCCCTGCTGGCCCGGCTGGCGGCCGAGTTCGAGGGCGGCGGCGCGGCCTCGCTGCCCGGCGAGGCGCTCGCCCTGCTCGACGAGTACCGCCGGGAGCCTCCGCCGGTGGAGCCACCGGCGGACGACGGCGACGACGCCGCCGAGGCCACCCTGGACTCGCCGACGTCCCTCCGGGTACCGGAAGGGCCGTCTCACCGCCGGCGCCCCGACCGTCCCGGTGTCCCGGATCCGCCGCACCCGGCCACGCCCCGGCGGGCGGGCAGGGGCGGGCGCGTCGTCGCGGCCGTGCTCGGAGCGGCCGTGGCCCTGCTCACCGGAGTCGTACTGGGCCGGATGGGCGATGACGACGACCGGCCGCGACGGCCGCCGGGTCCGCCACCGCCCGGGGCGCCCGGCGTGGCCCGCACGGCACGGCCGTCGGGCCCCCCGCAGATCATGCTGAATCAGGACTTCGGGGACGGGCGCACCGGGTTCGTCGTCCACGGCACCGGACTGACCCCGGGCCGGCCGGTCACGGTCCGCCTGGACCGGAACCGGCTGTCGGCGGTGACGCCGGTCGTCGACTTCGCGGGCACGTTCAACTACGTGATCAACCAGAGTCACGAGTTCTTCCCCGGGAAGATCCCACCCGGGCGACATCGCGTCACCGTGACGGTGCCCGGCGCGGACGCCCCGCTCCAGGCGGCGTTCACCGTGAACGCCCTCTAACGCGAACGGTCCCACCACAGGTCCTCCTGCCGTGAGCACCAGGACGGGTCGGCGAGGCGGTCCAGGTCGGCCGGGGTGACGATGGCGTGCTCGATCAGCACGCCGACGACCACCTCGTCGGACAGCCGGGTCCCGGCCCGGGCGAGCCCCCGCGAGTTGATCTTGCGGCGAAGCACCTTGAGGTGCTCGCCGACGCGGGCGGCGAGCCGGTCGCGGAAGACGGGGTCGTGGTCGAACTGCTCGATCTCGTAGAACGCGTCCGTCACCTCCAGCGCCGCACGGGCGATCTCCGGCGTCCGCGGCAGCGGGGTCGTGCGGGTCGGGTCCAGCAGCCACGGCCGGCACAGGAGCAGCGCCACCAGGAAGAGCTTGGTGTGCGGATCGAGGTACAGCGGGAGGAGCGTCGAGTCGTCCTCCGTCCGGGCCGCCGGCGGGCTCACCAGGGCGTCGGTCACCGCGGCGAGCACCGTCACGCGTACGGCCTGGCCCTCGTCGAGCATGCCCCGTGACCCCACCAGCGTCGTGCCCGACCGGATGAACCACCCGGCGGACGGCTCGCCGCCGTTCTCCATCGGCGGCAGCCGGATCTGGTACCCGTCGCTCTCGGCGTACAGCGCGTGCGTCCGGCTGAGGTTGGCCACCCACGCGCCTCCGCACAGGGCGCTGATCACCCCCGCCCGGCGGGAGAGCCCCCGGTCCGCGGAGATCACCAGGTCGGCGTCCGGCCCGCGGCCGAACACCAGCCGCTCGTGCTCGGGGAGGTCCCGGACGGCCCCGGACGGCGCCGTGACGCGCGTGACGGCGGCAGGCGTGGCGCGCGGCGTCATCGGGGCACGCTGCCAGTGCTCATGGTCGGCGAGTGTAGGACCCGCCTCTCCGGCGCGGCCATCCCCGAATCCGGGGGTAGCCGGAAACGGCCGCCGGAGGGTTCCCTGTAAGGGCCTCAGCGCGCCGTGGCCATCTTCCATCAGCGCCGTCTCATCACCGGACACGCGGGGGCGGTTCGGTAGGGGCGGTACCGCCCGGGGTGATCCGGAGCAGTCTGGAGGGGCTGCTCCGGATCACCCTGGAGTCATCCCCGGAGCGCGACGCTCCTTCCCAGCCTGGTCACGGGCGGCTCCGGTCGCGCCTGCGGCCGCGCGGTACGGCCACGGGGGCGGTGCCGGGGACGACCGTGTTGGAGATGGCGCCGATGCCCTCGGCGGTGAGCGTCACCGTGTCGCCGGGCCGCAGCGGCGGGGGAGTGCGCTCCCCCCGGAGGCCCCACAGCTCCGCGAGGCAGCCGCCGTTGCCGCAGGTCCCCGAGCCGAGCACGTCGCCGGGGCGGACCCAGGTGCCCCGGGAGGCGTAGGCGATCATCTCCTCGAACGTCCAGCTCATGTTGGACAGCAGGTCCGTTCCGACGACCTCGCCGTTGACCTCCGCGGTGAGGGCGAGGCGGAGGAGGCCGTCGGCGTCGCGGTAGGGCTCCAGCTCGTCCGGGGTCACGAGGTACGGGCCGAGGGTGGTGGCGGTGTCCTTGCCCTTGCAGGGGCCGAGGCCGACCTGCATCTCGCGGGACTGCAGGTCGCGCGCCGACCAGTCGTTGAACAGCGTGTACCCGGCGATGTGGGCGCGGGCCTGCTCGGGGGTCAGGTCGCGGCCCTCCCGGCCGATGACCACGGCGACCTCGAGCTCGAAGTCCAGCGCCCGGCTGCCGGGCGGCATCGGCACGTCGTCGCCGGGGCCGATCACCGCGTACGGGTTGGTGAAGTAGAAGGTCGGGGCGTCGTACCAGGCGTCCGGCACGCCGGCCGCCCCGTCGACGCTGCGGCGCACCCCCTCGACGTGCTCCTCGAACGCGACGAAGTCCCGGACGGTGGGCGGCCGCAGCGGCGGCAGCAGGCGGACCTCGCTCAGCGGGACGGCCGCCCCGGCCGGGGGAGGGTCGGCGAGCCCACCGGAGCCGAGCAGGCCGAGCAGGTCGGTGCCGTCGGGGAAGGGGCGCACCGCGGCGCCCTCGACGACGCCGCAGCGGCGGGAACCCCGGTGCTCGTAGGTGGCGATGCGCATGGGTCTTCCTTCGGAGACGGGCGGTCAGACCGGCGGGGCGACGAAGCAGCCGTGGTCGGGGTCGTTGAAGGACTCCTTGGCGACGAACTCGTTCATCGCGTTCGCGGTGCCCCACTGGTCGGTGACCTCCGGCTCGGAGAAGTCGTAGACGTGCGGGTGCCAGGTGTCCTCGTCCAGCTCCTCCAGCTCGGTCGTGTACTCGACCGTGTTGCCGTGTGGGTCCAGGAAGTAGGTGAAGGTGTTGTCGCCCGCCAGGTGCCGGCCGGGCCCCCAGATCTTGCGGAACCCGGCGCGGATGACCCGGCCGGATCCGCGCATGTACTCGTCGAGGCCGCGCATCTCGAAGGAGACGTGGTGCAGGGAGGTGTGCGGGCCCCGCGCGATGGCCATGCTGTGGTGCTGGGAGCTGATCCGCATGAAGTGCATGACCTCGCCCATGCGCGGGTGGCCGAGCGTGTCGGAGAGACGGAAGCCGAGGTGGCGTTCGTACCAGGCGCGGGTGCGGTTCAGGTCGGGGGAGTTGAGGACCACGTGGGAGAGCCGGACGGGGATCGACTCGCGCTCCTCGATGCGCCGGTGCCGCCGGGCGGCGACGTCGGCGGAGACCTCGATCGTCCGGCCGTCGACGTCGAAGAACCGGAAGCCGTATCCGCCGCCCGGGGTGTCCAGGGTCCCCGGCCGGGAGATCGGCCGGACGCCGTCCGCGATCAGGCGCTCGGCGAGGGCGTCCACGTCGGCCGGGGACGCCGCCCCGTACGAGACGAGGTCCAGGCGCTTGTCCCCGGCCCTGCGGAGCCGGATCACGTACTGTTCGGGGCTGCCCTCGGCGGCGAGGAAGGCGATGCCGGAGTCCTCGGCGACCGTGGTCAGGCCCCACACGCCGGTGTAGAAGTCGAGTTGCCGGTCGTAGTCGGGCACGGCGAGGTCGACGTGCCGCAGGTGGGTGAGGGGACGGTCGATCATGGCTGTTCTCCTCGGTCGAGGCGCAGGAGCGCGGCGGCGTTGCCGCCGCGTACGGCGTCGTGGTCGGGGGCGGGCAGGCCCGCGGCGCGCAGCGCGCCGAGCGGGTCCTCGGTGCCCATGTCGAACGGGAAGTCCGAGCCGAGCAGCACCCGGTCGGCGCCCGCGACGCGGACGAGCTCCCGCAGCACGTGCGGGTCGTGGACGAGGGAGTCGAAGTGGAGCCGCCGCAGGTACGTGCCGGGCGGGTGGGCGCAGCCGCGGGCGTCGGAGCGGGCCCGCCAGGCGTGGTCGGAGCGGCCGATGTGGGTGGGCAGGTAGCCGCCGCCGTGCGCGGCGATGATCTTCAGCCCGGGGTGGCGGTCGAGGACGCCGGAGAAGATCAGGTGCGACAGGGCGACGGCGTTCTCGGTGGGCTGGCCGACGGTGTTCGACAAGTACCACCGGTCCAGGCGCTCGTCGAGCGTGCACCCGAACGGATGCAGGAACACGATCGCCTCCGTCTCCTCCGCACGGGCCCAGAACGGCTCGTACGCGGGGTCGGACAGCTCCCGGCCCGGCGCGTGACTGGAGATCTCCACACCGCGCAGCCCGTGGCCCAGGGCGTCGTCCAGCGCCTCGGCGGCCAGGTCCGGGTGCTGCAGTGGGACGAGGCCCAGGCCGTACAGCCGGCCGGGCGCCTGGGCGCAGTGCGCGGCGGTGCCGGCGTTCGCGAGCCGCCACACCGTACGGGCGAGGTCGGGTTCCGCCCAGTAGTGGTAGTGCGACGGGGAGGGCGAGACGAGCTGCACGTCGACGCCCGCGGCGTCCATCGCGGCGAGCCGCGCGGTGACGTCCGTGAGCCTCGGGATCCGCTCGCGGATCATCGCCGCGCTGACGGCGAGGGCGTCGGGGCCGTTGCGGCGGGCGTCCAGTTCACGGGCGGCGGCCAGGCCGGACCGCCCGGCGACGGCCTCCTCGACCTGGGGCAGGAGGACGTGCGCGTGCACGTCGATCGTCGGGGTCTCGGTCACGGGTGCCTCTCCAGCGCGGTCAGGGTGCGGCCCATGAGGCCGGGCACGTCGGCGTCGCGTACGCCGTCCATCAGCCACCGGCACAGCTGCACGGAGCCCTCGACGACCATCCGGACGCGGGGGAGACGGCGCCGGTGGTACTCCGTGAGGGCGTCGTGCAGCGCGTCGTCGCCGGCGAGCAGGCGGGTGAGGACCAGGGCGTCCTCCAGGGCCATCGCGGCGCCCTGGGCCAGCGTCGGCGGGCAGCAGTGCGCGGCGTCGCCGACGAGCACGACCCGGCCGCGGTGCCAGGCGTCCTCGACCAGCATCTGGTCGAACCAGGTGTAGTTGACCTGGCCGGGGTCGGTGATGGACTCGCGGATCTCAGCCCAGGCCCCGCCGTACCCCGCGGCGAGCCGCCGCATCTCTTCGGCGTACGCGGCGGGGGCGACGGCGCCCCGGTCCCGGTTGGGCTCGACCAGGTAGGCGTAGACGGTGTCCGGCCCGGTGGGGCAGTACCCGGCGATGTAGCAGGGACCGCCGTAGGTCAGGTCGGTGCGCTCGACGCCCGCGGGGCGCGGGGCGGGGACCCGCCAGATCGCCATGCCGATGGGCTCGGGCCGGTCCGGGACGCCGGCCAGGGCGCGGGTCGCCGACGCGCGGCCGTCGGCGGCCACGACGAGGTCGTACCGGCCGGCGGCGCCGTCGGTGAAGACCACGTCGACGCCGTCGTCGTCCTGGGCGAGGGTCTCGACCGTGGTGCCGAGGCGGACCCGTGCGCCGGACGCGCGGACCGCGTCGGTGAGGATCCGCTGCAGCGTGGGCCGTTGCATGCCGACGGTGGCGGGCAGGTCGGGCCCGCCGGTGCGAAGGTCCTCGGCGACGTGCAGGACCGTCCCGTCCGGCGCGGTCAGCCCGACGGTGTCGAACGCGAAGCCGTGCGCGCGGACCTCGTCCCAGACGCCGAGTTCGCGCAGGACGCGCAGGGCGTTGCCCTGCAGCGTGATGCCGGACCCGCGGACGTTCCAGCCGGATTCGAGCTCCACGAGGTCGACCTCGACACCGGCCCGGCGCAGCAGCACGGTCACCGCGTTGCCGGACGTTCCTCCTCCCACGACGAGCACCTTGCGGACACGGGGCATGGCCGGCTCCCTCCGGATCACTTGGCTGATCGCTTGACGGGTCACTTGACGGCGATGGGGTTGACCGGAGAGCCGACGGCTCCGGTGATGGGCAGGGGCGCGGCGGTGAGCCAGAACTCGTAGGTCCCGTCGGCGGCGCAGTCGGCGGCGAGCGCGTCCAGGTCCCACATCTCGCCGATCAGCAGCCCGATGTTGGGGATGGCGACCTGGTGCAGCGGCTGGAAGGCATGGTCGAACTCGTTCGGCCGCACCTCGAACCCCCAGGTGTCGGTGGCGATCGCGGCGATCTCGGTGCGGTGCAGCCAGCCGGCGGTGGTGAACGACAGCCCGGGCGACGGCCCGCCCGCGTACTCGCCCCAGCCCTCACGGCGGGCCCGCGCCAGCCGCCCGGTCCGCACGCACACGATGTCGCCGCGGCCGACGGTGACCCCGTGCTCCTCGGCCGTCGCGGTCAGGTGCTCCTCGGTGACGGCGAAGCCGTCGGGCAGTTCGCCGTCCGTGCCGACGACCCGCCCGACGTCCAGCAGGACGCCGCGCCCGGCCACGTGCGGGGCCATGTGCTCGATCCCGGTGACGAGGTCGCCGTCGGAGGTGACGACCTTCTCCGCCGGACGGCCGTTCCACGCCCGGCCGTGGTCGAAGATGTGCCCGAGCCCGTCCCACTGCGTGGAGCACTGCAGCGGCATCGCGATCACGTCGTCGGCGCCGCCGATCCCGTGCGGGAAGCCCTGGTTGCCCAGTGCCGCGTCCGTGCCCGTGTCCAGCATCGTGTGCACCGGGTTCGTGCGCCGCCGCCAGCCCTTCTGCGGCCCGTCCATGTCGAACCTCAGGGACAGCGAGAAGCTCACGCCCCGGCGCACGAGCGCGGCGCCCGCCCGCCGCGCCTCCTCGGTGAGGAAGTTGAGGGTGCCGAGACGGTCGTCCTCGCCCCAGCGCCCCCAGTTCGAGTACGCCCGGGCCGCCTCGGCGATCGCGGTCTCCGGGTCGGTGCGGTCAAGCGTCATCGCGGGCCTCCGCGACGCAGCGGGTGCGCTGGGCGCCCAGCCCGGTGATCGTGCCCTCCATGACGTCGCCGTCGCGCAGCAGCCGCCCCCAGCGCATGCCGTTGCCGGCGGGGCTGCCGGTGAGCACGAGGTCGCCGGGCAGGAGCGTCGTCGTCTGCGAGGCGTAGGAGATCAGCCGGGCGAGGTCGAAGATCATGTCCTGGGTCGACTCGTCCTGCATGACCTGGCCGTTCAGCCGCAGCGTGACCTGCAGGTCGCCCGGGTCGCCGGCGAATCCGGCCGGGACCAGCCACGGCCCCAGGGGCGTGAAGCCGGGCGCGTTCTTGCTGCGCAGCCAGTCCGCGCCGATCTCGGGCATGTCCCGGCGGAACACCAGCTCGCGGGCGGTCAGGTCGTTGGCGATCGTGTACGCCGCGACGTGTTCGAGCGCCTCGTCGGGCCGGACGCGGAAGGCCGGGCGGCCGATCACGGCGGCCAGCTCCAGCTCCCAGTCGGGCTTGCGGCACCAGTACGGCAGGACGACGTCGTCGTACGGCCCGGTGATCGCCGACGGCAGGCCGATGAACAGGTACGGCTGGTCCTCGGCCGCCCGGCGGTCCATCATCGCCGCGGTCTCGGCCCGCACCTGCTCGGCCGGCCGCCCGCCCTCCGGCTCGTGGGCGACGGCCAGGTCGATCACGTGGGTGCGGTAGTTGGCGCCCGACTGGAAGATCTGCCGCGGCTCGACCGGCGCGTGGACGCGCAGGCCGTCCAGCGGCAGCCAGTCCCGTCCCGTGCCGGCGGCGAGTTCGGCCAGGCGCGGGAGGACCTTGTCCCAGCGCTCAAGCAGCGCCCGTACGTCGGGCAGGCCGAGGGCGGCGGCGAGGTCGAGCACCCGGCCGTCCGGCACGACCAGACCGGGGAACGGTGGGCGTCCCGGCGCGGAGAGGGTTCCGAGGGCGAACGGACCGGAGAACCCCGTCGCCGCGGCTGTGAGTTTCACGTGGATGTCCTCCTGATGACGGTGCGACTAATCTGAGGCCACCCACATGGATAAGGGAAATCGATTGTTCGGATTATGATCATCCATGCGGTGGATACCATCGACCGACCAGTACGGGACCGCCGTGAACCTCGCCAGCCTGGACCTCAACCTCGTCATCGCCCTCCGCGCCCTGCTGGAGGAGCGCAACGTCACGCGGGCCGGGCAGCGCATCGGCCTCAGCCAGCCGGCGATGAGCGCGGCGCTCGCCCGGCTGCGCCGCCACTTCGACGACGACCTGCTCGCGCGGGCCGGCGGCCGCTACGAGCTGACCGCCCTCGGCATGGCCCTGCGGGACCGGACCGGCACCGCCTGCGACCTGCTCGAACGGGTGTTCAGCAGCCGCGCCGGCTTCGACCCCGCCAAGGAGGAGCACGAGTTCACGCTCCTCGCCAGCGACTACGCGGTCGCCGTCTTCGGCGCCGAGCTCACCCGCGCCGTCCACGCCGAGGCGCCCGGCGTCCGGCTCCACTTCCGCAGGCCGACGGCCGACATCGTCGAGCACACCGGGGCGGTGCTGAGCACGTCCGACGGCCTGCTCATGCCGCACGGCGTCATCGGCGGCTTCCCCGCCGTCGAGCTCTTCACCGACCGCTGGGTCTTCGTGGTCGCCGAGGACAACCCGGAGGTCGGCGAACGGCTGACCATTGAGGACCTGTCACGGCTGCCCTGGGCGACGTACCAGCGGACCTACGACGCCCCCGCCGTCCGCCAGCTCAGCATGCTCGGCGTCGAGCCGCAGGCCGAGGTGTCCGCGGACTCGTTCATGGCGCTGCCCTTCCTCGTCGCCGGAACCCGCAGGATCGCCCTCGTCCAGGCGCTCCTCGCCGACCGGCTGCGCGGAACGGCCCCGATCCGCGTCCTGGCGCCCCCGTACGAGGCCGTCCCCCTCCGCGAGGCCCTGTGGTGGCATCCGGTCCACACCCACGACGCGGCGCACTTGTGGCTCCGCGAGATCGTGGCCCGGGTCGGCGCCGGCGTGACGGTCCCACCGTCACGGTGAGGTCGCGCGGGCGCGGAGTACCGTGGCCGCGATGACAGACGCAGAGCGGCCGGACGCCGCGACGTACGAACCCGTCCTCCGCCGGTTCCCCGACGCCGAGGAGCTGGGGCGCGCCGCCGCGCGGGACATCGCCGCGGCGATCATCACGCGGCTGGCGGCCCGGCCCGAGGTCCGGATGATCTTCGCCGCGGCGCCCAGCCAGGAGGCGACGCTCCGCGCGCTGGCGGAGCATCCGGGCGTCGACTGGACACGGGTGACCGCGTTCCACATGGACGAGTACCTCAGCCTGGACACCGGCGCCCCGCAGCGCTTCGGCGCGTGGCTGCGCCGGGCGTTCTTCGACCGGGTGCCGCTCGGCGCGGTGCACCTGATCGACCCGGACGCGCCCCCCGAGGCGTACGCCCGGCTGCTGACGGCCGCGCCGATCGACATCACCTGCCTGGGGATCGGCGTCAACGGGCACCTGGCGTTCAACGACCCGCCCGCCGACCTGGCCGACCCCGTGCCCGTCAAGGTCGTCGAGCTCGACGAGGTCTGCCGCCGGCAGCAGGTCGACGACGGCTGCTTCGCGGTCCTGGACCAGGTGCCCCGCCGGGCGATCACCCTGACCGTCCCGGCGCTGCTCGCGGCCGACGAGGTCTTCTGCATGGTCCCCGGCGCCCGCAAGCGCGATGCCGTGACCGCCGCGCTGCGCGGCCCGATCGGCGGGCACCTGCCCGCGAGCGCGCTGCGCACCCACCCGCGCTGCGTCGTGTACGTGGACGAGGAATCCGCGCCCCGGTGAGGATCAGCGGCCGGGACCCGGCGACCGGGCGCACGCTGTGTGTGACCGTCGAGGACGGGCGGATCGGCGCGATCACCGAGGCCGGCGGGCCCGCGGACCGGTGGCTCGCGCCCGGCCTGGTCGACCTGCAGGTCAACGGGTTCGCCGGGCACGACGTGAACGCCGCCGACGTCGACGAGGCCACGGTGGCCGCGCTCGTGCGCGCCGTGGGCCGTACCGGGACGACCACGCTCGTCCCGACGCTCGTGACCGCGCCCGAGGAGCGCGTTCACGCGGCGCTGTCGGCGATCGCGCGGGCCCGCCGGGCCGACCCGCTCGTCGCCCACGCGATCCCCTACGTCCACGTGGAGGGACCGTTCCTCTCGGCGGAGGACGGCCCGCGCGGCGTGCACGACCCGCGGTACCTGCGGCCCGCCGACGTCGCGGAGCTGCGCCGCTGGGGCGACCTCGTCGGCATGGTCACCGTCTCGCCGCACGACGACGCCGCGATCGACTTCATCGCCGCCGCCACCCGCATGGGCGTGCGCTGCGCGATCGGGCACACCCACGCCACGCCCGAGCAGATCACCCGGGCGGTCGACGCCGGCGCCGAACTCGCCACGCACCTGGGCAACGCCACCTACACCGTGCTGCCCCGGCATCCGAACCACCTGTGGACCCAGCTCGCCGACGACCGTCTGCACGCCGGGTTCATCGCGGACGGGCACCACCTGCCCGCCGACACGTTCCGCGTCATGCTGCGCGCCAAGGGCGTCGAGCGCTCCCACCTGGTGTCCGACGCGACGGCCCTCGCCGGCATGTCCCCGGGGCGGTACCGGACCCCGGTGGGCGGGGACGTGGAACTGTCGGCCGACGGGCGGCTGTCCTACGTCGGCACGCCACTGCTGGCCGGCGCCTCCCGCTCTCTCGCCGACGGGGTCGCGACGGCGATCACGATGGCCGGTCTGACCCTCGCCACCGGGCTGCGCCTCGCGACGGCCAATCCCGGGCGTTTCACCGGCGGCCGCGGCCTGCTGCGGCTCGGCCGGCCCGCCGACCTGATCACCTTCGCCTGGCGGCCGGGGGACACCACGCTGGACGTCCGCGAGGTCCTCCTCGCCGGGCACCCGGTGACCTGACCGCCTCGGCGACCCGGGCCGTACGGAGGCCGCCACGGGACCTTGGCCTCTCGCCCGAGAGGGAACGGGCAGGTGGGATGGAGAGTGGAGGTGAACGGGATGCTGGTGCACGAGGTGATGACGGCCCCCGTGGTGGCCGTGCCACGGGACTGGACGGTCCGGCAGGCGATCCGCCTGCTGTACGAGATGAACATCACGGCCGCCCCGGTCGTCGACGAAGAGGGCCGGATGGTCGGGATCGTCAGCGAGATGGACCTGCTGCGCGGCCAGTTCGAGGCGGACCCGCGGGCCTACCTGCGTCTCGCCGCGCCGCCCGAGGCGCCGCCGCCGGCCGGGGTGGAGGAGGTCATGACACCGAACGTGCGGACGGCGCGGGAGACCGACGACGTCCTGGGACTCGTCGAGGTGATGATCACCACCGGGGTCAAGAGCGTTCCCGTCGTCCGCGACACCACGGTGGTGGGCATCGTCAGCCGCCGTGACCTGATGGGGATGCTCGCCCATGGGGACGAACGGATCCGCGACGACGTACGGGCGGCACTCCGGGACCTGTCCGCGGAGACGGCGGAGACACGGGTCACGGTGCACGAGGGCGTCGTCGAACTCCGGGGTGACGGCGACGAGAGGACGGCGCGGATCGCCGACGTGATCGCTCAGACCGTGCCGGGCGTGGTCCGCGTCGTTCACTACCCGTGACGCGGGCCGACGGGACGCCGGGCCCTCCCTGATCGGCGGCCGGGTCGCCGGTCGTCACCCTCCGGCCCCGGCGCCGCGGCCGGACCGCCGTACGACGGCCACCGGTCCCCGGGCGTGGTGCAGCACCGCGTGGCCCACCGACCCGAGGCGCAGGCCGGGGAACCCGCCCCGCCCTCTGGCGCCGACCACGAGGAGTTCGGCCGTGCGTGAGGCCTCGGCGAGGACCGTGAGCGGACGGTCCTCGACCACCTGCTCGATCACCGGTACGTCGGGGTACTTGGCCGTCCACCCGGCGAGGGACTCCGACAGGACCCTGGCGCCCTCCTCCTCGGCCGTCAGCGCGTCGTAGCAGACCGGCCGCAGGTCCCGTGGGCTGTCCGGGCGGCTCCACACGTGGATCGCGCGCAGGCCCACCCCGCGCGTCGCCGCCTCCTCCAGGGCGAAGCCCACGGCGTCGACGGACGCGTCGGAGCCGTCGACCCCGACGGCGACCTCCGGCCGCCGGGACCGGGGGTCGGGGTCCATGGGGACGACGACGATCGGGCAGTCGGCGTGTTCGGCCGCCTGCCGGCTCACCGAGCCGAGCAGCAGCCGGGTGACGGCGCCGGTACTCCGCTGCCCCAGGACCAGCAGCGCGCCCCCCGCCGACTCCTCCAGGAGTGTCCGGGGAACGGGCCCGACGCCGAGCCGTCGCTCGATCTGAACCGAGGCGAAGGTCCGGGCGCGTTCCTCGGCCGCGTCCAGGATCCGCAGCCCCGGGCTCTCCGGCTCCGGCGACCCGCGGCCGCGATACGCGGGGATGTCACCGCGCTCCCAGCCGGTCGAGACGTGCACGATTCGCAGCGGCAGCCGTCTGCGCCCGGCCTCCGCCGCGGCCCAATCCACGGCCGCCAGGGCCTGGGTCGATCCATCGACGCCGACGACGACGGCTTCTCGCATGGTCCCCCCTCTCGCTTCGGCCGTCCGAAGGCTCCGGCTCCGGACGGCACCATCGTTCTTCCCTCCGTGGCCGCCGGTCAGCGCGGCGAAGGTCCCGGGAGACGGTGACCAACGACCGCTGCCGTCCCAGGGGCCGGTCTCCCCAGGGACCAGGGCCCGAAGGGAACGCGGACCGGTCGGCGCGCCGTGCGGGGACGGCGGACGGGCAGCTGGTGACGAAAGACCCTGGGGCGTCTCCTTCCGGCGGGGAAGTCTGGAGATGAGGACCGTCGCACGGACTCCGAAGATCCGGCGGCACCGCCGGACCCGAACCGGCCTGGAAAGCGAGGGAGTCGATGATCCGAGACGGTGATCGGACGGACCAGGGGACGACCCCGTCCGACCTGGAGAAACGCGTCGCCCGACTGGAGGCCCGTACGGAGGCGGTCGCCGAGGCGATCCGGTCGCTGGCGCACGGGCTCGAGGAGGGCCCGCTGGCCGAGCCCGGGGAGAGGACGGTGGCCGAGGCGGCACGTCGCGCGTACGAACTCCTGCTCATCACCGATCCGCACCGCGATGAGGAACACCACGAAGCCCGGCGATGAGCCGTTCGCGCGAGGCGGGTGGTCCCGGCGCCTGCCGGCGGCGTGCCCCGGGTGGCCGCCCAGAGGTGAACCACGCGATGACCGGTGATGCTCCGTCCAACGGCGAACCCGCGCCCATCCTCGTCGGGATCGACGAGTCACCGGCCCGGACGGCGGCGCTGCGCTGGGCCGTCGACCAGGCGCGCCGGCAGGGCTCCCGGTTGCGGGTCGTCCACGCGTGGGAGCTGGGACCCGGAGAGGCCGCGGTGCTCAGCCACGATGAGCGTGAGCAGAGACGCAAGGCCGTGGTCGCCGGCTGCCGGGCCTCGATCGAAGAGGTGCTCAGCCGATGCGCACCGGACGTCGCCGCCGACATCGAGATCCTCGAAGGACCCGCGGGCCCGGTCCTCGTCGAGCTCGCCCGGAACGCGTCGCTGCTCGTCCTGGCCACCCACGACCGCCCCGGCAGGCGGCGCCTGACCGCCCAGTCGGTCGGCCACTACTGCCTGTCCTACGCGTCGTGCCCGGTGGTGATGGTCCCCGGCAAGCCGCCGGACGACGAGCCGCCGGCGCCCGAATCCTGAGCAAGCCCGTACTGACGGGGAGAGAGCGAGTCCCGGACGAGGGGCTCGAAGAGAGGGGAACAGATCATGACAACCGCACGCGAGATCATGCACCACGGTTGTGAGTGCCTGTCGATGGACGAGGACCTCACCACCGCGGCCCGCCGCATGGCCGAGTCGGACGTGGGCGCGCTGCCGGTCTGCGGGAACGACGGCCGGCTGAAGGGGATCATCACCGACCGCGACATCGTCGTGAAGGCCATCGCGCAGGGCAGGAACCCCGCCGACGTCCGTGCCGGAGACCTCATCGGCGAGGGCGAGGTGTTCTACGTCGACGCCGGCTCCGACATCGAGATCGTCCTGCATGAGATGTCGGAGCACCGGATCCGGCGCCTGCCCGTGATGGAGAACGACCAGCTGATCGGGATCATCAGCCAGGCCGACCTGGCGGCGAAGCTGCCCGAGGACAAGCTCGGCGAGCTGGTGTCCGCCATCTCCACCACGTCGCACTGACCACGCCCTCATCGCGGAATGCCCGCGCCCGGGGGCGGGACGTCCCGGCCTCGGCCCGGTGGGCGGGACCGCCGGACGGATGACGCCGGTCCCGCCCACCGGATGGGCGCTCAGGCGTGTCACAGCACCCGGTCGCCGTACATCTCGCCGAGCGGGTCGGCGATCAGCTCGATGCGGGCGCCGTCGGGGTCCCGGAAGTAGACCGAGACCTCGCTGTGGACGACGTGCTCGACGCCGGCGTCGTCCAGGCGGCGCACGATCTCCTCCCAGCGCGCGGGCTCCACCGAGATCGCGCAGTGGTGGAGGCCCCCGAGGACTTCGGCGTACGGGCCGAGGTCGAGCCCGGGGAAGTCGAAGAAGGCGAGCAGATTGCCGTTGCCGATGTCGAAGAAGAAGTGCGAGGAGCCGGGGTAGTCCCGGTTCTCGATCAGCTCGGTGAGCGGGAAGCCCAGCACGTCCTGGTAGAAGCGGACGGTACGCTCCACGTCGCCGCTGATCAGCGCGGTGTGGTGGAGCCCGCGCGCCGTGGACCGGGGACGCTCGGCGGCGGGGCGGAGATGGGCGGCGCGGATGCGGCGCCGTTCGGCCTCCAGCGCGGCGAGGTCGGTCGGGGTGTCGGTCATGGTCTCCTCCGGATCCGGGTGGTGGTGTGGGTTCCCTGCCCGGGGGGCGGGCGGTGGACTCCCGCCCGCGGGCGGTCCTGCGCGGCTTCCATGATCAGGCGGCCGGGTGATCAGGCGGCGATGGTGGCGTGCATCTCCCACACCAGGATCTCCGCGGGTTCGGTCGCGGTGACCCGCTGCCCGCCGACGGCGGTGAAGCGCACGGCGTCACCCGTGCCGAGCGGACCGGCGCCCTCCAGGTTCACGGCGCCGCGTGGCACGAACAGGTGCAGGTACGGCGCGTCGGGCAGTTCGACGCTCTGGCCGGGTGCCAGACGGGCGGCGTACAGCGCGGCGTACCGGTTCTTGATCCGGATCGCGGCCTCGCCGTCGTGCCGCTCCATCCCGGAGGCGACGGGCACGAGCGTGCCGGAGGACAGCAGCTTCTCGTCGATCTCGAGCTGTTCGTACCCGGGGGTGATGCCGGCCTCGTCGGGCACCACCCACATCTGGACGAAGTGCACCGGCTCGTCGTGCCGCTCGCCCCGCAGGTGCCAGGAGTCGTTCTTCTCGGAGTGCAGGATGCCGGTGCCGGCGCTCATCCGCTGGGCGAGACCGGGGTAGATCACTCCGTTGTGGCCGGTGGAGTCCTGGTGGACCAGCGACCCGCGGAGGACCCAGGTGACGATCTCCATGTCACGGTGCGGGTGGGTCTCGAAGCCCATGCCGGGCGTGACCACGTCGTCGTTGTTGACGAGCAGCAGACCGTGGTGGGTGTTGCGC
The DNA here is from genome assembly GCF_024055725.1 of Actinoallomurus spadix. Classification (GTDB taxonomy): domain Bacteria; phylum Actinomycetota; class Actinomycetes; order Streptosporangiales; family Streptosporangiaceae; genus Actinoallomurus; species Actinoallomurus spadix. The sequence continues at coordinate 310,805 of NZ_JAMXMX010000004.1, read as the reverse complement.
GGGTCGTGGTGGTGGCCGAAGGAGAACGAGTGCTTCGAGTCGAGCCAGCCGATCTCGGTCTTGTAGCGGTCGTCCGCGTGGCGGATGTCGATCCGCGGTGTCACCGGGGTGCTCATGACAGGGCCTCTCAGTCCGATCTTCCAGGTAGATGATGCATCATCTAGGCCGCCCAACCCTTATGACACGTCATATATTTCCTCGTTCAATGACGTGTCATTGATCACGCTAAGGTGAGGCTCATGAGCGCCACCCGATGGCTCGACGACGAGGAGCAGCGCGCCTGGCGTGCGTTCATCCGCATGCACGGGCGGCTGTCCGCCCGGCTCAACCGGCAACTGCAGGCGGACTCCGGTCTCTCACTGGCCGACTATGAGGTGCTCGTCCAGCTCACCGACGCCCCGGACGGGCGGCTACGGCCGTTCGAACTGCAGCGTGGCCTGCAGTGGGAGCAGAGCCGCCTGTCCCACCACCTCACCCGGATGCAGCGCCGCGGCCTCGTCGCACGTGAGGAGTGCGACGAGGACGGCCGCGGCGCCGTCGTCGCGCTGACCGACGCGGGCCGGCGGGCCATCGTCGCCGCCGCCCCGGGGCACGTCGACACCGTACGACGCCTGTTCCTCGACGAGCTCACCCGCGACCAGCTCGCGATGCTCCGGCAGGTGTCCGACCAGGTGCTCGCGCGCCTTGACGCCACCACCGAGGCCGGCGGCTGACGGCGGCGGCCGGCCGCCGCCGTCGCCGTCGTCAGCGGGTGGCGGGCAGGCCGAACACCGACAGGTCGATCGACCGGCCGAGCCGCAGGTCCCCGGTGGCGTTCGGGTGGTAGCAGTCGTAACGCCAGGGCGCGTAGATCACCGTGGGGTCGTCCGGGTCGCGGAGGACGGCGTCGAAGTCCAGGACGGCGTCGAACGTCCTGGATGTCCGGATCCAGGCGTTCACCGCGAGCCGGGTCCGTTCCTGGGCGCTGCCGGCCGTGTTGCACATCGGCAGGATGGTGGCGCCGACGATCCGGTGCCCCGCCCGGTGCACGCGGGCGGCGATGCCGCGCATCGCGCCGATGACCTGCCGGGCCGGCGCGGGCGGCGCGTACGTCCCGCCGCCGATGTCGTTGGTGCCCTCGAGCAGCAGGACGTAGCGGACGCCCGGCAGGGACAGGACGTCGCGGTCCAGGCGCTCGGGAGCGGGCGGCCCGCAGCACTGTCCCGTCGGGTCGTAGGGGTTCGGCTGGACGCTGACCGTGTTGCCGCTGATCCCGGCGTTGGCCATCGCGAGCCGCCGGCCGGGCGGCAGCGCGTCGATCCGCTGCGCGAGCACGTCGGTCCAGCGCGGGCCGCCGCCCACGGCGTTGTAGCCGTCGGTGATGGAGTCGCCCAGCGCGACGATCGTGCCGCGTGCCGCCGACACGGCGCTGACCGCGTCGGCCCACCACAGCGTGCCCGGCCGGAACTCGCCGAAGGCCGTACCGGTCACGTCCGACCCCGCGTCGCCCGCGGCCGCCGACAGGAACGAGCCGGGAGTGTCGGTCTCCGGCGGCGGGAAGGTGTGGTCGTCGACGGGGGCGCCGGGCGCGTAGACGCTCACCGAGACGTGGTCGCCCGGCCGGACGCGAAGGGGGATCGGGTCGGTCCAGACGGCGGCGCCCCGGGCGATGGCGGCGGTCTTCGCGCCGCCGATCGTGGCGCGATGGTCCGAGCCCGGCGTGAGCGCCGGTGAGCCGGGGGAGGGCTGGAGGCCCACCCACACCGATCGGACGTTCACCGGGCCGTCGCCGAACGGGTTGCTCAGCCGCACCCGCAGCCGGGTGCCGGAGGCGGTGACGGTGAGGACGTTGCGCACGGTCGCGTCGGGGGAGGTGCCGTGGACGCCCTCCAGCGCGGACTCGGTCACGGTGATCGACGGGGGCGCGGGGCGGGGCGGTGAGGCGCTCGCCGCGGTCGCGGAGGCCAGGAGCACGGCACAGGTCGCGGCGAGGACCGCGGGTGTTCGAAGCGTCGTCATCGGGCTCTCCGTCGACAGGGACTCTGCGGACATTCGCGGCACGCCGGGCATATGTTGTGGCCTGCAACATAACTCGGCGCGTCGAGCGCCAGAAGACCCGTGAGGCGCGCGCTGCCCGCGGGTCTGCGCTCTCATCGGGGGATCCGCCACCGATCACCGGCCGACCTGCGGGTTCGCGGGGAGGCCGGTGGGGCGCCTGGCTGATTCCGGCCATGCCCGAAGACGGGCGAACGTGAAAGACGGCTTCTTTCCGCCTGAGGACGGTCCTTCTCCCGGGGATCGTTACGATCGGGGACCACGGTCGCTCTGGTGGAAGGGAATCATGTCCGATCAGTACGAGGCGGTGTTCGCTCGGTACGACACCGATGGGGATGGGCGGCTCACCGTCGACGAGGTGACCGCGGCGATCGCGGGGATGTTCCCGGCGGCCGAGGTGAACGACCTGTCGGGGCTCATCAGGGCCTTGTTCGTGCAGTACGACACCAACCGCGACGGGCTGCTGTCGGCGGCCGAGTTCGTACCGCTGGCCCAGAACCTCCCCGAACTCGGTTCGTAGTCCCGGCCGCGCCGGTCACGCGTGCGCGCCGCACCCTGGCGACGGGCGAGTCCCGTCGCCAGGGTGCGGCGGGTCGGCCCCGCGACGGTTCCGGTCAGAGCCGGGTCTTGACGACGACCGTGTGGGCGATCTTGTCGTGCAGGCACTGCCGGTACGGCTTGTCCCAGAGCAGCCACAGCACGTTGAGCAGGGCGAAGAGGCCGCCGGCGGAGGGGACCTGCGGCGCGAGCGTGTAGATCGCGGCGCGCTTGACGGCGGTGCCCCCGCTGATCGCGCCGCGGTCCGCCAGCGCGACGACCTTGATGTGCATGACCCGCTTCCCGAGGGTCCGGCCCCATCGGGCGGTCGCCACCGCCTCGTAGCCGAAGGCGATGAGCGCGCTGACCAGCCCGACCAGCAGGCTGTAGCCCATCAGCCTGACCTCCACGTGCAGCAGCCGGCCGATCGGCGGCTCCTCGCCCTCCGGGTCGGACGGGAGGACGTCCCTGATCTTGTGGAGGTACCAGGAGAAGTACCAGATGAGCAGGGGCGCCGTGACGACGAGGAGGATGAGGCCGTCGACGATCCGGGCGACGAGGCGCTGCCACCACTCGGCGAGGGTCGGGTCCATCGGCGCGGGAGGGCCGTAGGCCGGGTGCGGCCGGCCGGGTGGATACGGCGGCGGCCCCGCGGGCGGGGCGCCGTGCCACCCCTGGCCCGGAGCCCCGTACGGCCCGGGAGGCGGGCCGCCGTAGGGCCCCGGCGCGGCGGCGTACGGCTGCCCGGGCGGGAGTCCGTACGGCCGGGGGTGCGGGCCCGGCTGTTCGGGCGGTGACCCGCCGGGCGCCGCCCACTCGTCCTGAGCGGGGGCCTCCGGCACGTCGTCCTCCCGTGGATCCGCCGGCACCGCTGCGTCATCCCCGTCGAGTCCCGCCGCTCCGCTCATAGCGGACCATCCTCGCATCCCTGAGCGGCCTTCCCATAACCGCCGATCGGCTCGGTCGGAACCGGCCGATCGGACAGGAGCCGGCGGTGGCTTCGTCACGGCCGGTGGTGGCCGCCGCGGGGCTTGCGGAGCACGAACCGGTCCAGCTCCTGGTAGTCGGCGGAACCGAGGTCCGCGCCGTAGTGCGTGACGGTGATCTCGGTCTTCCCGCCCGGGGCGTGCGGCTCGAAGTCGAACGCGGCGAAGCCGTACGGCCGCTGCAGGTCGCGGTACGCCGACCAGGGCGCGGGCTCGGTGGCCGTCTTGGAGGCGCGCTGCTTCGTCGGGTCGCCGGGGCCGACGTCGTAGATGACGACGCCGTCGTTCGGCGAGTCGAACGCCGACCACGGCGTGGCGGACGAGTGCCCCCCACCACCGATGATCATGTGCACGGCGCCCTTGGTGGTGTCGATCACGGAGGCGTTGGTGTCCTGCGGCGCCGGGGTGAGCAGCGAGCTGCCCGGCAGCACGCCCTTGACCGGGAACGTCCGCTCGAAGTGGTGCTCGTGCCCGGCGACGACGAGGTCCACGCCGTACTTGTCGAAGAGGGGCAGGAACTCCTGCCGGATGCCCAGGTCCGCGCCGTTGAAGTGCGCCGAGGACATCGCCACCTGGTGCATGCAGACGATGATCCAGTCGATGCCCGGGTCCGCGCTCGCCGCGCGGAGCGTCCGCTCCAGCCAGGCCTTCTGCGCGCCGCGGCTGTAGCCGCGGATGTACGGGTCGTACCCCTTCGCGGTGTAGCCGGGGACGTTGTCGCGCCGGTAGGCGCTGAACGCGCCGTCCTGCAGGCACACGTCATCGTTGTTGATGGAGATCACCCGGATCGGGCCGACCGTGAAGGCGTACCAGTTGCCGGCGAACTCCCGAGACCCGTTGCCCGGCAGGGTGAAACGGGTCTGGTAGGACAGGTAGCCCTCCGGGCCGTTGCCGACCTCGTTCTCGTGGTTGCCCGCGCACGGCATCCACGGGCGGTTGCGCGCGGAGCGCTGGTTGTTGTTGAAGAAGGACTGCCACGTCTGGACCGGCGCGTCACTGACGTTCGCGTAGCACAGGTCGCCGTTGAGCAGGTGGAACAGCGGGTCGAGCCTCTCCACCGCGTCGACGATGTAACCGGCGTTCGGCGTCGCCGGGCCGAGCCCCTTGCCGACCTTCGCGGGGATCGCCTGGTCGCCGAAGCTGGTGAACCGGAAGCCCTTGGAGCGGCCGTGCGGCGCCGTGCGGAAGGACCCGCTGAGCGGCGCCGCGCCCCGGTGCGCCACGTGGTACTCGTAGCGGGTGTCGGGGGCGAGCCTGGGCAGCACCGCGTGGTACGTGAAGACGGTCTCCCCGGTGAGGGCCTCGGTGTAGACCCGCTCCTCGGCTGGAATCTCCAACCCGAGCCCGTGCTCCCGCCTGCCGAGCCGGACGACCGGGCGGCGGACCCGCTGCGGCGCGGCCCAGGACACCGCCATCTCGTGGGCGGCGTCCGCGCCGAACTGCAGGTGCAGCTGCTCCGGCGCGGGTGCTCCGGCCTCGTCCGGGGTGGTCACCAGCGCGGCGGCGCTGCCGGTCCGGCCCAGGACGGGCGCGGCGACGGCCAGGCCGCCCAGTCCGCGCAGCACCTGCCGCCGGGCGACCTGGTTGGGTGACTCGTTCGGGGACTCGGCCATCAGCACTCCTTGTCGATCGATACCGGCAGTACGATCGCGGCTGCGGATGATCGACGAGTGAATCGTTCCTCTCGGGTCCGTGAACAACGCCTGGTCCCTGCGGTGCCCCGACCGGCCTATTCGCCCAAGATCTGGGTACAAGCCCGGCGTCCATGCCCCCCACCGCCGGAACGTGGTCGGCCCCCGGCGCCCCCTCGGCGCCGATCACCGACCGGCGCAGTCCTTGGAGTGAGGATGAGAATCACGACGGTCGTCGTCCTCTTGTGGCTCATCATCGGTGCGATCGCCGCCGGGCAGCGCCACTACTACAGCAGCGGCCCGAAGAACTGCTCCCAGGCGGGCACGCTCCTGGTCACCATCATCGCCGGTCCTCTCAACTACACGGGAGTGAATCCGAAGATCTCCTGCAAGGCCCCCGAGCCCAGCAAGTGACGCCGGGCGCGGCCGCCCTGGGCCGTGCGCGGCCACCGTGCGCGCGCCGCGTGAGACGTGAGGGTCAGCCGGACGTCCGCGGATCCCGGCCGGCGAGGGCGGTGAAGATGGTCACGTACTCCGCGACGATCTCGTCCTCGGTCATCGCGATGGCGCCGGCCAGCCAGGCGGTCAGCGTCTGCGCCAGGCCGCCGACGAGGAACTGGGCGATCAGCTCGAGCCGGGGACCGTCGGGAATGCCGTAGGACCGGCGCGCCTGTCCGCTGAGCAGTCGCGCGAAGAATTCGGAGGACTCCAGGCGCCGCCTCGCGAGCAGCGGGTTGGTCAGGGTGACGGAGAACAGCACCCGTCCGTGCCGTGGGTCGCCGGCCACGGAGCGGACGAGCTGTTCGAGCCCGGCCCGGATCCTGGCCGCGGGGCGCTCGCCGGCGGCCTCGACCGCGGCCAGCGTGGCGGCGGCGATGGTCTGCACGACGTGCTCGTGGACGGCCGCCACCAGGTCGTCGCGGTCGGCGAAGTTCTCGTAGAAGTAGCGCGGGGTCAGTCCCGCCCGCCGGCACACCTGACGCACGGTGAGCCGGTCCTCTTCGGCGGCGCCCAGGAGGTCGAGGCCCGCCTCGATCAGCTGCGCCCGGCGTTCCGCCCGGCGATCGGCGCCGGTCATGCCGCCGTAGACCCGCATCTCCGGAGGAGCCATGACGCCATCTTGACAGATCACCCGAGCCGGACTCTGATCTGGAAACAGTCGTTGCCAGATCTTCCCGGGAGTGACCATGCCGACCACCGAACCGGTTTCGTTCAACGAGGAGGCGATCGTCGGAGCGGCGCTCCTGGCGGGCGGCGCCAACGTGATCATGCAGCTGGCCCGGCCCGGCGTCGGTCACGGCGTGATCGAGAGCCGTGTGGAGAGCGGCAGGCTGGACCGCCACCCGATCAAACGCGCGCGGACGACCTTCGCCTACCTCGCCGTCGCCCTCCTGGGCGGCCCGGACGACAAGGCCGCCTACCGCAGGGCCGTGAACAGGGCACACGCGCAGGTGCGCTCCGGCCCGTCCAGCCCGGTGTCCTACAACGCCTTCGACCCCGCCCTGCAGCTCTGGGTCGCCGCCTGCCTCTACCGGGGGCTGGAGGACACCTACGAGGCGTTCATCGGCCCCCTGACGCCCGAGGTACGGGACCGGTTGTACCGGTCCGCGGCGCCTCTGGGCACCACTCTTCAGGTGCGGCCGCAGGACTGGCCCGCCGATCGTGAGGCGTTCGAGAAGTACTGGTGCGAGGAGCTGCGGCACGTCTCGATCGACGACCCGGTACGCCGCTATCTGCTGGGGCTGGCCGACCTCCGGTTCCTGCCCCGCCCGATCGGCACGCTGCTGGGAGGGTTCAACCGATTCGTCACGACGGGTTTCCTGCCGCCGGAGTTCCGCGAGCCGATGGGCCTGGCGTGGAACGCCGGGGACCAGCGCCGGTTCGACCGGCTCATCGCCGTCCTCCGGGTGACGACCCGCCTCCAGCCCGTCGCGCTCCGCCGGTTCCCCTTCAACGTCCTGCTGTGGGACGTGCGCCGGCGCATCCGCGCCGGCCGCCCCCTGGTGTGACCCGCCGCCCGTGCGATCCCGGTGCCGCCCCGGTCACCGGACGGAGACGGGCGCGCGGTCCCCGCCGGCGGGTTCCCGCAGCGCCGATCACGCCGCTGCGGCCGCTGTCCGGGCGGACGAGGGCCGGGCATCGCCGTCGGCGGCGCGAAGCCGTCCGCCGCCACGAGGTCGTGAGCCGGCGCCGCCGCCGGGTCAACACGGGCGAGGAGTACCTTCGGCCGGCGGTACGGGGACGAGGGGCCCTGCCGGGCACCGGGCGGCAGAGGTATCACGGTGGTGGAGGCGGATACCGATCCGCCGACGAATGACCAGGAGGGGAGGGTCCCGCCATGGTATGGATCATGGTCGCCCTCGCCGGAGCGGCCGCCGGCTTTTCGATCGGCCGGACCTACGCGGGCGCACGAGACGCACACCACCACTTCTCCGACCATCGAGCCCGCACCAACACCGATCTCCGCGACTGGATCACCGGCAGCGTCCGTACCGGTTCGCTCCTGGTCGGCCTGCTGATCGCCCTCTACCTGCTCTACCGTGTCACCGGCGGCTGACCTCGCGGCCCTGAGATCCGGCCGCGATTCGGGGATCCCTCCGCCGGCCGCCACCCGCTCTCACCGTGAGGTCGTCCCAAAGCGGGCGGACTGTCCTCTCCCTCTGGTAGATCTGTCGCGTCGTCCATGAGGAAGGGTTCCCGGCTGTGTCCGTAGACGAGCATCTCTCAGAGTTCGACGGTCTTCCGGTCGTCGATTTCCTGTCGGCCGAAGAAGCGGAGGAGCCGCTTCCGCCCGTGGCGTCCGCCGCCTGGCGGATCGCCATCGATTACGACGCAGGAGCCTTCGACAGACTGTTCGAGCGCTTCTTCGAGAAGGTCGACACCTCTCAGGTGACCAGCCTCATCATCGGCTTCTGGGGCGCCGCGTACGACGAGAACGATGTGAAGCCCGTGGATCTGCTGGTCAACGCGGCCGGCCGGCTGCCGCGGCTGCGCGCGCTGTTCCTCGGGGACATCGAGCCGGACGAGGCGGAGATCTCCTGGATCGAGCACTCCGACATCACGCCGCTGTTCACCGCGTTCCCCGGCCTGCGGCGGCTGGAGGTGCGCGGCGGCACCGGGCTCACCATGGACCCGATCAAAAGTGAGGCGCTGACCGTGCTGCGGTTCGAGTCGGGCGGCCTGCCCGCGAGCGTCGTACGGGCGGTGGCCGCCAGTGACCTGCCGAACCTCGAGCACCTCGACCTCTGGCTCGGCGTGGAGAACTACGGCGGTGACGCCACCGTGGCCGACCTCGCGCCCATCCTGAGCGGAGAGCGGCTGCCCGCGCTGCGGCATCTCGGGCTGGAGGACAGCGAGATCCAGGACGAGATCGCGGCGGCGGTCGCGGGCGCGCCGGTCGTGGCCCGGCTGGAGTCGCTGAGCCTGGCCATGGGCACCCTGACGGACGAGGGTGCGGAGGCGTTGCTGTCCGGCCGGCCGCTCACCCACCTCAAGCGCCTCGACCTGCACCACCACTACCTCACCGACCGGATGGTCGAGCGGTTCAGCGCGGCGCTGCCCGGCGTCACGGTCGACCTGAGCGAGCAGGAGAAGCCCGACGGCGACTGGCGTTACGTGGCGGTCGACGAGTGACACGGGACACGGCCTTCACCGTGGTCGCCGTTCCGGGCGGCCGGCGGGCGGCGCTGTTCGCCGCCGCCTGCCGGGGCCGGGGCCTGCCCGAGCCGCACGTCGTCGACTGGCGGGACGTGCTGCGCGGGAGCCGGATCCACGTCGAGCCGGGCACGTTCCTGCGCGTCGACTCCCCCGGGGAGGACCCGGAGACGGCCGCGCTGCTGCGCGGGCCGGGGGATCCGGCGCGTGCCACCGGGTACGCGCGGTGGTACGCCGCCTTCACCGCCGGGCTCCGGCGGATCGCGGCCGCCGCCGGCGAGGCGCGGACGCTCAGCGACCCCGGCGAGATCGCGGTGATGTTCGACAAGCGCCGCTGCCACGCGCGTCTCGCGGCGGCGGGCGTTCCCGTGCCGCCGGCGCTGCCGCCCGTGCACTCCTACGACGAGCTGCGCGCCCGCATGGCGGAGACCGGCCGGTACCGGGTGTTCGTCAAGTCGGCGCACGGGTCGTCCGCCTCCGGGGTGGTCGCCCTGCAGGCGGCCCCCGGCCGGGTCAAGGCGGTCACCTCAGCGGCCCGCGACGCCCATGGCGCGCTGGTCAACTCGCTGCGCGTCCGCTCCTACGAGAACGAACGCGAGGTCGCGTCGCTCGTCGACGCGCTCGCGCCGGACGGGCTGCACGTCGAGGCGTGGCTGCCCAAGGCCTCGATCGGCGGCCGCGTCTTCGACCTGCGCGTGGTGGTGGTCGCGGGCCGGCCGACGCACGCGGTCGTGCGCACCAGCCGCCACCCCATGACCAACCTCCACCTCGGCGGCGCGCGCGGGGATCTGCGCGCGGTCCGCGAGCGGCTCGGCGAGCCCGGCTGGCGTCGGGCGATGGAGGTCTGCGAGCGAGCGGCGGCGTGCTTCCCCGGCAGCCTCATGGTCGGCGTCGACCTGCTCATCGGCGCCGGCCGGTGGCGTCCGGCGGTGGCGGAGGTCAACGCGTTCGGCGACCTGCTGCCGGGCCTGACCGGCCTGCCGGGCGGCCCCGCCGAGGGCCTGGACACCTACGCCGCCCAGGTCGCCGCGGCCCTGACCGGGAGGGTTCCGGCGTGCGCGACATGAACGCCATCGTGGGCACCCACGACCTGCTGCTGGTCACCCTCGACACGCTCCGGTACGACGTCGCGGCCGAGTCGATGGCGGCCGGGCGCACGCCCACCCTGAAGGCGGTGCTGCCGGACGGCAGGTGGGAGCGGCGGCACACGCCGGGCAGCTTCACCTACGCGGCGCACGCGGCCTTCCTCGCGGGCTTTCTGCCGACCCCGGCCCGGCCCGGTCCGCACCCACGGCTCTTCGCGGCCGAGTTCGCCGGCAGCGAGACGACGGCGCCCGGCACGTGGGTGTTCGACACCGCGGACCTGCCGGCCGGGCTGGCCCAGGCCGGATACCACACGGTCTGCATCGGCGGCGTGGGGTTCTTCAACAAGCGGGGCCCGCTCGGCTCGGCGCTGCCCGGACTGTTCGCCGAGAGCCACTGGGAGCCGGAGTTCGGCGTGACCGACCCGAGTTCGCTGGAGCACCAGATCGCCCGCGCCGAGCGCGTGGTCGCGGGCCTCCCGGCCGACCGGCGGCTGTTCATGCTGGTCAACGTGTCCGCGCTGCACCAGCCGAACTGGTTCTACGCGGCCGGCGCGGCGCGCGGAGAGGACTCGCGGGCCAGCCACGCCGCTGCCCTCGAGTACGTCGACCGGCACATCGGCGGCCTGTTCGCCCTGATGCGCCGTCCCTGCCTCGTCATCATCTGCTCCGACCACGGCACGGCGTACGGCGAGGACGGCCATACGGGCCACCGGATCGGTCATGAGATCGTGTGGACCGTGCCCTACGCGGAGTTCCTGCTGACATGACCTCGCCGAGCATGGCCGCGGCCCCCGACCTGACCCGCCCGTACCAGGGATACGTCTACGCGTACCCGCACAAGACGGCCTACCGGCCGCTCACCCCGCGCCCCCGGCTGTCCGACGTCTGGGCGGCCGAGCGGCGCGACGCGCTGTTCCTCTACCTGCACGTGCCGTTCTGCGAGATGCGCTGCGGCTTCTGCAACCTGTTCACGCGTACGGGCGCGCCCGAGGAGTTGACGACCGCCTACCTGGACGCGCTGGAGCGCCAGGCCGGCGCCGTACGCGACGCGCTGGGCGAGGCGTCGTTCGCCACCGCCGCGTTCGGCGGCGGCACGCCCACCTATCTGACGGCGGCGGAGCTCGAACGCCTCTGCGACCTCGCCGGGCGGTTCGCGGACCTCACGGACATCCCGCTGAGCGTCGAGACGTCCCCGGCGACCGCCACCACCGACCGGCTGACGGTGCTCGCCGAACGTGGTGCCACCCGCGTCTCGATCGGGGTGCAGAGCTTCGTCGACGCCGAGGCGCGCGCCGCCGTACGCCCGCAGAAGCGCGCCGAGGTCGAGGCGGCGCTGGACCGCATCCGCGCCGTCGGCTTCGACACGCTCAACATCGACCTGATCTACGGCATCGACGGCCAGAGCCCCGCGTCCTGGCTCCACTCGCTCGACGCGGCGCTGTCCTGGGAGCCGGAGGAGCTGTACCTCTACCCGTTGTACGTCCGGCCGCTCACCGGGCTCGGCCGGCAGGGGAGGAGCTGGGACGACCAGCGGCTGGAGCTCTACCGGATCGGCCGCGACCACCTGCTCGGGCTCGGCTACGAACAGGTGTCCATGCGCATGTTCCGGCGGCCGGCCGCCGGAACGAACGGCGGCGGCACCACATACTGCTGCCAGACCGACGGCATGGTCGGCCTAGGCTGCGGCGCCCGGTCGTACACCGAGCAACTGCACTACTCATTCGAGTACGCCGTCGCGGCGAGCGCCGTACGCGGCATCATCGGCGAGTACGTCCAGACCCGCGACTTCGGGGACGCCCGCGTCGGCTTCGCGCTGGACGACGACGAGCGGCGCCGCCGTCATCTCCTCCAGTCGCTGCTGCAGGCGTCCGGTCTGCGGCGGGCGGACTACCGGCGGCGATTCGGCACGGACCCGGACGCCGACTTCGCCCCCGACCTGGCGGCCCTGGCGGACCGGGGGTGGCTGGAGGAGGACCGGCGCGAAGTCGTCCGGCTCACCCCGGACGGCCTGGCCCACTCCGACGCGATCGGCCCGGCACTGTTCTCACCGAGCGTGCGGGCGCTCATGGACACCTACGAGGCGCGCTGATGGACCACCTGACGATCCTGTATCGCGGTCCGCTCGCGAGCTGCGACTACGACTGCCCGTACTGCCCGTTCGCCAAGCGGCGCGACACCCCGGAACAGCTGCGCGCGGACCGCGCCGCCCTCGAACGCTTCACCGCCTGGGTGGCGGCGCAGTCCCACGGCGTCTCGGTCCTGTTCACGCCCTGGGGCGAGGGACTCGTCCGGTCCTGGTACCGCCGGGCGCTGACCGAGCTCAGCCACCTGCCGCACGTGGAGCGCGTCGCGATTCAGACCAATCTCAGCGCCCGCCTGGACTGGACCGCCGCCGCGGACTTGTCCCGGCTCGCGCTGTGGGCGACGTACCACCCCGGCCAGGTGCCGTACGAACGGTTCCTCGGCAAGTGCCGGGAGCTCGCCGACCGGAACGTACGGCACAGCGTGGGCGTCGTCGGGCTGCCCGAGCACCTGCCGCACGCCCGCCGGCTGCGCGCCGACCTGCCGCCGGAGACCTACCTGTGGGTCAACGCCGCCGAAGGGCACGCCTACTCCGATGCCGAGGCCGCCGAGTGGACCGCCATCGACCCGCTCTTCGCCTACAGCCGGCACCCCCACGCCAGCCGGGGCCTGCCCTGCCGGACGGGGGACAGCGTGGTCTCCGTCGACGGCGACGGGACCGTGCGCCGCTGCCACTTCGTGCCGGAGGTCCTCGGCAACCTCTACGACGGATCGTTCCGCGGCGCGCTGCGTTCCCGCCCCTGCCCGCTCCCGGTCTGCGACTGCCACATCGGCTACGTCCACCTCGAGCCGCTCGGTCTGTACGACGTCTTCGCCGGCGGCGTCCTCGAACGGATCCCGGCCGGCCCGTGGCGGGTGCCGCACCCTATGGGCGCGGCACCCCTCACGTCCGCCTGACCGGCCGTTAGAGGTCTGAACCGGTCCTTAAATCTTCTGGTTGCGGATGTAGTCGGCGACGGCGAGCGTGGCATGGACCTGGGCTTCGGCGTGCAACCGTCGGCTGGCCTGTTGCTGTTCGGGTTCGTCGGTGTCCAGTTCGCGGGCGGAGGCCAGTAGGCGTTCGGCCGCGTCGTAGTGTTCCTGTCCCGTCATGACGTGATCCTTGCCCAGTCAGAGCGCCGTCTACCGAACCTGTTGAACGCATCGTCTGGACACGAGTCCAGATCTAGGCGGCCATGGAAGGCATGGGTGACCAGGATCGGGCAGCGTACTGCTCACGCCGTTCTGTGGTAGGCCACCCACCAATACGACCTTTCTTTGCGTGACCATATGATTACATGGAGTCCATGGGATCTCGTGCGCACTACGTCGTGAAGGCCGGTGGTTCGTGGTGGAGGTCGGCGCGTCGTTCGTAGCGGGTGCGGAGTCGTTTGAACTGGTGCAGTCAGGCGAAGGCGCGCTCGACCACCCAACGCACCTTGCCCAGTCCTGAGCCGTGGGCGACACCGCGTCGGGCGATCATGGGCTTGATGCCGCGCTTCCACAGCAGGCGGCGGTACTTGTCGAAGTCGTAGCCCCGGTCGGCGTGCAGACGCCGGGGCTTGCGGCGGGGACGTCCGCGCAGACCCCGGATCGGTGGGACCGTGTCCGGCAGTGGCAGAAGCTGGGTGACGTCGTGCCGGTTGCCGCCGGTGAGCGTGACGGCGAGCGGGATTCCGTGACGGTCGACGATCAGATGGTGCTTGGAGCCGGGGCGGCCCCGGTCAACGGGCGAGGGGCCGGTGCAATCCCCCCTTTGAGCGCCCGAATGTGCGAGCCGTCCACCGCGCAGTCGTCGAGGTCCAGCAGGCCGGCGCGGCGCAACTCGTCCAGCAAGACGACATGTAGGCGGGGTCAGACACCGGCCTCGGTCCAGTCCCGCAGCCGACGCCAGGCCGTCACCCCGGAGCGGCCCACGGTCTCCGCGGGGACATCGCGCCAGGCGACACCCGTCCGCAGCACGTACATGACGGTCGAGTACAAGATCCGCAGCTCAAACCACTCTAAAACGATCAGAGTGACCAATTTGTTAGCTTCATTGGATTCAGCATCAGCCACACGTTCGTGACGCCTTCATCACTGACGTCAAAGGTAACCATTCCGTATCGACGCCCCTCACTTCGAAGAATGTATCCGAGACCGTCAGCTGTGTCGCGTCGCTCAAGACGGAGGGCGGGCTGCTTGCGCATCACTCCCATGAACCACCGGGCTACATGATCCGACCCACGGATGACCCGAGGTGCGGCATTGACGAAGCCGCCGCCGTCTACTCGTAGTTCGACGTCTGGAGCCAACACGCGGAGCAGGCCCTCGATGTCCCCTCTGACAGTTGCACCACGGAATGCTCGAACAACCTCATCATGCTGGTGGGGAGAAACCTGTGCGCGTCTTCCTCGTCGAACGTGGCGGCGTGCGGACGTTGCCAATTGCCTTGCTGCTGCTGCTGCTGAACGACCTACGACACCAGCAATCTCGTCAAACGGGACGCCGAACACATCATGCAGCACGAACGTCACTCGCTCTGCTGGGGTCATGGCCTCGAGGACCGTCAGCAATGCCATGCTGACGGCATCATCGAGGGTGACACGTTCGAGCGGATCAGCAGCGAGATGACTGGAGTTCAGCGGCGCAATGGCTGTGTCTGCGAAGAGGTCAGCTGGAACTGGCTCCGGCAGCCATTGCCCGACGTACGTCTCCCGTCGCGCCCGCGCGGAACCCAGCAGGTCGAGTGAGATGCGGCTCGCAACTCGAATCAGCCATGCTGCAGGCGCGGCAATCTCGTCGCGTTTCTCGGGCTCAAGGCGGTACCACCTCATATATGTCTCTTGCACGACGTCCTCGGCATCGGCCAGGGTGCCCATCATGCGAAAGGCTAGCGACAGCAGACGATGCCGCTCCGCCATGATCGAATCGAGAGCACGTGATTCATCACGCTCGGCTTTTCCGAACTCCGCGGATTCGAGAGGAAGATCTTCCGGCATGGGGTACCCTTTCCCATTGGAGCGCGGCACGCCTAACCTATTGCCTGGCGGTCAGACGTTCCCGCCTCTCTCCACTATCGCATTCAGGCAGTGGGGATCCCTGCAATCGGGTACCGCACGGTGCCTGTCCGGTACGCGCCGCGCGGAACCATGGCATCGAGGGGCTCCTGTCCGTCCACGGTCACAACCTCACGATCGTCTCCGCGATCGGCCAGAGTGGCACGGAAGAGGTCGTCGTGGTAGAACCGGTCAGGTCCAGCGATCTCGACCACACTCCCCGGCTCCAGCGTCGTGACAGCCTCGGCGAGCAGCTCGATGACTTCGTCCAGCTCGACGGGCTGGATGAATGACCTCGGAGCGAAAACCTTTCCGTCCATGGTGTGCTGGTCAATGAGGACAGGAATGTAGCTCTGGAACTGGGTGGCCCGGATGATGGTGGCGGGGATCGAAGCGGATCGCACGGCCTTCTCCTGCGCCACCTTACCGAGGTAGTACCCGATCTCAGATGCGTCTCCTTCCCCGACGCCGACAATGGAGAGCACGATGTGATGACGCACACCTGCCCGCTTGCCCTCCGCAGTCAGGTTGTTGATCGCTCCCTCGAAGAACGAGATTGCCCCCTCCGCATCAAACCGGGGGGTGTTGAGGACGTTCACGATGGTGTCGACTCCGACGAGAGCCTCGGCGAGCCCCTTGCCCGAGATCACGTCGATCCCGTCCTCAAGTCCTCCCGAGACCACCTCGATGCCCTTGGCCTCCAAGTTGTCAGCGAGGCGGGACCCGACACGGCCGCGCCCACCAGCGATGAAAACCTTCATTTCCTCACTCCGCTCCGGGGCGCCAGTCGCTGCCCTCACCAACATGACGACGCAGGCCGGAGAAATGTGAGGCTGCGAAGCAGGCTTGCTACAGGCCTGTTGCAGACAGCCGACTACGCCCGCGAGGTCATCCGCTCGGCTCTCATGCCGCTCTACCCGCCCGCCGAGATCGAAAGGCGGGTCGAGGTGCGCCTGGCGCGTCAGCGCGTACGCCACAGGGAGAGGCCGCTGGAGCTGTGGAACGTGATGGACCAGGCCGTGCTGGAACGGAGCATCGGATCACCAGAGATCATGCGTGCGCAGTACGAGCAGCTCATCGAGCTGGGCGAACTCCCCAACGTCACCCTCCAGATCCTGCTTCGACCATGTACGCGCTATAGCGTTGAGTCCAGACGATTCGCTGATCATGCTCAAGCAGTTGGCCAGCGGAAGACGAGACTGAACGCAAGGACGAGGCATCGATGACGCCGGCTCAAGGTTTGAACCAGAACGGCATCTGGCGTAAGAGCTCCTACAGCGGCGATGGGCCGGACTGTGTCGAGGTCTCCGTAACCGAACCAGTGCATGTAGGCGGGCGGGTGTCCCGCCAGCGGCGACTTTGTACCTCCTGAGGGGACAGCCTCCAACGCGACCTGCCGCCGGCGTGCAGCGAAGTCGACGAGCCGCTACCGGCCCGGCCGGTGGCGTAGATGCCTTGGACGCCGTAGCTGCCGGGGACCGCGGCCGGAGCGTGGGAGAACACGCCGGACGTCATGGCGCCGCGGGTTGCGGTGCTTTCTTCGCGTACGCCTCGTGGACCGGGATGTCGCGTAGGCGACGGATCGGGGAGAGCACGATGAACAGCACCGCCAGCCATGAGCCGAGTGCCGCCATGAACAGGGTCTCTCGCAGGCCGATCCAATCACCGAGTACGCCGCCGAGCAGGCCGCCGATCGGCTTGGCGCCCCGGATCGCCCAGCGCATGGTGGCGTTCATGCGCCCGAGCAGTTCCGGGGGGCATACGGCCTGCCGGTAGCTGACCTGGGAGACGTTGAACATCACGACGCCGGCGGTCGTCGCGCACAGCCCGGCCGACACAAGGACCATGCCCCAGCGGGGGCCGGCGAACGGGATCAGCAGCGCGAAGCCACCAAGGAACAGCTTGCCCGCCCAGAACATCCTGGCGGAGCCGATCAGCTGCGAAAGCGGCCCGACGGCGAAGGCGCCGGCGACACCGCCGGCGCTGCCGAGGCCGAGCACGAGACCGATGGTCTCGGCGTGAGCATGCAGCGTGCGGGCGAGGAACACCACCAGCACGGTCGTCAGCGTCATGTTGAACAGGCTGGACACGGTGGCACAGGCGGCCACACGGCGCAGGACGCTGTGCCCCGCCACGTAGCGGAAGCCCTCCGCGATCTGCTTGCCGATCGTCTTGCGCGGCCCCCCGGCGCGCGGCGGGGGGTCCGGGGCGCGGATCAACACAAGTGACACGATGCTGACCACGAACGACACGCAGTCGGCCGTCACCGCGTACGCCGCCGAGCCCAGCAGCGACACCAGCCCGCCCGCGAGGCTCGGGCCGACGACATCTGACAGCGAGTTCGTGATGCCGATCTTGCCGTTGCCCTCGACGAGCTGATCGCGCCGTAACAGGATCGGCAGGTAGCTCTGGTAGGCGATCTCGAATACGGCTGTCAGGATGCCCGCGATCAGCGCGGTCACGTAAAGCTGCGGCATGCTCAGATGGCCGAGGATCGCCGCGAAGGGCACCCCGGCGAGCACCACCGCGCGACCCGCGTTGCTCCAGATCATCAGGCGGTGCTTGACGGTCCGGTCCACGAGCGCGCCCGCGGGCAGGGCCACGAGCAGGTACGCCACCGTGCCCGATGCCGACAGCACGCCGACCTCGAACGTCGACGCGCCGAGCACGGATACCGCGATCAGCGGCAACGCCAGGACCGTGACCGCCGAGCCGACGTCACTGACCGTCTGGCCGCCCCACAGCAGGAGGAAGTCCCGGTGCCGCCAAAGTGACCGCCGCTTCGCCGGTGTCCTGGTCACGCGCGTTTCCCCTCATGACCCGGCGCAGCCGCGTACGGACGATGCTTGCTCGCGCGCGCGCCGGAGACCGGCGCGCGCGTCACGCGATCGGCGGTCGCTCACCGGCGCCCCAGTCGGTGTCACGGTGGCCGAAGACGACCTGCCGCCCGCCGCCCTGCGCGACGTTGACGCGCAGCGACTCACTGATCCGGGACGTGTACCCGGCCCACGCGCCGTGCAGCAGCACGATCGACAGGTCCTGGTAGCACGGTCGGCCCTGCCACTCCCGCCGATACGCCGGCACCGCACGCTGCGCCAGCCAGCCGTCCTCGGCGGCCCGGCGCACGACGGTCCGCCACCGGTCCTCCTCCTGCTCGGAGCCCACGTAGACGCTGTTGCCACGCGTGTCATAAGGGCCCTTCACGACCCACCCGGCGCGGTCGGCGAGCAGGTCGGCGGGCTCGACGCCGTCGCCGACCTTCCGGCTGTACGGGATCAGCCGCTCGACCGCCTCCTGCTCGGCGGCCGTGAACATTCCGGAGAAGCGCGGGTCGGACAGCAGCGCGAGGCACAGCTTGTTGTCGCCGATCCAGCGGCCCGCCAGCGGGTTGGCGATCCGCAGCTTGCCCGACGAGACACGGTCGAGGAACGCGGGCCAGCGCGCGATGTCGGCCAGCACCGGCTGCACGCCGTACTTGAGGTAGCCCGCGCGCAGGTCGCGGGCCAGCCAGTCCTCTAGGCCCGGGTCGACGCGGACCGCGCTGTGCCCGGTCTCGGCGAGCAGGTCGGTCATCCTGTCCAGTTCGAGGACGTTGCCGCCGGTCTTGTGGAAGATGCCGAAGGGCCCGTCGGCGCACTCCGGCCCGACGGCGGTGCGCAGGAACTCCGGGAACCAATGGCGGTCGTCGAGCCGGGTGCGGGCCACGCCCCACTCCTCCAGCACGTCCCGTACCGGCGGCACGTCCCGCCACAGCGCCGCGTACGCGCTGGTGAACAGCACGCCACCGGGGCAGTTCGCGTTGAACTCCACCACCCGCGCGGTCGCCACGTCGCCGCCGACGAGGTCGAAGCGGCAGAAGTCCACGCGGTAGTCCCCGATCGGCGCGGCGTCCACCCACGCGCGGAGCACGGCGGGCACGGCGAGGAAGTCCCGCACCCGCGCGTCCGTACGGTGCGCGAGCAGCACCTTCCGCCACGCGGACACGACCAGCGGCACATGCCGGGCGAGGTGCCGTT
Source organism: Actinoallomurus spadix (assembly GCF_024055725.1). Taxonomy (GTDB): domain Bacteria; phylum Actinomycetota; class Actinomycetes; order Streptosporangiales; family Streptosporangiaceae; genus Actinoallomurus; species Actinoallomurus spadix. Next base: position 291,763 of record NZ_JAMXMX010000004.1, on the reverse strand, counting down.
CCGCGTCGGCGGTGAGCTGCACGAGGCTCGCCAGCATCGGGTACGGCGCCGTCCGGCCGTTCTCGGTCTTCACGAGGCGCTCGGCGTCGGCGGCCTCACGCACGGCGGCGGCCAGCCGGGCGAACTCCACGGGCGGCAGGCGCCGCGCGACCCGCTCGGTCGAGTCGGTACTGAGCAGCCGGTCCGGGTCGAACAATGCGGTCATGGCCCCTCCTCAGTTCAGGCTTGCGATCAACCATCCCCTCGCATTGAGCGATCGAATCGCTACTCAGCGTGTCCTGATGTGTGGCGCCAGGTCGTTGGGTGGATCGGTCTGGAGCGGTGGAGATCGGCCGACGTCTGGGGTCGCCGTGCCTGTTCGGGCGACCTTTCGGAAAAGCGCCACGCTGCGCTCGCAGCCCGTCTACTCTCCGTGTAAGACCAGTTACTCGGGATGTACGGGAGGGGCGATGCGAACCACCCGAGACCCGCTCAACCCCCAGATCTCTCTCTGGCACATGCTCGCCTACCAGCTGCAGTGGGAGCGCGAGAAGCAGGGCCTCTCGCTGGCGCAGTGGGGGAAGATCGCCACTGCTGCGCCGTCGACGGTCTGCAACATCGAGGCGGGCCGCAGGAAGATCGACGAACGGCAGGCGAAGATCCTCGACCACCGCTTCCAGACGGGCCGACGCTTCGAGCTACTGCTCTGGTACGCCCGCAAGGGCCACACTCCCGACTGGGCGCAGTCCATGACCGCGTACGAGGCCATGGCCCTCGTGATCCGGATCTATCAGGGTCAGGTCGTCCCGCCTCCCTTTCAGACCGAGGCATACGCGCGGGCGCTGGTGCGGGCCAGGAGCATCGCCAACGATCCGGAGGAGACCCTCGAAGCGCGACTGGCGCGGCAGGCCGCGATCCTCGATCGGCCGGATCCGCCGCACGTCTGGCTGCTCCTCGACGAGAGCGTCCTGGACGACTGTGTCGGCGGACCGGAGGTCATGCGGGCGCAGCTCCGTCACCTGCTCGACCTGATGGAACGGCCGCGCCTCTCCGTGCGGATCATTCCCCGGTCCGCGGGCGCGCATATCGGTAAAGACGGTCCTTTCCGTGTCGTCACTATCGATTCGCGCGATATTGCCTACGCTGGAGCAGCACGGGGCGGTCGGCTGATCGAGATGTGCGACGAGGTCGAGGAGTTCCGGATGGACTTCGACCTGCTCGGGCAGAAGGCGGCGTCCGACGCGGCCTCGCGCGTCCTGATCGAACGGCGATTGGAGGCCCTCGAGTGACGGTCCAGTGGCGCAAGAGCTCAGTCAGCGGCGCGGTGAACGACGAAGCGTGTGTTGAGGTGGCACCCCTGACCAGGCGGGAGGCCGCCGCCCTGATGGCGCAACTCCGCTGAACGATCCGGACGCGGTCCGTGCGGTCACGATCGCGCCGGCCGGCCGTGAGGCGAGGGCCGGGCGGAGATGGTTGTCTCCCTGCGATTCGTTTCGTTCAGCCGTGTGGCTGGGCGAAAGATCGCAGGGAGACGCGGTCTCATCACAACGGGGGTGGTTACCCGCGGGAGGACCAGCCTCGTCCCGTCAAGGACGGGAGGGCTTCACCCTGGCCGGTGTGGGCCGATCAGGGTGCAACCCCGGGGGTCTCATTGGGCCCCGAGTAGAGCCTGCAGAAGGGAGGTGATCTTTCCGAAGTCGGTCATCACACCTACGGCGATCAGGACTGCGTACTTCGTGCTCGCTGGGACCTTGCCGGTCCCGTCGTCGAGTCCGCACGCGACCCTGATCTTCACCATCGCCTCGCCGATCAGCTGAGTCTTGAACTTCGAAATCTTGACTCGGTGCTCGTACTGGGCGACCTCAGCGGTGCGCTGAGCCTCTTCCGCGCTGATCTTCCGGGACCTGCTGTGCCGAAACATGAAGCTCCTTCATGCGTAGGCGCAACGCAAAGAACCCGGGTAATCAGCCCCGGCTCCTCTTGTCACACCTGGTCGGAATGGTGCAACGTCCATGAGGGAGCCGGGGGGCTCTTCTCTATGGAGTTGTGAGCCGAGTGTGGCACGGGGCCGCAGGCCCTGGCTAGACTCGGTAAGCACGTAAGCCCCTCCTCGTAAGCGGCGGCCTAATCACCCGTCGGCAGGGGCGCGAGAGAACGACGGGAAGGCTCCGTGTGCCGAAAGGGCCGACCCGTCGTTTCTCTTTTCGGGTCGTCCGCGAGGCCGCCAGAGCTCTCGCCGGGCGCGTAAGCCCTTCCTTGGAAGCGGCGGCCTAGTCACCCGTCGGCAGGGGCGCGCCGGGGGAGCGGCGGGAAGGCTTCTGCGACGAAGGGCCGACCCGCCGTTTCTCTTCCTCAGGAACCGAGGTCTACTGCGGCTGAGTTGGGTGAAAGCCGCGAGGACGTGGCGGTGGCCGCTATAAGCGGGATCATCGTCCGTCCGATGAATACGGCATCGCAACGCGTAATCATATGATTACATCGAGTTCATGGGTTCTCGTGCGCATTACGTCATGAAGGCCGGTGGTTCGTGGGAGCGTCGCTACACGCAGTGGGGCGGGGACTCCATGGAGCTGGATTTGCTCGCCGGCCCGGAGACGGCCACCCGGTTCGCTCGTGGGCAGCGGTCCGAAGACCGGTGGCTGGACGAACTGGACTGCGAGGCGGCCGCGCTGATCGACCATGACGAGCAGCGCCTGCTCTGGTACTCGCACTGCGACGGGGACGTCGGCTACCGCGCGGCGGTGCTGGCGGTCATGGCCAAGACCTGGCCGGGCTGGCGGATCGACTGGGCCTACGGCGGGCTCTACGACATCCTGGACACGCTGGGCGAGCCACTCCACGGCCGTTTCCGTCATCGTTCGCCGTTCCAGGACGACGACTCCCCGGCCCCGAAGCACCCTACGACCGGCATTCTCGCGCGCGATGACGATTTGCTGCGAGGTTTGACGAGACTGGTCGAGGAGTTCGACGCTCACCAGGACGTCGATCAGGCGACAGAGTCGATCTCCCTTCTGCTCCGTGCCGTCGGCGCGCTCACCTCGAGCATCGAGGCGATGGGGCTGGAAACCCACGTCACGGGCAACGCCTTCGCTCATCGGCCGATGGATCTCACCGACGCGGAAACGGCCGCCGTGCACGCGGCGTTCGAGGCGGTACGGAACGAGTACGGCGGAGCATGAGCCGTCGTACGCCGATCGACGTCCCTTTCCCGGCACGTACGTCTGCTCCGGAGCAGCGGTCCGGTCGTGCTGGGCTCGGGTCCGAAGCCCGACCCCGAAGGATGAGTCGGGTCGGCGACGGCTCGTCGGCGCTCGCCAGCCTTCGTCAGAGTTCCTTATCGGCGCGAACTCATGTACTGCTGTGTGAATCGCCCTGCGAGTCCCTCGGTATCGAAGGCGAGGTACAACGCGACAGCGTCGTCATGGCCGAGGATCCCCTTGATGCCGCGGAGTGGGAGCTGGGGGCTGGCGCGTCGGATGATGAAGGTTTCGCGGCTGCGGATCCCCAAGAGCACACGCCGTATGGCGATGCACCCTTCAGACCAGACGGTCTCCTCGAGCACCGGCGCACCGACGTTGCGCGGCGCCGTACTGAAAACGACGCCGGCAAGGTGCGGCGCGGCGGCGAGTTCCCGCCGTATCGGGACGATGAGACTGTTCAGCTTGGCGGTCAGAGGTTTCTTGCTCCATGGGGTCGCCCAGGCCACTGCCCCCGCGTCTTCGATGAAGGCCCAACCTCGGTGCCCACCGTCAATCTGCTTAGCTGCCCGCTGGATGCCCACCCCTACACGTCCCCATAGATCCCCATCAAGGAGAGCGCCCTCCATCGGACCACTTTCGTCGGCGAGAATCTGTGTCCGCCCGGCGCCGGGACCGTCGACAGCGGTTGCGCCGATCGCAATCGCTGCCTCAACCCGTTCGGCCCACGCATCGAGCTCTTGCGCATCGCAGACATTCGCGCCGGTGATCGACAGTCCTTTCCTGAGGCGGTTCTCAAGCGCTACCTTGCGCAGGAACAGCCGGTCGTGGAAGTCGTTCGTTCCTCGAATGTCCTGGTCGTATCCCAAGTGCTTGACCTCGACGTCGAAGGTCGTACCGGAAAGTGACGCACGCAGGTCCGGTTTCCTCCCGGAGACGTGCGACCGTGGAGCGATCTCGATACGCCAACCCTCGATGCTCAGCGGTGCTGCTATGGTCAGAAGCGCTCGAAGGTGGGCGAAGTAACCGGCCTGTCGGTCCGTCGATGCCTCCCGCCGAAGCGCTCCGATGCCCGGCTGTTCACGAACTGCCGCGATGCGCCCGGCCAGCTCCAGAACTCTGATGACTCTTGACTCGCCCATCGAAGGGTACAGATCACCGTGCCAGAGAGCGGCGCTCGGTTGTTCGACCTGTCGTCGGACATAGTCAGGCCCAAAGAACCAGCGCAACACCTCGAGGGCAGCGCATCCAGATTCGCTCGCGAGCAGACGTTCACCCCACGATTCCCAGGTCGGGTGTTCTGGTGCCTGCGGCATATCGGGCCTGGCCTGCTGCTGATCAGCTGCCTGAGAGGACGTCACGCATCCAGGATGAAGCCTTTGACGGCGGTGCGGGGGCTATTCGTTCCTCGCCTGCGTTGCACTTCCGGGTTGCCTGAGCAACTGGGCGCGGAAGCGGGCGGCGCCCATGGCGACGGCATGATCGCCGCTCCTACGACTGAGCGGCGATCCGAACGAGTGCACTCGCTGCGCGCCTACGCGACCCCGACCGGCCGGTGAAGGGACGGGACGGGGCGACACGAGATTCTTGGGTTTGCCTATTGAACAAGTAGGAAATACACTCTCACCTCGTGAATCCTGAGGTGGCAGGGGTGTACGGGTGACGGGCGCGGCCGTGGAGAGGCCGCCCCGGCCGACGCTCGCGGATTCCGTGCAGATCACCGAGGCGGGCGTCGAGGTCCTCGACAGGAGGGTCTTCCCGTTCGAGCGGCGGTGGGTCCGGTGCGCCTCGGTCGAGGACGTCGCCGTGGCGATCGAGGACATGGTCACGCAGAGCTCCGGCCCGCTCTTCGCGACCACCGCCGGCATGGTCCTCGCCGCCCGCGAGATCGAGCGACTGGAGCCTGAGGCCGCCGACCGGAGACTGCGCGGGGCGGGCCGACGGCTCATCGCCACCCGCCCGACCAACAACGCCATCCGTGACGCCGTGCACGCCATCCTCGACGCCACCGTGGACGGGCCGTCGGCCGGCGCTTCCGGGGAGGAACTCGCCGCCGCGGTCATCCGCAGCGCGGCGGCCGTCGACGACGAGTACCGGGCCCGCAGCGCCGCGCTCGGCGTGCACGCGGCGACGCTGCTGCCCGACGGCGCGAAGGTGCTCACCCACTGCTGGGCCGACTTCTACCTGATGGCGACGGTCGAGGCGGCGCAACGCGCGGGCAAGCGTCTGGAATTCGTATGCACCGAGACCCGGCCGTACCTCCAGGGCGCGCGGCTGACCGCGGCGACGCTGGTGGAGTACGGCTACGAGCCGACGGTGATCACCGATGGAATGGTGCCGGCCGCGCTCGCCGACGGCCTGGCGGATGTCGCCCTGACCGCGGCCGACCGGGTCACCCTCGACGGGCACGTGGTCAACAAGGTGGGCACCCTCGCCGTCGCCCTGGCAGCGCGGGAGTTCGGCGTGCCCTTCTACGCGCTGGTGCAGGCCCCTGATCCGCAGGCGCCGCGCCTGGAGGACGTCGCCATCGAGCGCCGTGACGGCGACGACGTGCTGCACGTCCTCGGTACCCGCACCGCGGCCACCGGCACGCGCGGCTACTACCCGGCGTTCGACGTCACGCCGCCACGGCTGGTCACCCGCATCGTGACCGAGAACGGCGTCTTCGAGCCCGCCTCGGTCGCCGACCACTTCGCGGACCACCGGCTCCCGAAGGAGAGGACGTCGCGATGACGACCGACTGGATCGTGCTGGACATCGAGGGCACGACGAGCGCCACCGAGGCCGTCCACAAGGGCCTGTACGACTACGCGCGCCCGCGCCTGGGCCTCTGGATCGAGGCCCACGCCGACGGTCCGCAGGTGAAGGAGGCCCTGGAGCAGGTCCGGGCGGAGACCGGCGCCGCCACGACGGCGGAGGTCGTCGCCGTGCTGCACCGCTGGATGGACGGGGACGTCAAGGCGACGCCGTTGAAGACCTTGCAGGGGCAGATCTGGGCCGCCGGTTTCGCGGCCGGCGAGCTCACCTCACACTTCTTCGCGGACGTGCCGCCCGCCCTGGCGCGATGGAGGGCGGAGGGGATCCGCGTCGCGGTGTTCTCCTCCGGCTCGGTGGCGAGTCAGCGCCCGTGGTTCCGGCACGGTGACGCTGGTGACCTGTCCGCGTACGTCGAGGACTACTTCGACACCGTGAACGCGGGACCGAAGCGTGAGGAGTCCTCCTATCGGCGCATCGCCGAGGCGCTCGGCGCGGAGCCGGCGCGGACGCTGTTCCTGTCCGACGTGCCCGCCGAGCTGGACGCCGCCGCGGCCGCGGGCTGGCGGACCGTCGGCGTCGCCCGCCCCGGTGAACCGAACGCCACGGCCGGCTTCGGCCCGCACCCCGTGATCGACTCCTTCGACCGTCTCGAGGACCACGCATGACCTTCACCGAAACGCTCGCGCTCGACCACGTCCTGGCGGCCGGAGACCGGCTGGCGGCCGAGTCGGCACGCTTCGCCGGGCTCGGCTGGATGCGCGGAACATCTGGCAACCTGTCCGAGGTCGTGAGTCGCGACCCGCTGCGGCTCGCGGTCACCGCGAGCGGCCTCGACAAGGGCGAACTGCGCGCCTCCGACATCGCGGTGGTCGACGACGCCGGCGTCTCGGTCGCCGTCGACGGCCTCGCGTCACTGCGGCCCTCCGCGGAGTCGGGGCTGCACGCGCGCGTGGCGGCGGTGACCGGCGCGGACGCCGTCGTCCACGTGCACTCCCTCAACGCGGTCGTCGCCGGGCACCACTGGCCGGACGGCGTCCGGCTGCGCGACCTGGAGATGCTGAAGGGCATCGGCCGCCGGGCCGACGATGACGAGGTCGTCGTCCCGGTGATCGCGAACAGCCAGGACATGGCCGAGCTCGGCGACCGGTTCGAGGAGGCGTACGAGGCGGGCACTCCGGCGGTCATCGTCGCCTCCCACGGCCTGTACGCCTGGGGTCCGGACCTGACCCGCGCCCGCCATGTGACCGAGTGCCTCGACTGGCTTCTCGGCTACACCGTCGCCACCGCCCGCTGATCCGGCGGGCCGCCGGAGCGCCGGCGGCCCGCCGTACGGGAGATCAGTCCACCGTGGCCAGGATGTCGCCGACCTCGTCGAACAGGCGCCGTACGTCGGTGTGGCGCGGGCTGTCGACGAGGAGGAGCCGGGCGGACCGGAGGACGCCGCGCACGGCAACCGCCCGTTCGGCCTCCGGCAGGGTCTCGATGTCGGCCACCTTGGAGAACCCGATGACGCGCCGCGCCGCCTTCGCCGCGGCGAACCCGGCGGCGTCCGCGCGGACCGTGCCGAGGAAGCGGTCGCGCACCCCGTCGCCGAAGACCCGCGGGTCGACACGCCCCGGCCACAGCGCGCGGAACTCCGCCTCGAAGGCGTCCCAGGCCACGCTCGCCTGCCGCAGCACCCAGGCCGCGTGGTCCGCCGCGCCGAGGACGGTCGCGCGGGCGGCGGCCAGCACGAAGTTGCCCCACAGCGCTCCCAGGTCGAAGCCGACCGGCCCGTAGAACGCGAACTCCGCGTCGAACGCCCTGGTCGAGCGCGGCGTGGTGCCGGTCGCGGCCCGGACCAGGACGGAGCCGGTGTGGAGGTCGCCGTGGATGAGCGCTTCGGCGTGCGTCATGAAGGCCAGCTTGGCGGCGCCGATCGCCGCGCGGACCGCCGGGTCGCCCACGTACGCGGCGACGTCGGCCTCGTTTGCGGGCAGCACGCTGTTGTGCTCGTGCCGGATGTACGGCTCGGTGAAGACCAGGTCCTCGGTGATCCGGCACAGCTCCGGGTTGACGGCGCGGGCGAGTGCGGCCTTCTGGTCGGCCGGGTCCAGGCCGAACACCGAGGTTCCGAACGCGACCCGTGCGACGTACCGGCCCAGGTCGGCCGCCGCGCCCTCGTGGCGCAGGCCGTCGATGAGCGCGCCGCGCCAGACCCGGTGATCGGACAGGTCCTCCATCGCGATGACGTGCCGGTCCTCGTCCGCGTCGTACAGGGCGGGAACGTACTCGGGCGCCATCGCGCCGTGCGCGGCCAGGGCGTTCGCCTCGAACCCGTTGCGGTCAGGGGTCACCGGCCAGTCCGGGGCGATCCGGACCCACGGCAGGGACTGCTTGAGGACGACGCTTCCCTGGCCGTCCGCATCGACGACGAACACGAGGTTCATGTTGCCGTCGCCGACCTCGCGGACGGCGGTGACGCGGCCGGGGTCGATCCGTTTCGCGAGGGCCGGGCGGCCGGCGATGTAGGCCGGCACGGCGGCGATGTCGAGGATCTCGTAGTCGTTCATCGGCGACGTCCTGGGGTGAGGGTGAAGCTGGTCACGAGGGAGACGACGAGCAGTGCGCCTTGGACGAAGGTCTGCGTGTAGTACGGGGCGTTCAGCATGGTCAGCCCGTTGATGACCACGCCGATGAACAGCGCGCCGACGGCGGTGCCGACGACGTTGGGCCGGTTGGCGCCGAGCACGGCGAACCCGATGAGCGCGGCGGCGACGGCCTGCATCAGGTAAGGGTCGCCGGCGCCCACGTCACCGCGGCCGAGCCGCGCGGACAGGAGGATGCCGCCGACGGCGGCGCACAGCCCGGACACGGCGTAGGCGAGCGCGCGGTAGCGGCCGACGCGGATCCCGGCGAGCCGGGCGGCCTGGGCGTTGCCGCCGATGGCGTACAGCGCCCGGCCCCAGCGGGTGTTGTTCAGGAAGACGTACGCGACGACCGCCAGCAGCGCCATGACGATGACGGGTACGGGAACGGACGCCACCGTCCCGGAGCCGAACCACGTGAAACCGGAGGTGTACCGGCCGGGCGCGGGCCGGCCGCCGATCGTCATCCCGGCGGACACCGACTGGCCCGAGGTGATGATCAGGGCCAGGCCCTGGAACAGGAACATGGTGCCGAGCGTGGCGATCAGGTCGGGTACTCCGGCCACCACGACGAGCAGCGCGTTGACGCCCGCCACCAGGAGGCCGGCGAGCAGGCCGATTCCGATCGCGGTCGCGCCGGTCAGGTCGAACCGCACCATCGCGAGGGCGGTGACCATGACGACGAAGCTCACGTTGGCGCCTACGGACAGGTCGAAGCCGCCCGCGGTCATCGAGACGGTCACGCCGAGCGCGACGATGGCCACGATCGCCACCGACTGCAGCACGATGAGCAGGTTGTCGTACGTCGCGAACGACGACCGTGCCGCGCCGAAGAACACGGTGACCGCGACCAGCACCACGAGCAGGCCGTACCGGTAGCCGGCCGTGGCGAGGCGCGCGGCCGCCGGGGCGCGTGGGGGCGCCTCTGGCGAACCATCGGTCACAAGGGTCACGTTCCTCCTCCTTCATCGGCGCCGCCCGCCATGAGCGTGGCCAGGCGGTCGGCCGACGCGTCCGCGGCGCTCACCTCCCCGGTGCGTACGCCGTCGTGCAGGACGATGACCCGGTCGGCGACCTGGAGCACCTCCTGCGGGTCGGACGAGGCGATCACCACCCCGAGCGCGCCGGCCCGCTCCCGGATCCGCCGGGCGATGTCGGCGCGGGCGCCGACGTCCACGCCGCGGAACGGCTCGTCCAGCAGGAGGAGCCGGCACCGGCCCTCCAGCCACCGGCCGACGACGACCTTCTGCTGATTGCCGCCGGACAGCGCGCCGATCTCGGCCTCCGGTCCGGGGCCGCGCACTCCGAACACCTCGATGACCCGCCGGGCCGCCGCCGACTCCGACCGGCGGGACAGCAGGCCGATCCGGCTGTGGTCGCGGAGCCGGGGGAGCGTGACGTGCGCCCGTACGGACCAGCCGGGCAGCACCGCCTGGGCCTCTCGTTCCTCCGCGACGAACGCGACGCCGGCGGCGGCCGCGGCGCCGGGGTCGCGGGGCCGGTACGGGCGCCCGTCGAGGTCGAGGGCTCCGGAGACGAGCGGCCGGGCACCGTACAACTGCTCGAGGAGTTCGGTCTTGCCGGAGCCGACGAGCCCGGTGACGCCGACGACCTCGCCGGCGCGGACCGTCAGGTCGAGGGGAGCGGCGCCCGGGCGGGTGCGCAGGCCGGTCGCCCGCAGCACCGGCTCGCCGCCGTCGCGCACCTCGTGCGTCAGGGCACCGACCTCGCCGCCCAGCATCGCCTCGACGAGCCGGGGTCCCTCGACCGGCGTCGCGAAGACCCGGCGGATCGCGCCGTCGCGCAGCACGGCGACGCGGTCGCACAGCTCCTGGATCTCGCTCAGCCGGTGCGAGACGTACAGGACGGCGACGCCGTCGGCCGCCAGCCGGCGCACCATCGCGATCAGCACGCGGATCTCGGCGGCGGACAGTGCGGACGTCGGCTCGTCGAGGATGAGCACGCGGGGCCGGCGGGACAGCACGCGCGCGATGACGATCTGCTGGCGGACACCGGCGGGCAGCGATTCGACGGGCGCGTCCAGCGGTACGTCGAGGCGCGCGGCCTCGGCGATGGCGCGGGCGGCGGCGCGGGTACGGTCCCGGCTGACGAAGACACCGGACCGGCCCGGTGCCAGTGCGTCGAGCGTCAGGTTCGCGGCGACGTCGGCGCCGGACACCACTCCGGCGTCGATGTCCTGGTGGACGGTCTGCAGACCGGCCTCCTGGGCGCGCAGCGGGTCGCGCAGGTCCACGGGCGTCCCGTCGACGCGGATCTCGCCGCCCGTCGGGCGGGTCACGCCGGACAGGATCTTGATGAGGGTGGATTTCCCGGCGCCGTTGACGCCGATGAGACCGAGCACCTCGCCGGGCGCGATCTCCAGGCTGACGTCACGCAGCGCCCAGGTGGCGCCGTACCGCTTCGACAGCCCGGAGACGGAGACGACCGGGGTCACTTCCATGGCACGGGCGCCACGTCCGGGGTCTCCAGGGCGGGGAAGGCACCGGCGAGCTGCTGGACGTTGGTGATGCCGTGGTCGCGCAGCGCCTGCTGGGTGATGAGCGTCGGCGGCACCTTCAGCGCCGTGGCGACCTGCCGTCCGGCGACGCGCAGCGCCGCGGCCCGTACGGCGACGCGGCCGACGTTGGCGGGGTCGGTCGCGGAGGTGGCCGTCCAGGGGCTCTTCGCCGCGGTGAGAACACCGATGTCGGCGGTGGAGACGTCGGCGCCGTAGACCTTGACCTTGTTCTGCAGGCCGAGCTCGTTCACGGCGAGGGTGGCACCCTTGGCGAACTCGTCGTACGGCGCGAAGATCGCGGTGACGTCCGGATGGGCCTGCAGCGCGGCCTTCGCCTGGTCGGCGACGGCGGACGCGGTGGAACTGTTCACCACGCCGATCTTGGCGACCTGTGCGATGCCGGGATTGTCCTTCTTGAACTGCGTCCAGGTCTCGTTGCGACGGTCCAGCGGCGCGAACCCGGCGACGTAGGCGTAGACGACCTTGGCCTTGCCACCGGTGTCCTGCTTCAGCACGCTCAGCGCCTGCGACGCGATCTGGTGGTCGTCCTGATCGAGCGTCACGGCCTGGGGAGTGCCCGGGTCGACGTCGAAGGCGACGACCGGGATGTTCGCGTCCACCGCCTTCTTGATCGCGGGCTGGATGGTCTGGGCGAAGCCGTGGTCCACGATGATGGCGTCGGCCTTGTTCCCGACCGCCTGCTGCAGGTTCAGGGCCTGCTTGTCGTTGTTGTCGTCGCCGCTGGACACGTCCAGGGTGACGTTCAGGGCCTTCGCCTCGGCCTGTGCTCCGGCCAGCCACTGCTCGAAGTAGTCGCCGGAGGACAACTGGCGGACCAGGGCGATGTGCACCCCACCCTTGGCGAACTTCTCCGGGACCTGCTCGGTCGGCCGGTGCGTGCTCGTATCGGTCGGCGCCGCGGCGGACTGCGTACCGGGGGACTTCTGCGAGCAGGCGGAGAGCGCGGTCACCGAGAGCAGGCCGGCGGCGACGGCGACGAGGGTCGTGCGCATGTTGATCTCATCATTCGTTCGGTGGGCCGCGGGCAGCGCGGCGCGCGGGGAGTGGGACGGCGCTCCGGAGCGGGGAACATACGGGAGCGCGGAGCGCCAGGGGAGAGACGGGCCGGGATCGGCCCGGTCAACAGGAGGCGCCGGCCACTCTCATCAGATCGATGTGGCGACGCCCCACGAGAAGCCGTCGCGGGATCACGGGCGGCAGCGTAGCCACGGATGGGCCACTTTGTCCACTTTCCATACTGAGTTAGTCTGGTTATCCGGCCTTGATTGAAGGAGAATCGGCGCATGACGCATCTGAGCGTGTACACCGACGGGGAGCGTCCCGCGACGGTGCTCGAGACGGAGGACGCCGGCGAGATCGCCGCGGTCCTGAAGGAGATCGACGTCGTCCTGCGGCAGTGGCCGGTGGCCGAGGGGCACGGCGGCTCGCAGGAGGAGATCCTCGACGCCTACCGCGAGCAGGTCGACCGCGTCGTCGCGGAAGAGGGCTACACCCTCGTCGACGTCGCGCAGCTGCATCCGGACGGCAGCCCCGAATGGCCGGCGAAGGCGCGGGCGGCGCGGGAGAAGTTCCTGTCCGAGCACACGCACGACGACGACGAGGTTCGTTACTTCGTCAGCGGGTCCGGCATCTTCTACCTGCACGTCAATGACCGGGTCTACGCCGTCCTGTGCGAGGCGGGCGACCTGCTGACGGTTCCGCGCGACACGACGCACTGGTTCGACATGGGCACCGAACCCGACTTCACGGCGATCCGGTTCTTCCACGACGACGACGGCTGGGTCGGCGACTTCACCGGCGACCCGATCGCCGAGCGGATTCCCGACTTCGACTCCATCGTGGCCCGGCGGGCCTCCCGGGCCTGACCCGCCGGGCTCCCGGTCGTGGACGGCGCCGGCTTCGCCCACGACCGGGCCGGGAGGAGATCGGTCAGCCGACGAACTCCCATGCCCCGTAGGCGACCTTCGCCTGCGCCCAGTCGGCGCCGACCTCCGCGACGAGCCGCTTGATCAGCGGGAGGTCGGACACCGCGCCCAGTTCGATCAGCCGGCCGCCGGGCGTCACCGAGCCGCCGCCCAGTTCCTCGCCCAGGGCCGGCTCGGACTGGATCACGTCGTGCAGCTTCTGGAACGACACCCCGGGCACCTTGACCTGCACGGCGTTCACGTCCTTCGACCGGCGGGGCAGGTAGCGGAAGGTCAGGACGGACTGCTGGTGGTACGTCACGGCCAGCACGTGCGCGATGTCGTGGACCTCGACCGGGGTCACGCCGTCGACGTGGAACTCCCGGGAGCGCTCGTAGTCCGCCTTCTGCAGGCCGGAGTCCCAGAACGTGCCGTTGAGCAGCGTCGAGCCGTGGGGGCGGCCGCCGTTGGTCCGGATGATCCCCTCGACCTGGTGGGCGAACGCGGTCAGGCGGGTCTTCAGCACCGGGTCGTTCGGATCGAAGCTGCCGGACGTCTCGTTCGCGGCGAAGAACTCGGCCCGTGAACCCGTGGTCGCGTCGGCCGGCGCCGCCGTCGAGGTGCCGGCCGCCACGACCAGTCCCAGCGCCATTGCGATCGATCGCGCCTTCATCGTCGTACTCCTCACTCGGCGGAAGCGGTTCCGCCGGACCGTAGACGATCGAAAAGCGCTATGTCTAGTTTTCCTACTCGTTTGATAGGGTCCGTCCATATTCTTCGAGCAAGGACCGGAACAACCATGCGCAAAGCCCTCGTCGTCGCCGCTGCCACGCTTCCCCTCCTCCTGACCGCCTGCGGCGGCTCCGGCACCTCCGCCTCTTCCAGCAAGGGCTCCGCGAAGTCGGTGATCCTCATAACCCCCACGCCGGTCGGCACCGACAGCTTCCTGCAGCTCAGCGTCGCGGGCGGCAAGAAGGCCGCGCAGGAACTCGGGGCGAGCTTCAAGCTCTACGAGAGCAACGATCCGACCAGCATCGCGCGGAACGTGGACGCCGCGGTCCGGGCCAGGCCGACCGTCCTCATCGGGGTCTCCTTCTCCTTCGACGACGTCTTCGCCACCGTCCCGGCCCAGCACCCCTCCCAGCAGTTCCTCGAGGTCGACTCCTGCCCGAAGAAGCAGCCCGCCAACGTGACCTGCGTGGCCTTCAAGGAGCACGAGGCCGCCTACCTCGCCGGGGTCGAGGCCGGTCGGCTGAGCGGCAATCACCGGCTCGGCGTGGTCGCCGCGCTGGACTCCCCCTTCATCCACCGCTGGATCGACCCGTTCTTCGCCGGCGCGAAGTCGGTGGCCCCGCAGACCAACGGCACGCCGCTGTACGTCGGCGGCAGCAACCCCTTCAGCGACCCGGCCCGGGCCAAGGCGCAGGCTCAGACCCTGGCGTCCGCCAAGGGCGCCGACGTCATCGAGGCCGCCGCCTCCGGCGGCAACCCGGGCGTCTTCCAGGCCGCCGCGGCGGGCGGCTTCAAGTCCTTCGGCGTGGACGTGAACCAGTGCAGGCTCAGCCCGGGCAACGTCATCGACAACGTGCTCAAGCACGTCGACGTCGCCGAGTACAACGCGATCAAGGACGTCGCCGCGGGAAAGACCGGCGGATCCAAGGTCTACGGCCTGGCCGAGAACGGGGTCGGGGTGACCGCACTCGACTCCGACCTGGCCTCCTCGGGCTGCACCGTGGCCGCGAACCCGGCCGTGGTCGCCAAGGTCAAGCAGGTCCGCGACGATATCGTGGCCGGCCGGATCAAGGTCGCCGACCCGCTCGCGGCCTCCTGATGACACCCGCCGCCGAGCTGTCCGGCATCACCAAGCGCTTCGGTTCGGTCCTGGCCAACGACAGCGTGGATCTGACCGTGCTGCGCGGAGAGATCCACGCCGTGGTCGGCGAGAACGGCGCCGGCAAGTCCACGCTGATGTCGGTCCTGTACGGGCTGTACCGGCCCGACGCGGGCACCGTGCTGCGCGACGGCCGCCCTGTCCGGTTCCGCTCGCCCGCCGACGCCATCGCCGCCGGGCTCGGCATGGTGCACCAGCGGGTCCGGCTGTTCCCCGAGCTGACCGTGGCGGAGAACGTCGTGCTCGGCGCCGAGCCGGTCACCCGCCGCGGGCTGCTCGACCGGACCTCGGCGGTACGCCGGGTCACCGAGCTCGCCGAGCGCTACGGGCTGCCGGTCGACGCCTCGGCGCCGGTCGGCGGCCTGCCGGTCGGGCTGCGCCAGCGCGTGGAGCTGCTCAAGGCCCTGCACCGGCAGGCGGAGATCCTCATCCTCGACGAGCCCACCTCGGTGCTCACGCCGGCGCAGGCCGCCCGGCTGTTCGCGGTGCTGCGCACCCTGGCCGAGACCGGCACCTCGATCCTGCTCATCACCCACAAGCTGGGCGAGGTCCTGGAGACGAGCGACCGGGTGACGGTGCTGCGCGACGGCCAGGTGACCGGCCGCTTCGTCACCGCCGAGACGTCCGCGGCCGAACTCGTCCACGCGATGATCGGCCGCAACCTCGCCCCCGCACCCCGGCGCCCGCGCGAGCGGCCGGACGCGCCGTACGCCCTGGAAGCCCGCGGAGTACGCCTCGGGAACACCGAGGACCCCGGCGTCACCTTCGGCGTCCGGCCCGGTGAGATCGTCGGCATCGCCGGGGTCGCGGGCAGCGGCCAGCGTCCCCTGGTCGACGCCCTCACCGGCCTGGGGCCCGCGACGGGCACGGTCGAACTGCTCGGCGCCGACGTCACGTCGGCCGGCGTGGCCACCCGCCGCCGCCTCGGCCTGGCGTACGTCCCGGACGACCGCGACGGCCGGGCGACCGCGCCCGCCCTGTCCCTGGCCCGCAACCTCGTCATGGGCGATCAGCGCACGCCCGAGCTGCGCGGCCCCCTCGGCGGCCTGCGCGGCCGGGCGGTGGCGGCCCGCGCCGCCGACCTGGTGACCCGCTTCGGTATCCGCACCGCGTCGGCCGGCGTCCCCCTCTCCACCTTGTCCGGCGGCAACGCGCAGAAGGCGGTACTGGCGCGCGAACTGGCCCGCCGGACCCCGGTCGTCATCGTCGAGGAACCCACCCAAGGGGTGGACGTCGGCGCCCAGGAGCAGATCCATGCCCTGATCGCCGAGGCCCGCGAGAACGGCCAGGCCGTCCTGCTGCTCTCCAGCGAGCTGTCGGAGGTCCGTGCCCTGGCCGACCGCGTCCTGGTCCTGTTCGAGGGCCGGCTGGTCGCCGAGTTCGCCGCGGCCGAGGCCACCGAGGCCGCCCTCGGCGCCGCCATGACCGGGGTGGCCGCGTGAGTGTCACCGCCGACGGAGTTCGTACGCGCCGGCCCCGGAACGCCTTGCGGCGGGTGGTGCTGGCGCCGCCGGTGCTGGCCGTGGCCGGGGCCGCCCTGCTCGGGGCACTGGTCATGGCGGCGGCCGGGGTGTCGCCGGGCACGGCGTATCCCGCGCTGGTCAGAGGGGCCATCGGCGGCGGGAACCTGTCGTACACGATCGCCTCCTACGTGCCGACGCTCGGCATGGCGCTGGCGTTCGCGATCCCGTTCCGGGCCGGTGAGTTCAACCTGGGCGGCGACGGGCAGCTCACGCTCGGCGGAATCACGGCGGCCGCCGTGGCGCTGAAGATGCCCCTGCCGGGCGTGCTCGCGGTCGCCGGAGCGCTCGTCGCGGCGGTCCTCGCGGGCGCGCTCACCGCCGGGATCTCCGGGCCGCTCGCCACCCGGCTCGGGCTGCCGGCGATCGTTGGCACGCTGCTGATCAGCACGCCCGCGACGGCACTCGCCTCCTACCTCGTGCGGTTCCCGCTGGCCGAGAAGGGCACTGGGATCGCCGAGACGCCCCTGCTGCCGGAACGCGCGCAACTGCCTCCCCTGGGCGGGTCGGAGTACGTCACGGCCGGGCTGCCGATCATCCTGCTGGTCACACTGGCCTGGCTGTGGGTGGACGGCGGGACGGTGCTCGGCTACGAGATCCGGGCGCTCGGCGCGGGCCGGGAGTTCGCTCGCTACGGCGGGCTGCCGGTCGCCCGGCTGGCCACGTCGTCGCTGGCGGCCGGCGGAGCGCTCGCCGGGCTGAGCGGGGCGCTGATCGTGCTGGCGCAGCCGTACCGCTATGTCGACGGGGCACTCACCTCGCCCGGCTACACGTTCACCGGGGTCGCCGCCGTGCTGCTGGCCGCGGGGCGGCCGCGCGCGGTGCCGGTCACCGCTGCGCTGCTGACCGTGCTGCAGGTGGGGGGCGAGGGGATGGAACGCGACGCGGGCGTGCCCGGTCAGCTCACCCAGGTGCTGGAAGGGCTGATCATCGTGCTCGTCGCCGTCCTGGCCACCGCGAGGAGGCTGAGGCGGTCATGAACCTCGTCTTCGCCGGCTCGGTCATCACCGCGACCGCGCCGGTGCTGTTCGCCGCGCTCGGCGGGCTGCTGTGCGCGGCGGCCGGCGTGTTCAACATCGCGCTGGAGGGCCAGCTGCTGTGCGGCGCCTTCACGGCCGTGGTGGTCGGCCACGAGACCGGCAGCGCCTGGCTCGGCGTGCTCGCCGCCGTCGTGGCGACCGTGCTGTTCGCCGCGCTGCTGTCCGTACCGGCGGTGTCGCTGGGCACCGAACCGATCGTGGTCGCGGTCGGCACCAACCTGCTGGCGCTCGGGCTGACCTCCTTCCTCATGCGTCGCATCCTCGGTCTCGGTGGCACCTACTCCTCGCCGGATCTGAGAGGGCTGCCGGACCTGCCGTACACGTCGCAGTCGGCGCTGGTGCCGGTCGCCTTCCTCCTCACCGCCGCGGTCGCGTTCTGGCTCCGCCGGACCCGCTCGGGCCTGCGGCTGCGGGCGCTCGGGGGAGAACCGGAGGCGGCGCGCTCGCTCGGCCTGAAGGTCACCGGATACCGGCACGCCGCCGTCCTCACCGCGGGAGCCCTGTGCGGACTCGGCGGCGCGCAGCTCTCGCTCGGCAACGTGACGCTGTTCAGCGAGGGCATGAGCGCCGGCCGTGGCTGGGTGGCGGTGGTGGCCGTCATGCTCGCCGGGACGAGCCCGTACCGGCTGCTCGGCGCCTGCCTGCTGTTCGGCGTCGCCGAGGCGCTCGGCTTCCGGCTGCAGGGCGCCGGGCTCCCGCAGCAGGCCGCCGACGCCGCCCCCTACCTCATCACGCTCGCGGTGCTCGTCGTGGCCCGCGTCATCTCGACAAGACGCAGGAAGGAACGCACCGTATGAGCTTCGGGCAGGCACGGGTGAGCCCGGTACGCCGGGTGGTCGTCGACACCGACACCGGGATCGACGACGCCCACACGCTGCTGTACCTGGCGGGACGCCCGGACGCGGAGATCGTGGCGATCACGTCGGTGTACGGGAACTGCGTCGTCGACGACGCGGTGCGCAACATCGGTTACGTGACCCGGCTGCTCGGCCTGGACGTGCCGATCGCGCTGGGCGCGGCCGGGCCGCTGGAGGGCAGCCCGAACATCGCCTCGTACGTGCACGGCAAGGACGGGCTCGGCGACCGCGGCTACCTCCGGCCCGTCCCGGACCTGGCCGCCGAGTCGTCGGCCGAACTGCTGGTCACGCTGGCCGATGAGGCGCCCGGCGAGCTCGACCTGCTCGCCCTGGGACCGCTGACCAACCT
Organism: Actinoallomurus spadix; assembly: GCF_024055725.1. Classification (GTDB taxonomy): domain Bacteria; phylum Actinomycetota; class Actinomycetes; order Streptosporangiales; family Streptosporangiaceae; genus Actinoallomurus; species Actinoallomurus spadix. Next base: position 273,103 of record NZ_JAMXMX010000004.1, on the reverse strand, counting down.
CGGGCTCGCGCTGCGGATCGACCCGGACCTGCTGCTGAAGTACCGCTCGGTCGTGCTCATGGGCGGCTCCGGCCCGTACGCCGAACCCGGCGTGCTGCGCATGATCGACGCCAACATCGACAACGATCCGGCCGCGGCCCGGCTGGTCTTCGCCGCGCCGCGCAACGAGCTCGTCAGCGTCGGGGTGAACGTCACCGCGGGCACCATCCTGGACGAGCAGGCCATCGGGGCGCTGCGCGCGGCCGGCACGCCGGTCGCGCGGTTCGCCGTGGAGATCCTCGACTCCTACCTGGACTTTTACCAGAACGAGTGGGGACGGCGCATCATCCCGTTGCACGACCCGCTCGCCGCCGGGGTGCTGCTGGATCCGGGCTACGCGACCGGATGGATCGACGGCCCCGTCAACGTGGTCGGCGACGGCTTCACGTCCCGCGCCCGGCTGATGCGGACCAGCGACGGGCTGCCGCCCGCGTTCCCGTACGAGAGGACGCCCGACACCCGGGTGCTGACCTCGGTGGACGCGCCCCGTTTCGTGCAGGATTTCGTGAAGACGCTGTCCTGACCGGGAGTGCCCGGGGACCATCGGCCAGGCCGGCCATCGCCGGCCCGGCCGTACCGGCATGCCGCCGGGGACCCGGCTACTGGAGTCCGGTGCGGACCGAGGTGATGCGCTGCGTGTTGAAACCGAGCCAGTGCATCCGGCCGACGTAGCGTGCGTGCTCGATCTTGATGCAGCGGTCCACGACGACCGTCAGGCCGCCGTCCTCCGCGATCCGCGCGCCCTCCTCGTTGATGACGCCGAACTGGCACCACAGGGCGCCGGCGCCGATCGCCACGGCCTCCCGCGCGATCCCCGGCAGCGCGTCCGGCGCGCGGAAGACGTTCACGACGTCCACCGTCTCGGGCACGTCGGACAGGCTCGCGTAACTCGTCTCTCCGAGGATCCGCGTCTCGCGGGGGTTCACGGGGATCACCCGGTAGCCGTGCCGCTTGAGGTAGTAGCCGACGAAGTGGCTGGCCCGCAGCTCGTTGCCCGACAGGCCCACGACGGCGACCGTCCTGGCCGTGTGCAGGACACGCTGGATCGCCGAGGCGTCCTGGTACCGCGTGAGATCGTTCATGCCGTCGCCCCCTCCGCTGCCGCCGCCGCGGCGACGTGCGTGAAGCCCTGCTCCAGGTCCCAGATCAGATCGTCGACGGACTCGGTGCCGACCGACAGGCGCACCGTTCCCGGCCCGACGCCGGCGGCGCGCAGCTCGTGGTCGCCGAGCTGCCGGTGCGTCGTGCTGGCGGGATGGATGACCAAACTCTTGGCGTCGCCGACGTTCGCCAGGTGGGACCAGAGCGTCAGGCCGCGGATGAGCGCCGTTCCACCGGTACGGCCGCCGGCGCAGTCGAACGAGAAGACCGCGCCGGCGCCGCGCGGCAGGTACTTGTCGACGAGCGGCCGGTACCGGCTCGCCGGCAGGCCGGGATACGTCACGTTCGACGCCAGGTCGTGCGACTCCAGGAACGCCGCGACCGTCCGGGCGTTCTCGACGTGCCGGTCCATCCGCAGCGACAGCGTCTCAAGGCCCTGAAGGAACAGGAAGGCGTTGAACGGCGCGAGGGCCGCGCCGAGGTCGCGCAGCGTCTCGGCCCGGAGCTTCATCAGGTAGCCGTACGTCCCGAACGTCTCGTGGAACCGCAGGCCGTGGTAGGCCGGTGACGGGGCCGCGACCACGGGGAACCGGCCGTTGGACCAGTCGAACGTGCCGGCCTCGACGACGACGCCGCCGATGCTCGTGCCGTGGCCGCCGATGAACTTGGTCGCCGAGTGGATCACGATGTCGGCGCCCCACTCGATCGGGCGGCACAGGTACGGCGTCGCGAACGTGTTGTCCACGATCAGCGGCAGGCCGTGCTCGTGCGCGACGGCCGCGACGGTCTCGATGTCGAGCACGTTCCCGGCGGGGTTGCCGATGGTCTCGCCGAAGAACGCCTTCGTGTTCGGGCGGACGGCCTGCCGCCAGGCGTCCGGGTCGTCGGGGTCGACCCACGTCAGCTCCACGCTCAGCTTGCGCAGCAGGTGCTTGAGCTGGTTCACCGTGCCGCCGTAGAGCGCCGACGACGAGACGACGTGGTCGCCCGGCTGGAGCAGCGTGAACAGCGCGGCCGCCTGCGCGGCGATGCCGCTGGCGAACGCCACCGCGCCGCAGCCGCCTTCGAGGTTCGCCACGCGCTCCTCGAAGACCGCGACGGTCGGGTTCATGATGCGCGAGTAGGTGTTGCCGTACTCCTGCAGGTTGAAGTACGCCGCCGCGGACTCGGGATCCTCGAACACGTAGCTGGACGTCTGGAAGATCGGCACGGCGCGCGCGCCCGTGTTCGGGTCGGGTCGTTGCCCGGCGTGCAGCTGCCGGGTCTCGAACCCGAACGCGCGGGTCTCTTCGGTGGGGGGAGGGCTGTCGGTCACGAAGGTCTCTTCCTCGACGTCATCCGGTCCCGCCGTGGGCCGGACGGTGATTGTTCAGGAACCGGCGGATGATGGGGGTCTGCCGCGCCTCCTCCAGGAGGAAGCAGTCGTGGCCGTACGGCGCGTCGATCACGTGGCATTCGACCGGCTTGCCGGAAGCCAGGAGCGCCTCCTCGATCTCTCTCGACGCGGCCGGCGGATACAGCCAGTCGGAGCTGAACGCGATCAGCAGCGTCCGCGCCGATACGCCCTGGAGCGCCCGCGCGAGCGACCCGCCGCCGTACTGGCGGGCGAGGTCGAAGTAGGTCAGGGCGCGGGAGAGGTAGAGGTAGGTGTTGGGGTCGAAGCGCCTGACGAACGAGCCGGCCTGGTGGCGCAGGTAGCTCTCGACGGCGAATTCCGGGTCGTTGATCGTGTAGCGGATGTCGCCGGCGAACTGCAGTCGCCGGCCGAACTTGTCCTCCAGCGCCGGTGCGGACAGGTAGGTCACGTGGCCGACCATCCGCGCCACGCCCATGCCGGCGTCGGGCGCGCGGCCCGTCCCGTGGTACCGGCCGCCCTGCCAGGCCGGGTCGCGCAGGATCGCCTCACGCGCGATCGCGTTCCAGGCGACGCCCTGGGGCTGGAGGGCGTGCGTGCCGGCGATCACCACGACGGCGTCCACCTGGTCGGGGAACGAGACCGCCCATTCGAGCGCCTGCATGCCGCCGAGTGAGCCGCCGGCCACCGCCGCGAGCCGCTCGACGCCGAGCGCGTCGAGGAACGCGCGCTGGGTGCGCACCATGTCCGGGACGGTGATGACGGGGAAGTCCGGCCCGTACGGCCGGCCCGTCGCCGGGTCCACCGACGACGGGCCTGTCGTCCCGCCGCATCCGCCGAGCAGGTTAGTTGCGACCACGAAGAAGCGGTCGGTGTCGAACGCCTTGCCGGGGCCGATCATCCCGTCCCACCAGCCGAGCCCCTTCACGGCCGGGCCGTCGCGGTCCTCGGCCCCGAACCCGTCGCGGGTGCTCTCCTCGGGCGGCGCCTTCGCGAAGCCCGCCGCGTGGGCGTCACCGCTGAGCGCGTGGCACACCAGGATGACGTTGTCGCGCTCGGGGGACAGGACGCCGTAGGTCTCGTACGCCACGCGAACCGGGTGCAGCTCACGCCCGCAGTCGAGGCGTACCGGTTCCGGCAGGTCGAGGTACCGCGTCTCGACCGTGCCGGCCGACCCGGCCGCGAGTGGGGGAACCGAATTCGTCACAGGGGCTATGGTGCCCGTCACTGTCGGTGTATTGTCAAGCGAACCCATCGGGAATGTGAGTAATTCGACGAGAGGGCATCACCCGACATGACCACGGTCGCTAATGGAGTCAACGTGCAGGCGCTGCTCGAGGCGCGCGACGCGCTGAAGGGCGCCCCCGAGGCCGCCCAGTTCACCTGGCGGGCCTCCTCCAAGTGGCAGAACGGCGTCCACAGCACCACGACGGTCCGCGACTTCTTCGGCCTCGGACAGGAGCAGAGTCACAAGGCCGAGTCGGTGTTCGAGGCCGACCACCCCGCGGTCTTCGCGGCCGAGGACAACGGCATCACGCCGATCGAGTACCTCCTCGTCGGCCTGGCCGCCTGCCTGACGGCGGGCGTGGCGTCGGTCGCGCAGAACCGCGGCATCCAGCTCCGCTCGGTCGAGTCGACGGTCGAGGGCAGGCACGACATCCGCGGGATCCTCGGCGCCGACAGCGACGTCCGTAACGGCTTCACCGACGTCAAGGTGACGTTCACCATCGACGCGGACGCCTCCCGGCAGGAGATCGAGGCGCTGGTGGCCCAGTCCCAGAAGCGTTCCGCGGTGTTCGACGCCCTGACGAACCCGACGGACGTCACCGTCGACGTCGCCTGAGGGGTCTCACCATCGAACGCGTCACAACCGTCGTCATCGGCGCGGGGCACGCAGGCCTCGCCGCGAGTCACTTCCTCGGCGAACGGTCGATCGACCACGTCGTCCTGGAACGCGGCGAGGTCGCGAACTCCTGGCGCCACGAACGCTGGGACTCGCTGCGGCTCCTCACGCCCAACTGGCAGAGCCGCCTGCCGGGCCATCACTACGAAGGCCCGGACCCCGACGGCTACCTGACGATGGCGGAGGTCACCGAGTTCATCGAACGGTTCGCCAAGGTCACCGGCGCTCCCGTCCGGACCGGGACGAACGTCACGTCGCTGCGGCCTACCGACGACGGGTACCACGTGACGACCGGCGGCGGCGAGATCCGCTGCCGGACGGTCGTCATCGCGAGCGGCGCCTGCAACCGGCCGACCGTGCCGCGGCTCGCGGCCGCCGTGCCGGCGTCGATCCGGCAGCTGACACCGTTCGACTACCGCGGCCCCACCGAACTGCCCGACGGCGGTGTGCTCGTCGTCGGGGCGTCGGCGACCGGTGTGCAGCTGGCGGCGGAACTGCGCCGGTCGGGCCGGCCGGTGACCATCTCGGTGGGGGAGCAGGTGCGAATGCCGCGTACCTACCGCGGCCGCGACGTGCTCTGGTGGATGGACGCCTCCGGTCTGTGGGATCAGCGGTACGACCGGATCGACGACCTCGAACGGGCCCGGCGGCTCCCCTCTCCCCAGCTCGTCGGAACCCCCGAGCGGGCGACGCTCGACCTCAACGCGCTCACCGCGATGGGAGTCGAACCCGTGGGCCGCTGGGCGGCCGTACGCGACGGGCGCGCCCTGTTCTCCGGCGGCCTGCGCAACGTGTTCTCGCTCGCGGACCTCAAAATGGAGCGTCTGCTGGACACGTTCGACGCGTGGGCGCGCCGGAACGGGCGCGACGCCGACGTCGCTCCTTCCGAGCGTTTCCCGCCCACCCGGGTGCCCGCCTCGACACGGTTGCAGCTCGACCTGAGGAGCGGCGAGATCGCCACGATCGTGTGGGCGACGGGCTTCCGGCCCGACTACCGATGGCTCGACGTCCCCGTGCTCGACGAGAAGGGCCGCCTGCGCCACGAGGGCGGCGTGGTCGACGGCCCGGGACTGTACGCGCTGGGCCTCCCCGTGCTGCGACGGCGCAAGTCCACCTTCATCTACGGGATCGAGGACGACGCCCGCGAGGTCGTCGACCACCTCGCGGGCCATCTGGCCGCACACCGCTGACAGCACCGCCACGGCGGGCCGCCCGGGTCACCGCGCCTTTGTCGCGTTCCGGCCGCTGGTCCCGCCGTTGGCGGGACCTTGGGCACTGCCGCGGCGCCCGGCCGTCTTGGATGCTCGTCTTGCCGAGCCCAAGACCCGGGAGGATCCGATGCGGACCACGGTGAAGGACATCATGACGACCGCGGTCGTGGCGGTCGAGGAGATGACGCCGTTCAAGGACATCGTCGACGTCATGCACCGCCTGCACGTCAGCGCCGTGCCGGTGCTGAACCGGACCGGCGGGGTGCGCGGAGTCGTCTCCAAGAGCGACCTGCTGCTCAAGGAGGCCGCTCCGGACGCCGGTGAGGAGTTCCACCTCAGTCCCGGGCGGCGCCGCGAGCAGCACAAGGCCGTCGGCACCGTCGCGGCGGACCTCATGAGCGCGCCGGCGGTCACCGTGCCCGCCACGGCGACGGTCGAGCAGGCGGCGCAGGCCATGTGCCGGCACCGGATCGGGCGGCTGCCCGTCGTGGACCCGGACAGCGGCCGCCTCATCGGGATCGTGGGCCGTGCCGACGTCCTGGCGGTCTACCGGCGGCCGGACGCCGACATCCGAGCGGACGTCGTGAACCAGGTAATCACGCACGCGTTCGCCATGGACCCGGCGCGGTTCGAGGTGGCCGTCAGGGACGGCCGCGTCACCGTCAAGGGCACCGTGGAGAAGCGCTCTCAGACACCGCTGCTGATCCACGCCGTCCGCCACGTCGAGGGCGTCGTGTCCGTCCAGGACGACCTGGCCTACGAGATCGACGATGACGACCACGTCCCGTTCCAGCAGTACTACTGAGCCGCGGGCGCGGGGAGAAGAGGAGACAGGACCATGCGGACCGAGGTCAGAGACGTGATGGCGACCGACGTGGTGTCGGTGGGGGAGCAGACGACGTTCAAGGAGATCGTCGAGGTCATGTACCGCGACGGCGTACGGGCGCTGCCGGTGCTGGACTCCACCGGGCAGGTGCGCGGCGTCGTGTCAACGAGCGATCTGCTGTGTAAGGAGGCGGATCCGGCGGCGACCGAGGACTTCCACGTCCTCCCCGCCCACCGGCGGGCCCAGCGGAAGGCCGAGGCGGTGACCGCGGCCGAGCTGATGACCGTTCCCCCGGTCACCGTGTCCCCGGCGACGACGGTCCAGGAGGCCGCCCGCACGATGCGCCGGCACGACGTGAATCAGCTCCCGGTGACCGACGGGCTGACCGGCCGGCTGGTGGGCATCGTCAGCCGCGCCGACCTGCTGGGCGTCTACACCCGCCCGGACGCCGACATCCAGGGCGACATCCTCACCGAGGTCATCGCGGACCGGTTCCGTCTCGACCCGGGGCGCTTCGACGTCATCGTCGACCGGGGACGCGTGGCCGTGCAGGGCACCGTCGAGCGCCGGTCGTCGATCGCGACGCTCCTGCACGCGGTACGGCGGGTCGAGGGCGTCGTGTCCGTGACGTCCCGCCTGGAATACCGCCTCGACGACCTGTACCCCGTCGTCGCCCCGTAAGAGACCGCCGGGGCCCGGCCCGGCGGGCGACCGCCCCCACCCGGGCGGACCCGCGCTCATCCACCGACCCGAGTGGTGCGCGTCGCCGGAGGTCGTGGCCGGCCGCGGCCAGTGCTTCGACGACGACCGGCCCTGTGAGACGGCGGTGCACACGTGACCCTCCTCTACCTGACGCCAACGGCTGAAACCGACAATCCGCTGAAACCGATCACGCCCCTGCGGCTGGCCTTCTTCACCCGGACCGCGCTGACGGACACCGCGGGGGCGGCCCCAGTGGCGCCGGCCGCCGTCTACGAAGAGGTGTGGAACCGCCGCGCCGAACTGGCCCGCCGCATCGGGCCCGCGCTCCAGGTCTATCGCCGGGGCGAGACGTACGTCAGGATCGCGCGCTCGATCTGCTTCACGCTGGACGGGGTGGGCGGCTTCGTCATTGGAGCCGCGTCACTCGTGCTGTTCGCCACCGCCGGGGCGGCGATCTCCTCTCTTCTCCGCCACGCCCCTGTCCCCCATGGCCTGAGAACGGCCGGGGCGGCGGCGGGTCTCCTGATCCTTGTGACGGTGATCCTGCGGCGATCGGTGTTGGCGGCCTGGGCGGGCCGGATCGGCCGCCGGCAGACACAGACGTACCGCCGGTGTATCGCCGGAGAGGCCATCGGGGAGATCACGGGAATGGTCAAGGAGATCCTTCACCGTGAGGAGGAACGCGTTCGCAGCGCGTTCCTGCCTCGGACGCGCGCGCCCAGCCTGGTCGAACTCGACTCTCCGGCGCTCGTCCGGTCCGAGAGCTTCGAAGAGGCGCTGGCGCTGGTGCGCGGCCATGTGACCTCGGCGGTCGGGGTGGCCGGACCGCCGGGCATCGGGAAGACCACGCTCCTGCGGTCGCTGTGCGGCGTGTCACCCTCGTGGGTCGGCGTCTACCTGCCCGCTCCCGTACACGCGGGGGAGGGGCAGTTCGTCAGGGTGATCTACGGGGCCGTCGTCCGCCAGGTCCTCCTCAGCCGTGGCGTGCGGCTCTCCGAACGCGGCCGGACGCGCGTACCGCGCCGATTCGGCCCCGACGTCGTCTGGGCGGCACGGAAACTCGACACGATCATGGGTAGTAGTTCTCGTCAGCGGGGACGAACCGCGGGGCTGACCCGCTGGGGGCTTTCCGTCGGGCTCTCCGAGCAGACCACCTGGACGGAACGTAACCCCGGGCCGGCCGAATGGGCGGAGGAGTTCCGCGGCTACGTACGGGGGCACCGGATACGCGAGGGCGCCCGGATCGTGGTCGCGATCGACGGACTCGACGGCATCGCCGACGCGGATCGGGTGATCAACGACATCAAGGACCTGTTCCACATCGAAGGCGTGCACTTCGTGATGTCCGTGCCGGACGACGCGTCGCGGCGGTTCGCGGCCTGCGGTATGCCGATGCCGGACGCCGTCGATCCCGTGTTCGACGCGGTGACCGAGATGCGCAGGCTGCGGGCGGACGAGTCGCATGAGCTGCTGAGGCGGCGTTCACCGCGGTTCACCTATCCGGCCGCGATGTTCTGTCATGCGTGGTCGGGGGGCCTGCCGCGGGACCTGATCCGGACCGCACGGTCCTGCGTCGCGATCCAGGACCGCCGTAAGGCGCCGGTGGCCGTCGTGGAGCTGGTGCAGACCGTCGTCCGGCGGGACGTGACGGCGGCCGTCGACGCGGCGATCCGGCGGCGGGCGGGTGAGGGACGCGGCTCCGAGATCGACGCGCTGCTCGAACTGCGCAGGCTCGTCGAGGACGACGAGGCGCCCCTGCATCGCCGGCTCGCCGGGCGGAACCCGTGGGACGCGGGCGACGGCGATCCGCTGCGTGCCCTGCTGGCCGCGTTCCTCGACGTCGCCGTGGCGATCAGCGAGTACTTCTCCGCCCCGCGAGACTCCGGACAGTGGGCCCGCGGCATCGAGTCCGGGGAGTTCCTGCGCCACGCCGACCTGCTCGCCGAGGCGAAGGCGGCGCTGGGGGTGCACCCCGGTGAGGCGGCCTGGAGACTGACGCGGGCGCGCCGGCGGATCGGAGGGGTCTTCAGCGTCACTGGCGGCGACGGGAGCGCACGCACCACGCCCCCGTCGCCGGTGTGACGGCCACCGCCCTGGAGGTTCGTACCTCTCACCGGGCGGCTCCACGCGGCCGGCGGGCCGCCGCGCGGCGGCGGACGACGAGGCGGCGGAGCTCGTCGGCACCCCATACGACGAACGGGAACGCGGCCATCAGGCCGATGTCCTCCGGGGACAGCGCCGTCGTGCCGAAGACATGCTGGAACGGGGGGACGTAGACGAGCGCGGCGGTGAAGGCGAGCTCGAAGACGATGCCCCAGAGGAGCAGGGGGTTGCCGAAGACGCCGACGTCGCGCAGGGAGGCCCGTTCGGTACGGGCGGCGAACGCCGTCCCGACCTGGCAGATGACGATGCCGGTGAAGGTCACGGTCGTCGCCTCGAGGTAGGCGTGGTGCAGCGGGCTGCCCGGCCCGGTCGGGTCGCCGGGATGCCAGCCGGCGCGCCACAGGACGGCGAAGAACGCGGCCATCACGAGGACGGCGGAGATCAGGCCGAGGAAGCCCCACGCCCGCGCCAGCATCCCCGGCGTGATGACGCTCTCCTCACGGCTGCGCGGTGGCCGGCTCATGACGCCCGGCTCCGCGGGCTCGCGGCCGAGGGCGAGGGCCGGCAGCGTCTCGGTGCCGAGATCGATGGCCAGGATCTGCAGCACGGTCAGGGGCAGTGGGATCGTGCCGCCGCTGAGCGCGAAGATCAGGAACGGCACGATCTCCGGGATGGCGTGCGCGAAGATGTAGAGGATGAACTTGCGGACGTTGTCATAGACCCGGCGCCCGGCCTGGATCGCCGCGACGATCGTGGCGAAGTCGTCGTCGGTGAGCACCATCGTCGCCGCCTCGCGTGCGACGTCGGTGCCCGACCGGCCCATGGCGACGCCGATGTCGGCGCGGTGCAGTGCGGGGGCGTCGTTGACGCCGTCGCCGGTCATGGCGACCACGCTCCCGCCGGCGCGCAGCGTGTCGGCGATCCGCAGTTTCGTCTCCGGTGACGACCGGGCGAAGACGATCTCCTGGTCCTGGGCGAGCAGCTCGTCCAGTTCCCGGTCGTCGATCCGCTCGGCCTCGGCCACGACGTGCAGGCGAGGGTGACCGATGCCGACCTGGCGGGCGACCTCGGCGGCGGTGACGCCGTTGTCCCCCGTCACGACGTGGACGCGCAGCCCGGCGTCGTGGCATCGCCGTACGGCCTCGGGCACCTCCGGCCGGGGCGGGTCGTAGAGACCGACGAGGCCGACGAGCCGCAGGTCACGTTCGGCGTCGCCGCGGTCGCGGGGGATCTCGCGGATGTCCCTGGTGGCGACGGCGAGGACGCGGAGGCCGCGCCGGGCGAGTGCGGTCGCCTCGGCGCGCGCGGGTTCGCGGTTCGGGTCCGAGACCCGCGCGAGCACGGCCTCCGGTGCTCCTTTGGCGTACACGGCGTCGTCGGTGGCGACGGACATCGACCGCAGCAGCGGGTCGAAGCGGAACAGTGCCCTGCGTCGTTCGTCACGGGCGCGCAGGTCCGCCGGATGCCCCAGCCAGTCCGCGCCCTCCACCAGCGCGACCTCCGTCGGGTCGCCGGTCAGGGCGGTGCCGTCCCGGCCGACGGTGGTGCACTCGGTCATCGCGGCGGCCAGTTCACCGAACCCGCCCGGATGCTCGGTGGAGCGGTCCGCGGAGGCGCGCGGTGTCCACACGGCCTGCAGGCGCATCCGGTTCCGGGTGAGGGTCCCGGTCTTGTCCGTGCAGATCACCGTCGTCGAGCCGAGCGTCTCCACGGCGCTGAGCCGTTTGACCACCGCGCCCCGCCGGGCCAGTGACCGGACGCCGGCGGCCAGAGCCAGAGTGATCGTGGGCAGCAGTCCCTCGGGGACGTTGGCGACCAGGAGCCCGATGGCGAAGGTCAGCGCCGCCGCCAGGGCCATACCGGAGGTGACGCCGATGATCAGAAACAGCGCTCCCATGCCGATCGCCACCAGCGCGATCAGCCAGGCCACCCGTTTGACCTGGGTCTCCAGCGGGCTCTGTTCACGTACGGTGCGCTGGCTGAGAGCCGCGATCCGGCCGAGTTCGGTGTGGTCGCCGGTGGCGAAGACGACGCCCCGGGCGTCACCGCCGACGCACGTCGTACCACTGAACACCAGGTTGGTCTCCCGGAGCGCAGGGACGCGCTCATCCGACGGGCCCGCCGCCCGGCTGACGGGGAGTGACTCTCCGGTGAGCATGGACAGGTCGACCTCGACCGCACCGTCCGTCAGGCGGACGTCGGCGGGCACCTTGTCCCCTTCACCGAGCAGCAGGATGTCGCCGGGGACGATGTCCCGGGCCTGCACCGGCTGTTCGCGGTCGTCGCGGACGACTCGGGCCTGTTCCGGCAGGTAGCGGGCGAGCGCCTCCACCGCGCGTTCGGCCTGCCGCTCCTGCAGCAGGGCGAAGACGGCGTTCAGCAGGATCACGGCGACGATCGCGACGGCCAGCGCCGGGGTTCCGGCGGCGTACGCCAGCGCGGCCGCCACCCACAGCAGCAGGGCGAGGGGGTGGGCGAGCTGGCCGACCAGCTCCTTGAGGAGCGAACGGCGTCCTCGACGCCGTACCTCGTTGGGGCCGTACACGGTCAGGCGCCGGTCCGCCTCACGCGCCGACAGGCCCCGGGGTCCGGTGTCCAGATCGTGGCGCAGCAGGGACAACGGCTCGCGGGGATCAGGGGAAGGAATCCTGAGATCCGTCATGGGCCGTTCCTCCGAGTCCTCCGAGTCGACGTCAGGAGTTCTCGCCGCCGTCGCGGATGACCGCGGCGCGGCCGGCCTCGAGCCGGGCGACCGGCACGCGGAAGGGCGAGCAGGACACGTAGTCCAGGCCGGCCGTGTGGAACCAGCGCACCGAGTCCGGGTCGCCGCCGTGCTCGCCGCACACTCCGAGTTCCAGGCCGGGCCGGGCCGTACGTCCCTCCAGTGCCGCGAGCTCGATGAGCCGGCCGACGCCGTCCCGGTCGACCGACTCGAAGGGCGAGACCGGGAAGACGCCTTTGTCGAGGTAGGCGGCGAAGAAGGAGCTCTCGGCGTCGTCGCGGGACAGGCCCCAGGTCGTCTGGGTGAGGTCGTTGGTGCCGAAGGAGAAGAAGTCCGCCTCCTCGGCGATCCGTCCGGCGGTGAGCGCGGCCCGGGGCAGTTCGATCATCGTGCCGATCGGGCACCGTGCCCGGGCTCCCGTCTCCGGGGCCACCTCGGCGAGGATCCGCCTCGCCCGGGCCACGATGACGCGCAGCTCGGCGGCGTCGGCGACGAGCGGGACCATGATCTGCGCCCGGGGGTCGCCGCCCTGCGCCCGGCGGGCGGCGACGGCCTCACCGATCGCCCGCACCTGCATCGCGAACAGGTCCGGGATGACCAGCCCGAGCCGTACGCCGCGCAGGCCCAGCATGGGGTTCTCCTCGTGCAGCCGGCGGACGGCCTGCAGCAGCCGGGCCCGGTCCTCGTCGGGCTCGCCGCGTTCCTTATCGAGGGCGACCTGGACCGCCAGGTCGGTGAGGTCCGGCAGGAACTCGTGCAGGGGCGGATCGAGCAGCCGGATCGTGACCGGCAGCCCGTCCATGGCCCGCAGGATCTCGATGAAGTCCTGCCGCTGCAGGGGCAGCAGCGCGTCGAGCGCCTCCCGGCGACCCTCCGGGGTCTCGGCGAGGATGAGGTCTTCGATGAGCCGTCGCCGGTCGCCGAGGAACATGTGCTCGGTGCGGCACAGCCCGATGCCCTCGGCGCCGAACCGGCGGGCCCGTTCGGCGTCCTGCGCAGTGTCGGCGTTGGCGCGGACGCCGAGCCGCCGGACCGCGTCGGCGTGCTTCATGGTCCGGGCGACGGCGGCCACGAGCTCGTCGCCGGGTTCGGCCGCCTCGCCGTCGAAGTAGCGCACGACCGGGGACGGGACCACCGGGACCGCGCCGAGGTGGACCTGCCCGCCGGACCCGTCGATCGAGATGAGGTCGCCCTCGTGCACGACGGTGCCGTCCGCGGTGGTGAAGCGCTTCCGGTCGGTGTCGACCTCCAGCGCCGAGGCGCCGCAGACGCAGGCGCGGCCCATGCCGCGGGCGACGACCGCGGCGTGCGAGGTCTTCCCGCCGTGGCTGGTGAGGACGCCCTCCGCCGCGATCATCCCGGCGAGGTCGTCCGGGTTGGTCTCCCGCCGTACCAGGATGACCTTCTCCCCGGCCCGGGCCCGTTCCACGGCCGTACGGCTGTCGAAGACCGCGCGGCCCACGGCGGCGCCGGGTGAGGCGCTGACGCCGCGGGCGATCGGCTCGGCCGTGGTCCGGTCGAAGCGGGGGAACATCAGCTGCATGAGCTGCGCGCCGGACACGCGCCGCAGGGCCTCGTCGGCGTTGATGAGCCCCTCGTCGACGAGCTGCGTCGCGATGCGGAACGCGGCCGCCGCCGTCCGCTTGCCGACCCGGGTCTGCAGCATCCAGAGCTTCCCGCGCTCGATGGTGAACTCGATGTCGCACAGGTCCCGGTAGTGCTGCTCCAGGACCCGCATGATGCGCAGGAGCTCCCGGTACGCCCGCGGGTCGAGGTTCTCGAGTTCCTGCAGGGGGACCGTGTCGCGGATGCCGGCGACGACGTCCTCGCCCTGCGCGTCCGGCAGATAGTCGCCGTAGACGCCCGCCTGGCCCGTGCCGGGGTCGCGGGTGAAGGCGACGCCGGTGCCGGAGTCCATGCCGACGTTGCCGAACACCATGGCCATCACGTTGACGGCGGTGCCCAGGTCGTCGGGGATGTGTTCCTGCCTGCGGTAGATCCGCGCCCGTTCGCCGGTCCAGGAGTCGAAGACGGCGCCGACGGCGAGCGTCAGCTGCTCGAACGGGTCCTGCGGCATCGGGCGGCCGGCGTGTTCGGCGATGAGCCCCTTGAAGGTCGTGGTCAGCGCCCACAGGTCGCCGGCGTCCAGGTCCAGGTCGCCGGCCACGCCCTTGCCGCGCTTGGCCTCGTCCAGCGCCGCCTCGAACAGCCGGCCGTCCACCCCGAGCACGGTGGTGCCGAACATTTGGATGAGCCGCCGGTAGCAGTCCCACGCGAACCGCTCGCCCGCCCGCGCGGCCAGTGCCGTGACGGAGGCGTCATTGAGCCCGATGTTCAGGATGGTGTCCATCATGCCGGGCATTGAGAACTTCGCCCCGGAACGCACGCTGAGCAGCAGGGGGTCGTCCGGCTGCCCGAGCCGCCGGCCCATCCGCTCCTCCAGCGCCTTCAGGTGGGTCACCAACTGGTCGCGGAGCTCCGGCGGCTCGGACCCGGAGGTGATGTAGGCGCGGCACGCCTCGGTGGTGATGGTGAAGCCCGGGGGGACGGGAAGCCCGAGATTGGTCATCTCGGCGAGATTCGCTCCCTTGCCACCGAGCAGGTCCTTCATGTCCTTGTTGCCGGACGCGAAGTCGTACACGTAGCGTCGCATCGTGGTGCCTCCGGTTCCGTGACCGTCTCGTTCCGTCCCGCGCGGCCGCTCAGGTCGCGGTCGGATGAGGGTGGGTCAGCAGGGTCTCCAGGCGTTCGACGTACTCATCGACGTCCATCTCGCCGCGCGCGAAGCGCTCGGCCAGAACCTGTTCGGGCGTGGGCCGGGGCGGTGGCGCGGCCGGACGCCCGGTCCGGCCGAGGTGCCGTGCGAGCATGATCACGCCGACGATCAGCAGCGCCCAGAACAGCACCATGCCGGTGGTCATGAGGCCGAAGCCCCATCCGCCGCCCATGTGGCCGCCGTACATCATGGGATCTCCTCCTTCGTACGCGTCACCGGGTCAGGACGACCTTGAGCGCTCCGGTCTCACCGGCCGCGCCGAACACCTCGTACGCCCGGTCGAAGTCGCTCAGGGGGAATCGATGGGTGACGAACTGGCCCGCGTCGAGTTGATGACCGGTGACCAGGCGCAGCAGAGTGGGCGTGGAGCCGGTGTCGACCAGGCCGGTCGTGATCGTGACGTCCCGGATCCACTGCTTCTCCAGGTGGAACGTGACCGGCTCGCCGTGGACGCCGACGTTGGCGACGCGCCCTCCGGGGCGGACCAGGCGGACGGCGTCCTCGAAGGCGGCCGGCACCCCGACGGCCTCGACGGTGACGTCGGCCCCCAGACCGGCGGTGAGCGACTGGACGACCTCGAGCGGGTCCTGCCGGGAGCTGTTGATCGTGATGTCGGCGCCGAATCGCTTGGCGGCCTCGAGACGGCTGTCGGCCAGGTCGATGGCGATGACGTGACCGGGACTGAACAGGCGTGCCGTCATGATGGCGGACAGGCCGATGGGCCCGGATCCGACGACCGCGACGACGTCGCCCGGGCGGACGCCGCCGTTCAGGACGCCGACCTCGTAGCCGGTCGGCAGGATGTCGGCCAGCATGAGGATCTCCTCGTCGGCGACCCCGTCCGGCACCGGGTGAGTGGAGGTGTCGGCGAACGGGACGCGGACGCGTTCGGCCTGGGTGCCGTCGATCGTGTGGCCCAGAATCCAGCCACCGCCGCCGAGGCACTGCCCGTACCGGCCTTCCCGGCAGAAGCGGCAGGTCCCGCACGCGGTGATGCAGGAGACCAGCACGCGATCGCCCGGCTTGCGGGTCCGCACACCGGCGCCGACGGCCTCGATGGTGCCGACGGCCTCATGGCCGAGGATCCGTCCGGGCGTCACCTCCGGCACGTCGCCCTTGAGGATGTGCAGGTCGGTGCCGCAGATGGTGACGGCGTCGACGCGGACGACGGCGTCGGTGTCGTCGACGATCCGGGGGTCCGGAACGTCCTCCCAGGCCTTGCGGCCCGGTCCGTGGTAGACGAGCGCTCGCATGTCCATCCTCTCCCGCTGTCCGGTCGGTTGACCTTGCGCTGTCAGCGTCTTCGCCGCCGGAGGGAGCGCGGGAGGGGCTTAGGTCCCGTCGCCGGGGGTGAAGGTCACGACCGGCCCGGACGCGTCCCGCCCGCGACCTGCGCGGTGGACCGTGCCCGTCTCGCCCGTGGCGACGTTGATCGGGGACGAAGGTCCCATCGGCGGTACGGCTTTGGCCTCTGCGGTGAGCGGGGTGGTTCGCGATTGAGTGAAGGTAGCCGGAAGGGCTCCGGCGCCCTTCGGAAGAGGTGAATGACGATGGCCGTCACCGACCGCCGCCCCGCGACCCACCGCCTGCACCTGCCCGCGTTCCACGCCGAGCCGGTGACCGAGCGTCCCGCCGCCCGCTACGTGTGGGCCCTGGCCCGCATCTCGCTGGGCTTCGTGTTCCTGTGGGCCTTCGTCGACAAGCTGTTCGGGCTGGGGCATGAGACCGCCGCGAAGCAGGCGTGGATTCACGGTGGCCACCCGACCCTGGGGTTCTTGAAGTTCTCGGCGGCCGGTCCGCTGAAGGGCTTCTACCACGGCATCGCCGGCGCCGCCTGGGCGGACTGGATGTTCATGCTCGGCCTGGCCGGCATCGGCATCGCCCTGATGCTCGGCATCGGGATGCGGATCGCCGCGGCCGCGGGCGCGGCGATGCTGGTCATGATGTGGAGTGTCGTCCTTCCTCCGGCCAACAACCCGTTCATGGACGACCACCTGATCTACGCCCTGCTGGTGATCGGCCTGGCCCTCGTCGGCGCCGGTGACACCCTCGGCCTGGGCCGCCGGTGGGCGAAGACCGGACTGGTCCGCCGCCTCCCCATCCTCAAGTGACCTCGGTGAGGGAGAGCGCGTGGTGCGAGCACGCGCTCTCCCTCACCGCACACCGGGCACGGCCGGCGTCAGCGCCGGACGGGCCCTTCGTCGTTTCCGCGGCCGCCGGGATCGGTCAGGGGGCCGTCTCCGGCAGCGGAACGGCCCATTCCACGACGGTGCCGCTCGGCCGGTGCGGGCCGAGCGTGAGGGTGCCGCCGAGTCGCTCGGCGCGATGCCGCAGGTTGGACACGCCGCTCCGGCGGGTGACGGCCGGGTCGATGCCGCGGCCGTCGTCGGTGACACGGAGTCTCAGCAGCGTGTCGGTGACCTCGGCGGCGATCTCCACGGCGGTGGCGCCGGCGTGCCGGGCCACGTTGGACAGCGCCTCGCGCAGCACGGCCACCAGGTGCTCGGCGTACTCAGGCGGCACGCGGGTGTCGAGCAGGCCGGTCATCCGCAGGGCGGGGGCGAAGCCGAGGGTCTGGCCGGCGCGCTCGGCCTCGGAGATCAGCTGGGCCTGCAGACCGGCCTCACCGGTGCCGTCGTCGTGCTGGTGGAGGGCGTAGATGGTAGAGCGGATGATCTTGATGGTGTCGTCCAGGTCGTCGACGACCTGCCGTACGCGCTCGGCCAGCTCCGGACGGTCGGCCAGCCGTCCGAAGACCATCTGCAGGCTCAGCCCCGAGGCGAACAGGCGCTGGACGGCCAGGTCGTGCAGGTCGCGGCCGATGCGGTCACGGTCCTCCATCACGTTCATGCGCTCGGCGTGACGGCGGTGCTCGGCGACCTGCAGCGCGAGAGCGGCCTGGGCGGCGAACCCGGAGATCATCTCGAGCGCCGCCTCCGTGAAGGGCGCGCCACCGGCCACCCGGGCGACCTGGAGCACGCCCATGACCCGCTCGCCCGTGGCCAGCGGGGTGAAGAACGCCGGGCCGAGGTCGACGCGGGAGGCACTGCCGCCGAGGGACCGAGGATCAGCCGACAGGCCGTCGCTGGTGATCGGCTCACCGGTGCGGTACACCTTCGCCGCCAGGGTCGTGGTCTCCAGAACCAGGCCCTGGACCTTCTCCGCACCGGTGCCGGACGCGGCCTCGACCACGAGGTCCTCCGACCCGGGGACCGGGACGGCCAGCGTGACCAGGTCGGCCCCGGCGAGTTCCCGTACCGTGCCGGCGAGCGACCGCAGCACCTTCCCCGGCTCGACGCCCGACAGCAGGGACCGGGTCAGGTCCGTGCCGGCGCCGAGCAACCGTTCGCGGTGGCGGGCGTCCGCGTACAGGCGGGCGTTGTCGATCGCCACACCGGCCGCCGCGCCGAGTGTGCGCAGGATCGCCTCATCGTCGGCGTCGAACTCTCGTCCGTCGCGCTTGTCGGTGAGATACAGGTTGCCGAACACCTCGTCGCGCACCCGCACCGGCGCGCCGAGGAAGGTGTGCATCGGCGGATGTCCCTCGGGGAAACCGGCGGAGGCCGGATGCTCGCTCAGGTCGGCCAGGCGAAGCGGCTCCGGCTCGCGGATGAGCAGCCCGAGGATGCCCTCCCCGCGCGGGTAGTGCCCGATGGCGGTCACGGTCCGCTCGTCCATCCCGACCGTGATGAACCGCTGGATCGTCTCCTCTTCCCCCACGATCCCCAGCGCTCCGTAACGGGCGTCCACCAGGGCGACGGCCGATTCCACGATGCGGTGCAGCACCGTGTCCAGGTCCAGGTCGGAACCGATCGCCAGCACCGCGTCCAGCAGGGTGTGGACCCGGTCCCGTGCCCCGCGGACTCGCGTGACCTGATCCTGGAGTTCATCCAGAAGCTCGTCCAGCCGCAGGCGCGGCTTCGAAGCATCCCCGCGGCGGCCTTCACCGGACAATGCGCACTCCTCTGCGATCAAGGCGCTTACCGACGAACGGCCTGCCCCTCACCTTCACAACGCGGACTCTAGTCGGCCGGGCTCCACCCGGCCGCCCCGCCGCCGCTCGACAGCGTGATCGCTGTACGGACGGCCTCGCTCCATGAGAAGGGCCGTGGCCGGCCGGAGGCAGCGCGGGAGATATGATCAGGTCATGCCTCTGACGGCGGACGACGTCGACCGATTCGAAGTGTCGAGGCCGCGTCTGGAGGCCATCGCCTACCGTCTCCTCGGCTCCGCGGACGAGGCACAGGACGCCGTGCAGGAGACATTCCTGCGCTGGCAGGCCGCCGACACTGATCGCGTCGAGGTTCCCGAGGCGTGGCTGACGAAGGTGCTCACCAACCTGTGCCTCAACCAGCTCGCCTCCGCGCGGGTACGCCGCGAGACCTACGTGGGCCGATGGCTCCCCGAGCCGCTGCTCGCCGGGGACCCGATGCTCGGCCCGGCCGATACCGCCGAGCAGCGCGAATCGGTGTCGTACGCGGTCCTCACCCTCATGGAACGCCTGTCCCCGAACGAGCGGGCCGTGTACGTGCTGCGGGAGGCCTTCGACTACCCGCACCGGGAGATCGGCGACATCCTCGACATCACCGAGGCGGCCAGTCAGCAGATCTTCCACCGTGCCAAGAAGCATGTCGCGTACGGCAAGGCCCGCACCGAGATCGACGAGGCCGCCGCCCGGCGGGTCGTCGAGGAGTTCCTCGCGGCCGCCACCAGCGGCCGGACCGATGAGCTCGTACGCCTGCTCTCCAAGGACGCCATCTCCATCGGTGACGGCGGAGGGAAGGTTCCGGCACGCACCAAGGCGTTCGAGGGGGCCGTCGCGGTCGCGAAGTTCGTGTGGGGCCTGTTCAAGCCCGCCGAGACCAAGCGCGCCATCGTCGGCGGCACGCCCGAGATCTACGCCTGGACCGCCAATGGCGAACCCGCCATTGTGGCCGTCGCGGAAGGCCGGGTCGTCGCCATCATGTGCCTGGAGGTCACCGCCGAGGGCATCGCCGCCTGCCGTACTCAGGCGAACCCCGACAAGCTCGAACGCGCGACGGGGCAATGGGCGGCGGCCGACCACGGGGAGCCCCTGCTCGTCATGTGACGTGGATCACGCCTGAATCCTGTCAGCGATCGGCGGGCCATCCGGTTCAAGTGGCGAAACCGAACCGGAGAGGAAGGGAGCCGACGATGCGAGTTCTGGTGGCAGGAGCGACCGGGGCGATGGGCACGGAACTGCTGCCCCGTCTGGTCGACGCGGGACACGAGGTGTTCGCCATGGTCCGCAGCGATTCCGCCAAGGCCAGGGCGGCGGAGCTGGGCGCGGTGCCGGTCCTCGCCGACGCACTCGACCGGGCCCAGGTCGAGGCGGCCGTGCGCGAGGCGGCCCCGGAGGTGATCGTGAACCAGCTGACCGCCATCGGGCACATCGACACCCGCCACTTCGAACGCAGCTTCGCCGCCACCGACCGGCTGCGGATCGAGGGCACCGACAACCTGCTCGCGGCCGCACGCGCCGCCGGAGTACGACGGTTCGTGGCCCAGAGCAACGGCGCGTTCACCTACGCCCGGACCGGTGGGCCGGTCAAGACCGAACAGGACCCCCTGGACCGCTCACCGGTCAGCCAGATGGCTTCGATGATCGCCGCGGTCGAGCACTTGGAGAAGGCCGTGCTGGGCGCCGAGTGGATCGAAGGGATCGTGCTGCGCTACGGCGCGTTCTACGGGCCCGGCACCTCCATGGCACCCGGCTCCGAGCAGTTGGAGATGATCCGCAAGCGCAGGTTCCCGGTCGTCGGCGACGGCGGCGGGGTGTGGTCTTTCGTCCACATCGCCGACGCCGCCGAGGCCACGGTCGCAGCCGTGGAGAAGGGCGACCGCGGTGTCTACAACATCGTCGACGACGACCCCGCCCCGGTCACCGAATGGCTGCCCGAACTGGCGGCGATGCTGGGCGCCAGGAAACCGATGCGCGTACCGCGGTTCGTCGGACGGCTGGCCGCCGGAGAGGCCGGCGTCGTGCTCATGACCGAACTGCGCGGCGCGTCCAACGCCAAGGCCAAGCGCGAACTGGGCTGGCACCCGGCACACCCCACCTGGCGCCGAGGCCTCCAGCCCGGGGCGTGACCCGCTGAGCGTCGTTCTTCCCTCCGGCAGCGTTCGCCGCCGCGGTGGCCACTTCGCCGTCGCGGTGGCCGGGGCTTCGTCCAGGTCGCGCGTTCTGTCCCGTCGCCGCCAGGCACATCCCGCCCAGCGCCCATCTTCGTGAAACCGTCATCTGGCCCATGGTCGGCCGATGGTAGTCCCGTTGATCGACTCAGGCCGGGCTCACTGGCGGCTGAGGTAGGTGAGGACCGCGAGGACGCGGCGGTGGCCGCTGTCGGCGGGGGAGAGGCCGAGCTTGGCGAAGATGTTGCCGATGTGCTTGTGGACGGCGTTCTCGGTGATGACGAGCCGGGCCGCGATGGTGGCGTTGTCTCTTCCTTCGGCCATCAGGGCGAGCACTTCGCGTTCGCGCGGGGTGAGGTCGGCGATCGGGTCGTGGGTGTGACGGGTGAGGAGCTGCGCGATCACTTCGGGGTCCATGACGGTGCCACCATCGGCGACCCGCCGCAGGGCGTCGACGAACTCGCTCACCCGGCTCACCCGGTCCTTGAGGAGGTAGCCGACGCCGCCGCGCCGGTCGGAGATCAGCTCGCCGGCGTACTGCTGCTCCACGTACTGGGAGAGGACGAGCACCGGCAGCCCGGGATTCCGGCGGCGGGCGTGGAGGGCGGCGTGGATGCCCTCGTCACGGAACGTCGGCGGCAGCCGTACGTCGACGATGGTGACGTCCGGCCGGTGCTCGGTGACGGCCGCGATGAATCCGGGGCCGTCCTGCGCGATCGCGGCGACGTCGAAGCCCTTGGCGGTCAGCAGGAGTTCCAGTCCGCTGGCCAGCAGGACGTTGTCCTCGGCGATCACGACGCGCACGGCAGGCTCACAGTGATCGTCGTCGGGCCGCCGGCGGGGCTGTGGACCCGTACGGTGCCGTCGATCGCCAGGACGCGGTGACGGATCCCGGCGATGCCGGTGCCCAGCGTCTCGTCGGCGCCGCCGATCCCGTCGTCGGTGACCTCGATCGACAGCCGGTCACCGGCGCGGGCGACCCGGACCGTCGTCCCGGTGGCCCGGCTGTGCTTCGCGGCGTTGGTGAGCGCCTCGGCGATCGTGAAGTAGGCCACGGCCTCGACCGCGGCGGGGATCGTGCCGAGGCCGCCGATGTCGAGAGTGGTGCCGATGGCCGACCGGCTCCCCAGGGCGGTCAGCGCCCCGGCGAGTCCGCGATCGGCGAGGATCGGCGGATAGATCGTCCGGATCACCTCGCGCAGCTCGGTCATGGCCTCCTCGGTGTTCTCATGCGCCTCCCGCAGGAGCCTGCCCACCAGCTCGGGGTCCTCGCCCAGCGACTCACGGGCCACGCCCAGCCGCATCGCGATGGCCACCAGCCGGGCCTGGGTGCCGTCGTGCAGGTCGCGTTCGATCCGGCGGAGTTCCGCGCCGTGCGCGTTCATGGCGCCGGCCCGCGTCTCGGTCAGCGTCTCCACCCGCTGCGCCAGCACGTCGGCGGCCGAGGGGGACAGCAGCGCGACGCCGACTCGTGCGTGCAGGCGCGCCAGCGGCGGAACCAGCCCGTACGTCAGGGCCGCGAAGATGACGAACTGCACGGTCCCCAGGGTCAGCGCCGTGCCCCATCCGGTCAGCGGAACACCGGCGGCGAAGCCGCCCGCGCGGGTGCCGGCGGGCAACGCCCACCACAAGGGCACCGTGACGGCCGTGGCCACCGCGTTGCCCGCGCACACCACCGCGACGAGCCCGAACACCAGGCTCGTCACCACGTACGCGCCCAGCCACCCGAGGACCCGCCACGCCCCGGCACGGACAGGACCGGAACGCGGACGGCGCAGCAGCCGGTCGGCGCGGCGCCGATGCCAGGACGCCCAGGCACGGGCCGTCGCCGGGACGAGGAGCACGGGCAGCGCGAGCAGGGCGACCGCGGCGGTGAGCAGGCTCGCCAGGAGATAGCCCAGACCACGCGCCATCGCCGGCAGCCGGTCGGCCGCACGATGATCGTTCACCTGCACGAGTCTGCGCCATGGCGACCGGGCCCGGCACTACAGCCAACTACCCCTTTTTCCTACTAGAGCGCCGTATCGCCCGCCTTCCCCGGTCAGACCTAGCGTCAACGACCATGACGAGTTCATCGAAGCGCCCATCGCGGCGCCGCGGCCGATCCACCCGGCGGAACCTGGCCCTGGCCGCCATCGTCGCCGGCACTCTCTCCGCCGGCTGGGCACCCGGCGCGAGCGCCGCCCCATCGCACGACGACCAGTTCCGGCTCCGGCGCGACGCCGACGCGATCACCGCACTCGGCGTGACGGGAGTGCAGGCCCGCCTGGTCACCTCTGACGGCCGGAACGTCACCGCCACCAGTGGCGTCACCGACGTGACGAGCCGGCGGCCGGTCCCTCCGAACGGCTACTTCCGGATCGCCAGCGTCACCAAGACGTTCACGGCCACCGTGATCCTGCAGCTGGCCGGCGAGGGCCGGCTCTCCCTGGACGACACGGTCGAGCGATGGCTGCCCGGCGTGGTGCGCGGAAACGGCAACGACGGCCGCGCGATCACCCTCCGCCACCTGCTCCAGCACACCAGCGGCACTCACGACGACTACCCCGACTACACCTCGAAGGAGGACTTCTACCAGCACCGGTACGACACCTACACCGCCGAGCAGCTCGTCGCACGGGCGATGCGCCAGCGGCCGGACTTCCGGCCCGGCACGGACTGGAGCTACTCCAACACCGGCTACGCCCTGCTCGGCATGGTCATCCAGCGGGTCACCGGGCACCCCTGGCACGAGGAGGTACGGGACCGGATCGTCCGGACGCTCGGCCTCCAGCACACCTTCTGGCCGGGCGCGTCCCCCACGCTGCCCCGGCCCCATGCCGAGACCTACCAGAGATGGCAGCC
The DNA here is from genome assembly GCF_024055725.1 of Actinoallomurus spadix. Taxonomy (GTDB): domain Bacteria; phylum Actinomycetota; class Actinomycetes; order Streptosporangiales; family Streptosporangiaceae; genus Actinoallomurus; species Actinoallomurus spadix. Next base: position 249,369 of record NZ_JAMXMX010000004.1, on the reverse strand, counting down.
CGGCGAACCGCTCATCGACGTCACCGAGCAGGTCGGCCTGGCCGGCAACGGAGAGGCCGGGCTCGTCTCCACCACCGCCGACCTCGACCGGTTCTTCCGCGCCCTGCTCGGCGGCCGGCTCCTGCGACCGGCGCAACTGGCGCAGATGAAGCGGACCATCCCGGTCGGCACGGCGTTCGAACCGCTCATGCCGGGCGCCCGTGACGGACTCGGGCTCTTCTCGCGCCCCCTGTCGTGCGGCGGCGTCTACTGGGGCCACGAGGGCGGCGACTCCGGCTGGATCACCGCCACCGGCGTCACCGCCGACGGCCGGCGCAGCGTCACGCTCTCCATGACGGGCGCCATCGCCGAATCGCAGGACTACGTCGTGCGCGTGGAAGAGGCCGAGAACACGCTGGTCGACGACGCGCTGTGCGCGCCCCCGCACGAGTAGCGATTCTAGGCATACCGATATTCGGCTTGCCGATTGACGGCCATATGACTGCGCTTTACTGTGATTTGTGTACCGCTCGAAAGCGGAGGGAGGTTGCAGTGACCAAGCAGGCGTCCCCGCTCAGTCGCTTGATTCTCAAGCTCGCGCGCATGGTGGGAATCAAGGAGCATCCCGCCAGCTACATCTGGCATTAAGCCGAGGGCCCGGCGTCTCCCGCCTTCCTGCTCCCGGCGGGAGGCGCCGATCCGGTGATCAGCGGGTTCGCTGGGAAACTGGTCGATCAATGACTGTTGACGTCAGCAAGACCACGCGGAATATCGATGAGATACCCGCCCTTGACCTCGACCGCGCCGACGCGGTGCATTCCTACAAGAACGATCGGCTCGGATTCTTCTACGAGACGGCGCGCCGGTACGGGCCGGTGGTGCGGCTCTGGCCGGGCGCCATCTTGGTGACGGGCCCTGAGGAGGTCCACGCCGTACTCCGGAACACCAACCGGACGTACTTCCTGGATCGCGACCTGAGACGAAGAAGATCCACGGCGACGCCGGGTTCCGCGCAGCTCGACGCGTGGATGTCCACCCGGAGGACGGCCATCGTCGGCATGACGGCCGAGATGCTCGAAGACCACGCGCGCTGGCTCACCGGGACGGCCGGCAAACTGTCCGAGCGACTGCGCCGGCGGCGCCGCGTCGACGACCTGATGGCGACCTTCGCGGAGGTCACCTCGGCGTCGGTCGCCCGCTTCTGCTTCGGCACCCGGGACGCCTCCGCCGTCCCGGAGACGGCGCAGGCGATGCTGGAGGCACTCTTCCCGATCATCGCGAGTCCGTACGAGTTCCCGGCCTGGGTGAAGCCGATCCAGCAACGGGAGTGGCGCGCGAGCCGGCGGCTCAAGAGGATGCACGCCACACTGCTGTCCACGGCGAAGAGCGACGGCGAAGGCGGGCTCGTCGACGTGCTCTACCGCGGTGGTCTCGACGACGCCGCCGTGGTCGACGCGCTGACCTCGATACTCCTCGCCGCGCACGGGATCCCGGCGGCGGCGACGGCGTGGGCGCTCGTCGAGCTGGCGCGCCACCAGGAGCAGCAGGAGACGGCGAGAGCCGCGGCGGATCGGTGGCGCAGCGGCGAGCCGGAGCCGCCCGAGCTCGGCTGGGCCGTCGACGAGACGCTGCGGCTATGGCCGGCGAGCTGGGTCGTGGAGCGGGTGGTGGGGGAGGGCGCCGCCTGCGGATCGTGGACGTTGCCGCCGGGCTCGCGCGTCGTCATCCCCTTCTGGGTCACACACCGGGTCGCCGGGTGCTATCCCGAGCCGGAGCGGTTCGACCTGCACAGGTGGGAGCACTTCTCCCCGCCGCCAGGCGCGTACGTGCCGTTCGGCGCGGGCCCGCGGCGGTGCCTGGGAGCGCGTTTCGCCCGCACCGAGGTGATCACGATGATCGCGGTCCTCCTGCAGCGGCTGAGGTTCCGCGTCGACGGTGACGTGCGGACCGACGCCCGCGCCACGCTCACCCCCATCGGGTGCGAGCTCCTGGTCGATCCCCGCTGAGAACGACGTCCCTGCCTACGGCTCGTACGTCTGCTCCGGGGCGGGCTCCGGAGCAGACGTACGAGGTGGTCAGGACGCCGGCGGGGTGAGGTAGTCGCCGTGTTCGATGTCGTCGAGGAGTGCCGGGTGGGCGGGCGACCAGCCGAGCAGGTCCTGGGTGTGGGTGCTGGAGACGGGTGCGTCGAACCCGTACACGGTGGCCATGAACGGGCTGGGGAAGTGCGTGGCGGCCTCGTCGGGGGTCAGTGAGACGGCGGGCAGGCTCAGGCCGCGGGCGATCGTCTCGGCGATGCCCTTGAAGGGGACGCCGCTCTCGGCGACTCCGTGCAGGACGCTGCCCGCGGGGGCCTTCTCCAGTGCCAGGCGGAAGAGGACCGCGGCGTCCTGCCGGTGGACGGCGGGCCACCGGTTGGCGCCGTCGCCGACGTAGACCGACCTGCCGGTCTTCCGCGCGGTGTCGACGAGCATGCCGATGAAGCCGTAGTCGCGGGGCCCGTGGACGGTGGGAGCGAGCCGCACCACGCTCGCGCGCACTCCCCGGGCGGCGAAGTCCAGGCAGGCCCGCTCGCCGGGGATCCGGAAGGCGGCGATCCCGTCCAGGTCGGGCTCGTCCTTCTCGGTGGTCTCCCGGCCGGCGGGCATGACCAGCGTGCCCGACGTGCTGACGAACGGTCTGCCCGAACCTTCCAGCGTCCGGCCGAGCGTCTCGATCGCGGCTCGGTCGCGCCGCATCATGTCGTCGGGGTCGGCGAAGTCGCCGCCGAACGCCATGTGCAGAACGCCGTCGGCGGCCTCGGCGCCACGGCGCAGGCTGTCGAGGTCGTCCAGGGAGCCGCGGTGGGGCGTGGCGCCCAGTGACTCCAGCCGGGCGGCCGCGGCGTCCGAGCGGGCCAGCCCGGTGACGGAGTGGCCGGCCGCGATGAGCTCGGCGACGACGGTGGGGCCCGTCAGGCCGGAGCCCCCGGTGACGAAGACATGCATGGAACACTCTCCCGCGTAATGCCAGTTTCTGGCGCTTCTTAGCGCCAGTCACTGACTCTACACGTAGCGCCAGTGACTGGCGCAACGTAGTGTCGGTGACTGGCGTCTCCGGTACCATCGGGGTGTGCCTCGGAGCGGAGTACAAGCGCGCCGCCGCCTGCAGCAGGCGGCCCTGGACCTGTTCCGTGAGCGCGGGTTCGACCAGACCACCGCGGCGGAGATCGCCGCGCGGGCCGGCGTGAACGAGCGCACGTTCTTCCGGCACTTCCCGGACAAGCGCGAGGTGCTCTTCGACGGCGAGGCCGACCTGCGCGCCGCGCTGATCGAGGCGGTGGTCGAAGCACCGGAGGGTCTGCAGCCGCTGGAGATCCTGCTGTGGGCCTTCCGGAAGGCCGCGCGGATCCTCGAGGAGAACCGCCCGTTCTCCGAGCCGCGGCTGGAGATCATCGCCGCCACCCCGGCGCTCCGCGAACGCGACCTGGCCAAGGCCGCCTCCATGGCCGACGCCGTGGCGGAGGCGCTGCGGCGGCGCGGTGTCGCCGACCGGCTGGCCCGCCTGGCCGCGCAGACCGGCTGGGGCACCTTCCACCACGCGGCCCAGGCCTGGCTCGACGATCCCTCGCAGAGGAGCCTGGACGCGCACCTCCTTCAGGCATTCGACGACCTGCGCGCCCTCTCCGCGACCGCCCCACCGGCACAGGCACGGCCCGAAGGCTGAGACCGGCCGCCCCAGCCGCCGATCGCGAGGCTCGGGTATGCCATCCCGGCCGGCGCACGTCAGCGCCATCGGCGGGGTCTCGCCGTTCCGCGCCGGTCATCGGGCAGGTGAGGGAGCAGGCCGATAGTGGTCCTGGCGTGCTCTCGGCCGCTCAGGCAATATCAGGGCACGGAGCCGCACCCCATCCGGCGGTGTCCGCATCACAGTGCGGCACCACCACCACCGAGGCCAGGACCGGCCGGGCGCCCGCGCACGGCGGCGCCCGCTCCCCTCCCGGTCGCGACCGGCAGCGGGCGACCCGGCGCGGCGGGACCCGCGAGCGCGCCGGACGCCCGGAGAAGGAGGAGACTTGGAAACGGCCGGATTCGTCCAGCTGCTCACCCCGTCGGGGGAGCGCGTCGAGCACGACGAGTACGCCATCGATCCCTCGCCCGAAGAGCTGCGCGGGCTCTACCGGGACATGCTGCTCACCCGCGGCTTCGACGCGGAGGCGATCAAACTGCAGCGCCAGGGCGAGCTGGCGCTGTGGCCCTCGCTGGAAGGACAGGAGGCCGCCCAGATCGGCTCCGGCCGCGCCCTGCGCGACGACGACCACGTCTTCCCCTGTTATCGCGAGCACGGTGTCGCCTGGTGCCGGGGCATGGACCCGCTCGACATGATGGGCCTGTGGCGCGGGGCCGATGGCGGCTGGGACGGCCGCACCCACAACTTCCATCCGTACACGATCGTCATCGGTCCCTCGGTGCTGCACGCGGTCGGGTACGCCGTCGGCGTCACGATGGACGCCGCCGATTCCGCCGTGATGACCTACTTCGGCGACGGCGGGACCAGCCAGGGCGACGTCTCGGAGGCATTCGTCTTCGCCGCGGTGAACCAGGCCCCGGTGGTCTTCTTCTGCCAGAACAACCAGCTCGCGATCTCGACGCCGGTGCACAACCAGGCCCGTACGCCGATCTACCGCCGGGCCGAGGGGTTCGGCTTCCCCGGCGTGCGCGTGGACGGCAATGACGTGCTGGCCGTCCTCGCCGTCACCCGCGCCGCGCTGGACCGCGCCCGCGCCGGCCAGGGGCCGACGCTGATCGAGGCGTTCACCTACCGGATGGGCAGCCACACCACGTCCGACGATCCGACCCGCTACCGCCTCGAGACCGAGCTGGAGGAATGGCGGCGCAAGGACCCGATCACCCGGCTGCGCAGACTCCTCGTCGCCGAGGGACACGCCGACGACGCGTTCTTCGCCGAGGTGGACGCGGAGGCGCGGCGGCTGACCGCGCGCCTGCGCGACGGCGTACGGAACATGCCGGACCCCGCGCCCGAAGCGATCTTCGAGCACGTCTACGGTGCCCCGCACGCGCTGCTCGATGGCGAGCGGGACGAGTACGTCCGGTACCTCGCGACGTTCGAGGCGTGAGCCGGCCCGCCCGGCTTGGAGCGGCCTCCCGGTGCCGAGCGGTCTCCCGGCGGCGAGCGGCCTTCCGGTGCCGGGCGAAAGGCGTATGCCCGGCGCCGCCATCCTGCAGAATGCTCGGCTATGGATCTACGGCAGAGGTTTCGTGAGACCGCGTCCGAGAAGGGGCTGCCGGACGCGGCGATCGAGTGGTGGCTGCGGCTGGCGCGTCCCCGGCTCGAGCTGTCACGCGCGGCCGACGGCCCGGTGGCCGGCCGTTTCGGCGGCAGGCCGGCGCTGCCGGAGGGCGTGGAATGGCCGCGGGGGACGGCCTTCCTCGCCACCGTCGACCTCGCCGCGATCCCTCCGGGCAGCCACGACCTGGACCTCCCGGGGGACGGGCACCTGCTGTTCTTCGCCGAGCCGGAGATCGTTCCGGAGGACTGCCGGGTCGTTCACGTGCCGGCCGGTGTCCCGGTCGCCGAACGCGATGTGCCGGAGGACATGTACGCGCCGGTCTATGACCCGTTCCCGCTGCACGGGAGGGCGGCGTGGTCCCTTCCGGTGGAACGCTCGGAGGCCGCGGTCGACCTCGGTGAGCGGGTCCACGATGAGGAGCTCATCGCGGATGTCGTCGTGGAGCTCGGCTTCGACGACGACTTCCAGCTCGCGATCGGCGGTTACGCCGACGAGAGCACCAGCGGCGTCGGTAATCCCGTCGACTCGCCGGATAAGGAGACCCTCCTCGCCCAGCTCTACCTGACCGACGACCTCGTCGGCCAGGACTTCGGCGGGAGCCCGCTCTGCCTCGTGTCCTTCGTGATGAGCTACCCGGACCTGGCCGCCGGGCGGTTCGACCAGGCCCGGTTCTTCTCCGACTTCAACGGGTGACCCGTGCTTCAAGGGGTGACCCGCGCGCGTCAGGACAGCACCGCGTAGGTCTCCGCGGCGGTGTCGTGCAGGTCCCAGAGGCGGCCGGCGACGGCGTCCGGCTCGTGTCTCAGGCCGTTGCCGATCGCCCCGGCGACCACCAGGTGGGCGACGCGCAGGGGCGTGCCGGCGAGGGCCTGGGACAGCAGCGCGGCATACGACCGCTCCGCGAATCCGGCGACGGCGCTCGCCGCGCGGTCCGGGTTCGGCCGCTCCACCGCGCTCCCGGTCACGAACAGCAGCGTGCCGCGGCCGGCGGCGCGCATGGCGGGCAGAACGGCCCGTACCGCGGCGGCGGCGCCGACGACGTTCAGGGCCAGGGCCTTGGCCAGGTCGTCCGGGGTGGTCTCCACGACCGGTTTGATCAGGTCGATGTCCGGAAGCGGGCTGAAGCACAGCACCTCGGCCGGCCCCTGCCGCTCGGCGAGCACCGCCAGCGCCCGTTCGAGCGCGGCGGGGTCGCTCGCGTCGGCCGGAGCGCACTCCGCCGGTATGCCGTCCGCCGTCAGCTCCGCGGTCAGGGCACCGAGCCGCGCGGGGGTGCGGGAGATGAGTCCCACGGGATGGCCGGCGCGGGCGAACCGGCGGGCCACCGAGGCGCCCACCCCGGGCCCCGCGCCGACGATATGGATCGGTCCGGGTCGTTCGTTCTGCACGTTCGCTCCTGATGTCGTGATGTTCGGGGTAGCGCCGCCACACCGGTCACGCCCTCGTGGCGAGCGCCCGCCATTCGTTCCAGGTGTCGAGTCGCCGCCGGTAGACGGCCTCGACGACGGGATAGGGGTACGCGCCGAGGAAGAGCCGCAGCGGGGGCCGCTCGGTGTCGACCAGCTCGAGGATGACGTCGGCGGTGACCGCCGGATCCTGCGGCGCGCGGGCGGACGCGCCCGAACGGCGAGCCTCGCGGATCGGCTCGTAGGCGGCGATGGGCTCGGTGTGCACCGCGGATCCGCCGGACCAGTCCGTGCCGTACGGACCGGGCTCGACGATCGTGACGTCGATCCCGAGCGGGCCGACCTCCTGCGCGAGCGCCTCGCTCATCCCCTCCAGCGCCCACTTCGAGGCGTTGTACAGCCCGAGCGTGGGGAAGGCGGCGAGACCACCGAGGCTGGACACCTGCAGGATGTGGCCGCTGCCCTGCGAGCGCAGGACCGGCAGCGCGGCCTGCGTCACCCACAGCGCGCCGAACAGGTTGGTGTCGAGCTGCGCGCGGGCCTGCTCCTCGGTGACCTCCTCGACCATCCCGAACAGGCCGTAGCCCGCGTTGTTGACGACGACGTCCAGGCGCCCGAAGGCGTCGGCGGCCCGCCGTACGGCGGCGGCGGCCGCGTCCCGGTCGGTGACGTCGAGTTCGAGCGGAAGGACCTTGTCCCCATGCGCCTCGGCGAGGGGTCGCAGGGAGTCGATGCGGCGAGCGGTGGCGGCGACACAGTCGCCGCGGGCGAGCGCGGCGGCCGCCCAGATCCGGCCGAAACCACGGGACGCGCCGGTGATGAACCATGTCTTCATGCTTCGATCCTGTGCGCACCGCCCGCGGGTGACCAGCACCCCGCGAGGGTTACCCTGCGAGCATGGCGACCGACAACGCTCTGGGGGAGTTCCTGAAGGCGAGGCGCGGCCGGGTGCGGCCCTCGCATAAGGACCTGCCCGCCTCCGCCGCCGGCCGGCGCCGGGTGCCGGGGCTGCGGCGGGACGAACTCGCCCTGCTGGCCGGCATCAGCGAGCCGTACCTCACCAGGCTCGAGCAGGGGACCGACCGGCACCCGTCGCGCCAGGTCCTCGAGGCGCTCGCACGCGCGCTCGAGCTGGACGCCGACGCCTCGGCGTACCTCTTCGCGCTCGCCGATCCGGATCCCGTCCGGCCTTCGCCGGCCGAGGTCACCCCGGACGTGCACCAGTTGCTCGACGCGTGGGTGGACCGCCCCGCCTATGTGCGCGATCGCGGGTTCGACGTGCTGGCCGCGAACAAGCACGCCCGCATGCTCGCCCCGATGTACGAACCCGGGCACAACCTGGTCCGGGAGATGTTCCTGTGGCCCGGGGCCCGCCGGCTGTTCCCGGACTGGCCGCGGATCGCCGCGCAGACCGTCGCCGCGCTGCGCGCCGAGGCCGACCCGCGCGACCCCGGGATCGCCGCGCTGCTCGCCGAGCTGGAGGCGGACGAGGACTTCCGTGAACTCTGGGCACGGCATGACGTGCGGCCCGCCCGCGACGAGCTCAAACGGTTCGCCCACCCGGTCGTCGGGGAGCTCGCCCTGCGGCGGCAGGCGCTCACCGTCGGCGGAGCCGAGCAGCAAGTGATCATCGTCTACCAGGCGGAGCCGGGGAGTCCCTCCGCGTCCGCGCTCGCCCGGCTCGTCTGACGCGGGCCGGACCGTACGCCCGGCCGGACACGATCATCGTGGTGCGAACGGCTCGCTCCGGGGTCCACCCGGACTCGAGTGGGACTCCCGGCGCGCCTGCCAGGCTGCTGCGGCAGCGTACCCGTGAAGGAACACGCGCCAGGGCAGACGATCGGCGGCGGGTCGCGCCGGTGGCCGGCGGGCCGAACGGTCGGCCCGGCGGCGGCCGAGAGTCTTACGGCGAGGAGGCCGACATTGCCGCACGACGCCCGTACCCCGGTGGACTTCTGGTTCGACCCGGCCTGTCCCTGGGCCTGGCTGACCTCCCGGTGGATCCTCGAGGTGGCGAGGCTGCGTCCCGTGGAACCGCGCTGGCATGTGATGAGCCTGACGGTCCTCAACGAGGGGCGCGGCGACCTGTCCGAGCAGCAGCGGAAGGGCCAGGCGATGCGGCTGGAGGCGGTGCGGATCTGCGTCGCCGCCGAGCAGAAGTACGGCTCCCAGGTGCTGGGAGACCTCTACACGGAACTGGGCACCCGGTTCCACCATGAGGAGGCGCCCCGGGAGCGTGCCACCTACGAAGCGGCGCTGGCCGCCGCGGGCCTCGATCCCGCACTGGCCGGAGCGGCCTGGTCCGACGAGTTCGACGAGGCGCTGCGCGCCTCGCACAAGGACGGCGTCGACCGGGTCGGCACGGAGGTGGGCACCCCCATCATCGCGGTGGGGGACGCGGCGTTCTTCGGGCCCGTAGTGTCGCCGGCCCCGCGCGGCGAGGCCGCGGTCAGGCTCTGGGACGGCGTCCTGGCCGTGGCCGGGACCGACGGCTTCTTCGAACTCAAGCGAAGCCGTACCCGCGCCCCGATCGCCACCTGAACCCGCCCCGCACTCTGATCTCCATCTGAGCCCGCCCGCGCTTCGAATCCCTAGTCGAGCCCGCCCGGCGCCCGTTCGCGCCGTCGCACGTGGAAGAGCTGAATTCCGATGAAGATGCTGTTCACCGCCGGTGGCAGTCAGGCGATCGTCTTCGCCATCGCCCCCCTCGCCTCGGCCGCGCGGAACGCCGGGCACGAGATCCTCCTGGCCGCCGACGAGTCGCTCATGGAGGTCGCGGAGGCCATCGGCCTCCCCGCGGTCTGCATCATCCCCGAGCGCATGCGGTTCGGGCAGGACGTCCTGACCGCCGCCGTCCGGCTCGACGCCCTCCTGGAACTGGCGGAGGACTGGGCTCCCGACCTGATCGTCGGCGGGCTGTCGCACGTTCCCAGGGTGTTCGCCGCCCGGCTCGGTGTCCCGTACGTGCGTCAGGCGTGGCACTTCGCCTCGATGGATCGCCGCGACCGCACGGTGCTGGAGGGGCTCGCGCCCGAGATGCGGCGCCTTGGGGTGGCGGAGCTGCCGGAGCCCGCCATGTTCATCAACCTCTGCCCCCCGTCGCTCCGGCCGCCGGGTTCGCCCGCCGCGAGGTCGATGCGCTGGGCCCCCCGCGTGCGCCAGGCCCGCGTCGAGCCGTGGATGTACACGCGCCCCGACGGACGACCCCGCGTCCTGATCACCGCGGGTACCCGCAACCTCGTGCTCGACACCCTCGGCACTCCGCTGCGTGCGCTGGTGGACGAGCTGACCGGGGCGGGGGCCGAGGTACTGGTCGCGGCGCTTCCCGAGGCCGCTGAGCGACTGGCGCGGGAGACGGGCGACGTCCGCGCCGGCTGGATCCCGCTGGACGTGGTCGCCCCCACCTGTGATCTGGCCGTCCACCACGGCGGCGCGACCACCGTGGCGACGATGATCAACGCGGGTGTGCCCCAGCTGCTCATCCCCGACATGGGCATGAGCAGGAACATCGCCGAGTCCCTGTGCGGCTTCGGCGCCGCCCTGATGGTGGAGGAGCGGCGTACGGACGCGGACCGGAACCCGGGCGAGCTCATCGGCGCGCGCTGCCGGGAGATGCTCTCGGACCCCGGGTACGCCGAGCGGAGCCGGCTCCTCGCCGAGGAGAGCGCCTCGCTCCCGACTCCGGCCGAGGTGCTGCGCGAACTGGAGGCCCTGCCCGCCGCCTGACGGCCTCTGGGCGCTCCACCGGCCCGACCACGGTCACTTCTCCGTGATCGGGCCGGTGGAGCGCCGCGTCAGTCGTTCCAGCGCAGGTAGATGACCGGGGGTTCCCGGCCGGGGATCTGATGCAAGGTGGCCTGGCCCAGGTCCAGGACCTCCCGCAGCGCGGCCGTCTCGCCGGGCCATTTGGGGTGGGCGAGTTCGTCGAAGGCGACGATGGCGCCGCGGGCCAGGTACGGGGCGATGATCTGCAGCACGTCGCGGGTCGGCTCGTACAGGTCCAGGTCGAAGTAGGCCATCGCGATGACGGTCTGGGGGTTGTCCCGCAGGTACCGGGGCACCGTCTCGCGCACGTCGCCCTGGACGATGAAACTGCGCTGGACGTGCCCGAGGGGTTCGCCGAGTTCGTGCGCGCGCAGCACCTGGCGCAGATGCTCGGGGAAGTCCTCCGACGTGCCGAACCGGCCGGCGACCGCGCTCGGGCTGACCCGGTCGACGTCGCTGACGTCGGGGAACCCGGTGAAGGTGTCGAAACCGATGATCCGGCGCAGGGAGTTCTGCGGCTCATAGAAGCCGCGCAGCGCGGTCAGCGCCGCCAGGTGACGCCCGTGCAGCACCCCGAACTCCATGATCACGCCCGGCACCTCACGCGCCTGCCGGTACAGCGCGTCCATGCTCAGCAGGTCACTGAGCTGGCACCGGCGCAGGTACAGGGCCAGGTGATCGATCAGGTACTCCACCGGAATCGGGGTCTTGGCCAGCAGCTCCGTCAGCCGCTCCCGCGACTCACGCTCGGCCGGCGACTCATGCGGCACGATCGACGGATCGGTGTACCGGGGACTTCCCATCTGCCTGTGCTCCTCTCCAGCGCCTCTCCGCGGGCCCTGCCGGCCCTGACCGGTGGTGATCTCCGGCCCTCGGCTATCGGGAGGCCAGCGCTTCCAGCTTCGGAACGATCTCGGCGGGTGTCGGCTGGGCCGCTATCTCCTTGGCGAGGAAGGTCGCCCGTTCGGCGTAGCCGGGCTCCGCGAGCATCTCCCGGCAGGCCGCGGCGATCACCTCACCCGGGTCCCGGCCGGTCCCCTCCGCCCGGGGCCGCAGCGCCCTGGCCGCGCCGAAGTCACTGAGGGACCGCGCCATGGCGTCCCGGTGGTAGTCCGGCTTGCCCTCGGGGATGATCAGTTGCGGCACGCCGCTGACCAGGAGTGTCGGGATGGTGGTCGCGCCGCCGTGATGGACGGCCAGATCGCAGGTGGGGGCGACCGCGTCCAGCGGGATCCAGCCGACGCGGACGTCGCCCATGTCCTGGCCGAACCGCTCGGACACGGAGATGCGGTCCGGGATCCGGTGCCCGGTCAGCTCCCGGTTCCCCGGGGAGGCGGCGACCAGCACATCGACCCCCGTCGCGGTCAGCTCACCCACCAGCAGCGGCATGGACCAGCCCTCGTCGTGGAACATGAGGCTCCGGCTTCCCGAGGTGATCAGGACGCGGCGGCGTCCCTCGGGCCGGGTGTACATCCATCGCTCGAGACGACGTTGCGGATGGCTCGGGATCCAGCGCACCGGCTGCGCGGGGGCGGGGGCGTCCGGGGGCCGGAGCGACGGGGGAGTCGCGTCGAGGATCAGATCGGGCCGCGGCAACCGGTCCAGCCCGAGACCCTCCAGGTCCGGCCGGAGCTCCTCCTCGGCTCCCGCGTCGATGCGCGCTATCGGGATCTGATTCTCGAAGAGGCGTACGTAGGGAATGCCGAGGCGGGCGGTGAGCAGCATGGCGGAGAAGCACAGCGCGGTGCCGACGACCAGGTCCGGGGACCAGTCCCCGGCGAACTCCAGCAGCGGCTCCAGCCCGGCCCGGCCCATCCGGGCGAAGCCCCGGCCCTGGCCGGTCATCTGCTCGTCCGCCGGCAATGGAGAGGACCGCCGGGAATCGTCCGTGGCGGGCAGCCCCATGTAGTGCCGCATCGGCTCGGCGGTGAAACAGAACGTGGGAAGACCGATGGACTCCGCGGTCTTCACCCACGGCTCGTGCGCGGCCAGCATGACCTCATGCCCCGCGCTCCGTGCGGCCGTCGCCAGCGGGGCGACTGCGAAGTAGGTCGGTTGAGATCCCGTGACGATGAACAAAATCCTCATGGCGACCGGATGCCTTCCAGGGGGCACGTCGAATGCGGGAAGCGGCGTTCGAACTCGGTTGATCGAACCGCGGACGGGCTCTCGGATCGTTTTACCGCGAGCACGATGAGGCCGCGAGCGTTCAACCGCGTCAAGGGCGCACTCGGACGAGGCGCCCGGAAATGGGGGAGCGAAGCGGTTCGACCTTTACTCGACCGTCGCGCGATTTCTCGTCGGCACCATGACTTCTCGGCCCAGCGTCAGAGTCGGATCGAGTATCGCATGCGAAATTCTCATCGGAGAGACGACCGTACCCGGTGGCCGTCATCGACGATTCGGCGAGAATGCGAATCCTGCTGACCGGCGGCACCGGCCGTGTCGGCAGCCGGGTCGTGCCCGCGCTGCTGAATCGCGGGGACCGGGTGCGCGTTCTCGTCCGCGACTCCGCGCGCGGCGCTCCGCTCGCGGCCCGTGGCGCCGAGATGATGGCCGGGGACCTGTGCGATCCCCCCACGCTGCGCGGCGCGGTCGACGGCGTGGACGCGGTGGTGCATCTCGCCGCGGCGACCGGGCGCGACGCGTCCCCCGAGCAGCTGACGTCGGTGAACCGGGACGTCACTCTGGCGCTCGCCCGGGCGGCGCTGCGCGCGGGAGCGGTTCGCTTCGTCTTCGCCAGTACGTACTTCGTCTACGGCCCGGGCCGCGGGCGCCCCGCGACCGAGGACGACGACCTGAGGCCGCAGGGGGCCTACCCCGGCAGCAAGGCGGCGGCCGAGGAGGCGCTGCGCGACCTGCACCGGCGGGACGGGCTGGGGTTGCGGGTGCTGCGCTTCGCGCTCGTGTACGGCTACGGGGACCCGCACCTCACGACGTCCATGGCGCGGATCCGGACGTGGCCGGCGCACCGGCGCCTGCACCTCGTGCACCACGCCGACGCCGGCCAGGCCGTTCTCCGGGCCCTGCACACGGACGGCGTGGACGGCCGCGCGTTCAACGTCGCCGACGACGCGCCGGTCACGGCCGCCGAGCTGCACCGGCTGCACGGGTGGTCCCTCGACGCCGAGGCCGCGGACCGGCCCCTGAGCGATCCCTGGGAGGGCATCGTGGACGCCGCCCGGATCCGCGCGGACCTCGGCTTCCGGCCGCTTTTCCCGACCGTGTACACCGCCTGGGACGCGGGCGCGTGGTGACCGATGTCGAGTGCTCGTGGAGGCATGCCATGACCGAGTCGAAGTCGATGCTGCTGGAACAGGTCCGGGCGTATCACGCCGAGGCGTCGTCGCCGGTGGAGTTCGTTCCCGGCGTGACCCGGCTGCCTCCCTCCGGGGCGGTACTGGACGAGGACGACCGCGTCGCGCTCGTGGAGGCGGCGCTGGATCTCCGCATCGCCGCGGGCGCCCGCGCGCTGCGGTTCGAGCGGGAGTTCGCGCGCGTGCTCGGCCGGCGCAAGGCTCACCTGACGAACTCCGGGTCATCGGCCAACCTCCTCGCGATCTCCGCGCTGACGTCACCCGTACTCGGAGACCGCAGGCTCCGGCCCGGGGACGAGGTGATCACGGCCGCGGCGGGCTTCCCGACGACCGTCAACCCGATCGTCCAGAACGGCATGATCCCGGTGTTCGTCGACGTGGACCCGCGCACGTACAACGCGACGCCCGACCGGATCGAGGCCGCGATCGGGCCCCGGACGCGGGCGATCGCGCTGGCCCATTCCCTCGGCAATCCGTTCGCCGTCGACGAGATCGCCGAACTGGCCGCCACGCACGGGCTGTTCCTGGTCGAGGACAACTGCGACGCCGTCGGCTCGCGCTACAAGGGGCGGCTCACCGGCACGCGCGGCGACCTCGCGACCGTCAGCTTCTATCCGGCGCACCACATCACCATGGGGGAGGGCGGCTGCGTCCTCACCGACGACCTGACGCTGGCGCGCGTCGTCGAGTCGCTGCGCGACTGGGGGCGTGACTGCTGGTGCGAGCCGGGAGAGGACGACAGGTGCCACAAACGGTTCGGCTACCGGCTCGCGGACCTTCCGTACGGGTACGACCACAAGTACACGTTCTCCCACGTCGGGTACAACCTGAAGGCGACGGACCTGCAGGCGGCGCTCGGCGTCAGCCAGCTCCGCAAGCTGCCCGCCTTCGGCGAGGCGCGGCGGCGCAACTGGCGGCGGCTGCGCGAAGGCCTGGATGGAGTGCCCGCTCTGCTGCTTCCCGAGGCGACGCCGGGCGGCGACCCGAGCTGGTTCGGTTTCGCGATCACCATCGCGGCGGACGCCGCCTTCGGGCGCCGTGAGCTGATCGACTTCCTGGAGTCACGGCGGATCGGGACACGCCTGCTGTTCGCCGGGAACCTGACCCGCCACCCCGCCTACCAGGGACGCGATCACCGGATCGCCGGCGAGCTCACGAACAGCGACATCATCACCGAACGCACGTTCTGGGTCGGCGTCCACCCCGGGCTGTCCGACGAGATGATCGACTTCATGGCCGCCTCGATCCGGGAGTTCGCGACCCGGCAGGGTGACGCGCCGGCCCGTCACGCGCCCCAGAGCGTCCCGCGCTGAACCCGCCCTGGCGTCCCGGATGCCGGGTCGCCAGGGCGGGGGGAACGCGCGTCTCACCGTACGCGGGGGAGGAGCTGGACCAGGGCCGCGACCAGCGCGTCCAGGACGATCAGTAGGACCAGCCCGGCGGCGAAGGCGTGCGGGAACGTGCCGAGCGCGCCGTAGAAGACGACGCCGATCACGGCCACGCCGATCGCGCCACCGGCCTGCTGGGCGGTGCTGAGCACGCCGGAGGCGGCGGCGGCGTGCCCGGGCTCGACACCGTTCAGCACCAGCGCGGGCAGCGGTGCCATGACCAGGCCCATCCCGGCGCCCGCGATGACCAGGCCGGGGATGACCCAGCCGACGGCCCCGTGCTCGCCGAGTTCCGTTGCGGTCAGCGCCAGCACCGTGTATCCGAGCGCCATGCCCAGTGCGCCGACCGCGATGACCTGACGGCCGAGCCTCGCGGCGACCGCGGCGGCGCGGGCGGAGGACAGGAAGTAGCCGAGGCCCAGCGGCAGGAAGACCAGCCCGGACTCCAGCGCGGACAGCCCGCGCCCCTGCTGGAGGTAGAGGGCCAGGACCAGGAAGAACGAGCCCATCGTCATCGACTGCAGCAGGCTCACGGCCGTGCCCGCGGTGAACGAGCGGTGCCGGAACAGCGCCGGCGCCACCAGAGGTGCGGCGGCCCGCCGCTGGTACAGGGCGAACGCCGCGAGGAGGACGACCGCCGCTCCCAGGCACTCCCAGGTCCACATCGGCCAGCCCTGCTCGCGGCCCTGCACGAGGGGGAAGACGATCGCGACCAGGCCGAGGGAGACCAGGACGGTGCCGACCGGGTCCAGCCGGGCGCCGGCCGCGGCGCGGGACTCCGGCACCAGCCGGGGGACCAGCGCCAGCGCGGCCGCGCCCACCGGCACGTTGATCAGGAAGATGGTGCGCCAGCCGAGCCCGGCGATGTCCGCCCTGATCAGGATGCCGCCGATGAGCTGCCCGAACACGCCGCCGAAGCCCATCGCGACGCCATAGGCGTTGAACGCCCTGGCCCGGTACTCACCGGTGTAGACGGTGTTGATGATCGCCAGCACCTGGGGCATCAGCAGCGCCGCGCCGAGCCCCTGCACGACCCGCGCGCCGATGAGGAACCCGGCGGTCGGGGCCTCCCCGCACGCCGCCGAGGCCAGCGTGAAGACGGTCAGCCCGATCGCGAACATCCGCCGCCGGCCGTACAGGTCGCCGAGCCGCCCGGCGGTGATCAGCCCGGCCGCCAGCGCCACCCCGAAGCCCGCGACGAGGAACTGGATCTGTGACGGGGTGGCGTTCAGGTCCCGCTGGGTGGCGGGGATCGCCACGTTGACGATGAAGAAGTCGAGTGTGGTGATGAAGATCCCGGTGAGGAGGACCAGCAGGGTCCCCCAGCCGGGGGCGGCCACCCGTACGGGGGCGGCCGCGGGCGCCTTGATGGCGGTCATCTCGGTTGTCTCCTGCTCTGTCGGGCGGTTGCAGGATCGAGATTGCCGCCGAGGCCCGTACCGTGGCGATTACGTGGAAGGTCATGAAACGGCCGCGCCCCTGGTCACCGTGCGTGCCGTCGGCGCCGTCGTCCGGTTCGCCAGGGATCGTGCCCGGCCCCGGTCTCGAAGTACGGGGCGCAGGCCAGTTCACGGTAGACCGGATCGGATCGCAACAGCGCCGCATGGCGTCCGACGGCTCGTACGCCGCCCTCGATGAGCAGCACTATCTGATCCGCCTCCGCGGCGACCGACACCCGGTGGGTGGCGGCCAGGACCACCCGGCCGCGCGCCTCCCGGGCCAGCGAGTCCAGCAGCGTGCGCTCGCTGATCGCGTCCAGCTGGGAGGTGGCCTCGTCCAGCAGCAGCACGTCCGCGCCGCGAAGCAGCGCCCGCGCGACCGCCAGCCGCTGCCGCTGGCCCCCTGAGATCGCCACCCCGCGTTCGCCGACCGGCGTGTCGAGGCCTCTCGGCAGGGAGCCCGCCCAGTCGTCCAGGGCCACGGCGCGGAGCGCTCCGCGCACGTCGGCGCGGCCCGGGCTCGGCACCCCGTACAGCATCGCCTCACGCACCGTTTCACCGAGGAGCGCGGCCTCCTGCTGCACGTAGGCGAGCCGCCGCCGCAGCCCGTCACGGTCCAGTTCGCGGACGTCGACCGCGTCGAGCAGGACCCGGCCCCGGTCCACGTCGGCGAACCGCAGGATGAGGCTGAGCAGGGTCGTCTTGCCGGCGCCGGACGGTCCGACGAGCACGGTGAGGCCGCGGCGTGCCGCGAAGCTCACGTCGCGCAGCACGGGCCGGCCGTCGTAGCCGAACCACACCGCGTCGAAGCGCACCTCGGGATCCGGTCCGCCGCCCGGACCGTTCCGGGCGGCCCGCTCGGTGACGCGGGCCGTGGAGGGGAGCTCCTCCGCCTCCGCCGGCAGGGAGCGCAGTGCCTCGATCCGCCGGACGGCCGCCAGGCCCTGGGCGATCTGGGGGATGGTGAAGGCGAGCGCGTCGATCGGCTCCCCCAGGAACATCACGTAGAGCAGGAACGCGACCAGGTCGCCGACGCCGATGGCGCCGGACACGACCCTCGCGCCGCCGACGGCGAGTACCGCCAGGAAGGTCACGTCGACCGAGAAGGCGGTGAGCATTCCGAGGAGCGCCTCGACGCGCACCGCCCGCCGTCCGGACCGGAAGGCGGCCTCAGCCTCGGCGCAGGCGTGGTCGGACTCCGCCCGTTCGGTGCCCGACGCCTTGACGGTACGGAACGCGATCAGCGCGCGCTGCATCGACGAGGTCATCGCGGCGAGGCGTCCCTGTGCCTGTTCGGTGGCCTCCCTGACGCGCTGTCCCGCGACCATCTCGCCCGCAGCGGTGATCGCGAGGAGCCCGACGACCACACCGAGCATGATCACGTCGATGGTGCCCATCAGCGCGAGCGCCGCCAGTACGACCGCCGGCGTGGCGGCGGAGCGCACGAGGGCGTCACCGACCGTGTCCCGCAGCAGGGTGGTGTCGGCGCCGATGCGGGAGAGGAGGTCGCCGACCGGCCTGCGTTCCACCGCGGCCACGCTGCCGCTCAGCACGCGCCGCACCAGGGTGCAGCGCAGATTCGTCACGAGCCGCAGGGCGCCGCGGCCGAGGAGGAACGTGCAGGTGCCCGACAACGCCATCCCGATGACGGCGAGTCCGCCGAGGACCATGAGCGGCCGGACCAGGCTGCCGCCGGCCTTCAGCTCGTCCAGGACCCAGCGTGCGATCAGGGGCTGGGACAGGGCGGCCGCGTCTCCCACCAGTTCGAGCACCATCATCACGGCGAGGAACCGCCGCATGCCCCGCACGTGCCGCCAGAGAACGCGCAGTGAGCCGGCCGGCCGGCCGGGCTCGTTCGCCGGGCTCACCAGTCGACCGGCAGGGCCAGCGGCGACTTGGCCGGTGACTCGTTCTCCCACGGCAGTTCGCTTTCGTCGACGGCCAGGCGCAGGCCCGGGAAGCGGTCGAGGAGGGCGTCGAGCGCCACGGAGAGTTCGGCGCGGGCCAGGTGCACGCCGATGCAGTAGTGAGCGCCGTGGCCGAAGGTGAGGTGGGGGTTGGGGTCCCGCCGCAGGTCTAGCCGGTCGGCGTCGGGGAACACCGTGCCGTCCCGGTTGGCGGCGGCGAGCACCGGCAGCACGGCCTCCCCGGCCTGGATCGTGCGTCCGCGCAGGCCGATGTCCCGGGTCGCCTGCAGGACGACGACGCCGTTCAGCACCGGCAGGTAGCGCAGCAGTTCCTCCACCGCCCGCGGCATGATCGCGCGGTCGTCGCGGAGACGGGCGAACCGGCCGGGCTGCGTCAGCAGGACGAGGATCGCGTCGGCCAGGAACATGGTGCAGGTGCGGTAACCGGCCATGAGCATGGACAGGCCGAAGGTGACCACGTCCTCCTCGTCGAGTTCGCCGCGGTCACATCGGCATGTCAGCCGGGTGAGCACGTCGTCCCCGGGCCGGCGTCGTTTACCGGCGATCACCTGGGTGATGTAGCGCCGCAGCGTGCGGGTGACCTCGCGTCCCTCGTCGAGCGTCACCAGCGCCCCGAGCGCGGCGTCGGCCATGGGCAGGAAGTAGTCCCTGTCCTCGTACGGGATGCCCGCCAGGTCGCACATCACCAGGAGCGGGAACGGTTCCGCGAAGTCGGCGGCGAGGTCGGCCGGCGGGCCGCCGGTCTCGACGTCGTCGAGCAACCCCTCGGCCAGCGCCCGGATACGTCCCCGGTGACCGTCGACGGTATGGGCGGCGAACTCGTCGGCCAGCGCCCTGCGCAACGCGGCGTGCCGGGCGCCGTTCAGCTCCATCATGGTCGTCAGGCCGGGACCCGGGTCCGGGGGGTCCCCGGGGCGGACGGGCCAGGCGTTGATGGTCGGCCTGATCAGCCTGCCGTCCCCGAGCAACGCCCTGACGTCCGCGTAACGGGTGACGTACCAGGCGGGGGCGCCCATCGGCGTGCGGACCCACGCGAGCGGGCAGTCCCGCCGCAGCCGTTCGTACTCCTCGACCGGCCCGATCTCCCCTGGCGGTGCGATCGGGAAGTCCATGACAGGCGGCCGTCGCCCGTCCGCCGCGCCCCCCGGGGGCGGTGCGCCGCCGGACGGTGTTCGCTTCGCGGTCATCTCGTCCCTCCTGCGGTCCGCCGCGGACGCGGGAAGTATCCGGTCGAGAAGAAGTACGCGAGGTACCGGTCGAGCAGCGCCTGGTCGACCGGGGGGCAGTGCAGGCCGCTGCCGGCGAGGTCCCGGTCGACGTTGTCTCGTCCCAGCGACGGGAACGTGCCCTCGAAGTACATCTCCTTGACCGAGATGTCGGTCTTGTTGCTGCGGTCGACGCACAGCGGCAGGAAGGGCGCGGTCGGACTGGTCGGATGCTCGGCGACATGCCTCACCAGTTCCGTCACCCATCGCGAGTAGGGGAGCGTGGTGATGCGGCAGCCGGCGGCGCGCATGCGGTCGAGCATGTCCGCCAGCCGGGCGGGCCGGGGATTGGTCAGGTGGTAGACCCGCCAGGCGGCGGGGCGGTTGGTCGCGAGGTGCACGACCGCGTCGGCCAGGTGGTCGACGGGGACGAAGTCCATCGGCAGCGGCACGTCGGGCGCGAGGCCGGTCTCGGCGATGGTCTTGAACAGCGAGCAGATCGCGGTCTCGGTGTTGCACGCGCCGTTGTGCCGGTCGCCGGTGATCTCGTAGGGGCGGTACACCGCCACCGGAAGGCCCTGGGCGGCGGCCTGCTGCAGGACCCGCTCGGCGACCCACTTGGTCTCGGCGTACCCCATCGTGAGCCGGTCCGCGTGCGCGAGGGGCAGGTCCTCGTCGACCCGCCGCACCCCGGCCGTACCGAAGCCGGCGACCACCGCGATCGTGGACAGGAAGTGGACCGGGACCCGGCGCGGGGCCGCCAGCCGGATCACCGACCGGGTCCCGTCCACATTCGCCGCGCGCAGCTGCGCGTACGGATACAGGAAGTTCACCTCGGCCCCGGCGTGGATCACCAGGTCGAGGACTCCGGAGAGTTCGGCCGCGTGCTCGGCGGACAGGCCGAGCCGGGGCGCGGTGAGATCCGCGGGGAAGCACACGATCCGCTCGGTCACTCCCGGTGGGGCGAGGCCGAAGCGGGCGAGGTTGGCCGCCAGCCGCCGCTCGGCGCGCCGCACGTCCCGTGCTCTGATCGGGCAGTGCACCGTGGTCGAGGTCGACCGGAGCAGCCGGTCGACCAGGAAGGCGCCGACGAACCCGGTGGCGCCTGTGATCAGGGTGTGCCGGGGCTCGTCCCAGCGCGGCGCGGGGCCCTGCCGCGGCGGGAGGTCGAACCCGAGTACGGCCTCCGCCTCGAAGTCCACCGTCCCGGGGGCGGTGGTGCCGGCGCGGCGCATCTCCTCCACCGCCTCGGCGTAACCGGCGAGGGTCGGCGTCCGCAGGAGCCGGCGGACCAGTTCGCTGCCGTGCCGCGCGTCCATGTCGAGTGCGGCCAGGGTGCGCGTGACGACCTCGGCGGCGAGGAGGGAGTCACCGCCGAGGGCGAAGAAGTCGTCGACGCACGTGGGGCGGACCCGCAGGGCGTGCTGCCAGATCTCGGCGAGGACGTCGGCCGGGCCCGTCACGGCGAGCCGCGCGGACCCCGGGCCCGCCCGGATCGCCTCGGCCGCCTCCGCGGCCAGGCGCTCCCGGTCGATCTTCCCGGCGGGGGTGAGGGGGAGGCGTTGCCGTACGACCAGTCGCGACGGCATGGCCGGGGCCGGCAGCCAGGCGGTGAGGTATTCGCGCAGGTCCTCCGGCGACACCGTGGCCCGGGGGTCGGCCGGTGTGACATAGCCGATCAGGTGCTCGGCGTTCCCGTCGTCGCCGACCACGCCGACGACGGCCTCGCCGACGGCATGGTGCGCCCGCAGCCTGGTCTCGACCTCCTCCGGTTCGACGCGGTGGCCGCGCAGCTTCACCTGCCGGTCCATCCTGCCGTGGTAGCGCAGCGCGCCGTCGGGCAGCCAGGACGCCCGGTCCCCGGTGCGGTACAGGCGCGTGCCCGGCGCGAAGGGATTGTCGACGAAACGCTCGGCGGTCAGCTCCGGGTCTCCGAGGTAGCCCAGCGCCAGTCCGTCTCCGCCGACGAAGAGTTCGCCCTGCTCGCCGACCGCGGCCGGCGCGCCGTCCGGCCGCAGCACGTAGCAGGTGGAGTCGGCCAGCGGACGGCCGATGGGCACGTCGCCGGCTCCGGGCGGCAGGTCGCGGACCACCTGGGCGGTGGACACGACGCTGTTCTCGGTCGGCCCGTAGAAGTTGACCAGAGTCGTGTCCGGGCACGCCGCCAGCACCGCGCGCGCCAGCGCCGGGTCCAGCGCCTCGCCCCCCGCAGAGACGAACCGGAGGCACCGCAGGGCCTCGGGCCTGGTCCGGGCCACGCCGTGCAGGACGCCGGTGGTCAGGTAGGCCACGGTCACCCGCTCCGCGCGCAGCCGCCACTGCAGCGCCGTGGGGGACAGCAGGTCCTCCCGGTCGACCAGCACGAGGCAGGCCCCGTTGAGCAGCGCGGACCAGATCTCGATCGTCGACGCGTCGGACGAGAGCGCGTACGCGTGGAGCACCCGGTCGCCGGGGCCCGGCCGTGACCCCGCCACGTCGGCGAAGGCGAGCCGGACCACCCCGCGGTGGGGGATCCCCACCGCCTTCGGCCGGCCGGCCGAACCCGAGGTCGACATCACGTAGGCGCAGTCGAGCGGCGCCGATTCCACGACCGGTGGACCGCCCACCGGCTCCGGTGCGGGGGCCTCGTCATCGGGCAGGTCGACCCGGGCGCGCAGCCGGCGCACCCGGCAGGCCGCATCCGGCAGGACCACCGCCGTCTGCACCCCGGCGTCCTCGGCCAGGGCGCGCAGCCGGGCGGGCGGCAGTGTGTCGTCCAGCGGAACGTAGGCCGCGCCGGCCTTCAGCACACCGAGGAAGGCGACCAGGGCGTCCAGCGAGCGCCCGCCGCAGACCGCCACCGGATCCCCGCGCCGGACGCCCACGCCGCGCAGCCGTACGGCCAGGGTGTCGGAGCGGTCTCGCAGCTCGCCGAAGGTCAACCGGCGGCCGGCGTGCACCGCGGCGACCGCGCCGCCCCCTTCCGCCGCCCGCGCGTCGAACAGCCCGTGCAGGCAACTGTTCCGCGGGTAGCCGGTCGCGGTGTCGTTCCACTCTGCCAGCGCGGAGACGACCCGGCAGCGCTGAGCAGACATGGCGGGCTCCTTTGCTGAGACTGCGCACGGCGCGCGGTTCGCGTGATCGCGTGATCGCCGGATCAGCTGAACTGCCGCGCGAAGGCGGTGAAGTCGGCCGTCCTCCACCGCTGGGGACGCATCCGGAAGGTCAGGTACTCCTCGAGTTGGTGCCGGTTCGCGTCCAGGTAGGCGACGGCGGTGTCCCGGTCGAGGTAACGGTGGGCGATCGCCTCCCACTCGGCCCGGTCCAGGCCGTCCTCCACCGCCACGACGGGACCTTCGACGCTGACATAGCGATAGGGCGGGACCTCGCTCTGCGCGCAGAGGCTGAATCGCCGGGCCCGCTTGATCAGGTCGGCCTTGGTCGAGGTCCGGTCCGTCAGGACGGTCACCACCCCGCCGGGCTCGTAGCCGTACCAGACCGGCACGAGCAGGGGAGCGGACGTCCCCCGCGGATCGGTCACTCCGAGCACGCCCACGTGCAGGTCCGCGAGGAACCTTTCCCGGCAATCGCTTGACATGGCAAGGTTCATCTACGCCCTCCACACAAAAGCCGCCGAGATGCGTCTTCTCGGGACGAAATGCCCGCTAGCCGACCCGTCATTCGGTAGTTGACCAATGATGACGAAATCATTGACCAGGTGTGGTTTGTCGGGGAGATCACCCGAGCATGCTCGGCGGAAGGGAAATGTACTGCTCCTGCGACCATCGTGGATGGCATGTCCGAGACCACTGAACAGGTGAAGTCCGCCGAAGCCTCCGTGCGAGCGCTGTACGACGATCTGCTCGCCGCCTGGAACCGAGGCGACGCCCGCGGCTTCGCGGCGCTCTTCGCCTCCGACGGCGTGCTGGTCGACGACGACGGCGGCCACGTTCCAGGAGCCCGGATCGAAGAGCACCTGACACCGTTCTTCGCGGACGAGGTTCCGGCGTCGTACGTGTCCAAGGTGCGTGAGGTACGGCCGCTGAACGACGGCGTGGTCCTGCTGTGCGCCATCGCCGGGATGACTCCGCCGGGGCGGACCGTGCTGGACCCCGCCGCCAACTCCGTGCAGTCACTGGTCGCCCAGAAACAGTCCGGCGGCTGGCGGATAGCGCTGTTCCACACCACCCCGGCGCGGTACCGCGATCGACCGGAACTCGCCAGACGGCATGCCGACGAGCTCCGGGAGATACTCCACCGCTCCGCCGGTCGTCCCGGCGGGCCCTAGAGATCAGGGCGAGGTCCCGGACTGCTCCCGCAGCAGGGAGCCGAAATCCTCCCGGCGGTTGCGGTGCGGGAACGGCGCGTCCGGCACCGGCCGGTCGAGGAACGCGCACAGCGGCCGCCAGCCCTGAGCCACGTCGAAGACCAGCAGCCTGGCGGCGGGCACCCGCCCGTGCACGGCCGCGACGTGGTCCTCGAAGATCCGCGACGAGTGGTCGCGGTCCGTGAAACGCCCGCCGAACAGGCCGTCCCACACCACCTCGCGGGCCATGGCCCGGACCTCGGCCAGGACGGGCGAGGCGAGCGGCGAGTCGTCGATCGCGGCGCGGTAGATGGTGCCGAGGACACTGTCGTACCAGGACGCGAAGTCGCGGGTGGTGAGAATGACCTTCGCCGCCGGGTAACGCTCGACCAGCTCGCGCCAGAACCGGGCGCCGGGCCAGTCCACGGTCGAGCGGTATCCCCGATAGACCTCGTCCCAGTCCACGGGCTCACCACGGGCGGCGCGCCGCCACAGCCCGACCTCACCCGGATGCTCGGCCAGCCCGAGCATGTGATGACAGGGCGCGAAACCGAGGCGTTCCAGTGCCGTCTTCAACGAGAGCGTGCCGGTACGGCCGAACCCGGCGCCGATGACCTCCAGCATGGCGACCCCTTCCGCAGGACGGTCCGGTCGTTCGTCTCAGGCGCCGCCGAGAAGGACGGCCCAGATGGTCGCCCCCGGCCCGAACGCCAGCGCGACCCCGTGTTCTCCGGGAGCGAGCGGGCGGGAATCCTGCAGGCGCTTGAGCACACAGATGACGGCCGGTCCGGCGGTGTTGCCGTACTCCCGCATCACCGCGCGGGAGGCGTCCACCGAGCCGGCCGGCAGTGCCAGTTCTTCGGCCACCCGGTCGATGATCCGGCGTCCTCCGGGGTGGAGCGCCCACCACCGGACGTCCGCGCGGGAGAGGCCGCGCCGGCCGAGCAGGCGGTCGGTCGGGCCTGCCACGGCCGCCGCGGTGACGTCGGGCATGGTCGGGGCGAGGCGGACCCGCATGCCGCGATCGCCGACGTGGATCTGCAGGTCGTCGGCGAACTCGGGGACGTAGAACGTCTCGGTGTCGAGGATGTCCAGCCCCCTGACGTGATCCCCGCCGGGGCGCACCACGACCGCGGCGGCGCCGTCCCCGAAGAGCGTGAGCACCACGGCCTGCTCTTTGTCGTACGGCGGCGGCGGCAGGTACGGCGAGAACAGGTCGGTACAGACGAGCACCGCCGGACGGCCATGCGTCTCGACCCAGTTCCGGGCCGTGGACAGCGCGGGAAGCGCGGCGTAGCAGCCCATCGGGCCGAGCGACTGGAACTCGGTGTCGGGCCGCATCCCCACCTGGGTGATCAGCGCGTCCAGACCCGGGGTCGAGTGCGCCGTGGTGGTGGCCGTGACCAGGAGGCCGACGTCGCCGGGCCGCAGGCCGGCACCGGCCAGCGCCTGCCGGACCGCCTCCCGCCCCAGGGCCCGGGCCACCGCCAGGCTGACATCCATGCGCCGGGCCGTTCCCCAGCCGCGAGGGTCCTCCGTGCGCGGGTTGACCGCCATCCCCTTCGTCTCTATCGCCGCGTTGCGGACGAAATTCATGACGTGGTGGCCGCCGGCGTCGGCGGCGAAGAACTCGGCGAACTCCTTCATCCTGATCAGAGGAGGGGAGGTGAACGCGATGCGGGTGATCCGCGCGGTGGCCATGACGCCCTCCCGTGATGCCGGTGGAACGGAGCCGCCTCCTCGAGCCGGGCCGGCCGACGGGGCAGGATGATCGGCGGCCCGGTCAGCGGGTCGTCCCAGGACACGTTCCCGGCCGCCCCGGAACCGGCGGCATCCGCGACTCCCCGCGCCCCCGGGCGCCGACGCCGAGCAGCCTGCCGTGCGCGTCCAGCGCCTCGACCTGGACGTACGGCGCCGAAGCCGACGTGCCGGGGAGCGTGATGGCCGTGTCCAGCCCGTTCCACGCCGCCTCCGCGACCGGTTTCGCGGCCTTCCGCGTCGGACCGGTGAGGACGCGCCAGCGAGCGACGCCCGTCGCGCCGTTCCAGACCGCGTGCACGGTGCGACCCCGGGGGATGACGGCCGGTGGTGTGCACGGCCGGCCGTTCCACGGCAGCCGGTACATCCGATAGGTGATCACCCCCTCGGGGAGTGCGGCATCGAACAAGCGGCTCCCGCCGGGGGAGAACTCCGAGATCCGGCCGGTCGAGCCCCAGCCCACCGCGGTGTCGCCGTTCGGCAGCTCCTGAGCGTTGCCCTGGATGGCGACGGACTCGCGCCGGGGTTGCACGATCTGCCGGACGAGCGTGGCCGTTCTGCCGCGGGGGTCGAGCCGGATCCAGGCGACGCGCGACGCGTGCCGATCCGTGAGGGTCCCGTTGTCGAAGACCCGGATCAGGTTCTCGCCGGCCCAGTGCGCGTCGTGTTGTCCGCAGAAGCGCACGCCGGGTCCGAGCCGGAACGTGCTCTCGCGCCCGCCCAGCCGCCAGATGATCCGCCCGGTCCGCCGGTCCACCTTGTAGACGGCGCACGTGTTCATGGCCGAGACGAGCAGGGTGCCGTCGGGGCCCTCATCGACCGAATTGAGGTGGAGATAGTCGTAAGGGCGGGGTTCGTGCGGCCGGAGCCCCGGGTGGTGGTTCTCCGTGACCGGTATGTGGTCCGCGGCGCTCCAGCGCCACAGGGTCCGGCCGGTCGCGACGTCGACCTCCTTGAGGACGCCGTCGCGGACGGTGTCGTTCCTGGTGCCGCCGATCGGGGTCAGATCCATGCGCAGATTCCGGGCGCCGATGAGCAGCACGGTGTTCCTTGGGGTGAGCTGCAACTCGTGCGGATCGGCGACATGCCGAACCGTCGCGATGACGCGATAGTGGGTGTCGGCGATGTATCCGGTGCCGTCGTAGGCGAACCCGCTGCGGTACGAGAGGACACCGTCCGCGAGGGCGCCCTGCAACCAGGTCAGCACCGGTCGCCCTCGGTAGCGCTGGACGCGCAGGTCGGTCGTGAACTGCCGGGCCGGGACCGGCCTGAACCAGACCGGCCGGCCCTGTCCGTCGAGGATCTCGTTACCGTCCCGCGGCGCGGGCGGCAGACTCTGCGGGGTTATCAGGATCATCCCCGGTGCCGCCCCCGGTCGATGCCGAAGGATGCGAAGCTCGGGCGCGGCGGGAAGGGCCCGGTGCGCGGTGCCGGGGTCCGGGACCACGGCGGGCGGCGGGACGGCGCCGAGCGCCGTCAGACCGAGAACGGACGACGTCACCGCCCCGCCGAGTGCGCGACCGGGCGGTCGCGGCTTCTTGCGGCTCATGCGGTTCCCCCAGTGGCTGGGTACCTGCCCATGGGGATTTACCGGAAAACTCCGCCCGTATCGCCCTGGACCGGGATTTGGGCCAGAGCGGAGGGCTCAGTGGCGGAGAGATTACCGAGCGGTCGTCAGAGGGCGTCCCACCACGGATCCCGGCCGTCCTCGGCGACGAACTCGTGGAAGTCCATGTTGCCGATCTCGAGGTTGCACGCCATCGATCCGACCATGCGGCAGGGGAGGACGGCGGCCTGCCCCGGGGTGTCGTCCAGGTCGACGACGGTCAGCGGGCGGTCGGGCTCGGCGAAGGTCCGGGCGTCGGCGAGCACGACCAGGATGGTGTCCTCCCCGGGCGGGACCAGCGCCGGGACCTGGCCCGCCGTGAGTCCCTCGAAGGCGCGGTCGTCGACGACCCGTGCCGTCAGCGGATAGTGCTCCACGTCGATCTCGTCCGGGTCCAGGTCCGCGCCGACCCAGCCGTCCTCGTCGGCTCCGCCCAGCTCGTCCAGCAGGGCACGCCAGCCCTCCTCGTCGTCGAAACAGGTACGGACCAGCAGAGCCGCGTCGGTGGCGGGTAGTGCGGGGTGGTCCCGGTGCGGCGGCGCCGCCGGCGCGGGGAAGGCCGGCCGGCCGCCGTCCCCCTGGTACATGCCGTAGACGTCCATGTCGCGCACCAGGTCGTCGAAGGCGAGTGCGCCGCCCAGCAGGGCGGCCAGGATCTCACCGAGCCGGTCCGAGGAGACCCGGACACCGCGCCCGGGCGCCACCGCCGAATCCACCAGCAACGGCCCGTCCCCGCCGTACACCACCGAGTCGTCCGCCAGGACGACGACCGGCGTCACCGGGCCGTCGCCCGGGACGAGCGCCGGGACGTTGCCGCCGCGCAGGTCGTCCCATTCGCCGCCCTCGACCAGGCGAAGCCGCACCCCGCCGTCCCCGAGCACGAGGACGTCGCCCTCCCGGCGGCCCCCGACCTCGCTGAACAGCCCGCCCCACAGGGGCGTGCCGTCCTCGTAAGAGGTACAGACCAGCAACACGTCACCAGGCTCCGGTCGGGGAAGCTCGGGAAGGGACATTGACACTCCTCAAGAAAACGCCGCGGTGGTCCCCGTCGTGAACGGTCCTGGCCGGGGGTGCCTCCTGTCCTACACCTCGCGCCGGACATTTCCCCGTAGGGCCCGAGCCCCCAGCGTGCGCGCATCCGTCCGGACGGCGATCGCCCTCGGCCGAAGAGCCGGAGGGGCCCGGCCGAGGGCGATGGTCAGTGCTGGTCCGGGGCGGGTCGGCCCACTCGGGGCGGGCCGGCCGCGCGTCACACGGCATCGCCACCGACGCGGTGGCTGAGGAGCACCACACGATCGGGCGGTGGTGGCCGTGACCACCACGACGGACCGCGATTTCTTCGCCGAGCACTGTCACAGCCCGGAGGGGTGTCCTGTCTTAGCTGGCGACCGGGTGGCGCACGGAGCGCCGCCGGAGGGACAGGAGGCTTGTCAATGAGGATCGTGGTGATCGGTGGTACCGGTCTGATCGGGTCCAAGCTCGTGACGAAGCTCGGTGAGCACGGCCACGAGGCGGTTCCCGCCTCGCCGAACACCGGTGTCAACACGCTGACCGGGGAGGGGCTGGCCGAGGTCCTGGACGGCGCGTCCGTGGTGATCGACGTGTCCAACTCCCCGTCCTTCGAGGACACCGCGGTGCTGGAGTTCTTCCGCACCTCGACCGGCAATCTGCTGGCGGCCGAGGAGAAGGCCGGGGTCGGGCATCACGTCGCGCTGTCGGTGGTGGGCACCGAGCGGCGGCCCGACATCGGCTACTTCCGGGCGAAGGTCGCCCAAGAGGAGTTGATCAAGGACTCGGGCATCGCGTTCTCGATCGTGCACGCCACGCAGTTCTTCGAGTTCGCCCGGCGGATCGCCGACGAGGCGACGGCCGGTGAGGCGGTCCGGATGCCGCCGGTGCTGTTCCAGCCCATCGCGGGCGAGGAGGTCGCGCAGACGGTCGGCCGGGTCGCGGTGGGGTCGCCGCTGAACGGACGGGTCGACATCGCCGGTCCCGAGCGGTTCCGGATGGACGAGTTCTTCCGCAGTGCTCTGACGGCCTGGGGTGACGAGCGTGAGGTGGTCACCGACCCGCACGCGCACTACTTCGGCGCCGAGATGCGCGAAAGCGATCTCGTTCCGGGCGACGGCGCGGTCCTCGGCGAGATCAAGTACGCCGACTGGCTGGCGAGTGACGCCGGCAGGTAGCGCCCGGCCCCGTCCCTCACCCCCGAGCCAGAAAGGTCGATCCCATGTCCGGCACTGATCCGGTCGGCGAGCCGAAGGCCGGCTCGTCCGTGTGGCAGACGGCGTTCACCACGATCCAGGAGGTCGAGCCGCCCTTCATCCCGGCGGGCGCGCACGTGATGACCGTGATCGTCGAGTACCCGCCCGGCGACCCCGGCGCGCCGCCGCCGCACAAGCACCTCCGGGTCGCTCGCGACTCCTGACCCACCACCGCGCCCCGACGGCAGGTGGCCCTCCGACGGGATCGGCGCCGCCGACCGAGATCCCGGCCGCCTGCCGCGGTAGCGCGAAATCGGGCCGCCTGCCGCGGCAGGCGTGAATCCGGCGGCCCTGGCCTGGCAGGCGGAGGCGTGCGCGCTGCCGGCCGGGACCAGGCTGCCGGCGCCCGGCCCGTCGGGTGACCCGTCCAAGCCACACGTGGAGGAGAGATGAACAAGCCGACCGGCGACGCCGAGTTCGAGGTCGAACTCGAGGTCGAGATCGAGGCAGAACTGACCATGTCCGAGTCGAGCCGCCCGGAGGAGTCCGCCGAGCTGCCGGCCTCGAAGTGGCTGTTCGATCCCACCGACGTCCAGCGCGAAGAGATCGAGCTCCGCAACCTCCTCGGTGCGGTCGAGGGACTGCACGGCGACTCCCGTTCCGGCCGGCGCGGCACCGGCGAGGGCACCTGAGATCTCCGCGAGCACCTGCAGTGGGCGATCGAGCTGGAACACGCGACCCTGCCGCCGTACCTGTGCGCGCTCTACTCCCTCGACCCGGAACGCAATCCCGAAGCGGTCGAGGCGGTGGCCGGAGTCTTCATCGAAGAGATGCTCCACCTGGCGCTGGCCGCGAACCTGCTCAACGCCGTCGGCGGGAGCCCGCGGCTGGACACGCCGCGTTCTGCATCGGGCGTACCCGGCCGATCGCCGACATGCTCGCCGACAGCGGGGACAGCGACGTCCGTTCCGACATCATGGGCCGCATCGACCACTGCCCATCGGGTTCCTACAGCTACGCCCTGGAACGCGGCGGCGAGACCATCGAGCCCGACCTGCCGCGGGCCATCTCCGTCCTCGAAGAGGAGAACGGCCTGGCCGGCGCGCTGTGGGTCACCGGCGGCGTGCCCGTACAGCGCGCGGACGGCCGGCCGCGGTCAGGAGTCCGCGGGCGTAGCGGCCAGGATTCCGTCGAGCAGACCGGTGGACTGGCCCACCTCGATGAGGTAGCCGTCGGGGTCGCGCAGGTAACAGCGCAGCTCCGACGCGCGGTCGAGCGGTTCGGCGACGAGGGCGGTGTCAGGCGGTGCCGGACGCTGCGGTGATCTTGGCCGGGTTCATCATCCACAGGACCCGGTCGATGCCATCGTCGGAGGCGTCGACCGTGAGGACGGTGAACAGTTCGCCGTCGCGGTGGAGCAGGGCGGCCGTCTGACCGTTCACGTCGGCCCACCGCACTTCGACACCGGCCCAGAACCGGTCCGCGAACGCTCTGACGTACTTGGCGACACGGACCGCGCCCACCACGGGGAAGCGAGACGCCCGTACGGCGCCGCCGCCGTCGGAGTAGCTGACCACGTCCGCGGCGAGGATCTTCTCGAGAGCGGCGAGATCGCCGGTGCGGGCCGCGGCGACGAAAGCGGTCAGCAGCCTGCGCTGTTCGGTGCCGGTCACCGGTGCCCGGCGCTCGGACCGCAGGTGCTTGCGGGCCCTGCTGACGAGTTGCCGGGCCGCCGCCTCGCTGACCTGGACGATGTCCGCGATGTGCGGATACGGGTAGTCGAACGCCTCACGCAGGACGTACGCCGCGCGTTCGGTCGGCGAGAGCCTCTCCAGGAGCAGCAGGACGGCGAGGCTGAGGGCCTCCCCGCGTTCGGCGCCGAGGTACGGGTCGGCGCTGGTGTCGATGGGTTCGGGCAGCCAGGGACCGACGTAGGTCTCGCGACGGACCCGTGCCGACTGCAGGATGTTGATCGCCAGCCGGGTGACCGTGGTCGCCAGGAACGCGGCCGGGTCGGCCACGGTGCCGCGGTCGTAGGACTGCCAGCGCAGCCACGCCTCCTGCACCAGGTCCTCGGCCTCGGTGGAACTGCCGAGCATCCGGTACGCGATGCCGAACAGGCGTGGCCGTACCCGGGCGAAGACCGCCGTGGCCTCGTCGAGGTCCTCCGGCCCACCCGGACGGGCCGCCGACCCGGTGTCGCCCACAATGATCGCCCCCGTTTCGGTCCCCGGACCGGCTCCGCTCCCATCTTGCCCTGGACAGCTGAGACAAGGCGGCCCGGGGATCTGTGACACCGCGCCGATCGGTGATCGAGCCGCGGCGTCACCGCGGGTGTCCGGGCGGCGCGGCCGGTGCCGCCCGGACGACCCGGTCAGCGGATCGGGACCGCGGCGGTGTAGATGTCCTCGTCGTTGGCGACGGAGGCGTTGGCGGCCGAGGCGTGGCACAGCCGCGGCGGGTTGCCGCTCGTGCCGGTGCCGGGGCAGGGGAACAGGGCGGCGTTGCGGGTGTCGGACCAGACCGGGTGGGCGGTCGTGGCGGTGGCGTCGACCATGATGTAGTCGCCGTAGAACTGGCCGTTGAACTGGCTCGGCGGCGGCATGCTGGACGAGGTCACCCGCGTGCTGGCGAAGTGGGTCAGATCCTTGGACGTGGTCACGGTGATATCGGAGAAGCCGGTGGTCTCGTCCGAGCCGTACTGCCGGTCGTAGTAGGCGGTCACGAGCGTGCCGCGGGGGCTGAAGACGGTGCCCTGCCAGTACTGGTCGCTGCGCGCCTGTGCGGTGTTGTCACCGATGACGGGCAGTTTCCGCACGTCGGTGGTGGTGCCGGTGAAGGAGGCGCCACCGTCGGTGGAGCTGGAGATCACGATGCCGTTGTTGCATCCGCCGGTCTTGACACCGTCGTACAGGCTGCCCAGCCCCTCTTCGGCCGCGGTGAGGCCGGCGGGCGTGCAGCCGCGGGCCTCGTTGGAGTCGCGGTTGAGGTAGGAGCCGGTGGTGACGACCACCCGCTTGGGGTTCGCCGGGTCGACCGTGACGTTGGGGTAGTTGGTGGCGCGGAAGACCGAGTCGGTGCCGCTTCCCTTCTCCGGTACGCAGTCGCGGCCGGGGTTCTTGCCGTCGCCCTGGTAGGTGTCGCAGTCGGGCAGGTCGTAGTAGTCGGTGGCCTTGACGGGAGCGGAGAAGGTCCTGCCTCCGTCGACCGAGCGGGCGAGCAGGACCTGGAAGCGATTGTCCTTGCCCGGATTCGCGGTGTTGTAGTTCGCCCACGCGACGTACAGGGTGCCATCCGCGGCGGTGATCGGCTGGGAGAACTGGTTGTCGTTGCAGCGCCCGTGCGGTGCGGGGATGTCATGACCCTGCGGGCACAGCGCCGAGTCGGAGCTGACCAGGACGGGGGCGCTGAAGTGCTCGCCGTAGTCGCTGGAGTAGGCCTCGTAGATGTAGGCGGTGCCGTCCTCGGGATAGGTCGTCCAGGTCACGTAGACGCGGTCCCGGTAGGGGCTGCGGACGTGGTCGTCGACGGTCAGCAGTTGCTTGTCGAGCAGGAAGTTCCCCGCGCCGGCGGTGTCGTCGTGCTCGGCGACCGGGCGGCCGGCGAAGTTGAACGACGCGCCGCCGGATCCGGTCGAGCGGTAGACGTAGAAGCCGCTGGACTGGTCGGCGTCCGGGGAGACGGCGTTGCCGCGCTTGAACTCCTGGCACGACAGGTAGGCGTTCCCGCGCGTGTCCCAGGCCACCGAGGTGTCCCCGCCGGACTGGAAGTACTCGCGCGGTCTCCCGCCGAAGGCCGTGCCACGGACGAACCCGTTCGGCGCCGTGGTGTCCGTCCAGGTGCGGCCGGCGTCGCGGGAGTAGGTGACGCCGCAGGTCCCGTCGCCGCGCCGGTAGTCGTTGTAGGTCGCGATGACCTGCCTGGGGTTGTTCGGGTTGACCGCGACCCAGGTCTCGTTCTGCGCCTGCCCGCGCCCGGCGAGGTCCGGGTCGGAGACGTTCGAGCAGTTCTGGTTGACCTTGACGTCATGGCCGTGATTCCCGTAACAGCCGGACGCGGCCGTCTCCTTCGGGACGGTGACGGTGTTCCTGTTCAGCCGCTGGGGGCCCAGGGCTTCGGCCAATGCTCCAGAGACATGTCGTTTCTGAACGGCGCTGAGCTTGGCGTAGCCGAACGGCTCGGCATTCGCGCCGGGCGTGATTAAGGCCGGCCCGCCGATGAGCAGACCACCGGCGGCGACCAGGCTCAGGGCACCACGTTTTCGCATCCCTACCTCCGATCAGGCTCCGTCGCCTGAAGAGCGCGCAGACCGCGCCCGCGCGGAACGTAGATCTCGGAGTAGGGACGAGACAATCCCAGAGTTCCCCAATGGCCAGCAGTGGTCAAAGAATGCGGTAAGTGACCACGGTGAACTCAGGCCGGAAGCCTCATCCGGATTCGGCCCATTGACACGGCACCTGGCGCCATTCACATTTGTGGCGCTCGGCCCGAGTGACCCCGCCGGCCCCCGCCCTGCGCCGGCCTCGGCGCCGGAGCGTTCAGGAGGTTGCCGTGACCCGCCGGCGTTCTCGCCTGTCTTCTCTCGTGACCGTTCCCCTCGCCGCCCCGATCGCGGTGGCGGCGTTACTCCTCGGCAGTGGACCCGCGTCCGCGAACGTCACGCTCACCCAGGTGAGCACCGATCCGTACACCAACACCACCAGCCAGCACCGGACCGAGGTCGAACCGGACACCTTCTCCTCGGGCAGCACCATCGTCTCCGCGTTCCAGGTCGGCCGGTTCTACGACGGCGGGGCCTCCGGAGCCGGATTCGCCACCTCGACCGACGGTGGCTCCACGTGGACCCACGGGTTCCTGCCCGGTCTCACCAAGTTCGAGGGCAACGGCCCGTACGACCGGACCAGTGACGAGTCCGTCGCCTACGACGCCAGGCACAACACCTGGATGATCTCCTCGCTCGCGCTCACCGACAGCGGCGGCGTCACCGGCGCCGCCGTCGTGACGAGCCGGTCCACCGACGGCGGCCTGACCTGGACGAATCCGGTCGCCACGGCGACCGGGGGCAGCCTGGACAAGAACTGGATCGTCTGCGACAACACCGCCTCCAGCCCGTACTACGGCAACTGCTATACCGAGTTCGACGACAACGGCGCGGGCAACGCCGTCAAGATGGCGACCTCCAGCAACGGCGGCGCGTCGTGGACCGTCCACTCCACCAGCGCCACGGGGCTCGGCGGTCAGCCGGTCGTACGCCCCAACGGCACCGTCCTGGTGCCGTATCTGAGCAACAACGGTCAGATCCGCTCGTTCCGCTCCACCAACGGCGGCGCCGGCTGGAACGCCACCGTGCTGATCGCGACGGCCCAGGACCATGAGGTCGCCGGGGATCTGCGCACCGAGACGCTGCCGTCCGCCGAGATCGACGCCGCCGGAACCGCGTACGTGGTCTGGCAGGACTGCCGCTTCCAGTCCGGCTGCCCCGCCAACGACATCGTGATGAGCAAGTCCACCAGCGAGACCACCTGGGGACCCGTCACCCGCATCACCAGCGACGGCGGTGACCACTTCATCCCCGGCATCGGCGTCGACCGCGCCACCTCCGGCTCGACCGCCAGGCTCGGGCTGACCTATTACCGGTACCCGACCGCGAACTGCACCGCCGCCACCTGCCGGCTCACCGTCGGATACACCTCCTCCACCAACGGCGGCTCGACCTGGAGCACCCCCACCCAGGTCGCCGGTCCGATGACCCTGTCGTGGATCGCCGACACCAGCCAGGGCCGCATGGTCGGCGACTACATCTCCACCTCCGTCACCGGCGGGCGCGCCTGGCCGGCCATCGAGGTCGCGAACGCGCCCTCCGGCAGCACCTTCGACGAGGCGACGTACGAGCCCACCGGCGGCCTGCCCATCACCGGCGGCTCCGTCCGCGCCATCACCGGCCCCACCTACCCGGCCGGCGCCCGCCCCGGCGCCACCACGCCACCGACCGCTCGATGACCGGTACGGCCCGGGCCCGGCGCCGTCTCGGGGCGCGCGGTGTAGTCTCCGTGTACTACACGTCGTAGTCGTTGGTGAGGTCATGCGTCCGCCCGCCTGGTTCCGCCTGATGCGCGCCGCGGTTTTCGCCGTGGCGTGCGTCGAGCTGTCCCTGGCCGGCCATGATCTGATGGCCGCCCGTCCGGCGCCGGTGTGGGCGGGCTGGTCGGCCGTGGCGGGGGTGACCGCGGTCGGTTACCACCTGGCCGACCGGCACCGGTCCGCCCGGTGGATCCTGCTGGCGGTCGAGGTCGTGCAGGCGTGCCTGCACGAGTGGTTCGCCTGGGCCACTCCCGCCGATCCCGGCTCCGCGCTCGCGCACCCGGCCATGACGATGCACGGCGGCGTGCACACCGCGCCGGGCGCCGCCGCCGTCACGCCGATGAACCACGGTGCCGGGACGTCCGGTCTCGGCATGGCCGGGGCGCACGCGCTCGCCGGAGCGCTGGTGGCGCTGTGGCTGTACGCGGGGGAGCGGGCCGCCTGGCGTCTGCTGAGCGTCCTCGCGGAGACGGTGCTCGGCCCCGCGCTGCGCGTCCTTCTCCCGCTGGCGTACGCCGACCTCGTGGGAGCGCGGCGGCCCGCCGGTACCCGACGTCGGCGGAGTGCGGACCAGACGCCCCCGGCCGTGGTCGCGTTGCGGCACGTCCTGGTACGGCGCGGTCCTCCTCGGGGCGTCGGCGCGGGCCTCCGCGCCGCCATGTGATCCCACGGTTCCTTCCCCGGCGCGCCCGCACACGTCCTGGCGCGCCCTGAACCCGGTCCCCGCCGTGCGGGCGGCCGGGCATTCCGCGATGCCTCGCCGGCCGGGGAACGGGCCGTGGTCACCGTCCGCCCTGTTCGCACGCACTCTTCCCGAGGTACCCATGTCCTTTTCGCATGCCGCCACGCGCCTGCTGACCGGCGCCGGCGCCGTCACGGCCACCGTCGTGGCCCTGGCCGTTCCCGCTTCGGCGCACGTCACCATCAACCCGCGCACCGCCGAACCGGGCGGGTACGGAGCCTTCAACGTCCGCGTCCCCAACGAGGAGACCGGCGCCGACACCACGAAGGTGCAGCTGTACCTGCCGACGGACCACCCGATCGCGTCGGTGTCGGTGGAGCCGGTGCCCGGCTGGAACGTCGAGGTCACCAAGGGCCACCTGCCCAAGCCGATCGAGATCGAAGGCGGTGAACTCACCGACGCGGTCACCGCGATCACCTGGTCCGGCGGGAAGATCCAGCCCGGGCGGTTCCAGCAGTTCTGGATCTCCCTCGGCCCGCTGCCCACCGACACCGCCACGCTGTACTTCAAGGCCCTGCAGACCTACACCGACCACAGCGGCGGGACCAGCGTCGTGCGCTGGACCGACCTGCCCGGCGGCGGCGCCGAACCGGAGCATCCCGCACCGTCGCTCACCCTGGCCAAGGCCGGCACGCCCCAGGCGGCACCCGCCGTGAAGCGGGGCCGAGACCGCGCCGGGATCACCCTCGGCGCCGCGGGCCTGGCCGCCGGACTGCTCGCCCTCGGCCTCGCGGCCGTCGCCCTCCGCCGATCCGGCAGGTCCGCGGGCAGGTGAGGATCGCTCACCTCCGCCCGGCGGCCGTGTCCGCCGGGCGGTGTTCCCGCGCGCCCGCGCTCACCCGCCCGGCGGCGGCCCGCCGGCGTCGCCACGGCCGCCATGCCCTCGGGAGGTCTGCGTCCGTGGGCTGCCTCGCCGGGAAGCCGCGACGCCGGTCTTACGCCGCGCGGTGGGGCACGCCTTGGACGCCGGGACCGGCACGCCGCGCCTCGGCCTGCCGGGCGCGGCGTTCGGCCGCCGCGCTGCGGGCCGCGGCCAGGCGGGCGCGAACCTGGGCGGCACCGTTCCGGGCGGCCGCCGGATCGACGGCCCGGCCCGCGTACCGGGCCAGCACCTCCTGGACCGGCGGTGGGGACGGTGGATCCCGGTGGGTGAGCACCGGTGAGGTGCCGCCGCCGATGGCGGCGAGCACGAGTGACGCATGACAGCTCGGGCAGCTCAATGCGGACCGGTCGTCCTTGCACATGCCGCCGATGATCCCCTGCCCCGCCGACAAAACCGGCGCCCCGCGTCAGACCGGCGTGCGTCTCACCCCGCGACCTCCCGTTTCGCACGATTCCGTGTCATCCGGACGTGATGCCGCGGCGCGGAGATCTGGTCGGATACGACCATCCGGCGCCGACATGTTGTCGGTCACGACGAACTTTCCGTACGGCGTTGTGCTTAGCATCACCACGCATGGGCGACCTTGACGACATCCACGCTTGGCTCGATGAGCGGCTTCCGCTGTTGCTCGAGGAACACGAGGTTCCGGGCGTGGGATGGGCCGTGATGCAGGACGACCAGGTGGTCGACGGAGCAGCCGGCCTGCTCAGCAAGACGACCAGGGTGGAGGCGACCGCGGATTCGGTCTTCCAGATCGGGTCGATCACCAAGCTCTGGACCAGCACGCTGGTCATGCAGCTGGCCGACGAGGGCACGATCGACCTCGACCGGCCGGTGCGCACCTATCTGACGGAGTTCCGCCTCGCCGACGAGGAGGCGGCCGAGCAGATCACCGTCCGGCAGCTGCTCAACCACACGGCCGGGTTCGAGGGGGACATCTTCACCGACACCGGGGTGGGCGACGACTGTCTCGAGAAGTACGTCGCGACCCTGCACGACGTGCCGCAGCTGTTCCCGCCCGGCGAGCAGTTCTCGTACAACAACGCCGGCTACTGCGTGCTCGGCCGGCTCGTCGAGGTCCTGCGCGGGCAGCCGTACGACGCGTGCCTGCGCGAACACCTCATCGCGCCACTGGGGCTCACCCACACCGCCACCGGCCCCTATGAGGCGATCATGTTCCGGGCCGCGGTGGGCCATGTCGAGATGGAGCCGGGCGCCGGTTACGTGCCGGCGCCGATGTGGGCCATGGCGCGGTCGAACGCCCCGGCCGGCTCGATGCTCGCGATGCGGCCGCGGGACCTGGTCGCCTTCGCGCGGATGCACCTCGAGGACGGCCGGGCGGCCGACGGCACCCGCGTGCTGGCTCCGGGGACCGCCGCCCGGATGCACGACCGGGAGGTCGGCCTGCCCGAGCTCGGTCTCATGGGGACGTCGTGGGGCCTCGGGTTCGAACGGTTCGACATGCCGGCCGGCACCATCATCGGTCACGACGGCACCACCATCGGGCAGGCCGCCTTCCTGCGGATGGTCCCCGAGGCCGGACTGGCCATCGCGCTGCTGACCAACGGCGGTGACGCCGTCTCGCTCTACCACGACGTCGTGGGGCACGTGCTGGGCGAGCTCACCGAGCTCGGGCTGCCCCCGCTCCCCGCCCCGCCCGCGGAGCCCCGGCGCATCGACGCCGAGCGGTACGTCGGCACCTACTCGGCCTCGGTCTTCGACCTCACCGTCAGCCAGGACGACGACCAGCGGATCTGGATCGAGCAGATCCCCAAGGGCGCCTACAAGGAGATGGGCGGGCGGGCCGAGCGTACCGAGCTCGTCCACTACCGCGACGACATGCTGATCCCGGTCCTCGCCGACCGCGGCATGTACATGCCGCACGCGTTCGTGGGCGACGACGGCACCGGCCACGCGCTCTACCTGCACCTCGGCCGCGCGGTCCGCCGCGCCGGCGCCTGACCGCCGAACCCCTGCCACCAGAACGTACGGAACGGAACAGCCATGAAGCTGACCACTCTGGGCATCCAAGGCAGCTGCCTCGCCCTGGCCGCGGCCGCGCTCACCGCCTGCGGGGGCGCCTCGAACGGCGGCGGGGGAGCCGGGGTCGTCGACGGCGGCACCTTCACCTACGGGCTCTCCTCGGACCTGGGCGGCCTCGATCCGCAGATGGGCGCGGGCACCTCGCTGTTCGCGGTCACCCAGTTCGCCTACGACCCGCTGCTCAGCGTCGACGGCAGGACCGGCGAGATCAAGTCGGCGCTGGCCAAGAGCTGGCAGGTCAACGGCAGATCGGTCACGCTGACGCTGGCCGACGGCATCACCTGTTCCGACGGCACCCGCCTCACCGCCTCCGACGTGGCGAAGAACCTCGGCTTCGTCGCCGATCCGAAGAACAAGAGCCCCTTCCTGGGGACCTTCCTCCCGGTCGGCGCCAAGGCGAAGGGCGACGACACCACCCGCGTCGTGACGCTCACGCTGGCCCGGCCGGCCCCGTTCGTCCTCAACGGTCTTTCCGGGCTGCCGATCGTCTGTCCCCGCGGGATGGCCGACCGGTCCTCGCTGCGGACGGCGACGGCCGGCACCGGGCCGTACAAGCTGATCCAGGCCGCGCCGGGTGACCACTACACGTACGCGATCCGCGACGGCTACACGTGGGGCCCGAACGGCGCGACGACCGCGACCAGGGGACTGCCGAAGACCGTCGTGATCAAGGTGGTCGAGAACGCGTCGACCGCGGCGAACCTGCTGCTCTCGGGCGGCCTGAACGGCGCCCAGATCGTCGGTCCCGACGCGGAGCGACTGGAGAAGTCCGGCCTGTACGCGGCGAAGACCCCGATCCTCGCCGGAGAGCAGTGGTACAACGAGCGCGCCGGCCGGGCCACCGGCGACCCCAAGGTCCGGAAGGCCCTGACGCAGGCGCTCGACCTCGGCCAGTTGCAGAAGGTGTTCACGTCGGGCCGCGGCACGGCGGCGACGACGCTGGCCGCGAACGAGCCGGTCGCCTGTCGCGGTGACTCCGTCTCCCGCGCGCTGCCGGCCCATGACCCGCAGGCGGCGGGCGCCCTGCTCGACCAGGCCGGCTGGGTCAAGGGAAGCGACGGCAGGCGCACCAAGGACGGCAGGCCGCTGCGGCTGACCTTCATCTACCAGAACAACAACGGCACCGGCGGCGACGCCGCGGCCGAGCTGGCGGTGCGGCAGTGGAAGGCGATCGGCGTGGAGGCCACCGCGCACAGTCAGAACGAGACGACCCTGACGAACACGATCTTCGGTACCGGCAACTGGGACGTCGCCTGGGCCGCGGTCAACGTCAACACCCCGGACCAGCTCGTGCCCTTCCTCTCCGGGCCGGCGGCGCCGCAGGGGAACAACTTCGCCGGGATCTCCGACCCGGACTACGACGCGGCGGTGAAGTCGGCGATGGCGATCCCGGGCACGGCCGGGTGCCGCGACTGGCTCGCCGCGGAGTCCGGTTTGATCGCCAAGGCGGACGTCGTGCCGTTCGCCGGCACGGTCGTGCGCACGTTCGGCAAGGGCGCGCGATTCGAGACGCCCGGCGAGCTCGTCCCCACCAGCATCCGCATGCTGGCGCGGTGACGAAGGGAGAGCGGACATGTCGGTGACGCTGACCGCCCCGAGCACGCCGGTGGACCCGGAACACCCGCGATTCTGGGCCCTTCCGTCGGTACGGTTCGGCGTCCGGCGCCTGCGGCGGTTGCTGATCTCGCTCTGGGTGCTGGTGACGGCGTCCTTCGCGATGATCCACCTCATCCCGGGCGACCCGGTCCGGGGAGCGCTGGGTCCCACCGCGCCGGCGGACCTGGTCGCGGCCCGCCGGCACGCCCTGGGCCTGGACGACCCGATCCTCGTGCAGTACCTGCACTATCTGAAGGGGCTGGTCACCGGAGACCTCGGGACGTCCCTCGCCTCGCAGCTACCGGTCTCCGACGTGGTCGCCCAGCGACTGCCGGCCACGCTCACCCTGGCCGGGCTCGCGTTCCTGACGGCCGTGGTCGTGGCGATCCCCCTGGGCGTCGTCATGGGCGTGCTGACCCGGCGCGGCCGCGGACGACGCACCGAGCTCGCCTTCACCACGACCAGCGTCATCGTGGCGACCATCCCGGACTTCCTGATCGGGGTCGCGCTGGTCTACGTCTTCGGGATCCAGCTCGGATGGCTGCCCGTCGCCGGTGACGCCACCGCGCCGGCGTACGTGCTGCCGGTGTTCTCGCTGGCGATCGGGCCGGCGGCGATCCTCGCCCGCATCGTCCGCGTCGAGATGGTCGGGGTGCTCGAGGCCGACTTCATCCGCACCGCCCGGGCCAAGCGCCTGCCCGCCCGGGCGATCTACGTCGGCCACGCGCTGCCCAACGCCGTCACCGCCGCGCTGACGGTGGGCGGCCTGCTACTGAGCACGCTGGTCGTCGGCACCGTCCTCGTCGAGAACGTCTTCGCCTGGCCGGGCCTCGGCAGCACGATCGTGCGTTCCATCCTCACCAAGGACTATCCGGTGGTGCAGGCGATCGTCCTCGTGTACGGCGTCGGCGTACTGATCATCAACCTCGTCGTCGACGTCGCCCTCGCCCTGCTCGATCCCCGCTCGAAGATCCGGGAGGACTGACGGATGCAAGGACGCTGGAGACGGGTCGTCCGCACGCCGCTGGGCCTCACGGCGACCGTGCTCGTGGTGGCGGTCGTCGCCCTGGCCGTCCTCGGACCGATGCTGTGGGGATCCGGCGCCGGCGCCGTCGACACCGACGCCATCCTGGCCCGGCCGTCCGCCCGGCACTGGGCGGGAACGGACAACCTGGGCCGGGACATCCTCCTGCGGGTCCTCGTCGCGTCCCGGCTGTCGGTCCTGCTCGCCCTGCTCGCCACCGTGATCTCGGTGGTCGCCGGACTGCTGCTCGGATCGGCGCCGTTCGTGCTCGGCCGCCGGACCGGCCGGCTGGTGGCCGCCGGGGTGAACACCGCCGTCGCGTTCCCGGGACTGCTGCTGGCGCTGTTCTTCGCGGTCGTGTTCGGCGTCGGCGCCACCGGCGCGGTCCTGGCCATCGGGCTCGCCGGTGCCCCGGCGTTCGCGCGCCTCACGCAGACGCTCGTCGCCGGGGTCGCGGCGCGGGACTACGTCGCGGCCGCCCGGGCGATGGGGATCGGCCGGTTCCGGATCCTGGTCCGCCACGTGCTGCCCAACATCGCCGAGCCGCTGGTCGTCAACGCCACCATCGGCGCGGGTACCGCGCTGCTGTCCTTCGCCGGGCTGTCGTTCCTCGGTCTCGGCGTCCAGTCACCGTCCTACGATTGGGGCCGTCTGCTCTACGAGGGCATCGGCACGATCTACGTGAACGCGCCCGCGGCGCTCGCCCCGGGGGCGGCGGTGCTGCTGGCCGGGCTGGCGTTCAACCTCTTCGGCGAGTCGGTCGCCAAGGGGCTCGGCGTCCCCGTCGCCGGTGGCCTGCGCGGGATGGGGCCCGTACGCGCCGGGTCGGCGAGCGGGCCGGAGCGTACGGGCCGGGGTGAGGACGCCGGGGACCGGTCGCCGGAGGTGGTGCTCGACGTCCGCGACCTCGAGGTCACCATCTCCGGGCCGTCGGGTCCCGTACGGCCGGTCCGCGGCGTGTCCTTCGACGTACGCCGCGGCGAGGCGGTCGGCATCGTCGGGGAGTCGGGCTCCGGCAAGTCCATGACCGCCCTGGCCGTCACCCGGCTGCTCGCCGACCAGGGCCGCGTCGACGCCTCCCGGCTCGAGTTCCTCGGCAATGACCTGCTGGCACCGGACACCACGGCCCGGCGCCGGACGCTGGGCACCACGCTGGCCATGGTCTTCCAGGACCCGATGACCGCCTTCAACCCCACCCGCCGGATCGGCGCCCAGCTCGCGGAGGTGGCCACGCGCCACCAGGGCATGAGCCGCCGGGAGGCGATGGCCCGCGCCGTCGACCGGTTGACGGCGGTCCGGATCCCGGACGCGGACCGGCGCGCCCGCCAGTATCCCCATGAGTTCTCCGGCGGGATGCGCCAGCGGGCGATGATCGGCATGGGGCTGATGGGCGCCCCGGCGCTGATCGTCGCGGACGAGCCGACCACCGCGCTCGACGTCACCGTGCAGCAGCAGGTGCTGGACCTGCTCGCCGAGATCCGCGACGCGGACGACGTCGCGTTGATCCTGATCAGCCACGACGTCACGGTGGTCGGTGAGGTCTGTGACCGAATCCTGGTGATGTACGCCGGCCGGATCGTCGAGGATCTGCCGGCCGCCGACCTGGCCACCGCCGCCCGGCACCCCTACACCCGGGCGCTGGTCGACGCGGTGCCCGACATGAACACCGACCTCGCCGAGCCGCTCGCGACGATCCCGGGCCGCCCGGTCGACCCGGCGGACGTACCGGCCGGCTGTGCCTACGCCGACCGGTGCCCGCTCGCCGACGCCCGCTGCGCGGCCGAGGACCCGCCGCTGGCGGCAGACCCGTTCGGCCCGGGTGACCCGTCCGGCGTGGCAGACCCGT
This sequence comes from Actinoallomurus spadix, assembly GCF_024055725.1. Lineage (GTDB taxonomy): Bacteria > Actinomycetota > Actinomycetes > Streptosporangiales > Streptosporangiaceae > Actinoallomurus > Actinoallomurus spadix. The sequence goes on along the minus strand of NZ_JAMXMX010000004.1, from coordinate 205,584 downwards.
CCGGCCTGGGTGACCCGGCCGGTCACGATCCGGCCGGTTCGCCACGCCACCGGGTGGCGTGCTGGCACGCGGGCGAGCCGCTGCCCGCCCGGCCGGAGGACCGGAACATCGATGACCTGGTGGAGTCGCCGTGAGTGAGCTGCGCTTCGAGAACGTCACGGTCCGTTACGGCCGGACGACCGCCGTCGACGAGGTCAGCCTGACGGTCCCCGAGGGGGCGGTGGTCGGGCTCGTCGGCGAGTCCGGCTCCGGCAAGTCCACGCTCGCCCGGGCCGCCGTCGGCCTGGCCCCGCTCACCACCGGCCGGATCACCCTCGGCGGCGACCCGATCCCGGCCCGCGGCCGGCCACGTCCGCTGCAGATGGTCTTCCAGGACCCCTACTCGTCGCTCGACCCCCGCATGACGGTCGGGCGGAGTGTGGCCGAGGCGATGCCGCCGGGCGGCTCACGCGCCGACCGGCGAGCCGAGGTCGAGCGGCTGCTCGAACTGGTGCACCTCAACCCGAGCTGCGCCGGCGCCGTCCCGTCCCGGCTGTCCGGCGGTCAGCGGCAGCGCGTCGCGCTGGCGCGGGCGCTCGCCGCACGCCCGCGTGTGATCATCGCGGACGAGATCACCTCCGCCCTGGACGTCTCGGTCCAAGGGGCCGTGCTCAACCTCGTCCGTGAGCTCCAGCGCGAGCTGGGCCTGGCGATGCTGTTCATCTCCCACGACCTCGCGGTCGTCCGCTACGTCGCCTCGCAGATCGCGGTCATGCGGCACGGCAGGCTCGTCGAGCAGGGACCGACGACACGTGTGCTCACCGAACCCGAACACGACTTCACCCGCGAACTGCTCGCCGCCGTACCCGGGCGGACGACACGAAGGAACAGGCCATGAACGAGCGGAGCGAGTGCAGCAATGAACACAGCGTCCCTGGTCACTCCTCCGACGAGAGAGGACTCATGAGCCGACGCTTGCGCATCGAGGACCTCACCGACCTGGCGGTGCCGTCGCAGCCGGTGCTGTCGCCGGACGGGAGCCGGATCGCGTACGTGCTCCGGACCCTGGACGCGGACGGCGACCGCACCGTCGATGAGCTGTGGCTGGTCGGCACGGGCGGCGGCCCGTCCCGCCGCCTCACCTCCGGCCCGGCCGACACCGCGCCGGCCTGGTCGCCGGACGGCCGCCGGCTCGCCTTCCTCCGCGACGGGCAGGTCGCCGTGCTCGACGCCGATGGAGGGGAGCCCGAGCAGGTGACCGACCTGCCGCTCGGTGCCGGGGCCCCGCGCTGGAGCCCGGACGGCCGCCGCCTCGCCTTCACCGCGCCGGTCGACCCGACCGGCGGCGCGCGGGGGCCGATGGTCTCCGACGGCATCGACTACCAGGCCGACGGGTCGGGGTTCCACGGCCCGGTGCGCCGGCAGCTGCACGTCCTCGACCTGGACGGCCGCGAGGTCCGGCAGCTCACCGACGGCCCGGAGAGCGCCGGCACCCCGGCCTGGTCACCGGACGGCGCCGTCCTCGCCTTCACCCGCAGAGCCGGAGCCGACGGCGACCTGCGCCACCGCACCCCGGTGCACCTGCTGGAGGTGGACGACCCGCACGCACGGGCCCGAAACGTCGCCTTCGCCGACGGGGTGGCCGCCACCGTCGGCTGGGCCGCCGGCGGTACGGCGCTGCTCGTGACCGGCTGGGCCGGCGACCCGGCCGGGCACGCCCACCTGTACCGCGTGGACGCCGCCGGCGGCGCGGTCACCGACCTGTCCGGCGCCCTCGACTGCAACCTGATGCCCGGCGGTCCCGGCTATCCCGGCGGCCTGCCGCACGAGGACGACGGCCGGATCCTGTTCTGCCTGCGCGACCACGGCTGCACCCACCTGTGGTCGGTCACGGCCGACGGCGACGACGCGCGCCCGGTCATCGCCGGGCCCGGCCGCGTCGTCTCGGGGCTGTCGGCCGGCGGCGGCCGCGCCGCGGTCGCGCTCACCACCCCCACGTCATTCGGCGAGATCGCGGTCGTGGACCTGGCGACCGGAGCCGAGACCGTACTGACCGACCACGGTGCCGCACTCGCCGGCGTGGAGCTCTACCCCCGCGAGGAGCGGTGGTTCACCGTCTCCGACGGCACCGAGGTGCAGGCCTGGCTGATGCACGATCCCGCGCGCAGCGGCCCGCGGCCGGTCCTCCTCGACGTGCACGGCGGCCCGCACAACGCGTGGAACGCGGCGGCCGACGAGATCCACCTCTACCACCAGGAGCTGGTCGACCGCGGCTGGGCGGTGCTGCTGGTCAATCCGCGCGGCAGCGACGGCTACGGCGAGGCGTTCTACGACGGTGTCCGCGGCGGCTGGGGCCTCGCGGACGCCGCCGACTTCCTCGAGCCCCTCGACCGGCTCGTCGACGAGGGGTTCGCGGACCCGGATCGGCTCGCGGTGGCGGGGTACAGCTACGGCGGCTTCATGACCTGCTGGCTGACCGGTCACGACGACCGGTTCGCGGCGGCCGTCGCAGGCGGTACGGTCAGCGACCTGGTGAGCCTGGCCGGCTCCAGCGACGAAGGCCACTTCCTCAGCGTCCACGAACTCGGCGGCGCCCCGTGGCGGAGGCCGGCGGAGTACGCCGCGATGTCACCGCTCACCCGCGTGGCCGACGTCCGTACGCCGACCCTGCTGCTCCACGGCGCCGCCGACCTGACCTGCCCGCTCGGGCAGGCGCAGCAGTGGCACACCGCGCTGCGCGAGCGAGGGGTCCCGACCCGGCTGGTCGTCTACCCGGACGCCTCGCACGTCTTCATCCTCTTCGGCCCGCCCTCACAGCGGCTCGACTTCAACCACCGGGTGCTGGACTGGCTCGAGCAGCACACCGGCCGGGCCGGCCGGGCCCGCGTCGACGGCGCCCACTGGCGGCGGCGGCTGGCCCGGCTCGCCGAGCGGCACAACGTACCCGGCGCGCAGCTCGGCATCCTCCGCGTCGGGACGAACGAGCATGACGACGAGCTGGTCGAGGCCGCCCACGGCGTCCTCAACGTCCGCACCGGCGTACCGGCCGCCACCGACTCGCTGTTCCAGATCGGCTCGATCACCAAGGTCTGGACCGCGACCGTGGTGATGGCCCTGGTCGACGAGGGGGCGCTCACGCTGGACACCCCGGTCGCCGAGGTCCTGCCGGAGCTGCGGCTCGCCGACCCCGACGTCACGAAGTCGGTCACGCTGCGGCACCTGCTCACCCACACCAGCGGTATCGACGGGGACGTGTTCACCGACACCGGCCGCGGTGACGACTGCCTGGAAAAGTACGTCGACCTCCTCGGCGAAGCCGGGCAGAACCACCCGGTGGGCGCCACCTTCTCCTACTGCAACTCGGGTTACTCACTGCTGGGCAGGGTGATCGAGAAGGTCACCGGGCAGACGTGGGACCAGGCGCTGCGCGACCGGCTGTGCGCCCCGCTCGGGCTGACGCACACGGTGACCCTGCCCGAAGAGGCGCTGCTCTTCTCCGCCGCGGTCGGCCACGAAGAGCACGCGGGCGAAACCGTCCCGGCCGCCGCCTGGACGCTGCCCCGCTCGATCGGCCCGGCCGGGCTGGTCACCTCCACCGCCGCCGAGGTCCTGGCCTTCGCGCGGCTGCATCTGACCGGCGGTCTGGCGGCCGACGGCACGCGGATCCTCAGCGCGGGAAGCGCCGCCGCCATGGCCGCGCACCAGACCGGCCTGCCCGACGAGCACGTCCTCGGCGACTCGTGGGGGCTCGGCTGGATCCGGTTCGGCTGGGACGGGCACCGCCTGATCGGCCACGACGGCAACACGCTCGGCCAGGCGGCGTTCCTGCGGGTGCTGCCCGAGCAGGGACTCGCCGTCGTGCTGCTCACCAACGGCGGTGACGCCCGCGGCCTCTACCAGGACCTGTACCGGGAGATCTTCGCGGAGGTCGCCGGCGTCACGATGCCACCGCCGTTCGCGCCACCGCCCGAACCGGTGACCGTCGACGTGGCACCCTACGCCGGCGTCTACGAACGGGCCGGCGTGCGCATGGAGGTCGAGGAGGGCCTGGAGGGGCCGCTGCTCCGGACCACCATCACCGGTCCGCTCGCCGAGCTGCTGCCGGACCCGGTCGAAGAGCACGCGCTGGTCCCGGTCGGCCCTGCCCTGTTCGCCGTCAGGCCGCCCGAGGCGCAGACCTGGGCGCCGGTCACCTTCTACGAGCTGCCGACCGGCGAGCCGTACCTGCACTTCGGCGCGCGCGCCACCCCGCGGGTGGACCGATGACGGCCGCCCTCGGTGACCTGCTCGCCGACGCACGCGTCCTCATCGAGTGCGAGTCGCCCTCGACCGACCTGGCCGCCGTCGCGCGCTCGGCCGAGGTCGTCGCCCGGGTCGGCACCGCACGCCTCGGCGTCCCGCCCGAGCGGATCGTGCTGGACGGCCGCACCCACCTGCGCTGGCGGCTCGGCGCGGAACCGTCACGGGTGCTGCTCCTCGGCCACCACGACACGGTGTGGCCCCTCGGCACGCTGACCGAGCACCCGTGCACCGTCGAGGGCGGGATCCTGCGCGGCCCCGGCTGCTTCGACATGAAGGCCGGCCTGGTCATGGCGTTCCACGCGGCCGCCGGCCTCGACGGCGTCACCCTGCTCGTGACCGGCGACGAGGAGATCGGCTCGCCCAGCTCCCGGGCGCTGATCGAGCAGGAGGCCCGGGCCGCGACGGCCGCCCTGGTGTTCGAGGCGTCCGCCGACGGCGGTGCCCTCAAGACCGAGCGCAAAGGCGCCGCGCAGTACGAGGTACGCCTGGCCGGCCGCGCCGCCCACGCCGGGCTGGAGCCGGATCGGGGCGTGAACGCGACCCTGGAGCTCGCCCACCAGGTGCTGACCGTCAGCGCGCTCGCCGACCGGGAGGCCGGTACCACGGTCACGCCGACCGTCGCCCGTACCGGCACCACCGCCAACACCGTCCCGGCCGAGGGAACGTTCGCCGTCGACGTACGGGCCAGGACGGTGGCGGAACAGGAACGGGTCGACCGGGCGATCCGCGCTCTGTGGCCCACGGTGTCCGGTGCCCGCGTCGAGACCACCGCCGGCCCGAGCCGCCCCCCGCTCGAGGCGGCGGCCTCGGCGCCGCTCTATGAGCTGCTGTGCCGGATCGCCGCGTCCCGGGGACTGCCCGCGCCGGCTCACGCCGCGGTCGGCGGCGCGTCCGACGGCAACCTCACCGCCGGTGTCGGAACGCCCACCCTGGACGGCCTCGGCGCGGTCGGCGGCGGCGCGCACGCCGCGGACGAACACGTGCTGGTCGAGGAGATGCCCACGCGGACCGCGCTGGTACGCGCACTGGTCGAAGAGCTGCTGGCCGGTTCGCCGGACCCGCTCGCCACGCCCACCGCGGCATGACCGTGACGACCCCCGACGAGCTGAGGAGCAGGAAGACCGTGACCGAGCGAAGCGAGGGAACCAATGAGCACGGCACCTTGGTCATGGGGCCGACGAAGGAGACCCCATGACCGATAGCAGCGTCGCGTCGGCGGAGCCGGTGCTGGACCAGGCGGTGCGGGCCGCGGAGGCTGCCGCCGGGGCGGCCGGTGTCTCGGTGCGCGAGCTCACGGACATCGCCGAGCTCACCGGCGTGGTCGGCCTGTTCGCCACCATCTGGGGCCGCTCCGCGAACCCGCCGGTGACCATCGAACTGCTGCGGGCCTTCACCAAGGCCGGCAACTATGTGGCCGGCGCGTTCGACGGCGACCGGCTGATCGGCGCCTGCGTCGGCTTCTTCGCCCCGGCGGGCGGCGCCCTCCACAGCCACATCGCCGGTGTCTCCCCGGCCGCCGCCGGCCGCAGTGTCGGCTTCGCGCTCAAACTGCATCAGCGGGCCTGGGCGATGCTGCGCGGTGTCTCCGAGATCGCCTGGACCTTCGACCCGCTGGTGGCGCGGAACGCCTACTTCAACCTCGTGAAGCTGGCCGCGCGACCGGTCGAGTACCTGCCGAACTTCTACGGCCCGATGGTCGACGCCATCAACAGCGACGGGGAGTCCGACCGGCTCCTGGTGCGCTGGCCGCTCCGCGACACCGCGGTGGCCCTCGCCGGACTCGGAGGCGGCACCGGTGAGGTGGCCGACGACGAGATGAGGGCGGGTGCCGTTCTCGCCCTGGGCATCGCCGAGGACGGCAGCCCGGTACCCGGCAGTCTCGACGGCGCGACCTCGCTCGTCGCCGTCCCCCCGGACATCACGGCGCTTCGCACGACCGAACCCGAACTGGCACGGCGCTGGCGGCTCGCCGTGCGCGAGGCGCTCACCGGCCTGGCCGGCCGCGGTGGCCGGATCGACGGCTTCGACCGTACCGGCTGGTACATCGTACGGAGGGAATCATGAAACTCACCGGCGTCGAACTGCGACGGATCTCCATGCCACTGGTCGCGCCGTTCCGTACGTCGTTCGGCACCCAGACCAGCCGCGACATCCTGCTCGTGCGCGTGACGACGGACGCCGCCGAAGGCTGGGGCGAGTGCGTGGCGATGACCGACCCCCTCTACTCCTCCGAGTACGTCGACGCGGCCGCGGACGTGCTGCGCCGGTTCCTCGTTCCGGCGGTGCTGGCGGCCGGTCCGCCGGCGGCCCACTCCGTCGCCGGGATCCTCGCGCCGTTCAAGGGCCATCGCATGGCCAAGGCGGCGCTCGAGATGGCGGTACTGGACGCCGAACTCCGCGCCGAGGGCCGCTCGTTCGGCCGCGAACTCGGCGCCGTGCGCGACCGGGTCCCGTGCGGGGTCTCGGTCGGAATCATGGACGGTGTTCCCGAGCTGCTCGACGCCGTCGGGGGCTACCTGGCCGAGGGGTACGTCCGCATCAAGCTCAAGATCGAGCCCGGCTGGGACGTCGAGCCGGTTCGCGCGGTCCGCGAGCGGTTCGGCGATGACCTGCTGCTCCAGGTGGACGCCAACACGGCGTACACCCTGGGCGACGCGCGGCACCTGGCCCGGCTGGACCCCTTCGACCTGCTGCTGATCGAGCAACCCCTCGACGAGGAGGACGTGCTCGGCCACGTGGAGCTGGCCCGGCGGATCCGGACGCCGATCTGCCTGGACGAGTCCATCACGTCGGCCCGCGACGCGGCGGCGGCGATCCGGCTGGGCGCCTGCCAGGTGGTGAACATCAAGCCCGGGCGGGTCGGCGGATACCTGGAGGCCCGCCGGATCCACGACGTCTGCGCGGCACACGGCATACCGGTGTGGTGCGGCGGGATGCTGGAGACCGGCCTCGGCCGGGCCGCCAACGTGGCGCTCGCCGCCCTGCCCGGCTTCACGCTGCCCGGCGACACCTCGGCGTCCGGACGGTACTACGCCTCGGACGTCACCGAGCCGTTCGTGCTCGACGACGGCCACCTCGTGGTCCCCACCGGTCCCGGGCTCGGCCTGGCGCCGGTGCCGGACCGGCTCGCCGAGGTCACCACCGCCACCGAGTGGCTCACCGGATGAGTGGTCGGGCACGACGAGAGACGGTGGCCGTATTCGGCGGATCCGACTAGTCGGCCGTGGTAGAGCGCGTCTACGGTGAGACCGTGCAGCACACCGGCACCACGCGTCCCCGCGCGAACCTCGGACGGGTCGTCGACGACCTGGGCGCCACCCTGCTCGAACTCGCGTACGGCGACCCCGACCGGCCCGGAGAGATCAGCGCCGTCGTGTTCCACGACCCGCTCGACCAGCCGGTGCTGCCCTTCCACGCGCTGGTGCTCGGCGTCGGGGTGGAGTCTCCCGGCCACGTCGCCGCGCTCCTGCGCCGGCTGGGGGAGCAGAACGCGGCCGCGCTCGTCCTCCGCGCGCCGGTCCCGCTCACCGACGAGGTACGGGCCGCCGCCGACGAGGCGGCGGTCGCCGTGCTCGGCCTGCGCCGGGGTGCCCCGTGGGGCCACCTCAGCGAGATGCTCCGCTCCCTGCTCAACCAGGGCGTGGACGCGGGACTCGCCGAGGAGGAGTCGCTCGGCGGGCTGCCCGCCGGTGACCTGTTCGCGGCCGCCAACGCGATCGCTGCGCTGCTCGACGCCCCGGTCACCATCGAGGACCGCAACTCCCGCGTGCTCGCCTTCTCCGGTCGCCAGGACGAGGCCGACCCCGGCCGCGTCGAGACCATCCTCGGCCGCCAGGTGCCGGAGCGGTACGCGCGCGTTCTGCACGAGCGGGGGGTCTTCCGGGATCTGTTCCGCAGCGACCAGCCCGTCTACATCGAACCCTTCTCCGACGGGACGGGCGGCACGACACTGCCCCGCGTCGCCATCTCCGTGCGGGCGGGGGATGAGGTGCTCGGTTCCATCTGGGCCGTGGTGCCCGGCCGTCTCAGCGACGAACGCGACGAGGCGCTGCGTGAGTCGGCCAAGCTGGTCGCCCTGCACATGCTCCGGGTCCGCGCCGGCGCCGACGTGCAGCGGCGACTGCGGGCCGACCTGCTGAGCACCGCGCTGGAAGGCGGTGTCGGCGCGGGCGAGGCGCTCGAACGGCTGGGTCTGTCGGGTCAGCCGCTCCTGGTGCTGGGCGTTGCTCTCGACGAGCGAGGCCCGCGCTACGACAACGCCGACAGCGCGACCGTGGTCCATGACCGGCAGCGGCTCAGCGACGCGTTCGCCCTGCACCTGTCGGCGATCCACCCCCGATCCGCGGCGGCGGCGATCGGCGCGGTCACCTATGGGCTGGTGCCCCTGACCGGAGCCGCGGAGACGGCCGGGACCCGCGCGGCAGGGATTCTCCAGGACTTCCTGGACCGGGTGGGGGACCGGCTGCCGCCGATCACCGCGGTGGCCCCGGTGGCGCTCGACCTGTCCGGCGTCGCCCACAGCCGGTCCTGCGTCGACCGGGTGCTGCGGGTGCTCCGCGAGGGACGCCTTCATCGGCGGATCGGCCGTTTCGACGAACTGCAGGGCGAAGCCCTGATCTCGGAGTTGCGCGACCTCGCCGCGGTTCGGGGCGAGGAGCCGGCGGGAGCGCTGGCGCGGTTGATCGACTACGACCGCCGGCGTCGCGGTGGTCTCGTCCAGACCCTCCGCGCCTGGCTGGACGCCTTCGGTGACGTCGTCACGGCCGCCGAATCGATCGCGGTCCACCAGAACACCTTCCGGTACCGGCTCCGGCGGGTCGCCGAGGTCGGGCAGTGCGATCTCGGCGACCCCGACCAGCGGTTCGCCTTGATGGTGCAACTACGGGTGCTCCGCGCCGACTCGCCGGCGCCGAGAACCGGCGGCGTGAGGAGCGCAACGACCGCAGGGGGACCGCCGTCCGGATACCGGCCGGGTTCGCGTGGGCGATCGAACAGCGGGCGGACGTGATCGAAACGGTTGACCGCCCGGTGGTCGCTCGTCGTTGAACCCTGTGCGTGCTCGATGCGGGCGAGCAAGGTAGCGAGCAGCCCCCGCCGGCCGCGGCCGGCGTCGCTGGACGCCGGCCGATGGCCCGATGCCCACGCTCCACCCTGCGCCCCGACGCGCCGCCGAAGGAGTGGGCTCAGCACCACCCCCGTTGACGCCCTGGCCCTACTGCCCGGCGGACGCCCCGGCCCGAGCATTGAGGACATCGGCCGCCGGGAAGCGCCCGGCTCCGGCCGCACGAAGGGGTGATGGACACATGAGCGGGTCCAGGAACCGAACCATGGCGCTGTGCGGCGCGCTCGCCCTCGCCGGGACGTCGGCCCCGGCGATGCCGGCCTACGCCTTCACCGGGCACCGGCCCGCCGTGCAGAGGATCCGGTCCTCCGGGACCACGGAACTCACCTCCGGCTGGGCGATCCGGTCGTCCGCCGACACCCGCGACACCGGCGCCGAGATCTCCACGCCGGACTATCCGACGAAGGGCTGGCTGCCGCTGTCCCGGCCCGAGACGCTGATGGCGGGCCTGCTGGAGAACGGCCGGTACCCGAACATCTTCCACAACGACACCATGGCGAAGGTCCCGGCCGGGCAGTTCGACGTGAACTGGTGGTACCGCGAGCAGCTCACCGTCCACCCCCGGAAAGGCGGCCGCACGTTCCTGGTGCTGAACGGCGTCTCCGGGAAGGCCGGCCTCTGGATCAACGGGACGAAGATCGCCGGAGGCGCGCAGCTCCAGGGATCGTACGCCAGGCTGGAATACGACATCACGCCCTACATCCGGGACGGGGCGAACGCCATCGCGCTCGACGTCTCCCGCAACGACGCCGACATCACCAAGTTCGACACGCCCATGCGGTACCTGACCCAGAACCAGGTGGACTGGAACCCCATGGCCCCCGACCAGAACACCGGGCTGCAGTACGCGCCGCAGATCATTCAGGACGGCCCGGTCTCGGTCCGGAACGCACACGTCCTGCAGGACGACGCCCCCGACCTGTCCACCGCCGACCTGACCGTCAAGGCCGACGTGCGCAACACCACCGGGTCGGCGCAGCGGGTGGTCGTGTCCGGCACGGTGACGCACGGCTCCACCCGCGTCGCCTGCAAGGCCACGGTCACGGTGGCCGCGCACGCGACCCGCACCGTCGCGATCACCAAGGCGGACTGTCCCGGCCTGCACCTGGAGCACCCGGCCGTGTGGTGGCCGTACCAGATGGGCGACCAGCCGCTCTACCACCTCGCGCTGGACGCGTCCGCAGGCGGAACGGTGTCCAGCGCCGCAGCCGAGGACTTCGGCATCCGGACGGTGACGTCGCGGCTCACCAGGCCCGTCCCCGGCAAGACCCACGGCAAGGACGGCTACCGGCAGTTCATCGTCAACGGCAGGCCGCTGGTCATCCGCGGCGCCGGATGGTCGCCGGACCTGTTCCTGCGCTACTCCCCGTCCAACGTCTCCGACCAGATCTCCTACATCCGCAACATGGGGTTGAACGCGGTCCGGTTCGAGGGCAACTTCCCGCCCGACGACATGTTCGCCCGGCTCGACCGGGCGGGCGTCCTCGCCATGCCGGGCTGGCAGTGCTGCGCCCTCTGGGAGAGCAGGTCATCGACCTGGTCGGACGATGTGACGGCCAACGCGTCCAATCAGGCACGCACGATGGCGGAGCGGCTCCGCGACCACCCGAGCGTCTTCACCTTCTTCCAGGGCAGCGACGACGCGCCCGACGCGGAGAAGGAGGCGCTCTTCCTGAAGGCGTTCGAGCAGGCCGACTTCCGGCTCCCACAGGTCGCCGCGGCGGAGTACAAGTCGTCGCCCAGGCTCGGGCCGGCCGGCACCAAGGAGGGCGGTTACAACTACTTCCCGCCGGGCGCGCTGTGGAACAACGGGCGGGAGACCGTCAACACCAATGACCCGACGCTCAGCATGACCGGCAGCGCCTGGGGATTCGACACCGAGGTCAGCACGGGGAACACCATCCCGACGCAGGACTCGCTGAACCGCTTCCTCACCCCGGACGAGCAGAAGAAGATCTGGGACCCGGCGACCGCGCAGGGCCAGACCGCCGGCCAGGACATGTACCACACGTTCTTCTACGCCGACTACACGCGCCTGTCCCGGATGGGCGTCTACAACACCCCGCTGTGGCACCGGTACGGCCCCTGGAAGGACGCCGGCTCGTACCAGAAGACCGTCCAGATCGGTGAGTACGAGGTCACCCGCGCGCAGTTCGAGTCGTACATCGGCAACTCCACCGACAAGGCGAACCCCAGCACCGGGATCATCTACTGGATGCTGAACAAGGCGTGGCCGTCGCTCCAGTGGAGCATGTACGGCTCCGACTTCGACCAGCCGGGCGTCTACTTCGGCGCGAAGAAGGCCAACGAGCCGGTGCACGTCATGTACTCCTACGACGACGGCTCCATCAAGGTCGCCAACCTGACCGGCGCCCGCCAGGACGGCCTGCGCGCCACCGCGCAGATCATCGACCTCGACGGCGAGGTCCGCGCCACCGCCACCGCGCCCGTCGGGGCGCTGGGCAGCCAGGACGTGCGGACCGTCCTGCACCCGAAGGTCCCGGCCGGGACCTCGAAGACCTACTTCGAGAAGCTCACCCTCACCCGCGGCTCCGAGGTCGTCAGCCGCAACGTGTACTGGCTGTCCACCAAGGCCGACCAGGTCGACTGGCCGAAGACGCACGCGCCCGGCCGGTACACCCCGTCCAACGGGTTCGCGGTCTTCCAGAAGGACGGCTACGCCGATCTGACCGGCCTGCGCGCCCTCAAGCCCGCCGACATCCGGGTCGGCGCGACGACCCGCCGCGAGGGCCGTGAGATGGTGACGAGCGTGACCGTCCGCAACGTCGGCCACGGCGGCAGCCCGGCCCTGTTCACCCGGGCCGACCTGTTCGTCGGCGGTAGGCAGGTGCTGCCGATCCGTTGGAGCGACAACGACGTCACCCTCTGGCCCGGCGAGCAGCAGACCATCACCGCCCGCTACTCCGCCACGCCCGCCGAGCCCGACGTCCGCGTCAACGGCTTCAACGTCCCCGACCAGACCCGCCACACCGGCTGACCTCACGCGACGGCCGGATGGGGCCCGCCCCCGTCCGGCCGTTGCCGCTCTGGCGGCCCGTGGCATCGACCATCGGGCGCAGTCCTGCCGGCCTGTCACCTCGGTGAGGTGGGCGCGGCTACCGATGCAGCAGTAAGACGCCCGTCGCGAGCAGGGCGAGGCCGACGAGGAAGGCCAGGGCGCCCATCGCGAGCCGGCGGCCGGGGCGGGACGTCGACGAGGACGGCGCCGTCGTCCGGGTCTGCGGCAAGGGCGGCGTCGTTCTGGTTCGCGGCGAGGGCGGTGAGGGTGGCGTCGTCGTCCGGGTCTGCGGCGAGGGCGGCGTCGTCCGGGGCTGCGGCGGCGGGATCGCGTCCGGGAGTGGTGACGCGAGGGTGGCCATGAGGTGTTCCTCGTCGGCCGATCCGCCGGTGAGAGTGAGCAGGAGTTCGCGGGCCGTGGGGCGGCGGGCCGGATCCTTGCCGAGGGCCGTCCGTACGACCTCGGTGAGTGGTGCGGGAAGACCGTCCAGGTCGGGTTCGCCGTGAATGACGCGGCCGGCCATCGCCACGGGGTCGCCCGTGCCGTACGGGTGGCGCCCGGTTCCCGCGTACGCGACCAGGCAGCCCCAGGTGAAGATGTCTCCGGCAGGGGCGGTCGTGCCGCGCAGGAGCTGCTCGGGCGGCAACCAGCCGGGCGTGCCGAGGATGATGCCGCTCGCGGTGAGGTGGACGGTGGCGTCGAGGGAACGGGCGATACCGAAGTCGATGACGCGCGGACCGGTGATCGACAGGATGACGTTGGACGGCTTGAGATCGCGGTGGACCAGGCTCGCGGCATGGATGGCGGTGAGCGCGGCCGCGACGCCGACGGCGAGGCCGTGCAGCGGGCCGGGCGGCAGGGCGCCCTCGCGTTCCACGTGGGTCCGCAGTGTCGGGCCCTCGATGTACTCGATGGCCAGGTAGGGCCGGTCACCGTACATGCCGTTGCCGAGCACCGCCGCGGTGCAGAAGGACGCCACGCGGCGGGCGTTGACCGCCTCGGCCTCGAATCGGCGGCGGAAGGCCGCGTCCTCCGCGAGCTCCGGCTTGATCAGCTTGATGGCGGCCTGCCGTCCGGCGGCGTCACGGCCGAGGTGGACGGTGCCCATCCCGCCGGCGCCGAGCCGGCGGACGATCGTGTACGGGCCGATGGCGGCCGGATCGGCCTCGGTGGGTGCGCTCACGGTCGGGTTCCTCTAGAGGGTCAGTACGGCCAGGGGCGTCGTGGTGGGCCGGGGTGAGCCGCCCGCCGGTTCGACGGTCACGCCGATGCGGTCGTGGCCGGCGGGCAGGGACGTGACGACGGGCGCGGAGCCCGGCTGCACCGTGCCCGCGGGGCGCACGCCCGAGCCGCTCATCGTCCACAACTCGTACGTCTTGGTGCTCGGGAGGGCGGGTAGCCCGGAGGGGGCGATGACGGCGCTCTTCCGCGCGGCCGAGCTGGTCACGGTCAGTGTGCCGCCCGAGCTCATCCGGCCCGTGACCGTACGCGCGTCGGGTGCGGACAGCACGGCCGCGATCGCTTGGGCGCGAGCGGTCTCCTGGCTCAGCCGCTGCTGGGTGCGCACCGCCACCGCCCCTGCGGCCAGGGCGACGACCAGGCACGCGGCGGCGAGCAGCGTCGCCGGGCGCGGAAGCCTGCGCGCCCGCCGTACGGGGTGGGCGGCCTGTTCCTGGGGCGTATCGGCGATCTCGCCGAGAACGCGGGCGCGCAGGTCCGGCGGGGGCGGGAGGGCGACCGCGCGGCCGAGAACGGCGGAGGTCGCGAGCAGGCCGTCGATCTCCTCGGCGCAGAATGCGCACTGGGCGAGGTGGTCCTCGAACGCCTCGCGTTCGGCGTCGTCGGTGAGGGCGCCGAGGGCGTACGGCCCCGCCAGCGTGTGGATGTCGTCGGCCATCACGCCACCCCCAGGCAGTCGCGCAGGCGGATCATCCCGTCGCGCATCCGGGCCTTCACGGTGCTGAGCGGTGTGTCGGTCCGCTCCGCGACCTCACGGTACGTGTACCCGTCGTAGTAGGCGAGCGTGATCGACTGGAGCTGGGGCGCCGTCAGGTGGTCCAGGCAGTCGCGGACGCGCCGGCGGTCGAGCCGGTCCAGGACGAGTTCGGCGACGCCGTCGGGCGCGGCGGGCGGCTCGCGGCGGGCGGCGAGGTCGTCGCGTTCGGCGGCGGACTGTTCCGCGCGGACCCGGTCGACGGCGCGGCGCTGGGCGAGCGTCATGATCCAGCCCATCGCGCCGCCACGGGCCGGGTCGTACCGGCCGGCCTTCCGCCAGACCTCGACCATCACCTCCTGGGCGATCTCCTCGGCCTGAGCGGGGTCGCGCAGCACCCGTACGGCCAAGCCGTACACCGAGGCGATGGTCTCGTCGTACAGCTCTTCGAACGCGGCGGTGTCGCCTGCCGCGACCTGCCCGAGGAGGGCGTCCAGGCGGGTCTTACGGCGCTTCTCCCGCTGCCCGGACATGCCCCGGCGAATGTTCGGCATTCCGGCTCTCCCGACCATCGTCCTCGCCGGATCGTACGAACCCGTGGCCATCGTGCCCAGCCCTTCTCACTGACCGAGCACGGACGACAGGCTTCGCACCGTCAGGCCGAGCCCGAGCAGGATGACGAGGAGCGCGGATCCGGCGGGCACCGATGTTCCCGGCAGGCGGGGGAGGCACGGCAGCCGTTGCCGGAGGGATGGGATCCGGGTCGCCAGGCGGCGTCCGGCTCCGGTGATGAACACGCCGATGGAGACCAGGGTCAGCGCCAGGCCCAGGCCGTACGCCAGGACCAGCAGCAGGCCGAACCAGGCGTGCCCGACCGCCGCCGCGCCGAGCAGCACCACCACCGCCGAAGGGCTCGGCAGCAGCCCGCCCGCGAATCCCATGAGCACCACCGTCCCGCGCTGCGGCATGTCGTGGTGGTGGTCATGGCCGTGCGTGTGCGGATGGGTGTGCGAGCGGTGACCGAGCGCGCGGCGGAGCAGGGTCACCCCGGCCGCCACCACGAAGACGCCGGACGTCGCGCTCAGCCAGCCGAACGCGGCCGGGCTCACCAGCGTGGAACCGCTCGCCACCAGCAGTGCCAGCGTCAGCACGCCCGCCGTGTGGGTCACCGTCACGGTGAGACCGAGCACGATCACGTCGCGGAGCGAGCGGCGGCCCCGGCCGACCGCCTGCGTGGCCATGATCGTCTTGCCGTGGCCGGGGGCGAGCGCGTGCGTGGCGCCCAGCACGGTGGCGAGAAGCAGCGCGAACAGCGTGAACGCGGGGGAGAGCGAACGCCGTCCGATCAGATCGGTGAACGCCTGGGTGAACCGGCCGGCGCCGCGCGGCAGCACGCGGGTCACCCCGGTGCCGGGGGAGGCGGCCAGTGGAGGGCCGCCGGGGGTGACGGTGAGGGACGCCGTCCGCTGGTCGAGCGGCGAGCTCAGCAGATCCTGCGGGTACGAGGTCAGCCGCGCGCTCTTCGACCTCGCCGGCACGTCGGAGGACCGCAGGGTGGTGCGGTCGCCCGCGGCGGTGATCTCGTGCCAGCCGGCACGGTCGGCGGCCCCCGTGTCGTGGACCACGATGGCCGAACCGCCGTCCCGCACGGTCAACGGCGCCGCCAGCGCGCATTCCAGGCGTATCGTCGGGAGCCCGGCCTGGCCGGGCCGCGTCCGGGCGGTGGCGGAACGCACGGTCGCCCGTACCGGCCGCCCGTCCACGGTGATCCGGAACGACCCGGCCGCCGACGAGCAGGTCCGTCCGGCCCAGCCGGTGAGGTCCGCGCCGCCCTGGAGTACCTGCGCCGCCGGGATCTCGGCCAGGTCCCGCACGTGGTCGACGCGCAGTTCGTGGGCGGCGACCACCAGCCCGTCGTAGCGGTTGACCGTGAAGTTCCCCAGCGGGTGCAGCGGTGCCATGAGTGCTGCGGCGAGCACCAGGGGCGGGCTCATGATCGTCCTCCGAGCGAGGCCAGGGCCGCCCGCGCCCGCGACGCGTACAGCGGCGAGAAGTACCTGTTCACGGCGAGCGCCCCGGCGAGGTCGCGTCGTGCGTCGGCGCGCCTCCCGAGCCCCTTCTCGATCACGCCGAGGTGGTAGCGGAACAGGGCGTTGCGGTAGCCGCCGGCGTTCGCCTGCCGGGCGTACGCCAGCGCCTCCGCGTCCCGCCCGTTGACGTGCAGGGCCCAGCCGAGCGCGTCGGCGACGTGCACGCCGTGCCGCCGCGCCCACTCGGCCCGCGCCGCACGCAGCGCCTGCGCGGGGTCGCCGTGGTCGGCGTCGAACAGCGCCGTCTCCAGATCGGTGGCGACTCCGGCGACGTGGGCGAGCCTGGCCCAGGCACCGGCCACCGCGTACTGCCGGGCGGCCTCGTCCCGGCGGCCGCGCGCCTCGAGCAACTCGCCGAATCCGGTGAGGTACTGCGGCAGCGGCAGCGTGGCGACGACCTTCCGATGGTCGGTGATCGCGCCGGCCGTGTCGCCGCGCGCCGCCCGCACGCGGGACCGGCCGTCCACGGCGGCCGGATACGAGGGGTCATGGCGCAGGGCCAGCGCGAACTCGCGCGCCGCCGTCGTGAGGTCGCCGGCGTTCCACGCCAGCTCGCCGAGCTGGTCGTGGACGTACGCCTGGTCGCCTCGGTCGGTGGCAGATCCGGCCGCCAGCTCCAGGATCCGCCGGGCCTCGCGGACGTGACCGCTCAGCTCGTTCACATAGGCCAGCCGAGTGAAGATGGGAATGCCGGGGGCGACCGCGTCGGCGTGCCGGGCCGCGTTCATCGCCTCGGGGTAGCGGCCCAGTTCGACCAGCGCGTCGATCCGCACGGCCAGTGCGTTCTGCCGGTACGGGTTGACGGCCAGTGCCTGGTCCGCCTGCGTGAGGGCGGTGGCGAAGTCGTGACGGGCGGCGGCGAGCGCGGCGAGGCCCGCGTGGGCGGCGTCGTTGTCGGCGGGCCGTTCCTTCAGCGCCCTGGCGAGGGCGGCGCCGGCCTTCGGATAGTACGAGGGGTCGGCCGTCAGGCGGGCCCGCTCGACGTACGACAGGCCCAGCGTCGCCCAGCCCTCCGAATCACGCGGCTGCGCGCGCAGGTGCCGCTGCAACCGGCCGATTCCCGTGCTCAGGCCGCCCGCCGAGACCCGCTCGTACGGCCCGGGGTCCGGGGAGGCGGACCGGGAGCCGCCGGTCGTCAGCGTGGCGGCCAGCGTCAGGCCCACGGCCAGCCCCATCGTGACCAGGGCGTACGCCGGTCGCCGGATCTTCGCTCGCATGGCGTCCAACCTCCGAGGTGGGTTGCCCGGCCGCGGGTGGCGCGGCCGGGCCGGCCGGCCGGGATCAGAGGGATCGGGACGGGCGCCGGCGCCGCCACCAGAGGGCACCGCTGCCGCCGAGGAAGAGCGCGCCCGCGCCGATCGCGGCGATCGGCAGGAGCGGCGACGAGCCGCGGACCGGCTCCTTGTCGGCGACCGGGCCGGCGTTCAACGGCGTCACACGGCCCGTCGGGTTGCCGCCGGTCGCGGTGCCGCCGGCCGAGGAGCCCTTGACCGAGGCGTTCTTGACCGACGAGCCCGAGCTCGGCAGCGCCAGGTACGGGAAGGACGTGCCGAACGCCTGGTCGTTCGCGTCCACTCCGTCGCCCAGGTTCGTCTTGGCGCCGAGCAGCCTGCCCTCGACGACCTGCAGCGAGGCGTCGACCACGTCGTCGCCCAGGCGGCGGCCATTCGGGAAGCCGGCCTTGTCACCCGCGAGGACGCCGAGCCGGTCGGGCCGCTTGGCGGGCGGGATCGAGGTGTTGAGGCGCAGCATCTCGGCCGGGCGGACGTTCGGCGGCTGGTTCAGGCCGGGCACCCCGGTCAGGAAGACCTGGACGAGGTCCTTGCGCGGCGCGGCGGGCGCCGGGATGCCGTAGACCTTTTGGATGAGCCTGGGCAGCTCCGGGTCGGTGACGTACCTGCCGAACCGCGCGTTGTTCCACGGGACCGAGGCGTTGAACCTGTCCTTGTCCTTCAGGGGAATGACGACCTCGTTGACCAGCGGCATCCCGAGGCGCGAGACCTGGGTGTACCAGCCGCTCGCGCCACGCCGCTGCGTGTCCGACCAGACGCCGATGATGTGCGATCCGGCCGACAGCATCTTCGTCGGCACCTGCAGCGCCACGCTGTTCACGTTGTAGCCGCGCAGCGTGTCGTTGCCGACCTCGGACAGGTTCCCGCCGTACAGCAGGTCGAAGACGCGCAGGTCAAGGAAGAACGGATCGTCGGCCTGCCCGGCGAAGACCTGGCCGCCGTTCGCCCAGCCGCCGGGGCCGCCGGTCAGCGGGTGCACGGCCTGCTGCCGCAGCGACGCGTAGTCCGGCATCGACGCCTTGCCGACGTTGGACGGCGCGACCGGGACGTTGGTGGCGAGTCTCTGCTCCGAGACGGCCGTGCCGTTCGAGCGCTTGATCAAGGTGAGGTCGTACGTCTGGAGGAAGTTGAGGTTGGGATCGGACAGGCTCTTCACCGGGCCGGTGTTGTAGAGGAAGGTGTCACCGCTGCGGTAGCGGTCGGTGAACGTCCACCGGAACGTGTAGTCGGCCTGCGCGTTTCCGTCACTGTCGACGTTGATGTCGTAGCGGGCGTCGGTGGCGAACTTGTAGAAGTTCGGCCCGCCCGAGGGGTCCTCGAACGGGATCCAGTCGGCGATCAGCGTGGTGCTGTCCGGCCGGTCCGGGCTGACGAAGGCGTAGACGTCGGTGTTGTCGTACTGCGGCTGCCCCGAGATGAGCGGCGCCTCGCGATGGCTGCTGGCCGTGGCCTGACCGGGGGCGAGACCGGTGAGCCCGCCGCCGGCCAGGGCGACGCCCACGGCCAGGAGCACGGAGGCCCGGACCCGGGCCGATGCGGATGCTGGCATTTCGCTGCTTCCTCCGGTGATCCCTCCGGTGCTCCCCTGAGCACCTGCTGCACGGGTCATTCGGAGCGGAGCCCGGCCCGGACGGGACCGTGGCCGGATCCGGCCAACATCGGCGGAGCCGCACGTCGGCTCGCCGACCAGGCGAGTGCAATATCTATGCGTTGGACGCATGAACGGCCGATCCATAACCTCTCCGGCATGACACCGCAGAAGGCGACATCCCCGATGGGCACCATGACCCTTGGCCCGCTCCAGGTGACGCGGCTCAGCCTCGGCACGATGCTCATGGGCGGCCGGACACCGCGCGACGAGGCGCACCGGATGCTGGACCGCTACCACGAGGCCGGCGGCAACTTCCTCGACACCGCGGACGTGTACGGCGACGGAGAGTCCGAGCGCACGCTCGCGCCGTGGCTGGCCGCGCACCGGGATGAGGTCGTCGTGGCCACGAAGGTCGGCATGCCGGTCTCCGACCCGCCCGGGGAGGGCCTCGCCCCCGACCGGGTGCGCGCGGCGTGCGACGCGAGCCTGAGGCGGATGGGCATCGACGTGATCGACCTCTATCAGGTCCACGCGCCGGACCCCGGCACGCCGCTCGAGGACACGCTCGAGGCGCTCGACGGGCTCGTACGCGCGGGCAAGGTACGGGCGCTCGGCGCCTCGAACTTCCCGGCGTGGCTGCTCGCCTGGGCGGTCGGGCTGCAGGAGCGCAACGGCTGGGCGCCGTTCGTCTCACTGCAGCCGCAGTACTCGCTGGTGGAGCGCTCGATCGAGGTGGAAATCCTGCCGTTCTGCCGCGCCGCCGGCATCGGCGTGATCCCGTGGGGGCCGCTCGGGGCCGGCTTCCTGACCGGGAAGTACTCCCGCGACACCGAACCACCGGCGGGCTCGCGGATGGCCGGTGCCGGGGACGATCTCGAGGAGGCGCGCCACCGCCGCGCGATCGAGCGCAACTTCCGCGCGGTCGATGAGGCCGAAGCGATCGCGCGCGAGAAGGGTGCGACGATCGCGCAGGTCGCGCTCGCCTGGCTCCTCGGCGTCGAGGGCGTCGTCGCGCCGATCGTCGGCCCCCGCACCTTCACCCAGCTCGAGGACCTGCTCGGCGCGACGGACGTCACGCTGACGGAGGCGGAGCACACGCGGCTGGCCGCGCACACGCCGCCGCCGGAGTTGTACCCCTACCGGATGCTCTCGCAGCAGCTCGGTCTGGGGGAGCTCGCGCAGCTGAACCGCAGCCGCTCGTAGCCGAGGCCCGAATGCCCCCGGCCTCAGATGAGGACGCCGCCGCCGGCCGACGCCCCGGGTCGGCTCTCGGCGGTGAGGGCCTGGCCGTAGCCCTCCGCCGCGATGTAGGTCCGCAGGTGCGGGTGGCGGCCGCCGACCGCGATGTCCCGCCAGTACCGCTGCAACGCGTTGCTCGTGGCGAAGCCGCTCGGCCCGTGCAGGTCCAGCATCAGCTCCACGGCGGCCCGGCAGTCGCGGGCGGCGTACGACAGGTCCATCTCCAGCCGGGCGCGCTCGGCCGCCGAGACGTCGCCCGCGTCGACGGTCCGCGCGGCGGCGAGCATGGTGCGTTCGGCGCGGTCCACGAGCAGCGTCGCCTCGGCCAGCCAGTGCCGGGCCGCCGGTGAGTCACCCATCCGCGCGTACGCCGTCATGAACGGCTTGCGATCCGAGGCGAACAGCGCGTGCACGACGTCGAGCGCGCCGCGCGCCGCGCCGACCACCGGTGCGAGGACCGTGATCCCGTAGAACACCAGGGCGCCGGGGGCCGGCGGCCCGGCCGGGCTCACCCACTCCGCCGGCACGAGCAGGTCCCGGGCGACGACGGTGTTGCTGCCGGTGCCGCGCATGCCGGCGGAGTGCCAGGTCCGTTCGACGGTCAGGTCGGCCATGGGGATCAGCGCGAACGAGTACACGCCGTCGACGATCAACCCGAGCCCGGCCCAGGCCGCGTCCTCGCAGCCGGAGACGTACGGCCAGCGGCCGTTGATCCGGATACCGCCCGGCTCGGGTGTTCCGATGCCCTCCGGCCGGCCCGACCCGCACGCCAGCGCGTCCGGGTCGGCGTGGAAGTCGGCCGGTACCGCGCCGCGGAAGGCGTCCTCGGCGAAGGTCTTGCCGGTCGCGCAGGTACCGGCGATCCAGGCGGTGGACGGGCAGTACCGGCCCACGTCCGCCAGGTGGCGGGCGACGGTGCCGGCGTCGGCCCAGGCCCCGCCGGACCGCTCGGGCGTCCTGAGGGCGAACCCGCCGTGACGGCGGACCACGTCGAGGCTGTCGGCGGTCGGGCGATCCTGCTGCTCGGTCTTCTCGGCGTTCTCGAGAAGGATGCGGGCCTGGTCGGGAGCGATGGTGTCGGCTGTCACGTCCATCGAGCCAACCAGTCGCGGCCGCCGGTGACCATGCCCGAACGGCCCAGGCGCATACGCGTACGTGCCGTTCCGAGACGGTGTGCGGGCCTACGATCCGTACATGGACATGATCAGCGAGGTGATCGGCACCGTCCGTGCCGGGAACGCCTACGCCCGCCGGATCGCGGAGTCCGGGGCGTGGGGCGCCCGCTATCCGTCCTTCGCGGGCATCGGGTTCCACCTCGTGCTCAGCGGCACCGGCTGGCTGATCCTGAGAGGCGGCGAGTCGATCGCGCTGGGGCCGGGTGACGTCGTGCTCGTCCCGTACGGCACCGAGCACGGGCTCAGTCACGCGCCGTGCGCGCTCGGCGCGCTGCCGGTGGCGAGCATGGGCCCCGAGCCGCCGCGCCCCGGCCCGTCCGACTTCGAGTTCCTCTGCGGGTCCTACCACCTGGACGGCGGCAAGGTCCATCAGTTCCTCCGTGCGCTCCCGGACGTCATCGCGATCTCGCCGGACTACGAACGCCACCCGCAGCTCCGGTCACTGACGGCCCTGCTCGGCGACGACGTGTCCGAGACCCGGCCGGGCGACGACGCGACCCGGTCCGCGCTGGTCGACCTCACGCTCGTCCACGCGCTCCGTCACTGGCAGGAGCAGTCCGGCGATGAGCCATGGCCCGCGATCACCGACCCGGGGATCGCCGCGGCGCTGCGTACGATCCACGACGCGCCGGACGGCCAGTGGACGGTGCAGCGGCTGAGCGAGATCGCGGGCATGTCCCGTACGACCTTCGTCCGGCGGTTCACCGACCTGGTCGGCAAACCGCCGGCGACCTACCTGACCGGCTGGCGCCTCACCCTCGGCGCCCGCCTGCTGCGCGAGACCTCGGCGCCGCTGGCGGCGATCGCCCGGCAGGTCGGCTACTCGTCGGAGTTCGCGTTCGCGAACGCCTTCCGACGTGAGTACGGCGTCTCACCGGGCCGATTCCGGCAGAACATGCGGGCCGCCGCGCCCCACCGGTGACGGTCCCCCGATTCCGGCTGCGGAGCCGCGCACTGAGGCGGCCGTACGCGCCGTGGCGACCGAGGAGTTCGACTCTTACGCGGCGGGCGACTACGGGGCGGCGTGGGACCTATGGACGGCCGCGGGGAAGCGGGCAATCTCGCGTGCGAACTACGTAAAGCTGTTCACGTTGTGCCCGGAGATCGCGCAGGGCGTCCGCTTCGAGATTTAGCGGGTCACGATGGACAGTGCCCACGCGGCACACGTCCGGGTGAGCCGCATGGGCATCGCCGTAATGAGCTACCAGTTCGCCTACGAGGGCGGCCACTGGCGGTTCAGGCCGACGACGGAGTCGATGAAGGACTACCGCACGAAGACCATCCAGCGGATGGCGGCCGACCGGCGGGCAAGAGGTGGCTGCGGGAAGTAGATCGCCGGGGCCCTTCTTCTTCTCCGGGCTACTCCTCGGCGGAGCGCTCGGTCAGCGTCGCGACCTCGACGCACGCGCCGTTCTGGCTGCTGATCCGGCTCTTCCTCCAAGCGGCGTCGGACAGGTCGTGGGGCGTTGGCATAGGTGCGGCTTCCTACTGGGTCTGCTCTCACCGGTCGGTGAGTATCTTCAGCGTATTCGTTGGGTTTGCCGCTGCGCCGACCAGATTCAGGAAGGCCGTGTGGTACCGCTTCACCTCCGCGGGCTCCTCGATGAACATCTCGCCCGCGACCAGGTCGACGAACACGGCGTCGAGGTCGCCGGGCTCGGGGAACTGCAGGATGTTGAACGAGCTGGACATGCCCGCGTGCGCGCCGGCGTCGAATGGGATGACCTGGACGGTGACGTTCGGGAGCTGGGCGACCTGGCGCAGGTGTTCGAGCTGAGCGCGCATCACGTCCGGGCCGCCGACCGTACGACGTAGCACGGCCTCGTCGATGACGGCGATGACCTCCAGCGCCGGATCCTCATACAGGGCCTGCTGGCGTCGCGTGCGGATGTCGATGCGGGCCTGGACCTGCTCGTCGGTCAGGGTCGCGGCGCCGCCGCGGAAGATGGCGGCCGCGTACTCCGGCGTCTGCAGGAGGCCGGGAACGGTGAGCGGCTCGAAGATCAGGACGCTGGCGGCCTCCGCTTCCAGGCCGATGAACGTCGTGGTGGCCTCGGGGAGCATCTTGTCGTACGGGTCCCACCAGCCGCGCTTGCGACCGTCGCGGGCGAGCTGCTCGAGGTGCTTCCGCTCGTCCTCACCGACGCCGTAAACCTCGCATAGGTCGCGGACGTCACGCGGGTCGGGTCGCTTGCCCTCGTTCCGCTCGAGGCGGGTCAGTTTGCCCGGCGACCATTCCAGTCGCTTGGCGACTTCGGTGCTCGGTAGTTCGGCGGCCTCACGGAGCTGGCGCAGGCGCTGGGAGAGGCGGCGTCGGCGCACAGTAGGGCTCTGCCGGTCGGGCATGGGCGTCTCCGCAGGGTCAGGGCGGCTCGGTGAGGCGATCGTAGAGGACTTCATCACGGCGTGTGATCCAGACATAGGGAACTAACTACGCAGTGTCAAAGATTAGTATTGCGAGTTTGATAGTTACCAAGCATGATGAGGCCCGTACCTAGCCGCTCATGCCCGGCCTAGCCAGCCGAGCGCCTCTGACCAGGGGAGTTGATTCCCTGTGACACCTGATCCAGCGGTCATCGCCGACCGCGCCGCCCCCACCGTCGTGACGCCCGTCATGCCGACCAGCCCACGCCGGCCGTCGTGGATCGCGCTACGCGCCGAGCCCGCCTCCGTCGCCAAGGGTCGCCGGTTCGCCCGGGACGTGGTCGGCGGGTACACCCTCGATGACGATTACCTCTATCTGGTCCGGCTGCTCGTCTCCGAGCTGCTCACGAACGCCGTCAACGCGGCCCGCGCCATGCGCGACTGGCCGTACGACTCATGGCCGGTCCGCCTGGACGTGGCCGCCACGAACCGCTGGGTGTACGTCGCGGCCACCGACCCGGACCATCGGCCGCTGCCCGCCGCCGCGGTGGGTGGCCTGGAGGCCGAGAACGGCCGGGGTCTGCACATCATCGACGGCGCGGCTACTGCGCGCTGGCCGATCTACCGCGAGCACGGCAAGACCATCCACGTCGTCGTAGCCGCGCCCGGCGTCACCTTGACCGCCGACGAGCTGCGGCGGATCGGAGTTCCGACGTGAGTTTCGAAGGAGAGTACGCCGGACTCATGGAGGCGCTGAACGCGCCGACGGTCGGTGAGACGTACGAGCAGAAGCTCGACGAACTGGCCGACCTCGTCGCGCGCTATCCCGCTAAGCCGCGGAAGCTCCTCGCTCAGCGGAGCGCGCCGGCCGACAGACGTGGGCGCACGGCGCGGAGATGAAATCTCCGGCCAACGGATTACCGTTCATCTCAGGAAAGGGGAACCAGCATGGGAAAGCACTCCCGACCGGACCCGCCGCCGCACCCGAACGACCAGCCCACGCCGGATGGCAAGGGCACCCCGCCGCCTCCGCCGAAGCCGAAGAAGTGACCGCCACCGGCACGCGTCGGCAGCGGCTTCACCAAGAGCTGCTCGACGCCGGCGCGATGACACCGGACTGGCGGGCCGCGTTCGAGGCCGTCCCACGTGACCGGTTCCTCCCGGCCGTGATGTGGCCGCTCACCGGCGAGGGATACATCACGGTCGATCGGGACGCCGACCCCATCGCGTGGCAGCTGTGGGCGGACAGCGACGTCCCGATCGTCACCCAGTGGGACGACGGACACCACATCGGGCCCGGCGCGGGGGAGGAGCCGACCAGCTCCAGTTCGATGCCGACGATGGTGGCCTCGATGTTCCGGGACCTGGCCGTCGTCGACGGCGCCCGGGTCCTGGAGGTCGGGACCGGCACGGGCTGGTGCGCGGGCCTGCTGTCCGCGCGGCTCGGCGCGGACCGCGTCACCTCGGTCGAGGTCGACGCCGCCCTCGCCCACGCCGCGCGGAAGGCGTTGTGGGCCGCCCGGTGGCGCCCGACGGTCGTCACCGGCGACGGCGCGAACGGCCGGCCGGCCGGTGCGCCGTACGACCGGGTCCTGGCAACCGCGTGCGCCCGGCGGATCCCGGCGGCGTGGATCGCCCAGACCCGCCCCGGCGGGCTGATCGTCACGCCGTGGGGCACGCCCTACTCCCAGTCAGATGCGATCGCCCAGCTCACGGTCACCGTGGACGGCGCGGCGATCGGCCGGTTCACCGGGCCCGCCGGGTTCATGAAGCTCCGCGATCAGCGCGGCGACCGCATCGACCCAGAGCGGTACCTGCCGGGCGGGGTGTGGCCGGACGACGCCCGCGAGTCCAGCACCGCCATCGCCCGTGACGAGCTGCTCGCCGCGGACTGGGCGATCGGCCTGCGCGTGCCGGACGCACGCCGCACGGTCAGCGTCGACGGCGACGCCACGACGCTGATGGTCTACGGGCTCACGGACGCCTCCTGGGCCGCGGTGTTCTGGTGCGACTGCTGCACGGAATGGGACGTCTTGCAGGGTGGCCCACGCGCACTGTGGCAGGAGGTCGAAGCCGCCTACCGCTGGTGGGCCGGAGCGGACCGGCCGGACGTGACCCGCTTCGGATTGACGGTCACGCCGGACGGCCAGCGGGTCTGGCTGGATGATCCAGCACAGATCGTTTCGCCCCTGCGCGCAGGAACTGCGACGGCCTGACCGAGGCACGACAAGCCGGCGGTTCCCGCATTGAGTGCCGAGGTTCGGTGGTGAGGGAACGTATGGTCAGTGGAAGGCCACTTCGACGTTGAGGCCTCCATCCGGGTCGTGGCCGTCGCCCGCATGCGCCCGCTCAGTCGTCGGCGGCCTTCACCGCGGCTGCGAACGGCTCGAGCCCGGCGGCCAGCTCGTCGAGCTCGTCCGCGCTGAGCACGTCGTACGCCGGCGCCGCCAGTTCGTCGGTAAGGGCCTCGATCCTCTCTTTGGTCTCCCGGCCGGCGTCGGTGAACCCGCCGGCGGCGTCCATGAGACCTCGGTCGCGCAGCCCGTCGACGACGGCGGCCAGCCGTGCCCTGGGCAGGTGGTGGATCCGGCCGAACTCCTCCGGCCTCATTCCGAGGGAGAGAGCGAGGAGGACGTGGGCCTCGGTGCCGCCGATGCCGTGGGCGAGGAGGGCGGCGTTGTGGCCGTCCCCGCGGTGTTCGCGCAGCAGCGTCGCCGCGTGCCAGAGCCTGGCCACCGGCTCCTCGGGCACCGCAAGCGCCCGGAGCCCGGCGTACAGCGCTCGGCCCTCGATCGGCGCGCTGACCCCCGCTCGGGTGGCGAGGTCGGCGACCCGCACCAGAGCGGGGGAGTCGGCGAGTTCCCCGATCAGCTGCCGCAGGGCGGCGGCGCTGCCCCGCTCGCGCACGGCGATCGCCTCCTGCGGGGTGATCTTCCCCCAGACCCACGGGATGTGGCGCGCCACCTCGCCGTCGGCGAAGTTGTAGAAGACCGCGTGCACCACCTCGGCCGGTGCCGGCCCCAGCGGCGCGGCCCGGCCCGCGAAGTATCCGTCCCAGTAGTTGCGCATGCCGAGGGCCAGGAACGCCTCGTTGGGCACCTCGGAGAAGGTGACGGTGGCGATCGGCTCGACGAGCTCGAACATGCGGTGGACCTTGGCCAGTGGGTGCGACATCGGTCGGCATCTCCCGTGGTCGCGGCAGCGCCCCTGATGGGCGGCCTCTCACCCTTCCCACGAACGACGCGGCCCGGATCCGACAACTTCGGCCGATTCCGCCGGGCAGTTTTCGGGTGTCACACGGACTCGGTCGCCGCTTGGGCGCCGTGGTCTGGCTTCTCGCGGCGGACGTGGAGCGAACCGGTCCCCTGCCGATCAGCCTTCGATCGGACGCTCGATCCGCACCGGGTCAACGGCCCCCCTGGCCTGGGACTCGCCTGACCAGGGGGGCCGTCCGTCACGAACCGATCCGGTACGCGTGCGCGATCGTCTCGGTGAGGGTGGCGGTGCCGCCGGTGGCGTGGACCTTCAGGGACACGTACCCGGAAGCGGCCGGATGGCGGATCGTGGCGCGGAAGGCACCGGTGCCGGTGCGGGTCACCGTGGCCGACTGCCAGGTGGCGCCGTCGTCGTAGGAGACCTGCATGGTCACGGCAGTGGCGGCGGCGATGATCGGGACGGTGAAGGCACGGCCGGCGGGTGCGGTGCCGGTGGCGTCCAGGGCCGGCGCCATCCGGATCGCCGTGAGGTGCGCGGCGGCGGCCGGGTCGGTGAACGTCCAGTCCGCCGTGACGTGGGTAGACAGGCCGAACGAGGCCGCGCGGGTGGAGTCGACGTTGAGCCGGTAGGCGCCCGCGGTCGGCTGTGCGGTGAACCGCGCGTGGCCGGGCACGTCGGAGGTGGCGACCTCTTTGCCGTCACGGTAGAGGGTGGTCGTACCGGCGGCGGTGGCCTGGTCGACGTAGCCGGCGTTTCCGGCGCTGTCGCAGTACGGGCCCACCCGCACGGTGAGCTGGTCGCCGGTCCATCCACCGCCGGTGGTCGGGCACGGTGCGATGATCGGGGCGTTCCAGGTGGACGTGTAGCTCCTTCCGGCCTGGTAGGCCGTCGGCGGGCCGGTCGTGGTGACGGTGTAGTAGTCGGCGGAGTCCTCCGAGTACTGGTACGCCTGCGAGGTCCAGCTGATGCCGCCGTCGGTGTTGAAGTAGCGGGTCGCCGCCAGTGGCGTGCTCGTGTAGACGGGGCTCAGCGGATAACCGGGTACGGTCGGCGCCGACTGCATGATGGTCGTGCCGGCCGGGGCCTGCGCGCGGGCGGAGGTCCTGTCCACGGCGAGCTGATCCGCGGTGACGGACTCGGTGAAGCCGGTGGGCAGCGTTCCGGGCCGGTACCAGGCGAGTTGGTAGGCGTAAGCGCTCGGATCCGATCCGTCGCTGAACGCCGTCCGGATCTCCGAGACGAAGGCGTCGCTGTCGCCGGACCCGCCGATCTGGGCCGTGCGCATCTGGATCGATTCGTTGCTGCTACCGCCGACCGTCACCCAGCTGTTGCTGCCGTTGCGGATGCCGACCTCGACGGCGCTGTCCGAGCGGACCGCGCCGGCCGTCGGCACGCTGACCCGGACCGGCTGCCCGGCCCGCTCGTCAAGCGTGAGGTCGGTGTCCGTGTCCACGGTGAGGTTCGGCCGGGCCACGTAGGTCTCGTTCGGTAGCGCCGAGAACATCTGCGAGACGATCGCGTAGTGCCCTTCGGGGACACTGATGGTGAAGTCGCTGCCGTAGTTCCGGTCGTAGTGGAAGAGGGAGTCGTACTCGTATGGGGTGTCCAGGCCGACGACGGTGGTGTAGTACTCCGCCGTCGGCTGACCGTCGGCGCCGAGGTGGTGCAGCGTCAGAGTGTGGGTGGCGGCCTCCCGGATGAGCCCGACCGGTGTGGTCACCTTCGTGCCGTCGGCGGTGGTGGCGGTCAGCTGCCCGGAGTACGGCCCGTTCGGTGCCGCGGTGGAGGCGGCGGCCGTGACCTTGACCTGGGCACTGCCGCCGGCCGGGACGGTCAGCGTTGACGTGCTCAGGCTGAACAGCCCGGACGTGGCCGTCATGTTCGGCCCGTCCACGGTCAAGGCCAGGCGGAGCGTCTGCGCGGTGGTGCCGGGATTGCGGTAGGTGACCGCCTTGGTGAGCGCAGTGTCGTCGGTGTGCGGATACGTCGCGGTGCCCATGCTCAGGCTGGGCGGGTCGGCCAGCACCGGGTCGGCGAGCGCGCCGGCCACGTCGACGCGGCCGGCGCCCTGGGCGAACACCCCGACGCCCTGGGCAGGCCGGGCCGTCCCCATCAACGCGGCCTTCAGCATGGCACCGGTCCAGTCCGGGTGCTTCTGCTTGAGCAGGGCGGCGCTGCCGGCCACATGCGGTGCGGCCTCGGACGTCCCCCACACCCCGCTGCGGTAGGGGCCGGTGCCGGACGAGTCGGCGCTGCGGGCGACGGTGACGTCGACACCGGGCGCGGTGATCTCGGGCTTGATGGCGTTGTCGCCGGGGCGCGGACCACGGTTGGAGAAGGCGGCCAGTCGGTCGTCGTGGTCGACCGCGCCCACGCTGAGCGCGTCATCGGCCGTGGACGGTGATGCGACGTCGTAGTCGTCGGCGCCGTTCGGGTTGGCGCCGTTATCGCCGTCGTTGCCCGCCCCGACCACGAACAGCGTCCCGTACTGCTCGCTCAGGTTGTTCAGGGTGGACTCGAGCGGGTCGTCGCCCGGGGCGTCGGCGAATGCGAGGCTGATGTTGACGACCGCGGCGTGCTCCGTGCCGGCCGCCCACTCCATGCCGGCGATCACGGCTGATTCAGTCGGTTCCCCGTCGCCGACCTTGGCGGAGACGATCGTGGCGTCCGGAGCCACGCCCCGGTAACGGCCGCCCGAAGCGGCCCCGTTGCCCGCGAGGACGGAGGCGACGTTCGTGCCGTGCCCCTCCACGTCGTGCACGTCGCCGCTGGTGGGCTCGCCACCGTCGGCCACCGGCGTGAAGTCGACCTGGGCGGCCACGCGGCCGGCCAGGTCAGGGTGGGTGACGTCGACGCCGCTGTCGATCAGCCCGACGGTGATCCCCTTGCCGGTCAGGCCGGCGTGCCAGGCGTCCGGGGCGCCGATCTGCTGGACGCCCTCGGCCCCGGTGAAGTGGCCGATCGCGTCCAGCCAGACCTTGCCGGTCGCACCCTTGCGGGTCACCCTGGACCACAGCCTGCCGAGGTCCCGCTTGCGGGTGTGCACGGCGGTGGCCTTGACGCTGGTCATCCGGTGCACGACCGTACCGGTGACGCCGCTGTCGGTGGAGGCGATGATCGGCAGGTCGGCGCGCCGGTCGTTGTACCCATCGGCGAGCAGCCCGGTGACGTCGAACAGACGCGGGTCGAGCCGCTTCGCCCGCAAGAGCGGCACCGCGTCGGCCGGAACCACTCGCACATGGCCGGACACCGTGCTGGTCAACATGGGGATCTTCGCTCGGCCGGGGCCGGGGACGACGCTGACGCCGCCGTCCCGAGTCAGAGTGACCCGGTCCCCGCTGATGAGCGTGGCGGTCCGCCCGTCGCCACCGGCGGCCGGGGCCACCGTGGCCGCGGCGGCCGGGCGAGCCTGGGCGAGACCGGCCGCGAGCAGCAGGATCGCGGCGGCCGACAGGGATCTTCTGGGACGCATGGAGCTCCTTGTCCTCAGGTCAGCGTGGGCTGCCCTCGGTCGTCTAATCGGCGAGAAGGGTGGGAGGCAGGCGGAGCACGCTCACGTCGACCATCGGGCCGCCTGCCCCTGGGCCGGCGCGGTGGGTTCCCCTGCCGCGCCGGCCGAGACAGGCTTCCCTGTCGCGCCGGCCGACGATCTTCCGATCGGTTCCGCGTCGGACGTCATGGCCCTCCTCCTGCCTCGCCTCCCACCCTGCGATTGCCGATTGGCCCCCCGAAGCGTTCAGAGCCGCCAAGAGGGATGCCCGCGCCGGCCCGTCGGCCGGCGTCCGGAAATGCGGCTGGGGGCATGGAGCCACTGCCTCGGCCCACGTTCCCCTTGTGAGGACCGCTGGTGGGCATAGGCGGCGCCGTGAGCGTGGCGGGTGGTCACTGGCATCGGCGATCCAACTTCGCCCGCCGCCTGTGGCGGCCCGCCTGTGACGGCGACACCGCCCGCAAATGGCCGCCCATCCTGCCTGGGGCGGTCTTCCACGGCCTGCGCCATCCCCACAAGACCGTCCTGGATGAACTCGGCATCGAAGACGCCCTCAAATACGAGCGGATGGGACACCGGATGCCCGGCATCGCCGGCGTCTACAGCCACGTCACCGACCCCATGCGGCAGAACCTGCGGAACCGTCTGCAGGAACGGTGGACCACCTTGACCGCCCGCCGGGCCCAATCATCGTGACCTCGACCCATCTCGCGCCGAGGGGGAACACGGCCGGGAGCATCATCGGGAGCCCTGGTCCCGATGACCCCGACCCCCGAGAAGTACCGACCCCGACCTACCGAATGGGTAGTCCCGATCAGCTGTGGAGCACCCTGCCCCCGATCTGCTCCCGATTCCGGCCCATCGTTAGCACCAGAAACCAAAATGCAGGCCAGGCACATGGCCGGACCTGCATTAACATGGTGGGCGATACTGGGATTGAACCAGTGACCTCTACCGTGTCAAGGTAGCGCTCTCCCACTGAGCTAATCGCCCTCGCGAAGCAGAGTGTGCTTCAGAGGTGGAGACGGGATTTGAACCCGTGTACACGGCTTTGCAGGCCGTTGCCTCGCCTCTCGGCCACTCCACCGAGTGAGGCCCTGGGGAGGCCTCTCCTCCGAGCGGACGACGGGATTCGAACCCGCGACCCTCACCTTGGCAAGGTGATGCTCTACCAACTGAGCCACGTCCGCGTGTCTCGGGGGCTTCCCCCCTCGGCAACGGGGTAAACACTAGCGGATGCCCGGCCCAACCCCCAACTCGAATGGCCCGGCCCACGTCACCAGCATCTTTAGATGCCCGTCGAAGCGTGTCCGGCGTACCGTCGGGGGCATGCGAGCACCGTACGACTCCGACATCGCGCCGGTGGCCGCGCTGCTGGCGGACCGCACCCGCGCGTCGATGCTGACGGCCCTGCTCGACGGGCGTCCGCTCGCCGCGGGGGAGCTGGCCAGGACGGCGGGGGTGAGCGCGGCGACGGCCAGTTCGCACCTGGCCAAGCTGCTGGACGGCGATCTCGTGACCGTCGTGCGCCAGGGCCGGCATCGCTACTACCGCCTGAAGAGCGCCGAGGTGGCCGCGGTGATCGAGGCGATCAGCCGGATCAGCCCGGACGTCGAGGTCCGCAGCCTCCGCCAGTCGCGGCAGGCGCACGCCCTGCAGGAGGCCCGTACCTGTTATGACCACCTGGCGGGCCGCGCCGGCGCGGCGCTGTTCGAGGCGCTGCTGAGCCGCGATCTCCTCGAGGCGGTCGATTCGTCGTTCGACGATCCCGCGGCCTCCGCGTACGAGGTGACCGACAAGGGGGAGCGGCAGCTGGCGTCGATCGGCGTGGACGTCGCCGGCGTGCGGCGGGCGCGCCGGAGGTTCGCGGGGCACTGCCTGGACTGGACCGAGCGCCGTCCGCATCTCAACGGCGCTCTCGGCGCGGCGCTCACGGACCGGATGATCGGGGACGGCTGGTTCACGCGCGGGCCGGCGCGGCGGGCGCTGTTCGTGACGGAGCTGGGCCGGGGCCGGCTGGCCGACGTCTTCGGTTGCGTCCTCGGCTGACCGGTTCCGTGCTGACTGACCGGTTCCAACCCGGCTGATGGGCCTGGTCCCGGCTTCGAGCGGCGATTCATCCTCTCCCCATTGGAACCATTGAGAGCGCCGTTGCGTCCGAATATCCCGCACTGGCCGGGTTTGAGACGCCCGGACGCATTAAGGTGGCGCCTGCGTCGCAGCGACGATCAGGCGCGGAGGGGTGACGAAGCGGTGAGCGGGGAGCGCAGATTCTTCCGTCGTGATCGACTGACCGGGTTGATCGCGATCGGCGCGGTCGGGGTGTTGTGCGCGGCCGCGGTGGTCTTCGGTGTCGGGATGGCCAGTGCGAAGTACCACCTCGCCGATGTCGGCGGCTGGCTGACGTCCTCCAAGAAGGGCGAGCTCGTCCACGTCAACGGCCTGTCGGGCAAGGTCGACGGCAAGGTGACCCTGTCGGGTACGGCCGGTCACACGATGCGGGTGATCCAGCAGGGCGGCGTCGTCCTCATCGTCGACGAGACGACCGGCGTGGTCAGCCGCGTCGATCCCGCGCATCTCAACGTCGTCCAGGGCGTCTCGTACCGCGGTGCCGCCGGCATGCAGGTCGTGTCCGGGTCCGGCGCCGCGTACGCGCTCGACCAGATGAAGGGCAACGTGCAGCGCCTGGACCCGATGACGCTGGCCACGGCCGGCGACCCGGTCAGCCTGACCGGGCCCCTCGGCGCGGCCGCCATCGACGCGAAGTCGACGCTGTGGGTGCCGGTGCCCACCAACGGGCAGGCGGCCTCGGTGCTGAGCGGCCGGCCGGGGCAGCCGGTCGGGGTCGGGCGGGCCGGTGACGACCTCGCGCTGACGATCGCGGGCGGGGCCGCCGTCGTCACGGACTTCACCACGGCGGAGAGCCTCGTCCTCGGCGACGGGGGCATCCGGGTGAAGGTCAAGCTGCCCTCGATCGTGGCGCAGCTCGGCAAGGGCCACGTCACCGCGCCGCCGACCAGCACGGAGGGGCAGCTCGTCCCGCTGCTGGCCGGCAAGTCGCTGATCGTGATCAACGCGGGCAGCGGGTCGGTGAGCAGCGTCTCGCTGCAGCTGCCGGAGCACAAGCTCATGACCCCGCAGGTCCTCGGCCAGCGGGTCTACATCCCGGACCAGAGCTCGGGCAGCCTCCTCGTGTACGACTCGGCGACGAACCGGATGGCCTCGCAGGTGCCGGTCAGCGGGCGGCCCGGTCCGCTGGAGGCGTTCGTCAAGGACGGCCTGCTCTGGGTGAACAACCCTGACAGCCCCAAGGCCGTGGTGGTCGACGGGTCCGGCGCGCACAAGCCGGTGCAGAAGTACACCGGTAAGGTGCCCGGCGGCCCTGAGAACCCGATCCCGAAGGGCGACGACCAGGGCCAGGACAACAACCAGGACAACAACCAGCCGACCTCGAACGCGCCGGCGCCGCCGGTGCCGACGTCGGCGCCTCCGGTCCCGCGCATCCCGACCCACTCGCCCCGCCCGAGGTCGCACAAGCCGTCGATCAAGCCGCCCAAGACGCCGCCGCCGCCCAAGACGGAGGCGCCCAAGGTCACGCCGCCGAACAAGCCGACCAACCTGCGCGCGGCCGCGCAGCCGGACGGGAGCATCAAGGTGGACTTCCAGCCTGGAGGCGGCGGGAAGGCGACCGGCTACAAGATCGTCCTGCCCGCGGGCCTGACCGCGACGCCCGCCAGGATCCCCGCGGACGGACCGGACTACACGTTCACCGTGAGGGGCGGAACCTGCGGCACCGAGTACGTCTTCGCGGTCGCGGCGACGTACCAGAACGGCGACCACGAGTCGGAGATCGAGTCGGACCAGTCCGACCCGACTCTGTCCTGCACGCAGCCCGACGCGCCGAGCGGCATCACGGGCACCGGCACCGCGCAGGGCGCCAGGATCGGCTGGCAGGCTCCGCCGAACGCCAAGGGCGTGACCTACCGGCTCCAGGTGACGGGCCCGAAGTCGTACACCAAGGACGGCATCTCCGGCACGTCGGTGACGATCCCGAGCATCTGGAAGAACGGCTCGTACACGATCCGGGTGACCGCCTCCAACGGCGCCGGCGGCAAGACCGGCAGCGCGACCAGGGCGCTCAGGGGCCCGGTGCGGACGTACGGCATCCACAACGGCGGCAACCCGACCGACGTCAGCTACGTGTGGTCGCAGGCGAGCTCGAAGAGCACTCTCGTCGAGGAGATCAAGAACGCTAACACCCAGAAGGTGAAGGTGGACTGCCAGAAGATCGGGACGCAGTACAACCACCCGAACGGCAAGGCGGCGTTCAGCGGCAAGCTGTACGACCACATCACGCACAACGGGCACGTCGGGTACATGATCGGTTATCTGCCGAACACGCCGCACACACCGTGGCAGGAGCTCGCCGGGCCGACCATCTGGGAGTGTGCCGGCTGATGACGGCCGAGATTCACGGGGCGTCCGACGCGGACGCCCTGGCTGGACGCTTCGCGCAGTTGTTCGGGGCGCTGGCGGGCAACATCGAGCGGGTCATCCGCGGCAAGCGGGAGAACGTCGAGCTGGCGCTGCTGTGCCTGCTCAGTGAGGGGCACCTGCTGCTGGAGGACGTGCCGGGAGTCGGCAAGACCACCCTGGCCCGTACGCTCGCGGCGAGCGTCGACGCGCGCTGGACGCGGATCCAGTTCACGCCCGACCTGCTGCCGTCCGACGTCACCGGCGTGTCGATCTTCAACCAGTCGAACAACCGGTTCGAGTTCCATCCCGGGCCGATCTTCGCGAACATCGTGGTCGCGGACGAGATCAACCGGGGTTCGCCGAAGACCCAGTCGGCGCTGCTGGAGGTCATGGAGGAACGGCGGGTGACCGTGGACGGGCAGCCGCATCTGGTGCCCCGGCCGTTCATGGTGATCGCGACGCAGAACCCGGTCGACATGGACGGCACGTACCCGCTGCCGGAGGCGCAGCTCGACCGGTTCCTCATGAAGATCTCGATGGGGTACCCCGACCACGCCTCGGAGGTCGCCGTGCTGGCCGGCACGCCGACCGGGCCGCTGATCGACCAGTTGCCGAAGGTCGCCGGCGGGGCCGACATCAAGAACATGATCGACTTCGCGGGCCGTATCCACGTCGCGCCTCCGCTTTACGACTACCTCGTGCAGGTCGTCGCGATGACGCGCGGGCATCCCGACATCCGCCTGGGGGCCAGCCCCCGCGCGAGCCTCGCGCTGCTGCGGGCCGTGCGCGTGCGGGCCGCGGCGGCCGGCCGGTCCTTCGCCGTCCCCGAGGACGTGAAGGGCCTCGCGGCCCACGTCATCGCCCACCGGCTCATGCTGACGCCGGAGGCGGAGCTGCGCGGCCGTACCGCCACGGACCTCGTCGCCGAGGCCCTGTCGCAGGTGCCGGTGCCGCAGTCCACCGGGGTCTGAGGTGCTCACGCCCGTCGGCTGGGGGGTCGCCGCGGCCTCGGCGGTGCTGTACGCCGCCGGTGCCCTGCTCGGCTACCCGGAACCGGTCGCCCTCGCCGTCGGCGGCTTCGTCGCCGTCGTGACGGCGGTGCTGTGGACGCTGCCGCGGCCGCGCCTCACCGTCGTACGGGAGGTCACACCGAACCGCGTCGCGCGCGGCGAGCCCGCCACCGGCGTCCTGCACGTCACCAACACCGGCCGGGTGCGCCGCGCGGGGATGCGGGCGTACGACGCGTGCGGCGGCGGGCGGATCGAGGTCCGGGTGCCCGTGTTGCGCCGGGGAACGGCCGAGACGGTCCGCTACCCGCTGCCCACCGACCGGCGCGGGCAGATCCCGGTGGGACCGCTGCGGCTGGTCCGCGCCGACCCGTTCGGGCTGGCCCGGCGGGTCCGGGAGTACGGCGAGCCGCGCAGTCTCCTGGTCCGCCCGCACACCGTCGCCCTGCCGCTCCTGCCCTCCGGGCGGAACCACCACCTGGAGGGGCCCACGTCGGACACCGCGCCGGCGGGCACGGTGACGTTCCACGCGCTGCGCGAGTACGTCGTCGGCGACGACCTGCGCCACATCCACTGGCGGTCGAGCGCCCGTACCGGCACGCTCATGGTCCGCCAGCTCGTCGACGCGAGCATGCCGCAGACGACGGTCGTCGTCGACACGGCCGCGGCCGCCTACGCCGACGCGGACGACTTCGAGCTGGCCGTGGACGCGGCGGCGTCCGTGGCGGCCGGCGCGGCGCGCATGAACTTCCCGGTCCGCGTCCTCACCGCGGACGGGCCGCTCGTGGAGACCCGCGGCGGCGCCCACGACGTGGAGGAGATCCTCGACCGGCTGGCCGGGCTGTCCCGTACGGACGTCGCGCACGGCGCGGTCGAGGTCGCGCGGCGCGTACGGGCGGGCGGGGCGCTCGTGCTCGTCACGGGCGGGCACGGAGACGTGGCCGGCGCCGGGACGCTGCGCCGGCGGTTCGACCGCGTGGTGTGCGTACGCGTGCGGCCCGACGCCCCCGGCCCGCGCCTGCCCGGCGTCGCCCTGGTCGAGATCTCCGGCCTGGCGGAGCTGCAGGCGGCGTGGAAGGGCACGACGCGATGACCACGACGGCGGCGGCGCCCCCGGAACCGGCCACGGACGCGCCGCCCGCGCCCCGGCGGGTCCTGCGCGTACGGCTCGTCACCGCGCTCGTCATCGTGATCGCGCTGGCCGGCGCCGGCGGCCTGGCGTTCCACCGGGTGTTCGCGTTCGGGGACCTCGTGCCCGTCATCACGGTCGCGGCCGTCGCCCCGGTGGTGCTCGTGGCGCTGCTGTCCTGGCCGCGCCGCCGGACCTGGCCGCTGTGGATCTCGGTGCTCGCCACCGCGGCGGCCTGGACGCTCATCGCCGGGCTGACGCTGTTCCACGGCGACTTCACCGTGGTGGGCGGCGCGCTGCGCGACTCCTGGAAGGGCACACTCACCTCACTGCTGCCCGCCCCCGGCCGGCCCGAGCTCCTCGTCCTGCCGCACGCGCTCGTCTGGCTCGCGGCCTTCGGCGGGGCCGAACTGGCCGTGCGGACCGAGACGAAGGCGGCGCCGGCGCTGCCCGCGGTGGCCGTCTTCTGCGTGGCCCTGCTCCTCGGCGTCAACGGCCCCGGCTCGAACCTTCCCGTCGCCGCCGGGCTCGCCGGGCTCGTCGGCGCGCTCACGATCGTACGGAGCGGCGGCCGGCCGCTGTGGCTGATCGCCGGGCTCCCGGCCGCCGCCGCGATCGGGCTGCTCGGCGCGGCCGTCGGACCGTACCTGCCCATGAGGGGCGAGGCGTACGACCCGCGGGCGACGGTCAAGGCCCCGCCGCCGCAGCAGCGGGACAGCATCAGCCCCCTCGACCGGGTGTCGGCCTGGCTGCAGACCCCGGACCAGCAGATGTTCACCGTACGCGCCGACGCGCCCGAAGACTGGCGCCTCGCCGTCCTGGACCGCTTCGACGGCGTCACGTGGACCTCCGGCGCGCGGTTCGTACCGGCCGGCAGCCGCATCCCGGAGGACCCGCGCGTCCACCGCACGCGCGTCGTCCAGCGGTTCACCGTCCAGGAGCTGCCCGGCGTCTGGGTGCCCGCCGCCGACCGGCCACGGACGGTGCAGGGCCTGGCGGTGGCGACCGACCCCGGCAGCGGCGTGCTGACCGCGGGGCGGCCGCTGCGGTCCGGGCAGGCGTACACCGTCACCTCGATGGTGCCCGACTACGACGCCGCCCGGCTCGCGGACGCCCAGCCCGCCCGGGACGCCGAGGCCCAGGCCGCCTCCGGCCTCCCGGAGTCGCCTGGCACCACCGCGAAGACCGCCGAGGTACCCGCGTTCCGCCGCCTCGCCCAGGCGATCACCAAGGACCAGGACACGGCGTTCCAGCGCGCCGCGAAGCTCGCGGACTACCTCCGCACCGCCGCCAGGTACGACGTGACCGGCCTGCCCGGCCACACGTACGCGCAGCTGCGCTACTTCCTCGGCACGTCCAAACGCGGCACCTCCGAGCAGTTCGCCACCGCGTACGCCGTCCTGGCGCGCTCGATCGGGCTCCCGGCGCGCGTCGTCGTCGGCTTCCGGCCGGGCGTCGGCGGGAACGGCTCCTGGCAGGTCCGCTCCGGCGACGTGCTCGTCTGGCCCGAGGTCGCCTTCGCCGAGATCGGCTGGGTGCCGTTCTTCCCCACGCCCGAGGAGACCGGAGCGTCGAAGAAACCGGACTCGGTGCCGGCGGGGGAGACACAGCAGAAACTGGAGGCGGCGCAGAAGAGCGCGGCGGCCCACAAGAAGGACAACGGCGGATCCGGCAAGCACGGCGCGCCGGCGCCCAAGGCCCCGGCCCGGCCCGCCCACAAGACGTCACCGACACCGCCGTGGGTGTACGGGGTGGCGGCGGTCCCGCTCCTGCCGGCGGCGTACCTCGCCGGCGTCCTCATCGTCCCGGTGCTGCGGCGCCGGCGCAGACGCGGCGGCGCCACCCCCGCCGCGCGGATCACCGGGGCCTGGGAGCAGACCCGCGAGGCGCTGGGCGCGGTCGGCCTGCCCGCCGTGACCGCCCTGACCGCCCACGAGGTGGCCGGTTTCGGCGCCGAACGGGTCCCCGGGGCCGAAGCGCACCTGCGTCCCCTCGCCGACCTCGTGA
Source organism: Actinoallomurus spadix (assembly GCF_024055725.1). Lineage (GTDB taxonomy): Bacteria > Actinomycetota > Actinomycetes > Streptosporangiales > Streptosporangiaceae > Actinoallomurus > Actinoallomurus spadix. The sequence continues at coordinate 166,153 of NZ_JAMXMX010000004.1, read as the reverse complement.
ACCGGTCACGGTACGCCGCGACGCCGCCCGGACCGGACACGGCCGAGGCCGCCTGGCGGCACACGGAGGAGATCCGCCGGCTCGTCCGGCGGACGGCGGGCCTCCGGCGACGCCTGGCCCGCCGCCTGCACCCCCGCTCGCTGCGCCCGCGCTGACCACTGACGGGCGCGGCCGACACGTCAGTGGGCCGTGGCACCCCGGATGCACTTGGGCTTGGACCACGCGATCGTCGCGGACTGCCCGTCGCTCTGCCCGAGAGCGACCAGCGCGCCGACCGTGAAGCAGTACCCCTTCCGGGCGTCCAGGCCGGAGACGGTCATCGTCGTGGAACGCGGTGGCAGCGCCTGCGGAGGGGCCTGGGTGGGCGAGCCGTCGGACTGCTGCACCCAGATCGGGTAGTTGTTGTTCTTGGCGAGCTTCCAGCGCAGGACCACGATCTGCCCCTTGTCCGTCGCGCGCAGGTCGCGCGGGGTCGCGGCGATCATCACCTGAGACGGGACCGCCACGGGAGCGGACGAGGCGTGCGTCTGCGGCGCGGTCGGCGTCGGTGTCGGCTTGTCCTTCGTGCCGTCTCCGGTGTTCCCGAACAGCAGGAACCCGCCGATGCCGGCGCCCGCTATCACCACCACACCGGCCAGCACACCGGCCACGACGGCGCCCGGACGGCCCTTACGGTCGCCTCCGCCCACGCGCGCCAGGTCCAGGGGGTCGGCGGTCTCCGGCAGCGTCCGCGGCGTCGCCTCACGGGGACGCGGCACGGGGACCGGCGGGCGCTGCCCCGCACCCTGGACGGGTCCGGCGCCCCGTCCGCCGGCGCGACCGGCGTCGAACGCGCCGGTGGGGCCGGGGCCCGGTGTGCGGGCCGGTCCGCTGCTCGCCGCCTGAGGGGCACCGGCACTCGGCGCGCGGCTGGGACCGGCGTCCGGCGCCCGGGGCGGCGCGGGCCTCGGAGCGGCCGCGGGCGGCGAGGCGGGCGCCGGGCCGGCCGCCGGGCCGGCGGCGTCCGGATGCGCCGCCGGCAGGTGCGGCGGAGCGTACTGCCGGGCCAGCAGTTCGAAGCCGGGACCGGTCAGCCCGGAATGGTCCTGCTCCGGGATGTACGGGGTCGGGGCGGGCGGCGCCGTGATCGAGTCGCTGCCCGCCGGCTCCGTCACCGGAAGCCCGAGCTCGGCCTGCAACTGCTGCAACCGGCCCGCGAACTCGACAGCGCTGGGGTACCGCTGGGCCGGGGTCTTCGCCATCGCCTTGGCGATGACGTCGTAGACCTGCTGCGGAACGTCCTGGCGCTGGATCGGGGGCGGGGGCTCGTTGAGGATGCGCATCATCAGCGCGCCGATGCCGTTGGACGATCCCGTCGACTTGAACGCCGGGCCGCCCGCCAGCAGCTGGTACATGCTCGAGGCCAGCGAGTAGACGTCCGCGGTCACTCCCGGCTGCTCGCCGTTGACGACCTCCGGCGCCGCGTGGTGCGGCGTGAACGCGGTCGTGTGCGTCACCTCCGACGAACCGGCCAGCCGGGCGATGCCGAAGTCCGCGAGCGCCGGCTCGCCGTACTTGGAGACCAGGATGTTCTGCGGCTTGACGTCGCGGTGCAGCACCCCGGCCTCATGCGTGGCGGCCAGGGCGCCGGCGATCTTCACGCCGGCCCGCAGGACGTCCTGCAGGGGGAGCGGCCCCTCGCGCGACAGCCGGTCCCGCAACGACCCCCGCTCGAAGTAGTCCATCGCGATGAACGGACGCCCGCCGCTCGTCATGCCGGTGTCGAGGACGGTGACGACGTTCGGGTGGCCGGTGAGCCGTCCGGTGATCTGGCACTCGCGCTCGAACCGGCGCATCGTGTCGTCGTCGACGTCCTCGACGGACAGCACCTTCAAGGCGACGACGCGATTCAGACGCTCCTGCAGGGCGCGGTAGACGACGCTGAACCCGCCCTCGCCCACCCGCTCCAGGATGCGGTAACCGGGCACCTGGTCGTTCATCTGAGTCTCTTATTCATCGGGACGGCTGGAGATGCGGGAATGAGTCGTGTCGATGGTAATGCCTGGTTCCTGGCTGATCGCTGAGTCGGTCCGGGTTGATCCGTCGTCGTTCGACGCGGTGACGGCTCCCGGCGTTCCCACGGGACCTCCCCGGCGGCGGCCGGAGCCGTACGGCCGGCGCGTGACGTCCGCGTTTATTGGCTCGAAGCAGGCGCGCACGGGTCGTAGTGTGGGGGTGGCCGGGGGTGTTCGGGCCCGGCGGCCGAGCAGGGAGGACCGGGCCGCGGCGCCCGGCACGGAGAGGTGGCTTCACGGTGGTCGAGCTCAGCTCCCAGACCGGGAACGTCCCGGTCTGGATCAACGGAGAACTGCACGCCCCGGAGAACGCGCGGGTGTCGGTCTTCGATCACGGCATTCTCGTCGGCGACGGCGTGTTCGAGACGGTCAAGGCCGTACGCGGAGAGGCCTTCGCCCTGACCCGCCACCTGCGGCGGCTCGCCGTCTCCGCGACCGGTCTCGGCCTGCCCGAGCCCGACCTGGACGCCATCCGCCGGGGCACGCTGGCCGTCCTGGCCGCGGCGCCGTCGTGGGACCTGGCCCGCATCCGGATCACCTACACCAGCGGCGTCGGCCCGCTCGGTTCCGACCGCGGCGCGGAGGGCGCCACGGCGATCGTCGCGGTCGCCGAGCAGACGCCGTTCCCGCCGGCCGCCGACGTCTCGGTCGTGCCCTGGCCGCGCAACGAGCGCGGCGCCCTCTCCGGCCTCAAGACCACCTCGTACGGCGACAACGCCAAGGCCCTCGCCTACGCCCACGAGCACGGCGGCGCGGAGGCGATCTTCGGGAATCTCGCCGGGAACCTCTGCGAGGGCACCGGCTCCAACGTCTTCGTCGTCCGCGACGGGCGGCTGACCACCCCGCCGCTGTCCTCCGGCTGCCTCGCGGGAGTGACCCGGGCGCTCGTACTGGAATGGTGCGGCGGTGAGGAGGAGGACCTGCCGCTGGAGGAGTTCGGCGCCGCCGACGAGGCGTTCCTCACCTCCACGACCCGCGACATCCAGCCGATCCGCGCCGTCGACGGCAAGGTCTTCCCCGCCGCCCCGGGCCCCGTCACCCGTAAGGCGATCGAGGTCTTCGCCGAGCGCGGCGCCGCCGACCTCGACCCGTGACAGGCGTACGGCCCCGCACCATGGGTGTGGGCCAGCGCTGGGAGGCGCCTGGTGCGGGGCCGTACGGTCAATGCCGGGGGTTCAGATGTGCCAGAGGAGGTCGTCCAGTTCGGCTTCAATGTCGATGAAGTCAGCTTCCCGGCCGGCAGGAACGATCTCATACGTCCGGTCAAGGAAGTCCGTGAGGGGCGTCAGCGGTACCTCGAAATGTGCCCGTCCGAACGGCGATGACAGCGTCAGGTTCAATATCCGCTCGCCGCTCTTCTCCGCCGGCCACACCCGCACGTCACCCCTGCCGACCTTGCGCACAATGCCGACGGTCAGCAGCTCACGAGCAAAGATCCACTCCACCGGTGCCTCGTTCCCCACATGGAACGCCACACGTATCGCATAAGGGTCATCAGCGGAGTAGTCCAACGTCGCAAGCAGCGGGATGATCGTCCTGTCCGGGACGAGGAGCCGAAGGCCGACCTCGGCGGAGGCAGTGGTGCTGCTGCTGTTCATCGGTCATCCTTCAGGCGTCAGTCCCGCATCGCGGGTTTCTCGGTGAGGACCTCGCTCCCTCCAACGGGTGTCCCCCTGGCTCTGTGACGCGTAACTGCCAAAAGTCCTAAGAACATTCCGCCCCCCGTACGTCATGTGACCTACCTCACCGGTCTAGATACCCGCTCTGACCTGCGTGGAAGCGAAGTGACCTAGGGTCGGTCCCATGAGGGAGACGCTGAGCGACTGGCGGGAGCGCATCCGCGCCCGTCCCCTGCTGAACAACATGTGGCGGCTCGCCGTGTTCACCGTGGGCGTCACGGTCCTCGCGGCGGGTGTCGCCATGCTGGCGCTGCCGGGCCCGGGATGGGCAGCGATCTTCGTAGGCTTTGCCATCCTGGCGACCGAGTTCGCCTGGGCGCAACGTGCCCTCACCTCCGCGAAGCAAACGGCGAGCAAAGCGAAGGAGAAGGCCCTCGACCCACGGGTACGGCGCCGGAACCAGCTCCTGGCCATCTGCGCCGGCGTCATCGTCGCCGCCGCGATCGTGGCCTACCTCCACGCCTTCGGCCTAAACCTCCCGTCGAAGCTCTGATCGCCGATGCGCGAAGAGGGCGGGAGATGCGCTAGTCTTTTCCGCGGCGGGCTGATCCGCCTGGGGCGATTAGCTCAGTGGGAGAGCGCTTCGTTCACACCGAAGAGGTCACTGGTTCGAACCCAGTATCGCCCACCCAGTGTGAGAGCAGGTCAGAGAGGGTTCCGGAGATCATCCGGGACCCTTTTTCGCTGTGTAGGGGCGGTCCGGGAGACGGGCGCTGCGACCCGATAGCTCGGCTCCTCTCGCGTCGGGGATGGGTCCTGGGGCCCAACGAGGACGCCGGAAGTTGGGTCTTGGAGTCCTGTCGCAGGGCCGGGGCGGATCACTACGTTGCCACTGACAGCGCATCCCGAGAGAAAACGGATGAAGATTGAAATCAGTGGTTCGTACGATCATCGCCGCCGGAGCCATCGCGTCGATCGCGGGGCTCGCCGCTCCGGTCGCCTCCGCTGAGACGGGCACGAAGGCTCCGGCCGTCTCCGCGGCCGCCGCCCCGGTAACGTCGGTAGTCGTCGTGCAGAAGAAGTACTGCCGGAATTTTCCGCCGCGGAAGAAGCTCTACGTCTGCATCAAGCGGATCGGCGGCGGCAAGCTCGAGAGCTGGATGACCAACGACAAGAAGGTCAAGGGCACACTGGGGGTTCTGCCGTACAAGGCCGATGGGACGCCGGGCAAGCTGAAGACGCTGAAGAAGAGCTCCGGCGCGAAGAAGGTCGCCTTCTCCGGATACAAGTGTCCCAAGGGGTACGCGACGGTCGCGACGTGGTGGCAGGACACGTACAAGGGCCACACGAACAAGTGGTACAGCGCCGCCATCAAGTGCAAATAGCCGGGGGACGCCGCCTCCCCGTCGCGTTGGACGCCGTCCCCTCAGCAGGCACGAATGCCGCCTGAGGGGACACGCGCTGAAGGCGGGCACCCACCGGGTGTCCGGTTCGGCCTGAGACGGACGGGCGGCTCGCGCGACGGTGATGGTGGACGCGCCCGCCCCGGCCCTCCGGTCGTACCGCGGCCTCTCAGGACGAGCATGTCCGCTCGGCGATGCTCTGAAAGCGCGACGTGGGTGGGGGCGTCGCGCAGAGGGTCGTCTACTCAGCCGGGAAATCTCTACTGAGGCGAAACGGCCTCTGGCGACGGCACCCCCTGGCGCCCCTTCTGACGGTTACGCGCCGATCTGGCCGCCCGGGAGACTGGTGAGGCGGCTCACGGGCGGGCCGTGCCGTCCCACTCCGCGCTGATCGCAGAGGGCCGGTGCCCGTTCTTCCCGACGGCCTCAGGCTCTGAGGTCCTCAATGCCGATCAGGGTCTCCCCGGGGACGCGTTCATCGAGTATCCTCCGAGGCAAGTCCAGACTGGAAACTTTCCTAAAAGATTGCTGAGCTTCCCATCCCCCGCCAAGACGTGCGGCCGCTGGCCGTGCGTCGACCCCCGAAGGAGAAGCGACATGCGATGGAGAACGGGCATGCCCGGCCGCAGGCAAGGGCTCGTCGCCGCGATCGCCGCGGTGGCGGCGGCGCTTGGGACGGCCGCGGCCGTCACCGGGGTCAGTGCCGCGGCCACGAGCCCGGCCGCGGCACTCGGCGGCAACTGGTACGGCGCCGCGCCGTACGTGATGCCGTTCGACAACGACCCGCCGGACCTGGGGCCGGTGATGAGCGCGACCGGCCAGAAGACCTTCCAGCTCGCCTTCATCCTCGCGCCGAACGGCGGAGGCTGCCGGCCGACCTGGGACGGCACCCACGAACTCACCTCCGACGCGCAGGCCGCGTCGGTCATCAACGGCATCCGTGCGGCGGACGGCGACGTGACCGTGTCGGCCGGTGGCTACAACGGCACCAAGCTCGGCCAGGCATGCGCTGATCCGGCATCGACCGCCGCGGCGTACCAGCAGGTGATCAGCAGGTACGCGCTGAAGGCGATCGACCTCGACCTGGAGGAGCCGGAGTACGAGAACGCGGCGGCGATCCACAATGAGATCGGCGCGGCGAAGATCCTGCAGCAGAACAACCCGGGTCTGTACGTCTCGGTGACGACGGCCGGCACGACCGGCGGTGAGGGCACGGGCTGGTTCGGCAAGCAGCTCCTGGCCGAGTCAAAGAGCCAGGGATTCACTCCCGCCAACTACGCGATCATGCCCTTCGACGGGGGCTTCAACGGGTCCACGTCGCAGATCAGCGCGCTGGAGGGCTTCCACAACACGCTGATGAGCACCTTCGGCTGGGACTCCGTGACCGCGTACGCGCACGAGGGCGTGTCGATGATGAACGGCCGGTCCGACAGCGGTGAGATCTTCACCCAGTCCGACTTCCAGGCCGTGCTCGACTACGTCACCTCGCACAAACTCTCGCGGTACACCTTCTGGTCGGTCAACCGGGACCGGCAGTGCAGCCCTCCGGACAACGGCGGGCGTACCTCGGGAACCTGCTCCAGCGTGGCGCAGTCGGCCTGGGACTTCACCCGCTACACGGCGAGGTTCGGCGCCTCGCCCACGGTGCCGATCCCGACGCCGACCCCGCCCGCGCCCGGTTCCTGCTCGGCGCCGGCCTGGAGCGCGTCCGCGGTCTACACCGGCGGGAACCTGGTCACGTACGCGTCGCACACGTGGAAGGCCCGGTGGTGGACCCAGGGCGAGACGCCCGGAAAGGCCGACGTGTGGGCCGACCAGGGCCCATGCGGCTGACCACGCCGTAGGCCGCGCGGTTTCGAGGGCCGTTCCCCGTCACAGGGAGCGGCCCTCGTGTCCTGCCGCCGCGCCGTCTCCGCCGCGTTCGCCGGTGAGCGGCATCGTCCGATCCGGACTGCGCGGTCGGGATGGCCACGGTGTAGCAGATCGCGACGGGTGACGCCGTGAGGTCGTACGGCGATGATGACTGAGCGGGCGGCCGATCTCGGCCTTCTCCAGCGCTCCGCGGACCCCGTTGGACGCGGCGAGGACGCTCTCGCGGGCACGCCCGTCTGCGATGTGGTGCGCGAACTGGGCGGTGACGGCCGCGACGGCCAGTCCCGCTGACAGAGACCGCGCAGCGTACGTTTCTGTGACAGGTCGCGTTTGTCTTAAGCCCGGCGGTCCGCCGGGCGGAGGCGGTACAGGATCTCGCCTGCGTCGGGGACGACCAGGACGTCCGGGTCCGGGTCCGCGATCCATCGGTCGACGTCGATGGAGGCGGGGTCCCGGTAGCCGAGGCCGTGGGCGGCGCAGACGTCCTCGGGGATGCCCGTGGCGAGCGTGACGTCGATCCGCGGCCGCTCCACTCCCGCCTCGAACGTGCCCTGCCCGCGCAGGTGCGTGCTGTGCGCCAGGACGCCGAGCGGCCGGTCGCGGAACCGGTCCCACTGGGCGAGGAAGTAGTCGCGCGTGTGGTAGCCGATCTCGGCGAGGACCGCGCCGTGCGTCACGCTGAAGCGGTCGATGTGCGGCGCGTAGATGATCACCTCGCCGCCGTCGGCGATCACCGGCTCGACCTTGTACATCCCCTTGGCGGCCGTCCACATGTCGGCGTACCGGCGCGGCATGATCGACAGCACCTTCTTGTACGGCCGGTCGACGTGGCGGATGTGGACCCGGGCGGACAGGCCGGCGGCCGCGGCCCAGGCCTCCTCGGGCGTCCCGGCGTAGAGGCCGGCCAGTTCGGTCCCGCCCGGGCGTACGACCATGGCCAGGCACAGCTTCGGCGTCGGGATCATCGCGGCGGCGCGGTCGATGATCGCCCGCACGGGGGTGATGCCGCGGGTACCGATGATGTCATGACTGGTGATCAGGGCGCCGAGCCAGTGCGAGAGGTCGATCACCTCCGGGCCGCCGACGCCCGGGAAGAAGTACTTGTTGCCGCCGGAGAAGCCGACGACCTCGTGCGGGAAGACCGGTCCGCACACGATCACGAGGTCCGCCTCGACGACGAGGCGGTTGATCCGCACGTCGACGGGGGCGTCGAGCCGCCCGCCGCTCAGCGCGCCGACCTCCTCGGCGGTGATCGTGCCGAGGGTCGCGTACGCCGCCGGGTCGGACCAGGCGTGGTTGACGACGGTCATCTCCGGCAGCAGGCGGTCCCGGCCGATCCCGGTGGCGCCGACGAGGGCGTCGAGCGCGGCGTCGTCCATGGGCTGGTGGGTGCCGAGCGCGACCAGGACGTCGATCCGGGCCGCACGGCCGGCGAGCGCGTCGTGGAGCAGGCGGAGCATCAGGGGCATCGGCGCCGACCGGGTCCCGTCCGGAATGATCACGACGACGTGCCGGCCGCCGACGTCCACGCCGGTCGCCAGGTCCTGGACGATCCGGCGGATCTCGTCCTCGGTGAGCGTACGCTCCGGGCTGCCCGTCCCCTGTACCACGATCTTCTTCCTTCCCGTTGCCTGCGCCGTGCCTGCGGCACGACCATCTCACCGCGGCCGTCGTTCTGAGAATGCTCTGAGGAGGACCGGCCTAGTCTCCTGCGCGTCGGACGAGTCGACCGCAGCGAGGCGACGATGCAGGACAGGCCAGACGACGCGATCTTCCCCCAGACCCTGCTGGACGCGCTGGCAGGGGCCTCGGAGCGGCCGGCCTTCGAGTGCGGGGACCGTACGGTCACGCGGAGCGCGCTGCTGGAGACCGTCCGGCGGCTGGCGTCCGCCCTGGCCGCCGCCGGGCTGGGACCCGGCCAGGGGATCGCGCTGGTGACGACCGTCACGCCGGAGGCGTACGCCGCGCACATCGCCGCGCACGCGCTGGGCTGCCGCGTCGTGGGCGTGCCACCGGGGTACACCGCCGAGCGGCTCGCCGCGATCCTCAGCGCCGACATCGAGGCGGTCCTGGTCGACAGGCCCTCCGTGACGCCGGAGCTGATCGCGGCGGCCGGCGCGCGGCCGGTGCTCTCGCTGGGGGAGTGCCCGGCCGCGAAGGACCTGCTCACCGGCGCGGCGGACGAGCCACTGACCGTACGGGGACGCGCCGGTGACGTGGGCCGGCTGACGTACACCAGCGGCAGCACCGGACGGCCCAAGGGCTGCGCGATGACCTACCGGGCCCTCACCGCGGACTGGGCGTACAACCCCGCGACGTGGACGCCGGAGCTGGTCCGGCTGGCGCACGGCTTCGAACGCGGCCTGGTCTTCGGCACGCTGGCCAGCGCGGCGGTCATGCACTTCACCTCGCTGACGCTGATCGCGGGCGGCACCGGGGTGATCCTGGACCCGGCCGACACGCGTCCGCTGTTCCCGTACGCCATCGAACGTCACCGCATCACCGGGACGATCATGACGGTGCCGCGGTTGTACCAGATGCTCGACATCCTGCGCGAGGAGCCGGTCGACACGGGCAGCCTGCGCGCCGTCATGGTGTCCGGGTCGCCGGTGAGTCCGAGGCGGCTCGCGGAGGCCGTCGAGCGTCTCGGCCCGGTGGTGTACCAGGGGTACGGGCAGAGCGAGGCGGGCCTGATCTCGGTGCTGACGCCGGAGATGATCGACGAGGGGCCGGCCGACGTCCTGACCTCGGTGGGCCGGCCGCTGTCGTTCGTCGATCTCGAGGTACGGGACGAGCAGGGACGCCCGGTCGGAGTGGGGGAGACCGGGGAGGTGTGGCTGCGGACCCCGTCCGTGATGTGCGGGTACTGGGGCGATCCGGACCAGACGGCCGAGGTGCTGCGGGACGGCATGCTGCGCACCCGGGACCTCGGCCGGCTCGACGACCGGGGCCTGCTGCATCTCGTCGGGCGTACCCGGGAGGTGATCATCGTGAACGCCGAGGTCTGCTACGCGGGTCCGATCGAGGCCGTCCTCGCGGAGGACCCGGACGTGGACCAGGCGTACGTCGTCGGTACGCCGGACGAGGGGACCGGCGAGGCGATCCACGCGTTCGTGGTGCCCGCCGGCGACCGGGCCCCGGACCTCGGCACGCTGGCGCGGGCGGTGCGGGACCGGCTCGGCGCCGCGAGCGTGCCCAAGACGATCACGGTGATCCCCGAGGCGCCGGTCGCCGCCAGCGGCAAGTTCGACAAGCGGGCACTGCTCTCCCGTCTCCCGGATCACGCCGGGCGCTGACGACGGACCGTCACCGAACGGGCGGGACCGCCGCGCGGATCTGGTCACACTGCGTCACCGGATCTCTCCGTGGGGAGATACCCGCGGCCCGGGAGCGGGGAGAAGCAGGTATCCCAAGGGGGGATTCCCCCGTATCGCGGGTCACAGGGGCGGAGGGACGATCGAGGTGGTTCCTCCAGACAAGTACACCGAGGCGCAGTAATGACACAAAATCCCCCCTGCGGCCGGGCGTCGGAGCCGGGCCGTTCGATACCCGCCGGTGGTGTCGCGTGACCTCTTACGACGACCTTCCCGCCGGATTCGCCGACATCGTCGCTCCCAGCCGCCAGGCCAGGGCGCTCGCACGTGCCCTGAGCCTCGGCTGGCGGCCCATGGTCGACCGCCTCAACGGACGCTTCGTCTCCCTCACGGTGCTCCGCATGGCGCTCGAACACGGCACCCGCCTGCTACGACCCGATCCCGGAGTGCGGGTCGAGGACCTGGCCCGCACGGCGGGCGCCCCGGTCACCGGGGAATGGGTCCGGCCCCCCGAACAGCGCAAGGGCGCGATCCTGTACCTGCACGGGGGCGGGTACGCGTTCTGCTCGCCGCGGACGCACCGGACGCTCACGAGCCGGCTCGCGGCCGACACCGGACTGCCGGTCCTGGCGCCGAGCTACCGCCTGGCTCCCGAGCATCCGTTCCCCGCGGCGCTCGAGGACGCCCTGGCGGCCTACCGGTGGCTCCTCACCGAACTGCCGCCGTCCCGGATCGTCATCGCCGGCGACTCCTCCGGAGGGCATCTCGCCGCCGCCACCGTCGGCGAGGCGTGCCGGTCCGGACTGCCGGTGCCCGGTGGCGTCGTGCTGTTCTCGCCCTGGGTCGACCTCAGCTGCGAGCTGTCGGTGCTCAGCGACCGGGAGTACCGCGACCCGTTCATCAGCCCCGCGCTGGCGCGTCACTTCGGCCGGTTGTACGTCGGCGACCACAACGACTGGTCCGACCCGCGCCTGACCCTGCTCGACTGCGCCGGCCTCCAGCTGCCGCCGTTCCTCATCCAGGTGGCGGGGCAGGAGGTCCTGCGCGGTGAGGCCGAACGGCTCGCCGAGGCGCTGACCGCCTCCGGGAACAGCTGCCGGCTCCAGGTCTGGCCCGGCCAGATCCACGTGTTCCAGCTGTTCAACCGGTTGTTCCCCGAGGCGCGGGCGGCGGTACGGGAGGCGGCCGACTTCATCCGCACCGCGGCCGGCCTCGACGCCGCCGAACAGGCGGCCTGACCCACCGGGCGACCGCAGGCGACGGTCCCCCAGGGCGCGCGGCCGGTCACCAGGTTTGAGCTCATGCGGACAGGGCATCTCCGCGGCCGATCCCGGAGGTGGCTATGACCGTGCAGAGCGCACACGTACAGGCGGCCGGCCGCCGCGCGTCCAACAGCACGCCGTTCCAGCTTCTCGCCCGGAGCGGCCTCGCCGCCCGCGGCGTCATCTACCTCCTGGTGGGGTACCTCGCGATCAAGATCGCCTTCGGTAAGGGCGGGCAGCAGGCGGACCGGCAGGGGGCCCTGCAGACGGTCGCGAAGACCTCCGGCGGCACCGTGATCCTTTGGCTGCTGGCGGCCGGCTTCGCGGGCCTCGCCCTGTGGCGCTTCAGCGAGGCACTCCTGGGTCAGTCGGGGCCGGATGGGCACAAGGTCGGCAAGCGCCTGGCCTCCCTGGCGCGCGGCGTGTTCTACACGGCGGTGTGCGCCACCACCGTGGCGTTCAACGTCGGCGCCGGCGGACCGGGGTCCAGCGACAAGAAGTCCAAGGACTTCACCGCGAAGGCGATGCACGACCTCCCGGCGGGCCGGTGGCTCGTCCTGCTCGTCGGGATCGGCTTCGTCGCCGGCGGCATCGGGATCGCGGTGGGCGCGCTGCGCCGCAACTTCGAGAAGCAGCTCAAGACCGAGCAGATGAGCGTCCGGGTCCGCAGGGTCGTCGAGGCGCTCGGCATGGTGGGCCGCTCCACACGGGCACTGGTGTTCGCCGCCGCCGGAGTCTTCCTCGGCTACGCCGGCGTCACCTACGACCCGGGCAAGGCCAGGGGCGTCGACGGGACGCTGCGTGAGTTCGCGTCCACCGCGGTGGGCCCGTGGCTGCTGGTCCTGGTCGCGTTCGGCCTGGTCGTGTTCGGCCTGTACTCCTTCTGCGAGGCCCGCTGGCGCCGGCTGTAGCGCGCGGAACCAGCGTGCCGGCCCGGTGGTCAGCTCGGCGGGATCGCGCTGCCCTCCGGGTGCCGTCTGGGCACCACCGGCTCGATGCGGTAGAGCGGCGGCGCGGTGACGTGCCCCGCCCGGGTACGCGGGTGCGCGCCGGCGGCCAGGGCGATCAGGTCCCACGCCGTGAACAGTCCCGACAGCCGCCCGTCGTCGTCGAGGACCGGGACGACGTCGGTCCCGGCGGCGAGCATCGCCCGCGCGGCCGTGGCGACGGAGTCCTGCGGGCGTACGTGCCCCGGCGGGTGGTGGCCGACGAGGGTTCCGACGGGTTTGCGCATCCGGTCGGGACCGCCGCTGTCCCAGGCGGCGGCCAGCGTCTCGGCGTCCAGGACGCCGACGAGGCTCCCGTCGTCGCGCAGTACGGGCACGTGGTGGTAGCCGCCCTGTCGCATCAGCTCCCACGTCAGCAGCGCCGACTCGTCCTCGGTGACGGCGAGCACGTCGGCCGACATGGCCTCGCCCACCGGCCGTTCCTCCAGCGTCCCGGTCATGGTCTCGCCTCCACCATCGTCGGATGGATCCGCCGCCCGCTGATGACGTCGCTCCGGATGCGGATGAAGTGGTCGTGCCGCCCGGGAATCCACGGGTCGAGCGGCAGCAGGGACAGCCGGCGCAGCTCCCCGGAGTCACGGACCGCCCGCGCCTGCCCGACGACCGTGACGGACCAGCCCGCCTCGTCGCCGGCGTCGAAGGCGTCGGCCTCGAAGGCGACGATCGTGCCCGCCGTGGCCGCGGCCAGCTTGGAACCGGCCGAGGTCGCGATGATCACGTCATCGCCGTGCAGCACGAAGTTCACCGGCTGGATCGCGGGCAGGGCCCGGTCGGTGAAGACGACCCGGCCGACCGGCACGGATGCCATGAGGGCGAGGCACTCCTCGCGGTCGAGGATCTCCAGCCCGTTCGTGTCGAAGCGCATACCTCGATGCTGCTGCCGCCGGGGGCGGGCGGGCAGGGGCTAACGTCCCGCGTCCGACGGTCCTTCTCCGCCGGAGTCCCCCGATCCGGGACCTTCGTCCGCGGGGACGGTACGGCCCGCGGCGTACGTCCGCCCGCCGGGGGACCTTGGTCCCTGCAGGAGCGCGCGCGGACCATGATCCGATGAGGGTCCCAGGGCGGCGGACCGGCCCGCGCGATTCATCGAAGGGCGCGCGGGTAGGGCCAGCGGCCCGACGACGCCTATCGATCGAGGAGATCGCGTCATGACCTTGGCGGACGACGAACTGCGCCGGATCGACGCGTACTGGCGGGCCGCGAACTACCTGTCGGTCGGGCAGATCTACCTGCGTGCGAATCCGCTGCTGCGGGAGCCGCTGACCCGGGACGACATCAAGCCCCGGCTGCTGGGCCACTGGGGGACGTCGCCCGGCCTGAACCTGTGCTACGTCCACCTCAACCGCGTCATCAAGCGACGCGACCTGGACATGATCTACATCATGGGCCCCGGGCACGGCGGTCCCGCAGCGGTCGCGAACGCCTGGCTCGAGGGTACCTACAGCGAGGTCTATCCGGCGGTGTCACAGGACGAGGAGGGCATGGCCCGGCTGTTCCGGCAGTTCTCCTTCCCCGGCGGCGTGCCCAGCCACGTCGCGCCCGAGACGCCCGGCTCGATCCACGAGGGCGGCGAGCTCGGATACTCCCTCGCCCACGCGTACGGGGCGGCGTTCGACAATCCGGACCTGGTCGTCGCCTGCATCGTCGGCGACGGTGAGGCGGAGACGGGGCCGCTGGCGACGAGCTGGCACTCCACCAAGTTCATCGACCCGGCGGCCGACGGCGCGGTGCTGCCGATCCTGCACCTGAACGGCTACAAGATCGCCAACCCGACCGTGCTCGCCCGCATCCCGGAGCCCGAGCTGGTGGCGCTGCTGGAGGGGTACGGCCACCGGCCGATCATCGTGAGCGGCGACGAGCCCGCCGACGTGCACCGGCAGCTCGCCGGCGCCCTGGACGACGCCCTGGACGACATCGCCCGTATCCAGACGGCGGCGCGCGAGGGCGGCTCGACGGAGCGCCCCCGCTGGCCGATGATCGTGCTGCGGACGCCGAAGGGCTGGACCGGCCCGCGCGAGGTCGACGGGGTGCCCGTCGAGGGCACGTGGCGGGCCCACCAGGTGCCGCTCGGCCGCGTGCGGGAGGACCCGGAGCACCTGGCCGCGCTGGAGGCGTGGCTGCGCTCCTACCGTCCGGAGGAGCTGTTCGACGAGGCCGGCCGGCCGGTCGCCGAGCTGCGGGCGCTGCCGCCCGAGGGCGAGCGGCGCATGAGCGCGAACCCGCACGCCAACGGCGGCGTGCTGCTGCGCGACCTCGACCTGCGGGACTTCCGCGAGTACGCCGTGCCCGTCGACAAGCCGGGGACGGGCTACAGCGAGGCGACGCGCGTGCTGGGCGGCTTCCTGCGCGACGTGATCGCCGACAACGCCGACAACTTCCGGATCATGGGGCCGGACGAGACCGCGTCGAACCGCCTGGCGGCCGTGTTCGAGGAGACCGACCGGGTCTGGGAGGCCGAGCGCCTGCCCACGGATGAGCACCTGGCCCCGCACGGCCGGGTCATGGAGGTGCTGAGCGAGCACCTGTGCCAGGGCTGGCTGGAGGGCTACCTGCTCACCGGACGCCACGGGCTGTTCAACAGCTACGAGGCGTTCGTCCACATCGTCGACTCGATGTTCAACCAGCACGCCAAGTGGCTGTACGTCACCCGGCGCCTGCCGTGGCGGCAGCCGATCGCGTCCCTGAACTACCTGCTCAGCTCGCACGTCTGGCGCCAGGACCACAACGGCTTCACCCACCAGGACCCCGGCTTCCTCGACGTCGTGGTGAACAAGAAGTCCGAGACCGTCCGGGTCTACCTGCCGCCGGACGCCAACACCCTGCTGTCGGTGGCCGACCACTGCCTGCGCTCCCGCGACTACGTCAACGTCGTCGTCGCCGGCAAGCAGCCGGCCCTGAACTGGCTGTCGATGGAGGAGGCGGTGGCGCACTGCGCCCGGGGCATCGGCATCTGGGACTGGGCGAGCACGGACTCCGGCGGTGACCCGGACGTCGTCCTCGCCTGCGCCGGCGACATCCCCACCCTGGAGACGCTCGCCGCCGCCGACCTGCTCCGCGAGCACTTCCCCGAGCTGCGGGTCCGGGTGGTCAACGTCGTCGACCTGATGCGGCTGGAGCCCGACACCGAGCACCCCCACGGGATGTCCGACGCGGAGTACGACTCGGTGTTCACCACCGACAAGCCGGTGATCTT
Organism: Actinoallomurus spadix; assembly: GCF_024055725.1. GTDB lineage: Bacteria > Actinomycetota > Actinomycetes > Streptosporangiales > Streptosporangiaceae > Actinoallomurus > Actinoallomurus spadix. The sequence continues at coordinate 150,429 of NZ_JAMXMX010000004.1, read as the reverse complement.
CGCCTTCCACGGATACCCGTACCTCATCCACCGGCTCACCTACCGGCGGCACGGCCACCACCACCTGCACGTCCGCGGGTACAAGGAGGAGGGCACCACGACCACGCCGTTCGACATGGTCATGATGAACGACCTGGACCGCTTCCACCTCGTGATGGACGTCATCGACCGGCTTCCGCAGCTCGGCGGGCGGGGCGCGTACGTGCGCCAGCAGATGATCGACCAGCGTCTCCGGGCCCGGGCGTACACCCGGGAGCACGGCGAGGACCTGCCCGAGGTGGCGAACTGGGCGTGGCCGCACGGCAGGCTCTCATGAGCAGGGTGCTCGTGGTAAACGCCGGGTCCAGCAGTCTGAAGCTGAGCCTGCTGGACGCCGGCGACACCGTGCTGGCCAGGCCCGGGAGCCTGGACGAGCTCGCGGACCTGCCCGCGCCCGACGCGATCGGCCACCGGATCGTCCACGGCGGCCGGGAGTTCACCCAGCCCGTGCTGATCGACGACGACGTCGAGCGGCGGCTGCGGGCCCTGGTCGACCTGGCCCCGCTGCACCAGCCGAAGTCGCTGCACGGCATCGACGCCGTACGGGCGGTGCTGCCCGGCGTCCCGGAGGTGGCCTGCTTCGACACCGCCTTCCACGCCGGGCTGCCGGCCGCCGCCGCGACGTACGCCCTGCCCGCCTCGTGGCGGGAGAAGTACGGCCTGCGCCGCTACGGCTTCCACGGCCTGTCCCACGCGTACGCGACACGGCGGACCGGGGAGCTGCTGGGCGCCGACCCGGCGGCGCTGCGGATCGTCGTCTGCCACCTGGGCGCCGGGGCGTCGCTGTGCGCGGTGGCCGGCGGCCGCTCGGTCGACACCACCATGGGGTTCACCCCGCTCGAAGGTCTGGTGATGGCGACCCGGTCCGGCAGCGTCGACCCGGGCCTGCTGCTGTGGCTGCAGCAGCACGAGGGCGTCGCCATCGACGAGCTCGCCGAGGTGCTGGAGCACGAGTCCGGCCTGCTGGCCCTGGCCGGCACCCCGGACATGCGGCAGATCCTCGCCCGCGACGACGCCGACGCGACGCTCGCGCTGGAGGTCTACGTGCACCGGCTGCGCGGCCTGATCGCGGAGATGACCGCGGCCATGGGCGGGCTCGACGTCCTGGTCTTCACCGGCGGCGTCGGCGAGCACGCGCCCGAGATCAGGCGGCGCGCGGCGGACGGACTCGGCTTCCTGGGCGTACGGATCGACCCGGTCCGCAATGCCGCCGCCCGCGGTGACGCGGACATCGGAGCCCCGGGGGCGGCGGTCCGCTCCCTCGTCGTGACGGCGCGGGAGGACCTCGAGGTCGCGGCGGGAACGCGCGCGGTACTCGGGGCGGCGTCCAGGTAGCCGGCGTGCACCCAGGCGACCCGGTGTTCCATACTGTGAACAAGCGGGCCCAGGGCAGCGGCCTGACGGGGGAGGTTCTCGCTGCCATGCCTTCCGACACCTTGCCGGGACGGGACGGTTCCGGCCTCCTGCCGCACTTGCGGCTCGATGAGCTGCTCGCCGAGCTGCAGACGCGGCTGGCCGCCGTGCTCACCACACGTGACCGCGTGCACGCGCTGGTGGAGGCGGTCGTGACCATCGAGAGCGATCTCGACCTCGACGGTGTGCTGCGGCGGATCGTCGAGGCGGCGGCCGCGCTCGCCGGCGCCCGCCGGTGCGCCCTGAGAGTGATCGGGGAGGACGACCGGCTCGGGCGGCTCGTGGCCGTGGGCGGTCCCGGCGCCGGCCCGCCGCCCGGCCGGTCGCTCAGCGTGCCGGTACGGGTCCGCGACGCGGTGTTCGGCACGCTGGAGCTCACCGGCAGGAACGACGGCGGGGACTTCGACGAGAACGACGAGAACATCGTCACCGCCCTCGCCGTCGCGGCGGGCGTGGCCATCGAGAACGCCCGGCTGTACGAGGAGGCCCGGCGGCGGGAGCGCTGGCTCCAGGCGTCGGCCGAGGTCTCGGCGTCGTTGCTGTCCGGCACCGAGCCGGAGGAGGTGCTCGAGCTGGTCGCCGAACGCGCCCGGGAGATCTGCTCCGCCGCCACCGCCGGCGTGCTCCTGGCCGACGGCGGCGAACTCGTCGTCGAGGCCACCGCCGGCCGGTACGCCGACGCGCTCCGCGGCATGCGGCTCCGCGCCGGCGACGCCGTCGCCGGCCGGGTCCACCGGAGCGGCCGGTCCGTCGTCCTGGCCGACGCGGACGAGTACCTGCGCGCCGCCGGGATCCGCCTCCCGGACCCGATCGGACCGGTGCTGATCGTCCCCCTGGGCTCGGATGCGGCCGCGCGCGGCGTCCTGTCGGTGGGCAACCCGCGGGGCGGGCCCGCGTTCGGGCGGTCCGCCCGCCGGTTGCTCGAGGCGTTCGCCGCCCAGGCGGCGGTCGCGCTCGAACTCGCCGACCGGCGCCGCGACACCGAGCGGCTCCTGCTGCTGGAGGAGCGGGGCCGGATCGCCAAGGACCTGCACGACACCGTCATCCAGCGACTGTTCGCGACGGCCATGACGCTGATGGGCGCCGCCCAGACGGCCGAACGGCGGGACGTGGCCGTCCGCGTCCAGCGCGCGGTCGACGACCTGGACGACACGATCCGCCAGATCCGCTCGACGATCTTCGCCCTCCAGGAGGCGCCGGCCGAGCACGGGCTGCGCGCGCGGATCCGGCGCGTGACCGACCGGGCGGAGGAGACGCTCGGGTTCTCCCCGGAGGTCCGGCTGGACGGCCCCCTGGACCTGGTGGTGGACGACGGGGTGGCCACCCAGGTCACGGCCGTGCTGGCGGAGGCGCTCTCCAACGCCGCGCGGCACGCCCGGGCCCGCCGGGTGAGCGTGACCGTGAGCGTGGCCGACGACCTGGTCGTACGGGTCGCCGACGACGGGATCGGAATCCGGCCGGGCGGACGCCGGAGCGGCCTGCGCAACCTCGCCGAACGGGCCGAACGGCTCGGCGGCTCCTTCCGCGTCGGACCGGGGGAGCGCGGCGGCAGCGTCCTGGAATGGCGCGTGCCCGCGCACGCGGGCCCGGAGGGAAGTCCGGCCGAGCGGCGAGTGGTACGGGGACCTTGGTCCCTTCCGGCCGGTTCCGGCGGACGATGATCCTGGAGGCGTGAACAGACCCCGTGACGCTCACGTGACGAACGTGGCCGGCCGGGAACACCCGCTCGCAGAGGAGATCCCCATGAGGCCGATCGTCGTCGGAACGGACGGCTCACCCCGCGCCGGTCTCGCGGTCGAGTGGGCGGCGGAGGAGGCGGTACGGACCGGTCGCCCGCTCCACGTGCTGCACGCCGTCGAACGCTGGCCTTACGACGTGCCGTTCCACCCGGCTCCCGGCCTGGGCGAATCCCGCGCAGAGGACGCGGCCCGCGTCCTCACCGAAGCCGCCGACCTCGCCGCGAAGGCCGGGCCGGGCATCGAGGTCACCACCGAGCTCGTCGAGGAGACCCCGTCCGAGGCGCTCCGCCAGGCGGCCTTCGGCGCGTACGAGACCGTGGTCGGCAACCGCGGCCTCGGGGGCCTCGCGGCTCTGCTGCTCGGGTCGACCGGGTTGAAGGTGGCGGGCCACGCTCCCGGCCCGGTGGTGATCGTCCGGGGCGAGACGGGCGAGACCCGCGGCGAGGTCGTCGTCGGAGTCGACCGGTCCGGAGAGTCCGCCCTCGCGCTGCAGTACGCCTTCGAGACGGCGCACCTGCGGGGCGCGTGGGTGCGGGCGGTGCACGTCGCGCCGGCGCCGTCCGCCGCGCTCACGGCCTCCTACCCGGACGCGATCCACGACGCGGCTGCGGCCGCGGCGACGCTCCTGGTCGGCGCGCTCGCGCCCTGGCGGGACAGGTATCCCGAGGTCAGGGTCGTCGAGCAGGCGGTCGTGGGGCACACGGTCGGCGAACTCATCGCGCGCTCCGCCCGCGCGGACCTGCTCGTCGTCGGCGTCCGCGCGAACGGCGGGGGCCGCCTCGGCCTGCACCTCGGCTCGGTGAGTCACGGCGTGATCCATCACTCCGCCTGCCCGGTCGCCGTCGTACGCGCCCGCCCCTGACCGTCCATCTGGGACCGCGTGCCGGAGCGGATCTCAGTCCCGCGGCTCCTCGCCGGGCGCTCCGACCGGCAGCCGGATCCGGAAGCACGTCCGCCCCGGCCCGCCGACGAGCGACGTCGACCCGCCGTGGGCCTGGACGACGGCGGACACGATCGCCAGCCCCAGCCCGCTGCCACCGGCCTTGCGCGACCGTGAGCCGTCGCCCCGTACGAAGCGTTCGAAGACGTCACCGCGCAGGTCGGCGGGGACGCCGGGGCCATCGTCGATCACCTCGAGCAGGACCGTCCGGCCATGGTCGGCTGCGGCGACGCGCACGGTGACGTTCGTGCCCGGCGGGGTGTGGGTGCGGGCGTTGGTCAGGAGGTTCCCGATGACCTGATGGAGCCGGAACTCGTCCCCGTACACCGTGACCGGATCCTCCGGAAGGTCCAGGGCCCAGTGGTGGTCGGGGCCGGCGGCCCGCGCGTCGCTGGTGGTGTCGATCGCGAGGCGCGTCAGGTCGACCGGTTCGTTCGCGAGCGGGCGCCCGGCGTCGAGCCGCGCGAGCAGGAGCAGGTCGTCGACCAGGTGCCCCATCCGCGCCGACTCCGCCTCGATCCGGCGCAGCGCGTGGTCGACCCGCGGGCCGGTCTCGCCGGGGTCCCGGCGGGCCAGCTCGGCGTGGCTGCGGATGCTCGCCAGCGGCGTGCGCAGCTCGTGGCTGGCGTCGGCGATGAACCGCCGCAGCCTGTCCTCACTGGCCTGTCGTTGCGCGAGCGCCGACTCGACGTGTTCCAGCATGTGGTTGAAGGCCGTGCCGACCTGCCCGACCTCGGTTCCGGGCTCGGTCTCCGGCACGCGCGCCGGCAGCGCGACCTCCCCGCTCGCCAGCGGCAGCTCGGAGACGTGGGTGGCGGTCGCGGCGACGCGGCGCAGCGGGCGCAGGGCGAGCCGTACCAGCGTGGCGCCGGCGACCCCGCCGACGGTCAGGACGACGATGAACACCGAGATCTCGATCACGAGGAGCCGGCCCACCGTCTCGTCGACGCCGTGCATCGGCAGCCCGGTGACCAGGACGTCGCGGTCCTCGCCGTGGCCGGCCATGAGCCGGTACCTGCCGAGGGACTCCAGCTCGACCGTCCGTGGCCGGCCGTCGGGCGACAGCGCCTCCAGCCGCGCCCGGTCCTCCGGCGGCAGGTCCAGCGTGCCGCCGTCGTCCCGTACGACGCCGCACTGCGTGACCCGGCCGCCGGCCAGGCGGGCGCCGAACGTGCCGACCGCCTGGCCCTTCACCCGGTCGAAGTGCTCGTCCTGCTCCGTGTGCTCCAGGCTGATGGCGTACCGGCCCTTGGCCTCCTGGAGCTGCTGATCGAGCCGGCCGATGAGGAAACGCTGCAGGGAGAGGCTCGTGGCGACCCCGACGACCGTGCAGGCGAGCGTGAACAGCAGGAGCGACCCGGCGATCAGCCTGCCGCGCAGCGTGCGGACCCGGATACGGGCCGGTGGCAGGCGGAGCCGGCGCCGGGAGACGCCGTGGCGGGGGGCGGTCATGAGGCGGGGGGTCGCAGGACGTAGCCGACGCCGCGCACGGTGTGGATCATCGGTTCGCGCCCGGCGTCGATCTTCTTGCGCAGGTAGCTGACGTACAGCTCGACGACGTGCGCCTGGCCGCCGAAGTCGTAGTTCCACACGCGGTCGAGAATCTGCGGCTTGGACAGCACCCGGCGGGGGTTGCGCATGAAGTAGCGCAGCAGCTCGAACTCGGTGGCCGTCAGCTCGATCAGGTCGCCGCCGCGCCGGACCTCACGTGAGCCCTCGTCGAGGGTGAGGTCGCCGACCGCGAGAGCCTCACCGCCCTGCGCGCGGGCCAGTCCGGAGCGCCGGAGCAGGCCGCGTAGGCGGGCCAGCACCTCTTCCAGGCTGAACGGCTTGGTGACGTAGTCGTCGCCGCCGGCGGTGATGCCCGCGACGCGGTCCTCGACGGCGTCCCGCGCGGTCAGGAACAGGACGCAGACGTCCGGGTTGTCCGTGCGCAGCCGGCGCATGACCTCCAGGCCGTCGAAGTCGGGGAGCATCACGTCGAGCAGGACGGCGTCGGGCCGGAAGTCACGGCCCGCCTTCACCGCCTCGGCGCCGGCACCGGCGGTCATGACCTCCCAGCCCTCGAACCGCAGGACACTGGCGAGGACCTCGGCGAGGCTCGGCTCGTCGTCGACCACGAGCACGCGTACGGGCGAACCGTCGGGGCGCGTCATCAAGGGGTGCCGGGCGGGCGGTGCGCCGGGGGGTCGGGGTTCGCTCATCGTCACCTACGCTGCTCCCGCAGTTCTGCTCAGGTTGAACGTTCGCTGAGAGTTTCCTCTGAGCGTTCCTCATTCGCGCAGGTCAGGCGCGGTCTCAGCGGGGGTGCACAAGTCGTTCAGAAGGAACGTTCAGCTTCGGGTCCGAAAGTAAGCATCCGAACGACCCAAATCATACGGGGGGACGACCTGTGACCACTCTCGACGAACGGGCCATGGTGCGGAGGCCACCGGCCGGCCGGCAGCCGGTCCGTGCCCGGCCAGAGCACGTGCTGGTTCCGATCGGCCTGGGGGCGGCCGCGGTGATCGGGCTGTGGTGGCATGACACTCCGGCCGTCTCCGGCTTCGGCGACTGGCTCACCAACGCGGGACGCATCACCGGGCTGCTGGCCGGCTTCGCGGCCGTCGTCCTCGTCGCCCTCATGGCCCGGATCCCGGCGCTCGAGCGCGGGGTCGGCACGGACCGCCTCGCGCGGTGGCACGCGATGGGCGGCCGGTACATGGTCTGGCTCGTCGTGGCGCACGCCCTGCTGATCACCTGGGGGTACGCCGTCACGGCGCACACCGACCCGGTCCACCAGGCCAAGACGCTGCTGCTGAGCTATCCGGACGTGCTCATGGCGACCGTCGCGGCCCTGCTCTTCGTCGGCGTGGGCATCGTCTCCGCCCGCGCCGCACGCCGCCGGATGCGCTACGAGACGTGGTACTACCTGCACTTCTACACCTATCTGGCGATCGCGCTGGCGTTCAGCCACCAGTTCGCGACGGGCGCCGACTTCATGGACAGCCTGCCCGCCCGCGTCCTGTGGTCCGCGTTGTACGTCTTCGTCGGCGCGCTCCTCGTCTGGTTCCGGTTCACGGTGCCGGTCTGGCGGGCGTTCCGGCACCGGATGCGCGTCGAGGGGGTGTACCGCGAGGGCCCCGGCGTCGTCTCGGTGTGGGTCCGCGGCCGTCACCTGGACGAACTGCGGGCCGAGCCGGGCCAGTTCTTCCGCTGGCGGTTCCTCACCCGCGACCTGTGGTGGGCCTCGAACCCGTACTCGCTGTCGGCCCCGGCCAGGCCGGACATGCTCCGCGTCACGGTGAAGACCTTCGGGGAGCACAGCGGCGCGCTGTCGCGGCTGCGGCCCGGGACGCGCGTGTTCGCCGAGGGCCCGTACGGCGCGTTCACCGCGGGACGGCGCCGGCAGCGGAAGGTGCTGCTGCTGGCCGGCGGGGTCGGCATCACCCCCGTCCGCGCGCTGTTCGAGACCCTTCCGGGAAGTCCCGGCGACCTTACGCTCGTCTACCGGGCCACCGACTGGTCCGACGTCGTCTTCCAGGAGGAGCTCCGCCAGATCGCGGAGGCGCGCGGCGCGGCCCTGCACTACCTGGTCGGCTCGCGCCGGGACCTCGGCGGGGACCCGCTGTCACCGCAGGTCCTCACGCGCATCCTGCCGGACCTGAGCGCCCACGACGTCTACGTCTGCGGCCCGGACGGCATGGCGAACGCCGCGAAGGCGGCCCTCCACCAGGCGGGCGTGCCCCGGCGCCGCATCCACCACGAGTCTTTCGAGTTCTGAGATCCAGGGGGATAAGAGCACATGAAGAGGGCGATCCTCACCATCGTCGGGACCGTCGCCGGGCTGGTCCTGCTGCTGAGCTTCAAGACGCAGTCGGCGCCGAGCGGCGGCGCCGCCGCCGGAGCGACGCTGGGCACGGGTTCGGGTACGGACGGTGGCGCGGCGGCTCCGGCGCCGAGCGCGAGCAGCGGCCCGACCGCGGGCTCCGGCACGGGCGACGGGAGCGGGACCGGGAGCGGCCAGACGTCGAAGTCCACGACCCGGACCGTCACCGGGGACACCATCGACACGCGCTGGGGCCCCGTCCAGGTGCAGGTCACGCTCAAGGACGGGAAGATCACCAAGGTCCAGGCGCTCCAGCTGCCGAGCGACAACCGCCGCGACCTGGAGATCAACAACTTCGCCGTGCCGCAGCTCCACCAGGAGACCCTGTCGGCGCAGAGCGCGCAGATCGACACGGTGTCCGGCGCCACCTACACCAGCGAGGGCTACATCCGGTCGCTGCAGAGCGCGCTCGACAAGGCCGGCAAGTGACGGCGGCGCTGCGGCACGCCGAGCCGTGCATGGGAACGGTCTTCTCCTTCGACCTGCGCGAGCCGTACCCCCGTGACGGCGCGCTCGACGAGACCATCGCCTGGCTGCACTGGGTGGACGCCACCTTCTCGACGTACCGGCCGGACAGCGACATCGGCCGGCTCGCGCGCGGTGAGGCGGAGGTGGGCGACTGCGCGCCCGAGGTGGGGGAGATCCTCGCCCTGTGCGACCGGCTCACCGAGGCCACGGGCGGCTGCTTCAGCGCCTGCGCCGGCGGGTCGCTCGACCCGTCCGGCGTGGTCAAGGGCTGGGCGATCGAACGCGCCGGGAGCATGCTGCGCGCGGCCGGCTCGCTCAACCACCACGTCAACGGGGGCGGCGACATCCAGCTGTCCGGCGGCCCCGGACCGGGCCGCCCGTGGCGGGTGGGCATCGCCGATCCCCTGCGCCCCGGCACGGTCGCGACGGTCGTCGCCGGGCGCGACATGGCCGTGGCGACCTCCGGGACCGCCGAACGCGGAGCGCACATCCTCGACCCGCGCACCGGACGGCCCGCGGACGGCCTCGCCGCGGTGACCGTCGTCGGGCCGAGCGTCACCCTCGCCGACGCCTACGCGACCACGGCCTTCGTGATGGGGGAGGCCGCCCTTGACTGGATCGAGGGCCTCACCGGGTACGAGGCGTACGTCATCGGACTCGACGGGCGATCCTGGGCGACCTCCGGTCTGCGCACCGAGGCCCCCGGTGTCGGCACCCCGGGTCAGCCCGTGGCCAGGTCCGGCAGGTCGACCATGTCCACCAGGTCGGCGATCGAGTCGGCGACCCGCTGCGGCCGGAAGGGATAGCGCTCGATCTCGCCCTGGGAGGTCACCCCGGTCAGCACGAGGATCGTGTACAGGCCGGCCTCCATGCCGGACACCACGTCGGTGTCCATCCGGTCACCGATCATGGCGGTCTCCTCGGAGTGACCGCCCACCGTGTTCAGGGCGTTGCGCATCATCAGCGGGTTCGGCTTGCCGACGAAGTACGGTTCGACCCCCGTCGCCTTGGTGATCAGCGCGGCGACCGCGCCGGTGGCCGGCAGCGAGCCCTCGTTGGACGGGCCGATCGGGTCGGGGTTGGTGGCGATGAACCGCGCGCCCTTGTCGATCAGGCGGATCGCCGTCGTGATCGCGGTGAAGCTGTACGTCCGGGTCTCGCCTAGGACGACGTAGTCGGGGTCCAGGTCGGTCAGGACGTACCCGATCTGGTGCAGGGCGGTCGTCAGGCCGGCCTCGCCCAGCACGTACGCGGAACCGCCCGGGCGCTGGTCGTTGAGGAACTGCGCGGTGGCCAGCGCGGACGTGTAGATCGACTCGATGGGCACGTCGAGTCCGGCGTTCCGGAGCCGCACGTGCAGATCCCTCGGCGTGTAGATCGAGTTGTTGGTCAGCACGAGGAACGGCTTGCCCGCCTCCTTGAGCCGGGAGAGGAACTCCTTGGCCCCGGGCACGGGCTGACCCTCGTGCACCAGCACGCCGTCCATGTCCGTCAACCAGCAGTTGATCGGCTTGCGCTCAGTCATGCGACCAAATATCCCGCATGACCACGACGTTTAACCAGCCGGGATCACCCCGTGAGACACCGGGAAAGGCCCGGAATCCGGGCCGGCGCCTCGTCACCGGCGGAGGCGGTTGATCACCCGGTCGATGCCGCTGGGCGGCGGCCGCCGGAACGGCGCGGCCAGACGGGTCCGGCTGGTGCGGCCGCGCAGCGTCACGGCGCTGCCGAGCCGCCAGTGCGCGGCCTCGGCCGGCCCGGCGGTCTCGACGACCCTGCCCGACGCGAGGACCCGGTCGGGGGCGGTCTTGGCGAGGTCGCTGAGCCGCGCGGCCTCGTTGACCGGATCTCCGATCACGGTGTACTCCAGCCGCTGCTCCGCGCCGATGTGCCCGGCCACGACCGGTCCGGCCGAGACGCCGATCCCGGCGACGAGCTGGGGGAGCTCCGCGCGCAGGCGGCGCGTCAGCTCACGGGCGGCGGCCAGGGCCTGGCCGGCCGGGTCCTCGAGCCGCTCGGGCACGCCGAAGACGGCGAGGGCCGCGTCGCCCTGGAACTTGTTGATCAGGCCGCCGTGCCGGGCCACCACGTCGACGACGACGCCGAAGTAGGCGTTGAGCAGGCCGACGACCTCGCCGGGCGGCCGCGTCGCGGCCAGGTGCGTCGAGCCCTGCAGGTCGACGAAGAAGACGGCCGCGTCGCGCAGCTCCCCGCCCAGCACGACGCCGTGCTCGAGCGCGTGCCGGGCGACGTCCTCCCCGACGTGCCGGCCGAACAGGTCCCGCAGCCGCTCGTTCTCCCGCAGCCCCGCCGCCATGTGGTTGAACCCGGCCTGCAGCCTCCCGAGCTCGCTCGCGTCATAGACCGGGACCGACGCCCGCAGGTCGCCGCGCTCGACCCGCGCCAACCCCTCGCGTACGGACCGGACCGGGTCGGCGATCGAGCGCGCGGCGATGTAGGTCACCTGGGCCCCGACGAGCAGGGCGACGCCGCCGAGCACGAGGATGGTGCCGGCCAGCTGGGTCAGGGACATGCCGTCGACGACCAGCGCCGCGACCGCCGCGGCGATGAGACCGAGGACCGGCACGGCGCTGCCGAGCGCCCACGCGAGCATGGCGCGCGGCGTGATGCCGAACCACGCGTCGTACTGCGCCGGCCCGGACGCCATCACCACCGCCGCGATGGGCCGCAGCAGGCGCTCGGTGACCAGGTACACGATCGCGCAGGTGGTGACCCCGCCCAGCGCCGTGATCATGCCGACCTTCAGGGCGAGCAGGCCGGAGTACGGCGCGTCGATCACGGCCCAGCCGACCGCGCCCAGCCCCCACAGCGTCCCCTGCATGGTCAGCAGCCGCAGGGGGCCGCGCAGCACACCGCGCCGTTCCTTCTCGGTCGGGTCGTGCTCGTGCCGGGCGAACGTGCGCACCGGGCGGAAGAGCCACATCCCCCAGGCGACGCCGATCGGCGCGCCGAACAGGAGGTAGGCGCAGAAGACCAGGAGGTTGACGAGCCGGACGTGCGCGTGGTCGGCGATCCCCGGCGGATCCGGCATCACGAACGTCGAGAACAGCAGGACGAACAGCGCGCCGGCGAGGTTCGCGCCGCCGACCGCGACCATGAGCAGCCGGCGGGTACGGCGTTCCAGCATCGCGCGTGAGGCACCCGGCGGCCCGTCCAGCCGCCCGTGGAACCCCTTCTTCGTCAACGCCCTGGCGGCCACCGCCCGACTGCCTCCTCCCGCGCATCCGTGGAAGACCAGTGTGACCGATCGCCGGGGCGGTCCGGGCCGGAGGGCGGCCGGGACCGGTGGACGGCATCGTGGGACGGTAGGTCCCATGACCGTGATCGGGAGGATGGGGCTCGGGCTGGCCGCCCTGGGGCGACCGGCGTACATCAACCTCGGCCGTGACGGCGCGCTGCCCGCCGAGCGGACGGTGGAGGCGATGCGGGCGGCCGCCTGGCGGGTGCTGGACGCGGCGTACGACGAGGGGATCCGCTGGGCCGACGCCGCCCGCTCGTACGGGCTGGCCGAGGAGTTCCTGGCCGGCTGGCTGGACGATCGGGGGCACCGTGACGTGACCGTCTCCAGCAAGTGGGGGTACGCCTACGTCGGCGAGTGGCGCCTGGACGCGGACGTGCACGAGGTCAAGGAGCACTCCCTGGCGAGGTTCCGGGACCAGGTGGCGCGGAGCCGGGCGCTGCTCGGCGACCGCCTGGCGGTGTACCAGATCCACTCGCTGATGGCGGACGGGCCGGTGTTCGCCGACGCCGCCCTGCAGCGGGCCCTGGCCGGGCTCGCCGCGGAGGGCGTACGGGTCGGCTTCTCCACGTCCGGCCCCGCCCAGGCCGAGACGGTACGGCGCGCGCTCGACCTCGAGGTGGACGGGCGGCCCCTGTTCGCGGCCGTCCAGTCGACCTGGAACGTCCTGGAGCCGTCGGCGGGCGGCGCGCTCGCCGAGGCCCACGCCCGCGGTCTGCACGTGCTCGTGAAGGAGGGGCTGGCCAACGGCCGGCTCGCGGTCGAGCCTCCCGCGGCGGTACGGCAGGTCGCGGCGGCGCACGGGGTGGGCACGGACGCGGTCGCGCTCGCCGCCGTGCTCGCCAACCCGTGGGCGGACACCGTGCTGACCGGCGCGGTGAGCGTCGCGCAGCTGACGTCCAACCTCGCCGCCGCGCGCGTACGGCTGGGCGAGGACGACCTGGCCGCGCTCGGCGCCCTCGCCACCCCGCCGGGGGATTACTGGAAGGAGCGCGCCACCCTGCCCTGGACATAACGCGGTAATCGCCGAAACACCATACGAGACCGGCCTATATCGGCGAACATGGCTATTGACGCGATGATCGCTATCCGCGACAGTCGTGGCACTTGGAGCGATGAACGGGTGTCACGACGGCGGGACGAAAGGCTCGGTGCATGGGCGGATCCGACGTCAGGGGCGCCGTCCTGGCGCTGATGGCGACCCTCATCTACTACCTGGGCTTCATCGTCTTCCGCGTCGCCGCGAACCGCATGCCCGAGCTCCGCGGCACCCGCCCGCTCCGCCTCCTGCAGTACACCTACACGAACTGGCTGTGGCTGTCCGGCCTGGTGATCGTGCTGGCCGGCGTGGCCACCCAGGTCAAGGCGCTGACGATGCTCCCGCTGAGCCTCGCCCAGCCGATCTTCGCCGCCAGCCTCCTGTTCGTCCTCTTCTACGCCGGCGTCTTCTTCGGCGAGCGGCTCACCGGCCGGGAGTGGGCCTGCGTCGGCCTGTTCGGCCTGGCGACCGCGATGGTCGGCGCGTCGAACGGCCGGCACGAGGTGCTGACCAGCGCGGTCGCCGGGCCGCTCACCCTGATGGCCGTCGTCGTCCCCGGGATCCTGATCGGGGTGGCGGTCCTCGTGGGCGGCGACATCCGGACGTTCGGCCGGCACGCGCGGCCACTGGCCGGCATCGCGCACGGGATCGGGTGCGGGGTCAGCCTGGGCGTCTCCGAACTGGCCCTCAAGGGGGTGGCCGCGGTCTACAACGCGCACGGGCTCGCGGCCGCGGCCTACGGCACGCCGTATCCGTACGTCGCCGTGGGGATGGCGGCGCTCGGCCTGGCACAGCTGCAGATCGGCCTGCAGCGCTGCCGCATGTCGATCGTGGTGTCCGTGCTCACGGTGACCGCCAAGACCCAGCTCGTCATCCTCGGCGCGCTGCTGTACAAGGAGCCGTGGCCGTCCGACCGCCTGCTGGTCGCGCTGCGGCTCGCGGCGTTCGTGCTGGCCGGGGCGGCGCTCGTGTTGTTCCCGCGCCACGAGGCGGTGGAGGAGCGGGCGGGCGCGGCGCTGGTGCCCTCCGCGCGCGAACGCGCCTAATCTGACCTAATCGGTCAAAAGCCGTCTTTGTCATCTGATGTACTTCGGCGTGCGTCTAACGGGGCAGGGACTCGCGCGGCATGCCGCGCAACGGATCGATGAGGTGGAATGGCCGACAACGACGCTGAGGACGTGACGCCGGACAAGGCGTCGCCGAAGGCGCCGGACTCCGAGGGGCCGGACTCTGGAAAGCCGGACTCCGAGGGGCCGGGGTCCGGGAAGCCGGACTCCGGGGAGCCGGACTCCGGGGAGCCGGACTCCGGGGAGCCGGACTCCGGGAAGCCGGGGGACGAGACGCCGGCGGCGGAGACACGACAGGATGAGGGGGCCGATCCGTCCGGCGACGGGTCCGCGGAGAAGGCGCCACCGGCTCCGGCGGAGCCCGTGCGCCGCCGCCGGAGGCGGGTCCTGCGCTGGGTCGCGGCCGGCGTGGCGCTCCTGCTCGTCGCGGCGGGCGGCACGGCGTTCGGCCTCTACGAGAAGCTGCAGGGCAACATCACGAAGGAGCACGTCGACCGCGTGCAGCTGGGCACGAACCGCCCGCCGAAGCTGAACAAGTCGATGAACATCCTGCTGCTCGGCTCGGACTCCCGGGACGGGGAGAACCACCAGTACTGGTCGCCGGACATCAGCGGGGAGCGGTCGGACACGACGATCCTGCTCCACCTGTCGCCGAATCGGGACCGCGCGGTGGCGATCAGCTTCCCCCGGGACTCCATGGTGCACGTCCCGGAGTGCAGGAAGAAGAAGGGCGGCACGGTGCCCGCCTTCTTCGGCATGCTGAACGCCGCGTTCGCCTACGCCGGGGCGACCTGCACGTGGAAGATGATCGAGGCGGACACCGACATCCACATCGACCACTACGTCAAGATCGACTTCGCCGGGTTCAAGCGGGTGGTCGACGCGCTGGGCGGGGTGGAGATCTGCGTGCCGCAGGCGGTGAACGACCCGCGCGCCGACCTGTCGCTGAAGGCCGGCCGTCAGGTCGTCAAGGGCAACGACGCGCTGGGGTACGTCCGGACACGCTACGGGATCGGCGACGGATCGGACCTGGAGCGCATCCAGCGGCAGCAGAAGTTCATGGCCTCGGTGGTGCACAAGGCCACGAGTCAGGCCATGCTGACCGACCCGACCCGGGCGTACCGGTTCCTGAACGCCGTGACGAAGGCGATTTCCACCGACGACGACTTCAGCGTGTCCGCGATGAGGAAGCTCGCCACCAGCCTGAAGGGGATGAGCGCGGGCACCGTGCGGTTCGTCACCGTGCCGACGCAGACCTACCCCAGGGACCCCAACCGGGTGCAGTGGGACATGGCCCAGGCCGGTCCGCTGTTCGAGGCGATCCGCAGGGACGATGACCTGCCCGCGCCCAAGCCGGAGCCGTCCAAGCCGGCGGCGCCGAAGCCCGGCGCGGTCAAGGTCACCGCGGTGAACGCGCCGAAGAAGGCCGTGCGGGACCTCAAAAGCCAGGGCTTCCACGTGACGGCGGCGAAGGGTCCGGCGCAGCCGCAGACCAGGATCCTGTTCGGACCGGGAGCCGAGCGCTTCGCCGACGCCTTGGCGGTCGCCGTGCCGGGCGTGGTCATCGCCGCCGACAACACCGTGGCGCCGGGCACCGTCTCGCTGGTCGTGGGCCCCGAGGGCGTTCAGGTGAAGGCGCCGGACATCCCGAAGGTCCACGGGGAGATCAACGCGGCGCAGAATCCGTGTCGGTGAGGACGGCCTCGTTGGGCCGGGGACCGGAGCGAAGGCCCGCCCACAGTCCCCGGCCCAGCGCCCGTACGAGCGCGGCCCGGTCGGCGGAGCCGGCGAGCGTACGGGCCCAGCGGCGGGCCGTCGCGCCGGCGTAGAGCAGGCGTTCGCCCGGGCCGAGGCAGCGGCTGCGGGTGAACAGCCAGACCTTGTTGCGCACCTCGTAGAAGAACCGCCGGCCCGGATCGAACGCGGGGGAGGCGGTCTTGTGCACGGCGACGCTGTCCCGGCAGAGCAGGCCGGTGCGCCCGCGCAGCAGCCGGAGCGTGAACTCGAAGTCGTCGTTCCACAGGAAGTAGTCGGCGATCGGCAGGCCGCGCTCCCGTACGGCCGCGGCGTCGACGAGAACCGACACGAAGGACGCCGAGCGGATCCGGGCGCAGCCCGGCACGGCCGACGGCCGGGACCGGGGGGTGTTCATCGGATGGTCGCGGCCGTCGGTCCAGACGACGCGGCCGGCGACGAGCGCGGGCGGCCGTCCGTCGCCGTCCCGGCCCCGGTCGCGCGCCGCCAGGAGGGCGGCCAGGGCGCCCGGCTCGGGCACCGTGTCGTCGTCCAGGAGCCAGAGCGCGTCCGCTCCCGTGCCGAGGGCGTGGGCGATCCCGGTGGCGAAACCCCCGGCCCCACCGGTGTTGCGGGGCAGTTCCAGCAGGCGGACGGCCGGGAACCGGTCGCGGACGAGCCGGGCGGTTCCGTCGGCCGAGGCGTTGTCGACGACCACGATGGTGTCCGGCGGGCGGGTCTGCCCGGTGAGGGCGGTCAGCGCCTCGGTCAGCAGATCTCGTCGGTCGTGCGTGACAACCACGGCGGCGATTTGGGCGTCTTTCAGCTGACACCTCACCTATCGCACAGTTGGACATGTCAATGAAGCCCGCAAAAGTAGCATAAGATGCATCCCGCCCCATTGGCCGCGACGCCTTCCCCTCCATACCGAGACGGACGCATGGCCGAACCCTTCGCGCTCCTCCTCACCGTCTACGGCGGGGACCGGGCGGACCACGTCCGCGAGGCGTTCCGCAGCGCGGTGGACGCTCAGACGAGACGGCCCGACCAGGTGATCCTCGTGCAGGACGGGCCGGTCTCTGCGGAGCTCGCCGAGTGCCTGGCCCGGCTGACCGGCGAGAGCCCGGTGCCGGTGACGTTCCTCCCGATCGAGCGCAACGGCGGACTGGGCCTGGCCCTGGACGCCGGGCTCGCGGCCAGCCGGTACGACGTCGTGGCCCGCATGGACGCCGACGACATCGCCATGCCGCACCGCTTCGCGACGCAGCTCCCGGTCATCGAACAGGGCGCCGACCTGGTCGGCGCGGGCATGCTGGAGTTCGGGACGGGCCGGGACGACATCGTGGGGAGCCGCACGCCGGTCTCCGACCCGGAGCACATCGCCCGGTACGCCCGGCTGCACGATCCGTTCAACCACCCGACGATCGTGTACCGGCGCACCGCCGTCCTGGCCGCGGGCGGCTACGGTCACATGCCGCTGATGGAGGACTACTGGCTGTTCGCGCGCATGATCGCGAGCGGCGCCACGGTCGTCAACCTGCCCGAGCCGCTCGTGTACTACCGCGTGGGCGAGGGCGCGTACGAGCGCCGTGGCGGGCTGACGCTGCTGCGGGCGGAGCTGCGCCTGCAGCGCGAGCTGCGGCGCAGCGGCTTCACCAGCCTCGCCCAGTACCTCCGGAACGTGAGCGTCCGCGGCGGGTACCGGCTCACCCCGGCCTGGATCCGCCGGCCGATGTACCGCCGGTTCGTCGCGCCCCGCGGCGCGGGGGACCGGGCCCCGGTGAAGGAGACGAGTGAACGCTGACCTGGTGGTGGCCGGCGCCGGCCTGTTCGGGCTGACCGTCGCCGAGCGCTGCGCCCGCGACCTCGGCCTGCGGGTGCTGGTCGTCGAGCGCCGCGACCACATCGGCGGCAACGCCTACAGCGAGGCGGAGCCGTCCACCGGCATCGAGGTCCATCGGTACGGCGCGCACCTGTTCCACACCTCCAACGAGCGGGTCTGGGAGTACGTCAACCGGTTCACCGCCTTCACCGACTACCGGCACCGGGTCCTCACGGTCTTCAAGGACCGCGTGTACCCGATGCCGATCAACCTGGGCACCATGTGCGCGTACTTCGGCCGGAGGATGTCGCCGGACGAGGCCCGCGCGCTGATCGCCGCGCAGGCCGCCGAGATCACCGACCCCGCCAACCTGGAGGAGAAGGCGATCTCGCTGATCGGGCGGCCGCTGTACGAGGCGTTCATCCGGGGCTACACCGCGAAACAGTGGCAGACCGACCCACGGGAACTGCCGGCCGAGATCATCACGCGGCTGCCGGTGCGCTACACCTTCGACGACCGCTACTTCGCCGACCGCTACGAAGGCCTGCCCGTGGACGGCTACGCCGCCTGGCTGGAGCGCATGGCCGACCACCCGCGGATCGAGGTCCGGCTCGGCACCGACTTCTTCGACCTGGACGCCCCCGGCAACGTCCCGGTCGTCTACACCGGCCCGGTCGACCGCTACTTCGGCCACCGCGAGGGCGTGCTCGGCTGGCGCACCCTGGACTTCGAGCTGGAGGTCCTGCCGACCGGCGACTTTCAGGGCACCCCGGTGATGAACTACGCCGACGAGGACGTCCCGTACACGCGGATCCACGAGTTCCGGCACTTCCACCCGGAACGGGCCTATCCGGGAGACCGAACCGTGATCATGCGCGAGTACTCTCGCTTCGCCGGGCCCGCCGACGAGCCGTACTACCCGATCGACACGCCCGCCGACCGCGCGATGCTGCGCCGCTACCGGGAACTGGCCCGCGCGGAGAAGGGCGTGCTGTTCGGCGGCCGCCTCGGCACCTACAAGTACCTGGACATGCACATGGCCATCGCGTCCGCGCTGACCATGTACGAGAACCGGCTGCGGCCGATGTTCCGCGGCCGTACCAGCAGCGAAGGCAACGAATGACAGTACTGCAGCGGCTCGTGCTGCCCGTCGACCGCGACCTGGACGTGCTCAAGCTGTACGTCGATGAGACGTCGCACCGACAGGAGGAGGGCGCGTCGCGGACATCGACCGTTCTCGGCCGGCACTCGCTGTCCGTCCCGGGGAGCCGCAGGGTCTCCTTCTGCACCTACTTCAACGCCTTCCCGGCGTCGTACTGGCGGCGCTGGACCGTGGTCGAGGAGGTGCTGCTGCGCGTGCGCGTCCGAGGTCCCGCCCACGTCATCGTCTACCGGTCCAGCGGGAAGGGCCACGCACAGCGGGTGGCGTCCGCCGAGACCGTGAACGACGTGGTCGAGGTGCCGCTCCCGCTGGACCCGTTCATCGACGGTGGCTGGTACTGGTTCGACGTGATCGCGGGGAAGGACGGCGCCGTCGTCGAGGGCGCCGAATGGAGTGCCGATGGCATTCCCGCCGAGCGGGGCAGCGCCACCGTCGGCATCACGACCTACAACCGACCGGGGTTCTGCGTCGACCAGCTCCTCGCCCTCGGCGACTCCCCGGACGTGCTCGAGCTCCTCGATGAGATCATCGTCATCGACCAGGGCGTCAAGCGGGTGGAGGATCACCCGGACTTCCCCGCCGCGGCGCGAGCCCTCGGATCACGACTCCGGATCATCGACCAGGCCAACCTGGGCGGATCGGGCGGCTTCGCCCGCGCCATGGCCGAAACCCTCCAGGCCGAGCGCAGCGACTACGTCCTGCTGCTCGACGACGACGTCGTCACCGAGCCCGAGGGCGTGATCCGGGCCATCACGTTCGCGGACCTCACCAGGACCCCGACGATCGTCGGCGGTCACATGTTCGATCTGTACGACCGGTCGGTGCTGCACACCTTCGGCGAGGGCGTCGAGCCGTACCGCTGGTTCTACCGGCCCGCCCACCACACCCACTACGGACACGACTTCGCCCACGCGCCGCTGCGCACCACCCCCTGGCTGCACCGCCGCGCGGACGTCGACTACAACGCCTGGTGGATGTGCCTGATCCCGGTCGACGTCATCCGTAAGATCGGGCTGGCCCTTCCCCTGTTCATCAAGTGGGACGACGCGGAGTACGGCGTGCGGGCGAAGCGGGCCGGGTTCCCCACCGTCTCACTCCCCGGCGCCGCCGTGTGGCACGTGCCGTGGCACGAGAAGGACGACACACTCGACTGGCAGGCCTACTACCACGCGCGCAACCGGCTCATCACCGCGCTGCTGCACTCGCCGTACGAGCGGGGCGGCACCCTGGTGCGGGAGAGCATGCTGATCACCGCCAAGCACGTCCTGGCGATGCAGTACTCCACCGCCGAGCTGGTCTGCCAGGCGCTGGAGGACATTCTCGCGGGGCCCGCGCACCTGCACGAGAGCCTCGCCGCCAAGATCGGCCAGATCCGCGCCACCCGCCAGGACTACCCTGACGCACGCGCCGCCGAGCACGTGGAGGACTTCCCCGACGTACGCCGGCGCAGGCCGCCGCGCAAGGGGCGGGAATTCGCCGTCCCCGAGGGACGGCGTGCCATGGTACGCACCGCGTTGGGCGCGGCGCTCAAACAGCTGCGCCCCGTGGACGACTTCGCCCGCCGGCATCCGCAGGCGGCCGTCCCGCATGTGGACCAGCGCTGGTGGCTCCTGGCCCAGCTCGACAGCGCCCTGGTGTCCTCCGCGGACGGCACCCGCGTGTCCTGGTACCAGCGGGACCCGGCGCGGTACCGCTCCCTGGCGGTGCGCTCCTCGGTCCTGCACGCGCGGCTGCTCCGTGAATGGCCCCGCCTGAGCCGTGTGTACCGCGCCGCACTGGCGGAACTGGTGTCGCCCGAGAGCTGGCGGGACACGTTCGAGACCAGGCCCTGAGGCGGGAGCCGGGGCGGGAGCGCTCAGGACGCGCGGCGGCGCACCCTGCGCAGGCCCTCGACGACGTTCCAGTAGATGATCCGGGCACGCATCACGGCCCGGTTCTTCTCGCTGAGCCGCCGGACGAAGAGCTTCGTGGCCGGCTTGGCCAGAATCTCCCGCTGCGCCGCGATCTCGGCCCGCAGCGCCTCCCGCTCGGCCAGCAGTGCGCTCCGCTCGGCGCGCAGCGTCTCCCCTTCGGCGCTGAGCTCGGCGTTCACCCGCTGGAGGTGGTCGGCCTCGTCGCGCCACTTCTGCAGCCGGCCGAGGAGGGCCACCATCGACACGACCGCCGAGTCCAGCATCGCGGTCTCAGACGGTTCGTCCGGCCGTACGGGCGAGGGCCCCTCCGGCCCGCCGGTCTCCGCCGCGGCGGGCTCGCCGGGGGATACGGGCGGCACCAGATCGTCGAGGTCCCCGACGACGTCGTACTCCCGCTCACGGAGGGCACCGACGATTCGCACGCACTGGTCGCGCATCCAGTCCCGGTCGGGGCCGGTCAGGACGATGGGCCGGCGCTCCGGGCGGTGCGGGAGGGTGTCGACGGCGAGCAGCCCGGTCACGCACCGGTTGTACAGCGGCCACCGGAGGTCCTCACCCAGGGCCAGGTTGAGCCGGCGCAGCAGGTTCGCCTCGTCGGCGCCCAGCGAGGGGTTCGGGGTCGCGCGCGTCGTGTCGTAGCGTTCCGGTGCCAGGCCGGTGACCTGGCAGAAGCGCTCCCACAGCGGGCTTCGGCGTGCGCGCTCGCGCTCGCGCGGAATCGTGATCAGGTGAATGTGACCCGGCCTCAGGCCGGCTCCCCAGCGCTCCAGGACCTCGGCGGCGTCCTGCATGCGCCAGAACCCGACGCCGAGGGGATGCATCTCCTCCGCGGGGGCGCGGAGGGCCGCCATGAACTCCTCGAAGGTGATGGTGTGCCGGTTCTTGATGTCCTCCTGCCAGGCGGCGGGCGCCTGGCGGACGAGGTCGCGCGCGGTGTACACGAGGTGCACGTCGGAGAAGGCGAGCGAGGCCATCGCGCGCTCGATCGCGTCCGGCCGTGCCGGACTGAACAGCTCCTGGGAGATGATCGTGGTGCCGTTCCAGGCCCGGACCTCATCGACCAGGCGGTCCCAGGCGCCGGGGACGGCCGGATCCGCGTAGCCGGCGAACCGCGTGCGCTGCAGGTCGAGCGCGGCGTGCGTGTGTGAGAGGTAATGCGGGCCGGGGTAGAGGACGCCGTCCTCGCGAAGCGCGTCCCGGTTGTTCCACAGCAGGCTCTGCAGGTAGGTCGTTCCGCTCTTCGGAGCACCGATGTGGAGGTAGGTGACGGGCCGGTTCAGAGGCTCGGCGGCGCGGTCCAACCCCGCCATGGGGCGGTCGGTTTCGTCCAACTACACCGTCTCCAGCGTCATCCGAGCTCCGATGATCTTCGGGTATCTTAGCGACGCACTTTCCCGATCATCCGATTCACGGTGTGATGACGGGATTCAACCGAGATGCGGCGTGAGGTGTCAGGGCGGTCATGGCCACGGACGTCGTCCCGCCCCTGGTCGCGCCCGGCCGCGGCGGCGGCCTCATCGAGGTCGCGCGCCGGCGTTATCTGCTCCGGCTGGTCGTGCGGCGGGAGCTTCGCCGGCGATATCAAGGGTCGTTGCTGGGGCTCGGCTGGTCGTACGTCCGGCCGGCGGTCAACTTCTGCGTCTACTACTTCGTCGTCGGCATCTTCCTGAGGATGACGAAGACCGTCCCGGCCTTTCCCGTCTATCTGTTCTCCGGGATGGTCCTGGTCAACTTCTTCACCGAGACGCTGATCACCTCCACCTGGTCGGTCATCGGCAATCGGGCGTTGGTGCAGAAGGTCTACCTACCGCGTGAGGTCTTCCCGACCGCGTCGATGCTCGTCTCCCTCGTGCAGATGGTCCCCGCGCTGGTGATCCTGCTCGTCGGCGCCGTACTGGCCGGATGGTCCCCGTCGACGCTGGCCCTCGGGTCGGCGGCACTCGGCCTGGCCATCGTCGTGGTCCTCGCACTGGCCCTGGGCCTGCTGTTCTCCACCCTCAACGTCTTCTTCCGCGACTTCGGCCAGGTCGTCGACATCCTCGCCCTCGTCATCCCCTGGACCACCCCGATGATCTACCGATGGACGGCGGTCAAGGCATCCGCCAGCGCGCTGGGCCTGCAGATTTATCTGGCCAATCCGCTGACCGTCGCCGTATCGCTGTTCCAGCGGGCCTTCTGGTGGCCCGCCACGGGGCGTCCCTTCCGGCCGGGAGACCAGCGGTTCCCCGACCACCTGACCACGCGCGGCCTGGTGGCCCTCGCCGCCGCCGTCCTTCTGCTGATCATCGGTCAGGCCGTGTTCCGCCGCGTACAGTGGCGATTCGCCCAGGAGCTGTAGACGTGGAAGCCGTCGTCGTCGAGTCCGTCAGTAAACGCTTCACGCTGCGCCACGCCCACTCCATCAAGGAGATGACCGTGCGGGCGGCGCGGCGTCAGAGCCTGGCGGAGCGGTTCACCGCGCTGGACGACGTCTCCTTCACCATCGAACAGGGTGACGCGGTGGCGCTGATGGGCCTGAACGGGTCGGGCAAGAGCACCCTGCTCAAGCTCATCTCCGGGGTCATGCGGCCGGACTCGGGGTCGGTCCGCGTCCGCGGCACGGTGGCGGGTCTGATCGAGGTCGGCGCGGGCCTCCACCCCGACCTCACGGGGCGGGAGAACATCTACCTCAACGCGGCGATCCTCGGGATGAGCCGTCGCGGGACCGAGCGGGCCTTCGACTCGATCGTCGACTTCGCCGAGATCGAGCGCTTCCTCGACACGCAGGTGAAGTTCTACTCCTCGGGCATGTTCATGCGGCTGGGCTTCTCCATCGCCGTGCACACCGACCCGGACGTCTTCCTCATCGACGAGGCCCTCGCCGTCGGCGACGCGCCGTTCCAGAAGAAATGCCTGGCCCGCATCCGGGAGCACCACGCGGCGGGGCGCACCCTGGTCATCGTCGCCCACGACACGGGGACGCTCGAGAGGCTGTGCGGCCGGGGCCTCGTCCTCCGCCAGGGCCGCCTGGTGTTCGACGGGAACATCTACGACGCCGTCGACCTGATGGTCCCTCCGGCGGACGACCAGGAACGTGCCCGCCGGGAACGCGCCCGCCGGGAGGCCCGGTCCGACGAGGCGGTCCGCACGGGAGGGGCGAATCCCACGGCGCGGTGATCCCGCCGCCGCGGGGCCGGTCCGGCGGTGCGGTGACCCCCGCCGCGGGACCGGTCCGGCTAACGCAGTCCGGCGGTCGCGAAGTAGGCGCGGCACACGCCGTCCGTGTCGTAGCGGGTCCCGATCTCCAGCAGGCTGTCGCCGTCCGCGGACGGCAGCAGGGCGGAGCTGTAGTTCGAGCACGCGTCCCGGGCGGGAACCGGCGTGTCGAGGGGCGCGGAGGTCTCGGACCAGGTGCCGCCGCCGCGCTGGTCGTTGGTGAGCAGCACATCACCGCTCGGCGACGCCACCTCGCCGCTGCCCAGGACGAGGACCTGGCCGATCAGGAACAGCCGGCCGAACATCCCCGGCCCCGGCGCCCACGCGATGGTCGGGGCATGCTCGAAGTGTGCCTGCCGCACCGACTCCGGCACGTAGTCCGGGCCGTTCCACTTCCACCCGTCAGACGAGGTCCGGACGTGGACGGCGCACCGGAGCGAACCTGGCGTGCTGCAGACCTCGTAGCTCATGACGTAGACGCCGTAGGGCAGTTCGCGGACCACCGCCATCCCGGGACGGTCGGCGGACGAGCGGCCGACGACCGTGTTCGCCTTGCCGCGCCAGCTGTATCCACCGTCCGTGGAGTAGACCCGCGCGAGGACCTGACTGTGCCCACGCTGAGTCTCGTCGGAGAAGTGACAGACCAGGCGACCGGTGGAGTCGACGGACAGTTCGGGCTCCCACAGCCCGCGGGAGCTCCTCGTCGTGGCACAGCTCGACAGGTACGTCCACGTGCGCCCATGGTCGTCGCTCCGCCAGACCCGCAGCGCCATGGCACGCGGCCGTGCGCTCTGACCGACCGAGGCCGCCCACAAGAGGGTCCCCTCCGCGGTCCGGCCCGTCCGCCGGGGCACCTCGAAGAGCGTCCCACAGCACAGGCCCCTGCCGCCGGCGGCCCGCGGGTCGGCGATGGTGGCGAGGTGGGCGAACGTCGCGCCGCCGTCCGCGCTCTCGAAGATTTCCCCGGTGCCTTCCCGGCCGTCGTGCGAGACGACCGAGACGATGATCCGTCCGTTGTACGACCCGGAGTGCGCCAGCCGTACCGCCCGTGGGTACAACGACACCCGGTCGGTCAGCCTCTTGACGACGCCGAGCTCCAAACCCTTACCGGGTGCGGACGGCCGCATCACCGGCCCGGGGCCAGGCCCTCGCGCGCCGAGGGTGGAGTCGACGAGGATGATCACCCCTGCGACCACGACGGCGCAATAAGAGGCGATCAGCCCCTTCAGAAAGGCGCGGGTCGAGAGCATCTCGGTCGCCGTGCCGCTCTACGGCAAGGGGCGGCGCCAGAGGGTCGGCTGTCCGCCGGTGTGGTCGGAGGTGGCGCCGAGCCCGAGCAGATCGGAGCCGACAGCGGTCAGACCGTTCAGTTTCTGATCTCCCTTTCCGGACAGCCCCGTGCCCTTGGGCCGGGCCGATGTCCACGTCCTGCCGTCTCCCGACGACCACAGCATGACATCGGTCGCCCCGGGCCGGCCCGCGGTTCCCGCGATCACGAATCCCCTCGGTGTCGCCGCGGTGGCCGTGACCGCCGTGTTCGTCGTCGCATCGGTCAGCGGGGTCTGCTGCCAGGTGCGCCCGCCATCGGCGGACAGGAACGCGAACGCCTGAGGCCCGGAGGGCGCGGTCGCCGTACCGGTCGCGACGAGCACGGAGCCCTTCGCCGCGACGTGGTCGAACCAGGCCTCCACCGTCCCGGCCGGCAGGGGAAGCTGTCGCAACGTCCACGTGCGACCGTCCGCGGATGTCCAGGCGGCGGGGCGGCCCGGCCGGTCGCTGTGCGTCCCCGGGTCGTTCAGCCCGCCGACGGCGACATACCCGAACGGCCCCGCCGCCACATCACGCATCCACCGCCCGGTGTTCCGGGTGCCCTCCAGTGCCTTCTTCTCCGGTGCCTTCCCGCGCTGCCAGGACTTCAGATCGGCTGAGAACCACGTGACGGCCGAGAAGCCGTCCTCTCCCACGACGACGTAACCCGCCGGGCCCATCGCCGCCGCGGAGGTGGTGAGCGCGGCCTTCCCGGACGGTTTGAAGACACCGGCGCCGTCGGCGGACTGCCAGTTCGTTCCGTCCCGGGAGGTGAGGACCAGGGGACGACGTGGAGCCGTGCCGTCGAAGCCGACCGCGAGCAGGCCGGCGTTGCCGGAGGCGACCGCCGTCAGGCGCTGCCTGCCTTCCCGCGAGACGGTCCGCGCGCGCTGCCAGGTACGGCCATCCGCCGAGAGCCACTCGGCAGCGTCACCGTTCGTGCTGCCGACCGCGACCAGATGACCGTTCGCCGGGGCGATGGCGTTCACCGTGCGGTCCGGCTGCGTTCCTCCGGCGATCGCGGGCACCTGGACGTCCTGTCCCTGGGTGTCCCGTACGACCATCATCGCGTCCGCGTCCGATCCGGTGTTGTCCCGGCCGACGAGGACGGTGACACCAGGCGTCTGCGTGACCTCGGCGGGGACCCGCCCGGTCGGGAGCGGCACGTCACCGGAGCTCTGCCAGCTCCGGCCATCGGCACTGTGCACGAGCGCGGCCTTGCGGCCGGCGGCCGCCAGGGCCGCGACGCCCTGCGGGGAACCGGTGAAACGCAGCAGCCGGGCATACCCGGGTACGCGGATCTCTCCGGCCGACGTCCATCGCGCGGCGTCCGCGGAGGAGTAGACGGCGGCGAAGCGACCGCTCTTGTCCTTCGCCTCGCGGGCGATCAGGAAGCCTGACGGGATGGCCGCGATGCCGAAGCCGCCGCCGCCCGGGGCACTCGGAACGGAGACCTGCGCCCAGGTACGGCCGCCGTCGGCCGAGCGCCACAACCCGTCGATCGGCTTCGGACGCTTTCCTCCGGTGGAGCCGATCCCGTGCGTGATGAGGGTGTTCCCGGTGGCGGCCGCTCCGACGAGCGACATCTTCGCGCCCGCCCCAGGCAGGCTCAGCCGCCCACCGGTGACGCGGTCCCAGCGTTTCCCGTCCGAGGATCGCCAGACAACAGGCGTGGGATCGCTGAAGTCACCCTTGGCCGAGGTGGATCCGACGGCGACGAACCCGGAGCCGACGGCCGACACTCGCGCGATCCGGTCGTTATGCCCGAAGGCGGCGCCGGCCGCGTCCGGCTGGCGAATCCAGGACCGGCCGTCGCGGCTCGTCCACACCGCCGTGCCGTCCGGCCGGTCACCGAGGGCGATCCAGGCTCCGTTCGTCGCGGCGATCATCTTGGGTGCGTCCCCGTTCGGCGGCTCCTCGCCGTTCAGGGCGTGCACGTCCGCCAGCCGGAACGACCGGCCACCGTCGGTGGACACGAGGAACTCGGGCCGGTAGGACACGCCGTCGCCCTCACCGCCGATCGCCACCACGGTCGGCCCGACCGCCGTCACTGCGGTGAGTGCCTGGTCACGGCCGTCGGCCGCCGCGGTCGGGTCGGCGGTGAAGACCGACCCGGCGAGCAGCGCCGGCGGCCCGGCATGGTCCGCAGGCGTCTTGTCGTCCGACAGCAGGAAGAAGCCACCGGCGACCAGGCCGCCGGCCACGACGACGGCACCGGTGGCGATGAGGATCGGCCGCAGCGGTACGCGGCGGCTCGTCCTGGCGGGCGCTTCTAGACGCCACGGCTCGTCGAACCGAACGGTCTCCTCGCCGGAGCCCCACGGCTCGCGCCCGGACACACCGGGCGGTCGCGGAGTGGATCGCGGGACCATCGCCGACGGCGGCAGGTCCAGCGAGGTGGGGCGGTCGCCTCCACTCGCGTCATAGGCGGGAAAACGTGGCGCGGGGGTTCCCTGCCCGCCTGCAGCCGGCGAACGCGGTGCCGAAGTCTCCGGGTCCCTTGAGTCATAGGCGGCGAAGCGTGGTCCGGGCGGTTCCTGCTCCTCGGGAGCGTACGACTCCGGGGGAGGCGGGAACACGGCGGGAGAGGATTCGACGGCCGGATCCCACAACGGCTGCGGCGGGATTCGCCACGGATCGGCGGCCGGCTCCGGAGCCCACTCCTGCGTCTCGGGCGGTGCCTGCTCCGCCTCGGCCCACGGTTCCGCGGGTGTCCTCTGCGCCGGGCCGCCCGGTGCGGGGTCGTGGGGGAGGGGCGGCTCCGCCGGTGGCGCGTACGGTGGTGAGCCGGGCAGGCCCGGAGGAGGAGCGCCGTACGGCAACGCAGGAGGCGTGGCCCAGGGCGGCAGTGGCGGCTGAGCGGGGTTCGGCGCCCATGCCGGGGGCGACGGAGGGGAAGGTGGCCCCTGATCGTCGGACGGAGGCTCCCCGTTCGGATCGTCGTCCGGCGTCTTCTGCCCGGCCACGCGCACCCTTCCCGTCCATCGCCCGAAGGGCGACTCTGACCCGACCTCCCCACGGAGCGTCGTGGCCCGATCTTATCGGGGCAAAGCGGTCAAGCGGCGCAGTTGCTGTCACATCCTCGATGCTGCGAACAAACGCGCGGCGGGTCGCCGTTACTTCCGTCGAAAAGGTGGCGTGGACCGTCCCACGCGTTGATCACGGACGGTGATATCGGCGAGTGGCCAGCAGGAGGTCGAGCATGGCCACTCCCGGCCGTGATCCCCGGTTCCGCTGAGGTGCTGATCGGGTTATCGCAGGTCGTCCTGGACGGGCAGGGGGTCATGCGGCGTCCTGTGATTTGCATCACTTATATCGCGCTGTTGAGAGTTCGGTCGGAAATGTTACGTTCCGTGCGCTTTCTAAAGATCGTCTTACCTACGTTGGAGCGGGCGTGGTCGGCCGACACGGTCATGGGGTTTTCGCACGCGCTGGACGCCGGAGGAGCGCGAGGACGCGGCTTTCGGCGGGAGCGCTGGGCATCGTTCTGACGGCGTCGGCACTGCCGCTCGCGACCGCCGAGCCGGCCGGCGCCACGGCCGGCCTCGGGCAGAGGCCCGGCACGCCCTCCGCGCGGTCTCGCGTCGTGGCACTGCGCGAGGCGCGTGCCTCCGGCGACCCGGTGGAGGTGACGGAGGAACGCTCGGAGACCCAACGGCTTCTGGCCAACCCGGACGGCTCCCTCACGCTCGAGGACTACGTACAGCCGAAGTGGGTCCGGCGAGCCGGGGGCTGGGTGCCGATCGACACCACACTGGTGCGCCAGGAGAACGGCAGGCTCCAGCCGAAGGCGATAGTGGCAGGCCTCAGCTTCTCCGGCGGCGGCGATGACGCGCTGGTCACCATCGCCAAGGGCGGCGACGAACTGTCTCTGGCGTGGCCCTGGAAACTGCCGACGCCAATCCTCGACGGTGACACCGCAACGTACCCGGAAGCGGTCCCGGGGGTCACCGGTGTCGACCTCAGGCTGCGCGCCGGGGCGCAGGGCTTCTCCGAACAGGTCGTCGTACGTACGCGTGAAGCCGCGGCCGACCCCAGGCTGGCGCAGGTCCGGTTCACGACGAGCATCCAGGGTGGCGGATCACTTCGCGCGGACGGTGAGGGCGATCTCGAGTTCGTCGATTCCGCGGGCACGCCGGTATTCCATGCCCCGACACCCATGATGTGGGACTCGACCGGGGATACGGTCTCCGCCTCGGCGCAGAGGACGGCAGGCCCCTCACGTTCGGCCGCGGAAGAACCCGATGACGCCGCCCGTCAGGCACCGATGGAGGTCAGCCTGTCGGGCCAGGACGTGGTCGTCACACCGGACCAGGCGATGATGAACTCCCCGGACACCCGGTTCCCGGTCGTCCTCGACCCCGACTGGACGACCTCCAAGCTCGGCGACAAGGGCACCGCATGGGTGAACGTCTCATCATCCGGCCTCCACTCGTACAACGGAAGCGAGTGGAAACAGGCCAAGGTCGGCCACTACGAGGGCTGGCCGGGCAGTCCGAGCTCCGACACGTACCGAGCCTTCTTCAAGTACAACGTCTCAAAGGCCCTGCACAAGAAGATCATCGCCGCCGAGTTCCACGCCTTCCTCGACAGGTCCTTCACCTGCACGAAGTCGACGGTGGAACTCTGGCAGAGCAAAACGTTCTCGAGCTCCACCCGATGGTCCAGCAAACCGGCGTTGACCGGCGGATCCGAGCTCGCCTCCTCGTCGACGGCAGGAGGGGAACCGGGATGCGACGCCCACGACGTCAAGCTGAACGCCACGAAGGCGGTCACCGGCACCGCGTCGTCGGTCTACCTCGCCCTGAAGGGCGGCAGTGAGAGCAACCACTCGTACAAGTACTTCAGCAACGTCCACCTGACGGTCAACTTCGACTCTTACCCGACCGTGTCCGGGCTGGGCATGACGAATCCGTCGGCCGGTTGCGGAACGACGACGGCGCCGGTGGTCGTCGGCAATTCGAAACCATCGATCGTCGCGACGATTCTGGACCCTGATCCGGAGAATCCGCACGCCGACTTCGAGGTCTGGAGCGGGACGACGGGAGGGACGAAGGTCGCCACCCGGACCACGGCGGGTGCCAAGTCCGGCACCCGGCATTCGATGGCTCTGCCGGACACCACGCTCACCGATGGGCTTACCTTCCGCTGGCGGGTCACCCCGGTTGACACCGCCTACGCCGGCACCCCGAGCGGCTGGTGCTACTACACCGTCGACAAGACGGCACCCGAGTCGGCGCCCGCGGTGACGACGCCGAACCTGAAAGACCTCGACTCCGGCGAGCCGAACGACGCGATCGGACGTACGGCGACGTTCACCTTCGCGCCGAACAACGCCACCGGCATCACGAAATACCAGTACGCCTGGAACGACGACGCGGCGGCCGGGGCGGCGAACGCGCCATCCGTGGTTCCCGGTGCCGACGGCACGGCGAAGGTGACGCTGACCGTCCCGTTCACTCAGGACATCACCTTCCGGCTCTACGCCTTCAGCTACGACAAGGCGAACAACCGAAGCGCCAACCCGGGGGTCTTCGAGTTCGCCCTCGGCTCACCGGCGGGCCCGGTCGGCCGTTGGACGCTCGACGAGACCGGCGGCGTGGACCTGGCCGACTCGGGGGGCGGTGACACCGCGACGCTGACCGGCGGGATGCCCGGAGTGCCGGGACGCGTGGACCAGGCGCTGCGTCTCACCGGTAACGGTGACCACGCGACCACCGCCTCCGCCGCGGTGCACACCGACAAGAGCTTCACGGTCGCCGTCTGGGTACGGCTGACCGATGCGAGCCACTACTCCACGGCGGTAAGCCAGTCGGGCGGCAGTTTCAGCGGCTTCCAGCTCTACTACTCGCCCTCGTACAAGACCTGGGTCTTCAACCGGCACTCCACCGACGCCGATGGCGCCACCAATGTTCCGGTGGTGGCGGACGCGCCCGCCGTCCTGAACGTCTGGACGCATCTCACCGGCGTCTACGACGGGCCGACCCGCCAGATGAGCTTCTACGTCAACGGTGCGCCGCAGTCCGGCCGCGCCTCGGTCCCTTCGCCGTGGGATGCGACCGGTCCCCTGCAGATCGGCCGTGTCCTGGCGAAGGGCGCCTTCAGCGACCCCTTCGAAGGGGACCTCGACGACATCCGCGTGTACGACCGCGTGGTGTCCGGCACTGAGCCGGACGCGATCGACGGGTCGACCGGCGGTATCGCCGATCTCGCCGACCGACCGCCCGTACGAGAGGGCTACTGGACCGGGGACCTCGGATCCGGCACGGTCGTGGCCGACTCCAGCGGGCGAGGACATGACGCCACACTCAGCTCCGCCACCGCCTGGACGGCGGACGGTCAGGTCGACGGCGCGCTCGAGCTGAACGACGCGAACAAGGAGCAGGCCGCGACGGCCGGGCCGGTCATCCGCACCGACACCGGCTTCACGGTCGCGGCGTGGGTGCGGTCGTCCAGGCTCGCGGGCGGAAACGCCACGGCGCTGGCTCAGGACGGATCCCGTCGCAGTGCCTTCTACCTCGGCTACCGGGTCTTCAACGGCGTCGGCTACTGGTCCTTCACGCTCCCCGTCGCCGACAGCGACGACGCCGAGTGGGCCCACGCGCACAGTGTGGATCCGGCCGCCCTCGACGGGGAGTGGCATCACCTCGCGGGCGTCTACGACCCCGCGGTGAAGAAGATCCGTCTGTACGTCGACGGCACGCTGCAAGGGGAGACCGCGGTCAGCGCGCCATGGCACGCGAACGGCGCGTTTCACATCGGCGGCGCGAAGTACAAGGGCGCCCCGACCGACTTCTGGCCCGGCGGGATCGACGACGTCCAGGCCTTCACCGGTGTCCTCACCGACACCGAGATCAGCGAGATGGGCTCCTGAGTGGGCCCCGGCGGTACACGCACGAGTCTGAAACGTCGCCGAGTGGAGGCATTGGTGACACGTCGTCGGCTGCGATCCCGTTGGATGCAGATCATCCCGCACATCGCCGCGGTGCTCGTCGTGACATTGGCGGCCGGTCTGCTCTCGGCGATGCCCGCGAACGCGGTTCCGCGATGGAACCCCGCCAAGGCCCGGGAGCAGCGGTCGGTCCCCGGCCACGCGAGCGGCTACCGGTCACGTCCCGCGGCCACCGGCGGCAAGCCCAAGCCGGCACCTGCGGTGAGCTGGCCCAAGTCCGGAACCGCCGAGGTCAAGGTTCCTACGAGCGGCTCGACCCAGGCCGGTGGCCTGCCCGTACGCCTCGGCCCTCCTCCCGGTAAGAAGAAGTCCGCCTCCGCAGGCGACATGGCCTCCGGCGATGTACGACTTCGGCTGCTGGACCAGGCGGCCGCGCGACGCGCCGGGGTCGACGGTCTCCTGCTGACCATGGCGACGGCGGGGACGGCATCTCAGCCGGCCACGGCGTCACCGGCACCGGCGGGCAGTGCCCGAACGGAGGCCCGGGCGGCCGTCTCCGGCCGTCGCGGCCGGGCGCTGATGGAGGTCGACTACTCGAAGTTCCGGTACGCCGTCGGTGGCGACTGGGCCTCCCGGCTGCGACTGGTACGGCTGCCGGCGTGCGCGCTGACCAGCCCCGAGCGGACCGAGTGCCGCACGCAGACGCCGCTGGCCTCCACCAACGACGTCGCCGCCGGCAAGGTCACCGCGCAGGTCGTCGTGCCGGCGGCCCAGGGCACGTCGGGGGAGTCCGGCGTCGTCGCGCTGGCGGCCGGCGCGTCCGGATCGGCGGGCAGCTTCGCGGCGACACCGCTGGCGCCGTCCTCGACCTGGCAGGTGAGCGCGCAGACGGGCAACTTCTCCTGGTCCTACCCGTTGCGGATGCCGCCGTCGCTGGGCGGTCCGGTGCCACAGATCGGCCTCGGCTACTCCTCCAGCGCGGTCGACGGCCAGACCGCGTCGACGAACAACCAGCCGTCCTGGATCGGCACCGGGTTCGACTACTGGCCCGGGTACATCGAGCGCCGCTACCGCTCGTGCGGTGACGACTCCGGTCTCTCGCCGAAGAAGCAGGACCTGTGCTGGCGCTACGACAACGCCACCATGTCCCTGAACGGCAACTCCACCGAGCTGATCCGCGACGACGCCACGGGCGTCTGGAAGCCCAAGGACGACGACGGCTCGAAGGTCGAGAAGCTGACCGGGGCCGCAAACGGCGACGACGGCGACACCGCGGACAAGGGCGAGCACTGGCGGATCACCACGCTCGACGGGACGCAGTACTACTTCGGGCTCAACCACCTACCCGGCTGGAGCAGCGGGAAGGCGGAGACCGGCTCGACGTGGACGGTCCCCGTCTTCGGCAACGACGACAAGGAGCCGTGTCACAAGACCGGCACGGACGCAGCCGACACGTTCGACAAGTCATGGTGCCAGCAGGCGTGGCGCTGGAACCTCGACTATGTCGTGGATCCGCACGGCAACACGATGACCTACTGGTACACGCCCGAGACCAACTATTACGGGCGGAACCTCAAGTCGACCGGGGTTCAGTACACGCGCGGCGGCACGCTGACCCGGATCGATTACGGTCAGCGCAAGGACGCGCTGTTCACGTCCAAGGCTCCCTCCCAGGTCACCTTCACCACCGCCGAGCGCTGCTTCCCGACCGGCAGCATCACCTGCTCCGACGCCCAGTTCACCACGGCGAACGCCAAGTACTGGCCCGATGTCCCGGTCGATCAGAACTGCAAGTCCGGCGACTCCTGCGCGAACAAGAACAGCCCGACGTTCTGGAGCCGAAAGCGGCTGACCGGGGTCACCACGCAGATCTGGAACGGCACCAAGTACGACCCCGTGGACACCTGGACCCTGCGGCAGGAGATGAAGGACCCGGGCGA
Source organism: Actinoallomurus spadix (assembly GCF_024055725.1). GTDB lineage: Bacteria > Actinomycetota > Actinomycetes > Streptosporangiales > Streptosporangiaceae > Actinoallomurus > Actinoallomurus spadix. Next base: position 116,631 of record NZ_JAMXMX010000004.1, on the reverse strand, counting down.
CGGGACGTCCGCCGGACTGTGGCTGGACGGGATCACGCACGCTGGGAAGGTCAACGGCGACGCCGCGCTCCCCGAGGTGACGTTCGAGGGCACCAAACTGTCCAACCGGGTGGATCCGCTGCAGGGCCCGCAGATGATCAAGTTCCGGATCTCGTCCATCACCTCCGAGTCCGGTGGTGTCACCTCGGTCAACTACATGCCGGCCGAGTGCACGCAGAGCAACCTGCCGGCCGCCGAGGACAAGAACGACAAACGCTGCTTCCCGCTGTACTGGACGCCGGAGGGCGCGACCAGCCAGAAGCTGGAGTACTTCCAGAAATACCCGGTCGCCTCCGTGGTCAACGACCCTCGCATCTCCGGCACACCACCGGTCGTGACCGCCTACACGTACGTCGGCGCGCCTGCCTGGCACCACGACGACGATGACGGCCTCGTCGAGGAGAAGTACAAGACGTGGTCTCAGTGGCGCGGCTACGCCAGGGTCAAGGTCACGACCGGGCGCGACGGCGACATCCAGTCACAGTCCGAGACCCTCTTCTACCGCGGCATGGACGGCGACGAGCAGAAGGACTCGAACGGCAAGCCGACGGGCCGTCGCGATGCCTCCGTCACCGACTCCGAAGGACGCTCCGTCCCGGACGCCGACGTGCTCGAGGGGCAGGTCCGCGAGGAGGTCGTCTACGACAAGCCGGGCGGGCAGATCCAGTCGGCGACGCAGAACACGCCGTGGGTGAGCGGCGCGACGGCCAAGCGCGCCAAGTCGTGGGGCACCGCGACCGCCGCGATGGTCCGCCCGGGAACGACCGCGGTCCGGACGCTCCTCGGCGACGGCACCTGGCGGCGTACGCAGGCGGTCACGCGTTACGACGATCACGGCCTCGGGGTCGAGGCCGAGGACGACGGCGACCTGTCCACGTCCGGCGACGACACCTGCACCCGCACGACGTACGCCCGCAACGAGAGCGCGGGGATGTTCAACTACGTCAGCCGGACGCTGACCGCCTCGGTAGCCTGCCCGGCACAGGACGCCGGGCTGCCCGACGACAAGATCATCTCCGGGGTGCAGAACCTCTTCGACGGGAAGGACTTCGGAGCGGCGCCGTCCGCCGGAAACGTGACCGAGACCCGGCGGCTCACCGGATTCACCGACGGATCCCCGGACTGGCAGACCGACACCAAGACCGACTACGACGACTACGGCCGGGTCACCGCCTCGTACGAGGGCGGGAAGGCCGACCACAAGACGACCACCACGTATCACCAGGTCACCAGCGGAGGTCTGGTCGACCAGACGGTCGTCACGAACGCCCTGGGCCACACCGAGACGACCACGTATCAGCCCGCCTGGGCGGCGCGCACGTCGGTTCAGGACGCGAACGGCAGGACGACCCTTCAGCAGTACGACCCGCTCGGCCGGCTGACGAAGGTGTGGCTGCCCGGCCGTACGAGTTCGATGTCCCCGCACATGCAGTTCACCTACACCATCTCCAAGGACGAACCGGCGGTGGTGTCGACGCAACAGCTGATGTGGGACGGGTCGACGTACTCGACCTCCTACCAGCTGTTCGACGGGCTGCTGCGTCCGGTGCAGACCCAGGCCCCGGCCAAGGTCGACGCCGGCGGCACGGTGACCGGCCGCATGATCTCCGACGCGTTCTACGACTCCAGCGGCCGGGTCTTCAAGACCAACGACCCGTACTACAACGAGACCGCGCCGTCCGGCACGCTCTATGCGCCCACCGACAACGCGGTGCCCGGCCAGACCGTGACGACGTACGACGGTCAGGGCCGCCCCACCGTCGAGGCGTTCCAGAAGCTCGGTGTGGAGCAGTGGCACACCACCACCACGTACACCGGCGACAGCGTCAGCGTGGTGCCGCCAAAGGGATCGACGCCGACCACGAAGATCGTCGACGCGCAGGGCAGGACCACCGAGCTGCGCCAGTATCACGGCGCGACGATCGGCGGCGACTACGACACCACACGGTACGGCTACGACTCCGCAGGTCGCCTGGCCAGCGTGACCGACCCCGCGGGGAACGTCTGGCGGACCCACTACGACCTGCTCGGCCGTAAGACGAAGGCGGAGGATCCCGACAAGGGAACCACCACCTACACGTACACAGACCTCGACCAGGTCGAGTCCACCGAGGACGCCCGCGGCAAGAAGCTCTACTTCGACTACGACCTGCTCGGACGTCAGACCGCCGAGCACGCCGACTCCGCCGACGGGCCCAAGCTCGCCGAGTGGATCTACGACAAGATGGGTTCGACGAACGTCTTCGGTCAGGCGGTCTCATCGATCCGGTACGCCGACGGCGACCCGGACAAGGCGTACCGGACCGACGTCACCGGGTACGACGCGGCCTACCGCCCGACCGGAACGCGCGTGACGATTCCGAACGCCGACGGCAACGGCGCCCTCGCCGGGACGTACGAGACGTCGATGACCTACAACGCCGACGGGTCCATGGCGACGATGACGCTGCCCGCCGCCGGCGGCCTGCCGAAGGAGACGCTCCGCCTCGGCTATGACGACCTGGGCCGTCCCCAGACGCTGAAGGGCGCCAGCACCTACGTCGCCGACACCGGTTACGACGGCATCGGGAACCTGTCGACCCAGCTGATGGCCACGACCACCGGCGCGAAGGTGCAGCGCACCTACACCTATGAGGACGGCACCAACCGGCTGAAGAACGTCGTCACCGACCGGCAGAAGGCGTCCCCGCTCCGGGTCGAGAACACCACCTACGACTATTACGACTCCGGCGACGTCAAGTCGATCGCGGACCAGCCCGGCAACGGCCAGTCGGCGGAGAACCAGTGTTTCACCTACGACTACCTGCAGCGGCTCAATGACGCCTGGACGGCCAAGGACGCCTGCGCGGCCGCGCCCAGCGCCACGACCGTCGACACGATGGGACCCGCGCCGTACTGGCAGTCCTACCAGTACGACCTGACCGGCAACCGCACGAAGCGGACCGATCACGACCTCGACGGCGACACCAGCCGGGACGTCACCAAGACGTACGCCTACCCGGCGGCCGGTGCCAAGCAGCCGCACGCCCTGCAGTCGGTCACCACGGTGACCCCGCCGATCCCCGGTGGCAGCCCCGGCGGTACCAGCGTTGACACCTTCAAGTACGACGACACCGGTAACACCACGCTTCAGACCGTCGGCGGCGACGACCAGAAGTTCGACTGGGACGCCGAAGGCCACCTCACCGCGTCCACCAAGGGCGGGCAGACCACCTCGTTCCTCTACGACGCCGACGGCGACCGGCTGATCCGGCGCGAGCCCGGCGCCACGACCCTCTACCTCGGCACGATGGAACTTCGCCTGGAGGGCTCCAGCGTGACGGGGACGCGCTACTACACGCTGGGCGACGACACCGTGGCCGTACGGACGGCGAACGGCGTGCAGTTCCTCGCCGACGACCAGCACGGCACCGCCACCCGGGCCATCGACGCCACGACCAACCAGGTCACCAAGCGGTACTACGACCCGTTCGGTGCCCAGCGCGGCACCCAGCCGACGAACTGGCCGGGCGAGCGAGGGTTCCTGGGCGGCACCAAGGACGACTCGGTCGGCACCACGCATCTCGGAGCACGTGAGTACGACGCCGAAGACGGGCGCTTCCTGTCAGTGGACCCGGTGATCGACAGCAGCGACCCGCAGCAGATGAACGCGTACTCCTATGGCGAGAACAACCCGGCGACGCTCTCGGACCCGGACGGCACACGCCCGGACATCTGCATGGGCGGCGGAGACCCTAAGGCGTGCAACGCCTGGGGCGCGGGCCAGTTCCACCGGATGTACCCCGACTGGAAGCCCCCGCACGGCACTCCGTACGGGGACATCTACTACCACGAGGGCGCCTACTCGCAGGCCGCGGCGGCCGCGCGGCAGCGCGCCGCCCAGGTCGCCGCCCTCAAACGGCTGTGGGCGGCACAGCAGAAGAAGATCCAGCTCAAGCGGAAGCTCGCGAACGCGCTGGGCTCCCTGCTGAAGATCGCCGCGGACGAGCTCGGCATCACGGCCGGCATCGACTGCTTCGCCAAGGGAGACATCGGCGCCTGCGGCGAGACGGCGCTCAACGTCCTGTCCAGCTTCGCCGGCGGCCTGCTGGGCAAGTTCGCGACAAAGTACGCAGCCCCGTGGAAGTGGGCTAAAGCGGCCAAGCTTATCGGTTCTGTGTCTAAGCTTGTCGGTACGGTCGTATCGGCGATCAAGGATCTCGTGAAGGTCGGTAACGAGGTCGGCTCGGCCGAACGGGCGTTGAAGAGTCTCGGGAGGGGATCAAGCCTCTTCGGGAAGCGCTTCGGTAGAAGACAGCCAGAGCCGCCTGCCGCTAACGGAACCGTTGGTGATCTCAGAGGCATTCCCCACGATTTTGTCGATGATGCGGGTAACTGGGTCCCAGACAAGCTCAAGCGAGGGCTTGCTCGCTCGCTAGACGACGATGATCTTTTGAAATCAGTCTTCACTCCGGACGACGGTGTGCACATGACCTATCATGATGGTCACATGATGGAGGGTAGCCATCGCATGGCTGAACTGCTACGTCGTGCCGGTGATCCGAATTCATCTATCACACACGACACTCCTATCTATGTAGACGGGTGGTAGGCGAGTGTTCGCTCGTCGCTTGTTCGGCCTATCTCTCTCTGGTGTGCGAAGGATTGACTATGTTCCCCTAGTGCAGGCGATGCGAGCCGCAGAGAGCATCAAAGGTTTGGCGCATGGAAATCGGGCATGGCTTGAGGAGCGACTAGGTGATGTTGAGCACCTCTATCTTGTTCGACTTCCACGCCGCGATCACCGAGGCTTTGTGAAGTGCGCGCTGATTATTATAGGCAAGAGGAATCGAGGTGTTTGGATGCATCTTGATGTGAGGCGCGGCATGTTTTCGAAGCTCCCTCGGATCAGTGCTTCAGAGATTGAGAATTTGGCGTTGAATTTGGCGGTTCGGCTCCCCTTTGTGCGAATGTCTGGAGATCCTATGTTCGATCCCGGCATCGGGTTCGATTCTGTCGAATCCTGAAGTCGGCATTCATGTTGCGAGCTCGATAATAAGGCTTCGAATCGCCGCGCAGTGACGTTCGACCTGAGCTCTAAGGATGCGGCCTGATCTTTCGGGGTTGGCTGGTGGCTTGGGTGGTGTTGTAATCCTTTGCCTTCCGTGGCCCGACGGCCTGCGACCTGGCCGCAGGCTTGTGATCCACGATGCCAACGACGTGATGCGCTTGACCCGCCGCAGTCTCAGGGGCCGAGCCCGACTGAAGGTGCTGGTAGATGAGCCCGGACTTGCAAGTCAGATGAAGGTCCTGCTGCTTCCTGGTGAATTAATGCTTACTCCTTCGGCAAGGCAACTAGGAGGAGGCCGGCGAAACTGTCGGACGGTGCCTCGCTGTTCGATGTCGTGTCCTGGTGGTGGATTTGCGGAGACCGATAACGTGATGGAAAATGTATGAGTAACTGGGGTTATGGCCATTAGGTGACGACACTGTTGCGGATTTCGTCGATGAACTCGACGGGGCGCTGAGGGGGACCGTCTCGATACGTTACAGACCGTGTTGTTTAAGGCGGCGCAATGTGTCGGCCGCCTCGATAGTCCACGAGTCGAACCGGCCTTGGCGGCCGCGGCTATCGTTGCGCAAGGATTGCCGATTGGGCATGGATTTCGAGCTCCACATTATGGGCCATCGGAGTCGCTCCCTCCAGCAGATGGTGCCATTCATATGGCATGCGAAGTTGTCGGTTGCGGCCTCGAGCATATTAATGATGTAAAGGAGTGCTGGTTGAGAGGCCTAAGTGGGCTGGTGTCGATGGCTTGAGCCCATCGATAAGGTGCCTTACTCTGCAAGGTGAGGAAGTGCCCCATGGCTTATACGGCCCATCCGGAAGACGAATGGTCCCCTGTCGACCGGCACTCCTGCGGCCCGGCCCGATGTATGGAGCCGTCTGGAGTGGTATCGCTCTGGGGTCACCGTGCCTGTCTGGGTGAGTTTCCGGGAATCGACGGCGTTACGTCGCCCGAGCATCTACTCTCCGTGAGTAGTCACTCACGCTGGATGCGCAAGGAGAGCCGATGTCGGTCATCCGGGCCCCGCTCAACCCGAAGGTCTCGCTGTGGCACATGCTGGCCTACCTGCTCAGGTGGGAGCGCGAGAAGAACGGCCTGTCGCTGGCGCAGTGGGGCAGGATCGCCACCGCTGCTCCGTCGACGGTCTCCAACGTCGAGGCGGGCCGAAGGAAGATCGATGAGAGGCAGGCGAAGATCCTCGATCGCCACTTTCAGACCGGCGGCCTCTTCGAGCTGCTGCTCTAGTACGCGCAGAACGGCCACAACCCCGACTGGGCCCAGTCCATCACCGCGTACGAGGCCATGGCCGCGGTGATCAGGATCTACCAGGGCCAGTACATCCCACCTCCGTTCCAGACCGAGGACTACGCGCGAGCCCTTCTGCTGGCCGGCAGCGACGGCAAGGACCTCGACGAGACACTCAAGGCCAGGATGGAGCGGCAGGCCGCCATCGTGGACAGGCCGGATCCTCCCTATGTCTGGCTGCTGCTGGACGAGGAGGTCCTGGAAGACTGCATCGGCGGCCCCGAGGTCATGCAGGCGCAACTCCGGCACCTGCTCGAACTGATGCGGCGGCCGAACATCTCCATCCGCATCATCCCGCGCTCGACAGGCGCCCATATCGGCAAGGACGGCCCGTTCCGCATCATCACTGTCGATTCCCGCGATATCGCCTACGCTGGAGCGGCGAGAGGCGGTCGGCTGATCGAGATGGGCGGCGAGGTCGAAGAGTTCAAGATGGACTTCGACCGGATCGGGCACCAGGCGGCCTCCGAGAATGCCTCGCGCGTCATGATCGAACGCCGATTGGAGGCCACCGAATGGCGATGCAGTGGCGCAAGAGCTCAGTTAGTGGCGGGGTCAACGACGAGGCGTGCGTGGAGGTGGCGTCGCTGACTTCTCAGGAGGTCGCCGGTCTGTCCGCGCGGCGGCCTACCTGAGCCACCCGGCGGTGGGCCACGTCTCACGCCGCCAGGCGCTGTCCCAGAACATCCACTCGTACTCGGTGGCGCGGAAGAAGGCGCGGGTCATGGCCTCGCGGGTCGCAGGGTCGGTGGTCGCGGCCAGGCGGTCGGTGATGTCCTTGGCGCGTTCGGTCGACTCGGCGAAGGCCGGGTCGGAGTAGGTCGCGATCCACGCGCGGTACGGATGGTCCTCGACGCCCGCGGTGTTCTCGAGCAGGGCCGTGCCCACGTCCTGGTACACCCAGAAGCACGGCAGCACCGCCGCCGCCAGCACCGGGTACGGGTCGGCGAGGGCCGTCGCCTGGAGGAACGACGCGTAGCCGAGACAGGTGGGGGAGGTCTCGATGCCCGCCAGGTCGTCGGCGGTCAGGCCGAACTCCTCGATGTACCCGGCGTGCAGCGTGCGTTCCGCCGCCAGCGCGGCGTGCGCGCTCTCGGCGAAGAAGACGGCGTCGTCGGTGTCGGTGGCCCGTGTCGATGCCGTCGCGAGCGCCCGGGAGAACGCCTCCAGGTAGCGGGCGTCCTGCACGATGTAGAACGCGAACCGCTCACGCTCCAGCGTGCCCGCGCTGAGGGCGGTGTTGAACGGGTGCTCGTGGATCGCGCGGAGCAGCCGGGCCGAGCGCTTCCACACCTCGTCGCAGAACATCGGGATCTCCTTCAGCGGTCGGCGGACGGCAAGGCGCGGACGCTCGACGGCACCAGGAGGAATCCGGTCACGATGACGTCCCTTCGCTAGTCCGAACTAGATCAGGTTCGACGGGTGTGTTCTCAGCCCGGAACATCACCGGGCACCCCGCGTCAACGCCGACCGTAACAAGGATCGGCCGGAGCCTGCCACTCGCGGTGGCGCCCGGACCGGACCGGACCGGAACGTGGCCGCCGGTCCGATCGCTACGGAGCTGCGCGGGCTTACGCGCGCCACATCAGAGGGTGAAGGTCGTCCGTGCTGAGCAGGCGCAGCGGTCTCGCCCGCGTCGCCGTGACCTCGGAAGGGGTCACGCAATGCTCGCAGTAGCTGATCTCGACGGGGAGTGGATATCGCGCGAAGACGGAGTAGAGCCGTTCTACGGCATCAGCGAGATCTGGGAGATCGATCACGTCGGACGACGTTACGGCCTACCGGTTTCCGCGGTGGGTTTTCGCGCGAGGACGAGCCGGTAGCGCGGGGCGCCGTCGGCGCGCCGGCCCAGGGGCGTCAGGGGGACCGTCGTCACGGTGAAACCGGCCGCCGTCAGGTCGTCGCGGACCGCGCCCAGCGGGCAGGTGCGGTAGTACATGACGAACGGGGGACGCCACACGGCGTTCCGGACCCGCATGGCCAGGTCGAAGCCGAGGAGCGCCCAGTACCAGCCCGACGTGATGGGCGGCGGCGCGCCGAGAGGGAAGGCGAACAGCCCACCGGGGCGCAGCGCGCGGTACACCCCGGCGAACAGCGCGGGCCGGTCGGCGGGCAGGAAGTGCCCGAGCGCTCCGAAGCTGACCGCGAGGTCGAATGCCTCGGCGAAGGGCAGGGCCCGGGCGTCGGCCCGTACGCAGGCGGCGGCCGGGTGCGCTCGGCGCGCCTGCGCGAGCATGCCGGCGCTGAAGTCGACGCCCGTGATCCGTTCCCGGCACAGGGAGTCGATGACCCGCAGGCCCGCGCCGGTGCCGCAGCACACGTCCAGTCCCCGGCCGAACGGCCCGAGCGGTCGCAGCGCGTCGGCGGTCGCGTCGAGCACGCCGTCGGGGGTGCGGAACGGCGTGTGGTCGAACTTCGGGGCCAGCAGGTCGTAGCCGCGTTCGACCGAGGAGAGCGCCTGGATCGCCAGTTCACGCAGCGATGGGCCGTGGGGCGAGAACACCGGCCAAGGGTAAGCCGGAGCGGCGAGGGCGTGCTTCACTTCGCGGATGACCGAATACGACGTACTGCGCGTCTTCTGCGGGCCGGACGGCGACGACGGCAACGAGCTCGGGGTCGTACGGGACGGGGCCGCCGTTCCCGCGGAAGACGAGAGGCAGGCCTTCGCGCGGAGGCTCGGGTTCAGCGAGACGGTCTTCGTGGATGACCCCGAGCGCGGGGTGATCGACATCTACACGCCGACACTGCGGCTGCCGTTCGCCGGGCATCCCTGCGTCGGCACGGCCTGGCTGCTCGGGCTCCCCGCGCTGATCACCCCGGCCGGGCGGGTCCGCGCGCGGCGCGACGGGGAGTGGGCGTGGATCGAGGCGCGGGCGGAGTGGGCGCCGCCGCGCACGCTACGGCAGTACGGCTCGGCGGCGGAGGTCGACGCGTTGCCGGTGCCGCCGCCGGGGGAGTGGATCTACGCGTGGGCGTGGCAGGACGAGGCGGTCGGCCGGGTGCGGGCGCGGGCCTTTCCCGGGCGCGACGACGGGATCGACGAGGACGAGGCGACCGGCGCGGCGGCGCTGCTGCTGACGGCGCGTCTCGGCCGCGCCCTGACCGTCACCCAGGGCCGCGGCTCCCAGATCGTGACCGCTCCGAGGCCGGACGGCCTGGTCGAGGTGGGCGGCCGCGTCCGCCCCGCGTAGCTCGGGTTCCCCGTTGAGGGTGCCGCCGTCGTGGTCTCGATGCCGGCCCGGAGTACCTCACGATGTTCAACGGGCAGACCGGCGCGGCGATGCAGACGGTGGACTACGTCCCGGCGCGCGGCACGGTGTCGAGCTGGGGCGACGGCTACGGCAACCGGGTCGACCGGTTCCTCGCCGGCACGGCGTACGTCGACGGGCAGCGGCCGAGTCTGATCGAGGCGCGCGGCTACTACACCCGTACGGTGATCAGCGCGTGGGACTGGCGGAACGGCGCCTTCACCCGCCGCTGGACCTTCGACACCAACAGCTCCACCAACTACGGCAGGGGCTACGACGGGCAGGGCAACCACCAGCTCGCGGTGGCCGACGTTGACGGCGACGGCCGGGACGAGATCGTGTACGGCGCGATGTGCGTCGACGACAACGGCGCCGGGCTGTGGACCACGAAGAACGGCCACGGCGACGCCATGCACGTCGGCGACCTGGACCCGAGCCGCCCGGGGCTGGAGGAGTTCAAGGTCGACGAGGACTCGTCCAAGCCGAGCTCCTGGTTCGCCGACGCCCGTACCGGCCAGGTCATCTGGCAGACCTCCCCGAACGGGGACAACGGCCGCGGCGTCTCCGACGACGTCTACGCCGGCAGCGCCGGGGCGGAGTCGTGGTCCGCGGCGGCCGACGGCCTGCGTGACACCCACGGCAACGTGGTCGGCCGTAAACCGTCCTCGACGAACTTCCTCGTCTGGTGGGACGCCGACCCCGTACGGGAACTGCTCGACGGGACGCACATCGACAAGTACGGCACGAGCTCCGACACCCGGCTGCTGACCGGCGCCGGGGTCGCGTCCGACAACGGCACCAAGTCCACGCCGGCGCTGTCGGGCGACATCCTCGGCGACTGGCGCGAGGAGGTCGTCTGGCGGACGTCGGACGGCACCGCGCTGCGGATCTACACGACGACGGCGGTCACCGACCGGCGGATCGTCACGCTGATGCACGACACGCAGTACCGCACGGCCATCGCCTGGCAGAACACCGCGTACAACCAGCCCCCGCATCCGGGCTTCTTCATCGGGAACGGCATGGCCGAGCCCGCCCGGCCGAACGTCTACACGCCCTGACACAAGGGAAACGGCCGTGGCGGGGTGGTCCGCCACGGCCGTTCCTCACGGCGTCCGGGTCAGGAGACCTTGCCGACGCCCGCGCCGGCGGTGACGGTGGACTTCACCGACGAGGCGGACTCGGCGGAGTAGGAGTAGGGGATGCTCGCGACGCTGGAGGAGTTCCGGGTCGCGATGCCGCCCGAACCGGTCAGGTAGTTGCCGTCGGCCTTGATGTTGCCGTCCGGCGAGTCGCCGGTCTGGGTGACCGTCGGGTTCTTGACGTTCTCGAAGTAGTTCTTCTCGACGAAGACGCCCGCGTTGCAGGTGGAGGCGACTCCGTAGCTTGTGACGGCGCCGTAGTAGTTGTTGAAGACGTGCACCGGGTTGCCGAACCGGACGCGGGGGTGGCGCTGGGTGGTCTTGTCGAACCAGTTGTGCACGTAGGTCACGCGCAGGTGTCCGAGGTCCTCGGACGAGTTGTCATCGGAGTGGCCGAGCAGCGCGGTCTTGTCGTGGTTGTGGAAGTGGTTCCACGACACGGTCGCGTAGTCGGACGCGCGCTTGATGTCGACGAGCCCGTCATAGGCGTTCGACAGGTCGTTGTGGTCGATCCACACGTTCGTGGAGTACTGCACGTTGATGGCGTCGTCGGCCGAGCCGGTGAAGGTCAGGTTCCGGATGATGACGTTCTTGGCGTTGGTGACGTTGAGCCCATAGCCGGTGATCTTCCCGGCGGTGCCGACGCCGATGATCGTCTTGTTGGACGTGACCTTCGTCATCGACGACAGGGAGATCGAGGCGTTGACCTTGATGACGTACGAGCCGCTGCGCGAGGCGTAGTCGGTCAGCTGGGACGCGGTCGTCACGGTGACGGTGGTGCCGCCCGCGCCGCCGGTCGTCCCGCCGTTCATGCTCGCGAAGCCGACGGGGCTGGACTCGTACGCGGCGGCCGCCGGGGCCGCGGTGCCGGTCGTGGCGGTCGCGCCGGTGCCGGTCAGCGCGCCGGCGCCGGCGGCGAGGCAGAGGACCGCGGCCGCGCTCAAGGGGCGCAGGGGAAGCCGCCGGATCCGGGCCGTGCGCTGCGTGTCGTTCCCCATGGGGAACCTCCTCCAGGGGTCGGTGGTGCGGTGGAAGCGGGGTGGAAAAGGTTTTCCTCTCGCAGAGTCGCGCCGCCTTTCGGAAGCCGTCAACGCGTCCCTGCAACCCCGCTGCCACGGGCGGGCCGGCCCTGCCGCCCGTCCCCGATCCACCAGCGTGAACGCGTGACGGCGCCTTGGCGGATCCCTGACAGATGCCGTGAAAGTTTCATTACGAGGTGGCTGTAACGCTTCGACGGAATGGTCCCTGGTCTGAAATGGTTGTTGCGGCTAACGGCCGGTCGTCTCCTGCGGAGGGGTGACCGGTCTCGCGTTGCCGGGCGAAGGGACATGGAGTGACGACGACGAACTCCCGCGAGGCCGCCCAGGGTGTGGGCTTCCGGTCCGAGCGGGGACCCGTGCTGGCCGCGCTGATGCTCAGCACCGGACTCGTCGCCCTGGACAGCACGATCATCGCCACCGCGGTGCCGTCCGTGGTCCACGACCTCGGCGGCTTCACGCAGTTCCCGTGGCTGTTCTCGATCTACCTGCTCACCCAGGCGGTCAGCGTGCCGCTGTACGGCAAGCTCGCCGACGTCTTCGGCCGCAAGCCGATCATGTTCTTCGGCATCGGAGCGTTCCTGCTCGGCTCGGTGCTGTGCGGGTCGGCCTGGAGCATGCTCAGCCTCATCGTCTTCCGCGCCGTGCAGGGCATCGGCGCGGGCGCAGTCCAGCCGATGAGCATGACCATGGTCGGCGACATGTACACCGTCGAGGAACGCGCCCGGGTGCAGGGCTACCTCGCGAGCGTCTGGGGGATGTCCGCCGTCGTCGGGCCGACCCTCGGCGGCGTGTTCTCCGACTACCTGTCCTGGCGCTGGATCTTCTTCATCAACCTGCCGCTGGGCGCCTTCGCCGCGTTCATGCTCGCGAAGCGCTTCACCGAGTCGGTCGAACGACGCTCACACCGCATCGACTACACCGGCGCGGTCCTGCTCACCATCGGCTGCTCGCTGGTCATCCTCGGCCTGCTGGAGGGCGGGGTCTCCTGGGGCTGGGCCTCGGCACCGAGTCTCCTGATCTTCGCGGTCGGCCTGGCCGCCCTGGTCGCCTTCTGCCTGGTCGAACGCCGCGTGCCCGAGCCGATCCTGCCGCTCTGGGTCTTCCGTCACCGCGTCCTGGTCGGCGCGACGCTGACGTCCGTCGTGGTCGGCGCGGTGACGATCGGGCTCAGCTCGTACGTTCCGACGTACGCCGAGGGCGTGCTGGGCACCAGCGCCCTGGTGGCGGGCTTCGCGCTCGCGGCGCTCACGGTCGGCTGGCCGATCGCCGCCTCGCAGGCCGGGCGGATCTACCTGCGCATCGGGTTCCGCGACACCGCGCTGATCGGCGGCACCGTCGCGGTGGCCGGGACGCTGCTGTGCCTCCCGCTCAGCACCTCCGCGAAGGTCTGGGAGGTCGCCGCCGCGTGCTTCGTGATCGGCATCGGAATGGGTTTCACCGCGAGCCCGACCCTGGTCGCCGTGCAGTCGGTCGTCGGCTGGGAGCACCGGGGCGTCGTCACGGGGAACAACATGTTCGGCCGGTCACTCGGCAGTGCCGTCGGCGCCGCCGTGTTCGGCGCGATCGCCAACGGCACGCTCGCGCACCGCTTCGCCCACCCGCCGGCCGCGCTCGCCGGCCGCATCGGCCGGGGCGTCGACGCCACCAGCGTGGTCTCGGCGGGCCGGGGCGGGGCCACGGACCCGGGGGTCGCGGCGTTCGTCCGGAACTCGCTGAACCACGCGAGCCACAACGTCTTCCTCACGCTCGCCGCGCTGGCGGTCCTGGGCATGGCCGCCATCGCCCTGATGCCGCGCCGGACCGAGCCGCTCGACCTCGTCTGATCCTCGGTCGGCCGAAGGTCCGGGGCGCCACCGGAACCTTCGGCCCCGACCGATCTTCGTCAGGCCGCCTTCGGCGGGATCCGCCGGGTGACGTCGGCGCGAAGGGCGGTCAGGTCGATGCCGGCGCCGGTGAGGATTCGGGTCGCCGCTCCGTCGCCTTCGCGGATCACACCGAGCAGGAGGTGCCCGGAGCCGATGTACCGGTGCCCGAGGGCGAGAGACTCGCGCAGTGACAGCTCCAGGACCTTCTTTGCCCTCTTGCTGAGTGGAATGTGGCCCTTTCGTGCCTCACGATGGGCTTTCGGGGCCAGGGCGCCAGGACCGAAGCTGGCCTCGGTCGCCCGGCGAACCTCGTCCAGGTCGATCCCGATCGTGGCCAGCGCCTCCTGGTCGAGCCCGTTGTCCGGCGGCCCAGTGAGAAGGCTGATCCGCTGGTTGATGTCCGACCCTGTGACGCCTTGGGCGAGCAGCGCCTGCGCCGCGGGTCCGTGTCCTTCGTTGAGGAGGGCGAGCAACAGGTGCTCGGTGCCGACGAACCGGTGATGCCGGCGCCGGGCCTCCTCCTGGGCCAGCCGAACCGCCTGCCGGGCGTCGTCGGCGAACCGTTCGAACATCCCTACCGCTCCTTTCCGAGGATCCGCCGGCCACCGCCGTACTTCTTGTGGACCGCCTGCCGGCTGACGCCGAGGCAGACGGCGATCTCCTGCCAGGACCATCCCTGGTCGCGCGCGTTCTCCACCTGCAGCCCCTCGAGGCGCTCGGCGAGTTCGCGCAGTGCGCGCACCGCTCGCAACCCGATCGCCGGGTCGCGGCTGCCCGCCGCCTGGGCGAGCTGGACTCCGTCGTTCATGCCGTCAACATAGGTTGACAGCCATGGGGATGTCAACTCAGGTTGACGCGCTCTGTGGACGGCCCGCGCCGGGCGCATCACCGGGACGGCTCGCCGGTCCGCATTCCGAATGAGATTCGACTCACGCGCCCGGTGAGCTTCCGCCGCACCACGGTGGTTGGACATACTCGACGCACGGCTCACCGTGACGGAGGGACGGAATGACGGTTCTCCCCAGCGCGCTGGACACCGCCGGGCCGGACTACGCCGCCCGGCGGGCGGCGATGCTGGCCAGACTGGCGGAGCTGGACGCCGAGCACGCCAAGGCGGTCGCGGGCGGCGGCCCCAAATACGTCGAGCGCCATCGCGGGCGCGGCAAGCTGCTGGCCCGTGAGCGGATCGAGCTGCTCCTCGACCCGGACTCCCCGTTCCTGGAGCTGTCGCCGCTGGCCGCCTGGGGCACGGACTTCACGGTCGGCGCGAGTGTCGTCACCGGGATCGGCGTGGTCGAGGGCGTCGAATGCCTGATCTCCGCCAGCGACCCGACCGTACGCGGCGGGTCCAGCAACCCGTGGACGATGCGCAAGTCGTTCCGCGCCGCCGAGATCGCGCTGCGGAACCGCCTGCCGGTGATCAACCTGGTCGAGTCGGGCGGCGCCGACCTGCCGACCCAGAAGGAGATCTTCATCCCCGGCGGTCGTACGTTCCGCGACCTGACCCGGCTGTCCGCCGCCGGCATCCCCACCATCGCGCTGGTTTTCGGCAACTCCACCGCCGGCGGCGCGTACCTCCCCGGCATGAGCGACTACGTGGTGATGGTCAAGGACCGCGCCAAGGTCTTCCTCGGCGGGCCGCCGCTGGTCAAGATGGCCACCGGCGAGGAGTCCGACGACGAGAGCCTCGGCGGCGCCGAGATGCACGCCCGTACCAGCGGCCTGGCCGATTACATGGCCGCCGACGAGTACGACGCGCTGCGCATCGGCCGCCGCATCGTCGCGCGCCTCAACTGGCGCAAACAGGGCCGTGAGCCGCTGCCCGTACGCCCCCCGCTCCACGACGAGGACGAACTGCTCGGCATCGTCCCGGAGGACCTGAAGATCCCCTTCGACCCGCGCGAGGTGATCGCCCGGATCGTCGACGGCTCGGACTTCGACGAGTTCAAGCCGCTGTACGGCGCCAGCCTCGTCACCGGCTGGGCGGTGCTGCACGGCTACCCGATCGGGATCCTCGCCAACGCGCGCGGCGTGCTGTTCAGCGAGGAGGCGCAGAAGGCCGCGCAGTTCATCCAGCTCGCGAACCAGAGCGGCACGCCCCTGCTGTTCCTGCAGAACACCACCGGCTACATGGTCGGTGCGGAGTACGAGCAGGGCGGCATCATCAAGCACGGCGCCATGATGATCAACGCGGTGTCCAACAGCCGGGTCCCGCACCTGACCGTGGTGATGGGCGCGTCGTACGGCGCGGGCAACTACGGCATGTGCGGCCGGGCGTACGACCCGAGGTTCCTGTTCACCTGGCCGAGCGCCAAGTCGGCGGTGATGGGCCCCGCCCAGCTCGCCGGCGTGCTGTCCATCGTCGGGCGCCAGGCCGCCCAGGCCCGCGGCCAGATCTACGACGAGGAGGCGGACGTCCAGATGCGCGCGATGGTCGAGCGGCAGATCGAGGCCGAGTCGCTGCCGTTCTTCCTGTCCGGGCGACTGTACGACGACGGCGTCATCGACCCGCGCGACACCCGTACCGTCCTCGGCCTCTGCCTGTCCGCGATCAACAGTGCCCCCGTCGCCGAGCGCCCGGAGGGCTTCGGCGTGTTCAGGATGTAGGCGATGATCTCTCGACTGCTCGTCGCGAACCGTGGCGAGATCGCCCGCAGGGTCTTCCGCACCTGCCGCGATCTCGGCATCAGCACGGTCGCCGTGTTCTCCGACCCCGACGCGTCCCTGCCGCACGCCGGCGAGGCCGACCTGGCCGTGCGGCTGCCGGGCGCGGCCCCCGCCGACACCTACCTCGACACGGAGGCGATCGTCGCGGCGGCCAAGGCCACCGGTGCGGACGCGGTCCACCCCGGCTACGGCTTCCTGTCGGAGAACGCCGCGTTCGCCGAGGCGGTCCTCGCCGCCGGGCTCACCTGGGTCGGACCGCCCCCGGCGGCGATCGCCGCGATGGGCTCGAAGATCGAGGCCAAGCGGCTCATGGCCGAGGCGGGCGTGCCCGTCCTCCCGGAGCTCGACCCCGCGACGGTGCGCGCGTTCCCGGTGCTGGTCAAGGCGTCGGCGGGCGGCGGCGGCCGGGGCATGCGGATCGTCCGCTCCGCCGGGGACCTGCCCGGCGCGGTCGAAGGAGCCCGGCGCGAGGCGGCCTCGGCGTTCGGCGACCCGACGGTCTTCTGCGAGCCGCTGCTGACCGGCGCCCGGCACATCGAGGTGCAGGTGCTCGCGGACTCCCACGGCACGGTGTGGACGCTGGGGGAGCGGGAGTGCTCCATCCAGCGGCGGCACCAGAAGGTCATCGAGGAGGCCCCGTCCCCGGCGGTCGACGCCGCGCTGCGCGAGCGCCTGTCGGACGCCGCGGCCGCCGCCGCCCGCGCCATCGGCTACACCGGCGCGGGCACCGTCGAGTTCATGCTGGCCCCCGGCGGGGAGTTCTTCTTCCTCGAGGTCAACACCCGGTTGCAGGTCGAGCACCCGGTCACCGAGTGCGTGTACGGCGTGGACCTGGTCGCCCTGCAGATCGAGGTGGCCGAGGGCGCCGCGCTCGGCGACCCGCCGCGGCCGCGCGGCCACGCGATCGAGGCGCGCCTGTACGCCGAGGACCCGGCCGAGGACTACCGCCCGCACAGCGGCCCCCTGCACGCCTTCGAGATCCCAGGGGTGGACGCGGAGTTCGCCGTCCCCCCTGGACACGGGCTGCGGCTGGACGCCGGTGTCGTCTCCGGCAGTGTCGTCTCGACGCACTACGACCCGATGCTCGCCAAGGTCATCGCGTACGGCCCCACCCGCGCCGCCGCGATCCGCCGCCTGTCCGCCGCCCTGGCCGGGGCCCGCCTCCACGGGCTCGTCACCAACCGCGACCAGCTCGTCACCACGCTCCGCCACGACGCCTTCCGCGCCGGCGACACCGACACCGGCTTCCTCGACCGGCACCCGACCACCGCGCCGCTCGCCGGCGAGGACGCCGTACGCCTGTCGGCGCTCGCCGCCGCCCTCGCCCGCGCCGCCGCCAACCGGCGCGCGGCACCCGTCCTGCGCGCCCTGCCCAGCGGCTGGCGCAACGTCCCGTCCCAGCCGCAGCGCACCGTCTTCGCGGAGGCGGAGGTCGCCTACCGGCTGACCCGCGACGGCCTCACCGCCGAGGGCCACCCGGACGTCGCGCTGGTCTCCGCGGAGCCGGACACGGTGGTCCTCGATCACGACGGCGTACGGCTCCGGTTCGCCGTGGCCTGGTACGACCGGCGCGTGCACGTCGAGTCCGCCCTCGGGCCCGTGACGCTCACACCCGCCGAGCGGCTGCCCGACCCCGCCGAACAGGTCGCCCCCGGCACGCTCCTCGCCCCGATGCCCGGTTCCGTCGTACGGGTGGCGGTGCGCGAGGGCGACACCGTCGAACGCGGGCAGCCGATGCTGTGGCTGGAGGCGATGAAGATGGAGCACCAGATCCTCGCCCCCGCCGCCGGGATCGTCACGGCCCTACACGCCGAGGTCGGCCGCCAGGTAGAGACCGGCACCGTCCTCGCCGTGGTCACGGAGGGACAGTGATCACGAGGCGGTGAGGTGGGCGCGGAGGGCGGCGGCGCCGGACTCGGCGAGCCAGCCGGCGAAGGTGCGCAGGCCGGGGTGGATGACCCGCAGCGTTTCAATGTCGGCGTGCCAGCGGGAACCGGCCTCCCAGCGTCTCCTCGTCTCGGCGGGGTGCGGGCCGAGCGCGGCGGCCTCCTCGTCGGTGAGCCGCTCGTAACGAACCGGGATGCCGGTCGCCTCACTGATCGCGGCGGCCGCCTCGACCGGGGTCGGCTCGTCGCCGGCCAGTTCGAGGGTCCGCCCGGCGAACCGCGCCGGGTCCGCGAACGCGAGCGCGGCGAACTCGGCGACGTCCTCGAGCGCGATGACCTGCATGGGCTCGTGCGGAGGGAACAGGTGCCGATGCACGCCGTGGGAGATCCCTTCGAAGCCGAGAGCTCCGTCCGCGAGATAGTTGGTCATGAACCGGACCGGGCGCAACACGGTGGGCAGCGCGATGTGGTCGCGCAGGTACTCCTCGATCAGCGCCTTGCCCTCCGGGACCCGTGACGCGGCCGACGCCGAGGCGACGGTGCTGAACACGACCTGCTCGATCCCCGCTTCGGCCGCGGCGTCGATCAGCGCCCGGCCGCGGGCCGCTTCCAGCCGTGTCTCAGGCCCGGCCGGTCCGAAGGCCACGGGCGGTACGCCGAACACGGCGGCGGCGCCGTCGAGCGCGGGCCGCAGGCTCGCGGGATCGTCGAAGTCACCGCGCACGAGCCGGGCGCCCGCGGCGGCCAGCTCGACGGCGGCGGGCGCGGCCGGGTCGCGCACGAGGGCGCGCACCGGCCACCCTCCGGCGAGCAGCCGGCGGACGGTCGCACCGCCCTGCTTGCCGGTGGCGCCGGTGACGAGGACGGGACGGTCCGGGTCGCCCGCTTTCGCGGTGGTCATGGTGTCTCCTCCGGGGAAGGTGGATACTGCGGCGATCCGGAATGTTCCACCCGCTTCGACCACACGGACAAGGGTTTCGTGACATGACAGCAGTACCGCCACCCCCCTCCGGGACGGCCGCGCCCGGCGGGCGCGCCGACGCGCGCCGCAACCGGGAGATCGTGCTGCGCACGGCGACGCGCGTGTTCGCCGAGGAGGGGACGGGAGTGTCGCTCGGCCGGATCGCGCAGCGCGCCGGGGTCGGCGCCGGGACCGTCTACCGGCACTTTCCGAGCAAGGAGATCCTCGTCGAGGCGGTGCTCGCCGAGCACATCGACGGCCTGGCGACCGCCGCCGACCGGTGGGCCGCCCGCGCCGCACCCGGTGACGCGCTGTTCGGTTTCCTCCTCGAAGTGATCGATAAGTCGGCGGGTCGGCAGCCGATCTGTGACGCGCTCACCGCCGACCAGGGCTGGCCGCGCGCCGTGCTGGCCGCCGCGGCGCAGCGGTTCCGCGAGGCGCTGGAGCGCCTGCTGCGCGACGCGAAGGAGGCCGGCGCGATCCGTGCCGACGTCCGGGTCGACGATCTGTCCGCGCTGGCCGTCGGCGGCGCCGCGGTGCGTACGGCGCACCGGGATCCGGCGCGCGGCACGCGGCTGGTGCGGTTGCTGCTGGACGGCCTGCGTCCCGGACCCGTCACGAAAGATGGAATCTTCCGTAACGGGCCGGATCCGCGTCACGAAATGGACGCCCCGCGGTACTGCGGTGAATGCGGCGAGCGGCTGCGGGTCAACGCCACCGGGCGGCCACCCCGCTACTGCGGCCCGGCCTGCCGTCAGCGCGCCCACCGGCGCCGTCTCGTCGCGCAGCCGCCGTCACAGCCCTAGAGACCGGTCATAGGGCCGGATCCTGCTCCCGCGCGTCGAGTAGCTCGTCCCAGTGCTCCGCCGCCCACATGCACGCGGTCTTCAGGGGCTCCAGCATGCTGCGTCCCAGCGGCGTCAGCGCGTACTCCACCGCCGGTTTCGGGGCGGCGTGCACCGTGCGTGAGACGAGGCCGTTTCGCTCCAGGCGGCGTAGCGACTGGGTGAGCACCTTCGGGGTGACGCGCTGGAGTGGCACGCGGAGTTCGGAGAACCGGCGGGGGCCGTCTTCCAGGCAGCGGATGATGAGAGCCGCCCACTTGTCGCCGAAGCGGAACGGCAACAGCGAGGACGGGCACAGTTCGTCGAACATGTCGGGAGGCAGCGGCTGACGCTGCGCCATGGCGGTCTCCTGACTCGCGGCGGTGGTCGGTGTCCGGTCTCGGTATCCAGGAGGTAACCGCCCCTCTGGATACCTTCCGGAGCATCGACTCACCGGGAGGTATTCCAAGGATGGGCAGAATCGTGATCTTCGGGGCAGGCGGCCGAGCCGGCCGGCAGGCCGTCGCCGAAGCGCGGCGGCGCGGACACGAGGTCACCGCGGTGGTGCGCGACCCCTCCGGCCACCGCGGCCTGACGGACGGTGGCGTACGGGTCGCCGCCGGCGACGTCACCAACGTGGCGGACGTCGCCGCCCTCGCGGCCGGGCACGACGCGGCGATCAACGCGGCGGCGGTGTACGGCGCGGGCACCGACCCGGACGCCTTCTTCACCGATGCCGCACGCGCCCTGGTCACGGGCTTGCCGCAGGCCGGCGTGGGCAGGCTCGTCGCGGTCGGGCTGTCGGTGTTGCTGCCCGGTCTCGACGGGACCCGGCCGGTGGACGCGCCCGGGTTCCCCGCCGAGTTCCGGCCCTTCTGCCTGGCGCACGCCGCCGGTCTGGAGGTGCTCCGCGCCGAAGGCGGCGCGCTGGACTGGGTGTACGTCAGCCCCGCCGGCGACTTCGACCACGAAGGCGAGCGCACCGGCGCGTACGACATCCGCGACCACGGCGACCCCGCAGCCCGCATCTCCTACGCCGACTTCGCCATCACCCTGCTCGACGAGGCCGAGACCCCACGGCACCAACGCGGCCACCTCGCCGTGACCTGAGGGCATGGTCGGGGCCCGCCCGGCGGTGGGGCGGTGGGCGCCGCTGCAGGGGGACGGCGGCTGCGTAAGATGTGAGCGCGCCGATCACGCGGCAGCGTGCGGCGCCTGAACCGTCACTGTCAGGGCCGGGACGGGTCCTTCTCAGGCCGTGGCCCGGCCATCGGCAGGGGACGCCTCCCGGGCCGTCCGGGGAGGGCCATGGAACCGCTCGTCCGTCTCACCGCCGAGGGCGGGATCGCGACCGTCACCCTCGACTCGCCGCGGAACCGCAACGCGCTGTCGAGCCGGCTCGTCGCCGAACTGCGCGAGACGCTGACCGCGGTGACCGCGGACGACTCCGTACGCGTCGTCGTCCTGACGGGCACCGGCCCGGTCTTCTGCGCGGGCGCGGACCTGAAGGAACAACGGGCGGGCGGGGCGCCGCCGGACGTCCCGGGGCTGCTGACGCTGATCTGGGAGAGCCCGAAACCCGTCGTCGCGCGGCTCAACGGGCCCGCGCGGGCCGGTGGGCTCGGGCTGGTCACCGCCTGTGACATCGCGATCGGGCCGGACACGGCGACGTTCGCGTTCAGCGAGGTGCGGCTCGGCGTGGTGCCCGCCATGATCGCGGTGACCTGCCTGCGCCGCATGGATCCGCGCGCCGCCGCCGAGTACTTCCTGACCGGGGAGGTGTTCGACGCGCGGCGCGCGCAGGAGATCGGGCTGCTGAACCGCGCCGTGCCGCCGGAGGAGCTGGACGCGGCCGTCGCTCACTACACGGGGATGCTGCTGCGCGGCGCGCCGGAGGCCCTCGCCGTCGCCAAGCGGCTGCCGCGCCTGGTCCCGGGCGCGTCGGTGGCGGAGGACTTCGCGCGGATGGCCGAGCTGTCCGCGGAGCGGTTCGCGTCGGAGGAGGCCCGGGAGGGGATCGCGGCGTTCCTGGAGAAGCGCGATCCCCGGTGGATCCCGTGACGGTGGTGGACGTTCGTGCCGAGCCGGTGAGCCGGCGGCTGCTCACCGCAGAGATCTGGGTCGTCTTCGCGGTCTCGCTGGGCGCGAGCGGCGTCCAGGCGCTGCTGCATCTCATCGCCTCGCTCACGGCGCCGAAGGCGCTGTCGCACCAGCAGGCACTGATCGTCGGCTCGTACGCGCCCGGACGGCCCTGGATCGATCTGGCGTTCCAGGTCTTCGGTGTCGCGAGCGCCCTGGCGCCGGTTGCGCTCGTGGCCTACCTGCTGCTCCGCTCGGGGGAGTCCCTGGCGACGATCGGCGTGGACGGGCGGGAACCCGTGCGGGACGGCGTCCGGGGCGCGGCGCTGGCGGCGGTCGTCGGCGGGGCGGGCCTGGGGTTCTACCTCGCCGCGTACTACTCCGGGGCCAACCTCGCCGTCGTGCCGGCCCGGCTGCCGGACGTGTGGTGGCGCGTCCCGGTGCTGCTGCTGTCCGCCGCGCAGAACGGCGTCCTCGAAGAGGTCATCGTCGCGGGCTACCTGCTGCACCGGCTCTCCCAGCTGGAATGGTCGCCGGGACGGGCGCTGACGGTCAGCGCCGTGCTGCGCGGGTCGTACCACCTGTACCAGGGGTTCGGCGGGTTCGCCGGGAACGTGATCATGGGTGTGATCTTCGGGCGGCTGTACCAGCGGTGGGGGCGGGCGGCCCCGCTGATCGTCGCGCACACGCTGATCGACGCCGTGACGTTCGTCGGATACACGTTCCTGCACGGGCACGTGGCCTGGCTGCCCTGAACGCCATCCCTTTCTTCCCCTTTCATCGGTTTTCACGGCCCCGTACGGGGCGTGTCCGGCGGCCGGGCGGGCAACCGGCCTGCTCGCGAGCGCGGACGGACGCGCCGGGATCACCGGCGTGAAACTCGCCGTTTACACGGGCGATACATTCCCCTTGACAACCCTTTCGCGCGCCTTGGATTGTGGGAGCGCTCCCACACCCCCGCCACTCGAGCCACAGCGCCCGAAGGGAGTCATTTCCGTGAACGGAAGGGAACTCTCCGCACCCTCCTGCACCATGGAGACGCCGACACTCGCGCACATCGAGACCCCCACTCTCGCGCACGTCGCCGCTCTCGCCGGAGTCTCGCCCGCCACCGCATCCCGTGTGATCAACGGAACCGCACGGGTCAGCCCGCGCGCCCGTTCCCGCGTCGAAGAGGCCGTGCAACGCCTCGGGTACGTGCGACACCGCGCCGCCCCCGCGGACCGTCGCAGCGGATCGATCGCCGCGGTCGTGTGCGAGGACGACGCCCGTGTCTTCACCGATCAGTTCTTCGCCCGCCTGTTCTCCGGCGTCCGGCGCGAGCTGGGCGACGACCGCGAACTCGTCGTCCTGGTCGTCGGCCGATCCGGCCGCTGGGGCACGGTCGCGGAGTACCTGCGCGGCGGCCGTGCCGACGGCGTCCTGCTGATCAGCGCGCACGGCGCACCCGCGATGGCCCTCCGGCAGACGGGCGTGCCCGTCCTGCTGGCCGGGCGGCCGCTGTGGACGACCCCGCTGCCGTACGTCGACGCCGACAACCGCGGCGGTGCGCGTACCGCCGTGGACTATCTGCTCAGGTGCGGGCGCCAGACGATCGGGACGATCGCCGGGCCGCCCGACCGGGCCGTGGGCGTCGACCGGCTGGCGGGCTACCGGGCCGCCATCGGCGACGCCGGCCTGCCGACCGCCGGCCTGATCACCTACGGTGACCTGCACCAGGCGTCGGGCGAGCACGCGATGAACCGCCTGCTGGACCGCAGGCCCGACATCGACGCCGTGCTGTGCGCGTCCGACCAGATGGCCGTCGGAGCGCTGCGCGCGCTGCGCCGGACCGGGCGCCGGGTCCCCGAGGACGTCGCGGTCGTCGGCTTCGACGACTCGCCGATCGCCGGCCGCGTCCGCCCGCGGCTGACGACCGTACGCCAGCCCATCGAGGACATGGGCGTCCGGATGGCCCGCGAGCTGCTCGGCCGCATCGCCGGGGACGCGTCCTCCGGCCAGGGCGTCGTGCTCAACACGAAGCTCATCATCCGCGACTCCGCGTGATCACCCGGCCGCGCAGGCCGACCCCCTCAGCAGCCGGCCCCGGCGGGCCGGTGGTGCTCCCCGTCAGGAGGAACCCCCTTATGAAGAGACGGCAGAGGTGGCGACCGTTCCTGGTCGTCCTGTCGCTTCTGGCCGGCATGTTCGCCGCCGGCACCGGCGCGCACGCCGCCGACGTGCAGTGCAAGGTCGACTACTCGGTCAACGACTGGGGCTCGGGCTTCACCGCCAACATCACGCTCACCAACCTCGGCCCCGCCATCAACGGCTGGACCCTGAAGTACTCCTACGCCGGCAACCAGAAGCTCAGCCAGGGCTGGAGCGGCAACTGGACGCAGTCCGGCCAGGACGTCACCGTCACCAACCTGAGCTGGAACGGCGCGCTCGCCACGAACGCCTCCGTCAGCTTCGGCGGCAACTTCACCTACAGCGGCACGAACGCCAAGCCGACGTCCTTCTCCGTCAACGGGACCGCCTGTAACGGGGCGCACAAGGCGCCGACCGTGTCGCTGACCAGCCCGGCCGCCGGCGCGACGTACAGCTCGGGCGCGACCATCCCGCTCGCCGCGACCGCGAGCGCCAATGACGGTGCGACGATCAGCAAGGTCGAGTTCTACAGCGACACGACGCTGCTCGGCACCGACACCTCCTCGCCGTACTCCTTCAGCTGGACGAACGTGCCGGCCGGGGACTACTCGCTGTACGCCAAGGCGTACGACAGCCAGGGCGCCACCGCCGAGTCCACGCCGGTCGGCGTGCACGTCGCCAGCGGCCCCGCCGTCGTCGCGAGCCCGACCGCGCTGACCGTCCAGCAGGGCAAGACCGGGACGTTCGGCGTGAAGCTGTCCAGCCAGCCGTCCGGCAACGTGACCGTCACGGTCGCGCGGGACAGCGGCAACACCGGCCTCACGGTCTCCTCGGGCGGCACGCTGACCTTCACCCCGTCCAACTGGTCGACCGCGCAGAACGTCACGATCAGCGCGGACTCCTCCGGCACGGGCGCGGCGACCTTCACCGCCAAGGCGACGGGGTACGACACCGCGAGCGTCACCGTCACCGAGATGAAGTCCAACGGCGCGTACGAGGACCGCTTCCTCACGCTCTACAACAAGATCACCGACCCGGCCAACGGCTACTTCAGCAAGGAGGGCATCCCGTACCACTCGGTCGAGACGCTCATGGTCGAGGCGCCGGACCAGGGCCACGAGACCACCTCCGAGGCGTACAGCTACCTGATCTGGCTGCAGGCGGTGTACGGGAAGGTCACCGGCGACTGGAGCAAGTTCAACAACGCGTGGGCGGTCATGGAGAAGTACATGATCCCGTCGCACGCGGACCAGCCGACCAACAGTTACTACGACCCGAGCAAGCCGGCGACGTACGCGGCCGAGCACGACCTGCCGGAGCAGTACCCCTCGCAGATCGACTCGGGCGTCACCTCCGGTAAGGACCCGATCGCCGCGGAGCTGAAGTCCGCCTACGGCACCGACGACGTCTACGGCATGCACTGGCTGCAGGACGTCGACAACGTCTACGGCTACGGCGACACGCCCGGCGGTGGCTGCGAGGAGGGCCCGAACACCAAGGCGCCGTCCTTCATCAACACCTACCAGCGCGGCCCGCAGGAGTCGGTGTGGGAGACGATCCCGCAGCCGACCTGCGACAAGATGGCCTACGGCGGCAAGAACGGCTACCTGGACCTGTTCATCAAGGACTCCAGCTACGCCAAGCAGTGGAAGTACACCGACGCCCCGGACGCCGACGCGCGCGCCATCCAGGCCGCGTACTGGGCCGACACCTGGGCCAAGCAGCAGAACAAGGGCTCGGACGTGTCCGCCACGGTCGCCAAGGCGGGGAAGATGGGCGACTACCTGCGGTACTCCTTCTTCGACAAGTACTTCAAGAAGATCGGTAACTGCACCAGCCCGAGCTGCCCGGCCGGGACCGGCAAGGACAGCGCCCACTACCTGCTGTCGTGGTACTACGCCTGGGGCGGCGCGACCGACACCAGCGCCGGCTGGGCCTGGCGGATCGGCGACAGCGCCTCGCACTCCGGCTACCAGAACCCCATGGCGGCGTACGCCCTCACGAACGACTCGGCCATGGCGCCGAAGTCCACGACCGGCACGGACGACTGGAAGAAGAGCCTGCAGCGGCAGCTGGAGTTCTACCGCTGGCTGCAGTCCTCCGAAGGCGCCATCGCCGGTGGGGCGACCAACAGCTGGGGCGGCGCGTACGGCACACCGCCGTCCGGCGACTCCACCTTCTACGGCATGGCCTACGACTGGCAGCCGGTCTACCACGACCCGCCGAGCAACCAGTGGTTCGGCTTCCAGGCGTGGTCGATGGAGCGGGTCGCCGAGTACTACTACGCCAGCGGTGACACCACCGCCAAGACCGTGCTGGACAAGTGGGTGGCGTGGGCCACGGCCAACACCACGCTGAACCCCGACGGGACGTTCCAGATCCCCTCGACCCTGCACTGGAGCGGCCAGCCCGACACCTGGAACGCGTCCAGCCCCGGCTCCAACTCCGGCCTGCACGTCACGATCGCCGACTACACCAACGACGTCGGCGTGGCCGCGGCGTACGCCAAGACCCTGGCCTACTACGCGGCCAAGTCCGGGGACACGACGGCCCGGTCGACCGCGCAGACGCTGCTCGACGACATGTGGACGAACAACCAGGACGGGATCGGCATCGCGGTGCCGGAGACCCGTACGGACTACAACCGGTTCACGCAGCCGTACAGCACCTCCAACACCAACCACGACGGCGTGTACGTGCCCTCCGGCTGGACCGGCACGATGCCGAACGGCGACAAGATCGACAGCAACGCGACGTTCCTGTCGATCCGCTCCTGGTACAAGCAGGACCCCTCCTGGTCGAAGGTCCAGTCGTACCTGAACGGCGGAGCGGCGCCGGTCTTCACCTACCACCGGTTCTGGGCGCAGGCGGACATCGCGATGGCGATGGCGACCTACGGCCAGCTCTTCAACCAGAGATCCACCGCTCCGGGGGCGCCGTCCCGCGCCCCCGGAGCCGTACTCCTCATCGACCCTCTGCCCCGCCCCCGGAGCCGTTCCGACCCCCGGAAGCGCTCCCGAACCGTCCGAGGAGGACAACCCTTGTTGAGATTCAACCCCCGCCGCGGCGTCGCGCTGCGGATGGACCGGGTGGGCGTGGCGATCGCCGCGCTCCTGCTCGGCCTCGTATCCGTGCTGTTCGGCATGGGCCGGGCCCACGCGGCCGCCGGCTGCAAGGTGACCTACTCGGTGAACCAGTGGAGCAACGGCTTCACCGCGAACATCGGGCTCACCAACCTCGGCGACTCGCTGAGCTCCTGGACGCTGGAGTGGGACTTCGCCGGGAACCAGCAGGTCACCCAGGGCTGGAGCGGCACGTACTCCCAGTCCGGCAAGCACGTCACCGTGAAGAGCCTGTCCTACAACGGCAGCCTCGCCACCAACGCGTCGACGTCGCTCGGCTTCAACGCCTCCTACTCCGGGACGAACGACGCCCCGACGTCCTTCAAGGTGAACGGCACCACCTGCAACGGAACTCCGGGTGGCGGCGGCCCGACGGACACGCCGACGCCCACCGTGACGCCTACCGACCCCGGGTCGGGCGGACCGCACGCCGACAACCCGTTCTCCGGCGGCAAGGGCTACGTCAACTCCGAGTGGTCCGACCAGGCCAAGAACGACGGCGGCAGCGCGATCGCCAACCAGCCGACCGCCGTGTGGCTGGACCGGATCGCGGCGATCAACGGGGTGAACGGCGGGATGGGGCTGAAGGCCCACCTCGACGCCGCGGTGGCGCAGGGCGCGAGCTACGCGCAGTTCGTCATCTACGACCTGCCGGGACGTGACTGCGCGGCGCTGGCCTCCAACGGTGAACTCGGCCCGACGGACATCGGCCGTTACCAGACCGAGTACATCGACCCGATCGCCTCGATCATGAGCGACTCGAAGTACAAGAACCTCAAGATCATCACCTACATCGAGCCCGACTCGCTGCCGAACCTGGTCACGAACGTCAGCGGCAACACCGCGACCACCCAGTGCCAGACGATGCAGCAGAACGGCAACTACGTGAAGGGCGTCCAGTACGCGCTGAACAAGCTGCACGCGATCAGCAACGTCTACACCTACATCGACGCCGGCCACCACGGCTGGCTCGGCTGGGATAGCAACCTGGGCCCCGCCGCGCAGCTGTTCGCCACGGTCGCGAAGGGCACCACGGCGGGCGTCAACAGCGTCGACGGTTTCGTCATCAACACCGCCAACTACTCGCCGACCACCGAGCCGTACCTGCCGGTCAACTCCCAGACCCGCGCGTCGACCTGGGTGGACTGGAACTACTACGTGGACGAGTCGAGCTTCGGCGCGGCCTTCCGGCAGCAGCTGATCTCCGACGGCTTCCCGTCGAGCATTGGCATGGTGATCGACACCTCCCGCAATGGCTGGGGCGGCGCGAACCGGCCAACCGGCCCGAGCACGGCGAGTGACATCAACACCCAGGTCAACGCCGAGCGCGTCGACCGCCGGCCGCACGTCGGCGACTGGTGCAACCAGGCCGGCTCCGGTCTGGGCGCCCGGCCGACCGCCGCTCCGGCCTCCGGCTTCGACGCCTACGCGTGGGTCAAGCCGCCGGGCGAGTCCGACGGGGCGAGCAGCAGCATCCCGAACGACGAGGGCAAGGGCTTCGACCAGATGTGCGACCCGAGCTACGGCGGGAACGTGCGCAACAACAACAACCCGTCCGGTGCCATGCCGAACGCGCCGCTGTCCGGCCACTGGTTCTCCGCGATGTTCCACCAGCTCCTGCAGAACGCCTACCCGCCGGTGCAGTAGGACCCCGGCCGCCATGACGCGGGCCTGACCCGCGCCACCGACGCCGGGCGGAGGCGGTGCCTCATGCCGCCTCCGCCCGGCCCACCACACGACGAGCCGATATTCGCCCGGGAGGACCTCCTCAGGGCGATCGATGGACTGGGCGCCGGGGTCGGAACCTAACGGTGGGAGCGCCGTGACCCCGGCGCCCTTTCGTCGTTTCCGGAATTCCCCGATCCGGCGGCAACCTTTCGCGAACCTGGGGCGACTGGAGGGATAGAACGCCGGGGCCGCCACCGAACGGTGTGGGAGCGCCGGGTGGCCCCGGCGTCCTACCTCGGCACGCCCCAGCGGGGCGCGTCCCGGCACCGACGCCCGTGCGGGCGGCCGGCCGGAGGATTCGGTCCGGTGACGGCCGTGGTGCTTCAGCGGCCCGCGCCGGGCTCCGCGACCCAGGTGGGCAGGGGCTCGCGGGCCGTCCGCCAGGCCGGGGGGGATCCCCCCGGCCCCGGTATGGGCCGCGACGATGCCGCCGGTGATCGCGGCGGTCGTGTCGATGTCTCCGCCGACGGCCACGCAGGTGCGCACGGCCCGCTCGTAGTCGGAGAGATGACGGACCGCGGCCCACAGGCAGAATGGAACGGTGTCCGCGGCGAGGACGCGGGACCCGTTGCCGAGTTCGTACGCGGCCTCCTCGCGGGTCCGGCCGAGCAGCCCGGCCGCCCGGCGGACGCCGTCGTGCACGGACCCGCGCGGAGTGTGCTCGAGGACGGCGTCCAGCAGCCCGTCGGCGTCACCGCGCACGGCGTACGAGGCCGCGACGGCGACGGCGACCGCGCCGGCGATGCCCTCGGGGTGCGCGTGCGTGACGACGGCCGAGGCGGCCGCCTCCAGCGCGGCGCGTTCGAGGTCACCGGGGTAGTAGGCGCCGAGGGGAGCGACGCGCATGGCGGCCCCGTTGCCCATCGATCCCCGGCCGCCGAACTGGGCGGGGGAGGCCGTACGCCAGGACTCGCCGTCGCGCAGCGCGCGCAGGAGGACGACAGTGCCCGGCCCGTACCCGCGGTAGGGGTCGTAACGCGTCGCGAAGGCGGCGGCGAGGGCGTCCCGGTCCACCTCGCCGTGCCGGCGCAGGACGTCGAGGAGGTTGCAGGCCATCTCGGTGTCGTCCGTCCACGGCCACGGGCCGGGCGGCACCGCCGTCTCGTCGAGGAGCAGCGGCCGGTTCTCGGTGGCGAAGAACTGGGCGCCGAACGCGTCGCCGACGGAGAGCCCGGCGAGGGAGGCGAGAGCGATCATCGCCCGTCACGGTAGCGGACGCCGGACGGGGCTTACTACGTAAAGGCCGTCGGCCGGGCGGCTCTGCCGGAATCCGACGGTCGGGTTCGCGAGGCTCAGGGTTCGTGTAAGGCTCAGGGCTTGCGGGCGACGCCGCCGAGGGTCGCGACCTCGCGCGGCGGGCCGAACGGGTCCGGCTCGGGCCGCCATCGCTGGATCGGCACGATGCCCGGCTCGACCGGCTCGAGGCCGGCGAAGAAACCGCTGATCTGCTCCGGCGTCCGAAGGTGGTAGGGGATCGCGCCGCTGTCCTTGTAGCGCCGGCTCGCCTCCCGATGGTCCGCTCCGACGTCGATGCTGTCGGCGAGCGCGAGGAAGCTGCCGGAGGGGAGTGCGTCCATCAGCCGCCGGACGATCGACCGGGCCTCCTCGTAGTCGTCGAGATGGCCCAGCACGCCCATGAACATCAGCGCGACGGGGCGGGTCAGGTCGAGCGTGGCGGCCGCCGCCTTGACGATCCTCTCGGGCTCGCGCATGTCGGCGTCGACGTAGTCGGTCCTGCCCTCGGCGGAACTCGTCAGCAGCGCGCGGGCGTGCGCGAGGACCAGGGGGTCGTTGTCGACGTAGACGATCCGGCAGCCGGAGGCGACGCGCTGCGCCACTTCATGGGTGTTGTCGACCGTCGGCAGACCGGTGCCCACGTCGAGGAACTGCCGGATGCCCTCCTCGCCCGCCAGGTGCCGTACGGCGCGGGCGAGGAAGTGCCGGGACGCGCGGGCGGTGTCGACGATGCCGGGGAAGATCTCCCGGTACTGGTCGCCGGCCGCGCGGTCGACCGGATAGTTGTCCTTGCCGCCCAGCCAGTAGTTCCACACCCGGGCGGAGTGCGGGACGCTCGTGTCGATCTCCGGCGTCGGCGCCGGTTCGGGGCTGGTGGAGCTCTCGTTCACGGGCGTCCCTCGCTGCCGTCCGATGGGCCTGGTCCTTATCCTGCCGGTTCCTCCCGTTCGTCGCGATCATCGTCTGGCAGTGCGGACGGAAGGCCGGACGAGATGCTCGGCGGAGCGACCCGACATGCGGGGAAATGCTGCTTGTTGGGGGAGCTGTCGTTCGGATGCGGTGGTGTTCATCGCGCTATTTCGCGCATCCCGCCGCCCGTCTCCGCCCGGACCCCCCGGCGTCTCCCGAGCCTTGCGGCCTTGACGCGTGTCGTCGGCCGGTCCACCATGAACATGTGTTCATGAACATGCGTTCATAACGTCGGAAGAGGGAGAAGCGCTGATGTCACGGATCGTCAACACCGCCCAGGCCGAGGCGTGGAACGGGTACGAGGGGGAGCACTGGGCCGATCACGACGACCGGTACGACGCCGTGAACAGCGGAGTCAACCGCTTCATCCTGGACGCGGCGGCGATCGGGGAGCGGGACCGCGTGCTGGACATCGGCTGCGGCAACGGGCAGCTGACACGACTCGCCGCCCGTACGGCCCGGTCCGGCCGGGTCCACGGGATCGACCTGTCCGCCCCCATGCTCGCCAGGGCCCGCTCCCGCGCGGCCGAGGAGGGCCTGGCCAACGTGACGTTCGAGCGGGCGGACGTCCAGGTCCACGCGTTTCCGGCGGACGGCTTCGACGCGGCGATCAGCCGGTTCGGCGTGATGTTCTTCGCCGATCCGGTCGCCGCGTTCGCCAACGTCGGCCGCGCACTACGGCCGGACGGGCGCCTCGCCTTCGTGTGCATGACCGGGCTCGAAGGCACCGACCTGGGCACCGTCTTCGGGGCGATGGCCCCTCATCTGCCGCGGCCCACCGGGCCCGACGGCACCGGCCCGACGTCGTTCGCGGACCCCGCGCGCGTACGGCAGGTGCTGACCGACGCCGGATTCGGAGAGATCGGCTGCAGTCGCGTCGAGGCGGACCAGACCTGGGGCCGGGACGTCGCCGACGCCGCCGAGTTCATCCGTGGCTGGGGACCGGTCAGGCACCACCTGCGCCAGGCGAGCCCCGAGGCCGCCGCCCGGGCGAGCGACGCCCTCACGACCGCGCTGCGGCCCTTCGCCGGGCCCGGCGGCGTACGGCTCCGCGGCGCGGCATGGCTCGTGACCGCCCGGCGCCCCGCCTGATCGGCCGCCCGGCCCGGCGGCTCACTACGATGCGTGCCGATGGCACCGAGAAGAGCGGCGGCGCTCCGCGGCGGCGGCGGAGAGCAGAGCCTGCGCGCACACCTGATCGTCACGGCCGAGCGTCTGATCGCCGAGCGCGGCACCGCCGGGCTCACCGTACGCGCGATCGCCCGGGCGGCAGGGGTGGCCGACGGGGTGCTCTACAACCACTTCGCCGACAAGGAGGAGTTGCTGGCCCACGCCTTGCGGGCGCGGGTGCGGGCGGTCGAGCGCGGTCTCGGCGAACTGCCCGAGCCGGGCAGCGGCACGATCGAGGGCAACCTGCGCACCTACCTCGCTCACGGTCTGGACCTACACCGGGCGATCCTCCCGGCGTTCGCCGGGCTGCTCGCCCAGCCCGAGGTCCTGGCGAGGTTCGCCGACCTGACGAGGCCGGATGACGACTGGCGGGACCGGTTGATCGACTACCTGCGCGCCGAGCGGGACCTGGGGCGCCTGGCCCCGCAGGCGCCGGTGGAGCCGGCGGTGCGGATGATGGTCGGCGTCTGCCACGAGGCGATCCTGTCCCTGTTGCTGCGCCGCTCCGAGGACCCGGACGCCGCTCCCGTTCCGCAGGACGAGATCGACGCCGTGGTCACCGCCGTACTGCGCGGCATCGGCCGCTGAGCGGGCACGGTCGATCGGCGCCCGGCCGGGTCCGGCCGGACGCCGCCGGGCGTGCCGGGGCGATGGGCCGGTAACGTGCGGCCATGAGACTCGGTGTCCTGGATGTCGGATCGAACACCGTTCACTTGCTGGTGGTCGACGCGCATCACGGCGCGGCGCCGCTGCCCGCCTTCTCCCACAAGATCGAGATGCGGCTGGCCGCGCACCTGGAGGGCGACCGGTTGTCCAAGGAGGGCGCGGCGCTGCTGCAGAGTTTCGTCGCGGACGCCGTGCGCGTCGCCGAGGACAAGGGGGTCGAACGGCTCATCGGGTTCGCCACCTCGGCGGTCCGCGAGGCGGTCAATGGTGAGGACGTCCTCGCGAAGGTGCGGGCCGAGAGTGGCGCGGACCTCCGGGTGCTTCCCGGGGACGAGGAGGCGCGGCTGACCTTCCTGGCGGCCCGCCGGTGGTTCGGCTGGTCGGCGGGCCGGCTGCTGCTCCTGGACATCGGCGGCGGTTCGCTGGAGATCGCCGCGGGTGCCGACGAGGACCCCGACTTCGCGACGTCCGTGCCGCTGGGAGCGGGGAGGCTGACCCGTGACTGGTTCACCGCGGATCCGCCGCCGCCCGATGAGGTGCGCGCGCTGCGCAAGTACGTCCGGGCGGCGATCGCCCGCGAGGTCCCCGGGGTGACCCGGCGTGGCATGCCGGACCACGCGGTGGCGACCTCCAAGACGTTCAAGCAGCTCGCCCGGATCGCCGGCGCGGCGCCGACCGGTCAGGGGCCGCTGGTCCAGCGGGTGCTCAGCCACGCGGACCTCATCGAGTGGGCCGAGCGGCTGGCCGGGATGAGCGTGGCCGAGCGCGCCGGGTTGCCGGGGGTGTCGCCGGGCCGGGCGCCGCAACTGGTCGCCGGCGCGATCGTCGCGGACGCCGCGATGGACCTGTTCGAACTGTCCGAGGTCATGATCTGCCCGTGGGCGCTGCGGGAGGGCGTCATCCTGCGGCATCTCGACACGTTGCCCGAGTCGGCCTGACCGAGGGAGCACACGTCATCACCTCAAACGTTGACATGTGAGCGTTTGCGGCCAAAACTGAGCACGATCGATCATGATCAGGGTTCGGAACGGGGGAGCCGGCCCGCCGACTCCTCTCGGGAGGTACCGGGTGCTGTCATGGCGTGACCGACCGGTCGCGATCGCCGTCTCTCTCGCAACGCTGACGCTGGGCTCCCTCGCCGCGATGCCCGCCGCGGACGCCGGCACGAACGCCGCCGCCCGTCCGCGGGTGACCCACGATGCCCGCTCGGTGACCCTCAGGGTGCCGGCATCGGCCGGAGCGCCGGGGTACTCCGTCAAGGTCGCCACCGATTCCCTGTCCATCACGACCACGCGGGGCGGGCACACGGTCCTGGCCACCGCGGGCGGTACGACCGGCGGCCTCCGCTTCCGCGCCGACGGCGCCTGGCAGCGGGCCACCAAGGTCACCGGCTGGTCCTGGAAGAACGGCGTGCTGCGCCTCGACGCCGCCACCACGCGGGACGGCGTCACCGCCGAGGCGCTGATCACCCCGAAGTCCGACCGTTACGCCCTGTCCTGGGACGTCAAGGGCGGCGGCGCCGACCGGCTGGGCCTGGCCTTCGACCTGAGATCCGCGGGTCACTGGTACGGCCACGGCGAGACGGCTACCCCGGGCGGCGGCCCGTACACCGACCAGCCGTGGCCGCTCGACGCCGGAAACGTGCACGACGACGCCTTCGGGCCGGCGTCGTACGAGGTGGTCGACCCGTTCTGGTACACCTCCAGCGCCACCGGGCTGCTCGTCGACACCGGCGAGGTCATGGACGTCGCCATCAACGACGCGAACGACGGCCTCGGCCGCTTCACCGTCGACTCGGGCGGCACCTACAACGCCACCGTCTTCGTGGAGGCGAACCCCTTTGAGGTGTACCGCGACCACACCGGCGTCGTCGGCAGGCCGGCCAAGAGCGACGCCACGTACAGGCAGTTCGCCGAGCCGCTGTGGAACTCCTGGGCGCAGTTCTACACGAACGTGGACCAGGCGAAGCTCCTGGACTACGCCCAGCGGCTGCACGACAACGGCATCCCCGGGCACACCATCCAGCTCGACGACCGGTGGGAGTCCAACTACGGGAACCTGACCTTCGACACGCGGACCTTCCCCGACGCCCGCGCGATGTCGGACAGGATCCACGCGATGGGCTACGACTTCGGCATCTGGGTCACCCTGTGGATCAACCTGGACTCCACCAACTACCGGTACGCCGCCGACCACGGCTACCTGCTGAAGGACAAGGCCGACCCGACCAGGCCGTGCACGGTGAGCTGGTGGAACGGCACCGCCGGCATCGTCGACCTGGCCGACCCCGAGGCCAAGGCCTGGTACGTCGGGAACCTGAAGAAGCTGATGAGCACCTACCGGGTGGACGGCTTCAAGTTCGACACCCGCTTCTTCGACGACTCCTGCGCGCCCGACGAAGGCTACGGGCGCGCCGACTACCAGCGACTCGGCGCGCAACTGGCCGACCAGTTCGACCTGCAGGGCGCCGGCATCCGCGTGCACTGGAGCGGGTCGCAGCAGACCGGCTTCGTCATCCGCCAGGTCGACAAGGGGACCGGCTGGGAATCCCTCGCCGCCGCGGTGTCGCAGAACCTCGCGATCTCCACGATCGGCTACCCGTTCGTCGAGACCGACATGGTCGGCGGCTCGCTGGGTCAGCCAGCCCCGGCCAAGGAGGTCCTCATCCGGTGGGCGCAGGCGTCCTCGCTCATGCCGCTGATGTACTCCTCTACATCACCCGCCGGGACCAACGACACGACGACCGGCAAGCCGGTCTCCTACGACCGGGAGACCATCGACCGGTACCGCGACGCCGTTCGCGCGCACGGCAGGCTCGCGCCCTACATCTGGGACCAGGTGAAGCACAGCGTCGCCACCGGCGACCCGATCATGCGGCCGCTGTTCTTCGACTTCCCGAGGGACGCGGCGGCGTACACGGTGAAGGACGAGTGGATGCTCGGCCCGGCCGTCCTCGCCGCGCCAAAGCTGAGCAGCGGCGCGACCCGTGACGTGTTCCTGCCGACGGGAAGGTGGTTCGACGTCAACCGCGGCAGGGTCGTCCGGGGCCCGACGACCCTGCGCGGCTACCGCGTGCCGCTGGACGTGACCCCGGCGTTCGTCGACGTGAGGGCCGCGGGCGCCGCCAAGGCGATCGGCGCGCTCAGGCGCACGGGCGTCGCGCCGGGAGCCCGCTGACCGGACCGCCGTCGCCCGGTGGTCGCCTCCCGATGGTCCGGAGACGCGGTGAACAAGGCCGGGGCGGGCCGGGAGACGCCCGGCCCGCCCCGCGGTCGTCAGCGGTGGTGGACCACGTGGTGGTGGACGACGTGGTGGTGCACCACCGTGTGGTGGTGGTGAGAGTGGCCGCAGGCCGACAGCGCGAGCAACGCCGGCACGAGCCCCACGACCACCACCGTCGCCAGCCGGATCCGCCGAACCATCACGTCTTCCTCCGAGAGTCGTGCCCTCAGGTTCCGTCCGGCTTTCCCGGAGGAACCCTTCATGAACAAGAACACAGACGTGCCGTGGCGCTGATCGGTTCCGGTCGATCTCTCATCGGCCGGCGCCCTCCCGGCGTTTCGCGGTCGTGCCGGCGTTCCGTGGTCGTGATGTCGCGGTCACAGCCCCATGCAGGCGAGGGCTCGCTGGAACGCGACCTTCTGGCCGTCGGCCTGGCCCGCCGCGCCCAGCAGCTCCGCCAGGTCGAACCAGGCGCGCGCCGCGGGCCGGTGCGCCTCCATCTTCTCCAGGTAGTCGACCGCCTGGAACAGGGCGGCCACCGCCTCCTCCCGCTGGCCGAGGCATGCCTGCGCCTCCGAGAGCACCGTGTAGGCCTCCGCGATGTCCTGGCCGGCGGTGTCACTGAGCAGATCGGCCGCCCGCCGGGCCAGGCTCGCCGCCTCCACGGGGTTGCCGAGGATGATCTCCGCGCGAGCCTGGTGCAGCAGGCAGGAGGCGAGGTCGACGGTGCTCGTCGCGGTGGACTCCATCTCGCGCTGCGCCTGCCGGAGCACCTTGAGTGCCTCCTCCGCCCGGTCCGGCCGCGCGCAGAGCAGGAAGTGACCGTAGGCCCCCCGGAGCCGGCTCAGGTTCCGGGCGTCGTCCTCCTCGCCCAGGAGCGCGATGGCGCGCTCGGCCAACTTGAGCGCGCCCGGCGCGTCGCCGCTGAGCTCGGCCGCCCATGCGGCGTTCCAATAGGCGGCCATCCGCGCCTTGGGCGTGCCGATGGCCTCCGCCCGCACGGTCAGCATGTCGGCGAACTGGCGCGCGTAGGCGAGATCACCGCGATAGATGTACGCCCCGAGGATCGTCGAGCCGAGCATCACCATCGCGTCGGTCCACTGGCCGCCCATCGCGGTGAGCTGATCGAGGGCCTTCTCGCCGACCTGGATGCTGGTCGTCAGGTCACCGAGCTCCCGGTGACAGCGGATCAGCGCGGTGTGGACCTTGGCCCACTGGTCGGGCTCGGTGGTGGGGGAGATCATCCTCGCCGCGCGTTCCAGCTCGCCGAGCGCCTCCTTCAGTGCGCCGGTCGCCTCCAGCGCGAGGGCGTGCCCCCAGCACGCTTCGTGTTCGAGCCCGGGAATATCGGTCACGGCGGGGTGCGCCGATACCTCGGCGAAACGGATGCGTGCCTCGTCGGCCGCGCCGTTCTCCAGAGCGATGTGCGCGTAACGCAGGGTTTCCCGGAGACCGGCGATCGCTTCCTCGCTGACTCCTGTCAGCAGATATGACTCAGAGCAGTCGAGCTTGCGCGCCAGCAACGCGATCATACTCGGCGCCGGCGTGCGCTTGCCGCTCTCGATGAGTGAGACGTAGCTGTCGGAGAGTTCCGGCCAGGCGAGCTGTGCCTGAGAGAGGTTCTTGCGCAGCCGCAAAGACCGAATCCGTTCACCGAGTGATTCTTGCTCTGGCATCTCGCCCGCCTCTAGAAGAAAATGACACTGCCACAGGAAAGGATAAGAAAGAATGTCACGTCTGCGCAGGGTCATAGCGCTGGTAGTTGTTTCAACTGTTGGGTCACTGATCGTAAGCGGGATGGCCGGTTCCGTTACATCGGAGTCCGCCGCGTCGGCCGGGTCGGCGGCCTCGGTAGCGGTGGCGCTGGCCATACCGGCACCGGGCGGTCTCGTGTGCTGCTGACCGGCGTCGAACCGCGTTCTGAGTGACGAGCGGAACGTTCGGATTCGTGGCGGGGGCGATCCGCCGGGTGGTCGCCCCCGCGAATCCGAAGGCTTCCAGGTGATGCCGCTCCACGGGCCGGGTCGTGCGGGCGTGCTGGAATCACCGTCCCCACCGCGGTGTTGTCGAGTGACATGGCGGCCCGACGGGTCGCCGGTATCCAATGACGAGGAGCTTCAATGGCCACGACGACACTGACGGCCGAGAACTTCGACAAGACGGCGAGCGGCGACGGCATCGTGCTGGTCGACTTCTGGGCGAGTTGGTGCGGGCCGTGCCGGATGTTCGCGCCGATCTACGAGGAGGCTTCGGTCAAGCACGAGGACGTCGTCTTCGGCAAGGTCGACACCGAGGCCGAGCAGGAGCTGGCCGAACGCTTCGATATCAGGTCGATCCCGACCATCATGGCGATCCGTGACGGGGTCATCGTGTTCGCCCAGCCCGGCGCGCTTCCCGCCGAGTCGCTGGAGAGCCTGATCGAGCAGGTCCGCGCCCTCGACATGGACGACGTGCGCAGCCGCCTGGCGAAGAAGTCCTGACGCAGGCGGACGGAACGCCGGCCGGGCCGGCCGGCGTTCCGCCGCGGTCCGCCGATCAGGACAGGATCGGGATCAGGCAGAGGCCGAAGACCGCGTAGAAGGCGGCCGCCACGGTCAGCGACCGGGCGTTCAGCCGGCCGCTCCGCAGCATCGCCAGCAGGTAGACCATGGCCGCCATCGTCACCACGCCGGCCAGGAGCAGCGCGGAGTCGAACCGCCAGCGCGTGAACAGGATGCCCAGCCCGGACGGCACGGTGGCCTGGATCATCATCGCGCCGCTGATGTTCGCCAGCGCGAGGGGCGTCTTGCCCTGGCGGACCCAGATGATCGCGTTCATGATCTCGGGCAGTTCGGTGGCGATGGGGGAGAGCAGCAGGGCGGTCACCGCCGCCGGCAGGCCGATCATCGGGCCGATTACGTCGAGCTGGTGGACGAACAGCTGCGACGCGAAGAAGATGATCATCAGGGTCACGAGGGTCTGCGTGACGACCGCCCAGGTCGCGGGCACCTCGCGACGGCGCTGCAGGAGCAGCGGCTCGAGGTCGGCGCCGTCGCCGCCCTCACCGCCGTCGCGCAGCTCCCG
The DNA here is from genome assembly GCF_024055725.1 of Actinoallomurus spadix. Classification (GTDB taxonomy): domain Bacteria; phylum Actinomycetota; class Actinomycetes; order Streptosporangiales; family Streptosporangiaceae; genus Actinoallomurus; species Actinoallomurus spadix. Next base: position 77,221 of record NZ_JAMXMX010000004.1, on the reverse strand, counting down.
CCAGAAGTAGACGGCGTACGCGCCGAAGAACACCAGGCCGAGCCAGGGCTTGAACGCGAAGGCGACCAGTCCCAGCGCCACCTTCACGACGAAGATCGCGAGGAACCAGCGCTGGTCGCGGGCGAGCTTGCGGATGTCGCCGAGGTCGTCCCGATCCGTACCGCCGGCCGGGGTCTCGGGCGGCGCGGCGGTCATGACCCCGCCGCCGACGGGCGCGGCCGTACGGGCGGCGGCCTGGACCTTCCGCCGCCTCGTCAGCAGCACGAATCCCGTCACGCCATAGGCGACGGTGGCCAGGGCCAGGGGACCGCCCATCGCCGCGCCGACGCCGATGTCCTTTTGCTGGGCACCTGAGCCGAACACCACGGCGACGAAGGTGACGACGCTCTCCGGGAGCGCCGTGCCGAACGCGGCCAGCAGGGTTCCGACGGCGAGCGGTCCGACCTTCAGGCGGACACCGAGCCACTCCACGGCGTTGACGAACCACTCACAGGACAGGTAGATCGCAACGGCGCAGGCCAGCAGGATCACGACGTGAAGCATGTGTTCCTCGAGAATCGGGCCACCGTGAGACAGAGAGACGACCTCGGCTCACGGTGACAGGGGTCACCGACGGCCGAAGGTCTCGTCCACCCCTGTCGTGGGGCCCGGGCACCGGGAGCTGGAGCGCTCCAGTATGTCGACGACCGGCCGGCGGGACTACTCCCCTTCGCGGCGCCCAGCTTACTCGACCAGGAAGGGCTTCGGTTCCACCCGCAGGAGTGCCCTGATTCCGCGATACTCGTTCGGTTACGCACCCTTGTCCCGATCTTGGAGTCAGTGCCGCATGCCCACCGAACCGCCCGCTCCTGAGCCTGTTTCGCCCGGGTTCGGGCGGCGACGGTTCTTCCTGGTGGGAGCGGTCGCCGCAGCCGGGCTCGGAACGGGCCTCGGCCTGCTGTCGGAGGGCCGTGGCCGGCCGGCGGACCGGCACGGCGCGGCGGCGCCGGGCACACCGGCCGCCCGCGCGCGCTACCTGCAGATCGTCGCGCACGAGGACGACGACCTGCTCTTCATGACCCCCGACCTCTCGGAGTCGCTGCGCGCCGGCTCGCCGCACCTCACCGTCTACCTGAGCGCCGGGGAGAGCAAGGCCGGCATCCCGCCCGACACCCACGACGTGAACGCCTACACCGCCGACCGGGAGACCGGCGTGCGGACGGCGTACGCCCTCATGCTCGGCGTACGGAACCGGTGGCGGCGGGAGACCCTCACCGTGGGGACGCTGCGGCTGCTGTCGTACGCCCTGGTCGACCGGCCGGACGTCCGGCTGGTGTTCCTGCTCGTGCCGGACGGGCGCGACCCGCGGGCCAGCCTGGGATGGCACACGCTGGGAAGACTGTGGAGCGCCACCGGCCACGCGGACGTGTGCGGATGGACGCAGGCCCCGGAGGGATCGCCGTACCGGCGCTGCCTGAGCCGGGAGGACGTCCTGACCGCGCTCGGGGGCCTGATCCAGAGTTTCCGGCCGACCGTCGTGCGCTCCCAGGACGTCGCGCCGGACGAGAGGTACAGCGCGGACCACCCCGATCACATCGCCGCCGCGCACTTCGCCGCAGAGGCGGTGCGCCGCCACGCCGCGCGCCATCCCGAGCAGCCGCTCCTGCAGGTGAACTACCGGGACTACAACATCCGCAACCTGGCGGTGAACCTCGGTGAGGCCGACAACCGGGACAAGCGGCGGGTGTTCGCCGCCTACTCCGCGCACGACTACCGCATCAGCTCCGAGAACCCCCACTGGGACGCCTACGAGGCGCGCATGGTGTACCGCTGGCCGCGGGGCACCGGCTTCACCGCCGCGGACGCCGTGTACGCGGTGGGCGCGGGCCGCCTGCTCGTCTGGCGGCGGACCGGCGGCCACTGGTCGGCTCCCCGCTCCCTCGGCGACCCGGGAGGCCCCCTGGCGCCGGCCGTGGCGGCGGCCGGGCCGGTGGTCCTCGGCCTGCGCACCGACACGGGCGAGGTCGTCGCGTACGACCAGGGGGGCTGGCGGTCGCTGGGCCGGCCCGATCCGAAGAACATCCACAACCAGGCCGGGGCCCCGGTGGCCGTGGTCGACGGCTCCGGCACGGTCGCCGTCTTCGTGCGCAACGGGCGCGGGGGAGTGAGTGCCCGGTTCCTCGGCCCGGGCGGCTGGACCCGGGCGTGGACGGACCTGCCGGGCGTCGACATGAGGCAGGTCGTCTCGCCGCAGCCGAAGAAGAGGCACCGGCGGTACGGCGACGTCCAGGACGGCCTGGCCGCGGTCGTCACCGACGACGGGCTGGTCGAACTGTTCGCCGCGACCCGCTCGCAGGTCCTCTGGTGGCGCCAGCGCCGGCCGGGCAGGGCGCCCGTCTTCGCCGGGGTCCTGCCGGTGGCGGGTGCGATCGCGCCACTGGCCGCCGAGGCGGTCGGCGGCCGGGTCCAGGTCATGTTCCGCGAGCCGTGGACCGCCCGGACCCTGGCGATCTCCCGGCCCATGAGATCGAGAGCCTGGGAGGGCACGGTGCCCGTACGGGCCGCGGCCCACCTCGACGGCGAGGCGCCCGTCATCGGCGTCCTGCCGCCCTCCCGGCTGATCGGGGTGCCCGCGCCGCTGCCGGACGGCACGCAGGTGTGCGCGCTCGGCGCCGACGGGCGGCTGCACGTGGCGCCGCGCTCCGCCGCCCGGAAAGCCGCGTGGCGCGCGATCGGGCGCTGATACCATGACCGCATGGCGGCCATGTCCCAGACGACGACGCCGGGCGAGTCCCGGCGCGACGGCCGCCTGCACTGACCTGCACGGCCGAGGCCCCGGGAGCGATCCCGGGGCCTCGCTGCTGTCCCGGTTCGCTCCCGCCACGCGAGAGGAGCGACCATGGAGTCGACGGCGTCCCCCGGACCCGCACAATCGATAGCATTCGATCCCGACATCCCTGACCATCGAGGAGTTCCCGTGTCTGAGCTGCGCATCACCCTCGACGGAAGCGAGCGTGTGGTGGCGGCCGGCACCACCGCCGGAGCGGCGCTCGACGCCGACGGCCGCACCGTCATCGCCGCCCGTGTCAACGGTGAGCTGCGCGACCTGGCGGCCGAGCTGAGCGACGGCGACATCGTCGAGCCGGTGGAGATCGGTTCCGACGACGGCCGGGCCATCATGCGGCACTCGACCGCGCACGTCATGGCCCAGGCCGTGCAGGAGCTGTTCCCCGAGGCCAAGCTCGGCATCGGCCCGCCCGTGGAGAACGGCTTCTACTACGACTTCGACGTCGCCGAGCCCTTCACCCCCGAGGACCTCAAGCGCATCGAGAAGCGGATGCGCGAGATCGTCAAGCAGGGCCAGCGGTTCTCCCGCCGCCCGGTCTCCGACGACGACGCCCGCGCCGAGCTGGCCGGTGAGCCGTACAAGCTGGAGCTCATCGGCCTCAAGGGCTCCGGCCCGGTCGAGGCCGAGGCGGAGGGCGCGAACGTCGAGGTGGGCGGCGCCGAGCTGACCATCTACGACAACCTCGACGCCAAGAGCGGAGAGCTGCGCTGGAAGGACCTGTGCCGCGGCCCGCACCTGCCCACCACCCGGGTCATCCCCGCGTTCAAGCTGATGCGGTCCGGCGGCGCTTACTGGCGGGGCAGTGAGAAGAACCCACAGCTGCAGCGCATCTACGGCACCGCGTGGGAGTCCAGGGAGAAGCAGGACGAGTACCTCAAGTTCCTGGAGGAGGCCGAGAAGCGCGACCACCGCAGGCTCGGTGCCGAGCTCGACCTGTTCTCCTTCCCGCCGGAGCTGGGCAGCGGCCTGCCCGTCTTCCATCCCAAGGGCGGAATCATCCGCAAGGAGATGGAGGACTACATGCGGCGGCGGCAGCAGGAGGCGGGGTACGAGTTCGTCAACACCCCGCACATCACCAAGTCGTCGCTGTTCGAGATCTCCGGCCACCTGCCGTACTACGGCGAGGACATGTTCCCGCCCTTCGAGGTCGACCAGGTCGAGTACCGCGTCAAGCCGATGAACTGCCCGATGCACAACCTGATCTTCAGGGCGCGCGGGCGGTCCTACCGTGAGCTGCCGCTGCGGCTGTGCGAGTTCGGCTCGGTCTACCGGTACGAGAAGTCGGGCGTGGTGCACGGGCTCACCCGCGTGCGCGGCATGACCCAGGACGACTCGCACATCTACACCACCAAGGAGCAGATGGGCGACGAGATCAAGTCGCTGCTGACCTTCGTGCTCAGCGTGCTGCGCGACTTCGGTCTCTCGGAGTTCTACCTGGAGCTGTCCACCAAGGACGACTCCGACAAGTTCATCGGGGACGACGCCGACTGGGCCGAGGCGACCGAGGCGCTGCGCCAGGCGGCCGGGGAGTCCGGCCTGGACCTGGTGGACGACCCGGGCGGCGCCGCGTTCTACGGGCCGAAGATCTCCGTTCAGGCCAAGGACGCGATCGGCCGGACCTGGCAGCTGTCCACCATCCAGCTCGACTTCAACCAGCCGAAGCGCTTCGGCCTGGAGTACCAGGCGGCCGACGGCACCCGGCAGACCCCGGTGATGATCCACCGCGCGCTGTTCGGGTCGGTCGAGCGCTTCCTGGGCGTGCTGGTCGAGCACTACGCGGGCGCGATGCCGCCGTGGCTGTCGCCGGTGCAGGCGGTCGGCATCCCGATCAGCGACGCGCACGTCCCGCACCTGGAGAAGGTCGCCGACCGGCTGCGCGAGCGGGGCATCCGGGTCGAGATCGACACCTCCTCCGACCGGATGCAGAAGAAGATCCGCAACGCCCAGAAGCAGAAGGTGCCGTACATGCTCCTGGCCGGCGACGACGACGTGGCCAAGGACGCCGTGTCGTTCCGCTATCGGAACGGCGAGCAGAAGAACGGCGTCTCGATCGACGAGGCCGTCGAAGAGATCGCCAGGGCCGTCGAGAGCCGCACCCAGGTCTGAGACCGCCTGTGATTCCCTGGCGTGTGCTGTGCCAAGAGCGCAGCACACGCCAGGGATCATTTTTCTTCGCCGCTCACAGCCACCGCAGGTCGGCGAACATCAGCCGGGCGGCGCTCGCCGGGCCCGACCACTCTCCGACATTGCCCCTGCCGAAGGTGACCGCCCGCCCGTCGGGCAAGGCCATGCCCCAGGCGACGAACTCGGTCCCGTCCCCGTCGTCCTCGCGCACGAGCGCGAACAGCCGGGGTACCTCCGGCCGGCGGCGAAGCCGTGCCCTGAGCCGGGTGATGATCCCCCTGCCGTGGTAGCGAGATCCTCCTCCATCTCGCCACCGAGGTCTGGCAGAAGGGCTGGTGGGACAAGTACTCCGGCCAGGTCGACGACTCCCTCATCGACCTCGTCTGGCTCGAAAGCCGAACCGAGACGATGCGGGCGTACAGTCAGGCGGCGCTGCTGTTCCTCCTGCAGACGCGCGAGTACGCACAGGCGATGATCCGGGCAGTGGATCCAGACGCCTCGGAAGAGCAAGTACGGCACTGGGTGGATCTGCGCATGTCAAGGAAGGGAATTCTCGACCGCAACCCTTCCGTACGTCTTTCCGTCATTCTCGACGAGGCGGTCCTGCGCCGCCCGGTCGGGGGTGCCCAGGTCATGGCCGAGCAACTCCGCCACATCGGTGTCCAGGCGGAGCGAGAGAACATCGCACTCCGAGTACTGCCGTTCAGCGTCGGCGCGCATGCGAGTCCCAACGGCGGGTTCCAACTACTCAAGATGTCGGATCCTTTCATCCTTTCCCGGAGGTGGCTTACGTGGAGGGGCCCGCCGGTGCGTTGTACGTCGAATCGGTGGAGGCCGAGCGAATCGCCGGTATGTACGATCGTCTGGAGAAGGCCGCCCTCACCGAGAGCGAGTCGGTCGGCTTCGTGGCGGCCCTGGCGGAGGAGTTCGAGTGAGCGTGAACACCGCGGTCGTCTGGCGCACCAGCACCTACAGTTCCAATGGCGGTGGCAACTGCGTCGAGTGACGGTTTGATCGTTGGTCGTCGCTGCTCGCCGGGAACCACATCAGCTACTTCGACGTCGGTGTTGACGTGGCGAGCCTGGCGAACCGGTCATCTGGCGGTCACCGTCGACGGCAACGTGACCATCGCGGCGACAAGGTGACCACTGCGGCAGCAACGTGACCGCCACAGCCGCGGTGACCGAGCGCTCGGTCGGCACCCGCAGGTGGTCAGGTCCCGCATCGGCCCTATGCTGCTGGCATGACCGAGTCCGACCATGAGGAACAGTACGGAGTCGGGGAGCCCGACCAGTTCCAGCGCCTGTGGACGCCGCATCGGATGGCCTACATCAAGGGCGAGAGCAAGCCCACCGGTGCCGGAGCGGGCGACGGCTGCCCGTTCTGCGAGATCCCGAAGATGAGCGACGAGGACGGACTGATCGTCCGGCGCGGGAACAGCGCGTTCGCCGTCCTCAACCTCTATCCGTACAACTCCGGTCACCTCATGGTCTGCCCGTACCGGCACGTCGCGGACTACACCGAACTCGACGACGCGGAGACCGCCGAGGTCGCCCGGCTGACCCAGGACGCGATCACCGCGCTGCGCAAGGCGAGCGGCGCGCACGGCTTCAACGTCGGCATGAACCTCGGCACGGTCGCCGGCGCGGGCATCGCCGCTCACCTCCACCAGCACGTCGTGCCGCGCTGGGGCGGTGACACGAACTTCATGCCGGTCATCGGCCAGACCAAGGTGCTGCCCCAGTTGCTCCGTGAGACCCGGCAGATCATCGCGGACGCCTGGCCGCACGACTGACCCGGTTCCGTACACCCGCACTTCGGTGCTCAACGGTCGTCGCAGGACGCTGCGCAGGCGCGCGATCACGCGGCGGTTCGGTGGCGACTACGAGCCGCCCATCTGGCCGCGGAGTCGGCGGCGCTGCTCGGACGGGACCGCCGTGAGGTCTTCCTCGCCCTCCAGTCGCATTTCGCCCGGTCACAGGGATCGGAGATCGGCTGAGGCGCAACCGCGGTCCTGCCGGTGGCATGACGCGGGGGCCCCGTGTCGCCGGCGGTGATCAGGCTCGGCGAGGATGGGGCCTATGACGCGACCGGTTCTGGTGTACGACGGGGACTGCGGCATCTGCACGAAGGCCGTGCGGCTCGTCGGGGACACCGCGCCCTCCGGGCGGCGGTGGCCGCGGGTGCCGGCGGACGCCGAGGTCATCCCCTTCCAGCACGCGGATCTGGCGGCGCTCGGCACGACCGCCGAACGCGCCGAGCACGAGGTGCTCTGGGTCGAGGACGGCCGGGTGCACGGCGGGGCGCAGGCGGTGGCCCGGCTGCTGATGCGCGCCGGCGGGTTCTGGCGGCCGCTCGGCCTCCTCACACGGGTCCCGCCGTTCCGCTGGGCCGCGCACGGGCTGTATCGCCTCATCGCGAACAACTGCCACCGGCTGCCCGGCGGCACCCCGGCCTGGGCGCTGCCCGCCGCCGAGCGCCCCGGCGCCCGCTGAGCCGGCGGCCGGTTCCGCGCGTCGGGGTCAGCGCGCCGGGTGCGTGCCCGGCGCCGCGGCGCCCGCCTCGATGAGTTCGGAGACGGTGACGAACTCGAAGCCCTTCGCGCGCAGTCCGCGGATCATCGCGGAGAGGTTCTTCAGGGCGACGAGGCGGTCCGGGTGGCCGGTGTCGTGCGCGAGCAGGATCGTGCCCGGCGCGGTGTTGCCGACGATGTAGTCGACCAGCTTGGGCGGGTGCTTCTCGAAGGTCTTCTCGAGCATCTTGATCGACCACAGGACGAGGTTGTAGCCGAGGACGCCCGCCGCGCTGAGCGTCGTGCCGCCGATGTTGCCGTACGGAGGGCGCAGGTGCCGTGGCTCCCGGCCGGTGATCTCCGTGATGGCGGCGTGCGCGCGCTGCATCTGCGCCAGCGCCGCCCGGTGGTCGAGCCGGGCGAGGTTCTGGTGCGCCCAGGTGTGGTTGCCGGCCTCGTGCCGGTCCATCCGGCCGTGCACGAGGCGGGCGTTGCGCACGAGGCGCTGGCCGACGAGGAAGAACGTGGCCTTGACGTTCTCCTCGTCGAGGATGTCGTGGACCATGGGTGTCCAGTTCGGCATCGGGCCGTCGTCGAACGTGAGGGCCACCAGCTTCTGAGAGGTGTTCACGGCCCAGGTCACGTCGACGTGCCCGTCGACCGGCCGCCAGGGCCCCGCCGAGGGCACGCCCATCGCCGAGCGGGGCGTGGCGGGCGCCGCCTCCGCCGAGTCGATCGCCGCTCCCGCGGCGAGCCCGACCGCCGTACCCGCGCCGCCGAGAGCGACGGCGCGTAGAACGCCGCGCCTGCCGTGCTCCTCAGCCCCCGTATCAGCCATACCGGGATCATCTCAAACGCGCGGTTAACAATGCGTCATCCCGGAGGATGATCGTTCCGTCCTCCGGGAGGGTCCGGTACGGCCGTGTCACCCGCACGGCAGGGGTACGGGTGACACGGCGCGCGCTCACTCCCTCGACTCGGCGGCGACCTTCTCGGCCAGGTGCGACGGCAGCGGTTCGTACCGCAGGAACGAGCGGCTGAACGTCCCGGTGCCGTGCGACATCGACCGCAGGTCGATGGCGTACCGGGTGATCTCCAACTGGGGGACCTCCGCTCTGATCAGCGAACGGCCCCCGGCGATGGTCTCGGTGCCGAGCACCCGGCCGCGCCGGGACGACAGGTCCGACATCACCGCGCCGACGTAGTCGTCCGGAATGAGCACCGATACCTCGTCGACCGGCTCCAGCAGCAGGATCTGCGTCTTCCCGGCGGCGTCCTTGAGCGCGAGCTGCCCGGCCGTCTGGAACGCCATGTCGGAGGAGTCCACCGAGTGCGCCTTGCCGTCGTGCAGGGTGACGCGGATGTCGACGAGCGGGTAGCCCGCCAGGACCCCGCGCTCCATCTGCATCCGCAGGCCCTTCTCGACCGACGGGATGAACTGCCGCGGGACGACCCCGCCGACGATCTTGTCGATGAACTCGAACCCGCCGCCCGACGGCAGCGGCTCGACGTCGATGTGGCAGATGCCGTACTGCCCGTGGCCGCCGCTCTGCTTGACGTGCCGGCCGAGGCCCCGCGCCTTGCCGCTGAACGTCTCGCGCAGCGGGACCCGCAGCGGCACGGTCTCCACCTCGACGCCGTACCGGCTGCGCAGCCGGTCCAGGAGCACGTCGGCGTGCGCCTCGCCCATGTTCCACAGGACGAGCTGGCGGGTCTCGGAGTTGTTCTCCAGCCGCAGCGTCGGGTCCTCGGCCACCAGCCGCGCCAGCGCCTGGGACAGCTTGTCCTCGTCGGCCTTGGACCTGGCGCGGATCGCCGTCGGCAGCAGTGGGTCCGGCATCGACCAGGGCGCCATCAGCAGCGGGGCGTCCTTGGAGGAGATCGTGTCGCCGGTCTCGGCGTGGGTGAGCTTGGCGACCGCGCAGATGTCACCGGCGATGCAGGAGGCCATCGTGCGCTGGGCCTTGCCCAGCGGGGAGGTGATCGCGCCGACCCGTTCGTCGACGTCGTGGTCCTCGTGGCCGCGGTCCGCCATGCCGTGCCCGGAGACGTGCACGGTGTCGTCCGGCCGGAGCGTGCCGCAGAACACCCGGACGAGCGAGATCCGGCCGACGTACGGGTCGGAGGTGGTCTTGACGACCTCGGCCACCAGCGGGCCGTCCAGGTCGCAGGTCAGGTCCTTCGCGGGCGAGCCGTCCACCCGCGTGACCGCGGGGATGCCGTGCTCCATGGGCGACGGGAACGCCTGCGTCATCACCTCGAGGAGCTCGCGCATCCCGATCACCGGCCCGGGATGGTCCCCGTGCGGGACCGAGGTGGCCAGCACGGGATAGAAGCTGCCGCGCGCCACGGCCTTCTCCAGGTCCTCGATGAGGACCTTCACGTCGATCTGCTCCCCGGAGACGTAGCGATCCATGAGCGTCTCGTCCTCGCTCTCCTGGATGATCCCCTCGATGAGGGCGCCGCGCTGCTCGGCGAGACGGTCCAGGAACTGCGGGTCGGGGTCGCGCTCGACGCGTTCGCCGGAGGAGTAGTCGAAACACCGCCCGGTGAGCAGCCCGATCAGGCCGGCCTCGCACGGGAAGTAGCACGGCAGGACGCCGTCGCCGAAGGCGTCCTGGCAGGCGGTGAGGACCTCGTCGAAGTCGCCGCGCTGCTGATCGATCTTGGTGATGACGACCGCGCGCGGCATGCCGACCAGCGCGCACTCCTCCCACAGCATCCGGGTGAGGCCGTCGACGCCGTCGACCGCGGACACCACGAACAGCGCGGCGTCGGCCGCCCGCAGCCCGGCCCGCAGATCACCGACGAAGTCGGCGTAGCCCGGGGTGTCGAGCAGATTGACCTTGGTCCCGCCGTACAGGAACGAGGCGAGCGAGAGGTTCACCGAGCGTTGCTGGCGGATCTCGACCTCGTCGTAGTCGCTGACCGTCGAGCCGTCCTCGACGCGACCGGGCCGCTGGATGGTACCGGTCGCAGCGAGCAGCGCCTCGACGAGCGTCGTCTTACCCGCTCCGGAGTGGCCGACCAGCGCGATGTTGCGAATCTTGTCGGGCTGGTCGACCGCTGGTGCCCTGCCGGCGGCTTGGGGAGCTGTCTTGTCCGCCACGTGCCCACCTCCAAAGGACGGATGGGTGTGACGGGTGCCACACCCGTGGTCACCACCATTACCGCCCCGGCCTCATATCACAAGGGGTGACCAGGATCGGGTTGAGGCCTGCCTGATATCAGCCGTTCCCACCTGCACCGACGCCACGCACTACGATTGGCCCGCCCAGGGGGTGGCGCGGCTACGGCCACGGGGCGATGAAATCGCGGCCAGAACACGATCAGAGGATGGCAATGCTCAACCAGTTGCGGCCGGCGCTCTCGCGTGTGATCACGCCGGTGGGCCGGGCGCTGGCCCGCACCGGTCTCACCCCGAACGCGATCACTCTCATCGGCACGTGCGGTGTCGTCGGCGGCGCGCTCGGTTTCTACCCGCGCGGCGAGTTCTTCTGGGGAACCGTCGTGATCACGGTCTTCGTGTTCTTCGACATGTTCGACGGCGCGGTGGCGCGGGTCACGGGGAGGACGAGCCGGTTCGGCGCCTTCCTCGACTCCAACATGGACCGGGTGTCCGACGCGGCGATCTTCGCGGGCCTGATCTTCTACTTCGCCCGGCAGGACCACCAGGACCTGCTGATGATCGGCCTCGCGCTGTTCTGCCTCGTGGCCGGGGCGCTCGTCTCGTACGCGCGGGCGCGCGCCGAGGGCATCGGCGTCGGCGCGACCGTCGGCATCGCCGAGCGCGGCGAGCGGCTCATCGTCAGCCTGGTCGCGATCGGCCTCGACGGGCTCGGCGTCCCGTACGTCCTGGCCATCGGGCTGTGGCTGCTCTCGCTGGCCAGCGCCATCACGGTCGTGCAGCGGTTCGTGGCCGTGCGCCGTCAGCTCGACGTCCTCGAGGTGAGCGAGCCGTCATGAGGGACGAGGTGTCATGAGGGACGAGGTCTCCGACGCGGCGTACGCGCTCGGCTGGGCGGCGGTCCGGCGGCTGCCCGAGCCGGTCGCCCGGGAGATCTTCATGCTGATCGCCGACCGGACGTGGCGGCAGCACGGCCGGGGCGTACGGCAGCTGGAGAAGAACCTCCGCCGCGTCGTCGGCCCCGAGGTCTCCGATGAGGACCTGCGCGCGCTGAGCCGCCGGGGCCTGCGCTCGTACCTGCGCTACTGGATGGAGGCGTTCCGGCTGCCCGCGACGAGCCGGGAGCGGATCCTGTCCGGCATGCGCATCACCGGCATCGAAGACCTGCGCAAGGACATCGACGCGGGGCGCGGCGTCGTCGCGGCCCTCCCGCACATGGGCAACTACGACCACGCGGGCGCCTGGATCACGCTGACCGGGGTGCCGTTCACGACCGTCATGGAGCGGCTGCGGCCCGAGTCGCTGTACGACCGGTTCATCGCGTATCGAGCGAGCCTCGGCATGGAGGTCCTCCCGGCCACCGGCGGCGACGGCGACGTCTTCCGCACCCTGGCCGCCCGGCTGCGCGAAGGCCGCCTGGTCTGCCTGGTCGCCGACCGTGACCTCACCGCGTCGGGCGTGGAGGTGGAGTTCTTCGGCCACACCGCGAAGATGCCCGCGGGCCCGGCCGCGCTGGCCGTCGAGACGGGCGCCGCGCTCCGCCCGGTCACCCTGTGGTACGAAGGAGCCGACTGGGCCGTCCAGGTCCACGAGGAGATCCCCGTGCCCGACGAGGGAGACCGGCGGGACAAGGTCGAAACGATGACGCAGTCCCTCGCGGACGTCTTCGCCGGCGGCATCGCCGCCCACCCGGAGGACTGGCACATGCTCCAGCGGGTCTGGCTCGAGGATCTCCGGTGAGCTGAGATGACCGAGACGGCGCGGGCGGCGGGAAGGACGGGCGGCCGGTGAAGATCGGAATCGTCTGTCCCTACACGTGGGACGTTCCCGGCGGTGTGCAGCAGCACGTCCGTGACCTCGCCGAGGCGCTGGTCGCGCTCGGCCACGACGTGTCGGTGATCGCGCCCGCCGACGAGGACTCGCCGCTGCCCTGGTACGTCGTGTCCGCGGGACGCGCCGTCCCGGTGCCGTACAACGGCTCGGTGGCGCGGCTGGCCTTCGGGTTCCTGTCCGCGAGCCGGGTGCGCCGCTGGATCCGCGAGGGCGGGTTCGACGTCCTCCACGTGCACGAGCCGGCCGCGCCCTCGCTCGGGCTGCTGGCCTGCTGGGCCGCCGACGGGCCGATCGTGGGGACGTTCCACGCCTCGTTCGAGCGGTCACGGGCGCTGTCGGCGGCCGGCCCGATCCTGCAGAGCGCCCTGGAGAAGATCACCGCGCGGATCGCGGTGTCGGAGAAGGCCCGCAAGACCCTCGTCGAGCACCTCGGCGGCGACGCCGTGCTCATCCCGAACGGCGTGACCACCGAGCGCTACGCCATGGCCGAGCCGCTGCCCGGCTGGCCCGGAGACGACGGCGCGCTCGGCTTCCTCGGCCGCATGGACGAGCAGCGCAAGGGCCTGCCGATCCTGCTGGCCGCCTTCGAGATCCTCGCGCGGCGGCGTCCCGGCCTCCGCCTGCTGGTGGCCGGGCCCGGCGACGAGGAGGAGGTCCTGGCCCGGGTCTCCCCGGACCTTCGCGACCGGGTCGTCCTGCTCGGCCTGGTCAGCGAGGCCGACAAGGTCCGCGCCCTGCACTCCGTCGACGTGTTCGTCGCGCCCAACACCGGCGGGGAGAGCTTCGGCATCGTGCTCGCCGAGGCCATGTCGGCCGGCGCGCCGATCCTCGCCAGCGACATCGAGGCGTTCCGGCGCGTGCTGCTCGACGGCCGGGCCGGAGCGCTGTTCCCGGTGGGCGACGCCGAGGCGCTGGCCGCCGCGGCGGCGGAGCTGCTGGACGACCCGGCCCGCCGCAAGCAGCTCTCGGCGGAGGCCAGGACCGCCGTGCGCGCCTACGACTGGTCGACGGTCGCCCGTGACGTCGTCCGCGTGTACGAGACCGTGGCCGGGGACAGCACCGTCGTCGAGACGTCGGCGGGCTGACCGTGTACCACACCCTGCTCAACGTCGCACTCGCCGCCGCGGTCCTCCTCCTGCTCGGCGTCTACGTCTCCTGGCGCGCCACCCGGATCGACCGGCTGCACGTACGCCTCGAGACCGCGCGCGCCGGACTCGACGTCGCGCTCGTCCGGCGCGCGGCGGTCGCCCTGGAGCTCGCCGCCTCCCGCCTGCTCGACCCGGCGACCAGCCTGCTGCTGGCCGCGGCCGCGCACGAGGCCCGCATCGCCGACGCCGACAACCGGGAGTTCGCCGAGAGCGACCTGTCCCGCGCGCTGCGGGCCGTCGTCGAGCAGCCCGGCTTCCGCGACACCCTCGCCGGGCGTGAGGACGGCGCGGCGCTGCTGGAGGAGCTCGACGCCGCCGTCCGGAAGGTCGCGTACGCGCGCAGCTTCTACAACAACGCGGTGACCGCGACCCGCGCCGCGCGGCGCAAGCTCCTGCCGCGCCTGCTGCACCTGGCCGGCCGGGCGCCGCTCCCGGAGTTCTTCGAGATCGACGACGCCCCGCCGGAGACCTCGGCCGAGGCCGCCCGACCTCGCTGACCGGCCCGGATGCGCGGGTGACGCCGCCCGCCGGCGAGCCGTTCGGTTAGTCTGGCCCTTTCCGGATTAGTGGGAGAGAACGCGTCATGTCCGTTCTCCAGCCGCACAAGCCGCACAAGAGCCCACGCACAGCCGTGCTGAGCGCCGTCGCGCTCGCCGCCCTGACCCTTTCGGCGTGCTCCAGCGGACCGAACACGGCGGCCCCGCCGAGAACCGCGGGCACGCCGGCACCGTCGGCCACACCGTCCCCGTCGGCGCGGCCGGTCCACCCCTTCACCGGCCGCCCGGGCGCGCGGAACGGCCCGGTCCTGGCCGTCAAGATCGACAACACCCGGTCCGCCAAGCCGCAGCGCGGCCTGCGCTCGGCGGACATCGTCTACGTCGAACAGGTCGAAGGCGGCCTGTCCCGGATCATGGCGGTCTACTCCTCGACCCTCCCGCCGCAGATCGGGCCGGTCCGCAGCGCCCGGATCTCGGACCTGCACCTCCTGCCGCAGTTCGGCCGGCCCGCCTTCGCCTACTCCGGCGTGCAGAGCAAGATGAAGCCCTATCTCGCCCGGACAGCGCTGGTCGACGTCTCCCCGGACACGGCGTCCGGCGCCTACGCGCGCGGGGGACCGCACCCGGCGCCGTACAACCTGTACGCGTCGCCGCGGCGGCTGCTCGCCAAGGCCCCCGGCGCGACGAAGGCCCGGGACATCGGCTTCCGGTTCGGCGCCGCGCCGCCCGGTGGCACGGCGACGACGTCCTACACCGCCCGCTACCCGTCCTCGACGCTGGTCTTCCACTGGTCGGCAGGGGAACACCGCTGGCTCGTCTCCCAGGACGGCCGCCCGGACCAGGCCGCCGAGGGCGGGCGGCTCGGCGGGCGGACGATCGTGATCCAGCGGGTACGGACGACCCGGTCGCAGTTTCACGACTTCCTCGGCAACTACACGCCGCTGCTGCGGACGGTGGGCACCGGGACCGCGACGGTGCTGCGCGACGGCAAGGCGTACGACGTCCGCTGGTCCCGTGCCTCCGAGGACCGGGGCACGACCTTCACCACCCCGTCGGGACGGCCGATGACGTTCGCTCCCGGCCAGGTCTGGGTCGTCCTCGTCAACGCGGGCCGTCCCGTGACCCCGTGACCGCGGGCCGTCTCGTCACCCCCGTGAACCCGGCGCGGCCGGGCGCCGCCGGAGCCGGGCTCCGGCCCCTCGGACCTCGAACTACCATGGAGAGCGACAAGCGTGATCGATTTCTCCTAAGAGGTAGCCCGTGTCCACTGCCACCCCCGCCCAGCCCACCGCCACTCCGGAGACCGGCACCGCCCGAGTCAAGCGGGGGATGGCGGAGATGCTCAAGGGCGGCGTGATCATGGATGTCGTCACCCCGGAACAGGCCAAGATCGCCGAAGACGCCGGCGCCGTCGCCGTCATGGCGCTCGAGCGCGTGCCCGCCGACATCCGGGCCGAGGGCGGCGTCTCCCGGATGAGCGACCCGGACATGATCGAGGGCATCATCAACGCGGTGTCGATTCCGGTCATGGCCAAGGCGCGCATCGGGCACTTCGTCGAGGCTCAGGTCCTGCAGGCGCTCGGTGTCGACTACATCGACGAATCCGAGGTCCTGACCCCGGCGGACTACGAGAACCACATCGACAAGTGGGCGTTCACCGTGCCGTTCGTGTGCGGTGCCACCAACCTCGGCGAGGCGCTCCGCCGGATCACCGAGGGCGCGGCCATGATCCGTTCCAAGGGCGAGGCCGGCACCGGTGACGTCTCCAACGCCACCACCCACATGCGCCGCCTGCGTCAGGACATCCGGCGTCTCGGCGCCCTCCCCGAGGACGAGCTGTTCGTCGCGGCCAAGGAGCTGCAGGCCCCGTACGAGCTGGTCAAGGAGGTCGCCACGGCCGGCAAGCTCCCGGTCGTGCTGTTCACCGCCGGTGGCATCGCGACCCCGGCGGACGCCGCGATGATGATGCAGCTCGGCGCGGAGGGCGTGTTCGTCGGCTCGGGCATCTTCAAGTCCGGTGACCCGGCCAAGCGCGCCGAGGCGATCGTGAAGGCCACCACCTTCTACGACGACCCCGACGTCATCGCCAAGGTCTCCCGCGGGCTCGGTGAGGCGATGGTCGGCATCAACGTCTCGACGCTGCAGGACTCCGACCGGCTCGCCGGGCGCGGCTGGTAGGGATCCGGCCTCGTCGTCCGGGCCGATGACCGGGCACACGGGAGAGGGGCCCCCGATGAGGGGGCCCGGAGGGCCCGCCGGCCGGGCCGGGGGATTTCCAGGGCCTTCGGGCCCTCCCCAGCACGGCGCGGGCGGGCTAACCTGGCCTGGGCCCGGCGGCGTGACGCCTCCACGGGACCGGTGCAGTGGCCGCAGGAGGGACGAGACCCATGGCGTGGTCCATCGCGCTGGCGTGCGCGAGCGTTGACGATCCGGTCCAGGCGTTCCGGCAGGGCCTGGTCCCGGACCCGGACGCCGCCGCCGACCTGGCGCGGCGCCTCTATCCGGAGTCGGCGATCCTCGAGAGCGGTGACACGGTGCTGGACTTCGCGCTGTGGCCGTACGAGGACGAGTTGTTCATCGGGGCGTACGGCGACGCGCTCGTCGTCTGTGACCGGCGGCTCTACGACGTCGACGACCAGGCGCGTACGCTCGCCGACCAGATCGCGGCGGCGCTGCCCGGCTCCACCTGCGGTGTGCTCGTCCTGCACAGCGTGGTGTCGGGGTGCTGGTTCCGGTGGTACGCCGGCGACCGGCCGCGACGGGACGTGTTCGTCACGGCCGAGGACGGTGTCGTCGTCGACCTGGGGGAGCGGCTCGCGGCGGAGGCGCCCTTCTGGAAGGCGATCGACGAGGGCGCGCCCGATGTGCCGCTGCCGTTCGACTATGAGGAGTTCGGTCTGGCGCTGGCCCGGGAGCACCTGTTCGGCGGGGGCCTGACCGAGCGCCGCGATGACGGGTTCCTGCCCCTGGAGCTGTCGCTCCGCCGATTCAAGATCCGTTCGCCGGCCCGGCTGGGCCGCGACTCGCACTGACCGGCGGGCACCTCCGTTTCGGCCTTCTTAATAAGGCCATTTCGGGCTGGTCGGTGGAGACGATTCGGTCGTAGCCTGAATGCAGCGCATGTGAGCGCAGCGCTTGGAACGCAGGCGGCACCAGGGGGTGCAGAACAGTGTCCGAGCCCGACAACATCGGTGACCGGCTCAGGTCGCTCCGCGAAGGACGCTCCCTGACCCGGGGGGAACTCGCGGACCACTCCGGTATGGACATCGACCTGATCGAAAAGCTCGAGCACGGCCGGCGGAGTACCGCGCGCCTCACCGCACTCACCAGGCTCGCCGACGCGCTGGACGTCGATGTCTCGCGGCTGCTCGGCGGGCGGTCCCCCGGAGAGGGCGGCACGGAGCGCGCTCACGGCGCGCCCAGCGACGTCCGCGGCATCCGCGACGTCCGGGACGTCGGCGACGTCGTCGCGGCGGCGGACTCGATGCCCGGCGTGGACGCCGACGACGCCGGCGAGGCGACCGACCTCGCCGAGCTGAACGCCGCCGTCGACGCCGCCTGGCGCGCCTACCGGGCGGGGAACATGACCCGCCTCGCCGGGGTCCTGCCCAGCCTGATCGGTGAGGCCCGTCTCGCGTCGAGCGAACTCGGGCCGAGCGCGGCCGGACCGCTCGCCGAGGCCCACCAGCTCGCCGCGCGCCTCCTCGTGCGCTACGGCAGGTGCGCCCTTGCCGAGGCCGCCGCCGAACGCGCGATCCAGGCCGCCGAGGGCGGCGGTGACGAGCTCGAGTGGGAGACGCTCCACGGCACCTACTCCTGGACCCTGCTCTGCGAGGGCCGCCCCCGGGCGTCCGAGGAACACGCCGTCTCGATCGCCGCGCGCACCGAGCCGGCGATGGACGAGGCCGCGCTCCGCGACCTGACGGTGTGGGGCGGCCTGCTGCTGGCCGCCATGGCGGCGGCGAGCGCCGCGGAGCGCACCGCGCCGGCGACCGAGTACCTCGGACTCGCCGGGTCGGCCGCCCACCGGTTCGCCCGCGATCGCCTCGACTACCACGTGGGGTTCGGCCCGGCGCGGGTGGCGAGAGAGGCGACCCACGCCTACGCGATGCTCCACGAGCCCGGCCTGGCGCTGCGGTCGGCCGGTGACGTGCACGCCGGCGAGCTGTCACGGACGTCCTACGGCCGCCATCTGATCGACGTCGCGCGGGCGCAGACGGAGATCCGCGACCTGCGGGCCGCGGAGGAGACGCTGCGCGAGGCCGAGAGCCTGTGCGCCGAGTCGTTCTCTCCCACCGGACCGGCCTGCGCCGTGGTGAGCGACGTCGTGGTCGACGTCGGGCACCTCACCCCGGAACTGCGCCGCATGGCACGGGCCGTCGCCGTCAAGGCATAGGCGAGCCGCCGAGGTCCAGACGAGCCGTCAAGGCGAAGGCGAGCCGCCGAGGTCCGGGCGAGCGGGGAAGATCACTCCCTGCTGCCGTTGTTATGACAGGCACTAGGCTCATTGTCCGTACATCTCATTCTGAAGGGCTGATTCGTGGCTGCTGTCCCGACGATCGGCGTGCTCGCGCTGCAGGGCGACGTCCGTGAGCACCGGCGTGCGCTGGAGTCCTGCGGTGCCTCGACGGAGTCCGTACGCCGTCCGGAGGAGCTCGAGCGCGTCGACGCCATCGTCATCCCCGGCGGGGAGTCCACCACGATGTGGCGGCTCGCGCGCACCTTCGAGCTGCTGGAGCCGCTGCGCAAACGGATCGAGCAGGGCATGCCGGCCTACGGCTCGTGCGCCGGCATGATCATGCTGGCCGACCGGATCTCCGACGGCGCCGAGGGTCAGGAGACCATCGGCGGCATCGACATGCTCGTGCGCCGGAACGCGTTCGGCCGCCAGGTCGACTCCTTCGAGGAGGACATCCACGTGACGGGCCTCGACGCGCCGTACCACGCGGTGTTCATCCGGGCCCCGTGGGTGGAGTCGGTCGGCGGCGACGCCGAGGTCCTCGGACGTGCGGAGTCCGGGGACGCCGCCGGTAGGATCGTTGCGGTCCGGCAGGGACACTTGCTCGCGACGTCATTCCATCCGGAGCTCACCGGCGACGCGCGGATCCACCGGCTCTTCCTCGACATGGTGAAGGGAACGCAATGAGCGGCCACTCCAAGTGGGCGACGACGAAGCATAAGAAAGCCGCCCTCGACGCCAAGCGGGGCAAGCTTTTCGCCAAGCTCATCAAGAACATCGAGGTGGCCGCCCGGACCGGTGGAGGTGACCCGGACGGCAACCCGACGCTCTACGACGCCATCCAGAAGGCGCGCAAGAACTCGGTGCCGCTCGACAACATCGAGCGGGCCCGCAAGCGCGGCGCGGGTGAGGAGGCCGGCGGCGCCGACTGGCAGACGATCATGTACGAGGGTTACGCCCCCGGCGGCGTGGCCGTGCTGATCGAGTGCCTCACCGACAACCGCAATCGCGCCGCCTCCGACGTGCGCACGGCCCTCACCCGCAACGGCGGTTCGCTGGCCGACCCGGGCTCGGTGTCGTACCTGTTCAACCGCAAGGGCGTCATCATCGTGCCCAAGGAGGGCACCTCCGAGGACGACGTCATGCTGGCGGTGCTCGACGCGGGCGCCGAGGAGGTCAACGACCTCGGTGAGTCGTTCGAGGTGATCTGCGAGTCCGGTGACCTCCTGGCGGTCCGCAAGGCCCTGCAGGACGCCGGCGTCGACTACGAGTCCGCCGAGGCGAACTTCCTGCCGAGCGTCAGCGTCCCCGTCGACGAGGACAACGCCAAGAAGGTCTTCCGTCTCCTCGAGGCGCTGGAGGACAGCGACGACGTGCAGAACGTCTTCGCGAACTTCGACGTCTCCGACGAGATCATGGAGAAGATCGAGGCCTGATCCGGCGGCCGCCGGAGCGTCTTCCGGCGGCCCCGCGGCCGTCTCGGGCGATGCCGTAGCGTACCCCCGTGGACATTCGCGTGCTCGCCCCCGAGGACCTCTCCGCCGCGTACGACGTCAATCTCCGGGCGTTCGGGCCGACCGACCAGGCGAGGTGGCTGCGCCGCACCCGCACGGCCGTACGCGAGGGCCGGGTGCTCGGCGTCTATGACGGCGGCCGGCTGATCGCCTCCGGCCGCTTTCACCGGTTCGAGCAGTGGTGGCACGGCCGGCCGGTGCCGATGGGCGGCGTCGCCGGCGTGGTCGTGGCCCCCGAGGACCGCGGCCGCGGCGTCGGGCGCCGCCTGGCCCGGGGCCTGCTGGATCTCATGGACGGCCTGCCGCTCACGGCGCTGTACCCGGCGACCGCGCCGGTGTACCGCTCCGCCGGGTACGAACACGCCGGCGCGCAGCACTTCGTCACGGTCTCGACCGAGGCGCTCCGCACGCTCGCCACCGGCCCGGTGAAGGTCCGGCGCGCCGGGCCGGACGACGCTCCGGAGATCGTCGGCCTGCTGCGCCGCCTGCACGCCGAGGCACGGGACGCCGGCCCGATCGACCGGGGCGAGGACTGGTTCCGCGACCGGCTGGACGGCGAGGACGTGTTCGCCTATCTCGCCGAGGACGGCTTCCTCTCCTACGGCTGGAGCGCGGACGGCCAGGGCCTGGTCGTGCACCGCTGCGTGGCCGGATCGGCCGAGACCGCGCGGGCCCTGTGGGCGCTGGTCGGGTCCGGCTCGTCGGTCGCCCGGAGCGTGTACGCGTGCGTCGCTCCGGACGATCCCCTCTTCTGGCTCCTGCGCGACCGTTCCCACGAGGAGGTCAAGCGCGTCTCGTGGATGCTGCGGGTCCTCGACGCGCCCGCGGCCGTCGCCGCCCGCGGGTTCCCCGGCGCGTTGTCGGCGGAGATCCCCTTGACGATCACGGACGAGGTCCGGCCGGGCAACGCCGGCACCTGGCGGCTGACCGTCGACGGCGGCCGCGGAGCCCTGACGCCCGCCGGAGGAGAGGCGGACGCCGTCCGCCTGTCCGCCCGGGGCCTGGCCGCGCTCTACGCGGGCGTCCCGATGAGCCGCATGCGCCGCTCCGGTCTCGCCGAGGGCGACGCCTCCGCCGACGCGACCCTCGACGTGGCCTTCGGCGGGACGCCGTACATGCTCGACTACTTCTGACGATCCCGCACGCGACACGCCGGGACGGGGACGGCGCGGGCGTCGTACGCGGCGAGTAGCCTCGCTGCGAACACCTGTTCGGAACGGAAGGAGCGGTCGTGCGCGTACTCGGCGTCGACCCCGGCTTGACCCGGTGCGGGGTGGGCGTGGTCGACGGCGCGCCGGGGGCACAACTGCGGCTCGTCACCGTGGACGTGATCCGCACCAGCCCCGACGACGACATCGGGACCCGGCTGGTCGGCCTCGAACGCGGCCTGGAGAAACTCCTGGACGAGTTCCGCCCCGACGCGGTGGCGGTCGAGCGGGTCTTCAGCCAGCACAACGTCTCGACCGTCATGGGCACCGCGCAGGCCGGTGCCGTCGCGATCGTCTGCGGGGCACGGCGCGGGCTGCCCGTGGCCCTGCACACGCCGAGCGAGGCCAAGGCCGCCGTCACCGGCAACGGCCGGGCGGACAAGGCCCAGGTGACCAGCATGGTCACGCGGCTGCTGCGGCTGGACACGCCCCCGCGGCCCGCCGACGCCGCCGACGCGCTGGCCCTCGCCATCTGTCACGTCTGGCGCGGCGGTGCTCAGGCGCGCATCCGGACGGCGAGGATGAGAAGGTACGGAGTCGAGAAGTGAGCGCAGACGACGACCGCCCGCCGGCGGTCACGGACGCTCGTGGTGAGCACGGAGGCCCGGCCGGTCGGCCCGCGGCGCACGGAGGGACAGAGCAGTGATCGCTTTCGTCAGCGGAAAGGTCGCCGGCGCGGGACCGGACGGCGCCGTGATCGACGTCGGCGGCGTCGGCCTGTCCGTCCAGTGCACCCCGGCCACGCTGGCCGGACTGCGCGTCGGCGACCAGGCGCACGTCCCCACCTCACTGATCGTCCGCGAGGACTCCCTCACGCTGTACGGCTTCGCCGACGACGACGAGCGCACGACCTTCGAGCTGCTGCAGACCGCGAGCGGCGTCGGTCCCCGGCTGGCGCTGGCCATGCTCGCCGTCCACCCGCCGAACGCCCTGCGCCGCGCCGTCGCGACCGAGGACGTGAACGCCCTCACCAAGGTCCCGGGGATCGGCAAGAAGGGCGCCCAGCGCATCGTTCTGGAGCTGAAGGACCGCCTCGGCATGCCCACCGACGGCCTGGACGCGCCCGTCCCGGTGACCCGCGCCGTGCCGTGGCGCGACCAGGTGCACGCCGGGCTCACGAACCTCGGCTGGTCCGGCAAGGAGGCCGACGCCGCCGTCGACGCGGTGGCCGCCGAGATCGACGGCCAGGACACCCCGGATCTCCCCACGCTGCTCAAGATGGCCATGCGAAGGCTGAGCCGATGACCCTGGACCCGCGCGCCGGCAGGGGAGCGGGCGCATGAGCGACGAGCGTTTCGTCTCGCCGATGGCCGACGGCGACGACAAGGTCATCGAGGCGGCGCTGCGGCCCAAGCGCCTGGACGAGTTCATCGGCCAGGCGCGGGTGCGCGAGCAGTTGTCGCTCGTCCTGCACAGCGCCCTGCGGCGCGGCCGCGCGCCGGATCACCTGCTGATGTCCGGGCCGCCCGGCCTCGGCAAGACCACCCTCGCGATGATCATCGCGAGCGAGCTCGGCGCGCCGCTGCGGATCTCCTCCGGCCCGGCGATCGAGCGCGCGGGCGACCTCGCCGCGGTGCTGTCCACCCTCTCCGAGGGCGAGGTGCTGTTCCTCGACGAGATCCACCGGATGGCCCGGCCGGCCGAGGAGATGCTGTACGTCGCGATGGAGGACTTCCGGGTCGACGTCGTGGTCGGCAAGGGCCCGGGCGCGACCGCGATCCCGCTCGACATCCCGCCGTTCACCCTGGTGGGGGCCACGACGCGCGCCGGGCTGCTGCCCGCGCCGCTGCGCGACCGGTTCGGGTTCGTCGCGCACATGGACTTCTACGAGCCGGCCGACCTGGAAAAGATCATCAACCGGTCGGCCCGGCTCCTCGACGTGGAGATGGACGAGGCGGGCGCCGCCGAGATCGCCCGGCGCGCCCGGGGCACGCCCCGGATCGCCAACCGGCTGCTGCGGCGGGTCCGCGACTACGCCGAGGTGCGCGCCGACGGCGTGATCACCGAGGAGGTCGCGCGGCAGGCCCTCACGCTGTACGAAGTCGACGCCGACGGCCTGGACCGGCTCGACAGGTCGGTGCTGGAGGCGCTGCTGACGAAGTTCGGCGGCGGCCCCGTCGGCCTGTCGACGCTCGCCGTCGCCGTGGGGGAGGAGCCGGAGACCGTCGAGGTCGTGGCCGAGCCCTTCCTGGTGCGCAAGGGGCTCATCGCCCGCACCCCGCGGGGGCGGATCGCGACACCGGCCGCCTGGCGCCATCTCGGTCTCGCTCCGCCGCCCACGGCGGCGGGTACGCTTTTCGAGGTAGCGGAGGAGTGACGCGGAACTTCTCGGTGCGCGGGTTCGTCCCGTCATTGCCGGGGTTTCAGATACTCCTTTACACTCCGGAGCTTGGCCGCCGTCAGCAGATGGCACGCCGTTCGCGGCGCGAACGGGTCGACGGCGGGCTCATCACTCATATCGGAAGGATGCCCCGGTGACGGGCAACACACCACTTACAGCGCTCACTCACGTCGCTGCGGCGAAGAGCGGCGGCAACCCGCTGATGTCGCTGCTTCCCCTGATCCTCATCGTCGTGGTCTTCTATTTCCTGCTGATCCGTCCGCAGCGCAGGCGGCAGCAGCAGCAGGCCCAGCTTCAGAACCAGATCGTGCCCGGCCAGCGGGTCATGACGACCGCCGGTCTCCTCGCGACGGTCGCGGCCGTGGAGGACGACGCGATCGTCCTGGAGATCGCGCCGGGTGTCGAGGCCCGCTTCGTCAAGCAGGCCGTCTCCCAGGTCCTGGACGACTCCTCCGATGAGGAAGAGGATGAGGAGGCCGACGAGACCGAAGAGCTCGAGCAGGAGCACACCGCCGGTGAGGCGGTGGCCGATGACGAGCCCGAGGTCGCGCGGGACGACATCGAGCCGAAGACCGACGCGAAGACGGTCGCGGAGGACAAGACAGCAGCGGAAACGTTGAAGGACGGCGAGCACAAGGCCGGCAAGAAGCCGTCGGCCTGACCCGCACCTGACCGTACAGAAGGACGAAAGACGACCGTGGCTCCGCCTAGCAGAAACACCGCAAAACCAGGGCGCGTACTCCTCGCGCTGCTCGCGATAGCCGTAGCCCTGGTGGGCCTGATGTTCTGGCAGGGCCAGAAGAAGCCCAAACTGGCCCTCGACCTGGCAGGCGGCACCACGGTGACGCTCACCGCGGAGCCCACGAAGCCCGGCGCCAAGATCGGTGACTCCGAGATGGGCCAGGCGATCAAGATCATGCGTGAGCGCGTGAACGGCCTGGGCGTCTCCGAGGCCGAGGTGACCAAGCAGGGCAACAACGTCATCGTCGTCCAGGTGCCGGGTCAGGGCCAGGAGCGGGTCGTCAAGACCATCGGGACCACGGCGAAGCTCGAGTTCCGCCAGGTCCTCGTCGCCGCGCCGGTCGGCGTCACGCAGCAGGCGCCGGCCCCGGCCCCCAGCCCGACGAGCACCGGCAAGACCAAGGGCGGGGCGAGCCCCTCCGCCAAGCCGTCGGGCAGCGCGAGCGCCAAGGCATCCGGCAGCGCGAGCCCTTCGGCGTCGGCCAGTGCGACGCCGAAGGGCCGTGCGCTGGCGCAGGCCCTCACCAAGGCGTCCGCGACGCCGAAGCCGTCCGCGTCCGCGAAGGCCTCGGCCAGCCCGAGTGCCTCCCAGTCGCTCACTCCGCAGCAGCTCCAGCAGTTGCAGCAGCAGCTTCAGCAGCAGCAACAGCAGCAGCAGTCGACCGGCGAGGACTTCTCCGGTGTCGACCCGGCCGTCAAGGCGCAGTTCGACAAGCTCACCTGCGTCGGTAACGACATCGGCCAGGGCAGGACGCTGGACCCGGCCAAGCAGGCCGCGGTGTGCGCCAAGCCCGACCCCAAGACCCACAAGGTCGACTACAAGTTCATCCTGAGCCCGGCGAAGATCTCCGGTGAGCAGATCACCAAGGCGCAGGCCATGCCGCCGGACCCCCAGAACGGCCGGATGCAGTGGGTCGTCAGCCTCGACATGAACGGCTCCGCGACCAAGGCGTTCGCCACCTTCACCCAGCAGGCGGCTGCGCTCGGGGAGAACAACACCCGCAACCACTTCGCCATCGTCCTCGACGGCACGGTCTACTCCTGGCCGGGCGTCAAGGAGGCGATCACGTCGGGCAACGCGCAGATCGAGGGCCAGTTCAACCAGGAGGACGCCACCGACCTGGCCAACGTCCTGAAGTACGGCGCGCTGCCGCTGAAGTTCAAGCAGAGCTCGATCGAGTCGGTCTCGGCCACCCTCGGCAAGGACCAGCTCACCGCCGGCCTGGTCGCGGGCGCGATCGGCCTGGGCCTGGTCGTGCTCTACTGCCTCTTCTACTACCGGGGCCTGGGCCTCGTCGCGATCTCCAGCCTGGCGGTCGCCACGATCTTCACGTACGAGGCGGTCGTGCTGCTCGGGAAGTTCATCAACTTCCGGATGTCCCTGGCCGGCATCGCCGGTGCCATCGTGGCGGTCGGCATCACCGCCGACTCCTTCGTCGTCTTCTTCGAACGGCTGCGGGACGAGGTTCGTGAGGGCCGCACCCTCCGCACCGCCGTCGAACGGGGCTGGGTCCGCGCCCGGCGCACCATCATCGTGGCGGACGCGGTGTCGTTCATCGCCGCGCTGCTGCTGTACTGGTTCGCCATCGGCGGCGTGAAGGGCTTCGCCTTCACCCTCGGCCTCACCACACTGATCGACGTGGTCGTGGTGTTCTTCTTCACCAAGCCGCTGGTCACGCTGCTGGCCCGCACGAAGTTCTTCGGCCGGGGCCACCGCTTCTCCGGCCTCGACCCGAGGACGCTGGGCATGACCAAGCGCGTACCCAACCGTCCCGTCGGCACGAAGGAGGCCTGAGCCTGATGTCACGCCTGGGCAACATCGGTGCTCGCCTGCACCGCGGCGAGATCTCGCTCGACTTCGTCGGGCGGCAGAAGACCTGGTACGCCGTCTCCGGGCTGATCCTGGTCGTCAGCGTCGTTTCGCTGCTCACCCTCGGCCTGAACTTCGGCGTCGAGTTCAAGGGCGGCACGGTCTTCCAGTTCCCGACGAAGCCGGGGGTCACGACCTCCGACGCCCGCGCGGCGGTCAAGGACTCCGGGGTCGTCAAGGAGGACCCCATCGTCCAGAAGACCGGCACCGGCTGGCGGGTCCAGACCGAGAGCCTGAGCTCCACGGACGTCACCAAGGTCCAGGACTCCGTGCAGCAGCGGCTGCACCTGGCCAAGGCCGACGACGTCAGCCCGCAGAGCGTCGGCGCGAGCTGGGGTAAGGACATCTCGCAGAAGGCCCTCGAGGGCCTGCTGATCTTCATCGTCGCGATCGTCATCTACCTGTCGATCGCGTTCGAGTGGCGGATGGCGGTCGCCGCGATCATCGCGCTGGCGCACGACATCCTCATCACGGTCGGCGTCTACTCCCTCGTGCAGTTCGAGGTGACGCCGTCCTCGGTGGTCGGCCTGCTGACCATCCTCGGCTACTCCCTGTACGACACGGTCGTCGTGTTCGACAAGGTCCGGGAGAACACGCGCTCACTGACCACCTCGAACACCATGACCTACAGCCAGGCGGCGAACCTCGCGGTCAACCAGACCCTGGTCCGGTCGATCAACACCTCGATCATCGCGCTGCTGCCGGTCGCGGGCCTGCTGTTCATCGGCGCCGGCGTGCTCGGCGCCGGCACGCTGAAGGACCTGGCCCTGGTCCTGTTCGTCGGCATGCTGGCCGGCGCGTACTCCTCGATCTGCATCGCCACGCCGATCGTGGCCGACCTGCAGGAGCGGCAGGAGAAGTACCGGACGCTGGCCAAGCGGGTCGCTGCCAAGGCCAACAGCGCCAAGCGCAAGGCCAAGCCCGAGGTCGAGGTCGCCGAACTCCCGCAGGACGACGTCCCGGACGAGGCGGAGGCATCTTCTGTCGGGGCCGGTGTCCGGGTCGTGCAGAATGGTCCGCGGCAACAGCCGCGCCGGGGCGGGTCCAAGGGACGGCCCAGCGGCAAGAAGAAGCGCTGACCCCGACGGCTCGGCGCGGAGCCGAAGAACAAGCGACGAGGCCATCTCGCGGCGGATCACCTGATCCACCGCGGGGTGGCCGTCCCCTTGAGGAGGAACGTGACCTCGCGACCGGTCGACCTGACGAAGCTGATCAATGAGCGGATCCGCGAGGTCCCCGACTATCCCAAACCCGGGGTGATCTTCAAGGACATCAGCCCGCTGCTGGCCGACCACACCGCGTTCGCGGCCGTCGTCGACGCCATCGTGGCCTACTACGGCCGGGGGACGATCGACAAGGTCGTCGGGATCGAGGCCCGCGGCTTCATCCTGGCGGCTCCCGTCGCCTACCACTTCGGTGCCGGCTTCGTCCCGGTCCGCAAGAAGGGCAAGCTTCCGGCGGCGACGTACACCGAGAGCTACGACCTCGAGTACGGCAGCGAGACGATCGAGATGCACCAGGATGCCCTCGCCCCCGGCGAGCAGGTGCTCATCGTCGACGACGTGCTGGCCACCGGCGGCACGGCCGCGGCGGCCACCGACCTCGTCCGCCGCTCGGGCGCCGAGGTGGCGGGCCTGTCCGTCCTCATCGAGCTCGGCTTCCTCAAGGGCCGCGACCGGTTGCCCGACCTGGACGTCCACGCCCTCATCCAGGGCTGACCCCTCACCCGCACGACGAGCCCGTACGCACGCCCTCAGGGGCGCGTACGGGCTCGTCGGTGCGTGGTGCCTGGGCCGGTGCCCTACGGGACGAACGGTCTCCTACCGGACGCCCAGCGCCTGGACCATGCGGTTGACGATCGGGCCGGCGGCGTCCGCGCCGAAGCCGCTGCCCTCGGTGACCACCGCGAAGGCGATCTTCGGGTTGTCGGCCGGGGCGAACCCGGCGAACCACCGCTCGTTGTACGACAGGCCGGTCTCGGCGGTGCCCGTCTTCCCGGCGATGTCACCGGACACCTTGCCGGCTCCCGTGCCGCTCGCCACGACCTCCCGCATCATGTCCCGCAGCTGGCTCGCGGTCTGCGCGCTGGTCGCCCGGAGGAGCTCCTTCGGCGAGGCCACCTGGATCTCGGACTGGTCCGGGGCGGTGACGCGCTGGATGAGGTACGGCTTCATCACCACGCCTCCGTTGGCCGCCGCGGCGGCGGCGAGGGCCATCTGCAGGGGCGTCGCGGAGACGCTGCCCTGACCGATGCCGCTGCGCCCGACGTCGTCGCCGCCCATGTCCTTCGGGTAGACGCTGGCGGCGCTGCGCAGGTCGTTCTCGATCGGGATGTGCCGGCCGAACCCGAAGCCGGACGCCTCGGCGCCCAGGGTCTTCTGACCCATGTCCAGGGCGAGCTTGCCGAAGGTGCTGTTGCACGACTGCGCGAACGCCGTGATGAGCGGCAGCCGCCCGCCGTTGCACGGCCCGGAGTCGGCGTCGTTGTGCAGGGGATTGCCCGAGGGCAGGGTGAGTACGCCGGGGGTGTCGACGAGGCTGTCCTTGGTCAGCCCCTTCTCGTCCATCCCGGCGGCGGCAGTGATGATCTTGAAGGTCGATCCGGGTGCGAAACTTTCATCGATCGCCTTGTCGATGAGCGGGCTGCCGGACGCCTTGAGGAGCCGCTTGTACGCCTTCGCCGACGTGGTCATGTCGTGCACCGCGATGCTGTTGGCGTCGAACGACGGGAAGGACGCCATCACCTTGATCGCACCGGTCCGTACGTCGATGGCGATGGCGGCGGCACGGCGTGACGTGCTCGCGCGCAGAGCGTCGTACGTCGCCCGCTGCGCGTCCGGGTCGATCGTCGTGTGCACCGTGGCGCCCTGGTCCGTACGGCCGACGATCGCGTCGAACCAGTGCTGGACGGTCAGCCTCGGATCCGTGCCGGCCAGCAGGCCGTCGGCGGCGGCCTCCACGCCGGTCACGCCGCCGCTAGGCGCGAAGTAGCCGGTGACGGGCGCGAACACCTCGGATTCGGGGTACTCGCGCTGGTAGCGGAAGTCCTTCTTCCCGGTGTCGCGCGACCTGGCGATCACCGTGCCGCCCGCCATGATCGGCCCTCGGTTCCGGTTGAACTGCGCGAGGAAGTGCCGGACGTTCAGCGGGTCGTCGCGCAGCTTCTGCTCCTGTGCGCCCTGGAGGTAGGTGATGTTCACCATCAGCGCCAGGACCAGGAGCAGCGCGAAGATCGTCGTTCTTCGGAGTGTCTTGTTCATCGCGTCCAACCTCCGCCGGTGCCGTCCCAGCATCTCGCGAGATCGTCCGGGCCTCCCTCCGGCCTCCCGGCATCGCGCGAGATCGCCCGGTCCTCCCATCGCCCGGTGACCGGAATGGGTGATGGGCACCGACTGGAAAACGACTACGGATAAACTGTGGTTCCGACGCATGAATGGGGAGGCTGGGTGCCCGGTGAGGTGGTCTCGTCCGACGCGGTGACCGACGCCGCGCTGACCTCGCAAGCCCAGGCGAAGGCGGAGCCTTCATCCTCGGCGGCGCCTGCCGATCCCCCTGAGCCGAAGCCGGATGACGGTGACGCGACCCCTTCGAGCGCGACCGCGCCGTCCGCCGCCCGGGTGCGCAGACGGCTCGCCCGGCTCGGCGCCCAGCGTGGTCCAATGATGAATCCCGTACTCGAACCTTTGATCAAGACGCTCCGGAACACCCATCCCAAGGCGGATGTGCGTACCGTCGAGCGCGCCTACGACGTCGCCGCCCACCATCACCGCCACCAGAAGCGCAAGAGCGGTGATCCCTACATCACGCATCCCCTCGCCGTCGCGACGATCCTGGCCGAGCTGGGGATGAACACCGAGGTGCTGTGCGCCGCGCTGCTGCACGACACCGTCGAGGACACCCCCTACACCCTCGACCAGCTCCGGACCGACTTCGGCGACGTGATCGCCGCCCTGGTCGACGGCGTGACCAAGCTCGACAAGGTCAAATACGGCGAGGCCGCCGAGGCCGAGACCGTGCGCAAGATGGTCGTCGCGATGTCCCGCGACATCCGGGTGCTGGTCATCAAGCTGTCGGACCGGCTGCACAACATGCGCACCCTGCGCTATCTGCCCCGGCCGAAGCAGGAGCGCAAGGCACGCGAGACCTTGGAGATCTTCGCGCCGCTCGCGCATCGCCTGGGCATGAACACGCTGAAGTGGGAGCTGGAGGACCTGGCCTTCCAGACGCTGTATCCCAAGCGGTTCGACGAGATCGCCCGGCTGGTGTCCGAGCGCGCCCCACGGCGCGACGTCTACCTGCAGGACGTGATCACGCACGTCTCGGCCGACCTGCGCGAGGCCAAGATCAAGGCGACGGTCAAGGGCCGCCCGAAGCACTACTACTCGATCTACCAGAAGATGATCGCCCGTGAGGTCGGCTTCGAGGAGATCTACGACCTCGTCGGCATCCGCGTGCTCGTCGACACCGTCCGTGACTGCTACGCCGCCCTCGGCACGATCCACGCGCGATGGAACCCGGTCCCCGGCCGGTTCAAGGACTACATCGCGATGCCGAAGTTCAACATGTACCAGTCGCTGCACACGACGGTGATCGGCCCGGAGGGCAAGCCCGTCGAGCTGCAGATCCGCACCCGCGCGATGCACAACCGCGCGGAGTACGGCATCGCGGCCCACTGGAAGTACAAGGAGGAGACGGTCGGGGGCGGGTCGCCCGCCAAGACGGGGGACATGGCCTGGCTCCGGCAGCTCCTCGACTGGCAGAAGGAGACCACCGACCCGGCGGAGTTCCTGGAGTCGCTGCGCTTCGACCTGTCGGTCTCGGAGGTCTTCGTCTTCACCCCGAAGGGGCAGGTCCTGGCCCTTCCGCAGGGCGCGACCCCGGTCGACTTCGCGTACGCCATCCACACCGAGGTCGGGCACCGCACGATCGGCGCCCGCGTCAACGGCCGGCTCGTGCCGCTGGAGTCGACCCTCGACAACGGCGACACGGTGGAGATCTTCACCTCGAAGTCGCCCGACGCCGGGCCCAGCCGCGACTGGCTCCACTTCGTCAAGAGCGCCCGCGCCCGTAACAAGATCAAGCACTGGTTCTCCAAGGAACGCCGCGAGACCGCCATCGAGCAGGGCAAGGACGCCCTCGCCCGGGCGATGCGCAAGCAGAACCTCCCGCTGCAGCGGCTGCTGTCCGGCGAGGCGCTGGTGGCGCTGGCACACGACCTGCGCTACTCCGACGTCTCGGCGCTGTACGCCGCGATCGGCGAGAGTCACGTGTCCGCGCAGAGCGTCGTGAGCAAGCTCGTCGACTCCATGGGCGGGGTCGAGAGCGCGGCCGAGGACCTGGACGAGACCGTCATCCCGACAAAGAAGCGGCGGTCCAGGCCCGCGGGCGACCCGGGCGTGGTCGTCGCCGGCGACCCGGACGTGTGGGTGCGCCTGTCCCGGTGCTGCACGCCGGTGCCCGGCGACGAGATCGTCGGGTTCGTCACCCGCGGCAACGGGGTCTCGGTGCACCGGGAGGACTGCGTCAACGTCGAGAACCTCCGTACGCAGCCCGACCGCATGGTCGACGTCAAGTGGTCGCCGGGGGAGGACTCGATCTTCCTCGTGGCGATCCAGGTCGAGGCGCTGGACCGCACCCGGCTGCTGTCCGACATCACGCGGGTGCTGTCGGACCAGCACGTGAACATCCTGTCGGCCTCCGTCGCGACCAACCGCGACCGGGTGGCGATCAGCAGGTTCAGCTTCGAGATGGGCGATCCGAAGCACCTGGGTCACGTTCTGAAGGCCGTCCGCAACGTCGACGGCGTCTATGACGTCTACCGCGTCACGAATTAGCGCAGAACAGTCGAAAGGCCCGATCTCACCGTGAGATCGGGCCTTTCAGGTTGTTCGTCGGCTCAGGAGAACTCGGCGAGGGTGCGCTCGGCCTCCTCCAGCCAGGCGCGGCGCGCGGTCAGGGCCTCCTCGGCGTCCTTGACGTCCTTGTCGCGGCCGCCGCGGCGCGCCTTGTCCAAGCGTGCCTCGAGCTGCTGGATGGAGGACCGCAGCTGCGTGACGGTGGCCTCGGCGCGGGCCCGGGCCTCCGGGTTGGTGCGCCGCCACTCCGACTCCTCGGCGGCGCGTACGGCCTCCTCGACCCGGCGCAGCCGGCCCTCGAGCTGGTCACGGGAGTCACGCGGAACCATCCCGATGGACTCCCAGCGCTCCTGGATCGTGCGGAGCATCTGGCGCGCGGTGCGCACGTCCCGTACGGGGAGGATCCGCTCGGCGTCCTCGAGGACCTTCTCCTTGGCCTCGGCATTCTGCCGGAACTCCGCGTCGCGCTCGGCGAAGACCGCGGAGCGGGCGGCGAAGAAGACGTCCTGGGCGCCCTTGAACCGCGCCCACAGGTCGTCCTCGACCTCGCGGGCCGCGCGGCCGGCCATCTTCCAGCGACGCATGAGGTCGCGGTAGGCGGCGGCCGTCGGGCCCCAGTCGGTCGAGCCGCTGAGCGCCTCGGCCTCGGCGACCAGGCGCTCCTTCTCCTGGCGGGCGAGCTCCCGCTCCTCCTCCAGGTTGGAGAAGTACGCCTTGCGGCGCTTGGTGAAGGCGTTGCGCGCGGTCGACAGGCGCTTCCACAGAGCCGTCTCGGTGGGCCGGTCGACGCGCTCGGCGGCCTTCCACTCCTCGACGAGCTGGCGGAGGCGCTCGCCGCCGTTCTTCCAGTGCGTCTCCTCGGCCGCGATCCGCTCGGCCTCGGCGACGATGCGCTCCTTGACCTCGCGGGCGTGACCGCGGGCCTGGTCCCGGGCGACCTTGAGCTCCTCGCGGCGGCGGCCGAGCAGCCCGGTGAGGGTTTCCAGCCGCCGTGCCAGGCTGTCGAGGTCACCGACGGCGTGGGCCTCGGTCACCGACTCTCGGAGCCGGGCGATGCTGTGCTCGGCCTGCGCGGGTGCCAGGTCCGTCGTCTTGATCCGCTGCTCGAGCAGGTCGATCTCGGTGACCAGCGCGTCGTACTTGCGCCGGTAGTACGCGAGGGCCTCCTCGGGAGCGCCGGCCTGCCAGGAGCCGACGGTCCGCTCGCCCTCGGCGGTCTTGACGTAGACGGTGCCGTTCTCATCGACACGTCCCCAGGGATCAGCGGTCACCGTGGCCCTCCCGGTCGTGAAGCGTGCCCGCCATGCGCGGCCGGACGACCCGGACGGAGCCGTCTCCGCCTCTCCGGCACCGGATTCCCCAAGGATCGGTGGCGCTGCACACCGTTGCCTCCTGTTTCAAGGCCCGGGCCGTTCGTCGGGCGCCGGACCCACCGTGACGACCTCGGGAGCCGTACTCCCGCAGGCCACCCTAACCTTCCCCATTACCCCATCTTCGCGACGGTGAGGTGTTTTATTTCAATTTTCTTCTTTGGGGCGGTCATCCCGGACTGCGGGTCGGGAGCGGTCGCGCCGGCCTTGGCGACGGAGTCGACGACGTCCAGCCCCTTGGTGATCTCACCGAAGACCGTGTAGTCGGCGGGCAGCTTCGCGTCGCCGTACATGATGAAGAACTGGCTGCCGTTGCTGTTCGGCTGGCTGCTGTGCGCCATGGCGATCATGCCGCGCTTGTAGGTCGCCTGCCCGGAGGAGTCGCCCTTGGGGACGTTCTCGTTGCCGAAGCCGTACTTCGGGCCCCCGCTGCCGGTGGCGGACGGGTCGCCGCACTGCAGCACCTTGATCCCGGTGTCGAGCCGGTGGCACTTGGTGCTGTCGAAGAACTTCTTGGACGCCAGGTATTTGAACGAGTTGACGGTGCAGGAGGCCTTCGTGCCGTCCAGCTTCGCGACGATCTTGCCCTGGTCGGTGTCGATCGTCATCTTGTACGTGCCCTTGACCGGCTTGACCGGCGGCGTGCCGACGTCCTTGGCGTTCGGGGAGCCGGTCAACGGCTGGTAGGCGCATTCGCCCGGCTTCGCCGACACGGTCGGCTGCGCACTCGCCGATTTCGACGCGGACGCGGATGCGGCGGCGGTCGGCGACTTCTTGTCCGACTTGTTCATCGCGAACGCGATGGCACCGCTTCCGCCGGCGATCACTGCGACGGCGACGACCGTGCCAATGATCTTCATCCTGCGTGCTCGCGCCCGCCGGGCCGCACGGCGCTGCATCTGGCGCTCATAGCGCTGCCGGGCCAGCTGCTTCTTGCGGTCTTTACCCGCCACCGGTGTCGCACCTCATCGATTCGCGTCGTGAACAGGGAAACGTGTTGCGCATCGTAGCGGTCCTGGCCGGTATTTTCCCGAGTGGCCCACAGAGGCCGCCAAATCGGTCCAAGACCGGACGCCCCGCGGCGCTCCCGCGTATGTCGTTCGCGGTCGGCCGGGTGCCGCCGGTACGCTCAAGCTGCCGGAAGCAGGCGCCTTAAGAGAGGACGATCGTGCTCATCGCCGGGTTCCCCGCCGGGTCCTTCGCCACGAACTGCTACGTCGTGGCACCCGCGGCGGGGGAGGAATGCGTGATCATCGACCCTGGCCAGGACGCCGAGTCCGGGGTCGAGGAGCTCCTCCGCGAGCACCGGCTCAAGCCGGTCGCCGTGGTGCTCACGCATGGTCACATCGACCACATGTGGTCGGTGGCCCCGGTCTGCGGCGCGCGCGACGTCCCCGCGTACATCCATCCCGACGATCGGGGCCTGCTGTCCGACCCGGCCAGGGGCTTCCCGCTCAGCGTCGGGCAGCAGCTGCTGGGCGGCCTCACGTTCAGCGAGCCCGACGACGTGCGGGAGCTCGCCGACGGCGCGACGCTGACGCTCGCGGGGCTCGAGCTGATCGTCGAGCACGCCCCCGGCCATACGCCCGGGTCGGTGACGTTCCGGCTCGCCGACCAGCAGGTGATCTTTTCCGGTGACCTGCTGTTCGCGGGCTCGATCGGCCGCACCGACCTGCCGGGCGGCGACTACCCGGCCATTCTGGAGAGCCTGGCGCGCGTGTGCCTGCCGCTCCCGGACGAGACCACCGTGCTGCCCGGCCACGGCACGCAGACCACGATCGGCCACGAGCGGGCGACCAATCCGTTCCTCAAGGACATCGCCCCGATCGACGGCCCGCACAGGGGACTCTGACAACACCACCATGAGCTCGAACTTCCAGGCCCCCCGAGGGGTCAGCGAGTACTTCCCGCCGCGCTCGGCGACCTTCCTCGCCGCCCGCGACGCCTTCGCCGCCGCCGCGACGCGCGCCGGCTACGCCTACCTCGAACTCCCCGTGTTCGAGGAGACCCGCCTGTTCGCGCGGGGCGTCGGCGAGTCGACCGACGTCGTCACCAAGGAGATGTACACCTTCGAGGACCGCGGCGGCCGGTCGCTCACCCTCCGCCCGGAGTTCACCGTCGGCGTGCTGCGGTCGGTGCTCCAGCACGGCCTCAACAAGGGCGAGCTGCCGGTCAAGGTATGGGCCACCGGCCCGGCGTTCCGCTACGAGCGCGCGCAGAAGGGCCGCTACCGCCAGTTCTACCAGGTCGACCTGGAGGCGATCGGCTCCGAGGATCCGGCCGTCGACGTCGAGACGATCGCCCTCGCGTGGGACTTCTACCGAGATCTCGGCCTCACCCGCCTGTCCCTGCACCTGAACTCCCTGGGCTGCCGGGAGTGCCGCCCGGTGTACCGCGCGGCGCTGCAGGAGTTCCTGCGCCGCCTCGACCTGGACGAGGACACCCGCAAGCGGGTCGAGATCAACCCGCTGCGCGTGCTGGACGACAAGCGGCCGGAGGTGCGCGCCCAGCTCGAGGACGCCCCGCTCGTCACCGACCACCTGTGCGGGGCGTGCAAGGCCCACCACGACCGGGTCCGTGAGCTGCTCGCCGACCTGTCCATCCCGTGGATCGACGACCCGCGCCTCGTGCGCGGCCTCGACTACTACACCCGCACGACGTACGAGTTCGACCACCCGCTGCTCGGCGCGCAGTCCGGCATCGGCGGCGGCGGCCGCTACGACGGCCTGTCGGAGGACATCGGCGGCCCGCCGCTGCCCGGCATCGGCTTCGGCCTCGGCCTCGACCGTACGGTCCTGGCGATGGAGGCCGAAGAGGTCGCCGCGGTCACCGCGCCGACCGTCGACGTGTACGGCGTGCCGCTGGGCGAGGAGGCCGAGCGTAAGATCTTCGGTCTGATCGCCGAGCTGCGCCGTTCGGGTGTCGCCGCCGACATGTCCTACGACGGCAAGAAGCTCAAGGGCGCGATGCGCGGGGCCGGCCGGTCCGGGGCGGCGTATGCCGTGATCCTCGGCGAGCGAGATATCGCCGCGGGGTCCGCCCAGGTCAAGGACCTGGCCAGCGGCGACCAGGTCGCCGTTCCGCTCGCCGAGCTCGTGACGACGTTGAAAGAAAGGCTTGCTGAGAGATGATCCGCACACACGAGGCGGGATCGCTGCGCCGGGAGCACGCCGGGCAGCAGGTCGTGCTGGCCGGCTGGGTGGCGCGCCGCCGCGACCACGGCGGCGTCACCTTCATCGACCTGCGTGACGCCTCCGGCGTCGCCCAGGTGGTGTTCCGCGAGGAGGACACGGCGCACGACCTGCGCTCGGAGTTCTGCGTCAAGATCACCGGTGAGGTCCGCGTCCGCCCGGAGGGCAACGAGAACCCCGACCTGCCGACCGGCGAGATCGAGGTCGTCGCCTCCGACATCGAGGTGCTCAGCGAGGCCGCGCCGCTGCCGTTCCCGATCGAGACGGACGCCAACGTCAACGAGGAGGTGCGCCTCAAGCACCGCTACCTCGACATCCGCCGTGAGGCCCTGTCGCGCTCGCTGCGCATCCGCTCCCAGGGCTCGTACATCGTCCACGACGTCATGCGGCAGCACGGGTTCGTGAACGTCGAGACCCCGACGTTCACCAGCTCCACGCCGGAGGGCGCCCGCGACTTCCTCGTCCCCGTACGCCTCAAGCCGGGTCACTGGTACGCCCTGCCGCAGTCGCCGCAGCTGTACAAGCAGCTGCTCATGGTGGCGGGCATGGAGCGCTACTACCAGCTCGCCCGCTGCTATCGCGACGAGGACTTCCGCGCCGACCGGCAGCCGGAGTTCACCCAGATCGACATCGAGATGAGCTTCGTCGAGCAGGAGGACGTCCTCCAGGTCGCCGAGGACCTCGTCGGACGGCTCTGGAAGGACATCGTCGGCTACGAGATCCCGCGTCCGATCCCGCGGATGACCTACGCCGACGCCCTCAGCAGGTACGGCTCGGACAAGCCGGACCTGCGCTTCGGCAACGAGCTGGTCGACGTGACGGAGTACTTCTCCGGCACGTCGTTCCGCGTGTTCCAGGCGCCGTACGTCGGCGCGGTCGTCATGCCGGGCGGCGCGTCCCAGACCCGCAAGGAGCTGGACGGCTGGCAGGACTGGGCCAAGTCGCGCGGCGCGAAGGGCCTGGCGTACGTCCTCGTGCAGGAGGACGGCACCCTCGGCGGCCCCGTCGCCAAGAACATCACCGAGGAGGAGCGGTCCGGCCTGGCCGCCAAGGTCGGCGCCAAGCCCGGCGACGCGGTCTTCTTCGGCGCCGGTAGGCCGCACGCCACCCGCGAGCTGCTCGGCGCGGCCCGTCTGGAGATCGGCCGCCGCTGCGGCCTGATCGACGAGTCCGCGTGGGCGTTCACCTGGGTCGTCGACGCGCCCATGTTCGAGGAGACCGACGAGGGCGGCTGGACCTCCGTCCACCACCCCTTCACCTCCCCGAAGCCGGAGTGGGTCGACTCCTTCCACGACAAGCCGGGCGAGGCGCTCGCCAACGCGTACGACATCGTCTGCAACGGCAACGAGATCGGTGGCGGCTCGATCCGTATCCACCGCGGCGACGTTCAGCAGCGGGTCTTCGAGACCCTCGGTCTGGGCCGCGAGGAGGCCCAGGAGAAGTTCGGCTACCTGCTCGAGGCGTTCAAGTACGGCGCGCCGCCGCACGGCGGCATCGCGTTCGGCTGGGACCGCGTCGTCATGCTGCTGGCCGGCCGCGACACGATCCGCGACGTCATCGCCTTCCCGAAGGCCGCGTCCGGCTTCGACCCGCTGACCGGCGCGCCGACGCCGATCACCGAGGAGCAGCGCAAGGAGGCGGGCATCGACGTCCGCCCGGAGGACGAGAAGCCCGCCGAGCCGAACGAGCCCGGCCACATCGTCCGCCCCTCCACCGAGAAGTACTAGGGGCCTGACACGGCAGGGACCCCGGGACGGGGTCCCCGCCGTCGTCTCAGTCCCACCAGAAGCTCCACCTGGGTGCGCTGACGAGCCGCTCGGCGTACGTCGCGAAGACGATGTCGAAGTCCTGCTCGATGTTGTCCGGGCAGACGAGGTAGTGCTCCAGCGCGAGCCCAGGCGCGCGAAGGCATCCGTGGGTGATCTCTCGGTCACGCGACCGGCTGTAAGAGCCGCCGCCGACAAGATCGGCCGCACCGACCCCTCGGCGAAGGCCCCGCCGAGACTGGAGCTAAGTCGGCGAGCCGCCGCGTCTGAGCGACGCTCACCAAGCTTTCCGCCCCGAGCAAGACTCAAGCCCGGCTGTCGACGGCCCCGGGAGACGCTTCCGGCATCAGCCCGTGCACAATCGCCCGCGCGTACGCCTCGGTCCGCAGGAGCCCCGGCACGAACGACGGTTGGTAGTTCCAGACGGTGCGGGCCTCGTCATCGAACTCGACGTACGTCGTGAGGCGCTCGGGGAGGTGGGCGTCGATCGTCTCGAGCCAGCCGCGGTGGTCGGACTCGCGGAGGAGCGTGAGCAGGTAGGCGGTGCGCTCACTGTTCACCCCGTAGAGATCGAGCAGGGCGCGTAGCGTTCGGACCTGCGGACGGCTTAGCGCGTTCTCCACGCGGTAGAGGGTCGCCTGGTTAATCGACGTGCGTTCGAAGACCTCGTCCTGGGTCAGTCCCGCCTCCTCTCGTCGGCGTCGCATCTCGGCGGCGAGGCGGCGCAACCGAAGCGTGGGACGGCGGCGGTTCTGCATTGTTCGTCCTCTTTCGTCCAGCAGCAACGACGTCCGTTTCCAACGCTGGAGGCGATCAGCGCGAAGCGGCGGGGCCTCGTCCTGGCCGGCGCGGTCCACTACTGGTGGCATGGCGACTCGCCGTGGGTGATCGGGCCGGTGACGGATGTTCACGGCACCGCCCGATGGATCGCCGAGCGGCTCGAGGCGGCGCGCCGATGAGGCGTGCGCTCGGGTGTACGGACTTCCCTAGCGCTCCCGAGTCCGCGGCCAAGGCTCGGCGCTGGCTGGCCCGCGTCCTGGGTCACGACCACCCGGCCTTCGACGACACCGAGCTCTTGACGAGCGAGCTCATCACCAACCCCGTCAAGTACGCCGACTCGACGAGCGTCTCCGTCACCGTCTCCCTGGTTTGCGAGGGCCGGATACGGGTGGAGGTCGCCGACGGTGGCCATCCGGTGAACCGTCCATGTCTCGCGACGGGATCGCCGCACTACGCCGAAGGCGGGCGTGGCCTGTACATCGTCCGGATGCTCGCCGCCGCCTCGGGGGTCGACGGCGATGCGAAGGGACGAACGGTCTGGTTCGAGGTGGCCTTCTGAGCGACGGAGGCCCCGGCCCGTACGAAAATCGGTTGATCGCGGTGCGCGCCGCCGTGATCGTGGGACCTCATGCGAACGCACGAGATCAGGGCCGACCACGACCATACGTCGATCGTCGTCTACCAGGCGTACCGGCCGGAGATCGGGCGGCCGGCGGCCGAGCAGGGGCGGTTCGTGCCGCCGTTCTCCCGGACGCGGATGACGTGGATCAAGCCGTCCCTCGGCTGTTGCGTCGGCTCGCCGACGCCGTCGGTGCGGTGGCCGAGATGTTCGAGTGCTGTACCTACTAGTATGTACGCGCCGGTTCGCGCGGAGCCGGATCATCCACCGTGAAGGAGGACCGTCGGCATGCCGTTCGTGCGCATCGACGCGCTGGGGACCGACGCGGAGCGGCTCGACGCTCTGGGCCGGGCCGTGCACGAGGCCCTCGGGGAGACGATGGGATTTCCGCCCGACGACCGGTTCCAGGTGCTGACCGGGCACGACGGTACGAGCGGCATGCTGCGGTACGACGACTACCTCGGAGTGCCCCGGGACGACGGGGTCGTCTACGTCGCGATCACCCTGCGCTCCGGGCGGCCGCCCGAGCAGAAGCGGGCGCTCTACCGCCGGATCGCCGAACTCGCCCACGCGTACGCCGGGACCGAGCCGAGGAACATCCTCATCACCCTGACCGAGAACGAGTCGATCGACTGGTCGTTCGGCCATGGGGTGGCGCAGTACGCGCAGGGAGACTGACCGGGGCGCCGGCAGCGGTTCGTTCAAGACCCGATGGAGCGTGGCGGCCGAGACTGCCGGCATGACCGAGCGGACCTTCACTCCCGCGCTGGGCCGGTTCGCGCCCACGCGTTTCTACGACGCCGTCGTCGCGCTGACCCGCGAGCGCCTGTGGCGCAGCCTGCTCGCGATGCACGTGGCACCGCGGCCGGGTGATGTGATCGTGGACGTGGGCTGCGGCACCGGTTCGACGGCGCTGCTGATCAGCCGCGTCGAGCCGGGCGCGCGCATCGTCGGTGTCGATCCGGACGAGCGGGTCCTGGCGGTGGCACGCCGCAAGGCCGACGCCGCCGGGGCGGCGGTGGACTGGCGGGCCGGCATGGGCGACGCCCTCGCGGAGACGGTCGGTGACGGTCCGGCGGACACCGTGGTCTCCAGCCTGGTGCTGCATCAGTGCCCGCTGACGATGAAACGGGCCGTGCTCGCCTCGATGCACGAAGTGCTGCGACCCGGCGGGAAGCTGGTCATCGCCGACTACGGACTGCAGCGCACCCGGTCGATGCGGCTGGCGTTCCGTGCGGTGCAGCTCGCGGACGGCCGGGAGGACACCCGGCCCAACGCCGACGGCGTCCTGCCCCGGCTGATGTCCGAGGCGGGGTTCCGCGACGTCCGGGAGACCGAGGTCGTGCCGACGGTCAGCGGCTCGATCTCGGTGTACGTCGCTTACCGGGGCTGACGGACTCCGGAGGCGGCGGGCACAGGAGCGGCAGTACGACCGCCGGCGTCAGGCCGATCATCTCGCGCAACCGCCGGGTGAAGTGCGCCTGGTCGGCGAAGCCGCCCAGGACCGCCGCCTCGGCCACCGGCCGGCCTGCGCGCAGCGCCTCGACGCCTCCGCGCAGGCGCCGCCAGATGCGCCACCGCGTCAGCGGCATGCCCAACTGGCGCCGCGCCAGGGCACGCAGGTGCTGCGGCGACAGGCCGGCCTTCGCGGCGAGGTCGGGCATCGAGATCTGCTCCTCGCCCAGGATCCTCATGGCCGTCAGCAGCCGCGGGTCGAGCTCCTCCGCCGGGCGGACGGCGGCGCGGTGGACGTCCTGCTCGCTGAGGCCGTGCCACTCGGGGACCGGGGTCACCCCGGTCCCGCAGTGCGCACGCAGCCGGTCGGCGAACGCGCAGTGCGGCTCGACGAAGAAGGTGCGCAGCCCCTCTGCCGGGACCAGCCGGTGCCACGCCATGGGCGGTACGAGCAGCGTCGCCGCCCGATGTGACGTTCCGGCCGCGTCGACCATGACGACCTCGCCCCGGACGGCACCGGCGATCTGGAAGGCGGCATGCCGGTGAAAGGCGCCGTCCCCGGACGGCCCCTCGTAGAACGCGTACCCGTCGCCGATGGCGAAGCGCGGCGTCATCGGCCGTTCCACGCCCCGCTTCCCTCCTCGGGCGGCGCCGGCGACGTGGCCTGGGCGAGCAGCCCGTCCACGAACGCGCGGAGTCCCTGGGGGTAGGTGTCCCGCGCGGCCAGCGCGGGCCACTCGTCGCCGATGGCGGCCAGGTGCGGGACCCGGGCCGGGTCGAGGTCGCCGAAGGAGGGGAGGGGCCGGCCGCCCGTTCCCCGGTGGGCGGAGTGGGCGCGGACGAGGATCTCGCCGACGGTGTAGTACCAGATGCTGCGGAAGACGTCGACGGCCTGTGCGGGCGTGCATCCGTGGTCGATCGCTCCGGCCAGGACGGCCTCGACCATCCACAGGGCCGATTCGTCGAGCCGGCCGACGAAACCGTCGGCGGTCAGGACCTCCGCGGCCCATGGCCAGCCCGCGAGGGCGTCGTGCAGCGCGGTGGCGGCCACGACGACGCGGTCCCGTGGGTGTCCGGGCAGGTCCGGGCGTTCGCGTTGCTCGACGTAGTGATTCAGCAGGAGGACCAGCAGATCCTCCTTGTCCCGGATGTGGTGGTAGAGGGTCGTCGTCCCGATGCCGAGCTCGGCGGCGAGCCGGCGGATGGTCAGCTTCTCCCAGCCGTCGCGGTCGATGAGCCGGCGGGCCGCCGCCAGGATCTGCGCGCGGGAGGTCAGGGGCGGCCGGCCGGTACGGCCGGGCGATGCGGACGGTCTGGGCACCGTCCCATCATGCCGTCCCGCCGTTCCCCGCCGCGGAACCGGTACGGGTGCTCGAACTTCACAGCGGAGCCTCCGGGATGCTACTTTCGGAACATGTTCGAAAAGTCGGTACGCAGCACCGGGGCGGAGGCCGCGATGACGAAGATTCCGAAGACCCGGCCAGGACTCACGCTCGCCGCGGTGGCCGTCGTGCAGTTCATGGTGTCGCTGGACCTGTCGGTCGTGAACGTCGGACTGCCGCGGATCGCCGCCGGTCTCGGCTTCAGCTCCGTGGGCCTGACCTGGGTGATCCACGCCTACGCCCTCACCTTCGGCGGACTGCTCCTCCTGGGCGGCAAGGCCGCCGACCGGTACGGCCACAGGCGCATCCTGCTCTTCGGGCTGGGGTCGTTCGGCCTCGCCTCCCTCCTCGGCGGTCTCTCCCAGGAGCCCGGGCACCTCGTCGCCGCCCGGGCCGCCCAGGGCATCGGGGCCGCCGCGCTGGCTCCGGCCGCGCTGGCGC
Source organism: Actinoallomurus spadix (assembly GCF_024055725.1). Classification (GTDB taxonomy): domain Bacteria; phylum Actinomycetota; class Actinomycetes; order Streptosporangiales; family Streptosporangiaceae; genus Actinoallomurus; species Actinoallomurus spadix. The sequence continues at coordinate 34,161 of NZ_JAMXMX010000004.1, read as the reverse complement.
TGCTGACCGCGACGTTCCCCACGGGCAGGGCCCGCGTGCGGGCCTTCGGAGTGTGGAGCGCGATGAACGCCGCAGGAGGCGCCCTCGGCGTCCTCGCGGGCGGCGTCCTCACCGAGTACGCGGGCTGGCGCTGGGTGATGTTCGTGAACGTGCCGATGGCCGCGTGCGCACTGGCCCTGGCCTGGCGTGGGGTATCCGCCGACCCGCCGGCCGCTCGTGGCGGACGGCCGGACGTGCCGGGCGCCGTCCTCGCCACGGCGGGCCTGACCTTGCTGGTGTTCGGCATCGTCCGCACCGACCAGTACGCGTGGACCTCACCGGTCACGCTCACGACGCTGGTGGTCGCCGCCGTGCTGCTGGCCGCGTTCGTCCACGTCGAACGGACCACCGCCCGCGAACCGCTGATCCGGCTCGGCCTGTTCGCCAACCGCTCGGTCGCCGGCGCCAACGCCTACAACCTCCTGGTCGGCGCGGCCATGGCCTCGGCCTTCTACTTCGTGTCCCTCTACCTCCAGCGGGTCCTCGGAACCGGAGCGGCGCTGACCGGAGTCATGTTCCTGCCGTTCGCCCTCGGAGTGGTCGTCGGCTCCGTACTCGCCGTCAAGCTCGGCTACCGGCTCGCTCCCCGCACCCTCCTGGTCGTCGGCGGGCTCATGACCGCGACCGGCTTCGCGTGGTTCGGCCTGATCAGCCCCGACGGCGCCTTCCTCGCCGACGTCCTCGGGCCCTCGATCGTCGCCAGCGTCGGTTTCGGCCTCTGCCTCGCCCCGGTCGTGTCCACCGCCACCGCCGGCGTCGCGGCCCACGAGGCCGGCACCGCCTCCGGCCTGCTCAACAGCTCACGCCAGATCGGCGCCTCACTGGGGCTGGCGGCCCTCGGAACGGCGGCGCACGACCGCACCGGACCGATCGCCACACCCGCGACCCTCAGCGACGGGTACGCGCTCGGCCTGACCCTCAGCGCCGCGCTCCTGGTCGCCGCCGTTCTCATCGCCCTCACCGTCCTGCGCCGGACCAGCCCGCCGGTACCGGCCGAGCGGACCGGAGAGCGCGCTCCGCTGCCCGCCCGGGACTGACCGAAGTCAGGCCGGGAGACGGGCGCTGGTGCGCGCCTCGTCGCCGAAGCCGAGCCGGTCGTACAGCCGCATGGCCGCCGTGTTCTCCTCGTAGACGCCCAGGCCCACCCCGTCGCAGCCCTCCGCGAACAACCGTCGTATCGCCCAGGCCGTGATCGACGCGCCCAGCGCCCGGCGGCGGGCGTCCGGATGCACCGCGATCGCCGCGACCTGACCGATCTCCGGGGAGGTGGTGAGATCGGCGAGACAGGCCAGCAGCCCGCCGTTCCCGTCCCTCACGGCAGCCCAGCGGCGCGCCCTGCCGTCACGGGGCCAGACCGACCAGTCCGCGCCCGTGCGCTTCAGCAGCTCCATGATCGCGTCGCCGTCGCCGTACCAGTCGACCAGGTCCTCGGCGGGCTGGGCCGGCGGCACCTCGTATGCGACCCGCCACTGCCAGTCGTACGAGTCCGTGAGCGGCAGTGGCGTCCCGCGCGGCACGTTGACCTGCACGTCCGGAGGCAACTCGCCGCGCAGCCCGGCCAGTAGACCGGCCACCGCGCCGGGCGTGCCCAGCCCGACGACCCGTCTGATCGTTGCGCGGTCGGGGTTCAGCTGCAGGAACGCGACCGCTTCGTCGGCACGCCAGGCCTTACCGCGTCGCTCGGGGTGCACGCTCCTGATCAGGGAGTGGCCTCCGGTGATCGCCAGGAGGTCATCGATCGAGGCGGGGGTCACGCCGCACAGGGTAACGCCGCCCCCGGCCCACCCGGATCATGACCCGCGACCGGTTCGATGGGAATCGTGACGCTCCCTAGGAAGGCCACGACATGGAAAGGCCACGACTGGCTCGACGGGATCGCCGGGGCCGCCGTGGTGATCGTCTCCGTCGCGCTGAGCGGCGCCGGCGAACGGATAATGTCGAGGCGTGGTGCGCAAGGAGCATGAACAGGCCGACAGCCTCTTCGACACGCCCGCCGAAGAGGCGCAGCAGGCCAACGCGCCGCTGGCGGTCCGGATGCGCCCGCGCGGCCTCGACGAGGTCGTCGGCCAGGAGCACCTCCTCGGGCCCGGCACCCCGCTGCGCCAGCTCGTCGAGCGGGACGTCCCCATGTCGCTGGTGCTGTGGGGTCCGCCCGGCACCGGCAAGACCACTCTCGCGTACGTCGTCAGCCAGGCGACCGAACGCCGGTTCGTGGAGATCTCCGCGGTCACCGACGGCGTCAAGCAGGTCCGCGCCGCCATAGACGTGGCGAAGCGGGAGCTCGGCATGGGCGGCCGGCAGACGGTGCTGTTCGTCGACGAGGTGCACCGGTTCAACAAGGCCCAGCAGGACGCCCTGCTGCCCGCCGTGGAGAACCGCTGGGTGTCCTTCATCGGCGCGACCACCGAGAACCCCTTCTTCTCCGTCATCAGCCCGCTGCTGTCCCGCTCCCTCCTGCTGACCCTGCAGCCGCTCGGCGACGACCAGCTCCGCGCGGTGATCCGCCGGGCGTTGACCGATGAGCGCGGCCTGGGCGGCGCGGTGGAGCTCGCCCAGCCCGCCGAGGACCACCTCGTACGCCTCGCGGGCGGGGACGCGCGCCGGGCACTGACGTACCTCGAGGCCGCGTCCTACGTCGCGCCGAACGGCGCGCCGATCGACGTCGACGTCCTGGAGAAGGCCGTCGACCGGGCGGCGGTCCGCTACGACCGCGAGGGCGACCAGCACTACGACGTGATCAGCGCGTTCATCAAGAGCATCCGCGGGTCCGACGTCGACGCGGCGCTGCACTACCTCGCCCGGATGATCGAGGCGGGGGAGGACCCCCGGTTCATCGCCCGGCGGCTGATCGTCCACGCGAGCGAGGACATCGGCATGGCCGACCCGACGGCCCTGCAGACGGCGACGGCCGCGGCGCACGCGGTGGAGTTCGTCGGCCTGCCGGAGGCCCGCATCAACCTCGCCCAGGCGGTGATCCACCTGGCCCTGGCGCCGAAGTCCAACGCCGTGATCAGGGCGATCACCGAGGCGAGCGGCGATGTACGGCGGGGGCTCGTCGGCCCGGTGCCACCGCACCTGCGGGACGCGCACTACAAGGGCGCGGCCAAGCTCGACCACGGGAAGGGCTACCGCTACGCCCACGACTTCCCCGGCGGGGTGGTCGAACAGCAGTACGCTCCGGACGCCGTGAACGGCCGGGAGTACTACCATCCGACCAGGCACGGCATGGAGGCGCGCTTCTCCGACGTGGTGGAGCGGCTCCGCGCCGTGCTCCGCGGCAGACGCGCCGACTGAGGCCGCGCCGTCGGCGGATGCGGCATGGTCGCCTGGGCGCGTTTTCGCAAGCCCGGGACGGTAAGGTCGGTCCGACCGAGTTCTCCGCGACCACAGGAGGGGGAAGCCGCATGCTGACGGGCGAACAGCTGGCCGGGCTGATCGTGGCCATGTTCTGGGCGATACTCGTCTCCTTCCTCGCCTACGTGCTCTTGAAACTCGCCCGGTTGCTGACCGAGGCGACCAAGACCGTGGCCGAGCTCGGCGACCGCACCGCCCCGTTGCTGGACGACATGGCCGGCACGGTGGAGCGGGCGAACGAGCAACTGGACCGGGTCGACGTGATCACCAAGAACATGGGCAGCGTCAGCCAGAACGCCGCCGCGGTCAGCACCACCGTCACCTCGATCGTCGGCGGCCCTCTCGTGAAGGCCGCGGCATTTTCCTATGGTGTCCGTAAGGCCATCGGTTCCCGTGGCCACGGCAACCAGGACGGCAAGCGATGATCCGGCGACTGTTCTGGCTCTCGCTGGGCACCGCGTTCGGCGCCTGGTCGGCGTTCCGGCTCAAGCGGACGGTCCGTGCCGTCCTGCCGGACAGCCTCGCCCACCAGGCCGTCGGGCTCGGCCGGACCGTACGCGGGTTCGCCGGCGACGTCCGCGTCGCGATGAACCACCGCGAGGAAGAACTGCGCGACGCCCTGCGCCTCGACGCACACTCCGATACTGACAAGGACCTGCACTGATGGAGTCGGCAGAGATCGCCCGCCGTTTTCTCCGCTTCTTCGAGGAGCGCGGCCACACCGTGGTGCCCTCGGCCAGCCTGATCGCCGAGGACCCCACGCTGTTGCTGGTCAACGCGGGCATGGTGCCCTTCAAGCCCTTTTTCCTCGGGCAGCGGACCCCGCCGTACCCTCGGGCCACGAGCGTCCAGAAGTGCATCCGGACTCCGGACATCGACGAGGTCGGCAAGACCACCCGGCACGGCACGTTCTTCCAGATGCTGGGCAACTTCTCCTTCGGGGACTACTTCAAGGAGCAGGCGATCCCATTCGCGTGGGACCTGCTGACCCGGTCGGAGGCCGACGGCGGGTTCGGGTTCCCGGAGGACCGGCTCTGGGCCACCGTCTACCACGACGACGACGAGGCCTTCGAGATCTGGCACAAGAAGGTCGGCCTGCCCGAGGACCGCATCCAGCGCCGCGGCATGGCCGACAACTTCTGGTCGATGGGCGTGCCCGGCCCCTGCGGCCCCTGCTCGGAGATCTACTACGACCGCGGCCCCGAGTACGGCCGTGAGGGCGGTCCGGTCGCCGACGAGGACCGCTACCTCGAGGTCTGGAACCTCGTCTTCATGCAGTTCGAGCGGGGCGCCGGCGCGGGCAAGGAGGGCTGGCCGATCCTCGGCGAGCTCCCCGCCAAGAACATCGACACCGGCATGGGCCTGGAGCGCATGGCGGCGATCCTGCAGGGTGTCGACAACATCTACGAGATCGACACCATGTGGCGGATCCTCGACCGCGCCGCCGACCTCACCAAGACCAAGTACGGCCGCGACGCGCGGTCCGACGTGTCCCTGCGCGTGATCACCGACCACGTCCGCAGCGGCACGATGATGGTCGCCGACGGCGTCGTGCCCTCCAACGAGGGCCGCGGCTACGTCCTGCGCCGCATCCTGCGTCGCAGCGTCCGGCACCTGCGGCTGCTCGGCGCCGGTGACGAGCGCTACCTGCACGAGCTGACCGCTGTCGCGATCGACGGCATGGGCGAGACGTACCCGGAGCTGCGCTCCGACGCCGCCCACATCCACACGGTCATCGACGCCGAGGAGCAGTCCTTCCTCACCACGCTCCGCACCGGCACCGCGATCTTCGACGCGTCCGTCGAGGAGACCAAGCGCCGCAAGGAGCCGACGCTGTCCGGCGTGCAGGCGTTCACCCTGCACGACACCTACGGCTTCCCGATCGACCTCACCCTGGAGATGGCGGCCGAGCAGGGCCTGTCCGTCGACGAGAACGAGTTCCGGCGCCTCATGGACGAGCAGCGGCAGCGCGCCAAGGCCGACGCCGCCGCGAAGAAGACCGGCAACCTCGACGTGTCCGTGCTGGGCGGCCTCCTGGAGCAGACCGGCTCGGTGCGGTTCACCGGCTACGACGCGGTCGCGGGCGAGGCCCGGGTCGTCGGCCTGCTCGTCGGCGGCGCGAGCGTGCCGTCGGCGGGGCAGGGCAGCGAGGTCGAGGTCGTGCTCGACCGCACCCCGTTCTACGCCGAGGGCGGCGGCCAGCTCGCCGACCAGGGCGTCATCCGGTTCGGCAACGGCGCCGAGGTCGAGGTCCTCGACGTCCAGCAGCCGCTGTCCGGCCTGATCGTGCACCGCGGCCGAGTCCGCAGCGGCGAGGCGCAGGCGGGCGACACCGCGTACGCCGAGATCGACGTCGAACGGCGCCGGGCGATCTCCCGCTCGCACACCGCCACGCACATGGTCCACCGCGGGTTCCGCAACGCGCTCGGCGAGTCCGCCGCCCAGGCCGGTTCGGAGAACGCCCCGGGCCGCTTCCGCTTCGACTTCACCGCCTCCGGCGCGGTGCCCCTCAGCGTCCTGCGCGACGTCGAGGACGAGGTCAACGCCATTCTCATCGACGACCTCGGCGTGCACGCCTCGGTGCACCCGATCGACGAGGCGCGCAAGATGGGGGCGCTCGCGCTGTTCGGCGAGAAGTACGGCGACGAGGTCCGCGTCGTCGAGATCGGCGAGTACTCCCGCGAGCTGTGCGGCGGCACCCATGTCGCGCGCTCCGGCCAGCTCGGCTTGATCAAGGTGCTCGGCGAGCAGTCGATCGGCGCGGGTGTGCGCCGGGTCGAGGCGCTCGTCGGCATCGACGCCTTCCGGTACCTCGCCAAGGAGAGCGTGCTCGTCGCGCAGCTGTCCGAGCAGCTGAAGACCCGGCGCGAGGAGCTCCCGGAGCGGATCTCCGGGGTGGTCACGCGGCTCCGTGAGGCCGAGAAGGAGCTGGAGAAGATCCGCTCTCAGCAGGTCCTGCAGGTCGCAGGGGAGCTGGCGGGCGGGGCCGAGGACGTCGGCGGCGTCGCCTTCGTCGGCCACCGGGTGCCCGACGGCACCAGCGCCGACGACCTGCGGCGGCTCGCCATGGACGTCCGCGGCCGCCTGGGCGGACGGCCGGCCGTCGTCATCGTCGCGGGGGTCCCCAAGGACCGCCCCGTGATCGTCGTCGCGACCAGCGAGGAGGCGCGTGCGCGCGGGCGCCGCGCCGGTGCGCTCGTCGGCGTCGCCGCCAAGGTCCTCGGCGGCGGCGGTGGCGGCAAGGACGACCTGGCGCAGGGCGGTGGCGCCGACGCGGGCGCCATCGACGAGGCCCTGAGCGCCGTCCGCCGGACCGTGGCGACCACGTGAGACAAGGCCTGCGCATCGGCGTCGATGCGGGCAGCGTCCGCATCGGCGTCGCGCGCAGCGATCCCGGCGGCATCCTGGCCTCGCCCCTGGAGACCGTCCGGGCGGGTAAGGGCGACATCGACCGGATCGTTCAGATCGTCGCTGAGAACGACGCGATCGAGGTGATCGTCGGGCTGCCGACCTCGCTCTCCGGGAGAGAGGGGCCGGCGGCCGCGACGGCCCGCCGGTTCGCGGAGAAGATCGCACAACGCCTCGATCCCGAGACGGTACGGCTGTTCGATGAGAGACTCACCACCGTGACAGCCGAAAGTGGCCTCCGGGACAAGGGAGTGCGCGGGCAGGCACGGCGGAAGGTCGTCGACCAGGCGGCGGCCGCGGTGCTGCTCCAGGCGGCGCTCGAGGCCGAGCGCTTGACGGGCCGCCCACCTGGGGAGACTGTCCAGGGGGACTCATGAGCGACGCAGATCTCGATTTCTTGCGCCAACTCTCCGAGCGCCAGCAGCGCCCGGAGCCTCTCGGCGGTCCGCCGCGCGCCCCTCGGAGCGGCCGGGGGCGGCGTCGCAAGAAGACCCGGAAGGGCCGCAGACTCGCGCCCTTCATCGCGATCGCCTTCCTGCTCGCGATCGTGTGCGGTGGCGGCTACGTCGGCCTGACCACGATCAACGGCATGCTCAATCCGCCCGACTACAAGGGCGAGGGCAGCGGCAGCGTCACCGTCTGGATCCATGAGGGCGACTCGGTCGCCCTCATGGCGAACCGGCTCAAGGACGCCGGCGTCGTCAAGTCGGTCGACGCGTACATCAAGCTCGCGTCCAAGGACACCAGGGCGACGAGCATCCAGCCGGGCTACTACCACCTGCGCCGGCAGATGTCGGTGAAGTCGGCGCTCGCGCTCCTGCTCAGCGACGCCTCGCGCGCGGGCCGGCTCACGATCGCCGAGGGCAAGCGGGTCGTCCAGATCCTGCCGCTGCTGGCCAAGAAGACCCACATCCCGCTGAAGGACTTCCAGAAGGCCGCGAACCACCCCGAGAAGCTCGGCCTGCCCTCGTACGCCAAGGGCAAGCTCGAAGGCTACCTCTACCCCTTCACGTACGACCCGGACCCGAAGTCCAGCGCGACGCAGATCCTGCGCTCGATGGTCGACCAGTTCAAGAAGGTCGCCGCCGACGTCGACCTGGAGGCGAAGGCCCGCGACCTGGGCATGTCGCCGGGCGACGTCGTCACGATCGCCAGCCTCGTCCAGGCCGAGAGCGGCCGGCCGGAGGACATGCCGAAGGTCGCCCGGGTCATCGACAACCGGCTCCACAGCTCGCAGCCGTGGATGAGGAAGCTCCAGCTCGACAGCACCGTCATGTACGCCCTGGGCAAGTACAACACCGTGGCCACCCTCGCGGAGACCAAGGTCAAGAACCCCTACAACACCTACAACGTCGCAGGTCTGCCGCCCGGCCCGATCGACAACCCGGGTGAGGTCGCGCTCAAGGCCGCGCTCGAGCCCGCGCAGGGCAACTGGCTGTACTTCGTGGCCACCGACCCGAAGAACAGGGTCACCAAGTTCACCAGCAGCTACACCGAGTTCCAGAGGCTCCGGCAGGAACTCGCACGCAACACGGGGCACGGATGACGCGCGCCGCAGTCCTCGGATCGCCGATCGCCCACTCGCTGTCGCCGGCGCTGCACCGCGCCGCGTACGCCGAACTCGGTCTCGACTGGACCTACGAGGCGGTCGAGTGCCGCGAGGTGGACCTTCCCGGCCTGCTGGAGCGGCCGTGGGCGGGCCTGTCACTGACGATGCCGCTGAAGCGCGCCGTGCTGCCGCTCCTCGACGAGGTGTCCGGGCTGGCGCGCGCGGTGGGCGGCGCGAACACCGTGGTCTTCCAGGAGGGCCGCCGGCTCGGTTACAACACCGATGTGTACGGCATGGTCACCGCGCTGACCGAGGCCGGGGTGCGGTCGCCCGGGTCGGCCGCCGTGCTCGGCGGCGGGGCGACCGCCTGCTCGGCCCTGGCGGCCCTGCGGGACCTCGGACTCCCGAAGGCCGTGGTCGTCGTACGCAGCCCGGGACGCGCCGCCGAGGCGGTCTCGGCGGCCGACCGGCTCGGCGTCTCGGTGGCGGTGCAGACCTTCGCCGACGCGATGCCGCACGCCGATTTGATCATTTCGACGCTGCCGGCCCACGCCGCCGACCCGTACGCCGAGGCGATCGCCGGTGCTACGAACGCGCTCTTCGACGTCGTGTACGCGCCGTGGCCGACCGCGTCCGCCGAGGCCGTCGGCGGCCGCGGCGGCATCGTCGTGGGCGGGCTGCCCATGCTGGTGCACCAGGCCGCCCGCCAGGTCGAGCTCATGACCGGGCGCGCACCCGCCCCGGTGGAGGCGATGCGCGCCGCCGTGTCATGACGCGCTGCGGTGCCGTGCGCGAAGGCGCGCGGCGAAGGCGCCGGCCATGATCGCGAGCAGGACCGGGAAAGCGGTCATGAGCAGCGCGATGGACGCCGGCCCGATCATCGTGAAGGTCGTGAACCACATTGCCAGCGAGCCCAGCAGCGGCGACAGGGCGAGCAGGATCGCGACGATCGAGCGCCGGCCGGACGCCGAGCGCGGATGGGCACAGGAGGCCAGTATGAGCGCGAGCGCGCCGACCGCCGGTAGCCATCTCGGATCGTAGACCACCGCCGACTGCACGGGGATGATGCTGCGGACTTCCGCCAGAGGGGTGCCTGACGCGGGGAGGCCCAGCAGCGCGCAGGCGAAGGCGGTGACGCCGGTCAGCAGGGCGGTGCCGCGCCACCGGCCGAGCAGCGCTATGGCGTGGCGGAGACCGTCGGACAGGGACAGTGCCGAGGCGGCCAGGACCGCCAGGCCGAACCACATCAGGTTGCCTTCCACGTCACCGGTCTGCAGGGCATAGCGTCCCTGTGCCACGGCCAGCCACGGCAGCTGGGACAGAGCCGCGGCCCAGGCGAGGCCGGCGGCTGCGCGACGCAGGCGTAGCAGACTGAGCACGCCGACGACCGGCCATGGAGCCCACATCGGCCAGACCTGGGCGGGCTCGGGGAACAGGTCCGCGTAGGAGCGGCCCGACGGGATGTCGAACGCCAGCAGATTGCCGGACGCCAACATCGGCTCACTTCGGAAGTAGGCGACCAGCGCGATGGCCGTCAGCGCGGTCGTCACCAGGGCGAGCAGGGCGAACGCGTCGCGCCAGACCGGTCCGCCGAGGGACCGGAACTCGCGTCGCAGGCGGATCCGGGCGGCTCCCGTCAGCAGATCGGCCACATCCCGGGGGCTCGGCCGCCCCTGTCCGGGGCCGGCGGTGGCGAGGAGGACGCCGAGCATCTCTTCCCGCTGGTCGATCGGATAGAGCCGTAGCCAGCGGCGCAGGCGGTGTTCGAGGGGGCTCACGCGGGTCCTCCGGCGAGGCGCAGGCGCGCGGTGGCGGTCTCGGCGTTGCGGCGCAGGCGTTCGGCCTCGGCGGCGAGACGCGCCGCCCCGGTCTCGGTGAGCCGGTAGTAACGGCGCAGCCGGCCCTCGACGACGTCCTCGCGGTCGACCTCGGCGAGACCGTCGGAGGTCAGCCGGTCGAGGGCCGCGTAGAGGGTGCCGGCCCGCAGGCGCACCTGCCCGTCGGAGATCCGCTCGACGTCGCCGATGATGCCGTAACCGTGCTGGGGTCCTGCCGCCAACGCCGTGAGGATCAGGAACGTCGGTTCCTGGAGCGACCTGTTCTTCATGTCGTCGTTATATACCGACCATCGATATATGGACAAGCGGCGGACGAAGCGTTCGCCCGGCTGCACCATCATGGGAGAGTGCTCGCCGACGTCGTTCCGTACCTCCAGTGCCCGCTCTGCGCGGGCGACCTCGCCGTCGCGGGGACGACCCTGCGCTGTTCCGCAGGGCACGCGTTCGACATCGCCCGGCAGGGTTACGCCAACCTGCTGACCGGCAGGGCCAACCTGGGCACCGCGGACACTCTGGAGATGGTCGCGGCGCGCGCCGACTTCCTCGGCGGCGGCCATTTCGCCCCGCTCTCCGAGTTGATCGCCGAACGCGCGGCCGCGCTCGACCAGGGGGAGGGCTGCGTGCTGGACGCCGGGGCGGGTACGGGCCACTACCTCGCGGCCGTCCTGGACCGGCTGCCCGGACGCCCCGGCGTCGCCCTCGACATCTCCAAGCACGCCCTGCGTCGCGCCGCGCGGGCGCACTCCCGGATCGGCGCCCTGGCGTGGGACGTGTGGCGGCCGCTGCCCGTGCGCACGGGCGCGGTGTCGGTCCTCATCGACGTCTTCGCCCCGCGGAGCGGCGCGGAGTTCCACCGGGTGCTCCGGCCCGGCGGCGCGCTGATCGTCGTCACACCGGCCGCCCACCATCTGGGCGAGTTGGTCGGGCGGCTCGGGCTGATCTCCGTGGACGAGCGGAAGGCCGACCGTGTGGCCGAGTCGGTGGGGGAGCGCTTCGCGCTCGCCGGCGCCTGGTCGCTGGAGGTTCCGCTGTCCCTGACGCGCTCGGAGGTGCTGTCGCTCGTGGGGATGGGGCCGAGCGCCCGTCACACCGAACCGGCGGTCCTGCGGGCGCGGGTCGCGGATCTCGCCGAGCCGGTCCGGGTGACCGCGGCCTTCGAAGTGCGCGCCTTCGAAGCGCGGGAGGCTGCCGCCTTCGACGTGCGGTCTAAAAGCTGATACCCTTGACTTTTGACTGGCCCGGCGTGCACGCGTCGGGCGCGCAAGCGGAGGTTACCTCCCACCTGATCGGCCGCGCTCCCTCGGGAGTCGAGAGGCTGATGGGTTCCGGTCCGGCACGCTGCTGGCGTGCCCGCCTCGTCGGCTCTGGCCGTCGAGGCGTCCGGTGGTGGCCCTGCATGCGAGTCGTGCGGGGCTTTTTCGTTTGAAAGGGCCCGGGGCATGGCCGGTCAGGACAGCTCGAAAGCCCCAAGGAGGTCCCATCAGCGCCGAACCGCGTATCAACGAGCGCATTCGCGTGCCCGAGGTCCGGCTCGTCGGTCCGAACGGCGAACAGGTCGGCATCGTGCCGATCGCCAAGGCACTCGACCTCGCCCGGGAGTCCGACCTCGACCTCGTCGAGGTCGCCCCGACCGCGAGGCCGCCCGTGGCCAAGCTCATGGACTACGGAAAGTTCAAGTACGAGTCCGCGATGAAGGCCCGCGATGCGCGACGTAACCAGGCGCACACGGTCATCAAGGAGATCAAACTCCGGCCGAAGATCGATCCGCACGACTACGGCACCAAGAAGGGCCACGTCGAGCGGTTCCTCAAGGCAGGTGACAAGGTCAAGGTCACGATCATGTTCCGTGGCCGCGAGCAGTCCCGACCGGAGCTGGGCTTCCGGCTGCTGCAGCGGCTGGCGGAGGACGTCGAGGAGCTCGGCTTCGTCGAGTCGCGGCCCAAGCAGGACGGCCGCAACATGATCATGGTCCTCGGCCCGCACAAGAAGAAGAGCGAGGCGAAGGCCGAAGGCCCGCGCGCGACCGGCAGTCGGGCGCGACGGCAGGAGGAGCACGGCACCCCGGCCTGACCGGGACCCGCTCCGCCGCGACCCTGCTCACTGAGCGGGGTCGTCTCGCGATGAGGTACGCACACCGCGCCTTCCCGGCGTCCGGCACTCCACGCGGAGTCGGCATGCCCGGAACGAGGCGCACGGACATAGGGAGACGTCGGCGACCATGCCGAAGATGAAGACGCACAGTGGTGCCAAGAAGCGTTTCAAGAAGACGGGCACCGGCAAGGTCATGCGCCGCCGCGCCAACCGTAACCACCTGCTCGAGCACAAGCCGACCAAGCGCACGCGCCGGCTCGACGGAGCGGTCGTCCTGTCGAAGAACGACGTAAAGAAGATCAAGAAGCTGCTCGGCGACTGAGCCCGGCACCACCTGATCGCCGGGCTCCGGCACCTCATAGGGTGCCGGGAGTCCCGTTAGTCGAACGACCGGCCGGGCCGACAAGGCACGGCCTCCACGAAGGAGTTCTAAGACGTGGCACGCGTGAAGCGGGCGGTCAACGCCGCCAAGAAGCGTCGGGTCGTCCTCGAGCGGGCGAGTGGCTACCGTGGCCAGCGGTCGAGGCTGTACCGCAAGGCCAAGGAGCAGCAGCTCCACTCGATGACGTACGCCTTCCGGGACCGGAAGGACCGCAAGGGCCAGTTCCGCCGTCTGTGGATCCAGCGGATCAACGCGGCGGCCCGCGCGAACGGCATGACGTACAACCGGTTCATCCAGGGCCTGCGCGAGGCCGGCGTCGAGGTCGACCGCCGCATGCTCGCCGAGCTCGCGGTGAACGACGCCGCGGCGTTCGCGGTCCTCGTCGAGACGGCCAAGAAGGCGCTGCCCGCCGAGGGCAGCGCGGCGGCCTGACCGAGCGAGAAACGACGCTGATGGCGGGCCGCGAGCTGACCTCTACTCGATCACCACGGGTGAAGGCGGCTCGTCGGCTCGCCAAACGCGCCTTCCGCCGCCGCGAGCGGCGGTTCCTCGCCGAAGGCCCCCAGGCCGTACGCGAGGCCCTCGCGCTCGACGGCGTCCTCACCGAGCTGTTCACCACCGCCGAGGCGGAGAGCCGCCACCACGACCTGATCGCTCAGGCCGAGGGTTCCGGAGTCCCGACCTTCCGGGTGAGCGGTGAGGTCATGGCCGAACTCGCCCAGACCGTCACACCGCAGGGCCTGCTGGCCGTCTGCGCGTTCGTGGACGTCGGCCTGCCGGCGGCGCTCGAGCCGCCGCCGCGGCTCGTGACCGTGCTGGCGCACGTGCGGGACCCTGGAAACGCCGGCACGGTGCTGCGCACCGCCGACGCCGCGGGCTCCGACTCGGTGATCTTCACTGACGCCTCCGTCGATCCGTACAACGGCAAGTGCGTACGCGCGTCGGCGGGCAGCCTGTTCCATCTTCCGGTCGTCGTCGGACCGCGGTTCGACGTCCTCATCCCGGCGTTGAAGGAGGCGGGCCTCACCGTCCTGGCCGCCGATGGTGCCGGGAAGTGCTCCCTGGACGCCACGCTGGACAACGGAACCCTCGCCGGCCCGACGGCTTGGGTCTTCGGCAATGAGGCGTGGGGCCTGCCGGACGAGATCCTGGACGCGGTCGACGAGGTCGTGCGCGTCCCGATCTACGGCGGGGCCGAGAGCCTCAACCTGGCCACGGCCGCCGCGGTCTGCCTGTACGCCTCGGCCCGTGCCCAGCGGGCCGGCGAACCCTCCTGAGCCCGCCCTCAGCGCAGGGCGAGGACGAGGGCGACCCCGAGCCCGAACGTGACGACGACGGCCCGCAGAAGGCCGGGAGACATCCGGCGGGCCGCACGGGCGCCGAGGAACCCTCCGGCCAGGCTGGTCACGGCCATGATTCCCGCGGCCGGCCAGCGCACCGGCCCGAACAGCGCGAACGCGGAGAGGGCCACCGTGTTGATCACCAGGGACAGCACCGCGCGGACGGCGTTGAGGCGCTGCAGGCGGTCGTGCACGAAGACCCCGAGCAGCCCGAGCAGCATCACGCCCAGCCCGGCGCCGAAGTAGGCGCCGTAAGCGCCTCCGACCAGCACGCCGCCGTGGAGCGCCGTGCGGTGCCGCCTCCCGGTGAGGCGCTGTGCCGCGTCGAGCCGGCGTTTCAGCCACGGCTGTGCCGCCAGGAGAAGGCTGGCCAGCGCGATCAGCACGGGAACGAGCGCGGCGAAGACGCTCGCCGGGGTGAGCAGCAGGAGGAGACAGCCGGCGACGGCTCCGAGGACGCCGGTCACGCTCAGCGCGATCACGCGTCCGCGCTGGCCGTCCAGTTCCGCGCGGTAGCCGGCCACGCCTCCGACGTAGCCGGGCCACAGCGCGACCGTGTTGGTCACGTTGGCCGTGAGGTTCGGGCAGCCCACGGCCAGCAGGGCGGGGAACGAGATGAGCGAGCCGCCGCCGGCGATCGCGTTGACCCCTCCGGCCGCCACTCCGGCGGCGCCGAGCAGGCACATGTCGAGGAGGTCCACGTCCGGCTCCTTTCCAGGACGACGAGCCGGGTCGGAGCCCGCCGCGGTCGCGGAGAGTGGTGGGGTAGTCGAAGACTGTAGCCGGGGCGGGCAGGGGGTGATGTTCGATACCGAACGCAACAGTGATGTCTTCTCGCTGTAACAAAACAGCGTCCCGATTCGTTCAATGGACGAAAAGGCGACATGATCGGTGCTGTCGATTCCGTCGCGCCGGCTCGGTGGACCGGCTGAGGCCCGGCCCCGCTCCCCGGCGCCCGTCACGGAGTCGATGTCGATTCCGATGAACGGGGCAAATAGGTTGGAAACGAACATAAGAGGCATTCCGCTGCCTCGCCGCCGTGCGGCGGCGGGTTGCGAGAGGGGACCGGGCCGGTCCGCGACGGTGCGCGGGGGCGTCCACCGCTGCCAGGCCGGGCGCGCGATGGCGGCCCGGGTCGTCCGGCGGGACGGTGACGCGGCGGTCGTCGCGATCGGTGGCGAGATCGACGTGCAGACGGCGGGGCGGCTGCGCGCGGACCTTCTCGGCCTCATCGAGGCCGGGCACATCAACCTCGTCGCCGACTTCGACGCCGTCCGCTTCTGCGACGCCGCCGGGCTCGGCGCGCTGGTCGCGGTCGGCAACCGGCTCCGGGACAAGGGCGGGACGCTCCGCCTGGCGCGGGTGCGGCCCGCGCAGCGGCGGATTCTGCGAATCACTCGGCTCGACGAGCTGTTTCCGACGTATGACACGGTCGACGAGGCGTTCGGCAACTGAGGACCGGCCGCCATACCGGGAACATCCGTAATTAACGACTCTGGCGTGGCGATATTTACGTCGTCCGCACTAGAGTCAGGCCAGCACTGTCAATAGGGAGCCGGGGAGGTGGCCGCGGTCGTGGGCGGATCGGTCCCGCACGGCGTTGAGGACCTCGCCGGCCAGGCGGCGCCATGGGACCTGTCTCCCGACGCGCTGCCCGACGGGCTCATCGTGGCCGACGCCGATCGGCGGGTCGTGGTGTTCAACCGGGCCGCGGTCCGGATGACCGGCATCCGGCGGGCCGAGGCCCTCGGCCGTGACTTCGCCGACGTCCTGCCGCTGCGCGACGCCGACGGCCGCGACTGGTGGAAGTGCCTCGACCCGTACGGCGGGCTGGCCACCCGCACCCGCCACCCGGAGCGGCCGCTCTACCTCGGCGACGGGCCCGAACTGCTCGTCACGGCCTCGTACGACCGTGAGCGGGACGGCACCGTCCGCCGGTTCACGATCGCGCTGCGCGACGCGGCCGAGCGCGCCCGCCACGAGCGCGGCCGGGCCGACCTCGTCTCCACCGTCGCGCACGAGCTGCGGTCCCCGCTGACCAGCGTCAAGGGCTTCACCGCCACGCTGCTGGCCAAGTGGCACCGGTTCAACGACGATCAGAAGCGGGTCATGCTCGAGACGGTCAACTCCGACGCCGACCGCGTGACCCGCCTGATCACCGAGCTGCTGGACGTCTCGCGCATCGAGGCGGGCCGGCTGGAGATGCGCCGCCAGGTCGTCGACGTCGCCGAGGAGGCCCGGAAGATCATCGCGGGCCGGATCGCGGCGGGTGACCCGGCGGGCCGGTTCGAGCTGAAGGTCACCGGGGAGCTGCCGGAGATGTGGCTCGACCCGGACAAGATCGACCAGATCATCGGCAATCTCGTCGAGAACGCCCTGCGACACGGGGCTGGTACCGTAACCATCGTGGTGGAGCCGGACGCGAGCACCCCGGGAGCCGTCGTCGCCGTGCGCGACGAGGGTGAGGGCATCCCGCCCGAGGCGGTCCACCGCGTCTTCCGCCAGTTCTGGCGCGGCCACGGCCAGCCCCGCGGCGGCACCGGCCTCGGCCTCTACATCGTGAAGGGCCTCGTCGAGGCCCATGGCGGCACCATCGCCGTGGGGCGCGCCCCGGGCGGCGGCGCCGAGTTCCGATTTAGCCTGCCCGCCGGGGCTCCAGACTTCGCCTGAGAGCGCCGCGGGCTTCCCGAGCGGCCCGTACCGCCATGATCGTCTGATGGCCGTCTCACGGGCCGCAGGCCATGGGCCGACTAGACTCGATCGCCGTTCCGCCATTGCTGGAGTAACTGACACTCATGTCCGCACCCAATAAGTCATATGACCCCGTCGAGGTCACCGCGCTCCATCCGGACGAGGTGGCCCGCGCGCGCGACGAGGCCCTCGCCGCGATCAGTGCCGCCGCGAGCCTCGACGAGCTGAAGCAGGTCCGTCTCGCCCACGCGGGGGACCGCTCGCCGCTCGCGCTCGCCAATCGGGAGATCGGCGCCCTGCCGCCGCACGCCAAGGCCGAGGCGGGCAAGCGTGTCGGCACGGCGCGCCGTGAGGTCTCCGAGGCGCTCAAGACCCGTCAGGCCGAGCTGGAGGAGGAGCGCGACCAGCGCGTCCTCGTCGAGGAGGCCGTCGACGTCACCCTGCGGCTCGACCGCCGCCCGCGCGGCGCCCGCCACCCGGTGACCACCATCGCCGAGCGCATGGCGGACGTCTTCGTCTCCATGGGCTTCGAGCTGGCCGAGGGTCCCGAGGTCGAGGCCGAGTGGTTCAACTTCGACGCCCTGAACTTCCCGCCGGCCCACCCGGCGCGCGAGATGCAGGACACCTTCTTCGTCGAGTCCGAGGACTCCGGGCTGGTGCTGCGGACCCACACCTCGCCGGTGCAGATCCGCGCCCTGCTCACTCGTGAGCTGCCCGTCTACGTCGTGTGCACCGGCCGCACGTTCCGCACCGACGAGCTCGACGCGACGCACAGCCCCGTCTTCCACCAGATGGAGGGCCTCGTCGTCGACGAGGGCATCACGATGGCCGACCTGCGCGGCGCCATCGGCGCGTTCGTCACCGGCATGTTCGGCGCGGGCCTGAAGACCCGGTTCCGGCCGTACTACTTCCCGTTCACCGAGCCGTCCGCCGAGGTGGACATGCAGTGCTTCGTCTGCCGCGGCGCCTCGGCCGAGCCGGGCGGCGAGCCGTGCCGCACCTGCCGGTCCGAGGGCTGGATCGAGCTGGGCGGCTGCGGCATGGTCAACCCGCGGGTACTGGTCGCCGCCGGGGTAGACCCGGAGCGGTACAGCGGCTGGGCGTTCGGCCTCGGCGTCGAGCGGACGCTGATGTTCCGGCACGGTGTCGAGGACATGCACGACATGTTCGAGGGTGACGTGCGCTTCACCCAGGCGTTCGGGATGGAGATCTGATGCGCGTCCCTGTTTCGTGGCTGCGGGAGTACGCCGAGCTGCCCGCCGAGGTCACCGCTCGCGACATCGCCCAGAAGCTGATCGCGGCCGGCCTGGAGGTCGAGTCCGTGGAGACCGTCGGGCACGACGTGTCCGGCGTGATCACCGGCCAGGTCCTGGAGATCGAGGAGCTGACCGGCTTCAAGAAGCCGATCCGGTTCTGCCAGGTCGACGTGGGCGAGGCGGAGCCGCGCGGCATCGTCTGCGGTGCGACCAACTTCACCGTCGGCGACCGGGTCCCGGTCTCGCTGCCGGGGGCCGTCCTGCCCGGCGGCTTCAAGATCGCCGCGCGTAAGACGTACGGCCGGGTCTCCGACGGCATGATCTGCTCCGAGGCCGAGCTCGGCCTGGCCGAGAGCAGCCCCGGCATCCTCGTCCTGGCCGCGGACACGCCCCTCGGCGCCGACTTCGTCGAGCTGGCCGGGTTGCGCGACGAGGTGCTCGACATCGCCATCACGCCCGACCGCGGCTACACCGCGTCGATCCGCGGCGTGGCCCGGGAGGCGGCGACCGCGTTCGGCGTGCCGTTCCGGGATCCGGCCGACGCCGAGGTCCCGGCCGAGACCGGCGAGTCGTACCCGGCGAGCATCGCCGACCCGACCGCCTGCGACCGCTTCGTGCTGCGGGAGGTGCGCGGCTTCGCGCCGGACACGCCGTCCCCGCTGTGGATGCGGGTCCGGCTGGCCCGCGCCGGGATGCGTTCGGTGTCCCTGGCCGTCGACGTCACCAACTACCTCATGCTGGAGCTCGGCCAGCCGCTGCACGCGTTCGACCGCGCCAAGCTCACCGGCCCGATCGTCGTACGCCGCTCGGAGCCCGGCGAGCGGCTGGAGACCCTCGACCACGTCGTACGGGATCTGCACCCGGACGACGTCCTGATCACCGACGGGTCGGGGCCGCTCTCACTGGCGGGCACGATGGGCGGCCTGAACACCGAGATCGACGAGAAGTCGACCGACATGGTGATCGAGGGCGCGCACTTCTCGGCGAGCGACCTGGCGCGCCAGGGGCGCCGCCACAAGCTCAAGAGCGAGGCGCTGTACCGCTTCGAGCGCGGCGTCGACCGCGACCTGCCGCTCGTGGCGACCCACCGGGCCGTGCGGATGCTCGCCGAGCTCGGCGGCGCAGAGATCCTCCCAGGGGTCACGCACGCCGAGGCCCCGGCGGAGAACGTCACGATCACCATCCCCGCGGACCATCCGGACCGCGTCGCCGGCGTGACGTACGGCCGCGACACGGTCGTCGAGCGGCTCCGCGACGTGGGCTGCGAGGTCACCGGCGAGGACGTCCTGACGGTGAAGCCGCCGTCCTGGCGCCCGGACCTGCGCGACCCGAACGACCTCGCCGAGGAGGTCATCCGGCTCGAGGGCTACGAGAACATCCCGGCCCGCGCGCCGCGCTCGGTGGCCGGCCGGGGCCTCACCCCGGCGCAGCGGCTGCGCCGCCGCGTCGGCCGCGCCCTGGCCGCCGCGGGCTACAACGAGGTGATCAACTACCCGTTCGTGTCCGCGGCCGACTGGGACGCGCTGCAGCTGCCCGCCGACGACGCCCGCCGGCGCGCGCTGCGGCTGGCCAACCCGCTCACCGAGGAAGAGCCGCTGCTGCGGACGACCCTGCTGCCGGCGATGCTGCGCACGCTGCACCGCAACCTCGGGCGGGGCTTCCCCGACGTCGCGCTGTTCGAGACGGGCCTGGTCTACCGGCCCCGGCCGGACGCCCCGACGCCGCCCCGGCCGCCGGTCGACCGGGCGCCCACCGCCGAGGAGCTCGCCGCGATCGAGGCGGCACTGCCCGACCAGCCGCTGCGGGTCGCCGTCGTCCTGGGCGGAAGCCGTGAGCCGGCCGGCTGGTGGGGTGAGGGCCGCCCGGCGACCTGGGCCGACGCCATCGAGGCGGCCCGGATCGTCGCGGCCGAGGCCGGCGTCGAGCTGGAGGTCAAGGCGGACCGGCACGCGCCCTGGCATCCTGGCCGCTGCGCCGCCCTGTTCGCCGACGGGACGCTCATCGGCCACGCGGGAGAGCTGCACCCCCGGGTGACCAAGGCCTTCGACCTGCCGGCCCGCGCCTGTGCGATGGAGCTCGAGCTGAGCCGGCTGGAGTCGAAGGCGGCCGGCACGGTGCTCGCGCCGCACATCGCGACGTACCCGGTGGCCACCCAGGACATCGCGCTCACCGTGGCCGGCGGCGTGCCCGCCGCCGAGGTGGAGGCCGCCCTGCGGGCGGGCGTCGAGGCGCACGGGGCGACCGGGCTGCTGGAGTCGATCCGGCTGTTCGACGTCTACACGGGGGATCAGGTCGGCGAGGGCAACAAGTCGCTCGCCTACACGCTGCGCTTCCGCGCGCCCGACCGTACGCTCACCGCCGAGGAGACGACCGCCGTCCGGGACGCCGCCGTGGCCGCGGCGGCCGAGCGGGTCGGCGCCGTCCTGCGGGGCGCCTGACGAGGGTCCGCGCCGTGGTCACGCGTGCCCACGGCGCTCCGGCCGCCGCGGCTCGGATCGCGATGGCTCAGACCGTGGTGATCGCCGGGTCGCTGGTGCTCGGGCGCCCGGTCTCGACGTGACCGGCCAGCCGCCGGACGAAGTCCTCGTCGTGGTCCGACCGGATCGACAGGTCGTACCAGCCGTGGCGGCGGCGGACCGGCGCCACGTGCACGGCGTGCCCGCCGGGCCGGAGCCGGTACGCCGCCGGGTGCTCGTCTCCGTGGGCGTCCTCGACCGTCAGCCGCACGGGCTGCTCGCCGTGGTTGGTCAGGACCAGCCGGACCCGCTCGCCGCGTCCGTCGTGGCGCGCGGTGACCTCCGGGCCGGCTCCGCCGGCGCCCGCGAGCCGCCGGAAGAACCCGTTCGGGCCGTGCACCTCGACGTCGTACGCGCCCGGACCCCAGGTCGCGGACAGCCGCCGGCCGCCGCCGACGGTGTAGGTCCAGGGCCCGCCCGCGTGGGTCGCGGAGGTCACCTGGAAGACGGCGGCCGCCGTACCGTGCTCGGCGAAGTCGATCATCAGGCCGGTGGACGCGGCCCGGCCGTCAACGGCCGGGTCGTACGGCAGCGGACGGGCGGGACGCAGGCCACGCTCCTGCCGGGGCAGCGCCGGGTGCGCCGGCGGCTTCGGCACGTAGTCGGGGTGCCGGTCGCGGTCCGGCGGGAGGTAGCCGCTGGTGTCGGGCAGCGCGGGCATCGCCGCGGCCGTACGGCCGAAGTCGAACGCCGACGTCAGGTCGCCGCAGACCGCCCTGCGCCAGGCCGAGATGTTCGGCTCGCGGACTCCGAAGCGCTGCTCCATGAAGCGGATGATCGAGGTGTGGTCGAAGACCTCCGAGCACACCCAGCCGCCCTTGCTCCACGGCGAGACGACGAACATCGGGACGCGCTGACCGAGTCCGTACGGGCCCGCGGCCTCCCCGCCCGCGCCTGGATGGATCTCACCCGTGACGTCGACGGTCGAGCGCCCCCGCGCGGGAGACGAAGGAGGGTACGGCGGCACGGCGTGGTCGAAGAAGCCGTCGTTCTCGTCGTAGGTGATGAACAGCGCGGTCCTGCTCCACACCTCAGGGTCGGCGGTCAGCGCGTCCAGGACCTGCGCGATGTACCAGGCGCCGTAGTTGGCCGGCCAGTTCGGGTGCTCGGTGAACGCCTCGGGAGCCGCGATCCAGGAGATCTGCGGCAGCCGTCCCGCCGTGACGTCGGCCCGGAGGAGGTCAAAGAGCCCCTGCCCGTGCTTGGCGTCGGTGCCCGTACGCGCCCGCTCGTACAGCGGGTCGCCGGGCACGGCGTTCTGGTACTGCGTGAAGTACAGCAGTGAGTTGTCGCCGTAGTTGCCGATGTAGGCGTCGCCGGTCCAGCCCCAGAAGCCCTTCGCGTCGAGGCCGTCGCCCACGTCCTGGTAGATCTTCCAGGAGATCCCGGCCTTCTCCAGGCGTTCGGGATAGGTCGTCCAGGAGTATCCGGCCTCATCGTTGCCGAGGACGGGGCCGCCGCCCTTGCCGTCGTTGCCGGTGTAGCCGGTCCACATGTAGTACCGGTTCGGGTCGGTCGGCCCCATCATCGAGCAGTGGTACGCGTCGCAGATCGTGAAGGCGTCCGCCAGCGCGTAGTGGAACGGGATGTCCTCGCGGGTGAGATAGGCCATCGTGGTGGCCGTCTTGGCCGGAACCCACCGGTCGTACGCGCCGTTGTTCCAGGCCGCGTGGCCGCCGTTCCAGCTGTGGTCGAGGTCCTGGAGGAACCGCATTCCGAGGTCGGTGGCGTCCGGCCGGAACGGAAGGACATCCTTGGTCCCGTCGGACTGGTACCAGACCGGCCTGCCGCCGGGCAGCCGCACGGGGGTCGGGTCGCCGAAGCCGCGCACGCCGCGCAACGTGCCGAAGTAGTGGTCGAAGGACCGGTTCTCCTGCATGAGCACGACGATGTGCTCGATGTCGCGCAGGGTGCCGCTGCGGCGGGCGGCGGGGATCTCCGCCGCGCGGGCGATGCTGGTGGACAGCGCGGTCATCGCGGCGGTCCCGCCGGCCAGTTGCAGGAATCGTCGACGGTCGATGCTCATGGGTCCTGCCTCGGGATCGGGGTCGTCGGGGCAGGACAGTGATCTCAAGCGATCCGCAACTGATCAAGACCGGCGGGGGAAGCCCGGAAGAAGACTCGGCCAACCCGCGCCGCCGCGCGGCGCGCGCCTGCGGCCCTCCGGAGGGCCGCAGGCCTCTCGAGCTCCGCCGGGTTCCCGCAGGGCCGCAGGGGTCAGTTCTTGCCGAGTCTCCGGAGGGGCTTGCGCTTGGCGGCCTTCTTCACCGCGCCCGGCAGGTCCCGCAGCGTGCGTTCCCGGTCGCGTTCCTCCCACTCGGTCATCCGGCCCAGGACGAACGCCTCCGCGGCGGGTGTCCCGGGCCGCCGGGCGAGCTCGGCGAGCCGTTCGGCGGCGACGACGCCGTCCTGGTGGGCGCCGAGCAGGTCCTGCAGCCGCTCCGCCCGCCGGGCCAGCTTCCCGGCGGGTGAGCCGAGGGTCGGCGCGGCGGCCTCGGCGGTGTAGCGGGCACGCTTGGCGGCCTTGCGGGTCCGGTGCAGTGCGGCGTCACGCGCGGGACCGGCGGGCAGCCCGGCGGCCCGGGCGTGGCGGCGCAGCATCGTCCGCCAGGCCTTCGTGACGGCGTTGGCCGTCTCGGTACGGGCCGGGCGGCCGGCGCGCCGGGGGAGGAGCGGAGGGGCGGCGAGGAAGGCGTCCACGCTGTCGAGGAGGGCGAGGTAGCGGGGCGTGGACAGCGCCTCGCGGAGCCGGTCGCGGGCGCGTAGCTCCTCCGCCGCCATCCCGGCGAGCCAGGACGGCCCAGGGTCGGCGTCCGGCGCCTGCGCGAGGCGCCGCTCGAACCGCGCCCGGAGGACCTCCAGGTCACGGACCTCTCCCAGGGCGTCGGCCAGCCACTTCAGCTCGGTGTCCAGCCCGGCGGCGCGCGCAGCGTCGATCATGTTCCGGTGAGTGCGCAGGAGACTGCGCATCCGCCGGACCGCCACCCGCATCTTGTGCACCGAGTCGTCGTCGTGGTCGGCCAGGCGGACCGGCGGGTCGTACGCCAGCATCGCGGCGAAGTGCTCCCGCAGAGAGGTCACGAGCACGTCGCCGGCGGTGCCGGTCTCCGGCGGGGGCGCGGCGGAGGGCACCGTCTCCAGTGTCCGCGCGAGTTTGGAACGGGCGGCCGCCTGCCGGGCGCCGGCGGCGAGCAGGTGGTCGCCGACGGCCGCCAGGAAGTCGTCGGAGGCGGTGACGGCCTCGACCTCGATCTCCCGCCACGTCATCAGGCGGACCTCGCCGCCGCCCGGCCCGAACGGGTGCGCGTGCACCGTGTCGTCGGCGAGCTTCGCCAGCACCCGGCCGTCCTCGTCGAGCAGCGGGCGTTCGATCCGGCGGGTCTCCACCTCGGCGACCGGGAGCAGCGGCCGGCCGCGGGTGTGGGCGGTGACGAGCGTGGCGAGTTGCGCCGGCACGGTCCGCTCGCTCTCGCCGATCGGCAGGTGGATCTCGCTCCGGGTGTTCTGCCCGGCCGGCAGCTTGAGATGCCATCCGGCGTCGTCACCGCCCTGGCGCCGGCGCAGGGTGATCCCGCGGGCGGCGAGGCGCAGGTCCTCGGTGTCGAAGTAACGGGCCTGCAGGGTGTGCGTGGCGGGGGCGCCGACCCGCACCTCCAGGTCGGGGAGCACGAAGTCGGCGTCGGCGTCGTACTTTCGCTCGAGCTCCGTATGGCGAGCCACTTTTCTCTCCTTGCAACAGCGACATATCGGGCAGAACGACATACCCGAATCGCGGCCGTCGAAGAATCGTCAGGGAAAGAGGAGTGGCTTCTCGGTGCGCCGAGGTGGTCAGCCCGCCTTCTGGAACGCCGTGACCGTGGTGCCGCCCTTGGTGCAGTCGGCGCCGCGGCCGTCCTGCTGGATCCGGTCGGACGGGTAGATGACGCACGACCAGCCCTGGACGGCCAGCGCGCCTCCGCTGCCCTGCCCGGGCGCCTTGCCCTCGGCGATCGCGGCGAAGAACGCCTTGTAGACGGACACCGCGTCCCCGCACGGGGCCGAGCCCTTGGTGACCTTGAGGTACGCGGGGGCGCCGCCCGCGGTGTCGATCTGCCCGCAGTCCACCGCGCGGGCGGGAGGCGTCGTCGCGACCTTCGGCCGGCCGTCCGAACCGCAGCCGGCGGCGGTGAGCAGGGCGGCCAGGGGGAGGGACAGCAGGGCGATGCGGCGCATGCGAAGGACCCTAACGTCTTCCCGGATGCCGGATCGGCGGTTGCATGATGATGCAGGGAAATGCATACTTAACGCATCGACGGAGGAGGAGACGATGGGCACGCGTGCTGCGGTCGCCGGAGCGAGCGGCTATGCGGGCGGTGAGCTCCTGCGCGTTCTGTCCGGCCATCCCGAATTCGAGATCGGCGCGCTGACCGCCGCGTCGAACGCGGGCACCCCCCTCGGCGCCCACCAGCCGCACCTGCACCCCCTGGCGGACCGGATCCTCACCGAGACGACCCCCGAGGCCCTGGCCGGCCACGACGTGGTCTTCCTGGCACTGCCGCACGGGCAGTCCGGGCCGATCGCGGAGGGCCTCGGCGACGACGTGCTCGTCGTCGACTGCGGCGCCGACTTCCGGCTCTCCGACGCGGCCGAGTGGGAGCACTACTACGGTGGCGCGCACGCCGGCACGTGGCCGTACGGCCTGCCCGAGCTGCCGGGCAACCGCGAGCGGCTCCGCGACACCCGGCGCATCGCGGTGCCGGGCTGCTACCCGACCGTGTCGCTGCTGGCGCTGTTCCCCGCGTACGCCGCCGGGCTCGCCGAGCCCGACGCCGTGATCGTGGCCGCCTCCGGCACCTCCGGAGCGGGCCGGGCGCCAAAGCCCAACCTGCTCGGCAGCGAGGTCATGGGCTCCATGAGCGCGTACGGCGTGGGCGGCGTCCACCGCCACACCCCGGAGATCACCCAGCAGCTGTCCGCGGTGGCCAGGCACCCGGTCACCGTGTCGTTCACCCCGACCCTCGCGCCGATGAGCCGGGGGATCCTCGCCACCTGCTCGGCCAAGGCCGCGCCCGGCGTCACCGCGCGGAGCCTGCGCGAGGCGTACGCCCAGGCGTACGCCGGTGAGCCGTTCGTGCGCCTGCTGCCCGAAGGGCAGTGGCCGGCGACCGCCATGACGCTCGGCGCGAACACCGCCGTCGTCCAGGTCGCGCTCGACGAGCGGGCCGGGCGCGTCATCGCGGTCGCCGCCATCGACAACCTGACCAAGGGCACCGCCGGCGGGGCCGTGCAGAGCGCGAACCTCGCCCTCGGCCTGCCCGAAGAAATGGGTCTCACCACGATCGGAGTCGCCCCGTGAGCGTCACCGCACCTCTCGGCTTCAGAGCGGCGGGACTCGCCGCCGGAATCAAGAAGGGCGGTGAACGCGACCTCGCCCTCGTCGTCAACGACGGCCCGTCCCGCGCGGCGGCCGGCGTCTTCACCCGCAACCGCGTGAAGGCCGCGCCGGTGCTGTGGTCGCAGCAGGTGCTGCGCGGCGGCCGGGTGCGCGCCGTCGTGCTGAACTCCGGCGGGGCCAACGCCTGCACCGGCCCGGCGGGCTTCCAGGACACCCATCGGACGGCGGAGAAGGTCGCCGGAGTCCTCGGCGACTCGGCCGGTGAGGTCGCGGTCTGCTCCACCGGCCTGATCGGCGAGCGGCTGCCCATGGACCCCCTGCTGGCCGGTGTCGAGGAGGCGGCGCGCGAGCTGTCCCGCGACGGCGGCCTGCCGGCGGCCGACGCGATCCGCACCACGGACACGGTCGCCAAGATCGCCTTCCGCCGGGCGACCGAGGGGTACACGGTCGGCGGCATGGCCAAGGGCGCGGGCATGCTCGCGCCGGCCCTCGCGACCATGCTCTGCGTCATCACGACCGACGCCGACGTCGACGCGGCCACTCTCGACCGGGTGCTGCGGCGGGCGTGCGAGGTCACCTTCGACCGGCTCGACACCGACGGGTGCATGTCCACCAACGACACCGTCCTGCTGCTCGCCAGCGGCGCGAGCGGCGTGACCCCGTCCGAGGACGAGCTCGCCCGGACGGTCACCGACATCTGCGCCGACCTGTCCCGGCAGCTGCTTCTGGACGCCGAGGGCGCCAGCAAGGCGATCGCGATCGAGGTCGTCGGCGCGGCCAGTGACGAGGACGCCGTCCTCGTCGGCCGCGCGGTGTCCCGCAGCAACCTGCTCAAGTGCGCGATCCACGGCGAGGACCCGAACTGGGGGCGCGTGCTGGCCGCCGTCGGCACGACCGACGCGGTCTTCGAGCCGGACCGGCTCAACGTCGCGATCAACGGCGTCTGGGTGTGCCGCAACGGCTCCGTCGGCGACGACCGCTCCAAGGTCGACATGCGGCCACGAGACGTCACCATCACCGTCGACCTCGGCTCCGGCACCCACACCGCGACCGTGCACACCACGGATCTGACGGCCGACTACGTCCACGAGAACTCGGCGTACTCCTCATGACGACGAAACCGCGCATCCGCACGCGGGCGAGCGCCACCGCCCTGCGGAAGGCGGCCACGCTCATCGAGGCGCTGCCCTGGCTCGAGGAGTTCCACGGCACGACCGTCGTGATCAAGTACGGCGGCCACGCGATGATCGACGACGAACTGCGGCTGGCCTTCGCCCGCGACGTCGCCTTCCTCCGGTACGCCGGGCTTCGCCCGGTCGTCGTGCACGGCGGCGGCCCGCAGATCAACGCCCAGCTCGACCGGCTCGGCCTGGAGAGCACCTTCACGGCCGGGCTCCGGGTCACCACGCCGGAGACGATGGACGTCGTCCGCATGGTGCTGGTCGGCCAGGTCGGCCCCGACGTCGTCGGCCTGCTCAACCAGCACGGCGCGTTCGGCGTCGGCATGTCGGGAGAGGACGCGCGGCTCTTCACCGCCGAGCGCAAGTCCGCGGTCGTGGACGGCCGGGAGGTCGACCTCGGCATGGTCGGTGAGATTGTCGACGTCGACACCGGCGCCGTCCGCAGCCTCCTGGACGACGGCCGCATCCCGGTCATCTCCAGCATCGCGCGCGGCGAGGACGGCGAGGTCTACAACGTCAACGCCGACACCGCGGCGGGCGCGCTGGCCGTCGCCCTGCAGGCGGGCAAGCTGATCGTGCTGACGGACGTCGAGGGCCTGTACTCCGACTGGCCCGCCGACGGCGGCTCCGCGGACGCCTCCGAGGTGATCGACCAGATCACCGCCCACGACCTGGAGAAGCTGCTGCCCGACCTGTCGGCCGGCATGGTGCCGAAGATGGAGGCCTGCCTGCGGGCGGTGCGCGGCGGGGTGCCGCGCGCGCACGTCCTCGACGGCCGGGTCCCGCACGCCCTGCTGCTGGAGGTCTTCACCGACGAGGGGATCGGAACGATGGTGGTGCCGTCATGAGCGACCTGCGCGACCGGTTCGAGGCCGCGTTCATGCCCAACTACGGCGTCCCGCCGGTCGCGCTGGCCCGCGGCGAGGGCTGCCGGGTCTGGGACGCCGACGGCAAGGCCTACCTCGACCTGATCGGCGGCATCGCGGTCTCCTCGCTCGGGCACGCGCACCCGGCGATCGTGGAGGCGGTGTCCGCGCAGGTCCGCACCCTCGCGCACACCTCGAACCTCTTCGTCCACGAGCCCGAGGTGCTGCTGGCCGAGCGGCTCCTCGGCCTGCTCGGCGGCGACGGCCGCGTCTTCTTCACCAACTCCGGCACCGAGGCCAACGAGGCGGCCTACAAGCTCGTCCGGCGGCACGCCGGTCCCGGCCGGAGCTACGTGGTCGCGGCCGAGAGCGGCTTCCATGGCCGGACGATGGGCTCCCTCGCGCTGACCGGCAAGACGTCGATCCGCGAGCCGTTCGGGCCGTTCGCCGCGGACGTGCGGTTCGTGACGTACGGCTCGGTCGACGAGCTGCGCGCCGCCGTCACCGGCGACTGCGCGGCCGTCTTCCTCGAACCGACCCAGGGCGAGGCCGGAGTGATCCCCCCGCCGGAGGGTTACCTCACGGCCGCGCGGGCGATCTGCGACGAGGCCGGCGCGGCACTCGTCCTCGACGAGATCCAGAGCGGCATCGGCCGTACCGGCACCTGGTTCCAGCACCAGCACGAGGGCGTCCGGCCCGACGTGATCACCCTGGCGAAGGGGCTCGGCGGCGGGCTGCCCATCGGTGCCTGCGTCGGCTTCGGCCCGTACGCCACGGCCTTCGCCAAGGGGGACCACGGCTCGACGTTCGGCGGCAACCCGGTGGCCTGCGCCGCGGCCCTGGCCGTCCTGGACACCATCGAGCGCGAGGGGCTCCTCGACCACGTCACCAAGGCCGGCGAGCAGCTCGCCGCCGGCATCCGGGGCGTCGACCACCCGCTTCTGGCGGGCGTACGCGGCCGGGGGCTGTGGCGGGCGATCGTGCTCACCGAGCCGAGGTCCGCGGCCGTCGAGGCCGCCGCCCGCGACGCCGGCTTCCTCGTCAACGCGGTCGCGCCGCAGGCCGTCCGGCTCGCCCCGCCGCTGATCATCACACCGGACGAGATCGCCTCCTTCGTCGCCGCCCTGCCGGGCATACTGGGGGCGACATGACCACGCCCCTGACGAAGACGGCCCGGCAGTCCCGGATCATCGAGCTGCTCGGCCGCAACGCCGTCCACTCCCAGAGCGAGCTCGCCCGGCTGCTCGCCGACGCCGGCGTCGACGTCACCCAGGCCACCCTGTCGCGCGACCTCGTCGACATCGGCGCGGTCAAGCTGCGCGCCGAGGACGGCTCGCTGATCTACGCGGTGCCGGGGGAGGGCGGTGAGCGCAGCCGCAGGGCCCGGACCGGCGCCGCCGAGACGTTCGGCGGCCGGCTGGCCCGGCTCGCCCAGGAGCTGCTGGTCTCGGCCGAGGCCTCCGCGAACCTCGTGATCGTACGGACCCCGGCCGGCGCCGCGCAGTTCCTCGCCTCGGCGATCGACCACGCCGACTGGCCCGCCGTGCTCGGCACCGTCGCGGGTGACGACACCGTCCTGGTGATCGCACGGGATCCCTTGGGCGGTGACGACCTCGCGGCGGCCCTGCTGGCGTTGACCGAGCGCCGGCCGGACGAACGCGCATCGCGCGTCCCGCGCGACCTCGGCGCCGGCCCGGCATGGGAGACCGTCGGCGTGCCGGCGATTCCGGAGCCCGCCGAGCGACGATCTTAGGGCGTGTCCGACGGGCACGCCCCAGGCGCCGCCCGAAGCGGTGCCCGACCGACGCTCCGGCCCGGAGCGAACCCCGGCGCACGCCGGGAACCATTTCATGATCGAGCACTTCATGATCGAGCTTTTCGGCCGCCTGCGGGCGGCCACCGACACGGCCCGCCTGACATGCAGTAGTTTCGCATCGGCGGCCGGTCACGGACGCCTGCCAACAGCTTTCCAGGGGAGAAGAACAGCGTGACGGACGACCAGCAGCGCAAGACGCCGACCAGGCTGTGGGGCGGCCGGTTCGAGGGCGGTCCGTCCGAGGCCCTCGCCCGGCTGTCGGTCAGTGTGCAGTTCGACTGGCGGCTCGCCCCGTACGACCTGCTGGGGTCGCGCGCCCACGCGCGGGTCCTGCACCGTGCGGGCCTGCTCACCGAGGACGAGCTGCGCCGCATGCTCGACGCGCTCGACGATCTCGACGAGGCCTGCCGCTCCGGCGAGTTCCGGCCGGCCGTCGCCGACGAGGACGTCCACACCGCCCTCGAACGCGGCCTGCTCGAACGCCTCGGCGCCCTCGGCGGCAAGCTGCGCGCCGGGCGGAGCCGCAACGACCAGGTCGCCACCGACCTGCGGCTGTACCTGCGGGACCACGTCCGGCAGATCGTCTCCCGCCTCGTCGAGCTGGAGACCGCGCTGATCGCGCAGGCCGACCACAACCTCGGCGTGGCCGCCCCCGGGATGACGCACCTGCAGCACGCCCAGCCGGTGCTCTTCTCGCACCAGCTCCTGGCGCACGTGCACGCGTTCGCCCGAGACGTGGACCGGCTGCGGGACTGGGACAAGCGGGCCGCGATCAGCCCGCTCGGCTCCGGTGCGCTCGCCGGGTCCTCCCTGCCGCTGGACCCGGAGGCCGTCGCGGAGGAGCTCGGCTTCGACGCGGCCGCCCCCAACTCGATGGACGCCGTCAGCGACCGCGACTACGCCGTGGAGTTCCTCGCCGCGGCGGCCCTGATCGGCGTGCACCTGTCGCGGCTGGGGGAGGAGGTCGTCCTCTGGGCGTCCCAGGAGTTCCGCTGGATCGAGATGGACGACACCTACGCGACCGGGTCGTCGATCATGCCCCAGAAGAAGAACCCGGACGTCGCGGAGCTGGCCCGCGGCAAGACCGGCCGGCTCATCGGCCACCTCACCGCCCTGCTGACCACGCTCAAGGGCCTGCCGCTCACCTACAACCGTGACCTGCAGGAGGACAAGGAGGGCGTGTTCGACGCCGTCGACACCCTCCTGCTCGTCCTGCCCGCCATGTCCGGCCTGATCGCCACCATGCGCGTCAACACCGCCCGCCTGGAGGCCCTCGCGCCCGAGGGCTTCGCGCTGGCCACCGACGTCGCCGAACTGCTGGTCCGCAGGGGCGTGCCGTTCCGGGACGCCCACGAGGTCGTCGGTCACCTCGTCGTGTGGTGCCAGGTCAACGACAAGGACTTCGGCGACCTCACCGACGACGAGCTCGCCAAGGTCTCTCCGCACCTGACCCCGGACGTACGGGACGTGTTCTCCGTCCAGGGCGCCCTGGCCGCGCGCAAGGCGTACGGCGGCACCTCCCCGGAGCGCGTCGCCGAGCAGCTCACCACGCTGCGCACCCTCGTCGACGGCCACGCCTCCTGGGCGGCCGCGGGGATCTGATGACCGCTCCGCTTCCGCGCGCGTTCTTCGACCGGCTGCCCGAGGAGGTCGCGCCCGACCTGCTCGGGTGCGTGCTCGCGCGTTCCTCTTCCGAGGGCACGGTCGCGGTGCGCCTGACGGAGGTGGAGGCGTACGCCGGGCCCCTCGATCCGGCCTCGCACGCCTACCGGGGCCGGACGGACCGCAACGCGGTCATGTTCGGCCCGCCGGGCCACACGTACGTCTACTTCACGTACGGCATGCACTACTGCGTGAACCTCGTGTGCCTGGAGGAGGGCACGGCCGCGGCCGTGCTCATCCGGGCCGGCGAGGTCATCGAGGGCCGCGAGCTGGCGATGGCGCGCCGGCCGCGTTCCTCGGCCCGGGATCTGGCCCGGGGCCCGGCCCGGCTCTGCGAGGCCCTCGCCATCGACCGCGCCATGTACGGCGCCGACGTGTGCGACCCGGACAGCCCCCTGCGCGTCCTGCCCGGAGCGCCGCCCGCCGAGGTGCGCACCGGCCCTCGTACGGGAGTGACCAGCGCCAAGGACGTGCCCTGGCGGTTCTGGATCGACGGGGACCCGAACGTCTCCGCGTACCGCCTGCACATGCCCCGCCGACGGAATCCGGAGGCCCGCCGCTAGGCCCACCCGTGACTCCGACGGCCGACGCCGTCAGCGACTCGAACCGACGGACGGCGGTCGTGACCTGCTCGCCGCGATCGCGCGGGCAGAGGGCCTCCCCGGCCGACCGGCCGGCGTCATACGGGCCGAATACGGTGGGGAACCCCTCCGCCGACCCGTTACCTTGGTGCCGGACCCGTCCGGCATCCTTGGAAGAGACCGGACGTACGCACGAGACGAGGAAGACCGTGACCGACATCCTGGACGATCTCGCCTGGCGGGGCTTGATCACACAGTCCACCGACCTGGACGATCTGCGGGCGATGCTCGCCTCGGGGCCGGTCACGCTCTATTGCGGCTTCGACCCGACCGCGCCCTCGCTGCACGTCGGAAGCCTGATGCAGCTCCTGACACTGCGCCGGTTCCAGCAGGCGGGCCACCGGACGATCGGCCTGGTCGGCGGCGCCACCGGGCTCATCGGAGACCCCAGTGGCAAGAGCGCCGAGCGTACGCTGAACTCCGAAGAGGTCGTCGCCGGCTGGGTCGAGCGCATCCGGGGGCAGGTGTCCCGGTTCCTCGACCTGACCGGTGACCGCGGTCTGATCGTCAGCAACCTCGACTGGACCGGCCCCATGTCGGCCATCGAGTTCCTGCGCGACATCGGCAAGCACTTCCCCGTCAACCGCATGCTCGCGCGGGAGACGGTCAAGTCCCGGCTCGACACCACGGGCATGAGCTACACCGAGTTCAGCTACGTGCTGCTGCAGTCCATGGACTTCCTGGAGCTGTACCGCAGATACGACTGCCGGCTGCAGACCGGCGGCAGCGACCAGTGGGGCAACCTCACGGCGGGTGTCGACCTCATCCGGCGGGTGGAGGGCGGTAGCGCGCACGCGCTGACGACCCCGCTCGTCACCCGCGCCGACGGCACCAAGTTCGGCAAGACGGCCGGCGGCGAGACCTATTGGCTGGATCCCGAGCTGACCTCGCCGTACGCCTTCTACCAGTTCTGGCTCAACGCCGACGACCGGGACGTGCCGACGTACCTGAAGTACTTCAGCTTCCGGAGCCGCGAGGAGATCGAGGAGCTGGAGAAGGCGACCAGCGAACGCCCGGCGGCCCGAGCCGCACAGCGGGCCCTCGCCGAGGAGCTCACCACGCTCGTCCACGGCGCCGACGAGACGCAGCGCGTCATCGCGGCGTCCCGTGCGCTGTTCGGCCAGGGCGACCTGGTGGAGCTCGACGAGCGCACCCTGGCCAGCGCGCTCGCCGAGGTGCCGTCCGCGACCGTGTCCGGGCCGATCCCTCCGGTCGTCGAGCTGCTGGCGGCGACCGGCCTCGTGGCGAGCAAGTCCGAGGCGCGGCGCACGATCGCGCAGGGCGGTGCGTACGTCAACAACGTGAAGATCACCGATGAGTCGGCCGTGCCGGATCGGGGTGACCTCCTGCACGGTCGCCACCTCGTGCTCCGGCGCGGCAAGCGGAACGTCGGCGGGGTGACGGTCGCCTCCGCGTGAGTCGTCGGGGGGTGCCCCCGGCGCCCGGGGGCACCGCCCGGTCCTGAGCAGTATCGGCCGCCGCCGATGCTCGGGCCGCCCCGGATCCCCCGGCGAGCATGGACTGCGGCGGAACGGTGCGGGCCAGAGGCCGGTCGAGGCGACGGCGGTGCTCTCCGCGAAGGCCCCAGGCCGCCTGTTACCTGAGCAGGGACTCGTTCCTGCTGGGGTGACAGCGTCCGAGTGCTCGGGCGGGCCTGATGGGTCCGGCCGGGGTGGCACCGGATCAGGCGAACGCATGTGGTCACCGCACTGGCGCCGATTTGACGGGGTTTCCGGGGCGACGTAGTGTTCTCTTCGCCCCCGAGGGAGCGGGACGCCGGAAGGCGGCCGGCCCGGGGGGAAATCCACACCGAGTGGCTTGGTTCGGACAGTGTCCGGAGCGGGCTAGCATGGTGTGGTCGCCCCGAGACGGGATGCAGGACATCGCTTCATGGCGATGGTCGGCCCGATGGGGAACTCCTGGATGGAGTTGCTGCGGCCGGTTCGCCGGTCGAGGTGCTCGACGTCCGGGGGGAGCGTGCCGGTTCTGCCGGTCCGTCTCGCGAAGAAGATCTTCTTCGGAGCGGGATTGACAAGCGGAGCGGGGGCGCTAGGATAGAAGGGTTGCCCCAGAGGGGTTCCGGCGAGTGTCGGGTCCCTGACGGTGTGTGTCCGTTTCTTGAGAACTCAACAGTGTGCTAAAAGCCAGTGCCTTTAT